>CBDCHC010000016.1:0-128634 GCA_965217075.1 Gammaproteobacteria bacterium | reverse complement strand
AATAATTCTATTAAACTAAAACCATAATTATTGTGTAACTTTGATGTCCTTATTCTCTCCATCACCGCCTGCTAGCTTATCAGCCCCATAAGTATATAAATTAAAAGTATTACCATCGCTGATATATTTATATTCAACTCCCCATGGATCTTTTGGCATATTTTTTAAATACTTAGTAATAAGTATAGCTATACCATTTGATGTAGTTGGATATTTTAAATTATCTAATTTATAAAATTCTAACGCATTAGTTATAGTTTTTATATCTAACTCAGCCGCTTGTATTCTAGCTTTACCTGGTTTATCAGCAAAATTAGAAACGGCTATACCAGCTAAAATAGCTATAATAGCTATTACTACTAATAACTCTATTAAAGTAAAACCTTTTTGTTGTGTTTTCATCTTATTCTTTTTTCTATCTTAGCGCTATTAAGCGTATCTCTTACTATATCTGCTGCTGCTGTTATAGAGTCAGTATATTTTATGTGCCATAAAATATAAGAACAACTATACACTAAAGCATCATAAAATGCACCTTTTTTACCGTTTATAGCTTCAATACCAAGTGAAGCGCTATATTTTGCTAAATCAGTTATATTTTTATTTGGTAAATTAATAGCGCGTATATTTTGTTTAATACCTAAACTATCTGGCGTTATCTCTACCCTGGCTATCTCTTTAACTCCTTGATAAGAAATAACTAAGCCTTTTTGTCTTAAAGATGGCACAACAGAGCCTTCTACCCCGCGAATAAGTAATGCAGTATCAAAACCAGAAAAGTTAGTAAGTTCTGCGTATATAGGCGGATAAGGTTTATGCACAAATCCTAATATACTATGAGTTTTTTTGCCTTTAATTGGTGCTATTAAAGTTTCAACAGTATTAATTGCAGTTCTTTTAATAATATCATTTCTAAGTTCTGTTAATTGATACAAGGCTAAACAATATTGCTGTTGCGCTATATAACTCCAAGATATTTTTTTATCTTCAATTCTATTGACAGCTTTAGTTATAGATAAATTATTATTTACTCCTAATGCATGGTAAATATGATGATGTGTAAGACCGTATTTTGGTGCTATTGAGCTGGTACCATGTATTACACAAGCAAGACCTAACTCCGCTAATAATGGTGGCAAAAATGTAGCAATAGGTACGCTACGATTATAACCACTATATGGATCACCTATATCTATAAGATGCTCTACTTTAGCGTGCCTTCTAGCTGTTTTATCAATAATAGCGCTTAGAATGCCTTTATTTTCTGCTATAGTTTCTCGTTTCATTCTAAGAGCTATTAAAGCTACTGCTGCTTGTACATCTTTGACCTTAGCTGATAAAATATCAGCCATTACATCACGAGCTTCATCAAAACTAATATTTTTACTAAACTCTGCTCCAGTGGCAACTCTGCCAATAACAGATGTAATTAACTTTTCAACCATATTTTATTATTTTCTATTTTAATATCATAAATATTTAAATTATCAATACCGCTTTCACTACAAACACCTGTTGTTAAATTAAAGCTAAAACCATGTAACGAACATTTTATACAATTATCAATTATACAACCAAGGTTAAGTGGCACGCCATCATGTGGGCAAATATTATCTGCGCAAAATAACTTACCATTTATAGTTGTTATAAAAACTGCTTTATTAGCAAATGTGGTAGCAATAATTTCTTTTTCTGCTGGTTTATTTATAACTATTTGCTGCCACATTAAAAATAACTCCAACTATAAGTACTATCTAGCTCTCTACTGCAACTAATAAGTTCTTCTTTATAATTTCTAGCGCTCATAAAGACTTTTTTTGCTACCTTAACTAACCATGGTTTTTGTTTATAACTCTCTCTACTAAAACCACCTCTGCCTTCATGATAAGCTAAATACTGATTATAAGCATCATTACTATCAATACCTAATAATTTATTACTTTTGCTAACATACCAAGCAATAAAATCACTGCTATCAGCAAAATTATTACGCTTAGCTGCACTATTTTTTGTTGCTTGCTGATATTCATTCCAAGTTGCAAGTTTAGCCTGAGCAAAACCATATGCCCCTTCTTTTTTACCAAATAAACTAAAGAACCCTTGTTGTGCTTTTGGCATAGCACTTGCATTAAAACTAGATTCTTGTTTAATAAAAGCTAAAATTAAAGACTTATCAACTTTATATTTTATTTCAGTTTCTTTAAGAATTTTATACCAACTAATTCTATCGCTCATAAATTTGCATACATCGTCATAAATTACCATCTTGGGTGCAACAAAACAACCACTAATAAAAAAAGAAAAAATGGCTATTGGTAAAATTTTAAATAAATATCTCATATTATCATCCGTTAAATTCCAATAAATAACTATCTTTATCAATAAACTCCAAGCCTGCATTTTTAAATCTTACCTCATTTTCAACGTCATTAAAGCTTGATAATTGAATAATATCAAAATTATTAAAAATCTGTTTAACTTCAGCAAAACTAACGGCAAATGGAGGACCAGACATCTTATTTTGCATATAATTAAGAGTTAATAATAAAAGTTTAGTTTTAGGAGGAATTATACCACTTAAATGTTTAACGTAATCAGCTCTTAGCGTTTTATCTAAAGCTATTAAAGATGCTCTATCATATATAGCATTTATTGCTGATAAATAACTCTTGTTTATCTTAAAAAAAGATGTACAAAAAATAGTAATATTTTCTGCCTTATACACCATAATATTATTATCTTTATAAGTAGTATAGCTAATATTATTTTCACTAAAAAATGCTATGATTGCTACAGAACTAATTTCCACACCAATAACTTTAAAGCCACAATTTAATAAATAAATTATATCTAAACTCTTACCGCATAAAGGTACAAATATAGTATCTGCTTGCTTTAATTGCAATTTAGTTAAAAATTTTATTAATCTTGGATTAAAATAGTCTTTATGCCAGCCAATTTCATTATTTTGCCACCGCTTAATCCAATTTGTCATACATTAAAATTATGTTAATTAAAAAAAAGACAATTTTACAAGTAATTTTAATTATTACTGTATTATTTGTTATTAGATATTATCAGCAACAAGATTTAATTAGTGATAATGCTCCTATTTTTACCTCTAAAACTATCACTGGTAAAACAATTTCATCAGTAAGTAAAAATGCAACTCTAATTCATTTTTGGGCAACTTGGTGCAAAGTTTGTGCTATTGAAAATGATAATATTCAAAATATTGCTAAAAATTATAAAGTGCTAAATATTGCTATCTCCTCAGGTAGTGATGATGATATTAAAGAATATGCTAAAAAAAATAATTTAAGGTTAGATAATATTATTAATGATAATAACAACTCTTTAGCAAAAATCTTTGGTGTAAAAGGAACGCCGACTAGTTTTATTGTAAAAAATAATAATATTAAATTTATTGAAGTCGGTTATACAACAGAAATTGGTATGAAAATTAGATTGTGGTTAGCAAACATAATTTAGGTGATTGGGATAAGTATTTACAAACAATATTTGTCAGTGATTTATATCAAAAAATTACCGATTTTTTAAATAATAATGCTAAACATCATATAATTTATCCTGCAAAAAATCAGCTTTTTAATGCCTTTAAGTACTGTTCTTTTAATAACACTAAAATAGCTGTTATCGCTCAAGACCCCTATCATAGTAAAAACCAGGCAAATGGTCTTTGTTTTGCTGTAAATAATAATGTAGCCATACCTCCTTCACTTAAAAATATTAATATAGCTCTTAAAAATGATATAGGAAAAAATTTAACTGCTAATAATTTAGTATACTTAGCTAAACAAGGAGTGCTACTATTAAACAGCACTTTAACTGTTGAACATGGCAAGGCTAATTCTCATGCTAATATTGGTTGGCAGGAATTTAGTGATAAAGTTATTAAAATATTAAGTGAAAATAAAAATAATTTAGTATTTATGTTATGGGGTAAACATGCACAGAAAAAAATTAAATTTATAAATAATAAAAAACATTTAATTTTACTTAGTTCCCACCCATCACCTTTTTCTGCTTATAAAGGTTTCTTAAATTGCAGACATTTTTCAATAGCTAATAAATATCTTAAAAAAAATCAAATAACAACTATCAATTGGTAGTGTTATTCTATATAATAACTGCAACACACTTAAACTAAATAAGTCTAAAAAAATATGCAAAATATTGCTAAAAAATATGCAAAATTTATTATAAAAAATAATATAGTTATATTAGTTTTTATAATTTTGATAACAATTGTTAGTGTATTCTTTGCTAAAAATATTAATTTTAACAACAATGCTTTATCTTTTTTAAAACAAACTAATAAATATGTAGCAACTAATTTATATGGTGATGAAAAATTTGGTACAAGTAAAAATATTATTTTAGCAATTACAGTTAAAGACTGTAATTCTCAAGATAAAGATTGCAAACAAGCAAAAGAAGATAATGCTTATAGCGCTTGGTTTGTTAATATGATAAAAAACCTACATGACGAGTTAGCAAAAATTACTATAACTATAGATAATAAAATAACTAAAGCAGCTATTCCAGAAAATTTTATTGATATATTATCTGATAAAGCAAAATACATAGGCTCTAGAGATGGTGGTATAGTATTTGAAGATTTAGTGCCATTTAAAGGCATAAGTACTACTGATAAAAAATTAGCTGCCAAACAATTAAAACATCTGCAAGTAGGTATTGAAAGCAATCCTATCGTAGGTCCTTTATTAGTATTAAAGCAAGATGTAAATGGGGGAAAATGTAGTTTTGAGTATTTTAATAAATGTAGCGCTAAAGGTTTTTTTATTATTGCTGAATATATTAATGATATAGAAAAAAATTATACAGAATTTTTTCATAAAGTAAATAAAATTATTACTACTGCCACTAAAAAATATAATCAAAAAATATCAATTAATATAACTGGTGAGCCGTATTTTATTTATGCAGCTATTAAAGAATTAACACATAATTGGTATTTATTTTTAATTGCTTGGTTATTATTATTTGCTACGTTATGGTTATTACAAAAAAATATTTTAACTGCATTATTGATAACTATTACTCCTGTACTAAGTATTATTATTACTTTAGGTGCTCTTGGTATCACACAGTACCAAGTAACTATTATGATATTTTATGTATTTATCATTCTAATCATATCATCGTTAGTGCATGCTTTACAAGTAATAAATAGTTATTATAAAATACAAACAGTAAATAAAAATATAACTGTTAAAGATGCTGTTATTAGTGTTATTAGTGTTATTATAAAACCTGTAATAGTTATTACTGCAATAAATATTATTGCTCTTGTTACAATAATATTTTTCTCTAATATATCTTTTTATAAAGACTTTGCTTATTTTGCTATTTTTGGCATTACTATTAATATTTTGCTTATTACGGCTTTTATACCTATATTACTGTATAAATTTAATATAATAAAAAATAAAAATAATATTATAGGCAATAAAATATCAGCTGCTATAATTTTAATATCAACTAAATTAAAAATTATTATTATGATAATTTTACTGCTAATCATATCTTTTGCAATTTATCAAACTAAAATTTATAAATTTGATAATAAAAACATTTTACCTGGTGTAGAGATGGGTGTTAACTACCCAAGAACAATATTTAAAGCTGATACAAAAGTTATTAAAAATTTAGATAAATTAAGTGCTATGTTGCCAGGCATTGCTTCGTTAAATATACAAATTAAAGGAAAAAAAGAATTTTTTCCAGTATATGACAACTGTACTTATGACGATGATTTACAAAAAATTAGAACTCCTTGTTGGGAAGCAGATAGTAGTGCACCACAAGGCGCACTTAACAATGCTAATGTACAAGGTGCTATAGAAAAAACAGAAAAATGGCTAATGTCTCAGCCAAATATTGGCTTTACTAACTCATACATACAATTAGTTAAAATTGTAAATATGCTAATGATGTCGCCCATTGAAACTGGCCCAAATATTAAATATTTTAGTGTGCCAAATAATGAATTTATTAGCAATAATCTTGATATATACGGCGATGAAGATGATAAGGAATTTGTCCCAAATGCTGACAATGTGGTTGCTAACTTTAACTCTTTATTAGAAAAACCTGGTAATGAATTACTACCACTTATTAGTAAAAATTTTAACGAGATAATAATCAGGGTATTAGTTAATACTATGAACCCTAAAAAAACCAGTCAATTAATAAAAGATATACAACTCTTTTTCAATGAACATAAAAACGATAAAGGATTTAATATGATTGACTGGGGATTTAGTTCATTTAATATCGTTAAATTACCTAAAACTAAAAAAACTATTGTTGTAGAGCCAACTAATAAAAATGTTGCTATTGGTGGTTTACTTGGAACCACACAAGCAATGTATGATATGGCTAAAAAAAGTTGGCTTAAATCACCTTTAATTATTATTTTAGCTGTATTTATAATTACCGCTTTAGTCTCTCCGACTATTTCTCTTGTTATAAGTATTTTATTATTGCTAACTTTATTTTCACAATATAGTTTAAGTGCTTATTTTAGTACTATAGAAAATTACTCTAAAACCCTTAATATTACTAATTTACTTAGTTTAATTATAACTATAATAATAGGGGTGGAATATAGTATATATACAATATTTAATTTAAAGTCTGAATTTAAAGCAACACAAAATTGGTTATTATCTACGCAAAATACTATTAATAATAGTGGTATGGCTATTATTTATTCTTTACTAGCTGTAATTATTATTTTTATGCCATTTTTTATTATTAATATTGCTATTTTTTGGACTGTTGCATTTTTTATTATCCAAGCATTAATAATTTATATAATATTTAATACTGCTATTATGCATATTTTAATTAAATATTTAAAGCCTAAATTTATTTTTGCTACTATTAAAAAATAATAATCAATTATTATTTTTATTAATTAGCTAATTTTAATACTGTAAGTAATATTATTTAAAAATACTATATAAGTATTAACTACCAATTATAAACTAATATAAATGGCGGAGTGGACGGGATTCGAACCCGCGACCCCCTGCGTGACAGGCAGGTATTCTAACCAGCTGAACTACCACTCCTTGGTGGGTGCTACAAGACTTGAACTTGTGACCCTCGCCTTGTAAGGGCGATGCTCTACCAACTGAGCTAAGCACCCAAAAAAATCAATAAAAACTAATATTTTTTATCGATTAATAAGGAAAAATATTATACAGAGTAGATATTTTTAGTCAAGAAAAATCATCAATATTTATAGTCATCAGTTTTAAAAGGACCTTTTTTTGTTATACCTATATAATTAGCTTGTTTATCTGTCATTATAGTAAGTGTACCACCAAAACCACTTACCATGCCACGGGCAACTTCTTCATCTAATATTTTTGGCAATAAACTTACAGTTATATCTCCACCTACTATAGCAAATTGTTGTTTATATAGATAAATTTGTGCTAATACTTGATTAGCAAATGATCCGTCCATAATTCTACTAGGATGTCCTGTAGCGTTGCCTAAATTAACTAAACGCCCTTCTGCAAGTAAAATTAAATAATCATCATCTGTACTGCGTATTATCTTATGTACCTGTGGTTTAATTTCTTGCCATTGATAATTAGTTTGTAGAAAATTAGTGTCAATTTCATTATCAAAATGTCCAATATTACATACTATAGCCCCTGATTTTAATTTTTGCAACATATTACTATCACATACATTAATATTACCAGTAGTAGTTACTATTACATCAATTTGTGCCAATAGATTTTCATCGATACAACTAATATCTTGTGTATTTTTACCGTCAATATAAGGCGATACTACTTCAAAACCGTCCATGCAAGCCTGCATTGCACAAATTGGATCTATTTCACTAACTTTTACAATCATATGTTCTTGAAAAAGACTAGCAGCACTACCCTTACCAACATCACCATAACCAATTACAAGAGCTTTTTTACCACTTAATAACATATCTGTTGCACGTTTCAAGGCATCATTTAATGAGTGTCTACAACCATATTTATTATCATTTTTACTTTTAGTTATAGCATCATTAACATTAATAGCTGGTACTTTAAGAGTATTATTTACAACCATATCAAGCAAACGATGCACTCCTGTTGTAGTTTCTTCACTAATACCATGGATTTTATCTAACATTTGTGGGTATTTTTCATGCAAAATTGCTGTTAAATCACCACCATCATCTAATACCATATTAGCTTCCCATGGTTTACCATCTTTTAAAATAGTTTGTTCAATGCACCATAAAAACTCATCTTCTGTCTCACCTTTCCAAGCAAAAGTAGCAATATTAGCTGCTACCATAGCTGCAGCTGCATGATTTTGAGTAGAAAAAATATTACAGCTGCTCCAACGCATTTCTGCCCCTAAAATCTTTAATGTTTCCATTAATACAGCAGTTTGAATAGTCATATGAATACAACCTAGAATTTTAGCGCCTTTAAGTGGTTGTTTATTTTTATATTTTTTACGCAAGTTCATAAGCACTGGCATTTCTGCTTCTGCTAATATAATCTCTTTACGACCAAAATCAGCTAATTTTATATCTGCAATCTTATAATCATTGTTGTCAATAATTGTATTACTCATTTTTATATACTCCTTAAAAATATTCAAAAAATAAGCGTAGTTTTGTTACCAAGCCTGCTGAAACTATCAGTGCAACGCTTCTTGGTTATTATAATTTTAATCTATTTTAATAATTTCTTCCCAGCTAATATCATTTTCCTCTCTACCAAAATGACCATAACTTGCAGTTTGCTGATAAATTGGACGCTTTAAATCTAATGCAGCTATAATGCCTTTTGGCGTTAAATCAAAATTTTTATACACCAATCGCTCTAACTCTGACCTGCTTAACTTAGAGCTGCCAAAATCCTCTACAAAAATACTAACTGGCTCATGCATACCAATAGCGTAAGATATTTGTACTTCACATTTTTTTGCAAATCCATTAGCTACAATATTTTTTGCGACAAATCTAGCTGCATATGCTGCGCTTCTATCTACTTTAGAAGGATCTTTACCAGAAAATGCACCACCTCCATGCCGTGCTATACCACCATAAGTATCCACAATAATCTTACGTCCAGTAACTCCAGCATCTCCTACTGGTCCACCAATTATAAACTCACCTGCAGGATTAATATGATACTTTGTATTAGCAGTTAACCATTTTTTTGGTAATACTTTAGTTATAATCTCAGCATAAACCATATCATATAAATTTTTTTGACTAATATCAGCGCTATGTTGAGTAGAAAAAACTACACTATCAATAGCAACAATTTTGCCTTTTTCATAGATAAAAGATAATTGTGTTTTAGCATCGGGACGTAAATAACTTAATGTTGGACCAGCCCTTAATTCTGCATGTTTTTTCATTAAAAGATGAGAATAATAAATTGGTGCTGGCATTAAGACATTAGTTTCATCTACAGCATAACCAAACATTAATCCTTGATCACCTGCTCCTTGCTGATGATTATCAAATTCATCTACCCCTTTAGCTATATCTGGGCTTTGCTGACCTAATAAATAAGTAATCTTACAATTATTCCCATTAAAACCTAGTTTATCAGTATTATAACCAATATCGATGATTGTCTTACGCACAATTTCGTCGTAATTAATTTTAGCATTTGTTGTTATTTCACCAGCTAGTATAACATTATTATTTTTTACTAAAGTTTCAACAGCTACTCTTGAATTTTTATCTTTATTAAGCAAAGCATCTAAAATAGCATCAGAAATTTGATCGCAAATTTTATCAGGATGTCCGTTAGAAACTGATTCTGAAGTAAATATCATATTATTTTCCTTTAAATAAATAAAAAAACCCGTCAAAGCAGGTTTAATTTATTAAGGAATAACCAGCTTTAGCTTATTTAATTAATAATATTTAAAGATTATTAATAACGCCAGCAATCGGGACAAATCAGCGCAATTTGCAATTTTACTCCAAATTAATTTTAATTGCAAAACTACTTGCAACTGGAGCTAACATTAAACTTATTAACAATATAGTGATAAGAAAATACAAATTACCAGCTATACTAAGACCACTATCAACATTGCTAACAGCTCCTGCAGCAAAAATAAGTATAGGTATATAAAATGGTAAAATAATAAGCGCTAATAACATCTGCGAGTTTTTTATACCTACAACCATAGCAGCGCCTATAGCCCCAATTAAACTTAATGTTGGAGTAGATATAATTAAAGTAATAATGAGCACATAAAGAGCATTACTGTTAATAAATAACATGGTGCCAAACAATGGAGTTAGCAAAATAATAGGTACGCCAGTAAGCAACCAATGAGTAAATATTTTTGCCATAACAATCGTAATAATTGGTTTTTTAGCTATTAACATTTGCTCTAAAATGGCATTATCATAATCATCTACAAACATTAAATTTAGTGAAAGCAACACTGAAAGTAGTGTTGCTACCCAAATAAGTCCTGCTGCCATTTCACTTAAAATACTTGCCTCTGGGCTAATTGCTAATGGAAACAAACTAATAGCAATAATAAAAAATAACAATGGGTTAATAATGCTTGATATATTACGAAAAGCAATCTTTAGCTCTCTTATTACTATAGTTATAAATAACATATTTATAAACTTATCTTCTTAAAATTAAGATTTACTGCCTGGTGTGTAGTAAAAATACAAATACCGCCAATCTGACAATGTTTAGTTATTAATTTTTCTATTAATTTAACACCACTACTATCTATAGCGGTAAATGGTTCATCAAGTAACCAGATTTTTTTTGTACTTAAAAACAACATAGCTAAAATTACCCTTCTTTGTTGACCTGCTGATAAACTATAGCAGTATTCATCAATATAATTTTTAAGACCTATTTTAATTAAAGCGTCTTTATAATTAACCTTGCTACTATGATTTAAAGTATGTAAAAAGCTAAGATTTTCTATAACACTTAGTTGTTTATTGATTAAGCTTTGATGTCCTAAATAAAGAATTTGTTGTTTATAGTCATCACTAAAAACTTTATTATTATCTAAAGATATTTGCGCGCTATCATTTATTATGCTTATGCCAGCTAATATTTTAAGCAATGATGTTTTTCCACTACCATTATTACCAATAATGCGTAAAATATCACCATCTTTGATTGTAAAAGATAAGTTTTTAAAAAGAAGATTGTATCCTTTTTGGCACTTAAGATTTTTAACTATGAACATAATGCATATTTTAAAGGATTTTCATGTTTAAGAGAAAAAAAGAAAAAATAAGAACAGCAGAAGACCAATTAGCAGATATTGCTAAAGAGTTAATTAAACAAAATAAAAAAACAGCAAGAATAAAGTTTATTTTAGTTATTATAATACTTAGTTATATTATTGGTATTACGATTTTTAATATACAACAAACTAATGTTATTGATGATTTTATCAAACAAGAACAGCCGTTTGTAGCAGAAGTAATATTAACAGGTATTATTGCTGATAATGGTGATATAAATAGCGATGATACTACTGAATTACTAGAAAAAGCCTTTAGCGCTAAAAATTCTAAAGCTATAATTTTAAGACTAAATTCACCCGGAGGATCGCCAGTACAATCATCACAAATCTATCAAAATATCATAAGGTTAAAAAATATATATAATAAAAAAATATATGTAGTAATTGGTGATATATGTACTTCTGGTTGTTATTATATTGCTAGCAGCGCTGATGGAATATATGCTGATAAGTCCTCAATTGTTGGTAGTATAGGCGTAATTATTTCTAGTTTTGGTGCATTAGGAGCTATGGAAAAATTAGGAATAAAAAGAAGGCTATATACTGCTGGAAAATACAAAGGAATGCTAGATCCATTTAGCCCAGAAAATAGCAATGTTACAGCTCATATTAAAGAAAAAATATTAGCGATATCGCATAAAAATTTTATTAGTGATGTTATAACTGGCAGAAATGGCAAACTTAAAAAAGATGATGATGTTTTTAATGGACTGATTTGGCTTGGTAATGATGCACAAAAATTAGGTTTAATTGATGGTATTGGTGATAGTTATTTTGTAGCTAATACTATTATTAATATTAAAGCAAGAATTAAATTTGAAAAACCAAAAACATTTATAGAACAAATAATTAGTAGTAGTTATAGTATTTTTTTAAATAATAAAGGCATTAAGTTACAGTGAAAAATATTCAACTAAATATTATTGTTAAAAAAAATAATATAGATTTAGTAACAGAAGTTTTGTACGCATTAGGAGCTATTAGTATTGATTATAGCAGTGCAAATGATGAGCAAATATTTGATAGTAATAATAAAATATTATTATGGGAGATAATGAATTTAAAAGCTTTGTTTGCTGTCAATGCTGATAAACAAAATATCATAAATATTCTTAAAAAAAATCTTAATATTACTCAATTTAATTTTGAAAAGATTGCCAATAAAAACTGGCAAAATGAATGTATTAAAAACTTTAAACCAATGTTATTTGGTAAAAACTTATGGGTAACTACTTCTTGGACTAATAATGCTAAATTAAGTGGTGTTATTATAAAGATAGATCCAGCATTAGCATTTGGTAGTGGTAAACATAATACTACAGCTCTTTGCCTTACATACTTGGCTAATAATAACTTAATAAACTCTCAAATAGTTGATTATGGTTGTGGTAGCGGTATTTTATCAATAGCTGCTAAAAAACTAGGTGCAAAAAAAGTTATAGCTATTGATAATGACAAACAAGCAATTATAACTACTGCTAAAAATGCCATAGATAATAATGTAGAGATAACAACAATTTACAATAAACATAAAGAACAACTAATAACTGCAGATTTATTAATTGCTAATATTTTATCTAATACTATTATCTCTTTAGTTGAGCATTTTGCGCAAATACTAACAAAAAATACTTGTTTAGTTTTAAGCGGAATATTAACAACACAAAAGGACAAAGTAATAACAGCATATAATAAATATTTTACTAATTTTAAAACTATTCAACAAAATCAATGGTTACTAATAACGGCAACAAGAAAATAAAAGCATTATCTCTTATATCTGGTGGTTTAGACTCTTTGCTTAGCACTAAACTTATAATTGACGAAGGTATTCATGTTGAAGGAATAAATTTTTTTACTGGTTTTTGTATTGAAGGACATACTCACGCTATTCGAAAAAAAGATAAAAAAAAACAAAAACGCAATAATGCTTTATGGGTAGCAGCACAATTAGGTATAAAGCTACATATTATTGATGTTATTGAAGAATATAAAGATGTGCTGCTAAATCCTAAACATGGTTATGGCAAAAATATTAATCCATGTTTAGATTGTAAAAGTTTTATGGTTAAAAAAGCCAAAGAATACTTAGATAAAAATAAATTTGATTTTATCATTACAGGCGAGGTAGTAGGACAAAGACCAATGAGCCAAAGAATGGACACTATGCCTGTAATACAAAAAGAATCTGGTGCTAATGACTTATTATTAAGACCATTATCAGCTAAATTATTACCACCATCAAAAGCAGAACTTAATAATTGGGTTATTAGAAAAAATATGCTTAATTTCTCAGGCAGAAATAGAAAGCCTCAAATTGCATTAGCAAAAAAATATGGTTTTGATGATTATTCAACTCCAAGTGGTGGTTGTTGTTTTTTAACCGATGAAAAATACACTAAGAAATTAATTGATATGTGGCAAGCACGTGGTGATAAAAAATACCAACTAGATGATTTAATAATGCTTAAAGTTGGTAGACATTTAAGGATAAATAATAATTTTAAAATGATTATTGCAAGAGAAGAAGGTGAAGTTAAATTTTTAACTGGCTATAAAAATCAATATATTAATATATCACCAATTAGTTGTAAAGGACCCATTGCATTAATTGAAGGCAACCCTACAACAGATGATTTAAAAATTGCCAGTAAAATTGTAGCAAGATACTCACAAACAAAAAATGATGAAACAGTAAAAATAGTAATAAATAATTTTAAAAAAATTATAGAGCTTGAAGTTAAACCTTTTAGCGTAACAGACATTAAACCTGCTTGGTTTATTTAAAGATAATGTTGTTCAATAACAATATAACTCATAAATTAATTAATACAACAACAGTAATAGGTGAGAAAATAATGCAGCAATATGGTAAGCCTGCTACTATAAAAATAAAAGAAAATAATACTCCTGTAACTAATGCAGATATTTTGTCACATAATTTATTAATTACAGCTCTAAAAAAACTAAAACTAACTAATAATATAATATCTGAAGAGTCTGATAATATTTTATTTAATGCGCGCGTACATTGGCAAGAATATTGGCTTATAGATCCATTAGATGGCACTAAAGGCTTTATTAATAAGACTGATGATTTTTGTATTTGCATAGCATATATAAAAAATAATACACCTATATTTGGTATGATATATTTGCCTGTAAAAAAAGTTCATTATTTTGCTTATGATAATATAGCATATAAGTTAATAAATAATAAATTAATAAAAATTAAAGTTAGTGGGCCTCATAATCCACTACGTGTAATAATTGGTAGGCATGCAATAAAAAATGAAAAATTTATAAACCATTTAAAAACTATTAATAGTAATTACACTCTTCACTCACTTGGTAGTGCCATTAAAATATGTCTTATCGCCGAAGGTAAATTTGATTATCATTTAAATATGGGTATTTGCTCAGAATGGGATACAGCTGCTGCTAATTATATACTGAGCTCAGCGGGTGGTTTTATGTTAGATTTTAAGCATAATAAACTTAAATACAATCTTAAAAATAGCATGCAAAGCCCGCATTTTTTTGCTACTAATAAATACCCATATAAATAAAACAATAATAACCTAATGTTTTAGTCGGGTATTATGTTAAAATTAACATTTTTAATATATAAAAATAATTATGACATTAGATAGAACTAGTAACGGCTATTTAGTAGAGCCAAGCATTTGGAACGAAGAAATTATGTTAGCAATGGCAGCAGAGGATAATATTGCCTTAACAGATAGTATGGTCAAGCAAATCAAAGCTGCACGTGAATATTTTTCTGAAAATTCATCTGTACCACCAATTAGAACTTTTGCTAAATATGTTGGTATAGATAAAAAAATATTATTTAAAGAATGGATGACAGGGCCAATGAAGCCAATCACTAAGTACGGCGGACTACCACAACCAACTGGCTGTGTATAACGAAAATATTAATGATTTTGCTAATAAATGTTATAAAAAATTATCATTAGTTCCGCTGGGTTTTGTTACTACCTATGCTGAAATAGCCAAATAAATAAACAAAGCTAAAAATTGGCGTCAAGTTGGTTTTGTCATGAAGAACAATCCATATGCTCCTACTATAGCCTGCCATAGAGTAGTAAGAAGCAATGGTATGGTTGGTGGTTTTGCTTTTGGTAAACAAAAAAAGATTATTATGCTTAAGGCAGAAGGAATACAAATAATAAAAGGCAAGATTATTAATCTAAATAAGTACTTATGGCAATTCTAATTAAAAAATAAATCAACTATTACTTATCTAATTACAATAAAATAGTATCTTTTTAAATTTATTATTTTTTGCTAATGAGACAAAATTTTGCTATAGAATTAAATAAAGATAAAATCAATACTACTACTACAATTTGTGCGTGGGTTAATCGCAGAAGAGATCATGGTGGAGTAATATTTTTAGATATGCGTGATAAAACTGGCTTGGTGCAGGTGGTGGTCAATCCTGATGTTAAAAAAATTTTTAATTTAGCAGAAAGTATTCGTAATGAATTTGTTTTAAAAATTACTGGAAATATAGTTCTTAGAGACAAAGATTTAATTAATACTAAATTAAAAACTGGTGAAATTGAAATTATAGCTACTGATATAATTATACTAAATAAATCAAAACCACTACCGTTTCAAATTGGTGCAGATGATATCTCTGAAGAAGTTCGTCTTAAATATCGTTATCTGGATTTGCGTAGCAAATATATGCAGTATAATTTATATATACGCTCTAAAGTTAATCACTTAATACGTAATTTTATGCATCAACGTGATTTTATTGATATTGAAACACCGTTTTTAACTAAGGCAACCCCAGAAGGCGCTAGAGATTATTTAGTGCCATCTCGCACCCATAAAAATAATTTTTTTGCTCTACCACAGTCTCCACAATTATTTAAACAATTGTTGATGATGTCTGGTTTTGAACGTTATTATCAAATTGTTAAATGTTTTAGAGACGAAGATCTGCGTGCTGATAGACAACCAGAATTTACTCAACTTGATATAGAAGCGTCATTTACCAGTAGCAGTGAAATAATGTTACTTATAGAACAACTTATATGTAGTTTATTTAAACAAATCATAAATATAGAGCTTCCTATTAAATTCCCCACAATTAGTTATGCTAATGCTATGGAAAAATATGGTACAGATAAGCCAGATATGCGTATTGATATTGAAATAATTAGTATAAATGAACTTATGAAAGATGTAGAGTTTAAAGTATTTAATGTACCAGCTAATGATAAAAATAGCCGTGTAGCTGCAATGAAAATTACTGGCGGGGCAATTCTTAGTCGTAAACAAATTGATGATTATACAAAATTTATTAGTATTTATGGTGCTAAAGGTTTAGCTTATATTAAGGTAAATGAAAATGGCCTACAATCACCTATTATTAAATTTTTAAATGATAAAGTAGTAGCAAAAATTATAGATAAAACTAAGGCAAAAACTGATGATATTATATTTTTTGGTGCAGATAAAATAAAAATAGTAAACGAATCTCTCGGTAATTTACGTACAAAAATAGCTAAAGATTTAGATTTATATAATAGTGCTTGGCAAGTTATATGGGTAGTTGATTTTCCTATGTTTGAAGAATTAGAAAACAAGTCGTTACATGCTATACATCACCCTTTTACTAAACCAATTTGTAGCGATAATGATTTAATAAATAATCCAAAAAATATATTATCAGATGCATATGATTTAGTAATAAACGGTAATGAGGTAGGTGGCGGATCTATGCGTATTGATAATATTGATACACAACTTAAGGTACTTAAATTATTAAATATAGATAATGAAAATGCAGTAGAAAAATTTGGTTTTTTACTTGATGCCTTAAAATATGGCTGCCCACCACATGGAGGCATTGCTATTGGTATTGATAGGCTAATAATGTTGCTTATAGGTAGTGATAATATTCGCGATGTTATTGCATTTCCAAAAACACAAAGCGCAGCTTGCTTGTTAACTAATGCCCCAAATAAAATACAAGCTAGCGTTTTAAATGAATTAAATATAAGACTTAAAAAATAATTTATTTAGTAAAAAGAGCAATGGTTTCTATATGAGAGGTATGGCTAAACATATCTGCTATAGTTAAAGTATCAAGTTTAAATCCAGCTGTTAATAAATTTTTACTATCACGTACAAAAGTAGCAGTATTGCAAGATATATATACTAATTTTTCTATATTAAATTTAGTTAGTAGCTTTACTATATTAGGAACTCCACTACGCGGCGGATCAATTATTACTTTATTATATTTTTTATTATATAACCATGGGGCTGTAGTAAAAATTTCCTTAAATAAATCATCTGTATAAAATTTAGCATTAGTGATATTATTAAATTTAGCGTTATCAATAGCACGCATAACTAAATCACAACCACCTTCAACACCAACAACACTATTAACATATTTAGCTATAGGTAGCGAAAAATTACCCAAACCACAAAATAAATCTAGTATGTTATCATTATTATTTACCATTAATAATTTTAATACTAAATTAAGGATTTTTTGATTAATAGCAAAATTAACTTGAGTAAAATCACTAGCTAAAAAATTAATTACAGTGTTGTGCTCTGCATGTGTATAACTAAGAGATGCCACTTCTGCTAAAGGCTTTATAGTATCTATACCACCACTTTGTAAATACCATTTAATATCTAATTTTTTTGCATATTGCTGCAAAATATTTTTATCATTATCCGTTAATGGTGCTAAATGTCGCAGAATAAGTACACTATCTTTCTCACTTATTGCCACCTCAATTTGAGCAATTTTATCTTTAATGCTTAGTTGTTCAATACATTTGGCTATTACATCTAAGTTATCTCCTATAACTGGATGCAATACCAAACAACTTGACATATCTGTTAAAAATGCTGATTTATTTTCACGAAAACCAACTAATACTTTGTTTTTTTTATGTACAAATTTTACACCAAGCCTAGCTTTTCTTCTGTAACCCCAGCTATCTGCAACAATTGGCTTTAAATAAGCAGCAGCATTAATATTAATTAAATGTAATTTCTTTTTAAGTAAATCAAATTTTAGTTGCAATTGATTTTCACTTGATAAATGCTGTAAAGAGCAACCACCACAAATACCATAAAAATTACATTTTGCTATAATTCTATTTTCACTGCTTTTAATTATTTGCTTAACATCCGCTTCTTCAAACTTAGCATTTTTTTTATATCTCTTTGCTATTACTATTTCTGTAAGTAAAGCATAACGTACAAAAATCACCTTACCATTATATTTAGCAACACCATAACAATTATCTGCTACATCATCAATTGTTAATTGGTAAGTTTTAACTACTTTTTTTTGCCTCATGATGATATTTATTAGCAAATAAAGTGTTAAATTTTTTAGTAAAAAAATCAACTATTTCGTAATTCATCATATACAAACATGGTAATAAAATAAGTGTAATTAAAGTACCAAATAACAAACCATAACCTAGAGAAAGAGCCATTGGTTGCAATAAATAATCAATACCACCTATGCCATAGGCCAAAGGCAGAACTCCAGCTAAGGTAGTAACTGAGGTAAGTACAATAGCGCGCAAACGATCAGTTACACCACGCGCTACCCACTTAATTAAATTATCACTAGTAATCTTTTTAATATCATTTAAATGTGACACTAATACCAAAGCATCGTTTACTATCACACCAACTAAAGCTAATGAGCCTAAAATAGCAAAAAAACTAAAAGTTTGTCCATGAAAATAAAATGCCCATATTACACCAATTAAGGCAAATGGAATACTACTAATTACTACCATTGGCTGTGTATAAGAATTAAATAATAGCGCTAATAATAAAAATATTCCTATAACTGCCATAATAAAAGCATTTGCAAAACTACGCATTGACTCTTGATTTTCTTTAGCCCCACCTTCAACTAATAAACGAATATCAGGAAAACTATTATTAATATCAATAGTTTCTGTTATTTTTTTAATAACACCGGCAGATGTATTCTTTTTATCATCAATACTAGCTGTTATAGCAATAGACCTTTCACCGTTAAAATGGTTAATATCAGCCTCTCCTTTAATCTCCCTAATATCAATAAAACTTTTCATTGGCACTAATTTATTGCTATTATTTGCAATAAAAATCTTATCTATTACCTCTGTACCTTGTTGATTTTTACCAAGAAATAATCTATAATCAATATCGTTATTATTTTTACGAATTTTAGTAATTTTTATACCACTAAATGATGCTCTAAGGTAATTTTGTACAGCACTAAATGCTACTCCTAATCTAGACATAGCATCAAAATCAAAAATAACCTCTAAACGTTTTTTACCAATCTCATCATCACGCCTAATATCGCTTACTCCATCAATTTTTTGTAAAATATTTTCTAACTTGTCCATCGCTTTAGTTCTATTAATATCATTTTTTCCAACTAATACAACCTTTATATCTTTGTCTTGCTTAGGACCTGGTCTTATAGTAGAAAAATCAATTTTTTTAATATTATCAATGCCATCACTAATTGCTCTAATTGTATCAATAATCTTATCTGTATTGTAGTCATAACTATTTAATTTTACGCTTAAATTAACTTGATAAGATTTCTGCGCACCTATCTTACTACTAATAAAATCTAATTTAGAATTTAATTTCGTCATAATTTTTTGTTCTAATTTATCACTAATTTTTGCAGTATGCTCTAAAGATGAATTTACCCCAGTATCAAGAAAAATATTAATAGTATCTGATCCTACCTTAGGAAATAAATTAAAAGACATATTATTTTTAACAAAAACAAAAGTAGCTACAGCAAGAGCAATAAATACAATAATTACAATATAACGAAATTTTAAAATTTTACTTATCATTATCAAAAAAACTTTTTCTACGCTTTTAAACCAAATACGAGATTTAGTGTTTTTAATAGTTGACAAATGCGAAGGTAGTGCAATTATTACTTCTGCTAATGATAAAGATAAAGCAAAAATAACTACTAAAGGAATTATATAAATAAATTTACCCATAGTGCCTTCCATTAAAAACATTGAAGACATCGCAAGTATAGTAGTAGTAATGGTAGTAATAATTGGTTTGATTACTTTTTTAATACCAATAACCACTCCATTATAACTATTATCTTTTTCCATAGCATTACTAATACTTTCAGCAATAATAATACTATCGTCAACTACAATACCAAGCACAATAATAATTGCAGCTAGTGATATTAAATTAATACTCTCACCACTTACCCATAATAATAATACTGTGCCTAATAAACTAACAAACATGCCAACTGCTACCCAAAAAGCAGTTCTTATGCTAAGAAAAATACTCAGTGCTAAAATAACTAGAATAAAGCCAGTAATACCATTATTAGAAACAATTTTAAGTCTATTACGAACTTCTTTAGACAAGTCAGCTGTATAGAATATTTCTACAACTGATGGCAGGCTACTTTGCATATTTTTAACAGTATTTTTTATTTCATCTACTGTTTCAATAATATCGGCATTGGCTTTTTTATGTACATTAAGCACAACACCCTCTATGCCATTTACTCTAATTATATTAATTTTTTCTACAAATCCTTGTTTTATTGACGCGACATCTTTTAATTTAATATTTTTCCCATCAAAATTAGCTTTTAAAATTAAATTTTCTACATCACCTAAACTTTTAAATTTAGCTAAAACTACTATATTAGCATTACTGGTATTGCTATTATTATCACCTGCAGTATAACGGTAATTATGATTTTTAATAGTACTAATAATATTATTAAGAGATAAATTATATTGTTTTAATTTCTCGGGCTGTAAGTAAATCTTAACTTCACTATCAAGTACTCCATTCTCATCAATACTAGAGATATTATGTGATAACTTTAACTTTTCCTTAATACTATCACTAATATCTTTTAATTTAGTATAAGACAAACCTTTAGCGCTTAAATTTATTTGTAAAACAACCATGTGACTGGTTTTAATTTCCATCACAATAGAGCTTTCAGCTTCTTTTGGTAATGACTTAGCGGCACTTAATGCTGTTCTAATATTTTGCTTAGTAATATTTACATCACCCTCATTTGGATCAAGTTTTATATTTATAATAGATCCATTTTCCTTAGAAATAGAGCTAAATTCATCAATACCATTAACTTTTTTAAGCTCATCTTCAATAGGGATAGTAACATCGTATTCAACATCTATTGGCGATGCATTAGGATAAGGGGTATTAATAATCATTGTGTCTAAGTCAACTGATGGGAATTTATCCTTTTTGATAAAAACCATAGACGCAATTCCTAGTAAAATCATACTAAAAGTAAAGATTTGTGCTACCTTGTGCTGTTTTACAAAAAAATTAAACATTAATTTCCTTTTATATTAATTTAGCTAAAATATAATCTGATATTGCCAAAACAAGCATATTTTTTTGCGGCTTGTTGCAAAAAAATAGTAATATTATTTTGATTATTTTCTTTAAGACTATCGATTCTAAAATAAAAATCAATATGTATTTTACCTTGTAAATAATGTAGAGTTATATTAGTTATATATTTATCATAGGCACTTTTTGCTAAAATATTATTAAAAATATTTATAACTTCTTTTCTAGTTGGGATATTTTTATATAATATTACGTTATTATCATTCTCAACATCAATATGCACCACAATATCATCTAATTCTACACAACATTTTTTTGCTACTTGCTCTACAGTTAAACTAATCATATGAGCCTCACTAACTGATAAATATTTATCAACTTGAATATGCATATCCATAGCAACATTAGATCCTATTGTTCTCGCTCTTAATGAATGAATATCAATAACATCATCTATTTGTAAAATTTCTTTTTTTATCTTATATAATTTTTTACTATCAATAGTAGTATCAATAAATTCTTTTAATGATGATAACAATAATCCCCATGCCATATAACCAATAATAACGGCAACTATCATAGCAGCAATAGCATCTAAATAAGGATAGCCATAAATACTACCAATAATGCCAATTAATACTACAATTGAAGACAAAGCATCACTTCTATGATGCCAAGCATTTGCTTTTAACATATTAGACTTTAATTTTTTAGCAACAATTATAGTAACAATATATAATGCTTCTTTGCTTAAAATAGTAATAGTTGCTACTGCAACTAAATAAACACTATAAGATAATTGCTCTGTATTATTAATACTAAAGATAGCATTAATAAAAATACCAATAGCAATAATAAATAAAATTATACTAAGAGAAAGTATAGCGATAGTTTCAAATCTGCCATGACCATAAGGGTGTTCTTTATCTGGCGGTTGTTGGGAATATTTTGCAGCAAATATCACAATACCATCAGATATTAAATCAGAAAAAGAATGAATACCATCTGCAATCATAGCCCCTGAATTACCTACATAACCTACTATTATTTTAATAACTGACAATATAACATTAACAATAATACCTATTAATGTTATATATATAATTTGTTTTTTCTTTTCGTTCATTTGTTAAATTTTATCATTTAAAATAATAACGTTTTAATTTTTAATAAAAATATTGAAAAATATAATCTCAATTTTACTTACACCAATCCACGCCTTTAGGGTTAGATATATTCCTTTATTATTTATCTATTTTGCTTATGGATCTAGTGTTTTTACTGCTATTGCTAAAGATTTTTGGGTTAAAGAGTCTTTAAATATGAGCGCCGAAAACTTAGTGTCTTTAGGTGTATGGCTAACAGTACCATGGACCGTTAAAATGATTTTTGGACAGCTAGTAGATAGTGTGAAAATTTTTGGCTCTAATAGAAAAATTTATGTATATATTGGTGCGACATTAATAACTATTAGCACATTATTATTAATTAGTATTGTAGGAAAATATAATTTTTTAGTAAATTATAATATTGAAAGTGTTTACATTCTTGCTTCAATTTTAGGTGTTATTGGCTTTGTTATGCAAGATGTAGTAGCAGATGTAATGACAACTGAGGTAATTGATGAAACACAAACTAAAGAGCAAATAAAAATAGAACTAGCAACTATTCAAGTTTTAGCAAGACTTTCTCTTGGTTTTGCTATTTTTATTACTGGTTATTTAGGTGGAAAACTTGCTGCTATTTATGATTATGAAACAGTATTTATTATCTCTCTTTTTATTCCAATAATATCTATTATAGGTATTAGCATTATTAGATTAAATCCTGTACCAGTTTCAAAACTTAATAAAAAAATATTATTTGGTGGCTTATTATTTACCATTTTTGTAGTTCTAATTGGTTATAACGACGTAGCTTACGCACAAGAAATTACTTTTATTATTTCTATTAGTGTAGTACTATACTTTTTAAGTAATATTATCGGTGATTTAGATAAAAATAGCATTAAACACATAAAAATGGCTATGATAGTAATTTTTGTTTATAGAGCAATGCCAAGTGTTGGTCCTGCATTTACTTGGTGGCAAATTGATGTACTTGGCTTTGATAAAGATTTTTTTGCTACTCTTGCAGCTATAGGAGGTGGTATAGCATTGCTTGGTATGTGGTTTAGTGCTAAATTTATTGTTAAACAATCAATTTCTAAAATATTAATATTGCTGACTATTATTTATTTTATATTATCACTGCCTATGGTTGCTATGTATTATAATGTACATACTATGCTTGGTATAAATGCCCGCACTATAGCGCTTCTTGATACTGCTATTGCCTCACCATTTGATTATATAGCAGGAGTATTAATGCTAACTTTAGTAGCAATCTATGCACCTGCTGGCAAAAAAAGCAACTTGGTTTGCTTTAATGGCATCACTTATGAATCTTGCATTATCTGCTGGTGGTATATTTACTAAATATCTAAATAAAATTTTTGTTATAACAAGAGAAATTAGTGTAGATAATAATATTACTACTAACGCTGATTATTCTGAGCTTGGTGTTTTATTATGGCTGGTAATTATTATTGGCTTAGTATTGCCAATTGTTGTAATTATTAAATTTAATCCAGAAAAAAATTAAAAACCCTCTTAAAGATACGGCTAAATTAAAAACTAATTCTTTATTATTATCGCGACAAAAATAACCTTCTCTTTCGAATTGATATTGCTCTCCTATTTTTGCATTTTGCATATTTTTTTCTATAAAGCCGTGTTTTATAATTAAAGATTTGTTATTTATAATGCTATTTTCATCTGGATTCTCTACTGTAAATAGTCTATCGTAGAACTGAAATTTAGCAATAATAGCGGTAGTTTTTTCTACAAAATGAATAACACCTTTTACTTTTCTGCCATCAATGGGTTTTTTACCTAAAGTATCTTTATCATAACTGGCATAAAATTTTAATAATATTACCATTACTATCACTATCAAAACTATGTGCTTTAACAATATAAGAGTTTCTTAAACGTACTTCTTTGCCAATTGCTAAACGTTTATATTTATTATTAGGGGCTACTGCACAAAAATCAGCCTTATCAATATAAATATTTTTTGAAAAAAATATTTCTCTTGTACCCATAGCTGGATTTTGTGGATGCAATGGAGCATAAATTGTTTCTATATTTGCTGAATAATTTTCAATTTCTACCTCAACTGGACTAATAACTGCCATAGTTCTTTTAGCTGTATTATTTAAATTATCTCGCAGACTATCTTCTAAAATTTTTATATCAAAAATAGTATCTATTTTAGAAATACCAATTTTAGCAATAAAATCTTTTAAAGAAGCAGCATTATAACCTCTACGCCTTAAACCTTTTATAGTAGGTAATCTTGGATCATCCCAATCATTAAGTATATTATTGTTAATTAAATTATTTATTTTGCGTTTAGACATTATAGTATATGCAAGATTTAATCTAGAAAACTCATATTGCCTAGGTCTATTACTTTTAGTAAAATCATCTAAATTATCTAAAATAAAATCATATAAACGCCTATTATCTTGAAATTCTAAAGTACATAAAGAATGAGTAATATTTTCTATAGCATCTGCTATAGGATGAGCAAAATCATACATAGGATAAATACACCATTTATCATGCGTACGATGATGAGAGAAAAAACTAATACGATATATAGTTGGATCGCGCATACACATAAATGGTGAGCCCATATTAGCTTTCAAACGTAATACACATTTACCGGCACTAAATTTTCCTGCTTTCATTTTATCAAAATTTATTAAATTTTCACTAACAGTTGTATTTCTATACGGACTATTTTTGCCTTTAATTGTAAGAGTACCACGATATTGTCTGATTTCGTCTTTAGTTAAAAAACACACATAAGCTAACTTTTTATTAATTAACTCTTTAGCATAATTATAAAAATCAATAAAATAATCAGAACTATAGGTAATTTTATGCCATTTAAAACCTAACCAATTTATATCTTCTTTAATAGCTGTTATATATTTAGCATCTTCTTTCATAGGATTAGTATCATCAAAACGCAAATTACATTTACCAGAATAATCATTAGCCAGCCCAAAATTAAGACAAATAGACTTAACATGTCCTATATGCAAATAACCATTTGGTTCTGGTGGAAAACGTGTATAAACATTATCATGCAGTTTATTTTTTAAATCATTATCAATAATATTAGTAATAAAATTAGCCGTTATTTGTCTGTCTAACATAATATTCCATTTTTTAAAATAAGTGTTTTATCCATTTTATCTGCTATTTTTTTATCATGAGTAACAAGTATTAAAGTTGTATTATATTTTTGTTGTAAAGCAATTAATAATTCAAGCGATTTAATAGCATTTTTATCATCTAAATTACCTGTCGGTTCATCTGCTAAAATAATTTTTGGCCGAGTTATTATTGCTCGTAAAATAGCTATTTTTTGTTGTTGACCACCAGAAAGTTGCTGAGGAAAATAATTTTTTTTATTTTCAATATTTATCATTTTCAGCAACTTAAGAGCCTTGTCTGTAGCTGATTTTTTGTTAAAATTATTAATGAGTAGCGGCATCATAATATTCTCAATAATACTGAAGTCAGTTAAAAGATGATGAAACTGATAAATAAAACCAATATTTTTAGCTCTAAATAAGGATAATTGTTTTTCACTCATAGTATTAATATTTTCTCCACATATATTAATCGCACCACTATCTATTTTATCTATAGTACCAAGTATATTAAGTAAAGTAGATTTGCCACAACCAGATGCACCTACAATAGCTATTTTCTCTCCAGTTTGTACTTGTAAATTAAGATTATTAAGTACACTTAAAGTATGATAATTTTTATTAATATTCTCACATTTTATTATCATTATAATTCCTTTAATGTTTGCGCTATATTAATTTTTGTAGCAAATAAAGCTGGATAAATTGCTGACAAAATAACCAAAACAAAGCTAATAACTATAATATTAATAATATCTATAATTTGAATATCCACAGGAAAATTATTAATATAAAAAACTGATGTTGGAAATATCTTAAAATTAAATATATATTCAATAAAATTAATAATTGATTCAATATTATAAGCAAATATTGTACCTACAATAATCCCTATAGTTATGCCCAATACTCCAATTTTTATAGCCTGATAAAAAAAAATTTTAATAACTTGAGATGGCATTAAACCCATAGTTCGTAAAATAGCAATATCTGTTTTTTTATCTTTAACAACCATTATCATAAGTGAAACAACATTAAATACAGCAATAGCAATAATTAAAAATAATACTAAAGACATCATTTGTTTTTCTAAATTTAGTGCAATAATTAAGTTACGCTTTTGCATTTGCCAACTAATGCCATAATACTTATTACCATCAATTTTACTTACTGTAGAGCTTATAATTTCATTAGCTTTTAATACATTATTAGTTTTTAATAAAATACCATTTATATCATTAGGCATTTTATAAAGTTTTTGTGCTTGCGTTAAATCTATAAAAACTAAATTATTATCGTATTCATTTGTATTGGCATTAAATATTCCGCTAATAATAAACCTTTTAAATCTAGCTTGTGTACCTAAAATATTAGTGTTTGTTTGTGATGTTATCAAGGTTATTTTATCACCAATTGATAGTAGCATCTGCTGAGCAAGGCCAGAGCCAATAATAATATTATTTTTAGCTAAAATATTAGTACCGCTTATATCCTTAAATATTGTAGAAATATTTTTATATTGTTTAGCAATAATACCTTTAACAACAACTCCGTCTGTTTTATTATGATAACTAATTAAAGCATAATTTTCAATATAAGGAGTAGCGTTTATAATATTAGGCAATGTTTTAATTATTTTTTGTATTTTTTGGTAATCAATAAATTTATCATAACTGCTAATATAGCCGTGAGCAATAGCATCTAAGACCCTGTCTCTTAATTCTCTTTGAAAACCATTTACAACAGATAAAATTACAACAAGTGCTGCTATAGCAAATATTAAACCAAAAATTGAGACTTTTGATATTAAAGAAGTACCTGTTTGTTTTTTAGCTAATAAATAACGATTAGATACATACCACTCAAATTTCATACAAAAATATTATAAAAAATATAAGGTTTATATTTTATCATTTATATTGCTATAAATTTCAATCATACTATATAAAAAATAATAAATAATCTCATTTAAGCTAAAATATATTTTGTTAGCAAGTAATATTTAACTAATAACTTCTGTATAATTTTTAAAATTATTTAAATTAAGTAAATTAATGACATCTGATTATATTAACGCACTACTAAAAAAACCAATATCTCGCACACCTATTTGGGTAATGCGTCAAGCTGGTCGCTACCTACCTGAATATCGTGCTACACGTAAAAAAGCTGGTAATTTTATGGATTTGTGTAGAAATCCAATGCTATCTTGTGAAGTAACCATGCAACCAGTAGATAGATTTGATTTAGATGCTGCTATTTTATTTTCTGATATTTTAACTATTCCAGATGCAATGGGGTTAGAGCTTTACTTTACAGAAGGTGAGGGACCAAAATTTAAAAAACCTATTAAAACTTTAGCTGATATCAAAAACTTGCCAACAATAGTAAATAATGATTTAAATTATGTTTTTGATGCAGTTTCAACTATAAAAAAAGCATTAAATAATCGTCTGCCACTTATTGGATTTAGCGGTAGCCCTTGGACTCTATCTACTTATATGATAGAAGGCGGTAGTAGCAAATCATTTACTAAAATAAAAAAAATGTTATTTAATGAACCACAAGGTCTGCATTTATTACTTAATAAACTAACTAATAGTGTAATAAGTTATTTAAATCAACAAATTATTAGTGGCGCAGATGCTTTAATGATATTTGATACTTGGGGAGGGATTTTATCTAAGCAAAATTATTTAGAATTTTCTCTTAATTATATGCAAAAAATTATTAGTGGGGTGAAAGCTCAACACCCAAATATTCCAATTACACTTTTTAGCAAAAATGGTGGCAAACATTTAATAGAAATTGCTAATACTGGTTGTAATGGTGTAGGAATTGATTGGACTATAGAGATTGCAGATGCTGAACAACAAATTGGCGAAAAAGTTGCTATTCAAGGTAATCTTGATCCAGCTGTTATGTATGCAAGTCCTAAAATAATTGAAATAGAGGTAAAAAAAATTCTCAGCCAATTTAAAGGAAATACTGGACATATTTTTAATTTAGGACATGGAATTACTCCAGATGTTGACCCAGAGAATATGGTTATTTTAATTGAGGCTGTTCATAATTTTAATAAAAAATATAAATGATTTTTATAGTTAAAACTTTACTGCTATGAATAAAATAACTAAAATATTTAACGACTTAAAAAAAAATAATAAAAAAGCTTTTATTCCTTTTATTACTGCAGGTGATGGCGGGTTAGATTTAAGTCTTGAAATTATGCATAATTTAGTTATAAATGGCGCTGATATTATTGAAATTGGTATGCCATTTTCTGATCCTATGGCTGATGGGCCAATAATTGCTGCTTCACATCAAAGAGCTGTTAAGGCTGGCATTGGTATAAAAGATGTGTTGCAGTTAGTTGTTAATTTTCGTAAAAATAATCAAAAAACTGCAATCGTACTAATGGGTTATCTAAATCCAATTGAAATTTATGGCTATGAAAGATTTGCAATTAATAGCGCAAAATCAGGAGTTGATGGGATTTTAGTTGTAGATAACCCACCCGAAGAAGCAAGCGAACTAAAAAGAAATTTAGATAAAAATCATATTGATTTAATATTTTTAATAGCCCCTACTACAACTAATCAAAGACTAAATTATCTTAAAGATTTAATTTCTGGGTTTGTATATTTTGTTTCGCTTAAAGGTATAACTGGTAGTGCTAACTTAGATATTAATCTAGTAAATTTAAATTTAGAGCGCATTCGGAAAGTAATTAATTTACCAATATGTGTTGGATTTGGCATTAAGGATGCAACTAACGCTAAATTAATAGCAAAAAAAGCAGATGGTATTATTGTGGGTAGCTCATTAGTTAAATTTATTGAAAAATACAAGCTTAATAAGGTTAAAATGCTAACAGAAATTAATAAACTTACAGCAGAGATTTCAGGGGCTATAAAATGAGTTGGTTAGAAAAAATTATGCCATCAATTGGCGCTAATAAAAAAAAGAATATTCCAGAAGGTTTATGGACAAAATGTCCTTCATGTGAATCTGTGCTTTATAAAGAAGAATTAGGGCTGCAAAAATTTGTTTGCCCAAAATGCGATTATCATATGCGTATAAGCGCTAAAGAGCGTATAAAATTATTACTTGATGAAAATAATCAAGAAGAAATAGGTGCTAATTTAACAGCTATAGATATTCTTGATTTCAAAGATCAAAAAAAATATAAAGATAGAATTACACAGGCACAAAAAAATACTGGTGAAAATGATGCTATTATTGTTAAAAAAGGCAAATTAAATGATTTAGATGTAGTTGTTTGCGCTTTTGAATTTAAATTTATGGGCGGCTCAATGGGGAGCGTAGTAGGTGAAAAAATAATGCTGGCAACTAAGAGGTGTATTAAAGATAATATTGCGCTTATCATAGTAGCAGCAAGTGGTGGTGCTAGAATGCAAGAAGGTCTATTTTCTCTTATGCAAATGAGTAAAACATCGTTAGCAATAAAAATGTTAAATGATAAACAAATACCATTTATTTCAGTACTAACTGATCCAACTCTAGGTGGTGTTAGTGCTAGTTTTGCTACACTTGGTGATATTATTATTGCTGAACCAAAAGCTTTAATAGGTTTTGCAGGACCAAGAGTTATTAAACAAACTATAAGAAAAGAATTACCAAAAGATTTTCAGCGCAGTGAATTTCTCTTAACTAAAGGTGCAATTGACATGGTAGTACATCGTCATAAATTAAAACAAACAATCTATAGGACTCTATCTATATTATTTTATGACTAAATATGTGATTGATTATAAACTTAGTACTGGAGATGATATATTAGTTAGTAAAGAAAAAAACTTTACTTTTAGTATTGGTGATGGACAATTAAGCACAGAATTAGAAAAATGCGTTAAACTTAGTAAAAAAGGAGAATTAAGAACTTTTTTACTATTAGGCAAAGATGTATTTGGCGAAACAAGCGAAGAAGCTAAACAATTTATAGCCAAAAAAGATTTGCCTATTGATATTAAATTAAATTCAGCAGTAAACTTTACTACACCGACAGGAGATGAATTTATTGGCAATGTAGTTAAAATTAACAAAAATAATGCTTTAATTGATTTCAATCATACTCTATCAGATACTAATTTAATTTGGAGCATTAAAATAATTGATTTGCTATGAACATTCTACTAGCTAACCCACGCGGGTTTTGTGCAGGAGTTGACAGAGCTATAGCTATAGTAGAAAAGGCATTACAAAAACATAAAAAAACAATTTATGTCCATAACGAGGTTGTGCATAATAAATTTGTAGTTAATAATTTTAAAAAAAAAGGTGTTATTTTTGTCAATAATATTAAAAAAATACCTGCTAATAGTGTTATTATATTTAGTGCTCATGGTGTATCAACTGCTATTAGAAAACAAGCAAAACAAATTAGTGATATTATTTATGACGCAACATGCCCTTTAGTTACCAAAGTTCATAAAGAAGTTAAAAGAAAAACTAAAAATAATTATCAGGTAATATTAATTGGACATAAAAATCACCCTGAAGTTATAGGTACTCTGGGTCAAGCAACAAATATTACTTTGATAGAAAATAAAGAAGACATACTAGCGCTTAATGTAAATGGTAAATTATCATATACAACACAAACAACATTAAGCATGGACGACACTAAACAAATTATAAGTAAACTTATGCTAAAATACCCACAAATTATTGCACCAAAAAAAAATGATATTTGTTATGCCACGCAAAATAGACAAAATATAGTTAAAAAAATAATGGATATAGCTGATGTTTTAATAGTTATTGGCTCTAATAATTCATCAAATTCTAATCGTTTGCGAGAAATTGCTATTAATATGGGAAAAAAATCTTATCTAATAGATGATGCTAAAGAAATTAATAAGAAATGGTTAAAAAATATTAAAACTATAGCTATTACTGCTGGCGCCTCTGCTCCTGAAATATTAGTGCAAGAAGCAGTAAAATTATTAAAAAAAATAGCAATAATAAATAATATAACTGAAGTACATAATGTAAAGGAAAATATTAAATTTCCTTTACCTGATGAATTAAAATAATAATTAATAATAAACTATAATGAAGAAAATATTAGTATGTGGCTCTTATGCCTATGACACTATAATGAATTTTAATGATAAATTTAAACATCATATTATTCAAGATAAAATACATATGTTAAACATATCTTTTTTAGTACCAACAATGCGCAAAGAATATGGTGGTTGTGCTGGCAATATAACTTATAATCTTAATCTTCTATCAGCAAATGTACTACCAGTGGCTACAGTTGGTGATGATTTTACTAATTATAATATATGGTTAAAAAAGTATAATATTAATACTAAATATATTAAAACAATAAGTAATAGTTATACTGGTCAGGCATTTATTACTACTGATATAGACAATAATCAAATAACAGCATTTCACCCAGGTGCTATGAATTATGCAGAAAAAAATACTATAACTAATATAACAGCTGATATAGCCATTATTGCGCCTGATGGCAAAATCGGCATGTTAGAACATGCTAAAGATTTATATAACAATAACGTCCCTTTTATTTTTGATCCTGGGCAAGGTATAACTATGTTTAATAAAAAAGAGTTATTATTATTTATTCAACAAGCAACTTGGCTAATATTAAATGACTATGAAGCAGAAATGTTAGTTAAAATCACTCAAACATCAATTGAAAAAATTGCCAAACAATTAACAGCAGTTATTATTACCAAAGGAGCAAAAGGATCAGTGCTTATTTTGACTGATAAAACTATAAAAATAAAAGCAGTGGCAGTAAAAAATATTATAGATCCAACTGGTTGCGGAGATAGCTATAGAGCTGGTATATTATTTGGTCTTGTTAATAATTTATCATGGCAACAAACAACTAATTTAGCCAGCCTAATTGCTAGTATAAAAATAACTCATCATGGTACACAAAATCATACTTTTAGTTTATCATCAATTAAAGATATTTATCTGCAAACTTTTAATGAGCCATTAAATATCAGTGCCTAAATTGATAATTATATAATTTACAATATTCAGCATGATTGGCTAATAATTCACTATGAGTGCCACTCTCTACTATCTTTCCATCTTTAAATACTATTATTTTATCTGCATTTAAAATAGTATTAAGTCTATGGGCAATGATAATAGTAGTTTTGTCTTGTTGTAATTTTTCAATTGCATCTTGTATATCTCTCTCTGTTTTACTATCAAGTGATGATGTGGCTTCATCTAAAATTAAAATCTGCGCATCTTTAGCAATAGCTCTAGCAATAGATATACGTTGTGCCTGCCCTCCAGATAAAGCAACTCCAGCACTACCAACGCTACTATTTAATCCATTTTCTCTATCAAAAATAAATTCAGCATTAGCTATTTTGATAGCTTGTATAATTTTTTTCTTATCAAGAGTAACGCCTAAAACAATATTATCATAAATACTACGAGAAAATAGAGTAGTTTTTTGCTCAACAAAAGCTATATTTTTTCTTAAAATATTAAGATTAATATCGGTGATATTATTATTATCTATTAAAATACTACCTTTATCAACATTATAAAAATGTGCTATTAATTGTACAATAGTACTTTTGCCAGAACCTGTACTGCCAACTAATGCTACAGTTTCTCCGTGATTAATATTAAAACTTACATTATCTAATACTAATTTATCATCATACGAAAAATAAACATTTTTAAATTCTATATCTCCTTTAATAGCTAAATCTATACCAGAATTTAGCTTTTCTACTTTAGAATCAATTAACCCAAACACGCTTTCTCCAGAAGCTAAAGCTTTTTGTAATGATTTATTAATATTAACTAAATTATGTGTAGGTCTAACTAACATTGCCATAGCAGAAAAAAATGAAATAAATTCACCTGATGTCATATGAAAATATGTAGTGGAAAAATACACCACAGATGCAAGAGAAATACCTATCAAAGTTTGCGCTAAAAATATATTAAGCGCAGTAATTGAATCTACTTTAAAGCGCCTATTCCTTATAGTATCAACAAATTTATTAAATTTTTTATAGCTAAATTTATAAGTTTGATAAATTTTTACTACTACATTAGACAAAATATGTTCGTTTAAATGATGCGTTATATCTCCCATTGACTGCTGTAATATAGTAGATGACTTTTTAATGCTATTACCTGACAAATGTATTATATAAGCAATAAGAGGCAATATCACTACTAAACTTAAGCTTAACTGCCAATTAATCCATAATAAATAAATACTTAAAAAAATAACACTAAATATAGCTTTAATAAAATTAAGCCACATTGTTGAAGATACATCTGCTATTTGTTCCACATCAAAAGTTAATTTAGAAATAATATTACCGCTATTATTTCTATCAAAATATATTTTAGGTAGTTTTAATAAAACATAAAACATATCAACTCTAATTGACATAATTACTTTATTTGTCACCCAAGAACTAGTTGTTCTCGCAATAAATGCAAAAAATGCACTCAATAGAATAACAATAAAAATCATAGACGAATAATACCAAGCATCTTCCTTGCCAAGATCGGTAAATAAGTTATCTACGACCCTGCCAAGAGCTTCTGGCATTAACGCTTCAAAAGTAGTTGCAAACACCATAAAAATAGATGCAGCTATTAACACTAAAATATGTTTTTTTAAATAATAAAATAAGCGTTTAATAAAAATCGATAGCGGCATATTATTATAAATTTAAATAAAAATTAGCTAATTTTAAATCATCTTTAGTGGTAATTTTAATATTATTTTTTTTACCTGCTACTATTACACTATTAAAACCCAATAACTCTACTGCCTGCGCTTCATCTGTTACTGATAAATTATTATTAACTATATTATTGATTGCTGTTATTAAAATATTTGCCCTATATATTTGTGGTGTTTGCGCTTGATATATTTTATTTCTATCAAGAGTTGTAATTGTTTTATTGTTTTTAAATTTTATAGTATTTTCTGCCTTAATAGCCAATAAACCACCTACTTCATGATTTTTAATAACATTTAATAAATTATTAATATCATCAATATCAACTAAAGGTCTTACTGCATCATGCACAGCTATAAAATCATTTTTATCTATAATAGTTGATAGATAATCAATCCCTTTTTTAACTGATAAAAATCTTTCTTTATCGCCTATTATAGTTGTTATTTGCGGATGCTGATAAAATTTAGAATTAATAAAATAATTATCATTTGCATTGATTACAATAATAAAATTTAAAAAAATATTACTTGCTAATAATTTTTCTATAATAATGTCTAAAATACTAGCACCATTAGCCAAAGTAAAATATTGTTTAGGGATGTTAGCATCAAATCTGGTACCAATGCCGCTTGCAGGAATAATAATATGGCAGTTATTATTTGAATTTATAATATTTTTCTCCAGACTGTACAAAACCAAACCTATATCTTGCAATAGACTCTATTATTATATCATTAGTTGTTTGTTTTAACTTTTCTTTAATTATTATTTGCTGCAATAATAAGCGTATATTTTTACGCTTATAGTCTTGATAAATTTTATTATTATTGTGCAGTATCTCTCTTAAATTGTTAACAACAAAAGTTTGTTGCCATAAAAAAAAAAATATAAGACTAAGAATTAAAGTTGGTAAGTATTTTTTTAATTTCAATGATTAATTATTGAATAATTTACCATCTTCTTTATCTTGTGAAAAACTCCAAATAGTGCCACCAACAATATAAATAATGGAAAGTATTACTGCTAATGCAACAATAATATCACCAATACCAGAAATAATTCCTAAGTATGCCAATAATATTACTGCCAATGGCAAAACTAAACTAACCACTAAAACGCCAATTAATTTTATATGTCCAGATATAGTACTATTATCCATACTTATTTCCTTAAATTAAAAACTAAAATTATACTGTATTTTACTACTATATTAATTATTTTTCTGCAAATTTTAATATTAAAGCTGATAATACTAAAATTAAAATAGATGCTACTAATATAAGTAATTTAAATTTATCATCTAATATTAATTCTTTCATGTCAATTACCATAAAACGAGTAATAGCAGTAATTGCAATAAATATTAAAAACAATACTGGTAGTTTATTAGTTTTAAAAAATATACCAACCATTGCACCTAACTCTAAATAAATAAATAATAATAAAATATTTTTTAAGCTAGCAAAGCCCACATCATTATTCATAATAATGAAATATTCATGAATAGCAGACCACACTACAGTTGCCCCAATTACAAATAAACCAATTACATGAAAAACGTCAATAAGATTTACTCCTACTTTATTTATTGTTTTCCTAAAATCTAAATTTATCATATGCTTATTATAACACTATATTTAACATTTAGATAACTGCGTTAATAGTTTTTATGCTTTTTTCTATTTTAACAGCATCATTGTCGCAAATATTAATATGGCCAATTTTACGTTGAGGACGACTATCTTTAGCATATAAATGTAGATAAGCATTATTTATCTTTAAGATTTTTGTAATATCAATATCATTACCAATTAAATTTACCATCTTACAATGTTTATAAATTGCATCAGTACTGCCAAGAGGCATATTAGCAATAGCTCTAATATGATTAGCAAATTGTGAGGTTTTAGCTCCATCTATACTCCAATGTCCAGAATTATGAACTCTTGGTGCTATTTCATTAGCTATTAACTTATCTCCTACTACAAAAAATTCAATAGTCAATACCCCTTTATAATTAAAATAATTTAATACTAAATTAATATATTTTTTAGCTTTTTTTATTAAATTAGGATTAATATTAATAAACTCGCTAAATTGTAATATACTGCTTTTATGAGTATTTTTTGTTATTTGGTAGTATTTAGTATCATTGTTTGCTCTAACAGCAATAATTGAAATTTCATAGTCAAAGTTAATAATTTCTTCAACAATTATCTCACTTGTTTGTGCATATAATAATATTGCTGTTTTGATTTGCTCATTATCTCTAATGATAAACTGTCCTTTACCATCATAACCATTAGTTGTAGTTTTAATAATACACGGTAAACCAATTTCTTTAATTGCATCTTTTAAGTTATTAATATTATCAACTAATTTATATTTAGCGCATGTAATAGATAATTTGTTAAATAATTCTTTTTCTCTAACCCTATGTTGAGTTAAATATAATGCATTTATATCAGGGAAAATTGGTTTACTAATATTTTGCAATAAATTAAAATTGGTATTTTCACTTTCAAATGTAATTACATCAGCAAAATTTTCTAATTCAGTTATATTAGTAAAAATTTTACCAACAGCTGCAGCTGGTGAATTATAACTACCTAAAAAAGCAAAATTAAAACCATATGAAATTCCACTAAGAGCAAGCATTCTTCCTAATTGTCCATCACCTATTATGCCAATATTCATTCTTCTGGGTTTGAATGCTTTAATACTTCTTCCGTTTGTTTTTTTCTAAAATCTAATAATTTTAATTTAATATTTTTATCCATCAAGGCAAGTATTTGCGCCGCTAAAATACCAGCATTGATGGCGCCACTATCGCCAATAGCTAATGTGCCAACTGCTACTCCTTTAGGCATTTGTACTATTGAAAGTAGTGAATCTTTACCATTTAAAGCTTTAGAACAAATAGGAACCCCTAAAACTGGTAAAGTTGTAATAGCAGCAATCATTCCAGGCAAATGAGCAGCGCCACCAGCGCCTGCAATAATAACTTTAATTCCTCTTTTTTCTATCTCTTTAGCATAAGAAAACATTTTATCTGGAGTACGATGAGCAGAAACTATTTCTACCTCATAATTAATATTAAATTTTGCTAAAATATGGGTGGTATTTTTCATAGTATTCCAATCAGATTTTGAACCCATAACTACACTAACAACTGCTTTCATAAACTTAATTTTATTAAAATAAACTTTAATTATACTGTATCATAATTTGATTTTTATTATATAGTCCTTATGTCTTTTATTATTTTTATTTTTACTATTATTTTTTCAGCCAATTCATTAGCACTTCAAGATGGCTTGTATGCTAATATTAATACTAATAAGGGTGATATTTTGATAAAATTTACTTATAAAAAAACCCCACTAACAGTAATTAATTTTATAGCCTTAGCAACTGGTACCAAAAAAAATAATACTAATAATAAACTATTCTATAATGGTCTTAAATTTCATCGTGTTATCAATAATTTTATGATTCAAGGTGGCGATCCAAAAGGAAATGGCACTGGCGGTCCTGGTTATAAATTTATTGATGAAATAACTACTTTAAAACATGATAAGCCAGGTACATTATCTATGGCAAATTCAGGACCAAATACTAACGGTTCACAATTTTTTATTACTCATACAAAAACTCCTTGGCTTGATGGCAAACATACTGTATTTGGTTACGTAATAAGCGGTATGTCGGTAGTAAATAAAATTAAAAAAGACGATATTATTAATAACATTATTATAAAACGAATAGGAAATGATGCTAAAAATTTTCAAACTGACGAACAAGCTTTTCAACAACAATTACAACGATATAAAATAATTAATCAAAATAAAAAGCAACAACTTATGCAAAAATTAATAAATTTTATTAATAAAAAATATCCTACAGCAAAAAAGATTAATAATTATTATGTTTATTCTATAAAAAATACTAATAACAATAAACCAAAAAAAGGAGATTTAGTAAATATTGACTTAAGTATATCTTTGTCTGATAATAAAATTATTAAAAAAAAATCAACTATTAGTTTAGCCGTTGGAGTAAATAGATTGCTACCGATTTTAGATACCACTGTACTTAACATGCGTCAAGGAGAAAGTAAAAAAATAATAGTTTCTTACCAAACTTTATATAAAAATAAAAAAATTACGGCTATTAATAAAGACGCAATTTTTATTTTTACTATAACACTAAATAAAATTAATTAATGTTTTTAGAAATATTAACATTTTTAACAAAAATTGATAGTGGTTTTGCTGTTATTAACTATCTGTCTATGCGTTTTGCTTTAGCATTACTTACATCTTTATTGATATTTTTATTTTTTGGTAAAATATTTATTAAGTTTTTATCTAAGTTACAAATTAAACAAATTATTAGAACTGATGGACCAAAAAGCCATCTTAAAAAAGCTGGTACACCTACTATGGGTGGCATACTTATAATTATATCGTTTATCATTGCTGTGCTATTATGGGGAGATCTATCAAATAAATATTTATGGATTATATTGCTTAGTATTATATTATTTGCATTTATTGGATTTATAGATGATTTGTTAAAAATTACTAAAAAAAATAGCTCTGGTTTGTCTGCTAAATATAAAATATTAATGCAATTAATAATAAGTGTATTTATAGTTTATTTATTAATAATAAGTGGTATTGATATCTCACTATCAATACCATTTGTTAAGAATTTTTATTTAGAAAGTACTATATTTTATTTTACGGTTATATCTATTTTTACTATTGTTGGCTCATCAAATGCTGTTAATTTAACTGATGGCTTAGACGGCTTGGCAATTATGCCTGTAATACTAATTGCTGCCGGATTTGCTGTATTTGCGTATATTAGTAGTAATTATAATTTTGCTAATTATCTTAATATGCCTTATACCAGATACACTAGTGAAATACTTATAATATGTGGTGCCTTAATTGGCAGTGGTTTGGGTTTTTTATGGTTTAACGCTTACCCATCAGATGTATTTATGGGTGATACTGGCTCTCTTAGCTTAGGAGCTATTTTAGCAATAATTGCAATTATATTACGCCAAGAATTGGTTTTTTTAATAATGAGCATGATTTTTGTAATTGAAGCGCTTTCAGTTATTATACAAGTATTATATTATAAGCAAACTAAAAAAAGAATATTTTTAATGGCACCAATCCACCATCATTTTGAAAAAAAAGGCATCTCTGAACCAAAAATAATTGTGCGTTTTTGGCTTATAACATTGATTTTTGTTTTAATAGCACTAACAAGTATAAAAATAAGATGAGTATAAAAGAAGACAACTGGATTAGAAAGATGGCGCTAGAGTTTGATATGATCAATCCATTTAATGCTAAACAAATTAATATAGTTAACAATAAAAAAATTATTTCATATGGTACTTCAAGTTATGGCTATGATGTACGCTGTAATGATGAATTTAAAATTTTTACCAATATTAACAATAGCATAGTTGATCCTAAAAATTTTAATAAAAATAATTTTGTAGAATTTAAAGGCAAAGAGTGTATTATTCCTCCTAATTCTTTTGCTTTAGCAAGTACTATAGAATATTTCAAAATTCCACGCTCAACTCTTGTCATCTGTTTAGGCAAATCAACTTATGCTCGATGTGGTATTATTGTTAATGTTACTCCACTTGAACCAGAATGGGAGGGACAGGTAACATTAGAGTTTTCCAATACTACACCCCTTCCTGCTAAAATTTACGCCCATGAAGGAGTAGCGCAAATGTTATTTATAGAGGCAGATAATAACTGCCAGTCATCTTATAAAGATAGAAATGGTAAATATCAAGGACAAACTGGAGTCACAGTAGCTAAAGTGTAATAGTTATAGTTTTTAATTCTTTTTCACTATCAGTTAAGCTATTTTGAAAACTCTCATCAGCAAACACACGGTCACAATAATTATAAATTATATTAGAATTTTTACCTAAATCAATATTCATCGATTTAAGACGCCATAAAACTGGTGCAATACAAATATCTACTGCACCTAAAGTTTCGCTTTTAAAATAAGGCATATATTCAAACAATGGAATTAGCTCTATTAAATTATTAACTAGTAGTGTTCGAGCTTCTTTAACTTTAGCTGGTTTAGTTTTTTTATTTAATATATCATACGTCAATTGATACCAGTTATTTTTAGCGCGGGTAAAACGATAAATAAAAATTCTTTTTTCTACTTTTTCAATTGGATCTAATGGTAATATTTGTGGAAAAGGAAATCTTTCATCTAAATACTCCATAATCACTACCATATCGTAAATAATTAAATTTCTATCAAATAAAGTAGGCATAGTTTGCGTAGGATTATAAGCAATCAATTCCTCAGGCATTTGATGGTAATCTATATTTAATACCTTGCAATCTAAATCTTTAGTAGCAACAATAAAACGAATAGCATGTGATTCAAGTGAATCTATCTGTGAATATAATACCGTCTCATACGGCTTTGGCTTTCTTAACATATTTTATTTTTTAACCCTCCATTTACCGTATTTAACATCGAGCCAATATTCTTTTTTAAGTAAATAAGTAAAAATTAATAAAAATGCTAAAAATGCTAATACCCAATAACCAATAGTGGTGCGAATAAGTTTAGCTGGCTCACTTACATAATCAAGAAAATTAGTAATATCAGTAATTTTTCTTTCAAATTCATTTTTGCTTAAAGTTGACTTTAATTGCCATAATATATCTGGCATAGCTGCGTTTTTTAAAATATGATTATTAACCCCAAAAGGACGAGAATTATCAGTATAAAAACCATTTAAGTAGTTATAAACCCAATCTACACCTCTTACTCTAACAGTTAAAGATAAATCTGGTGGTGTTACCCCAAACCATTTATTAGAATCTTTTTTATTTATATTGCTAACTATTAAATCACTGGTTTTATTATTACCAAATATTAAATTTTTTACTATCTGTTTCTCGCTAATGCCTAAATCTTGTCCTATACGATTATAACGCATAAAACCAATGCTATGGCAAGATGAGCAATAATTCATAAACATTTTAGCACCATTTTGTAAAGATTCTTTATTATAAATATCAATATCTACTTTCTCTAAATGTAATTTACTAGAAGCTAAAACATTGGTAGTTATAATAATAAATATTAAAGATATAATTTTTTTCATATGTTACTCCGTTACTCTACTAGGTACTTCTTTAGTTTTGCCAATACTAGTAAACCAAGGCATAAGTATAAAAAATGCAAAATATAAAAAAGTAAAAATACGCGCTAACAAACTATAAAAAGGAGTAACAGGCTGCATACCAAGCCAGCCAAGCACTACAAAAGTTATTACAAAAATTGCTAAAGCTACTTTATAAGGCATACTACGATAACGAATTGACTTAACTTTGCTTCTATCAAGCCACGGTAAAGCAATTAAAATCAGTAACGCTGCAAACATTGCAACTACCCCAGGAAATTGTGAATTAAAAAGAGGAGGAATAGCGCGTAATACTGAATAAAAAGGAGTTAAATACCAAAGTGGTGCTATATGTTGTGGTGTTTGCAAAGCATTAGCTTTAATAAAATTTACATTTTCTAAGAAATATCCACCCATAGTTGGTGCAAAAAATATAATAGCAGTAAAAATCATTAAAAATACTACTACTGCAACAATATCTTTTACGCTGTAATAAGGATGAAAAGGTATACCATCTTTAGGAATATTATTTTTATCTTTATTTTCCTTAATCTCTACACCATCTGGATTATTAGAGCCAACTGTATGTAGAGCAACAATATGTAAAAATACTAAAATAACTAAAATTAAAGGGACTGCCACCACATGTAAGGAAAAAAACCTGTTAAGCGCTGGATCATCAACAGCATAATCTCCAAGAATAAATTCTAAAATTAAATCACCAATAAAAGGTACTGAGCCAAATAAGTTAATAATTACTTTAGCACCCCAATAAGACATTTGTCCCCAAGGTAATACATAACCCATAAAAGCTTCTGCCATAAGAGCTATATAAAGTACCATACCTAAAATCCATATTAATTCTCTTGGTGATTTATAAGAACCGTATAACAGCGCTCTATACATATGTAAATAAATTACTATAAAAAAAGCAGAAGCACCCGTTGAATGCATATAACGAATAAACCATCCCCAATTAACATCACGCATAATATATTCTATGGAAGCAAAAGCAAAATTAGAGTCTGGTTTAAAATGCATTGCTAAAAATATACCGCTTAAAATTTGTATTACTAACACCAACATTGCTAAAGAGCCAAAAAAATACCAAAAGTTAAAATTTCTTGGTGCATAATATTTTGCTAAATGCTCATTCCATACCTTAGTAAGAGGAAATCTTTTGTCTATCCAACTTTTATTATTATCCATTTTTATTCCTTAAGCCTTAGGATCAACACCTATACGAATTAAATTATTATTTACAAAGTGATATGGCGGAATTACCAAATTAGTAGGGGCTGGCACTCCTTTAAAAACTCTACCAGATAAATCAAACTTAGAGCCATGACAAGGGCAGTAAAATCCTCCTTTCCAATTGCTACCACCTAAATCAGCAGCGCCAACTTCAGGACGGTAAGTAGGAGAGCAACCAAGATGAGTACAAATACCTATAATTACTGCTATTTCTGGCTTTATAGAACGATAGATATTTTTAGCATATTTTGGTTGCTGCTGCACCTCATTATTAGGATCTGTAAGCACATCATCTAAGCTACTTAAAAGTGATAATAATTTTTTACTTCTTTTAAAAATCCAAACAGGCTTTTTTCGCCATAAATAACGCACTAATTGCCCTTCTTCTAATTTTGTTATATCTACATCAATAGGTGCTCCAGCTGCTTTAGCACGAGCTGATGGCATCCAAGAAGATAAAAAAGGAACAGCTACAAAACCAACACCAACTGCTGCTATAACACTAGTACTTGCTGTTAAAAATCTTCTTCTATTTAAGTTAATTACTTGTTCTTCCATATCTAAATAAACTCTATATAATAAATTCATAATATTATAAAGTGTATTTACACTGCAAACAAGTTTATTCTATAAAAATTATAAATTTATAAAAAACTACACAACTAAATATAGTTTGACACGACAATAATAACTGATTATAATTAGCAAATTTTGCGGGAATAGCTCAGCTGGTAGAGCATCACGTTGCCAACGTGAATGTCGCGAGTTCGAATCTCGTTTCCCGCTCCAAAAAAAACCACTACAAACCATATAAGGCTAGGTAGCAAAGCGGTTATGCAGGGGCCTGCAAAGCCTTATAGACCGGTTCGACTCCGGTCCTAGCCTCCAATAATAATTAACTGCATTTAATATTAAAAAATATTTTTTATAAAGAAATATCAGCACCATCTAAGCTAATTATATTTTTTTGTTGCTGATATTCATTTATACCATCTTTTCCTTTTTGTTTTGACCATTTTTTTAGTGTATCTCTATCACTAATATAATTGAATAATGGTACACCAAAACCACAAGAAGTTTGTACTAAATCAATATCAATTGCAAAAATTTGCCTTGCACCAATATTGTCATCAAATAGCTTATATGCTTCTTGCCATTTTTTATCATTAGGTTTAATTATTATAGCTCTACCATATAAACGCAAAATCATTGGCTTTTTAGTAAATGAACAAAACATAATAGTCATTCTATTGTCTTGCTGAATATGGGCTGCTGTCTCATTAGAACTGCCTGTTAAATTAAGCCATAATACTAAATTTTTATCAATCACTCTAAAATTATTAATATCTTTAGGTGATATATTAATTTTACTATTAGTTGTAGCAGTTGCAACAAAAAACATGTGTTGTTCATTAATAAAATTAATTAATTCATTTGATAATTGGTGATATCTATCTCCCATTGCCAAAATTCTCCTCTAAATATTTAATAATATCGCTAGATTCATACATCCATACGTCTTTAGTGCCAATAATTTTTAGACATGGAACTTTTATTTCCCCACCATTAGTTAGTAATTCATCGCGATATTTTTGCTTATTTTGCGCATCTTTTACGGCTATATTTAAATTAAGTTTATATATAACCCTTCTTACTTTAATGCAAAATGGACAACCAAAAAACTGATATAACTCTAAATTTTTAGTTTCTTTATCTATATTTTTTTGTTGCTCTATATTTCTAATAATTTTTTTTGGCATAGTTAATGTGCTAATGCCAGCAATAATAGCACCTAATCCATTTCTAAATATTTTAACTATCATAATTTAACTCCATAAGCCAATAATGTATTTTCTAGTAACGATGCTATCGTAAGAGGTCCAACACCACCAGGTACTGGAGTAATAAAAGATGCTATATCTTTAGCTTTATCAAATTCAACATCTCCTATTAACTTATTATCATTATTACGATTAATGCCAACATCAATCACTATAGCTCCTTTTTTAATCCAATTTCCTTTAATAAATTCTGCTTTACCAATTGCCACTACTAAAATATCAGCACTATTTATTTTATCTACTAAATTTTTAGTTTTACTATGACAAATAGTAACAGTTGCCCCTGCATTTAATAACTCTATTGCCATAGGTCTACCAACTATATTAGAAGCACCAACGACCACGGCATTAGCTCCCACTAAATTAGCGTTAATATTATTTAAAATAATCATTACTCCTTTTGGCGTAGCTGGTCGTAATTTAGCTTTATTTTGTAATAGTTTACCAATATTTTGACTACAAAAACCGTCTACATCTTTTCTTGCTGAAATAGCTTCTATTATTTTATCGCTATTTATATGAACAGGTAATGGTAATTGCACTAAAATTCCATGAATTTTATTATCATTATTTAAAGTTTTTATTGTTACTAATAATTCACTTTCGGTAATATTTTGAGCTAGAATTATTTTTTTCGAATAAAAACCCACCTTAAGACAAGCTTTTTCTTTATTGTTAACATAAATAGCAGATGCCTTGTCATTACCAACTAAAATTACTGCCAAACCTGGTTTATCCATTAAACTATCTGCTTTATTCTTAATTTTTATTAATAACTTATCAGCTATTTTTCTGCCATCAATTATCATTCAACATTACCTTTAAACGTTTTAAATCATCTATAGTGTCAACTCCTATACCAGTTGCTTCACTAGCAATATCTACATGTATAGTATAACCATTTTGTAAAATACTCAATTGTTCTAATTTTTCTACTAACTCATAAGAACTATTTAACTCAATATATTTTTTAATAAAAGCAGCGTTATAAGCATAAATACCAATATGTTTATAACAAAGTGTTAAATTAATCTTATTATCACGAAAATGTGGAACAGGACTACGAGAAAAATAAAGTGCTTTATTAAAATAATCGAAAACTACTTTAACACAATTATTATCTAAATAATCATTTTCACTGCTAATATTTTCACAAATTGTAGCACAATTATAATTTTTTTTTGCTAAATTTTTAGCTACTTGTAAAATTACCTTAGCGCCTAACATTGGCTCATCTCCTTGCAAATTAACTATAACCTCATCATCTTTAATATTTTCTTTTACTAAAACTTCAGCAATTCTACTGCTGCCAGAAGTATGATGAGAGCTAGTTAATACACATTTAGCCCCAAACTTCTGCATAACACTTATTATTTTATGGCTATCTGTAGCTATTATTACTTCTTTAGCGCCACTATTTATAGCATTATGATAACTATAATATAATAGTGGTTTATTATTTATTTGTTGTAATAATTTTTCCTTTAAGCGCACAGACTTTAATCTAGCAGGGATAATTACAATAAAATTATTCACCAATATCACTTGCCTCTGCTATAAGCAATACTGGGATATCATCTATTATAGGATAACTTAATTTATCATGCTCACAAATTAGAGTATTTTTATTTAAAATTAATTTTCCTTTACATTTCGGACATGCCAATAAATCTAAGATTTTTTTATCAAACATAATTTCTCCTTCAATTTTTTATAAAAATCATCAGCTATTTTTATATTTGTTTGTAAATACCACATATTATCTGTAGCAAACTTTTCACATTTTACCCAGTCTTTTGTGGTCATAATTATTACTTTATTAGTATCTAAATCATCTTGAGTAAAATTATGATGGTCTGTAAAGATTTTTTTAGTAATATTTATGTTAAGCGCTATTAAAGTTTTAAAAAATAGCTCTGGATTAGCGATTGCACAAATAGCTAATGCCTCTTTATCTTTAAAATAATTAAGAGGTTTTTGCTCTTTAGTTAATAAATTAATAAAACAATCATTTAATAACTTTTTATTATTTTTATTAAGCACAAAATCAACGCTATCTAATCTTTTTTTAGACTCTCTATATGGTCCTGCTGGTAATAAAAAATTATTTTTTGTAGTAATATTTAATGCAATTTCTATATCTCTACCTAAAGCGTAATGCTGTAAACCATCGTCACTAATTATAATATCAACATCATAATCGCTAATTATTTTTGCCACTGCTTGATATCTTTTATTAGCTACAACAACTATTGCTTGGGTAGTCTTTTTAATAAGTAGCGGCTCATCACCACACATATAAGCATCTAAATTATCATTTACTACTACTAAGTTTTTATATATACGCCCATAACCTCTACTTACCACACCAACCTTTTTACCTTCTTGAGTAAAAAAATTCACCAAGGCGATAACTACAGGAGTTTTACCTGTTCCTCCTACTACAATATTACCTACAACTATAATAGGTTTATTAAAAAAATATACTCGCAAGATACCAGTTTTATATAAAAATTTATGCAAAATAAATAGTAAATAATAAATTAAACTAAGTGGCAATAATAAATAATTTAACCACCTTATTTTAGCTAAAAATAGCAATGTCACCTCCTCCTTGACGCAAAACTTGTAAATCACCGCTACTTAAATCAATAACTGTAGTTGGCTTAGATGGCATATAATTACTATCAATAATTAAATCAACTTTATTTTCAATAGCAGCTTTAATATCATCTGTATTATAAAAATTAAAATTATTAATATTTAGGGTTACACTTATAATAGCGCTATCTATCTCTTTTAATATAGCTTGAATGATAGGACTATTATCAACCCTAATACCAATAGTTTTTCTCTTATTAAGTAATATTTTAGGTGCTATTTTGGTTGCTTTTAAAATAATAGTCCATGGTCCTGGAGTAATTTTTTTAAGTAGTCTAAAAGCATTATTATCAACTTTAGCATAAGTAGCTATATTTTTTAAATTAGCAACCATTAAAGTCCAATTATGATTTTTATTTAAATTTCTAATTTTTCTCACTCTTTCTACTCCAGCTTTATTAGCCATTTTTACTCCAATAGCATAAGTAGAATTAGTTGGATAAACTATAATGCCGTTATTATTTAAAATTTCAACTGTTTTTTTTATTAATCTTTGTGGTGGATTATCTGAATTAATTGTTAAAAGCATAAAGTATAATATTATCAAGGTGAAATAATTTTAAAAAAATCTCTACTATTAATTTTTCTACCACCTAATAATTGCTTTATTCGTATGCGATTAATATATTTATAAATCAATAATTCCTCTTTATTTGGTATATTATTTTTAGCAAAAGTTAATAAAGTTTTACCCATTATTTTAGCGCTGTTGTGCTCAATAAAACCAACTTCAAATTGAAAATTATATTTTTTATTTAATGCAACAGATACTCCATTATTATCAACAGTAAAATCTATATCATAACCTGCCTCACTTAATAATTTATTTTCAAACAACCTAAGCAAATATTCATTATATCTCTTATCTTCACTCAAATTGCTAATAAAATAATGATAATCTTTACATAAATTTACTTGATTTTGTACAACAGATTTACTAATAATCTCATTTATATACATAACTAAAACCAAATTAAAACCACTTAACATTCTCGGAGTATCTGCTATCTCCCAACTTCTTAAAGTTTTAAGCTCTCCTTTGCCGCTAAAATTTATTTTAAGTCGCATAAAACTTTGTATTTTAGTTTTTTTATTTTTAATGCCATTTGCCACTAAACGAATAAGGCCAAAATCATCAGTTAAAAAATCTAATAATTTAGAATTATTTTTATAATCACGATTATGTATTAAAAAAGCCTCTACATTATTAATCATAACCAAACAAAGATAAAAGTTTTTTATTATTAAACCAATTATTCTCTACTTTAACCCATAATTTTAAAAATACTTTAGTATGTAAAAAATTCTCTAAACTTATTCTACTTGCTGTGCTAATTTGTTTTAACATTTGCCCCTCCTTACCAATAATAATATTCTTTTGTGATTGTTTATTGACAAAAATTACTGCATAAATATGGTTAATATCTTTTATTTTTTCGTATTTTTCAACCATTACTGTTAAATCATATGGAATCTCTTGTGACAAATTACGTAATAATTTTTCACGAATAAATTCAGCTATTATAAATTTATTACTTTTAAGTGATAAATAGTTTTTATCAAATATTATCTGTTGATATGGTAGATATTTAACAATAAGACTTTTAAGCCTTATTACATTTTTTTTATTAAAACTAGACAATGAGAAATATTCATTAGCTTTATATTTAAAAGCCATGTCTCTGATAAATCTTATTAATATTTCTTTATTTTTTAACTTATCAATTTTATTTATACAAACAATTACAGGAATATCTATTTTCTGCAGATGCTCTAATACTCTTTTATCTTCTCTGTTAAAAACCCCAGCTTCAATTAACCATAAAATAACATCTACTTCTTGTATTGCACTGCTAGCTGTTTTATTCATATAAGAATTTATAACTTTTGTATTACTTATATGTATACCTGGAGTATCAACTAAAATCATCTGATAATCATCTGTAGTATTAACTAATTGTATTTGATGTCTTGTAGTTTGTGCTTTATGTGAAGTTATGCTAACCTTTTGCCCTAATAACTCATTACTAAGAGTTGATTTACCTACATTTGGTCTACCAATTAAAGCAATAAAACCTGCTTTATAATTATTATTCATGTTAATAATTTAGTTAGTAATATTTTAGCGCACTTATGTTGTGCTTTTTTAATACTGTTTGCACTTTTTTCTACTGATATTTGATAATCTACCACACTACCCATAACAGTAAAAATAGCATTATGATCCTTACCACTTGTTGCTATTAATTTATAAATAGGCAAAGATTTTTGATATTTTTGCAAATACTCCTGTAGCTTGGTTTTATCGTCTTTAAAATCCATATAAACATCAATATCTACTAATTTATGCTGATAAATTTTTAAAATAACCTGCTGTGCAGATGCAAAACCACCATCGATAAAAACAGCGCCTATTAACGCCTCTAAAGCATCTTCTAAAATAGAATCACGCTTATAACCACCACTTTTAGCTTCTCCAACCCCAAGAATTAAATATTTACTAATCTCAAGTTTTATAGCTATGGATAATAATGTTGTTCCACAAACCAAATTAGCTTTAATCCTAGATAATATTCCCTCATCTATATCGTGAAATAAATTAAATAATTTTGTAGCAATTACAGCTCCTAATATACTATCTCCTAGAAACTCTAATCTTTCATTATGATCTTTATTAGCGCTACGGTGAGTAAGAGCTACATTCAGTAGCGAAGTATCCTTAAATTGATAATTAATTTTTTGTTGTAATTTTCTCATTTATAAAGGATAATTGCACGTTATAAAAAATTTTATTTTATAGTATGTTTTGGCAAGAAGATAATAAAGAAGAAAGTTTTACTGTACCAGATAGCGTACAAGACTTATCATTTCAAATAAAGACTAATATATTACCAATCGATCATAAATATTTACTGAAAAATGCAGTATTACAATATTTACCGTGGATGGCGAAAATAAATGGGGCGATATTTGATATTTGCCCACATAATGGCAATGGGTGGCTCCAAAATAAAAATGATTATTTGTACCCATCAAAACGCTCTAAACTTACTCTTAGGCTACCAGTACAATACTTAAATGATGCTGAAAAATTAGCTGGAAATGTTTTAATACTTGGTAAATATAAGATAAAAGTAATAAAATACTTAGCAGCAAAAAAATTAAGTGACATTCAAATACTTTTTGCTAAATCAGTAGTATGCGATAATAGCATTAGTGAAGATGATTTTTTAGAATCTGTATACAATGCTTTGCTAAAAATAAATATAACCCCTAAAAAAATGCTGGTTGGGTTAAAAAATACTATTAATTATGACAATAAAAAACTAATTACTAGGTCGCTTATGGTTGCAAATTTAACAAAAAAAGAGTCGGTAGAATTACAAATTCATGGCTTAGGTGATTATAAATTACTTGGTTGTGGTGTATTTATTCCCCATAAAGATATAAACGATATTAATGTTTAATACTATGTACAAAATACTTTTTTTATTATTATCAACTGTTACATTTGCCAAAAAAAATATTACTGCAACTAAGTTGCCTGAAGTAGAAAATTTTATTATCTATATGGTAGATAAGTATAAATTTGATAAAAATAAACTTACAACCATATTTGATAATATTAATTTAACAATTTATGAAAAAAGCGACAAAAGACCAAAGAAAATAAGAAAAAAAATAAGTTGGCAGCAATATAAAAAAATATTTTTAACAGATTATCGGATAAAAAACGGTGCTATTTTTATGCAAAAAAATCTAAATATTTTACAAAGAGCAGAGGATAAATTCAACATTGATAAAGCAATTATTGTAGCTATTTTAGGAATAGAAACTAATTATGGGCTAAAAACTGGTAACTACCCAACACTATCTACTCTTACTAAGTTAGCTTTTGGCAACAATAGAAGAAAAAAATTCTATAAAAAAGAATTAGAACATTTTTTCCTGTTAACTAAAAACAATGTATTAGATAGGTTAAATGTAGCCGGCTCTTATGCTGGAGCTATAGGTTATGCGCAATTTATACCTAGCTCTTATAGGTATTATGCTGTTGACTTTGATAATAATAATAAGATTGATTTATTTAATGTAACAGATGCTATAGGCTCAATTGCTAATTATCTATCTAAGCATAAATGGCAAAAAAATGGCAAAATTGTTATAAAAACTACTAAAGAAAATTTAAAATTTGCTAAAAGCTCTATTAATAAGCCAAAAAAAATTGCTAAATATTTTCGTAATAAAAACGTTAAAATTGATAAATCTATAAAAGACAAAACTAAATTAGCATTTATTAAATTAGGCATAAAAAATAAAGAACAAGTTTGGCTTAGTTTTTGGAATTTTTATGTCATTACTCGCTACAATCATAACAATATGTATGCCATGACAGTAGTAAAACTAGCAAAAAAAATTAAACAACAATATGAAAATCTCTAATTATATTATAAAAATAGCTATATTATTTTTAATAACTAGCTCTAATGGAGCTATTTTTATTCACCCAGAAGCACCAAATATAACAGCAAATAGTTTTATTCTTATAGATTATAATTCTAAAAAAATTATTGCTAGTAAAAATCCACATAATAAACGCACTGTTGCTAGTCTTACTAAACTTATGACAGCATATGTAGTTTTTCATCGTTTACAAGATAACCTAATAACATTAAATGACGAGGTAACAATCAGCAAAACAGCATGGAAAACTGGTGGTTCTCGTAGCTTTTTAAAAGTAGGAGCAACTATAAAATTAAAAACTATACTTAAAGGCATGATAATTCAATCAGGCAATGATGCTGCTGTTGCTTTAGCGGAACATGTAGCAGGCACAGAAACTACCTTTGTTGCTTTAATGAATGAATATGCTAAAAAACTTAATATGGTTGATACTAATTTTGAAAATTCCTCAGGCCTTCCTCATGCTAATCAACACTCCACTAGTTACGATTTATCATTACTTGCTATAGCAATTATTAAAGAGTTTCCAGATTATTATAAATGGTTTTCACAACAAGAATTTACTCATAATAAAATAAAACAAAGAAATCGTAATAGCTTGTTATTTATTGATAAAAGCGTAGATGGTATGAAAACAGGACATACACAAAAAGCTGGTTATTGCCTAATAACTAGCGCCAAAAGAATTGATATGAGAATTATATCTATAGTTCTTGGTGCTAGTAGCATAAATAATAGAGTTACAGCAAGCACCAAATTATTAGATTATGCTTTTAGATTTTTTGAAACTAAAAAAATAACCACTGCTCCACAAACAATATCTGTTTATAAAGGTAATACTAGTACAATTAAAGCTATTATAGCCAACGATGTACATTTAACATTATTACGCGGGCAATTTAAATTTATTAAAAAACATATAAAAATTAAAAAATATATTATAGCTCCAATTAAACAAGGGGACAAGTTAGGTGAGTTAGTTATATCAATTGATAATAAAATAATAAAAACTGTGCCACTTGTAGCAAATAAGACTGTCTTAATAGGTGAATTTTTTAATAATTTAATAGATAATATTAAATTATTATTCAACTAAATGGTATTTTTAAATGGTCAATTTATCAAGCAACAACATGCCAAAATATCTACCTTAGATCGTGGTTTTTTATTTGCCGATGGCATTTATGAGGTAATACCTGTATATAACGGTAACTTATTTAATATTACAGGGCATTTATTGCGGCTTAATAATAATTTAATAGCTATTGATATTAAATCTCCATATACTAATAAAAAATATATAGAAATTATAACTAAACTTATAAAGTTTAATAATTATAATAATCAAATAATTTACTTACAAATTACTAGAGGGGCAGATAACATGCGTTCTCATACCTTAAGTAAAATATTAACTCCTACTATCTATATACGCTCTGAAGAACTAATGGTAAGAAGTAAAAATGCATTAAAAGTTGGTTTTAGTGCAATAATAAGAACAGATATTCGTTGGCAGCTATGTAGTATTAAATCTGTGTCACTATTAGCTAATGTTTTGTATGCAATAGAAGCTAAAAAACAAGCAGTAGAAGAAGTAATACTACATAAAAATAATATTATTACAGAAGGTGCATCATCTAATATTTTTATCCTAAAAAATAATATTGTTTATACTCCACAAATAAGCAATCAAATATTACCAGGTATTACTCGTCAAATAGTAATTAAAAGCATAAAGCAAGCTGACATAAAAATAATAGAAAGAGATATTACTGTAACAGAGCTTTTATCTGCTGATGAAGTATGGATTTCAAGCTCAAGTAGAGAAATTATGCCTATCACTCAAATAGAGCATGATGATAATAATATAACAAAAAAAGTAAGTACTACGTGGGGTCTTATATATGATAACTTTCAACAGTTTAAACTTAAATAAAGATACACGTCTTATACAGCTAAAAGAATGCTTAAATAAATTTTTTAATAGCAATGATTATACTGTTATAAAAGTTAGTCATGATGCTAGCTTTCGGAGATATTTTCGTGTAATAATAAATAATAATAGTTATATAATGATGGACGCGCCACCAAAATTAGAAAATATTAACCAATTTACAACTATAGCTGATTTTTTTCATAAATATAATATAAATACCCCTAAAATATATTTAAAAAATAGTGTGGTTGGTTTGTTATTAATGAGTGATTTTGGTGATATAACTTTACTTAAGCAACAACAAAATAAATTTGATATTGACTTATACAAGCTTGCTATTGATGAACTTATTAAAATACAAAATTTACCGATAAATAAATTAAAAATAAAAAATTATAGTAGTGTTATATTGCAACAAGAAATGCAATTATGCACATCATGGTACAATAAAAACAATAATTACACAGAATTATTTGCTTTTTTAACAAACAGCATTGCACGACACAATAAAGTTATAGTGCATAGAGATTATCACTCTCGTAATATTATGTATTATAATAATATTTTTGGTATTTTAGATTTTCAGGACGCAATAATTGGATCATATGTATATGATTTAGCATCTTTGTTAAAAGATGCATATATTAAACTTAAAAATAGCGATGTAGAGCAATTATTACAATATTTTTTTATTCAAACAAAATTAAAAAATTATACACAATTTATGCGAGATTTTGACTTAGCAGCCACACAAAGACATATTAAAATTTTAGGAATCTTTACTAGGCTTAATATACGTGATAATAAACCACAGTATTTACAAGATATTCCATTAGTAATTAATTATTTACTAAAAATGAGTGAAAAATATAATGAATTAAATATTTTAAAAAAATTATGCAAGCAGTAATCCTTGCAGCAGGTAGAGGAAAAAGAATGATGCCTCTTACTAAAAATACGCCCAAGGCTTTATTAACTATAGCTGGATTAAGTTTAATTGAGCATAATATATTAAAATTAACATCAGCAAATATTAGTAAAATAATTATCAATACTCATTATTTAAGTGCGCAAATAATACAAAAATTAGCTAATAAATATAGCTATATTTACTTTAGCCAAGAAGTAAAAAAATTAGAAAGTGGTGGCGCTATCTTAAATATCATTAACAAGCTGGATGATATTTTTATTATATTAAACGCTGATATTATGCATAATTATGATTTAACTAAATTACAATTACCAGCAAAATCACTTGCGCACCTAATTTTAATAGATAATCCTCAGCATAACAAAGATGGTGATTTTTATTTTAAAAATAAAAAACTAACATTTAGCGGTATTGGCATCTATAGTAAAAAATTATTTACAAAGTATAATCAAGGTTATATAAAGCTTGCTACTATCATACAAGATAATTTAAATGAAATTAGTTTTGAGCACCATAGTGGTATGTGGATAGATGTTGGCACAATAGATAGATTAAAACAAGCAAGGTTATTATTTGATAAATAAAAATATCTATATTTATGAAATTACTACAATTAATCTTCAACAATAATATTATAATCATCAACAGTAGTTAATAATTGTTTACCGTATTGTTTGGTTATTATGCGTTTATCTAAGATAATAATACTGCCTGTATCACTCTCACTACGCACTAACCTGCCACATGCTTGTGCTAAACGCAAACAAACGTCAGGCATAGCGATCTCAATAAAAGAATTTTTATTTTTTGTAATTAAATAATCACTAACTGTTTTTTCTATAGGAGAATTTGGCACACTAAAACGCAATTTAACAATTATTAATTGAGTTAAATAATTACCCTTAAGATCAACTCCCTCACTAAAACTATCTAAACCAAAAATCACACTTCCTCTGCCTTTATTTATATTTTCAATATGTTTAATTAAAATATTTTGTTTAGAAAACTCACCTTGAACTAATAAATTAACTATTTTAGTATTAACTAAATCAGCTACTAATTGCATTTGATAATTAGAGGCAAATAAAACCAAAACACCAGTCTTTTTTTTAATTCTATTTATAATTTGCTCAGCTACCTCAATACTATGGTTATCATCTGTAGGTAAATATTTCATTTTAGCAACTATAAAATCACTATTTTTCAAATTAAATGTTGTTGGTAATCTAAGATATTTAGTATTTATATCATTTAAATTTAACTGCTCATTTAAACGATTAAAATTACCAAAAGAACTAAGGGTAGCAGAAGTAAGAATTGCAGCTACTACTTTTTTCCATAGAATTTTATCTAAATCATTTGCTATATTTATTTTAGCACTATGTAATTTATAGTTTTTGCTGTTATTAATATCATATTCAATCCATCTACTTTGTGGCGGGCATGTTGCATCATCTACAATAATAAAATTATATATGGCACTATCAACATTATTTATATACATGTTACAAATATTTAATTCATCATCAATTTGTTCTTTGAATATTTTGTCATCTATGGTAGAATTTTCCCAATGAGACTTTACTGTTTCAAAATCATTTACTAACTGCTTAAAACTATTATATAAATTATTACAAAGTAGAAAAAAATCTTCATCTAATTTTCCTAATTTAAATAAATAAATATTATCTATATAAATAAGTTCAGCCAAATAATTATTTATATCATCAATATTATTATTTTTTTTATATATTTTTTGATATTTATATTTAGTTGTTTTAATAATTTTATCTATAGTTATGATTATATAATTAGTATAGTTTTTTATATTATCAAGGCTAATATTAAAAGCAAAATGATTAAGTGCCTTATTAGCCAAATGATGCGCTTCATCAAAAATAATAAAACTTTGAGATATATCAGGCAAAACTTTATTACCAGTTACTATATCTGCTAATACTAAATCATGATTAGTTATAATCACATCAGCATTATTTATTTTTTTACGTGCTTTAAAAAATACACAATCTCTATAAAAATCACATTTATTAGCACTACAAGTCCAACTATTACAAGAAATTTTTTGCCATATTTCTTTATTTAAAGGATTATTTAAACTATCAATTTCACCATCCCATCTTTTTAATTGTAATTTTTCTAATAAAATTTTTAAATTATTGATTTCATCAATTGTTATTGGCTTATTAAACAACACATTATTAGCGCTTTCTTTTTTATCGTCTATTACTCTTATTAAATCACGGATACAAACATAACGCGATCTACCTTTAGCAAGAACAAAAGTAAAGTCGTTATCAATATATTTTTTAATATCTGGTATATCTTTAAGTAATAATTGCTCTTGCAGTGCTACATTACTACTAGAAATTATTAATTTAATCTTAAGCTCTGTAGCACTAATAATTCCAGCTATTAAATAAGCAAAGGTTTTGCCAGTACCGGTAGGCGCTTCAACACATAAAATATTTTTACCTTGATACTCATTAAATAAAATTTTAGCAATTTCTGCTATCATTTTATTTTGGGTAAATCTCTTATTAAAGCCAACTATATTAGTTGCTAAATTATCAAATGCAATTCTAATCTGCTTTTTTGCTGTATCTGTAAGCACTAAGATTTTCTAAGCAAAGATAAATCACATAAAGCAAGTAGTGCGTCTTTATAATTACTATTGGTTAAATATGCTATATTTTGTTTAGCTTTAGTAGCATATTGTTTTGCTTTATCCATGGCATAATCAAAAGCACCTACTTTGCTCATAATTTTTATAACCTGTTTGATATTAGAATGAGTATTTATTGCTGTAACTAAAATATCTTTATCTGCGGTGTTGCTATTATTTAAAGCATAAATTATAGGTAGAGTTAACTTTCCTTCTATAAAATCATCTCCAGTATTTTTTCCCATCACTTTTATATTAGATTTATAATCTATAATATCATCTATTATTTGAAATGCTTTGCCAATATTATTACCAAAATCTACTAAATTTTCTAAATTATTATTGCCGGCTAAAATTCCTGCCGTTTTAGTAGCTGCGCTAAATAAACAAGCAGTTTTAGCACTAATAGTAGCTAAATACTCTTCTTCATTAATATCTATATTGCCGCAATTTATTAGTTGCATAACTTCACCTTCAGCAATATTATTAGTGGTTTTTGCCATGATTTGCATAATTTGCATATTATCAATTGCAACCATAATCTCAAAGGCACGTGAATATAAAAAATCACCGACTAATACAGCGCTAGCGTTATTCCATTTTTTATTAATAGTAAGATTACCACGACGATAATTAGAATTATCAACCACATCATCATGTAACAGTGTAGCAGTATGAATAAGCTCAATTACAGTTGCCATTTTATATTTATTATGATGCTTATAATTAAGGGCATTTGTAATTAACATAAATAATGTAGGGCGTATACGTTTACCGCCAGATTCTATAATATAATTACTTATTTCATTAATAAAAGGAATATTGCTATTTAAATTATCTGATAAATATTTATTTAACTCTTTTATATCATTTGCTAATAGTTTTTTAATTTGCAATATATTCATTTAACTTCTATATTCTGCATTAATTTTAATATAATCATAACTAAGATCAGTAGTCCATATTATTTCTTTAGTGTGATAATTACCTACTTTAATTGCTATAATTATTTCTTTTTTTGACATAACACTACTACCAGCTTTTTCTGTATATTTATCTGATAATTTACCATTTTTAATCACACAAACATCATCTAAATAAATATCTATATCCTTTTTATTTAAAGGAGATATATTGCTTCTACCAATAGCTGCTAAAATTCTACCCCAATTAGCATCACTAGCAAAAATTGCAGTTTTAACTAAAGGCGAATGAGCAACAGTATAAGCAACTTGCAAGCAATCATTGTTATTTTTAGCACCAGTAACTATAATTGTCACTATTTTAGTAGCTCCTTCTCCATCAGCTATAATTTTAAGCGCTAATTCGCGAGTAACTAAATTTAATTCTTGTTGAAAAATACCAGTAATATTATCAATATCAACTCCGCTATTACCTGTAGTGCTTAAGGTCGTTGTATCGTTAGTTGAAGTATCACCATCTACTGTTATTCTATTAAAAGATTGATTTACTGCAATATTTAAGCATTGTTGTAGTGTTTTTTTATCTGCAATTATATCAGTAAAAATAAAACTAAGCATAGTGGCCATGTTAGGACAAATCATACCAGAGCCCTTAGCTATACCAACTATATTTACAATTTTGTTATTAATAGTTACTTGTTTTTTTACTATTTTAATAAAAGTATCTGTAGTAGTAATTGCTGTGGCAACATCTTCTAAGGTACTTGATTGTTGAACTAATTTTGGCATAGCTTGTTCAAAATCTTTAATTAATAACTGCTGACCTATTACCCCGGTAGAACAAGGCAATATATATTTTGTTTTGCATGATAACTCTTGAGCGAGTAACTGGCAAATATAAGTAGCATTTAATACTCCAATATCACCTGCAGCTATACCTGTACCAGCATTAGCATTGCCGCTATTTATAATAATAGCTTTAATATTATTAGCTATATGATTTTTAGCTACAATAACTGGTGCTGCGCAAAAAATATTTTGTGTAAAAACTGCAACTGTTGTAGCTGTTTCTGAGAAAATTATAGCGGATAAATTTAATTTTTTTGCTTGCTTATTTATCGCAATAGCTTTAAATTGTATGCCTTTCATATCTATAATTAAATTTCATTATTTTAACATAACAAAAATTATAACTATTTTTATTATTTAGATAAAAATATTTAACCTTAAAATTTAGAAAATAAAATTCTTAACTCAAATCTTATAATATTCTTTGAAAAAATTAATATTCTTGTTAAACATCTTGCTTTATACTGTAGAGTTTGCTTCTGTAACTTAACCACACTAGCATAGCAAACACAGTAAGCCATACTACGGTTCGTAAAGACATAGCGCGAAGACTCTCAATAGCAATTAAGCTATCTTTTGTGTACAAAAAAATAAATTACTGCTAGTACGGCTAGATTAAGTGAGAATATAGCTGTTGCTATATTCTTGCCTTGTTTTAGGTTACGCAAAATTATAATACCTGCTACAATATATACAATACCCATTGTTACGTTGTAGATTAATAACGGTCGAAAAACAATGTATCCTGGGTCTGAACCAAGAAGGACGCGAGTGCCTGCAAATATTGTAACTATGCCAAATAATGCTGCTACAAAGGCCAATACAGTTTGAGTAATTTTCATATATTTAAGTACCTATTTAATATTATTTTCATTATGTGCTTAGTCATTTATTAAAAAATCAACATTATACATAGTATATTTTATTTTAAAATAATTTACTCATTACTTTTTTTAGGGAACTTCAAGTTGTTCCCGTTCTTTTATTCTTTCCCTTTTTATCCAATTATATTAAAATAAAATAAACCTTAATCTAAATTAAAAGAGTATAGTATTTAAGTTTAGGATTCAATGACTTCACAAAAAGCAGAATCTCAGGATTTACAACCTACAATTATTTCCTTTGTAAAAGATATTCCTAATTTGTGTTCACTTGCTGGGCTAGCTTGTACTGTATTAGCTATTTACTTGAGTATTTTAGGAATGTATCACGCTGCAATGATTGGTATGATCTGGGCCGTTGCATTTGACTGGGCAGATGGACTAATCGCTAGAAGAATGAGAGGACGAACAAATAAACAAGGTTTTTTGGCGGGCAACTTGATTCCTTAATAGATATTGTAAACTATGGTGTATCGCCTGCTATTCTTCTTTTGAGTTACGGCAAGTTTAATCCAATCTTTATACCTGGAGCGTTTCTGATAATTTCTGCTAGTGCTATTCGTCTTAGCTATTTTAATACCTATGGTCTTTCTAGAGAGTCAAAATATACAGGCATGGCTCTTGATAACAATAATATCATATTGGTTTTTATATTTTTATTTGAAGGTATTTTTAGCGGAGGGATATTTTCTATTATTCTTTACATCAGCGTTCTAGGGCTTGCTACTTTGAATATTTCGCAAGTAAAAATGCCAAAACTTTCTGGCAACCCAGTCAATGTTTATATTCTTGCTATTTATACACTAGGAATAACGTGTATCTATAGCTATAAACTTCTGTAGAAAATAGAATAAAAATTACTTTAATTTAGGAGTTAAGCTTAATAATGGTCGTATATACAGTAGGTACCTTTGATTTATTACATGTTGGTCATCTTGCATTATTGGAATATTGCGCCACATTAGGTGAAACGGTTGTTATTGGCATTGCTTCTGATGAGGTTATCAAATTATATAAACCTAATATCCCAATTATTCCGCTTGAACAGCGCATCGAAATGCTTAAAGCGCTTCGCTGTGTGGATATTGTTCTGCCCTATCATAAACTGGATTACCTTTCTGTTTGTGAGCAGGTTGGAGCAGATATTTTTGTTATTGGAGAAGACTAGGCAGAAAGCCTCATAATCATAATGTAGAAAAATACTTTGATAAACAAGGAAAAAAGGTACATCAAATTCAATACTATCCACGAACCTCTTCTACTCAAATTAAAAAAAATGTCATAGAGCAATTTCAAAAAAATAAAAAATTAAAGTAGCAGTCCCCATAAATTATATTTTGTCTGTCCGAGTATATTAATTAAAGTAGCCTGAAGTTCCCCTAAAAAACTGAACACTAAATTTTAACAATTTAGGAGTCCAAAATGACAAGAGAATACACCAAAAAAATTAAAGAAACACGCTGCCATTTTTACCAATAAAGCAGCCTGTCCCTATTTTTCTTAATATCGCAATTAACAGGCGCGGCGCTTTTTTGCCGCCGATGAGAGTCCAAAGTTGAATTGCCTTGTTATGCTTGTTACTGTAATTCTTATGGCGCATCACCATAAATTACCAGCATATCTGGTCGTTCTGTAAAGTAATAATGCACCCAAATATAAATATGATTAAACAGCGCAACCAATAGTGCTGCTTCAGATAAAAATAACAGCCCTGGCAAATAGAGGATCATTAGCCCAGAAACATACATCCCATTATCAGTATATTTAAATATCCCATTTTTCACATAAGGTTCATTGTAATTTTTATCGAAGTGATCAATTCCATATGCTCTGTCAATAGTAAAGTATTTTTTGACTGAATAAAAAAGATAAATAACAAGTGGCGTAATCAGTGCTGCAAAAACATACACAATAATCGGGTTTAAATGTAATGTATTTTTACCGCTTATCGCAAGAAAAATAATTGTAATTAGACGGCTAATAAAAAGAAACGAAAATCCAACTGCATAAATGTTAAATGCTTTTTTTGTGCCAAATTTATTTGAAAACACTCTCAGGTAAAGCTCAAATCTCCATACCAACCAAACATAAATTTGATGAATAATGGGTGTAGCCATGGCCAACCAAAACCATAAGTTTGTACTTACACCCCATAATAAACCATCGAGAATTACTAGCCTACTAGATACGTACAGTTTTACAGCAAGAATTAAAAATACTAGCGAGAATAAATGCCAAATTTGATGTTCAAATATTTTTTGCGTTGCGGTCATATATCAAACCTTAAATTAATAGCATAACGGTGCGAGTTAAACTGCACCAAAATTTTTAATTTTACTAGAAAACTTGTTTTCGTAGTAAAAGTAAATTTTGGCGGATAGTTTGCGAAGCAAATGTCCGTTTCAACGCCTTGTTAGACAAACCCTACGGGGTTTTGTCAAGGCTTGAAATGTTTAACTCGCACCGTTAGAGCCGACCCGTAGGGTCGGCTCTAACGGTTGAGTTAAGCTACAAGTAACCTGATAAGGTTACTTGTTAGCTTCTACGATTTGTTAGATGACTTGCTTATCAGTTTATATCAAATAAACTTAGTTGTGTGCTTTCAGCCTTATATATAAATACATTAGAACTACCTTTCTTTTCTTTTTTAACAAAAGATAATCCACTTAAATATAATGAAAACTTTCTTGTATCAATGTCATAATTTATTTTTTCTTTAATTTGTTTAGCTGTTAATGCTATACCTTTAATTGAATTTTTGATTTTTTCATCAAGTGTAATTTCATCTATTTTATCTGTTTCAAGTAAATTACCATTTATATCAACCGCATTTGCACCTTTTAATATAAGTAAATCATTAGCATTTTTTTCATCTTTATTTGGATTTCTAATATATATAATTCTATCAGCCTTTAATCCTTCTAAAACACCAGACCAAGTTCCACCTTTACTATCAGATTGTGCTACATATATTTCTTTTGATAATCCATAAATATATTTATTTCTTCCCATAGCAAGACCTGTACTCCACCCAGCTTTTGGAAAAAAAGTACTTAATATAACTAAGTTACCTTCAATTATGTGTTTATAGTATTTTTTCATACCACTAGAAAAAGTTAGAATTCCTTGTGGTAAAACTAATATACTATGACCATTTGCTTTAATACTTTCATCTAGTGCTGTTTGGTCAACACCTTTTGCACCTCCACTCACAACACATTTATATTCTTTAGTAGCATTTATTGCAATATTTTTTGTAAAGTCTAATGATATAGCACCTGCTTTTCTTGAACCAACGATTGCGATAGTATCATTATTTAAAAGGCTTTTACTTCCTTTAATATAAATAAGTGGTGGAGCGAATTTTAATTTTAGATTATCTTTTAAAGTTTTTGGATAGTCACTTGAATTAAATGGTATTAATTCATATCCTTGACTAAGCATATCTTCAAGTAAAAAAGAATAATTAGGCAATTCTTTCCTAGCAGTTTCTAAATCATTTATCTCTTTATTCTCAAGTTTAAATGTTTCAACCCATTCATCATGAGGTAAATTAAAAAATTCTTCAAATGTAATTTTTTGATTATGTATAATTCTAACAATTAACTTATTTGTTTTTAATGTCGTCCATCTTGGTAGATGTGCAAATAGTATCCAATAAACTAAATCAGTTTGCAATATCGCCTCCTACAGTTTTTGCTATTACTAATGGTGCTATAACTTTTGCACCTTTAGTTGTAAGCATTCTACCTATTTCTTTAATTGTTGCACCACTATCAAATATATCATCTATAAGTAAAATTGATTTGCCGATTATATCAATATTTATCTCAAAAGCATCTTTTATGTTTTCAACTTTTAATGCTGAAATTTGAAATATTTTTTGTTCTTTTGTATTTCTGGTTTTTACCAATGCTGAAATGGGTAGTTTTAAAGTAGAAGCTATTTTATTTGCAAAATTTTCTACTAATTTTCCAGATTTAGTTGGTGGAACAAATAAAACTAAATCAAATTTTTGTTCTTTAAATGTTCTACCAAAGACTCTAAGAGTTTGTTTTAATAATATCAGTGGGTAATCACCACCATTTTCATATTTACATTTATGTATAATTGCTCCAACATTTGAAAAACCATAATATGATGAGGCAACACCATTTATTAAATTAGTTTTAGCTGTTTCAACTTCTAAAACAGGAAAAAAATTATCTTGAAATTTTTCGATTTTTTCTTTATCATTTTTACTCATTGAAAATTGATATTTATTATGCAAACAGCTGTCACAAATTTCACAACTCTGAGAGTTAGTATCGCCTAAATAATTACATAAATAAAGCATTTTACAACTATCAGTATTTATATATTCAAGCATTTTATTAAACTCTTCTAATCTGTGATTTCTTAAATTCTCAAATACTGTTGTATCAAGTTGTGGTGCATTATGTTGATATTCATATTTTTTACTTTTACCGTACATTACTTCTCTAATAATTTTTTGGTCTAATAAATCTGCTTTAATTGTTCTCACTTGTGTTTGTTTTAAATTTGTTGCTTTCATCAGATTTTTTTCACCTAATGGCTCTTGTTTTAAAGCATTTATAACTCTTTCATATTTATTAGTTGAAGGTCTTGCATTATTAATAAAACTTAATGGTAAATCAGTATCTTTTGGATTAAAAAGTAAAAATATTTCAGCATTTTTACCATCTCTTCCTGCTCTTCCAATTTCTTGATAATAATGTATTGGTGATTGAGTTATTTGAGTATGAATAATAAATCGTATATCTGATTTATCAATACCCATACCTAACGCATTTGTTGAGATTACAGCTTTAAATTTATTATTCATCCACTCTTTTTCAACCAATTTTCTACTATCACTATCTAATCCTGCATGATAATAAATTGTATTTAATTTCTCACTTTCACACCACTTTGAAAATATCTCTGCATTGCTTCTAGTTCCTGTATAAACGATACCATTACCCTTGACTTTTTCAAGATAATTAGAAATCCAAGCCATTTTAGCTTCTTCATTCTCTACATGTATTACATTTAATTTTAGGTTTTCACGAAGTAAATCACCACGAATGAGTTCAATATCTCCACCAATTTGATTTTTAATATCTTCTGCTACATCAACTGTTGCAGTTGCCGTAGTGGCTAAAACTGGTATGTTTGAGGGCAATACCTGCATTAAATTAATAATTCTTCTAAATGCAGGTCTAAAATCATGTCCCCAAGATGATATACAATGTGCTTCATCTACTACTACAAAAGATATATCCATTTTTGATACAGCTTCTTGCCATATACTATTTTCTTGCCTCTCTGGTGCAATATACAAAATTTTAAGTTTATTATTTATCGCATTTTGTATTGTCAAACTATTTTCATCATCTGTTTGTTCACTATTAATTAAACCAACTTTGATACCTTTTCCATTAAGTGATTTTATTTGGTCTCTCATTAAAGCAATTAGAGGTGAAAAAATTATTGTTAAGCCATCAAATTGAGTAGCTGAAAATTGAAAAGTCAAAGATTTTCCAAATCCAGTTTTTTCAATTAATAAAACTCGTTTCTTTTGGAGTATTCTATCGATAGTTTTCCATTGGTCGTCAAAAAAACTATCAAATCCAAAAATCTGTTTTAATTTTATTTCTGCTTCTTCTCTATTCATTTTTTACCTTAATGTTACTTTTGTCATCTAACTATTTATTAATGTCATAATTATACACTCACAGCAATTATGCTATTAAAAATTTTAAACAAAAAATAATATAAGTTAAAATCACTTTATATTTATAATAAAATTTAATTAATACTATTTATAACAATATAAAACTAACTTTTATCGCTAAAAAAATTATAAAGTATAACTAATAACTAAACATATTAAACTCTTATTCTTATCTGCGTGTATTAGTTTTTTTATTACCATATTTATTACTACTACCAAATTTATGTCGGTTACGTTTTTTCTTATAACTAGTATCTTTTTTTCTAAATGATTTTTTTGATAAAAGACTAATTTCACCTAAATTAAGACCAATATTGTCTTTGCCGGCTACTTTATTTTTTTGTTGCAAGATTGATGCTAATAAATAAGATATAGTTTCTGTATCAATATCTTTTTCTAAATCTTTAACTAAATTAATTGCTTCTTTAGTTATTTTAGTTTTAATAATATTTTCAATCAGACTATCTAACCTATTATTTTGCACCTCTGTTATAGTTGGCACTACTTGTGTAATAAGTTTTGCCCCTACATCTTTTTCAATACGTTTTATAGCGCTAAATTCATTAGGATTTATCAAGGTAATCGCTTCACCACTCTTACCACCACGGCCAGTGCGTCCAATACGATGAATATAACTTTCACTATCAAAAGGAATATGATAATTAAATACATGACTTACATCATTTATATCTAATCCGCGTGCTGCTACATCAGTGGCAATAAAAATATCAATAACGCCTCGTTTAAAAGCATTTATATTTTTCTCTCTTTGTTTTTGCTCTATATCACCATGCAAACTAGAAACTTTAAGCCCTTGCGCTGTTAAGTGCATAGCTAGCCTATCAACTTCTCTTTTGGTGCGACAAAATACAATACATTTTTTAATATTTTTATAATCAATTAATCTAATAAGAGCGTCGTCCTTCTCTTTTTCACCTACAACATAATATAACTGAGTGATATTTTCATTAGTGCTTTGTTTGCTCTCTATATTAATAGTTTTAGGATTGTTTAATATTTGCTTCGCTAACTCTCTAATGCTTTTTGGCATGGTTGCAGAAAACATCAAAGTTTGCCTATTTTTTGGCAATAAACTAAAGATATGTTTAATTTCGTCTAAAAAACCCATATCAAGCATCTTATCAGCCTCATCTAATACTACAAATTGTGGAGTTAATTTAACTCTTTTGCTAGTAATTAAATCTTTTAATCTGCCTGGTGTAGCTACTACTATAGCTGCTTGTTTTACTCTTTCAATTTGTTTGTTATAAGGGGTGCCACCATAAATTGTAGCAGTTTTAATTTTGCTAAATTTACCAAAACGAAATAACTCATCGCTAACTTGCACAGCTAGCTCACGTGTAGGAACAATAACCAGCGCACTTAACTTATTATCTACATCTATCATGCTCATTATAGGCAAACCAAAAGCTGCTGTTTTTCCTGTGCCTGTTTGTGCCTTGGCAATAATATCATGTTTATTTAAAATAGGAGTTATAGCCTCTCGCTGTACTGGGCTTGGATCAGTAAAACCAATGTTTATAATAGCTTCTTGAATGTTTTTAGTTAAATTAAAGGTGTTAAATTTCATAATTAAGTAATTTTGATAAATGTATGTAATAAAAGATTAGTTAAGACTAACGAAGTTTTTAAGTAATTGCAAGCCTGCTGTTGATGATTTTTCTGGATGAAATTGCACTGCAATTAAATTATTTTTTGCTATAGCGGTGGTAAATTTATTGCCATAGTCGCTTGTGCCTATAATGCTTTTATTATTTTTTGGACGCACAAAATAACTATGTACACTATAAAAATAAGAATTATTTGCTATATTAAACCATAATGGGTTATCTATTTGCTCAACACTATTCCAGCCTATATGCGGTATTTTAAATTTTGTCTGAAATTTAACTACATCGCCATCTATAATACCAAGACCCACACTACTATCTTCTTCACTATGATTAAATAATAATTGCAAACCTAAACAAATTCCTAAAAAATATTTTTCTTTAGCATTTTTTTTTATAACATCTATTAAATTATAATGCTGGAGCTTTTGCATGCAATTACCAATTGCACCTTGTCCTGGAAAAACTATTTTATCAGCATTATTTATTTGATTAACATTGTTAGTATGAATTATATCTACATTAGGGGCGACATATTCTAAAGCTTTTTTGACTGAATGAATATTACCTGAGTCATAATCAATAATGGCGATTTGCATAAATTAAAGTAAACCTTTGGTTGACGGAATAACATTTTTTTGTCTATTATCAATAGTAATTGCTGCTTTAAGCGCTTTAGCAAAGGCTTTAAAAATTGTTTCTGCCTGATGATGGGCATTAGCTCCTGTTAAATTATCAATATGTAATGTAATAAGAGCATGATTAACTAAACCTTGAAAAAATTCTCTAACTAATTCAACATCAAATTTACCAATATTTTTACGTGTCCAATTAACATTCATATGCAAACTTGGTCTGCCAGATAAATCAATTACTACTCGAGAAAGAGCCTCATCTAATGGGATATAACTATAACCATAACGAGATAACCCAGCTTTATTACCAATAGCCTGATTAAAAGCCTGTCCTAATGCAATACCAATATCTTCTACACTATGATGGTCATCAATATAAGTATCACCATCACATGCTATGTTAATATCAATTAAACTATGTTTAGCTAATTGCTCTAACATATGGTCTAAAAATGGCACTCCAGTTTTAATATTATTTTTACCAGTTCCATATAGCTTAACACTAACATTTATATTAGTCTCATTAGTTTTTCTGCTAATTGTTATCATAAATATTTTTTTATTAATATTTCAGCAATTTGTACGCTATTTAAAGCCGCACCTTTTCTAATATTATCACTAACAACCCATAAATTAAGACCATTTTTTAAACTAATATCCTCACGAATACGACTTACAAATACAGCATCGGTACCACTTGCATCATCAAATGGAGTGGCATAAGCACCATCTTTATGCTCATCAATTACTTTAATGCTATTACTTGCCATTAATATTTTTTTAACTTCAACTGCGCTAATTTTCTTCTTAGTTTCAATATGCAATACCTCTGAATGCCCGTATATTACAGGAACACGCACTGCTGTAGGATTTACAGTAATATTTTCATCATTAAGTATTTTTTGCGTCTCCCACACCATCTTCATTTCCTCTTTAGTGTAACCATTAGCCATAAATACATCAATATGAGGAATAACATTAAAAGCTATTTGTTTAGGATATACTTTAACTTTTGCATCTTTACCGTTTAATAATTGTGCACTTTGGTTAAGTAATTCATCAATAGCATTTTTACCAGAACCAGAAACTGCCTGATAAGTTGCTACATTAATGCGTTTAATACCAACTGCGTCATAAATAGGCTTTAAAGCCACTAACATTTGTATAGTTGAGCAATTAGGATTGGCTATTATATTTTTATTAGTATAGTGTTTAATGTCATCAGCATTTACTTCTGGTACCACTAAAGGTATATCTTTTTTTCTACGAAAAAATGAAGTATTATCTATCACTATACAATTATTTTTAGCAGCAATTAAAGCATATTTTTCAGATATATTAGCACCAGCTGAAAATAGCGCTATATCAGCCTTATTAAAATCAAATTTATCTAAATTAGTTATTAAATAATTTTTATTATTATATTTTATATTGTTACCAGCAGAATTTTTAGATGCTAAAGGATAAAGATTGTCTATAGGGAAATTTCTTTGCGCTAAAATTGACAGCATAACCTGACCAACAGCACCAGTTGCACCAACGACAGCAACATTAAATTTTTTCATCTGTAATTATTATTTATAAATCTGAGCTATTATACTATATTTTCTATTTCAATAAATTGTTGCTTAAGATTAAATTTATTCATCAAGTGAGTACATAACGCTTGTACGCCATAACGCTCAGTAGCATAATGCCCTGCTGCAATATAATTGATATTATTTTCAATAGCTATTGCTGGTATATGTTCACTAATTTCACCACTAAGATAACAGTCTGCTTGATTTTCAATAGCAATATCAATATAGTTTTGTGCAGCGCCTGTGCAAAATGCTATTTTATTAATTATAGTATTATTGCCAAAAATCATTGGCTTTCTAGCTAATTTTTGCTCAATAATTCTACTAAAATCACTTACAGTTAAAGCTAATTCTCCTATGTGTACTAAAGAATTATCTATTTTTATAACATTTTTTATTTTAAGCATATCAGCCAAGACTATATTATTACCAACCACAGGATGAGCATCTAACGGCAAATGGTAAGCAAATAAATTAATATTATTTTCTATTAACAATTTTATTTTTTTATATTTTGCCCCTGTTATCTCTGCTTTTTCATCTCTCCAAAATAAACCATGATGTACAAATATCGCATCTGCTTTTAATTTAACTGCTTGTTTAATAAGCGCTAAATTACAGCTAACCCCACACACTATATTATTAATTTCTTGTTTTCCTTCAATTTGCAAGCCATTAGGACAATAATCCTTAAAATCAATAATTTTAAGATAATCATTACAATAAGATGTTAATGCTAAATTTGTTATCATTTTATAATTACAAATATTAATTTAGTTAATTTTACTGAAAAATTAACTATTTTAATGTTATAATTTTAACTATATAATTATAATACAATATATGAATTTAACAAAATATGTGGCTGATTTTCTGCTTTATTTAGAACATGAAAAAAAATATTCTAAACATACGGTAATAGCATATAACAGCGATTTAAAATCTGTAGAATTAGATAATTTAACTAAAGATAAAGTGCAAAAATTAATTATGCAAAAAAACGCAAATGCCATGAGCGCTGCCAGCATTAAACGTTTATTATCAACAATTAGCACTTTTATTGATTATCTGGTATTAAATCATATATTGCCAGATAATTTTATAACTGGAATTATTACACCAAAGTTGCCAAAAAAATTACCAAAAACTATTGATTACGAGCAAATAACATTAATGTTAAAAACTAAAAATAATTCAATATTAGAGCTGCGTAATAGTGCAGTTATATACACTTTGTATTCATCAGCACTGCGAGTATCAGAATTATGTGCTCTTAAAATAAATGATATAAATTATAATGAAGGTTTTATTAAAATTCTAGGTAAAGGTAATAAACAAAGATATACACCTATTGGTAAAAATGCCTTAACAGCTATTCAAAAATATTTATCACAAAGAGCAGATAATAATATTTACTTATTTATCAATAATCGTGGTAGCAATTTAAGTAGTAGAACCATACAAAATATTGTTAAAAATAAAGCTATAATGGCTGGGATTAATTTTAATATTCATCCGCATATGTTGCGTCATGCTGCAGCCTCGCATATGTTGCAATCAAGTCATGACCTGCGTACAGTACAAGAGTATTTAGGTCATAAAAATATTACTAGCACTCAAGTTTATACTCATCTCAATTTTCAAGAATTAGCCAAAGTTTATGACAAATGCCATCCACGGGCGCATAAGAGTTAATTTAGCAGTTAAAAAACTAAAAAATAACGGCATAATAGCTATACCAACAGATACTATTTACGGTCTTAGTTGTTTACCTAACAACGCCCACAAACTTATAAAACTAAAAAATAGAACAAATAATAAAGGTTTGATATTAATTGCTAACGATTTACAATATTTTACTAAGTATATTAATATTGAGACCATTAACATGCTTAAAAAAAAATACCAGCAAACTACAAGTCCCACAACTTTTATAGTACATAGTAAAAAAAATATTACCTTTGGCGTAAAACAAACTATTGCTGTTAGACTAGTTGATAATAAATTAATAACTATGATTTGTAAACTAACTAATAGTGCAATTATTTCTAGTAGTGTTAATATAAGTGGCAAAAATAACGCTAAAACCATAGTAAAATTAAAGGTTTATTTTGGCAATAAAATAGATTATATTATTGCTCCTAATAATTGCAATAAACCATCGGTAATTATAAATTTAATAACTAATAAAAAGGTTCGTATATGATAGACAAAATAAAACAATATTTACTAACATTACAAAAAAATATAACAGACGAACTAACACTGCTTGATGGTGGTGCTAAATTTTTAACAGATAAGTGGGGAAGACCTGATAAAAAAGGGTTTGGCAAAACTAAAGTAATGTCAAATGGTGCTATTTTTGAGCAAGCAGGGGTTAATTTTTCTCAAATATCTGGTGATAAATTGCCTAAATCAGCTACTGCTAAACGACCAGAACTTGCTGGCAGAAATTTTACTGCTCTTGGAGTTTCGTTGGTAATTCATCCTAAGAACCCATTTATACCAACCTCACATGCTAATGTTAGATTTTTTGTAGCTGAAAAAGAAAATGAAAAAGCTGTTTGGTGGTTTGGTGGTGGGTATGACCTTACTCCTTATTATGCTTTTGATGAAGACTGCATACATTGGCATAATGTAGCTAAAAATGCTTGTAATGATTTTGGTAGTGATGTTTACTTAAAATACAAAAAATGGTGTGATGAGTATTTCTATTTAAAACATAGAAACGAACAAAGAGGTATAGGCGGATTATTTTTTGATGACTTAAATAAATGGGGTTTTGATAAATGCTTTTCTTTTATGCAAAGCATTGGCAATAGTTATATGAAGGCCTATGCTCCAATTGTAAATAAACGCAAAAATACAAAATTTAGCAAAAAACATAAAGAGTTTCAATTATATAGACGTGGTCGTTATGTAGAATTTAATTTAATTTATGATAGAGGAACTATTTTTGGCTTACAAACAGGCGGACGCACCGAGTCAATTCTCATGAGTATGCCGCCACTTGTTAATTGGCAATATATGTATAAACCAACAGCTGGCTCCTTAGAAGAAAAATTAGTTAATTACTATTTAAAACCAAAAAACTGGATATAAAAATATGCATATAATAGACGCTAAAAAATTATTATGTCCTATGCCTGTTATTCATTTAAGTGAAAAAATTATACAAATAAAAATTGGTGAAAAAATAAAAGTTATCGCTACAGACGTTGGAGTTAAATATGATATTCCAGCATGGTGCAAAATACACCAACATCATTGCCAGCTAATTAGTGAAAATACTGATGAAATTGTCTTATTAGTTACAAAAAAATAACTAAATTATATTTAATATAAACAATATATAGAGCAGTATATAAAAAATAAATTATAGTAAAATATGAAGTTTTAAGGATTAATATGTCGTTATATATAACTGATGAATGTATAAATTGTGATGTTTGTGAGCCAGAATGTCCGAATGATGCAATTTTTATGGGTGATGAAATTTATGAGATAGATGGCGATAAATGTACAGAATGCAAAGGTCATTTTGATACGCCACAATGTGTAGAGGTATGTCCTGTTGATTGTTGTCTGCCAGATCCTAATAGAGTTGAAACCGAAGAAGAACTACTATCTAAACTAAAATAAATACTAAGTGATAAAAATAGTAATACTACTATCATTAATTTTATCATCTTGCGCAACTTATAAAATAACAACTGCTTATAATTTAGATTTTAAATATCCAAAAATTGCTATTATTATTAATAATGGTATTTATATTTCTCAGCAGCAAATTAAAGTCTTTAAAGATATAAAAACAGCTTTTTCAGTTAGTAAAATTTTTAAAACTATACTAGTAAACAGTCTTAATGCAGATTTAATTTTAAATATCAAAGTTGCTGGTAATAATTATTACCAAACAACTGTTGATGTATTTTATTTAGACAAAAAAATAGCTAAATATTATTATAAAAATAATAATATACAAAACACTATTTATCAATTATTAACAGATATGCAAACAGATAATATATTTAATAATGTAATGCAACTTAAAGAGAAAAAAATATTTAAAGAAGAACTGCCAATGTTAATTATTTAATTGCCAACTACCAGATTTACCACCTGTTTTTTTAATTAATTGTATGTTTGTTATTTTCATAAATCTATCAACAGCTTTACACATATCGTAAATAGTTATAGCAGCTATACTAACAGCGGTAATTGCCTCTATTTCTACTCCAGTTTTACCACTACATTTCGTGGTAGCCGTAATTAATATACTCTCATTACTTATACTAAAAGTTATTGCTATTTTATTTAAACTTAAAAGGTGGCACATAGGGATAAGGTCTGCACATTTTTTAGCTGCCATAATACCAGCAATTCTAGCTGTAGATAAAACATCACCTTTTTGAATTTGATTATTTTTAATAAGCTGTAAAGTTTCTTTTTGCATAAAAATTGTGCCAGATGCTATAGCCATCCTATTAGTTACTGATTTATCGCCTACATCTACCATTTGCGCTTCACCTTTAATATTTGTATGTGTTAATTTATTCATAATGGATAAAAATTAAGTATGGCTCCTTTGTTGTAGGTATTTGATTCTGGAATTTCTAATAAACCATCTGCCCAACTTATAGAGCTAAGAACATTTGAATCTTGAGTTTTATACATAGTAGCAGTAGCTGGAATAGTGCTATTATCAAGTTTTACTCGTATAAATTCTCTTCTATCTTTAGGATTTTTCCATGCAAAATCAATTTGCACTTGTTGCTTGATATTTAAATAACTATTATTCCCGCTAATTTTTTTAATAAACGGCTTAGCAAATAATATAAATGTAACCATAACTGATACTGGATTACCAGGCAAGCCAATAAAATGGGTGGTATTTATTTTGCCATAACTAAGTGGCTTACCAGGCTTTATTTTTACTTGCCACATTTTAATAGTACCTAATTTTGCTACTGCTGTTTTAATATGATCCTCTTCTCCTACAGAAACACCACCAGTTGTTATAATTATATCACAATCTTTAGCTAGTTGCTCTAATGCTACACAACTATCATTCAAGTTATCTTTTATAATGCCTAAATTTATAATCTCACAATTAAGCTCTTGCAGTAAGCCAATAACACTAAATTGATTAGAATTATAAATTTTACCAATAGTTAAGTTTTCATCAGGCATAATAATTTCATTGCCACTAAAAAACACTCCTACTTTTATTTTATTAAAAACACTTATTTGATTACAGCCAATAGCGGCACAAAGTGCAATATCTGCAGATTTTAATTGCCTGCCTTTTGTTAAAATTGTATCACCTTTTTTTACATCACTACCTTTAACTCTAATATTTTCGTTTTTATTTATATAACCAAAAACTTCTAATTTATTATCTATTTGTTCACAACGCTCTTGCACTACTATTGCATTGCAATTTTTTGGTATTACTGCTCCAGTAAAAATTCTACTAGCATCACCTAATTTTAATTTAATAGTGCTGCGCTCTCCAGCACTAATTCTACCAACTATATTAAATGTATAAGGCGGTTTTAAAGTATCATCAAAATTAACAGCATAACCATCCATAGCACTACTATTAAAATCTACTACATTTATATTTGCTATAATATCACTGGCCAATATTGCATTATAAGCGTCTATTATTTTAATTTTTTTAATTTTTTTATTACTAACCGCCTGTTCTAATAAAAACAACAAAGCATCATTCATATTAATTAAGTTATCATAAGTAGCACAATTTATACTCATAACCACTTAATAGAGCAACCCATAGATGAAATTTGTTCTTTTGGGCCTTTATCTGTTTTAGCCACATCTGTCATAGCTAAAAATAAATCTCGTTTAGCGTTTATAATATTTTCCTTGCGTGACTCATCTAAACGCCCGCGATACTGTAGTGCAAAATTCTTATTGTAACCAAAAAAATCAGGCGTACAAATAGCATTATATTTTTTTGCAACTTCTTGTGTTGTGTCAATTAAATATGGAAAAGAAAAGTCTAATTTTTTTGCTATTTTTTGCATATTTTCAAAACTATCTTCAATATTTTCTGTTGGATTATTTGACATAATAGCCACAGAATTTACTCCTATTTTTTTTAAATCATTAGTATCTCGTACAATTTTTTGCATAATAGCTTTAACATAAGGACAATGATTGCAAATAAACATAATTAACAGCCCACTTTTACCCATTAAATCATTTAGGCAATAATAGTTATTATCAACTCCTAATAATAAAAAATCAGGTGCTTTAGCGCCAAAATCACAAATTGGAGTCTCTAATCTAGACATAAATAATTAAAAATAAAACGAACTATTATAATCAATTAATTGGTAAAATTATTTAATTTTTTGCTAAAAAATGAGTATTTATTTAGGTGTTAATATAGATCATATCGCTACCCTTAGACAAGCAAGAGGAGTTAATTACCCTTCTGTTCTAGCAGGAGCATTATTATGTGAGCAAGCTGGAGCAAATAGTATAACACTACATTTACGAGAGGATAGAAGACATATACAAGACGATGATGTTATACTGTTAAAAGATAAATTATCGATAAAAATGAATTTAGAAATGGCAGCAACAAATGAAATGATTAAAATAGCTACTAGGATACAACCAAAAGACGTTTGTATAGTGCCAGAAAATCGCCAAGAATTAACTACCGAAGGTGGGTTAGATGTAGTTAATCAAATAAGCAAAATAACAGAATTATGTAAAGAGATGCAAAATAATAATATAACTACTTCAATATTTATTGATGCTGATATAAAACAAATAAACAGCGCTAAAAAGTGTGGTGCTAAAGTTATAGAATTAAATACCGGCGCTTATGCTAATAACTCAATAGAATTAATTAATATTGAAAAAGCAGCAAAATATGCTTTTTCAATAGGTTTAAAAGTAAATGCTGGACATGGTTTAACTATCTCAAATACAATGCAAATAGCAGCTATAAAAGAGATAACTGAGCTAAATATTGGCCACTCAATTATTGCCAGAGCTATATTTGTAGGCTTAACATCTGCAATAAAAGAAATTAAAGATATAATGTATTTAGCAAGAAAATGATTTACGGTATAGGCACAGATATAGTTAATATTAATAGAATTAAATATATTTTAGAAAAAAACGAACGTGCTTTTATACAAAAAATATTAACACAACACGAACAACAATTATTTAAAAATTATGCCAAAAGCCCTGCTTTTGTTGCCAAAAGGTTTGCTGCTAAAGAGGCGTTTGCTAAAGCATTTGGTACTGGTATTGGCTCTAATATTAGCTTCTTAGATTTAACAATAACCAATAATGACAGCGGTAAACCGTTTTTTATTATAAGTGAAAAATTAAGATTAAAACTTATTAATAAAAATATTAAAAATGCATTTTTAACCTTAAGCGATGAAAAAGAATATGCTACTGCATTTGTAATATTAGAGTTAAATAATAATAAATAAAATTTATTTTTAAAAAAAGTATTTAAATTACCGTTGTTTTTATGTATAATTCTTAAACGCTTAGTTTGATAATATTTCAAACTATTTTTTAATTAAATAATAAATAAGGAATTAAGATATGAATAAATCAGAATTAATTGATGCAATAGCAGCAGGCGCTAATCTTTCAAAAGCAGATGCAAAAAGAGCAATAGATGCTACTACAAGTGCAATTACTACAGCTCTATCGTCTGGAGACAATGTTCAGCTTACAGGTTTTGGTAGTTTTTTAGTGCGTGATCGTGCAGCAAGAGTTGGTCGCAACCCAAAAACTGGTGAAGTAATTCAAATTAAAGCATCAAAAGTACCTGCATTTAAAGCTGGTAAATCTTTAAAAGACGCAGTTAATTAATTTTATTTTTACTTATTTATTAATAAATAAGTTACCTAATTAACAAAAAAAAGCACTATTTTTAGTGCTTTTTTATTATAAAAATAATACTAAATAAATATAAATATGGAACAAACTTTATCTATAATCAAACCAGATGCAGTAAGAAAAAATGTTATTGGCAAAATATACTCTCGTTTTGAGATGGCTGAACTTAAAATTATTGCCAGTAAAATGAAATTATTATCTAAAAATGAGGCAAGTGGCTTTTATGCTATTCATAAAGATAAGCCTTTTTTTAATGATTTAATTGACTTTATGACATCAGGTCCTGTAATGATTCAAGTTTTAACAGGTAAAGATGCTGTTAATAAAAATAGAAAATTAATGGGGGCAACAAACCCTACTGAAGCATTATCTGGTACTATACGTGCTGATTTTGCTAAAAATATTGATGAAAATGCAGTACATGGCTCTGATTCTATTGAGAATGCTAAAATTGAGATAAAATATTTTTTTAATATAAATGAAATTTATATTAATTAATAAGTGCAAATATTGCCAATAAATTTATTATCTCTTAATCGTAAACAATTAATTAATTTTTTTATAAAAATAAATGAAAAGTCTTATAGAGTAAAACAAATAACATCTTGGATTTATAAAAGAAATATTTTATCTTTTAATGATATGTTAGATCTGTCTATAACTCTTAGAACTAAACTTGATAAAATTGCAACACTTAAGACGTTAAAAATAATAAGCTGTAATACTACAAAAGATGGTGTTATTAATTGGGTATTTGCTCTTGATGATAATAATTACATTGAAACTGTTTTTATTCCTGAAAAAAATCGAGGCACAATCTGTATTTCTAGCCAAGTTGGTTGCTCTCTTGCTTGTACATTTTGCGCTACTAGTAAACAAGGATTTAATCGTAATTTAACAACTAATGAGATAATATCACAAATATTAATTGTTAAAAAATATATAGAAAATATAAATAAATTTATCACTAATGTAGTATTTATGGGCATGGAAGAGCCACTTTTAAATGAAAAAAATGTATATAATGCTTGTAGCATATTGTTAGATGATTATTTTTTTGGTTTATCTCGTAGAAAAGTAACAATTTCAACAGCTGGTGTAGTGCCAGCTATTTTAAGAATGTCAACTCAAACAAATGTAAGTCTTGCTGTTTCATTACATGCATCTAATAACAAGCTACGTAATGAATTAGTACCAATTAACAAAAAATACCCCCTTGAAAAATTATTAAATGCTTGTAATGAATATATAAATGCTGGCTCACAAAAACGTCATATTTTATTTGAATATGTTATGCTATCTGGTATAAATGATAGTGAAAAAAATGCTAAAGAATTAATAAGTTTATTAAAAAATATCTCTGCTAAAATAAATTTAATACCTTTTAATAGTTTTGCAGGTACAAGTTACTGCGCCTCTAATAAAAAAAATATTGAAAATTTTCAAAATATATTACATAATAGCGGTATCAGAGTAACTACTAGAAGAGTTAGAGGTTTAGATTCCAGTGCTGCTTGTGGTCAGTTAGTCGGTAAGGTAGATAATAAAAAAATTAAACTATGCTAAGCAATATTCAATATTCAATAAAAAAAAATAATGATATTTATAAGGTTATTGTCGTATTATTTATAATAGCTATTATTATTTATTTTGCTTTAAATAAAAAAACAAATAATGATATTATAACGATTGATGTTAATGATAATATTTTTATTGAAAAAACAATAATAGAAAAAAATCAAATTAACTATAACAAACATAAAATAATTATGTTAAATATAGAGGCACTTGATGAAGTTATGTATAAATATAATAAAAAATAGTATATGCAAATAAAAAGAAGAAAATCAAAAAAAATATTTGTAGGAAATATAGCAATTGGTGGAAACAGCGATATTTCTGTACAAAGTATGACTAATACTAATACTTGTGATATAGATAAAACTACTATACAAGTAAAATCTTTGCAACAAATTGGTGCTGATATAGTTAGAATTTCAATCCCTACTATTGAAGCTGCAGTAGCATTTAAAGAAATAAAAAAAAATACTAACATACCTTTAATAGCAGATATTCATTTTGATTATAAAATCGCTCTTAAGGTAGCTGATTTTGGCGCAGACTGCTTACGTATCAACCCTGGTAATATTGGCAATAAAAATAGAGTGGCGGAAGTTGTTGCTGCAGCAAAATATAATAATATCCCAATTAGGGTCGGCATTAACGCTGGCTCATTAGAAAAAAAAATACAGCAAAAATATAAAGAACCAACAGCAGATGCTATGGTTGAATCAGCTTTTAAGAATATTGATATATTAAATAAATTAAATTTTGATAATTTTAAAATCTCACTAAAGTCGTCTAGCGTAATGATGACAATTGATGCTTATAAAACTATTGCTACACAAATAAACAACCCGCTGCATTTAGGAGTTACCGAAGCAGGTTCTTTTAGGCAAGGCTCAGTTAAATCCTCTGTAGGTATAGGATTATTGCTAGCAAGTGGCATAGGCGATACTATAAGGGTTTCACTAGCATCTGATCCTATAGATGAAATAAAAGTAGGTTTTGATATTTTAAAATCATTAAATTTAAGAACTAGGGGCATTAATATTATTGCTTGTCCATCTTGCTCTAGACAAAATTTCGACGTAATAACTGTGGTAAATGAATTAGAAAAGCGTTTTGAAAATATAACTACTGCGCTTGATATTGCTATTATTGGCTGTGTAGTAAATGGACCAGGCGAAGCACGCGAAGTAAATATTGGTATTACAGGGGGAAAACCTAATTTATTATATATAAATGGCAAAAGTAATAAAAAAATAAATAATGAAGATTTAATAGATGAAATAGAAGCTCAAGTACTAACTAAAATAAAAAATATTTAATTATAATTTTCTATACTTCATTTTTCTTTTATTTATTATTACTAAATAATATATATTAACTGCGTAATATCCAATAAAACTACTAATTATTGCTACTATAATTGAGCCAAGCAATAATGGCTGCCATATAATATATAAAATATTTATTATGTAATTAACTGATAATTCAAAATCATCAACAAGTTCAATATTTAAAATCCAAGCACCTAACTTGTAACAAGCATAAAATATAGGTGGTATAGTGATAGGATTAGTAATCCATACTAAAGCAATACTAATTAGAATGTTACCACGAAATATAATGGCCATAGGGGCTGCCAGCAACATTTGAAATGGAATAGGAATAAAAGCACAAATAAACCAATTGCTACACCTTTAGCTATAGTTTTACGATTAAAATTCCACAAATTAGGTATATGTAAATGTTTAGCAATCCATCTAAGGTTTTTATGATTTTTGATATTTTGTTTATTCTTAGATAATTTTTTTAAAGTTTTTTTCATAAAGATTTATTATGCCTTTAGCATTTAAATTATATAAATTATATAATTCTTCTTGCGTGCCTTGTTTTACCCAATTATCAGATAGACCCATAACCTTAAAATCAATTTTTATATTCTTATCATGTAAAAATTTAGCAATATAACTACCAACGCCATTTATTTCACTATTTTCTTCAATTGATATCATCATAGAGTGTGTTTTGCTAACACTTGTAATTAATTTTTTGTCAATAGGTTTAGCAAAACGCATATCAACTACTGTTGCTTGTATCTTATTAGCTGCTTCAATAGCTGCTGTCAACATATTACCAAAAGCTAAAATAACTAAATTTTTACCATTTAATACTATTTTTGCTTGACCAACATTCAAAATATTATCACTAATATAATCGGCATTAGTATAAGCACGAGGATATCTAATACATACTGGAGAATTAAGAAAAATAGCAGTATTTAACATCGCATATAGTTCATAACCACTGCTTGGCGTCATAATAATAATTCCTGGTATAGCCAATAAAAAACTTATGTCAAAACTACCACTATGAGTAGCACCATCATTACCTACTATACCGGCTCTATCAATAGCAAAAATTACTGGTAAATTTTGTAATGCCACATCATGAATCAACTGGTCATAAGCTCTCTGCAAAAAAGTAGAATAAATAGCAACTACTGGCTTTAAACCTTTAGTTGCTATTCCTGCAGCAAAAGTAACGGCATGCTGCTCAGCAATACCAACATCAAAATATTGTAATGGATATTGTTTGGCAAAATCCTCCATATTAGATCCAGCTGCCATAGCTGGAGTTATAGCCACTAGCTTTTTATTATCTTTAGCAGTATTTAATAACCAATTACCAAAAATTTCACTATAAGTTTTTTTGTCATTTATGGTAGAATCTACGCTAATACCATGAAATTTACACGGATCCTCTTCTGCTTTTTTAAGACCATTGCCTTTTTTAGTAATTATATGTAATACTCTTGGAGTCTTTAATTCTTTTAAATTTGCTAATGTTTTATTTAATAGCCCTATATCATGGCCATCTATTGGACCAAAATATTCAATACCTAATTCTTCAAAAAAATTACTACTTGGCAACAACATTCCTTTAAATCTTTCTTCAGAAAATTGAGCTAATTTTTTAATTCTAGGTGTTTTTGCTAAAATTTGCATAGACTTATGTTTCATCACTGCATAAGTTTTGCTTGATATCATTTTAGTAAGATGTTTGCTTAATGCCCCTACATTCTTAGAAATTGACATTTCATTATCGTTGATAACAATTAAAATATCCTTGCCTATATCTCCGGCATTATTTAACGCCTCAAAAGACATACCACCAGTAAGCGCTCCATCCCCTATAACTGCAATAGTTTTATCATTACTATTATTTATTTTATTAGCAACAGCTATACCTAAAGCAGCGCTAATTGATGTTGAAGAATGCCCAGCACCAAAACTATCAAATTTAGACTCTTTAATATTACTAAAACCAGATAAACCATTATATTGTCTTATAGTATGCATTTGATCTTTTCTGCCAGAAAGGATTTTATGGGCATAAGTTTGATGACCAACATCCCAAACTATGCTATCATTTGGTGTATTAAATACATAATGCAATGCGATACTAATTTCTATTACACCTAAATTAGATGCAAGATGGCCTCCTGTTTTACTTACGCTATTTATAATAAAATTACGTATATCATCTGCTAATATTTTTAACTCTGGTATAGTTAATTTCTTAATATCATTAGGATAGTTAATATTGTCTAACATATTATTTTTTGCCTTTAACAAACTTCATTAGTCTTTTTCTTTTTTTTATTTGTCTAATATTTAGTTTGTTTTTATTGCCTTTAAAGGGATTTTCCTTATTTTTAAAAATTAATTTAATTGGCGTGCTTACAAGCTTTAACTCTTTAATAAAAATATTATGTAAAAACCTTATATAACTATCAGGAATTTTTTGTAAATGACTACCAAATAAAGTAAATGTTGGTGGTAATGTTGCTGATTGGTAGGCGTATTTTAATTTAGAGCGCTTACCTTGCACAACTGGAGCATTGTGCGCCTTATTAGCTTTAGCAAGTATTTTATTAACTGTAGCAGTTGAAAATTTAGTATTTGCATGGGCATAGGCTTGATTTATATGGTTAAATAATAATCCAACTCCAGTGCCATGCAACGCTGATATATAAAAAACTTTTGCATAATTTATAAAAGATAATTTAACTGCTAACTGGCGTTCTACTTGTTGTTTTTGATAAGATTCTAAATTATCAATTTTATTTATTAAAATAATTAGTGCTGAATAACTTTGCTTAGTCATACCTAATAAAGTAGCGTCTTGTTCTGTTACTGCTTCAGTTGCATCTAATATTAATAATACCACAGCAGACCTAACAACTGATTCTTTAGCTTTTATAATAGAAAATTTTTCAATTTTATCACTTACACTACGCTTGCGACGAATACCAGCAGTATCAATTAAAGTATAATTTACATCATCTTTAGTAAAGTCAATATCAATACTATCACGAGTAGTACCAGCAATGGCAGAAGTAATAACTCTATCATATCCTAATATCTTATTAATCAAAGTAGATTTACCAACATTAGGGCGACCTAAAACAGCGATTGTAATACTATCTTTTTTATCTAGAATAGTCTCCTTGTCTTCATTATTTTGATTAAATGGCAATAATTTAATAGTTTTATCTAATAATTTATCAATACCAATACCATGTTCAGCTGATATTGGATAAATATTATTAAAACCTAATGCAAAAAATTCATTAAATAAAATTTGTTTATTATCACATTTATTAACAACTAAAACAACTTTAGCACTAAATGGACGAATAATATCAACTATTTCTCTATCAAGAGTATTGACTCCTTCTGGAGTAACTAAAAAATAAATTATATTAACATCTTTTATTGCCATTAATACTTGTTTTTTAATATTATTGTCAATAATTGTATCGCTATTAGTAATACCGCCAGTATCAATCAAATTAACTGCAGTGCTATTTAAGTAAATAATACTATATTGCCTATCACGAGTTAGCCCGCTAACACTAGCAACAAGTGCTTTTTTAGTATGGCTAAGTCTGTTAAAAAGAGTAGATTTACCAACATTAGGACGACCTACAATAGCTATTGTCAACATCTATATTAATTTATATCATTGAGTTTAATACTAATTAATGTTTTAAATGCCCTATTTTTGCTATTTGTATAAGATAAATTATAGTATTTTTTTGCTTGTTTTATTTTATTTTGTGCTAAATAAATATCACCTTTTATAGAGTTTGTTATATCACTGATAACATTATTGTTTAATATTTTTAAAGCCTGATCGTAATTTTTATTAGACAGATATAGCTTAGATAGGCGGATATTAGCTACATCTTTTATAATTTTATTATCATTGTCTACTGTCTTAAGTATTGCTATAGCTTTATTATTATCAAAATCTACGTTATTTTTAGCTAATAATAATTTAGTGAAATTCATATAAGCATTATGAGTGTTTAACTTATTTATATTAGTATTATTATTTTTATTAACAGCTAAATATAGCTCTCTGGCTTTATTGTTATTATTTTCCTTATATTCTTTATAATAATTAACAACAAAAATACTGCCAAATCCAAGTATTACTATAGTTATTATAGCTATATAATTTTCTTTAATCCATTTTTTAATATTTTCTACTTGCTCTTCTTCAGTACTGGCTATATTAATAAAATTTTTCATAATTTTCCTTGTAAAAAATTAACTATATCTTTGTCTAATAAAGTTTGTTGTTGTTTTGTTGCCAAAGATTTTATAGTAACATTGTTGTTATTTACCTCATTTTCTCCAATAATTATAGCGTAACTTATATTTTTTTTATCAGCTTTTTTAAATTGAGCTTTAAAACTTGCAAAACTCATATCATTATCAACGACTAAATTAATAAAATTTTTATGTAGAATTTCAGCTATTTTAAGTGATTTTTTCTGCGCCATATCACCACTTGCGATTAAACAAATACTTAAGGGTTTAGTTGTTAATTGTTTATTTACAAGTAATGCTATACGCTCCAAACCTAAAGCAAAACCTATAGCTTTAGTTGGCTTTCCTCCCATTCTTTCTACTAATGAGTCATACCTGCCACCAGCACAAATAGCACCTTGTGTACCCAAATCATTGCTTATCCATTCAAAAACTGTATTATTATAATAATCCAAACCACGCACTAAAGTTGGGTTAATATGGTAGTCTACCCCTAAATAAGATAAATACTCTAATAATTGTTGCCAATTATGATTAGATTTATCGTCTAAAATATCAATTAGCTTAGGTGCTTCTTTAATTAAATTTTGCAATTTATCATTTTTACTATCAAGTATTCTAAGAGGATTAATTTTTAATCTCCTTTTACTATCATCATCTAGTATAGATATATTTTTGGTGAAATATATAATTAATTGTTTTTTATAATCCTCTCTAACCTTATTACTACCTAAAGAGTTAATTTGCAATGTGGCTTTTATATCTAAATTATGCAAAATATTACTACTCATTGTTATTACTTCTGCATCAATTTTAATATTATCTGCGCCAAAAACCTCAGCTCCAATTTGATAAAACTCTCTATATCTGCCTTTTTGCGGTCTTTCATGTCTAAACATAGCGCCACTATAAAAAAATTTTTGCACATTATTTCTAACTAAATTATGCTCTATTACTGCGCGTACAATAGCTGCTGTTCCTTCTGGTCTTAAGCTTAAACTATTTTTACCATCTTGCCACGAATACATTTCTTTAGCAACAATATCTGTAGCTTCCCCTATAGCTCTACTAAAAGTTTGAGTATTTTCAACTATAGGGGTTCTGATGTAAGAGTACCCATATTTAATAAAAATATCACTAATAATTTTAATTATATTAGTAATTTTTTCGCTGTCTGGTGGCAATAAATCATTCATACCACGTACAGATTGTATTATTTTTGACATTGTAATTTAATAAATAATATCTACTTCATCTGCCAACTCTAATTTAAAACTATCAGCAGATAATTGAGGATTAATAACAACATTATTAAATGTTATTATCACTTTTTGTTCTAAATTATTAACTAAGACTATATTGTGTAATATTTTATTCTTAAAACCAAAAATAATATTTGATATTTGATAAAAATTCACCTTATCTTTTTTAAATAAAAAAATAGGTAACTGCAATAAATCTTTAGGTTTAGTAATAATATATCGCAACAACTTATTGTTATTATAATTTTTTATTACTGCTTGTTCCAGTTCTATATCATAATTAATAAATTTACCATTGTTTAATAATAGTATTTGTTCGTTAGGAGTTTTTATATGCCATTTTATTTTATTTTTTCTTAAAAAAAACATTTCTCCTGCCGATGATTGATTACCATCTATGGTCTGCGTAAAATTTGCACTAAAACTATTTATTTTATTAAAAAAATTAACATAATCATTTGCAAATATTTGAGTGCTTAGTAATAATAAAATTATTGTTTTCATATTCATTCTGTAATTAATACTTCCCTGTTGCCAGCACTATTCATAGCACTTACTACACCAGCTGCCTCCATATCTTCAATAATTCTTGCAGCACGATTATAACCAATTCTAAGGCGACGCTGTACGCTAGAAATTGATGCTCTTCTACTTGAAACAACTATCTTTACAGCCTCATCATATAAAGAATCTACCTCACCGTCATTATTATTAACGCGACTACCATTTTCTTTAACTAATTCCCTTTTAACTATATCATCAATATAATTATTTTGATAATTTTTCTTAAGAAAACTAACTACACGTGTTATTTCAGCGTCACTAACAAAAGCACCATGTATTCTAACCAAATGTGATTGTCCCGGTGTAGTATATAACATATCACCCATGCCGAGTAATTGCTCAGCACCGCCATTATCTAAAATAGTTCGTGAGTCAATTTTAGAAGCCACCTTAAAAGCAATTCTTGATGGAATATTAGATTTAATTAAACCAGTAATAACATCAACGCTTGGTCTTTGTGTGGCAATAATTAAATGAATACCAGCGGCACGTGCTTTTTGTGCTAAACGAATAATAAGAGCTTCAGTTCTTTTTGATTTAGTCCTATCCTCTTGCGCTAAAGCCCCTAACATATCAGCATATTCATCAATTACAATTACAATTAAAGGCATTGCTTCTAACTCTGGAATATCTTCGGTTGTATCAGTAAAACTTGGATCTAAAATTGGCTCATTATTTGCCTTTGCCTCTTTTATTTTTTGGTTAAAACCATCAATATTACGCACACCTAAGCTAGCAAGTAATAAATATCTTCTCTCCATCTCACCTACAGACCAATACAAGGCACTTGCTGCTTTATTCATATCAGTTACAACAGGTGTAAGCAGGTGTGGAATATCAGCATAAATAGCTAACTCTACCACTTTAGGGTCAATCATAATTATACGTACGTCTTGGGGGCTTGATTTAAATAAGATACCCAAAATCATAGCATTTAACCCTACTGATTTTCCCATTCCTGTAGCTCCTGCTACTAATAAATGTGGAGATTTAGCTAAATCTATTATTATATTTTCGCCATTAATATTTTGTCCAATTGACATAGTAAGCGGTGCTTTAGAACTTATAAATTCTTCTGCTATAATAATTTCTTTAAGACTAATTAATTTTCTTTTACTGTTAGGTATCTCAAGCCCAATAACTGGCTTACCAGGAATTACATCAACTATTCTAACACTTTGCACTAATAATGCCCTAGCTAAATCTTTATCTAAATTCATAATTTGACTAACTTTTATACCTGGTGCTAATGACAGCTCAAATTGAGTAACTACAGGCCCTGGAGTAATAGTATTTATTTCTACCTGAAAACCAAAATCATTTAGTTTTTCTATTACCTGTTTAGACATATTTTGTAGTTCATCTTCACTATAACTATCATTAATATCTTTAATATCGTCTAATAAATTAACATTTGGCAACAACTGATTAGTTATATTTGTTGTTAATTGATTAGTTTTACGTATATTAGTTGTTATAGGTAATTGTTTTTCTTTAATTCTAAAAATAGGTTTATTTTGTTTTTTAATGAGTATTTTTTGCTGTTTATTGTATTTAATTTTTTTAGTTAAAATTACTAATTTACTCCATACAAAGTTAATTGAATTATAAATATAGCTGACAAGAATTTTAATAATTTTAACTATATTATTTAAAACATTTATCCAAGATATATTAGTTATTATACTAATATTAATCATAATAACAGCTATATACATAATAACAATACCACTACCAAATAGTGGTTTCAATGAATTATTAATCTGCTCTCCCAACCAGCCGCCACTAAAATCTGATAAATTATTAAACAAGGCGCTACTTGTTATTATAAGAATGCAAAATAACAAAAGTTTTATAATAATAAACCAGTAATTTAATGACTGCAGTCTTTTAAAACGAATATTTACACCTATTAAAGCTATAGTTAACGCTATTATGTAACTACTAATGCCAAAAATTGCCAAGCTAAAATCTGCTAAATATGCTCCTACTATACCAAGATAATTATTAGATTTATGAATTATCATATCACCAGAAAAAGGATTTTCTAATTTAGAATAACTAATAAGCGCTAAAGCATATAAGCTAGCAATAATAATTAAAATTAAAAATACTGTTTCTTTTATAATAGTTTTTTGTGTCTCCATATATTAAAATTATACTTTAAAAGTTATACAAGTCTAATAATATGCCAGAATTACCAGAAGTTGAAACAACTAAAAATACTTTGTTGCCACATATAAATAAAAAAATAATTACTCAAGTAAATATTTTATTTCCTACATTACGCTACCCAATTCCTAAAAATCTTATAACCTTATTACCGCAAAAAAAGCTACTTAATATAACTCGTCGCGGCAAGTATTTAATCTTTCATTTTCATTGTGGTGAACTAATTATCCATCTTGGCATGAGTGGAAAAATAATAATAACTAAAGAAAAAATATACAAAAAACATGATCATTTTGAACTTTGTTTTGATAGTATCTATATGAGAATAAATGACCCAAGGCGTTTTGGTTGTGTAGTTTTTAGTGAAAATTATAAACAACATAAATTAATAAAAAATTTAGGTGTAGAGCCTCTTAATGAAGAATTTAACTATCAATATTTACAACAAAAAGCAGTTAATAAAAAAATAAATATCAAAAATTTTATCACTAATAATGCCATAGTAGTTGGTATTGGCAATATCTATGCTTGTGAAAGTTTATTTGCAGCAAATATTAATCCCAATACTACGGTAAATAATATTGATATAGGTGGTTATAAAAAACTAGTTATTAGTATTAAAAATATTCTAAATCAAGCAATAATAATGGGAGGAACTACTATACAAGATTTTAAAAATGCCAATAATAATATAGGTTATTTCACACAAAAATTATTAGTCTATGGTAAAGAAAATCAAAATTGCGCACACTGTAATGGTAAAATAATACGCATTATACAAAATCAAAGATCGACTTTTTATTGCTCACAATGCCAGACCTAACTATTAAAGAATTATTATCACAAAACTGCGGCACTGACTCCGAGCCATTTGCCTTGCAAAACTTAGGTCTTATGATGACTCCAGAATTTAGCGAAAATTGTATGATTATCATTGACCCTACAATACCACTGCATAATAAAGCTTATGCTGTTATAGAATATAAAAATGAGTTATATTTTCGTCAGTATATAAAAAAAGATAACAAAGAATTTATGCACTGCCTAAATCCAATGTATAAAAAAATAGCATTAACTGAAAGTTACAAACATAAAGGCTGTGTAGTACAACAAAAACAAAGAAAGCAAAAAGCTTTACATTATTATCATTTAAATCCAGTTACTAAAAATATAGATTTCACTGCACATGGAAAAGCAAAAATAAAATAAATATTTTTTTTACTGCTTAATAAAAATCAATCTTATTTAGAATAATAATAGTATTATTTAACTAACTATTTTTAATGTTATATTATTTATTACTAATTTTAATTCTTTATTAATATAACTTAATATCATTTGTTTTTGCTCTTTAGCCAACGTTAAGATAGTTTGATTTTTAGCTACAAAAATAGCAGTATTATCTATAATTTGCACCAGTGACAACGTATTAAGCGGCGATGGTAAGATTTTTTTAAGTATAACATTGCATTTATTAATAGCTATAGCATTTTTAAGCATTATATTAAATTCATTATTATCTGATAAATTAAAATTCATAACATATGGTGCGATTGGGGAGAGTTGAACTCCCACATCTAATAGATACTACCCCCTCAAGATAGCGCGTCTACCAATTCCGCCACAATCGCTTAAAATTATTTTGTTATAGGAATATCTGTTATTTGCTTAACTTTAGTATTAGGTAATTGTTGTTTAGTTATATCGCTATTTTTAATAATACTACTATTATCAACACTAACTTTGTTACTAGCTAAATATGCCAACGATAGTGAAGTAATAAAAAAACCAGTAGCAATAGCAGCGGTTAATTTATATAAAAAAGAATTAGCTCCAGCTGCGCCAAAAATTGAACCAGCACTACCAGCACCAAAAGCAGCACCAACATCAGCTCCTTTGCCATGCTGTATTAATACTAAAACAATAAGTGCAAATGCTAAAATTACATGAATAGTAAGAATAAATTGAAATGACATAATTATACCGCCTTACAAATTGTTAAAAAATCCTCTACTTTTAAAGAGGCCCCGCCAATCAAACCACCATCAATATCCCTACATTTAAGTAGTTGCTTCGCATTACCAGCATTCATACTACCACCATATAAAATATGTATATTAGCTGCTATATCATTGTCAAATTTAGCCAAAAAATTACGAATATAGTTATGCGTATCTTGCGCTTGCTCTGGTGTAGCTGTAACACCTGTTCCTATAGCCCATATAGGCTCATAAGCAATAATTATATTACTAAATTCTTTAATATCAACCACATCTATAACTGCTGTTATTTGTTGTTGCAATATTTGCTCAGTTTTACCATTTTCTCTATCATCTAATTCCTCACCAATGCAAAAAACAGGTTTTAAATTAGCTGCTAATGCTGTTTTAATTTTATTTGCTATAATTTTATTACTTTCACCGTATAAACTTCTTCTCTCAGAGTGACCAACAATAACAAAATCTGCAAATTCATTTATCATGTTTGCACTTACTTCACCAGTAAAAGCACCATTTGTATTAATATTTAAATTTTGTGCTCCTAATTTTAATTTAGTATTTTTTATTAAACTATTAACCTGCGCTAAGTATAAAAAAGGAGGAAAAATTATTATTTGATTATTAATGCTTTCAAGTTCAGTTAAAATAGCATTAGTCATTTTTTGTGTAAAAGATATTGAGGCATTCATTTTCCAATTACCTGCAATAATAGTTTTCCTATTCATAGTATTTTAAATTAATTAAGCTAAAAAATTAGATTTTACCTTTTTTATTTTTATTTTTTAATAATTATTTCACGTACCCAACGAGAATTTTGTTCACTAATTAAAACTCCAGCTTTTGATCTAATTAATAATAAATAACCGTATAGAAACTTAAAAGCAATGGCCATAATAAGCAGTGGAATCAACATATCAATATGAATATTTGGTGCGCTAAATTTACTAACACTCGCTCCCTGATGCAAGGTATTCCACCAATTAACTGAATAATGAATAATTGGTAAATTTACTACACCTAAAACGGCTAAAACACTGCTAACTTTTTCAGCAATTTTTGGGTTATCAAAGGCATTATAAAGTGCTATATAAGCAAAATATAAAAATAAGAGAATTAATTCTGAAGTAAGTCTTGCATCCCAAACCCAATAAGTTCCCCACATAGGCTTGCCCCATAAAGAACCAGTTATAAGTGCTATAACTGTAAAACTCAAACCAATAATAGCAGAGCTCTTAGCAACTATAAAAGCAGTTTTTATTTGCCAGACTAGACCAATAATACTAGAAATTGCCATAACTAAATAAATAAACATACTCATCCATGCGCTTGGCACATGAATAAACATGATTCTATAACTTTCTCCTTGCTGGTAATCAATTGGCGCTAAAACAAGACCATAATACAAACCAACTATTGTAAGTACAATAAAAGGATATAAAAACCAAGAAGATAATTTATTACTAAAATAATAAAAATTATGGGGCGAGGCAATTTTTTTGATCCATTTCCACATAAAAAATTAACAATTATAAATTTATATAAATTGTAATTTTAACAATTTTTAACAACACTATTACGCAAATATAATGCACTAGGTATTTTGTTGTTTAATTTATCAATATTCTTTAAAGCTAATTTAATTAGATTATTGGCTTGTGGGTAGAAATTTTCGTCTATAACATTACATTTTATAAAATTTGGATATGCTGCAAAACCGCTACCAACACCAATTTTTGCTAAAATTTTAATATTTTGAGGGGCATCTAATTTTTCATTATTATGATAACGATAATATATTTCTCCCATTCTAGCATCTATTGTAGTTAATATGTCTGTAGTCTTATATTTTTTTGTAGCGCCATATTCTATAACTTTTAATGTAGAAAATCCCATAGTAGGAATATTATATGCTAATGATAATCCTTGTGCCACACCAACACCAACCCTTACTCCAGTAAAAGCACCTGGTCCTTTACCATAAATAATACCATCTAAATCATTAATATTATCTGCTGCTAATACTTCTTTAATTTTAGTTAAAATAAATTTTGAACTATAATTGTGTGTTATATTTTGCTCGATATAGTTATTATTTTTATAATAACAAATTGAACAATTAATAGTTGAAGTATCAAATGCAAGTAATTTCATAATTTTTATTATTTTATAATAAATTTAGCGTAAAATTACAATTTCCTTGCTTGATCAATAATATTATAATATTGGCAGGCTTTATTAACCACGAGGAGAGCAAACATGAGACATTATGAAATAGTTGTAATTATCCATCCTGATCAAAGCAAACAGGTTGATGTTATGGCTGAAAAATATAAAAAAATGATAACAGATAGTGATGGAAAAGTACATCGCTTTGAAGATTGGGGACGCAAACATTTATCATATCCTATACAAAAAATTTATAAAGCACATTATTTATTATTTAATATTGAGTGCAATAAACAAACATTAGATGATTTAAATTATAATTTTCGTTTTAATGATGCTATATTAAGAAACTTAATTATTAGCACCAAAAAAGCAATTACTGACAAATCAGTTATGCTGAAACAACAAGAAAAAACAAAGGAAAGTAATGGCAAAACAAATTAAAAAAAGAAAAAAGTTTCAAAGACCGGTTAATGGATTTTGTCGTTTTACTAGGTCTGGTATAAGTGAAATTGATTATAAAGATATTGATATATTAACAGCAAATATTGACAGCAGTGGCAAAATAACTCCATCTAGGATTACAGGCACATCAGCTAAATTTCAAAGACAATTAACTACAGCAATTAAAAGAGCAAGATTTTTATCTTTGATTCCATACACTGATAAACATAAAAAATAGGAGCATAATATGCAAGTAATTTTATTAGAAAAAATTAGTAAAAATAATAATTTAGGTGAAGTAGTAAAGGTTAAAGCTGGTTTTGCGCGTAATTTTTTATTTCCCAATAATAAAGCAAAACCTGCTACTGAAAAAAATTTAGCAGAGTTTAAAAAAATTAAAGCTGAGCTTGAAGCTAAAGAACAAGAAAAATTAATAGCTGCAACAGCAATTAAAGAACAATTAGACGACATAACTCTTAGCATTGAAGCAAATGCTAGCGAAGATGGTAAATTATTTGGCTCAATAAGTACTGCTGATATTGCTACTGCCTTAGCTGAACAAAAATTTCAAATAGCCAAAAAGGATATAGATTTAATAGAAATGATTCACAATATTGGTGAATATAAAATAAATATAAATCTTTATGATAATGTGGTAGCTATAATTAATATAAATGTAATTAACGCTAAAAACCAATAACTATATTGTTGCTTATTTATCAATAAAATCGCTTAATTTATGTCACAATCTTATTTATAATCATGCTTGTTGTTCGTAATATTTGTGCGTTTAATATAACAAAAATTACACAACTTAATGAATTAATAACTGACAATAATATTATTAGTGCTGAATTTATTCATTTTATTGATAATAATACAAATTTAGATAATGTTAAGGTAGAAAAATTACTGTCTTATTCTTTACCATTAAATATTATAAGTAATAATCAGCTAATTATTATACCAAGGCTTGGCACTATTTCTGCTTGGTCATCTAAGGCTACTGATATATTTAATTTATGTGGTTTAAATATAAAGCGTATTGAGCGAGGTATAGTTTATCACTTTAAAAAACCAATTAAAAATAAACAAAAAATTCTTGCTATATTAATAGATAAAATGGTAGAACAAGAACTAAAATCTATCGCTTATAAAAATAATATTTTTAAAAAGTTTATCCCACAAAAATTAAATTATATTAACATAATAACTAATAAAAAAACAGCTATTAAAGATGCTAATATAAAATTAGGTCTAGCGTTAAATAGCAATGAAATTGATTATTTATTTTCTAACTTTATAAAAATTGGTAGAAACCCAACTGATATAGAGCTAATGATGTTTGCTCAAGCAAATAGCGAACACTGCAGGCATAAGATATTTAATGCTAATTGGTTAATTGACAATAATAAACAAGATCATACTTTATTTTCAATGATAAAAAATACCTATAAGCAAAACCCAGATGATTTGCTTTCAGTATATAGTGATAATGCTGCTGTAGCAACTGGCTTTAAAGCTAATTATTTTATGCCAAATAAAGATGGTGTATACGTTAATAATAAAGAGCATAAAGCCATAGTTATTAAAGTTGAGACCCATAATCATCCAACAGCAATAGAACCATATGCTGGTGCTGCTACTGGCAGTGGAGGAGAGATTCGTGATGAAGGAGCAACTGGTAGAGGATCTAAGCCTAAAGCAGCATTATGTGGCTTTAGTGTATCTAATTTGCGTATCCCTCAAAATATTATGCCTTGGGAACAGAATAGTAATCAGAATATTAATATAGCTAGTAGTTTAGAAATTATGCTTAAAGCTCCTATAGGTAGCGCTAATTATAATAATGAATTTGGCAGAGCAAATATTTGTGGTTATTTTCGTACATTTGAACAAAAATTTAATAATATTTTATATGGTTATCATAAACCAATTATGTTAGCAGGAGGTATTGGTACTATTCGCAAACAACATGTAACAAAATCTAAAATTAAAAATGATGATATTATCATTGTATTTGGTGGTCCTGGTATGCTAATTGGTCTTGGTGGTGGTGCATCGTCAAGTAATTATGAGGGTAATCAAGAATTAGATTTTGCTTCAGTGCAAAGAGCAAACCCTGAAATGCAACGCCGCGCACAAGAAGTAATTGATAGATGTGTATCTCTTGGCAATAATAATCCAATTATTTCAATTCATGATATTGGTGCGGGTGGTTTATCAAATGGTTTACCCGAGTTAGTAAATGATAGTAGTTTAGGTGCTACATTTGAAATAAGAAAAATACCTACTGCTGACAAACAAATGTCACCACTAGAAATTTGGTGCAATGAATCACAAGAGCGTTATGTAGTAGCTATTACTAGTAAAAAATTACCTATATTTGAAGAAATTTGCCAAAGAGAAAGAGTACCATTTGCTGTAATAGGTACAGCAACTAATGATAAAAAATTAATTGTAAGTGATAGTTTTTTTAATAATAAACCAATTGATATACCAATGAATTTATTATTAGGAAATACTCCTAAAATAATTAGAAAAATTAATATATTAACAGATAAAGTTACAGATTTTAATGCTGGTAATTTAGATTTTGATAAAAGCTTAAATTTAATCTTACAATTGCCAAGTGTTGCTAGCAAAAGGTTTTTAATTACTATTGGTGATAGGAGTGTTAGTGGGCTTATTGCTCGCGACCAAATGATAGGAGCAAAGCAAGTGCCAGTTGCAGATTGTGGTATTGTCTTAAGTGATTATGATAATTATTACGGTGAAATCATGGCAATTGGTGAACGAGCACCATTATCTTTAATTAATGCTAAAGCTAGCGCTAAAATGGCTATTGGTGAAGCATTGACAAATATATTAGGCGGTTATACAGCAAATATCAAGGATATTAATCTTAGCGCTAATTGGATGTGTGCAGCTAATATTGACAATGAAAGTGCTAAATTATTTGCAGCAGTTAAAGAGGTTGGCTTAAATCTTTGTCCTGATTTAGGCATAACTATTCCTGTTGGCAAAGATTCTATGTCTATGCAAAATAAATGGGTAGTATATAATAAAGAAAAAAAAGTAGTGTCACCTCTGTCACTTGTTGTTAGCGCTTTTGCCAAGACTATCGATGTACGTAAACAAATCACTCCATTACTTAAAAATAAAAAAAGTGAATTATTATTAATTGATTTAGGGGCTGGTAAAAATCGTTTAGCTTTATCTAGTTTGGCTCAAGTTTATAATATTATTACAGGTGAGACACCTGATCTTGATGACAGCAAACTTTTTAAAATATTTTTTACTACTATTAATAAATTAAATAATTTAGGTTTAATTAGTGCATATCACGATAGAAGTGATGGCGGAGCTGCAATTACTTTATTGGAAATGTCATTTGCCAGCGAAGTAGGATTAAATATTAATAGTTGTAATATAGCTAAGTTATTTAATGAAGAATTAGGCTGCGTAATACAAGTATTAGCAAAGCATAAAGCTAAAGTTAATGAAATCTTAACTGCAGCAGGTTTAAATAAATTTAGTGAGGTTATTGCAACGATAAATGATACTAATATTATTAATTTTGCTGGTATTAAGTATAATAAAAATAAACTACATAAATTATGGGAGAAAACTAGTTATAACATAGCTAAATTAAGAGATAACCCAAGTTGTGTAGATGAAGAATATAAAAATATTGGAAAAGATAATGGCTTAGTAATTGATATAAAATTTAATATCAATGAAAATATAGCAGCGCCATATATAAACAAAGCAAAACCAAGAGTAGCAATTCTACGCGAACAAGGGGTTAATGGTCAAATTGAAATGGCAGCAGCTTTTAATAAAGCTAATTTTTCAGCTATAGATGTACATATGAGTGATATTTTAACTGGAAAAATTACATTAAATGATTTTAATGGCTTAGTGGCGTGCGGTGGTTTTTCCTATGGCGATGTACTAGGTGCAGGTAGTGGCTGGGCGCATAGCATTTTATATAATAATCGTGCATATGATGAATTTGCTAATTTTTTTACTAATAATAATACATTTGCATTAGGGGTTTGCAATGGATGTCAAATGATATCGCAATTAAATATTATTATCCCTAATGCTAATTTCCCTAAATTTAATAAAAATATTTCCAATCAATTTGAATCTAGGTTTTCAAGTGTTAAAATACAAAAAAACAATTCTATATTTTTAACTAATATGCAAGATAGTATTATGCCAATTGCTATTGCTCACAGTGAAGGAAATATTGATAGTGTTGCTAATAATATAATCATGCAATATGTTGATAATAATGCTGAAATTACACAAACATATCCACATAACCCTAATGGGTCAATAAATGCTGTAGCTGGCTTATGTAGTGATGATGGCAAGGTAACTATAATGATGCCTCATCCTGAACGTGTTATTCGTGCAGTATGTAACTCTTATTATCCAGATAGCTGGGTAGAACGCTCTCCATGGATGAAAATATTTGATAATGCTAGAAAATATATAGGATAATCTATTTAACAACTTAAAAAGATACTATTATGGATAATGAAAACAAACTAATATTAGAGAGGAAAAATAAATTAAAAGAATTACGTAATAATGGTAATCCCTTTATTAATGATTTTAAACCACAAAACTTAACTGCTGATTTGCACAAAAAATACCAACAATTTAATAAAGAAGAATTAATAGATAAAAATATAAAAGTTAGTATAGCCGGTAGAATGATGTTAAAAAGAATTATGGGTAAAGCAAGTTTTGCTCAAATTAAAGATAGGGGCGGTAATATCCAGTTATTTGTAAATAGAGATGATTTACCTGAAAATTTTTATAATAACCAATTTAAAAAATGGAATATTGGGGATATTATAGGAGTTATAGGAGTATTATTTAAAACTAAAACTAATGAGCTTACAATAAGAGTAAGTAGTATTAAATTATTAACCAAATCACTAAGACCTTTACCAGAAAAATTTCACGGTTTAACTGATACAGAAATTAAATATCGTCAGCGTTATCTTGATTTAATAATGAATGAAAGTTCTTTAAAAGTATTTAAGATGCGTAGCCAGATTATAACTTATATACGTCAATTTTTTATTGAGAAAAATTATATAGAAGTAGAAACGCCAATGATGCAAACAATTCCTGGCGGGGCTACTGCTTTGCCATTTATTACTCATCACAATGCACTAAATATGGATTTATATCTACGCATTGCTCCAGAATTATACTTAAAACGTTTAATAGTAGGTGGTATGGAGCGTGTATTTGAAATTAATCGTAACTTTAGAAATGAAGGTTTATCAGCTAAACATAACCCTGAATTTACTATGATTGAATTTTATGAAGCTTATGCAACTTATATAGATTTAATGAACTTAACTGAAGAGTTATTAAAAGCTATTGCAATTAATGTATGTAGAACAACTATAATTAAATATGACAATGCCGTATTTGATTTTAATAAAAAATTTCAAAGATTAAGTGTATTTGATAGTATTTTAAAATATAATTCTCAGCTAACAACTAATGATTTAACAATAGAAAATATTAAAAAAACTGCATTAGATTTAAATATTAATGTTAATGATGCTTGGGCGTACGGAAAAATACAAATAGAAATATTTGAAGCAACAGTTGAAGAGAAATTAATTCAACCAACTTTTATTACTGAATATCCAACTGCTGTTTCACCATTAGCACGTAAAAATGATAATAATCCATTAATAACAGATAGATTTGAATTATTTATTGGTGGGCGTGAAATTGCTAATGGTTTTAGCGAGTTAAATGATAGCGAAGATCAAGCAGACAGATTTAAAGCGCAAATGGCAGAAAAAGCAGCTGGTGACAATGAAGCAATGTTTTATGATAAAGATTATATTCGCGCTTTAGAATATGGTATGCCTCCTACTGCTGGCGAAGGAATTGGCATTGATAGACTTGTTATGTTATTTACTAATTCACGATCTATTAAAGATGTTTTATTGTTTCCACATATGCGTAATGACTAAGGTTGGCCTTATATTATTTAACTCTGTCTCGAGGCAATTATTGTTGCTTTAAATTATCTAAATCTGTATTCAAAGCCTTGCTTTGTAATAAGGACGGTTTTATTATTGCATCTAATAATTGATAACCAGCACGACAAATTAAAATAATTTTAGGTTTTCCATAGAAAAATTTACCTATTAATAATAACTTAAACTATATAGGAAATAATCTATAGTTTATTTTCCATTTAGGCTGCCACCCATCTATAGTGATCAAAATAGCATCATAGATGGGTTCGGTTCGCCAAACGTAATAATTGTATTTAATTTCAAACGCTTTAAAATATGAATAAGAGCTGTGCAGACAACCTATTATCAATACTAGTAACAATAGTTTTTGCCGTGTCATTGGCACCTGGTGCTTTAATATCACGCAATTCATAATTTACAGTTAAGCGACTTTTTTTGTTAAAAAAGTACTGTACCCCTAAAGTTGTGCTAGTAAATTCACGCTCACCTACTGTATTTTCTGTTAATCTATCTAAATAGTCATAACGAATATCTAACTCAATATTTGGTCTAATTTTATAACCAAAATCTAAATAATAACCTTTTGCTTTGCCATTTGGTACTATATTCCAAGTAGACACCTCTCCAGCACGCCCTGTAAATCCTGCAATAGATCCAGCAGTTGCACCACCATCTGTACCATTAAATATCATACCATCAGCAGTCATATATTCAACGCTTGCACGATATTTATTTTTACGAAAAGTTAGACCAAAACCATTTCTTTTACGATCGTAATTACCAGATTCTTCTAAAGTTAAAGTTCGTTTGCCATTTTGCATCCAAGCAAATAACTTTAACCCTTGACGTTTAGCGCCATTACCATGATATATATTTTCAGCTGAAACATAAAAATAAGTATCTTTATCGTTATTATTATCTCCCCTAGCAATACCATTACCATTACCAATCATAGCTGCATAACTATACTCCCAACCATTATTTTGTTTAAAACTATCAAATACTTGAATGCCTATATCATGAAAAGCTCCTACAGGTCCATTTGGTTTATTTATACCTATAGTATTTGTGGTCCTTGCTACACCACTACCATCAAAATAACGCTCTAATGAAAGCTGATTAGTTATATTAAGTAAAATTATTATAATTAGCTACATGAATAGCCTCTAGAGCTTCTTCTGAACCTGGATACTTAAACAAGCCAACTCTAATTTTAGCGCCTTTTAAATGATTAAGTGTTACGCTAATATCAGATACTTTAGCACTACCATTCCCATTTCTAGTAATACCATTATTACCAAACTCAGCCAAAATAAAATAATTGGTATTTTCATCTAAAGGAAAACCAGTACCACGTACTCCAATTCTGCCGCGTTTAACATTAAATCCATCTGCATTTTTTAAATCTGGTGCATTTTGATTAAAAATTGCTTTTGCATTTTTCCAAGGACCAGCTTTAACTAGAGTATCATTAGTTTTTGCATATTCTGGCTGGATAAAGCCCCAAACCTTAGCACGCGCTGATTGCCCGCTTGGCTCTGTGCCTTGAAGCATTAACCAGTTTGTTGCATAAGCAGAAGAGGTAAACATTATCAGCGATAATATTATTATATGTTTATTATATTTCATTTTTTGTCCTTATTTTATGGTTTAATTAATTGATAGCCTTTTTTAACTAAATTTATAATCCTAACAACACTGGCTGATACATTTACTGCATTTTTATTTAATAAAGGAACATGGCCTAATTTTTTTGTAAAACCTTTAATAGTATTCTTACAAGCACTAAAACGTACATTGCGATCAACTAAAGACTGAATTCTATTAGTATTCACATTATTTTTTTGCAATAAACGTAAACCAGGACCAAACGCAACAATTTCAACTTTAATATTATCTTGCCCATAATGTTTGATAAGATTATTAGCTACATTTAATACAAGCGTTTGTTTTGCTGGGTTATAATCACTAATCTGTAGCACAACTTTTGTTTCAGCAAAATCATCATCTTCTTCTGCATAAATTGTCTGGTTAAATAACAAACTAAATATAAATAGTATTAATCCAATTCTTTGATACATAATATTCTCCTTAATAATTAAAAAAATAAAAACACAATATATGTTCTTGAGAAAATATTGTTAACTTCTGCTACTTACTCCTTAAGAACAATATTTATTTTTAACATTATAATAAAGTTTTTACATTTAACAACTAGGAAAACTACCTATAACATAACTGGGGTTTTTACTGTATATTTAGAATAATTTTAGTTAAAACAGCAAGTTGAACTAATTCAATTGAAGAATGTGTTTGAGTTTTTTTTAATAAGATTTGCTCTATGCATTTCTACAGTTTTTTGGACTAATATTTAAATATTGTGCAATCAATTTAGTAGATTTTCCTTGCGATAGCAGAATCAAAACCTCTTTTTCCCTTTTAGAAATTTGACTAAACCTTTTTATAGTTTCAATATTTTTTTGCTGCATATATTTTTCTTTTTCTATAGCAAGTAATTCTTTACCAACATATTGTACAACTAAATCCAATAATTTAAGACCAAATTTTGGTAAATTATTTTTTTTAAACTAATAAACTCAAATAAACAGTGCGGCTTATTTTTAATAAATACAGTATAAGCAATATATATTTTATAATTTTTAATGTTATTTTTTATAAAAACTCCATCTTTACTTAATGCTTGCTGTGCTAAAGATTTTGAAATAGGTGACTGAGTTATATTATTTTGTGGAGAACAAGCACAAATCTTAAATGTATTATTATCAATATAAGATAATAAACCAACTTCCATATACAAACTCTTCCTAACAAAATCTAAAACTAAATAAACTCGTTGTTCTTTACTAATATTATTATTTAAAAAAATACTATATAAAGCTTGCATAATCTTAAAATCTACAGATAATTCTTGTTCAATTTTAAAATATTCATTTGTTTTGCGAGTTAATTCTAAATTAATATTTTGCAATTTATTTTGCAATTTATCTTGATTAATTTGATTTACCTGTTGCTTATTTTTTAATTTTTTATTGTTAAAAATAACGCCAAATAATAATAGTAATATTAAAATAACGCTAAAAATAATAACAATAAATAAATATTTATAAGTTTTTATTAAAAATATAAAACTACTACTATTTACATTATAAGGATATATTTGTAAACGTTTTAATACGCGATCTATTTTAGAATAATCTTGTGGAAACATCCATCCAGCGCCTAATGATTTTTTTTGCAACAATATCTTGTTCTTTTATTTTTAATAAATAAATAGCAACTTGTTTAACTAGCTCTATATTGGTATAAGGTAGTCTTGCAAATGGCCATTCTGGATAAAACTCGCTACTACGTAGAAAAGGATAGTTTTTATTTTGTTTTTTGGCAATAATCTGTATATCATCTAAATTAATATCACCTCTATTTGCCATTTTCTCTAATACACCTGATCTAACTGTTCCTACATCTATTTTTTTAGTTAACACAGCATTAACTATATCAGCATGAGGAAAGCCTAGCCATTTAGTATTCATATCTTTAATAATATCAATACCTCCGCTTAAAAAACTATATCTAGCTAATTGAAATCCACCAAATGCCTCTTTACTTACCGCTCCAAAAGTTTTATTTTTTAGGTCTTTAAAGGAGTAAATACCGCTATTTTTACTAGTAAAAATAACAGCACTAAGTTTTCTTAAAATTTGTTTTTTATATTTAGCTAAAAAGGTAACCATCCTGTCTGCGCCAAATTTGTGCTTTAACACTATATAGTGCCCTGGATTAGTTAAAATAAAGTCTAATTGTTTCTTATTTAAAGCGTTTTCAAAGCCTTTTAAGGTTAAAGGAATAATTTTAAATTTATGCTGTGGTATTTTTTGTGAAAGATAATCAGCAGTTGGCTGCAAGCGCTCTACTGCCTGTAATTTTCCATTATAAGCAAGTACGCCAATATTAATATCATCAGCAATTGCAAGAGATAAGCAAGATAAATAGATAGATAAGATTAATAATATTCTCATTATATATAATGATAAATTTAATTCAATTTTTTAACTAATTATATTTTGCCTGATTTTTACTAACAGATAAGTATTTGTTGATAATAAATAAAAAAATCTAATCAATATAATAGATTAACCCTTAATTTATAAGAAAATAAATATTAGCTACAAATAAAACAAAAAATACGAGATTATATTTTATATTTTTAATAAAATCTAATAATAGTTACAGCAGATTAATTACCATCTTCTATTAATATAATATTTTTTATTAAAAACATAATTATCTATTAGGTTTAATATTAATTTATAGTGAATTAGGTTTTGCCATTCCAAGCAACAGTTAAATAATTTATTTTATAAATTCAAACTACAGTTACTAGTTTGCTGCCATTAACCTATTTATTAGAATTTTAATATAGAGTTAGAAAATAATATTATTTTAACTTGGTAAAATACTCTTCTAAAGCTTTATCTGCCTCTGGATGAGTATTATTTTTCGCTAATAACAACCATTTATAAGATTCATCATTTTTATTTAATTCAAGTAATAACATAGCTAAATTAAACTGAGCGTATTCATCACCATTAATAGCTGATTTCAACCATAATTGTTGCGCTCTATGCCAATCTTTTTTAACTATTATGCCATGATAATAAAAATTTGCTAACTCAGTAACAGCATATACTACATTATCATCTGCTGCTTGCTTTAACCAATAAATAGCAAGTTTATCATTTTTTTGCACTCCCAAGCCGTTTTTATAACTAAGTGCAACATTAAATTTTGCTATAGCATAATCATGCTTAGCAAGATGTAACATTATCTTAAAAGCTTTGTTATTTTTTCCTACTTGCGAATAATAAAATCCCTGTTCATATAACTGACTATCATTTAAATTAGCTAAGGAAAAATTATAATTTAATAATAGAAAACCGCCTATTATAATTTGTTTAAGCAAAAACATCTATTAAATCGAGTTGCAATACAAATTAGAGCATATACCAAAAAATAATTGTTTGTTATTAGATTTTTTATTAAATTTTATCTTGCTAATAGGGATTAACAATAGATTATTTTTTTTATCAAAATTACTTTTATTTAAATATTTTTGCAATAATAAACTATGTTTTTCATCAACAGCAACTGCTATAGTTAATTTACCGTCTTTATTGATAAGGATAATTTCTTTAATTATTTCATTAGGTAGATAATTAGTACTTAAAAGCTCTACTATGCTACTTGGCCAATAACCTACATCTTTTAAATAATTTTTACTAGCTTTTTCTGTACTAATTATATCTTTAACTATATTTTCAGCATTAAAATCAGTAATTGCATAAACTCTACTAACAATAAATATAAATAATAAAAATCTCATAGCAATATTAGCCACAATATTTTTTATATAAAATGCTATTGGGCGTTTATTTTATTGAGGATTGAGCTTAATCTGCTTAGCTTAATATTTTTATCATTCACTCTTTTTACTGCATAATTTTTTACATCAATTATCTCTTGTTCTAAATCTACAATTTTATTTTTCAACTGATTGCTTTTTGCTTTAAACAAACTAACAACAGCTAATTCTTCTTTTAATTGAATATTTTCTGCTTTTAATTTCTCTATCATATTAGCTCTTTTTACTACATTCTTAAGTGCTATTTGTAATTTATCATGTTTAATATTATTTAAACTATCACTACATTGCAAGCCACTGCCATAACTAACTATACAGCCATCAATAGTATCTCCATCTGTAACAGATACAACAATACCATTAACTTTATATATGTATCTGTCCCCGACCTGACCAATACCCAAAATATCTGCGTAACTTAGATTAGCAAATAAGATTATAAGTAATAATATTTTATTTTTTATTTTTATTTTCATCATCTTTTTTATTTCCTTTATCATATAGTGTACTAGTTAAATAATTCAATCTTAATACCTCATCGTCTCCATCTTTTCTACCCATAATAACAGCGTCATCATCTATTTTACGCACAATAAAACCCTTTATATTGTCTTTTTCTTTAATACTAATTAAAGCATCATCAAACCGTACAACAGCTGTTCCTGCGCTAGAATTTATCATCATAATATCAAATATTTTTGATGCCAATTTTTTATCAAAAGGACTGCTATAAATATCGCCATCTCCTGCTTTATTATTACGAGCTATTCTTTCATTTTCTAACTGCACTACTTCGCTCTCTAATTTTCTTTTTATTATTTGTTTTTTTAAAGAAGCTACTTTACTTAAAAACTCTTCATCATCACGAAATTCTTCTACTAATTTTGAATCAAGTCTATCTTTTAATTTAACCTTACTAGCGTTTAATTTAACTATTTCTTCAATAGTATTTATTTTATTATTAACTTCTTTTAAATTATGTAATAAAATTGCATTATCGCTTGTGTCCTTATAAAAAAGATTTTTTATAAAAATTAAAAATATTCCAGCTATAAGAGCCAAAATAAATATTAGTAAATAATCTTTGATAGTTAATTTTATATTTTCCATAGTATTATTTTATAGTATTACCATAAATTCTTGCATTTATAATCATCTCTTTATTATTTCCTATAATTTTATTAAGAATTACAAAGTTACGCATTTCTTTTTTTATTTGTTGCAAAAAATATATTTGTTGCAAAAAATCACCATTAGCGGTTATTAAAATATCTTTAAATTCACCAATTTTATCAATTCCTGATGCAGTAACACTCTCATCGCTAGCAATTCTAATTTTACTAAATAATAATTTAAATAACTCTTTTAATTTAACCATATTACTATCTAAAGAATCAAGAGGAAAATTATAATCAATTGCTTTTAACTCACCCATTAAACTAACATCAGCTGCTGGCAATGTTGTTAATTTTTTACTAAAATTATAACCATTCATTATATTACTAACACTTAAAATTAATAAAATAACGCCAACAACTGGCAAAAATATTCTGAGTAATCTTCTAATATTCATCTAATTTAAATAAACAATATAGTCGTTACCATCTTTACTAACATTAGCATAATTAACAATATCTCTTATATCAATTATCTTATTGTTACCACTTGTTTTAATAATTAATCTTTTATCATATTCATAAGACAGTATAGAATCACCTGTTTTTCTTAACAAAATTCTAAGCAATGTATTTGGTAAAATTGGATCAAAATTATTATTTTTTACTATAACACCTGCTTTATTTTTTAACTCCTTACCTAACTCTATTACAAAATTACGATTATTATCTCTGTTATCAATAAGTCTATCAGCTTGATATACTCTATAATAAGTTGCCATAATATAAATTATTAAACTTATAATAAAAAACCAGATAAATTTAGTAGGAATTTTAACCGTAATTTTGTCATACTTCTTGCTCATATTATATGCTTGTTAATCTAATGCTACCAAGTTACATTAATCATAAGTGAAAACTCAGTAACACCTTTTCTTGTTTCTTCGGACTGAAATAAAGCTCCGATCAATGGTATGTCGCCTAATAAAGGTGTTTTCTTATTAACTTTTTTATCAGTTTCTGCCATTAAACCACCTATTACAATACTTTCACCATTTTTAATAGGCACAACTGTTTGTGTTTGACGAATCGAAATTTCAGGCGCTTCTACAGAAGGTGATGCTGAACCAGTACTAACAAGGCGTATATCTTCTAATGAAGTAAGCTCAGGTGATATATAAATAACTGCATCAGTATTAGATATTACATGTGGCAATACATAAAAATTAAGACCTGTCTGTAATGATTTCATTTTCGAAGCATATGTTGTTGGAGAAGAAGATGAAGCAGTAGATTCAACTTCTGCTACATATGAAGTATTTTTACCAACAGTAAGAGAACCTATAGCATTATTAGATACTCTAAGAGATGGACGAGATATAACCCTCACATCACCAAATTTTTTAAGAGCATTAATATAGGCTGTATCAATTCTACCATTAGCACCTTTCCAATTTAAAACAAAATTAGCCTCATTTGCTCCTCCTACAGCGCCAAAATTACTTGCACTTGTTACTTGAGCTCCTTGAGCAACAACACTACTAGCTACAGAAGCCCAGTCAATCCCTATTTTATTGTTACGACTTAAACTAACTTCAGTAATTACACCAGTAATGTGTACAGAATGAGAAATATTAATATTTACTTTAGCTAAAAATTCACCAATTCTATCTACTACATTAGCTTTATCTTTTACCCAAATCATACCTAACTCTCTATGAATTACTACTTTACCGTCATCAGTTAAAAACTTTTCAATAGTTTTAGTTAGATTTTTAAGACTAGCTGTAGCACCGCTTGATCTGGCTTTGCTTGAAGAAAATGATATACCACTATTACCACCTGATTTATTTTTTTTCTTTTTGTTATTGTTTTCTTCGTTACGTGAAGAACTAACATTAAATGATTGCTCTATTAATGGGAAATTTATCAAAAATGTTTCTTCTTTATCACGAAAAACTATATAACTTTTTGCTTCTTTTTTCCATTGAAGTTCAAGTTGAGAAAGAACTCTATCTAATGCCATTTCAATTGGTAAATCTTTAAATTCAACACTAACTGATTCTTTTAAACTTTTATCCGCACCATCTTTAACAATATAAGATATATCACCAAGCATAGCGTTTAGTACTATATCAAGTGGCTGATTAAAGGCACGAAAAGTTATACGTTTTTGTTTAATTACTAAGATGCCGCCAGTAGTTCTTATGTAAGAAAGACCAATTGGCTTTAATACCTTATGCAGTGCTTTATAAATAGATACACCATTAACCTCTAATGAAACTGCCACATTATTATCAACACCTGGAGAATATTGAATTTTTTTAACTAAAGTTGGTAATACTGTTTTAAGAGATTCGTTATAAAATGTAGCACTGACCTTGCGATTAAATAGCTCTTTTTCATGTTTAATTGTAGGTTTTTTTGTAACAACAGATGCTTTTTTATGCGCTTTAGCAAAAACATTAATTTTCTCATCCAAAAGCTTTTCATCCTTTATGGAATATGAACAACCACTAATTGAAAAAATAACTGAAAATAAACTACCAGCTACTGCAAATTTAATTAAATTATTTATTACCTTCATTGTATATGCTTCCTTTTTTGTTATAAATATCTTCTATGTTATATAAAGAAGTAACAGGAAAATCCACTGTTATATCTTTTACTAATTGTGATAAAAAATATCTGTATGCTACTACATCAATAAATAAAGCATCTGTATTTATATTTTTATCATCAATTGAGTTCAACCTTAATATTGCAAAACTATTGCCTATTTTAACAACTTTACTATAAATAATTTCATTATTTTTATTTGTTTTATAATTTTTATTAAATTCAGCAGCTAAATCCTTGTTTTTATTTTTTTCTAATGGTAATTTAACTATTTTTTTATTGATTTGTTTAGCTGTTACAGATAAACCTTGTTTTTTAACTGCAGTAAAAATAGTATTAACAGTTGAATTTACAGAAAATTGATAAAATCTTAAAAAAGCCTGGCTAATAGCAATTGGCTCAATTAATAATTTAAAATAATTATTACCTAACTCTTGTTTAATATCAACCAAGATTCCTTTAAATGATTTGTTGCTTTCTTCTATAAATTTAATAGCTTTATTTTTATCAACTTTAATACCTTTTTCTAATAAAATTATTTTCTGCATAGAGCTTAATACTAAGTTATATAAAACATCTTTATTAGAGCTTACTAATGATTTACCACTAATGGCCGCTAATTTTTGTTCTGCATTATATAAGTTATTAATATCATTATAGCTAAATGAATATTTATTACCTACTATAACAGTTGCTATGTCTTTATAAACAACCCATGTAGCAAAAGCTGCAACCATAATTACTACAAAAATCAGTATTTTATTTTTTATAATCTGCATAAACATTCTAATTAACTTCCTTTAATAGATTTTGCATTAATTGCCTGCCAACCTTTAGTTCCAAGACAAATATAAAGAGCTGTATTATCAGTAGAAATACCCATATTGCCAGCATCTTTAGCATTCATACACTTGCTAAAACTTGGGGTTGTATTAAAAACATTTAATTTAGAAATAGGATCAGATGCCCACCCATCTCTATCAGCCAAATAAACATCTCTTACCGACATATAACCTTCTGCTGCTTCATTGGCCACCTTATCGTCTGTTATAGTCATAAGGCTTACCATAGAGTCTGATCTTTTAATATTAAACTCTTGTTGGTCTATAGTTAAATCTTGTTTAATATTTAAGTTATTAGCATTAACATTGCCGTCTAAATCAATTATCTCCATATCAGCTATTTGTAATTTTTTGTTAAATTTTACCTTATTTTTATCAACCACAATAGCAGACATAAGATTGTTTAAATCTTTTTGTTGTAACTGAAAGCCTTTAACTAATATTGGGATTAGTTTTCTCTTATTAATGCCTAAAAGTTCACTATTTACTTGTGAAACCATATCACTAAACACTTCTTGGGCTTCTTGGGCAATAAAACCAGTAATTAACTTGCCATTTGGATTAGTTAAACGATTATAATCAACTACTCTTAAATTAGTAAGAATACCTATAGCATCAATTTTAGTGCTTGTTATATTAGTTTTAGTTCTCTTATCTGAAACATCAAGAATAGCAAAATTACTATTATCATAGCTAATACTGCCGACCTCAGAGCCATTTGCTATAAAGCTAATAAATTTATTAGGGTTAACGGCGCTAGGCGTAGCTGTATTAGTAATAACAACAGTATCATTAGCAGCTGTAATTGCTAATTTATTAGTAGCATTTGCTGCTATTCCTATTCCTATATTGCCTGTAGTGGTTAAGTTATTAGCACCAAAGCTAATGTCAGCAGTAGAATTAATATTGCTACCACTTATAGTTATATTACCAGCAGTAATAGAGCTTGCATTTGTTATGCTATTAGTGCCTAAATTTAGGTTTTTGCCAACGATAATATTACCTGTAGCAGTATCAAAAGTTAAATAATCATTACCTGTGCCTGCTGTAATATTAAGGGCTTGGTTTTGTCCTGGATTTAAATTAATAGTAAGTGGGTTGTTTGTTGTGGCTGAAATATTATCTGTTAATAAATTACTGGCTGATATATTACCTGTGGTACTTAAGTTATTAGCACCAAAACTAATGTCATTAGTGCTAGTAATGCTACTACCGTTTATAGTTATATTACCAGCAGTAATAGAGCTTGCATTTGTTATGCTATTAGCTCCTAAATTTAGGTTTTTGCCAACGATAATACTCCCAGTACCAGTAGTATCAAAGGTTAAGTATTTATTAGCACCTTCTATAATATCAAGAGCATTAGCTAAATTATTATTTAAATTAATAGTAAGTGGGTTGTTTGTTGTGGCTGAAATACTATCTGTAGTTAAATTAGCTATATTAAAACTACCAGATAAAGTTAAATCATTAGCCGATATATTACCTGTGGTACTTAAGTTATTAGCACCAAAACTAATGTCATTAGTGCTAGTAATGCTACTACCGTTTATAGTTATATTACCAACAGCAATAGAGCCTGTAGTGGTTATATTATTAGCGCCTAAATTTAGGTTTTTGCCAACGATAATACTTCCAGTACCGGTAGTATCAAAGGTTAAGTAATCATTACCTGTACCTGCTGTAATATTAAGGGCTTGGTTTTGTCCGGAATTTAAATTAATAGCAAGTGGGTTGTTTGTTGTGGCTGAAATATTATCTGTTAATAAATTACCCGTTAAATTTAAATTACCTGTTAAATTTAAATCAGCAGCTGATATATTACCTGTTGTAATTAAGTTGTTACTACCAAAACTAATATCAGCGGTAGAATTAATATTGCCACCACTTATAGTTATATTACCAGCAGTAATAGAGCTTGCATTTGTTATGCTATTAGCTCCTAAATTTAGGTTTTTACCAACGATAATATTACCTGCAGCAGTATTAAAAGTTAAATAATCATTACCTGTGCCTGCTGTAATATTAAGGGCTTGGTTTTGTCCGGAATTTAAATTAATAGCAAGTGGGTTGTTTGTTGTGGCTGAAATACTATCTGTAGTTAAATTAACTATATTAAAACTACCAGATAAATTTAAATCAGTGGCTGATATATTGCCTGTTGTACTTAAGTTATTAGCACCAAAACTAATGTCATTAGTGCTAGTAATGCTACTACCGTTTATAGTTATATTACCAACAGCAATAGAGCTTGTAGTGGTTATATTATTAGCGCCTAAATTTAGGTTTTTGCCAACGATAATATTACCTGCAGTAGTATCAAAGGTTAAGTAATCATTGCCAGCTTGTGTTATATTAAGGGCGTTTGTGAGATTATTATTTAAATTAATAGCAAGTGGGTTGTTTGTTGTGGCTAAAATATTATCTGTAGTTAAATTAGCTACATTAAAACTACCAGATAAAGTTAAATCAGCGGCTGATATATTGCCTGTTGTAGTTAAGTTATTATTACCAAAACTAATATCATTGGTAGAATTAGTAATATTATTGCCTGTTATGGCTATATTGCCGGCAGTTAAAGTATTTGCAGTAATAGCGTCCGCATTAGTTATATTATTAGCACCTAAATTTAGGTCTTTGCCAAAAACAATATTATTGCTAGCATTAGTATTAAAGCTCATATAACTATTAGCACCTTGTGTAATATTAAGAGCATTGGCTAAATTATTGTTTAAATTAATAGCAAGTGAATTGCCAGCTGTTACAGAAATGTCATTTGTAGTTAAGCCAGTTATATTAAAATTGCCTGTAAAATTAGCAGCTGTTATATCGCCTGTTGTAGTTAAGTTATTACTACCAAAACTAATATTATTGGTAGAACTAGCAATATTATTACTTGCTATAGTTATATCGCCGGCAGTTAAACTAGTAGTAGCAACATTAGTCATATTAGCAATAGAGCCACCTGTAATAACATTAGTGCCTAAATTTAGATCTTTGCCAACGATAATATTACCTGTAGTAGTATCAAAAGTTAAGTAATCATTACCTAACCCTGCTGCAATATTAAAGGCTTTGTTTTGCCCTGAATTTAAATTAATGGCAAGTGAATTGCCAGCAGCAGCTGAAATATTATCTGTAGTTAAATTAGCTACATTAAAACTACCAGATAAAGTTAAATCATTAGCTGTTATATCGCCTGTTGTAGTTAAGTTATTAGCGCCAAAACTAATATCAGTAGTAGAGTTGGTAATATTATTGCCTGTTATGGCTATATTGCCAGCAGTTAAAGTATTTGCAGTAATAGAGCCTGTAGTTGTTATATTATTAGTGCCTAAATCTAAATCTCTGCCAACAACAATACTCCCAGAGCCAGTAGTATCAAAGGTTAAGTAATCATTGCCTAACCCTGCTGTAATATTAAGAGCTTTGTTTTGCCCTGAATTTAAATTAATGGCAAGTGAATTGCCAGTAGCAGCTGAAATATTATCTGTAGTTAAATTAGTTACATTAAAATTACCAGATAAAGTTAAATTAGCGGCTGATATATTACCAGTTGTAGTTAAATTGTTAGCACCAAAGTTAATGCCAGCAACTGCATTAGAATTGGTAATATTATTACTTGCTATAGTTATATTGCCTGCAGTTAAACTAGTAGTAGCAACATTAGTCATATTAGCAATAGAGCCACCTGTAATAATATTAGTACCTAAATTTAGGTTTTTGCCAACGATAATTTGTTCGCTGCCTATGCTGGTATCAAAGGTCAAGTATTTATTAGTACCTTCTATAATATCAAGGGCTTGGCTTTGTGATGGCATTAAATTAATTATAATAGTATCATTAGCTGCTGGACTAATAGAGTTTAGAGATATATTATTAAGATTATCTAAATTAAAACCACCATCTAAACCACCTACAGTAAGTGTGCCTGTGGTAGTTAAGCTATTCGCACCAAAGTTAATGCCAGTAACTGCATTAGAATTGGTAATATTATTATTTGCTATAGTTATATCGCCTGCAGTTAAACTAGTAGTAGCAACATTAGTCATATTAGTAATAGAGCCACCTGTAATGTTAAAATTAGCACCTGATATTTGATTGCTACCTAAGCTTATATCTTTACCAACAATAATACTGCCAGTACCTGTAGTATTAAAAGTTAGATAATCATTACCAGCGCCTTGTGTGATATTAAGAGCGGATGCTTGCGTTGGTGTTAAGTTAATGTCTATAGCATTAGTTACTGGGTTAATAGAATTTAAAGTTATATCTGTTAAAGATAAATCGCTATTACTAACATCAAGTCCTCCTACAGTAAGAGTGCCTGTTGTAGTTAAATTATTAGTACCAAAATCAATACCAGCAACTACATCAGAGTTGGTAATATTATTGCCTACTATGGTTATATTACCTGCAGTTAAAGTAGTAGCACCTATGCTGCCCATATTATTAATCGTACCACCTGTAATATTAAAATTTGAACCACTAACTGAATTAGCGCTAAATCTTATATCTTTGCTAATTATAATTTGTCCTGACCCAGTAGTATCAAAACTAATATAACTATTTGCCCCTTCTGTAATATCAAGCGCTGGATTTAAATTAGGGTTTAAATTAATTATAAGTGGTGTGGTGGTAGTTTTGGCATTAATATTATCAACAAATATAGTACCTACATTTGATATAGAGCCAGTTCCTCCAGCTAAATCTAATGAGCCAAAGGTTAAAGTACCGGCTACATTAACACTATTATTAAATTCTGTTGCTGGAGTTATGGTTATTTTTTCATTATTTATAGTACTATCAAAAGATAAATAATTACTGCCTGTTTCATCTTTAACTACCAAAGCATTGGTTTGGTTATTTTTAAGGGTAAAGCTAAATGTATTGTTTTGTGCTGTTATATCATTTAAAGAGATAAAGTCCATATTATTAATATCATTACCAGCCAAATCAAGAGTTCCTACAGTAAATGTCCCTGTTGTAGTTAAATCACTACTGCCAAAATCAATACCAGCAGTATTAGTTGTAGTAATATTATTGCCTGTTAGAGTTATATCACCAACGCTAATTGCAGTGGCAGGAGTTATATTACCTATAACTACATTATTAAGTGTACCACTGATAATGTTAACATTGCTCATTAACTGATTATTAGCATTAATAGCACTGCCTAAGGTAGTAAAGCTAAGAGTGGTAAAATTAGCTACAGTTGGAGTTATGTTGCCTATAATGGTATTATTTATAGTACCACCTGTTATATCAAAATTTGAACCTGATATTTTATTAGTGCCAATGGTTAAAGTTTGTCCTACTTCTATTTGTTTGTCTACAGTATTAAAACTAAGATAATTATTAATACCTTCTTTTATCTCTAATGCCTGATTTTCATTATTATTTATTAAAATATCAAAAGTATTACTAGCAGCGCTAAGGCTATCAAGTGATACATTACCAGAATTTATTAAATTACCACCATTTAAATCAATGTTAGAGCCTGTAGTAAACGTTAAGCTACCAACATTGGTAAAATTATTATTATTGAAGTTAATATAACCTGTTATTGAATTAATAACATTAGTGCTAAAAGTCAAACTACCAACAGCAATACTTGTAGCTGGTATATCAGCACCGATAATAACACCATCTATGGTGCCACCGTTTATATCAAAATTAGCACCATTTACTAAATTAGTGCCAAAAGTAAAAGTAGCGCCTAATTCTATTTGTTTATCTATAGTATTAAAGATAAGATAATCAGTAGTAGTATCTTTAATGCTAAGGGCTGGATTCTGATTATCAGTTAATAAAAGATTATATGAATTGTTCGCAGCTGAGATATCAGTTACTCTTAGATTGCCTACATTAATAATGTTGTTGTTGTTTAAATCAATATTACCGAAAAATTTGGTGTTTTGTGTAGTGCTTATTTCAATAGCTGGAGTGTTGTTTGTTTCAAATGTAAGAGTAGCAAGATCGTTACTACCAAGAGATACATTATCTATGCCTACAAAGTTATTACCTCCTAAAATAAATACTGAGCTAGCATCTGGCACTATCTTCCAACCACTATCTCCATTATTCCCTCTTTTTATATAAAGCTTACCTTTATTAGTATCAATTGCTATTGAACCAATATTAGCAGTAGTGCCACTTTCATCAGCAGCTAATTGTGAACGAATACTAGCATCTGCTGCGCTTTCACTATATGTGCTGCCAAAACTATATACACCAAAACTATTACCACCAATTATATCAAAATTTAACCATTGCCCCTCACTATTACGACGAACTGTAATAGGAGCAACATTGCCATCTCCAGCATCAACAACTATACTATTAGCATATAATGCTCCGTTTACATCTAAGGTTGCATTTCTATTAATATCAGCACCGTCTTTGTTAATCCCTACTCTGTTATTTTGCGTATCTACTACTAAAATACTATTGCCAGCAAAGTCTAAAAAACTTATACCATTGACATTATCTTTATTGCTTCTAAAAATCATTTGTCCATTACCAGAACTAAAACCAAGAGAAGAGCCGTCAGAGGCAGATAAATTAATAGCACCGTTTCTACTAGATAATGTTATGTTATTGGTTTCATTATTGTTAGGTTTTAGTAATAAATCACCGCTACTTTTTATAAAATCTCCATTTAAAGTTAATTCATTAATAGCAGAATTAATTATAATTGAACCATTAGTATACATAGTGCCATTAATACCTAAATCACCTGCGACAAAAACATCATTACCACTTAAAGAAAAATTATCATTTCTTAAATTATTCTCATTATCACCTATTAATAAATTACCGCCAATATTCATATCACCTGTGGTGGTAATAGTATCAAATTCTGGCTCATCCACTACAGCAATATAAACATAACCAACGGTTTTTTTTGTTACTCCATCGTCTCCTGTTATTTTTATATTTCTGCCTTCATTCATTTTAGTTACAGCGACCTGATCAAGCGTTTCAAGAGTAACAGGAGTACCACCATTTATTTTCTCTACATATAAATTATCAACATTAATTATTTTAGCTTTTAATGAATTAACAACAGATTCTTCAGAAGGGTCTAAGATAAATTCATTATCATCTGTATCAATAATTTTACTAACCGATAAATCCTTAAGTTTAGATAAAGCAGAGGGGTCTAAGAAGAAATTTTTATCATCATTATCTAAAAATTTATCAGCACTAATGGCATTATTAAAATTAACTTTAGTATTAAAATTAATATCCTTATTATCAGTTACTATTTCAACACCATCAGCAAAAGTAGATTTAATACGAATATAATTAGTTGGGTCTATATCAAGCACTGTTCCTCGTTCTACAGGAGTTAAATATTCTTCGTCATCAGTTATAATCAACTCTTTAACAATAGCTCTTTTTTCTATATTACCACGCTCAAATGCTTGTTCACCCTTGCTTGTTTTGTCATCAACAGCACTTTGAGCTATATTTTTATCACCTACAGCAAATCTTTGTTTATTGTCTTTTAAGTCTTTTACCGCACGAGTAGCTACATCTATCACCTCACTACCGCTAAATAAATCTCCTAATTTTTCTTTATCTGGAATATCTATAGCTATAGCTAATTCTTCACCTATTATGCTAAATTTATAACCTCCTCCCCATGAAGTTTCATTTTCAAAATCAATACTAATGTAACCACTTGTTTTAAGCTCATCAACATTAAGCGGCCAATAACCTAATTTTAAAAAATATTTTTTAGCAGCTCTTTTAAGCAAGTCTATATTAGTAGAAGCTTCTACTGCTATATTAGTTAATTTTTTATCATCTTCTGCTGCATAAGAAGAATAATTAGCAAATATTATTGATAGAAATACTATTATTAGCCTTGTATAAATCATTTTATACTCCCTTGTTTTTTCGGTTTAGGTATTCTTATTTCTAACACTTTTTTAGTTGGATCATAAATACTTCTAGAGCCTTCTTTCCTTAAAAGATTGTTTAATATATCTTCTACTAAAATTTCTTCTGCTGTTTTATTAGTAACTACATCTTCAATAATAGATGGGTTGATAGGCACTTCATTGCCTTGAGATGAAGATGCTTCTGCAGGAGTATCACTTGGATCCTCAACTTTAGCTGGTTGAGTAATAAGCATCACTAATATCATTACAATTATAATAAAAATAAAAATAGCACTTACCATTAGGTCAACCATTGGTATAAAAAAGTTTACCCCTTCTGTATGCGCAACTGCTTTTCTTCTTCTTGCCATTTTTTTATTTTTTATTTAATAACTTAGTAAGTAATTCAGTTTGTTTGCTTAATTCTATTTGCTGCTGCAATAATGTAGCATCTATAGTTTTCACTATAATTCTTTCTTCTAATAATGTAGATAACTCAATAAAAGCAATTTCTAACTTATGAATAATTTTATTATAACCTATGGTAAATAAAACAGCGATACCAACACCTGCAATTGAGGTCATAAATTTAAAAGTAGCGGCGTCTAATAACTGCACTAAACCTTGTTTTGCTTGCTCTGCGTCACCAGATAGACCTTTAGCAGCAAAATAAATACCAGATACTAACCCTAAAAAAGTAAATACTAACCCAATACCAACAAAACTATCAGCTACATGTGAATATGATTTTATACTTACACCACCTTCTTCCATTGTGTCTATATTAAAAAACTCTGAAGCAGGAGTTGTAGTATGTATTGCTTGATTTTTATCGGCAAAAATAAAATATTTTTTCCAGCTATTCCATGAATAACGAGTTACTAAAGCTGTATTCATCATTCTATCTATATCATTAATTTTAGCTGACATATCAAGAGTATCATTAATGTTTTTTACATCATCAATTAATTGTTCTAATTTTGCTTTAGCAGGAATATAAAACACCACTAATAGATATAAAAATATTAATATACCGACTAAAATCATACCACCAGCCAAGCCAATAGCCATTTCCGAATGTGTAAAAAGATCAAATAAGTTTGGCATCCATAACTTAATAGCATGCAAAGAACTCATGATTGAATTAAAAATATAGTCCATAATTTTCCCTATAATTTAAGATTTATTAATAACATACCACCCCTTACTTCCAAAACAAATATACATATCACCAGTTGCATCTAATACTTTTGTCAAACCAGTATTATTATAATTGCATTCATTATTGCTAATTTTATCAGTAATAACAACTTTATTGCTGATATTTCCTAGCCACCCATCTCTATCAGCCAAATAAACATCTCTTACCGACATATAACCTTCTGCTGCTTCATTGGCCACCTTATCGTCTGTTATAGTCATAAGGCTTACCATAGAGTCTGATCTTTTAATATTAAACTCTTGTTGGTCTATAGTTAAATCTTGTTTAATATTTAAGTTATTAGCATTAACATTGCCGTCTAAATCAATTATCTCCATATCAGCTATTTGTAATTTTTTGTTAAATTTTACCTTATTTTTATCAACCACAATAGCAGACATAAGATTGTTTAAATCTTTTTGTTGTAACTGAAAGCCTTTAACTAATATTGGGATTAGTTTTCTCTCATTAATGCCTAAAAGTTCACTATTTACTTGTGAAACCATATCACTAAACACTTCTTGGGCTTCTTGGGCAATAAAACCAGTAATTAACTTGCCATTTGGATTAGTTAAACGATTATAATCAACTACTCTTAAATTAGTAAGAATACCTATAGCATCAATTTTAGTGCTTGTTATATTAGTTTTAGTTCTCTTATCTGAAACATCAAGAATAGCAAAATTACTATTATCATAGCTAATACTGCCGACCTCAGAGCCATTTGCTATAAAGCTAATAAATTTATTAGGGTTAACGGCGCTAGGCGTAGCTGTATTAGTAATAACAACAGTATCATTAGCAGCTGTAATTGCTAATTTATTAGTAGCATTTGCTGCTATTCCTATTCCTATATTGCCTGTAGTGGTTAAGTTATTAGCACCAAAGCTAATGTCAGCAGTAGAATTAATATTGCTACCACTTATAGTTATATTACCAGCAGTAATAGAGCTTGCATTTGTTATGCTATTAGTGCCTAAATTTAGGTTTTTGCCAACGATAATATTACCTGTAGCAGTATCAAAAGTTAAATAATCATTACCTGTGCCTGCTGTAATATTAAGGGCTTGGTTTTGTCCTGGATTTAAATTAATAGTAAGTGGGTTGTTTGTTGTGGCTGAAATATTATCTGTTAATAAATTACTGGCTGATATATTACCTGTGGTACTTAAGTTATTAGCACCAAAACTAATGTCATTAGTGCTAGTAATGCTACTACCGTTTATAGTTATATTACCAGCAGTAATAGAGCTTGCATTTGTTATGCTATTAGCTCCTAAATTTAGGTTTTTGCCAACGATAATACTCCCAGTACCAGTAGTATCAAAGGTTAAGTATTTATTAGCACCTTCTATAATATCAAGAGCATTAGCTAAATTATTATTTAAATTAATAGTAAGTGGGTTGTTTGTTGTGGCTGAAATACTATCTGTAGTTAAATTAGCTATATTAAAACTACCAGATAAAGTTAAATCATTAGCCGATATATTACCTGTGGTACTTAAGTTATTAGCACCAAAACTAATGTCATTAGTGCTAGTAATGCTACTACCGTTTATAGTTATATTACCAACAGCAATAGAGCCTGTAGTGGTTATATTATTAGCGCCTAAATTTAGGTTTTTGCCAACGATAATACTTCCAGTACCGGTAGTATCAAAGGTTAAGTAATCATTACCTGTACCTGCTGTAATATTAAGGGCTTGGTTTTGTCCGGAATTTAAATTAATAGCAAGTGGGTTGTTTGTTGTGGCTGAAATACTATCTGTAGTTAAATTAACTATATTAAAACTACCAGATAAATTTAAATCAGTGGCTGATATATTGCCTGTTGTACTTAAGTTATTAGCACCAAAACTAATGTCATTAGTGCTAGTAATGCTACTACCGTTTATAGTTATATTACCAACAGCAATAGAGCTTGTAGTGGTTATATTATTAGCGCCTAAATTTAGGTTTTTGCCAACGATAATATTACCTGCAGTAGTATCAAAGGTTAAGTAATCATTGCCAGCTTGTGTTATATTAAGGGCGTTTGTGAGATTATTATTTAAATTAATATTAAGCACATTGGTAGTGGCTGAAATATTATCTGTTAATAAATTACCTGTTAAATTTAAATTACCTGTTAAATTTAAATTACCTGTTAAATTTAAATTATTAGTTGATATATCGCCTGTTGTAATTAAGTTATTACTACCAAAACTAATATTAGTAGTAGAATTAATATTGCTACCACTTATAGTTATATTACCAGCAGTAATAGAGCTTGCATTTGTTATGCTATTAGCTCCTAAATCTAGGTCTTTACCAACAACAATATTATTACTACCATTAGTATTAAAGCTCATATAACTATTAGTACCTTGTGTAATATCAAGAGCATTTGTGAGATTATTATTTAAATTAATAGCAAGTGGGCTATTAGCGGCAGCTGAAATATTATCTCCGACTAAATTAGCTACATTAAAATTACCTGTTAAATTTAAATCAGTGGCTGATATATTACCTGTTGTAGTTAAGTTATTAGCGTTAAAACTAATATCAGCAGTAGAACTAGCAATATTATTATCTGCTATGGTTATATTGCTAGTAGCTAAAGTATTTGCAGTAATAGCGCCCGCATTAGTTATATTATTAGCACCTAAATTTAGGTCTTTGCCAAAAACAATATTATTGCTAGCATTAGTATTAAAGCTCATATAACTATTAGCACCTTGTGTAATATTAAGAGCATTGGCTAAATTATTGTTTAAATTAATAGCAAGTGAATTGCCAGCTGTTACAGAAATGTTATCTATAGTTATAGCTGGGTTAACTATATTATTAGATAGAATTAAATTAGCAGCTGTTATATCGCCTGTTGTAGTTAAGTTATTACTACCAAAACTAATATTATTGGTAGAACTAGCAATATTATTACTTGCTATAGTTATATCGCCGGCAGTTAAACTAGTAGTAGCAACATTAGTCATATTAGCAATAGAGCCACCTGTAATAACATTAGTGCCTAAATTTAGATCTTTGCCAACGATAATATTACCTGTAGTAGTATCAAAAGTTAAGTAATCATTACCTAACCCTGCTGTAATATTAAGGGCTTGGTTTTGTGGCGTTATTAAATTAATAGTAAGCGGCTTGCCAGCGGCAGCTGAAATATTATCTCCGACTAAATTATCTACATTAAAATTACCTGTTAAATTTAAATCAGTGGCTGATATATTACCTGTTGTAGTTAAATTGTTAGCGTTAAAACTAATATCAGCAGTAGAACTGGTAATATTATTGCCTGTTATGGCTATATTGCTAGTAGCTAAAGTATTTGCAGTAATAGAGCCTGTAGTTGTTATATTATTAGTGCCTAAATTTAGGTTTTTGCCAACTATAATTTGTTCACTACCTGTACTAGTATTAAAAGTTAAGTAATCATTGCCAGCTTGTGTTATATTAAGGGATTTTGGCAAAGTATTATTTAAATTAATATCAAATGTTAATGCATTTGCCGAGATATTTTTTATTAAAAAATCAAAATTTGCTAAATTAACATTATTAGTCAAATTAGCGGCTGATATATCGCCAGTTGTAGTTAAATTGTTAGCACCAAAGTTAATGCCAGCAACTGCATTAGAATTGGTAATATTATTACTTGCTATAGTTATATTGCCTGCAGTTAAACTAGTAGTAGCAACATTAGTCATATTAGCAATAGAGCCACCTGTAATAATATTAGTACCTAAATTTAGGTTTTTGCCAACGATAATTTGTTCGCTGCCTATGCTGGTATCAAAGGTCAAGTATTTATTAGTACCTTCTATAATATCAAGGGCTTGGCTTTGTGATGGCATTAAATTAATTATAATAGTATCATTAGCTGCTGAGCTAATGAAATTAGTACTTATATTATCTGCATTAATGTTATTATTAGTGATAACTAAACCACCTACAGTAAGCGTACCTGTGGTAGTTAAGTTATTCGCACCAAAGTTAATGCCAGCAACTGCATTAGAATTGGTAATATTATTATTTGCTATAGTTATATCGCCTGCAGTTAAACTAGTAGTAGCAATATTAGTCATATTAGTAATAGAGCCACCTGTAATGTTAAAATTAGCACCTGATATTTGATTGCTACCTAAGCTTATATCTTTACCAACAATAATACTGCCAGTACCTGTAGTATTAAAAGTTAGATAATCATTACCAGCGCCTTGTGTGATATTAAGAGCGGATGCTTGCGTTGGTGTTAAGTTAATGTCTATAGTATTATTAGCTGCATTAATAGAATTGACCCTAAGTTGTCTTATATTATTTATAGCTCCAGTTGTAATACCACCTACAGTAGCAACTCCTCCTGTAGTTAAATTATTATTAACAAAGTTAATATCAGCAGCACTAGTAATATTATTATTTGCAATGGCTATATTACCTGCAGTTAAAGCGTCAGTAGTAATAATACTAACACCACTAACTGATCCGCCTGTAATATTAAAATTTGAACCAATAACATTATTAGCATTAAATATTGTATCTTTGCTTATTATAATTTCTTCATTAGAATTTGTAGTATTAATTGATAAATAACTATTAGTGCCTTCTGTAATATCTAAAGCAGAAACTAAATTATCATTTAAATTGATATTAAAAGCACCTATATTAGCTATGTTATCGGTACGTAAATCACTAAGATTAGATAAATCAGCACCACCTGCATCAATTACACTAACTACTAAAGTACCAATAATATTTACATCAGATAAAAATTCTGTTGGTTGATAAAATATTGCTTTTTCATTGCCAATAGTGCTATCAAAAGATAAATAATTACTACCTGTTTCATCTTTAACTACCAAAGCATTGGTTTGGTTATTTTTAAGGGTAAAGCTAAATGTATTGTTTTGTGCTGTTATATCATTTAAGTTGATATTATTGACATTTACAATATTACCGCTATTTACAAATATTCTACCAGTATTATTATACGTCCCTGTTGTAGTTAAATCACTACTGCCAAAATCAATACCAGCAGTATTAGTTGTAGTAATATTATTGCCTGTTAGAGTTATATCACCAACGCTAATTGCAGTGGCAGGAGTTATATTACCTATAACTACATTATTAAGTGTACCACTGATAATGTTAACATTGCTCATTAACTGATTATTAGCATTAATAGCACTGCCTAAGGTAGTAAAGCTAAGAGTGGTAAAATTAGCTACAGTTGGAGTTATGTTGCCTATAATGGTATTATTTATAGTACCACCTGTTATATCAAAATTTGAACCTGATATTTTATTAGTGCCAATGGTTAAAGTTTGTCCTACTTCTATTTGTTTGTCTACAGTATTAAAACTAAGATAATTATTAATACCTTCTTTTATCTCTAATGCCTGATTTTCATTATTATTTATTAAAATATCAAAAGTATTACTAGCAGCGCTAAGGCTATCAAGTGATACATTACCAGAATTTATTAAATTACCACCATTTAAATCAATGTTAGAGCCTGTAGTAAACGTTAAGCTACCAACATTGGTAAAATTATTATTATTGAAGTTAATATAACCTGTTATTGAATTAATAACATTAGTGCTAAAAGTCAAACTACCAACAGCAATACTTGTAGCTGGTATATCAGCACCGATAATAACACCATCTATGGTGCCACCGTTTATATCAAAATTAGCACCATTTACTAAATTAGTGCCAAAAGTAAAAGTAGCGCCTAATTCTATTTGTTTATCTATAGTATTAAAGATAAGATAATCAGTAGTAGTATCTTTAATGCTAAGGGCTGGATTCTGATTATCAGTTAATAAAAGATTATATGAATTGTTCGCAGCTGAGATATCAGTTACTCTTAGATTGCCTACATTAATAATGTTGTTGTTGTTTAAATCAATATTACCGAAAAATTTGGTGTTTTGTGTAGTGCTTATTTCAATAGCTGGAGTGTTGTTTGTTTTAATGGTTAAACTAGTAGGAGTATTGCTACCAACCACCACATTATTATCATTTAATTCATTACCACCAACTTGCACTTGATTGGCATAAAGAGGCAGTATGGACCATGCATTTTGATTTTTTATATATAAAGCACCGCCAGCACCATTTACACTAGGGTCATTTACAAATGCCAAAGAACCTGTATCTGCGTCTTGTATAGTGCTTTCGTTTTCTGGATTTATAGTTGTATTATAAATAGCAAAAGCTTTGTTTTTAGTTTGAAAAGGCATTAAAAAACCATTTGCATCGTAAGAAGTATTTAATATTTCGTTAGTAGATAAATACTTGCTATATAGTATCCCATCAACAGTAAAAGTATAAGTAGAGTTTTCACCAAAAACATTATTACCAATAATAACACTACTACTAAAATCACTAATTGACATAATATTTTGCGCATCTTTATTTCTTAGTACAAATGAATTATATCTACCATCAGTAACCTTAAAACTAGTTTGTCTTGCTGCAATATTTAGCTTAGTATTAATATCTGTTGATAAATTAACACTATTAATATTTCTATCGCCAATAATTAAAAAATCTCTATCAGCAATTTGGATTTTAATTTTTCCTCTATTATCTGATATATAATCGGCATTAATAGACATTCCTTGATCATTTACACTTGAAAGACTATTATTAGTATAAATATCTCCTTGTACTACTATTGTATTACCTACAAGTAAACTATCATTGGCTAAAAAATCAAACACACCGACAGTATTAGTACCTACTACTACACTACCACCAATTATTGTATCTGCAATTGATGTCAAAGATTGAAAAACAGGGTCTCCTGTAGTAGACATAAGTATTGCACCAATATTGTGGTCTATATTATTTAAAGTTAATTCAATATTACCGCCTTCTGTAGCTGTATTACGTACTACAGAAAATTCTGTTAACATATCATAATTAACAATAGTACTATCGTTAACTTTTTTAGTTATTAAATTATTAATTTTTTTTTGTTTAATTCCTTGTAACTTAGTAATATCTATTTGATTAATTGCAGTAATTTTATCTAAATCAACTATAGCATCTAAAGTACCATCTTCATAGGAAATACTACCATCTATTTCTTTAATATTAGCTATATTTAAATCTTTTATAATATTTTGTTCGCTAAAATCTAATGAAAATTTTGCTTCCTTGTCTATGTAAAGATTAGATTCTATATCAGCCATGGTCTTTGCTCCAGCACGAATATTAATACGCCTACAATCAGAGGATATGCTAGAAGGGGTTATCAGTAAACCATCACATTCATATTGTACATCACGCAAACGATCTCTCTTGTGTACTGGATTTGGCTCTTCATCTGATTCAAGTAATGCTTTCTTAGCTATTTTAGCTTTGCCAAAATCATTATCACCATACGGATCCTCTTTTATTTTGTTTTTAGCGAAAGCTATTTTTTTGATTATTTTATTATAAGTTATACTGCTAATAACTGGCTTATTATTATCTATTTCATATAACCACAGATCACCCCATGGATCTTTTTTTGGCAAAAAACCACCTTGTCCGTTGAGTATATTAGCAACATCTATATAAGCATATATTTCATTTATACTTTTAGCTAGAATACCAGAATTATATTTTTGATATTTATAAGCAATTTTAGTCAGTAAAATAATTATTTTTTTGCTTTTGCTAATTTTACTAACTTCGCTTACATTATCTATATCTTCTACAGGAGCAGCTAATAAAGAGTTATATATAGCAAATAATAATATAAATACTTTAAATAAATTGCTATACATAATCCTATTTGTAATTATTTAATAATGCTTTTACGCTTAAATGGAATAGAGATAATCATTCCCACTAAAAAGCCTATAAAACCACCAAAAATACTCCATACTGTTTGTTTAGATTCATAAGCATTTAATACTTTATTTTTTGCTATTTTTTCTAAATAAAATACCTTGATATTATCCATATCAGGCGCTAAAGCATCTAAATATTTTAACTGTTCTTGCTCGTCGTTAGTATCTACTATTTGTCTTTTAGTAATAGCCTTAAGCCTTCTTACTTCTGCATCTAATTTCCAATATCCTTGTAAATACAATAAATCGCCGATTCTTTTATCCATAGGTAACGAATCAACGCTGGTTGACTCCATAACGCCTAACGCCTTTGCACGCTGTGCTGCTTTTTCATATTTTTTTATTTTAATTTCAATTGTTTTACTACCACTACTTGCTTCAGCATGAATATCATCTATTTTTAACATTACTTCATCTTTTTTATCATCAATTTTTTGCATAACATCTTCAACTTTTTTCTCTATAGTTTTTCTAGCTACAAAATCAATAAAACCATCTAGCCATTTACTTGCTGCCTCTGGCTTTTTAACTGCTAATGATATTTGCACACTGCTAGTTGTTTCACCAATTTTTCTACCCCGTTTAATAATTATGTCTTTGTTAAACTCTTCATCTGATTTAAATTGATTTTTTAATTTTTCTGATTTAATGTTATCAATAAATTCTTCAAATAATGCGCGTTTATTTACTGCTTGACCTATTTCAGAAACTTGTAATTCCTTAATATCAAAAATACTAGGAGGAGCAACTACTCTAGAAATTTTATATATTAATTCTTGAGGATCGTTATTAATTTTATTAGCAGCAAAAACTGACCCAATAATAACGCAAATTATAATAATTACTAATCTTTTATTAGATAAAAACTTAATTAGCCATTTTTTTTCTTCATACTTAGAAGCAATATTATCTTTCATAAAAAACACCCTTTAAATTAAAAAAACAAAAACTTCCATAAATTATACATTAAAAAACTATTTTATTATAAAAATAACTCTTAAAATCATTAAATAAGTTTTTTTTAATCATATGTCTAATATCACTCATAAGTTGCTGATAATAATATATATTATGTATAGTATTTAAGGTTGATGATAATATTTCTCCTTTTTTTTGCAAATGATGCAAATATGATTTATTATAATTTTTGCAAGTATAACAATTACAACTATTATCTAAGACCGAGGTATCTGTTTTATATTTTGTGTTACAAATCTTCACTACACCTTGACTGGTAAATAAATAACCATTGCGAGCATTACGAGTAGGCATAACACAATCAAACATATCAACACCTCTATCTATCGCCTCTATTAAATCACCAGGAGTACCGACTCCCATTAAATATCTTGGCTTATTATAAGGCATAAGTTCTGGTAGATAATCTAACACTTTTATCATTTCATCTTTTGGCTCCCCTACACTAAGACCGCCAATTGCCAGACCATCAAAATTCATTTTTATAAGAGCATCTAACGATTGCATACGTAAATCTTTATACATTCCTCCTTGAACAATACCAAAAAGAGCATTTTTATTAGCTAATCTTATATGTTCTTTAACTGATCTTTTTGCCCACCTAAGAGATAATTGCATTGATTTATCTGTTGTAACAAAGTCTGCAGAGTATGGCGTACATTCATCAAATATCATTACAATATCACTACCTAAAATGTGTTGTATTTGCATAGATTTTTCTGGTGAAAGAAAAACTTTGCTGCCATCTTTAGGGCTACTAAAAAATACTCCATCTTCAGTAATTTTAGTATTTTTAGTTAAACTAAAAACTTGAAAACCACCGGAATCAGTTAAAATTGGACCCTGCCAATTCATAAAATTATGCAAACCATGATTAGCTTTTATTACCTCTAACCCAGGAGAAATATTTAAATGAAAAGCATTTGATAATATTATTTGTGCGCCTGTGTTTTTTATATCATCAGAGCTAAGTGCTTTTACACTAGCATAA
>CBDCHC010000015.1:0-11677 GCA_965217075.1 Gammaproteobacteria bacterium | reverse complement strand
AAAATATATTAATCTTTACTTTATAAAGTAAAATATATACTCATATTAAGAATCATATCATTAATTAATGAGTAAAAAAATTATTATAATTTTAATTTTACTGCCTAATATTGTCTTTGCTATAGTAAAAAAAAGCACGCCTTATCCTTTATCAAGTGATTTTATTAATGCTGATAATATTATGGAGCAAGTATATTTTGTTAATCATTTTTATAATTTTAATAACTATAGCGTAGGTAGATACGGCAACAAGATCTCTTTTTTAATATCAAGAAAACAAGGTAGAAAGCCCATTACTGTGTCTTTTGAAAGATACATAAATAATAAAACAAAAGGTTGGGTCAATTCTAAAGATTTAGTTTTTTTTAGGTCAGGTAAATTAAAAGGTAACAAGCTACTAATTACTGATTTTGCTGGTAGCATTAAATCACAAGTTTATGAATTATATGTTGCCTCTTTGCGCAAAGTTCGTAAATTTACTCAGCCTGCTGAAGATGATTCGTGGGGTAATTCTGACTTTACTTTTGGTGACATTATTTTGCGCAAACCAACCGATGAAATTCATAATTTAGAGGGAACAATAATTACATTAGATAAATGTTTAAAAATTATGAGACTACCTCTTGCACAAAGAAATTTATATAATAAAAAAGCTAATATTAATAAAGACTGTTCAGTAAAAAATAAAAAAGTCTACAAGGTAGTATCAGTTAACAAAAAAGCTGACTGGTGGTATGATTCACGTATAAGTTATATAGATATTGAAAGATTTACTGATTATAAAATAGAATATTATAAAAATGGTGATAAAATAAAAACTATTTATAAGAGTTGGGCTAATTCAAAACTAAAAGACAAACGGGCTAACTATTGGAAATACTGGTATGGTATTAATCATAAAACTAAACATGAAAGCCTTATTTTTATTCCAGCTAGAATTACTAAAATAAATTATAATTACAGGATGAAAAATTTATGGGATAGCGCTACTTTAAAGAAAAAAATAAGAAAAATAAATTAAAACGGTTTAATTATAACCAATATAACTATAGCAACTAATAATATCACTGGTAATTCATTTAAATAACGATAGAACTTATCACTTCTAATATTGTTATCATTTTTAAATAACATTAGCAAGTGACCACAATAAAAATGATAAATAACTAAAAGTAAAACTAATATTAACTTTAAGTATAGCCAATAAAAATTATAATAAATATGCCAGTTAAGTACTGCTAAGTAACTGCCAAAAAAAATAACAACTATCATACTTGGCATCATAATAGTATAATATAACTTACTTTCCATGATTTTAAACCATTTAATAGTTGCATCATCTGTAGCCATTGAGTGATAAACAAATAAACGAGGTAAATAGAAAATACCTGCAAACCAAGTAATGATACTAATGATATGAAATGTTTTTATCCACAACACAATCATATAAAATAACAAAATTATTATTTTATCCTACTATTTTAAAATTTAAATGCAATATCGTGAAATACCTTATAACTATAGTTCATTCTCTGATAAGGAAATAATTACAAAATTTATTGGTACTGATGCTTGGCATAAATTAGAAGATTTGCGTCATAATAGAAATACTGGTCGTAGCGCTAAAATGTTATTTGAAATTTTTGGCGATATGTGGGTAGTTGAAAGAAACCCATACTTGCAAGAAGATCTTATTAACAATACTCATCGATTTAATGATCTAATTAGCGCAATGAATCATCGTTTAGAGCAGATAAACAAGCGCGCTAATAATAATCAAAATGTTGTAAAAATAATACAAAAAACTGCTTATAAAATCAAAAAATTTGAGCAAGATCTTATTAACAATAAATTATCAAGAAAAGTTATAACTAAAAAATTACTGAAAATAACTAATAAAAACAATATTCGTTTTGATCCATTATCAAGGGCATCTCACGCTACAGATGCAAGTGATTGGAGAGTTTGTTATCCTTTAGTAGTGCTTGCCCCTGATACTGAAAAAGAGCTAATTCTTATGATTAAAGCTTGTATAGATTTGCAACTAAATATTATTGCTCGTGGTGGTGGTACAGGATATACTGGCAGCGGCATACCACTTACTAGTAATACTGCAATTATTAATACTGAGAAATTATCTGTTGTATCTAAAATATATAAAATTGATAATAATTATATTATTAGAGCAGGTAGTGGAGCTATAACTAAATCAGTAGCTATAGCTGCACAAAAACAACAACTAATTTTTGCAGTTGACCCAACCTCACAAGATAGTTGTACTATTGGTGGTAATATTGCTATGAATGCTGGTGGTAAAAAAGCTCTGCGTTTTGGCACTACTATTGATAATTTACTGTCATGGAAAATGATTATGCCTGATGGGGATTTAATAGAAGTAAGACGTCTACAGCATAACTTTAATAAAATTCAATTAGTAAATAAAATACATTTTAAAATAACTAACCTAACTACTAAAAGCGCCAAACAATTAACAATAAATACTAATACAATAAGGCAATTTAACCTTGGCAAAGATGTTACTAATAAATTCATGCAAGGACTACCTGGAGTGCAAAAAGAAGGTTGTGATGGCATTATTACCTCAGCTGAATTTATTTTACATAAACCGTTGAAATATATTAATACAATATGTATAGAGTTTTTTGGTTTTGATACTAAAGCAGCAGTTAATACTATTGTACTTATAAAAAATAGCGTAGAAAATAATACTCATGTTGAATTAATTGGCATGGAACATCTTGATTATCGTTATATTAAAGCGGTAAATTATAGTACTAAATCTAATAGATTTTGCAATCCAAGAATGTTACTAATGATAGATATAAGTAGTAATAATGAAAACGAACTTGCAGTTGAAATTAATAATATTAATATTATTACAAGCACTGTAGAAGCTGAAACATTTATTGCTAAAAACTACTCAAAATAGAGCAGAATTTTGGCTACCAAGAGCCAATACTGCTGCTATAGCATCTCATACTAATGCCTTTAAAATCAACGAGGATGTAGTTATACCTTTAAAAAAATTAGCTACATATAGTGATAATATAGAACGTATAAATATAGAGCTATCTATTAGTAATAAAATTATTATAACCAAAGCCATTAAACTATATTTAAATAAAGAGAATAATAGTAAAACTATAATTGCTAATAAATTAATAGATAAAGTAATTACAAATTGGCAACAACAATTATCGCAACTTACAGATGATAAAATTTTTAAAAAAATTCAAACAACAGACGTAATTATTTCTTATAAAACATCAATTAAAGAGCCATTATTTGCCTTATATGCTGGTAATAACTTTACTAATATTAGAGAAAATATTAATAAAATTCATATTAAACATCTAAGTAAAAGATTATTTATTGCATTACACATGCATGCAGGTGATGGTAATGTTCACACTAATATACCAGTACATTCTCATTCTAAATCAATGTTAAAACAAGCGAATTTATTAGTTGACAAAATTATTAAATTAACTAATGATTTAGGTGGAGTTATCTCTGGAGAACATGGCATTGGTCTGACCAAATATAAGTATTTAAACAATAAATTTAAAAATGATTTTATTGTATATAAAAAAAACATCGACCCACAAAATAATTTTAACAAAGGTAAATTAATGCCTGGCAGTGATTTAACCATAGCATATACTCCGTCTTTAGAATTATTAGAGCAAGAAGCACTGATACTAGAGAGCAGTGAAATAGGCAGTATTAATGAATTAACTAAATCATGCCTGCGTTGCGGTAAATGCAAAAGTGTATGCACAACACATGTGCCTGAACAAAATTTATTATACTCACCAAGGGATAAAATAATAGGCTCAAATTTATTAATAGAGGCTTTTTTATATGAAGAGCAAACTCGTCGCGGCATATCTCTTAGTCATTTTATTGGTTTAGGTGATATTGCTGATCATTGTACAATTTGTCATTTATGTGTTAATCCATGTCCTGTTGATATCGATTTTGGTGATGTTAGTATTAAAATGCGAAAAATTTTACAAAAAAATAAGCAGCATAAAAGTAGTATTATAGCTAAATTATCAATGGCATATTTAAATACTAATAACCCTACAATAAATAATTATGCTAAAAAAATACTAAATATTAGTTATAAATTACAACGCATAGCTTATAAATTATTTAAACCATTTATTAAGAAACAAGCAGATCTTACAACTAATAAACCAAATTTGTTATTAGAATTAACAACATTATTAGATAAACCGTTACCAGATGATATATCATTATTACCACTTAGAGAATTATTAGATATTAAAGATAGTAATACTATACCTGTGATTTATAAAAAAAATATTAATAATATGCCTACTATTTTTTATTTTCCAGGTTGTGGTTCTGAAAAACTTTTTTCACAAATATCTTTAGCGACTATAGCTATGCTTTACCATCACAATATTAGAATAGTATTACCACCAAATTACCTATGCTGTGGTTATCCACAAAAAGCAAATGGCAATATAGAGCTTGCTAATTCTATAACTACTGATAATAAAGTACTATTTCACCGTATAGCTAACACCCTAAATTATTTAGATATAACACATATTATTACCTCATGCGGTACTTGTATTGACCAAATAGCAACTTATAATATTAATAAAATATTCATTGATGCTAAATCTATTGATATTCACCAATATCTTGCAGATAATAATATAACAATAAATAGTAGCGAAAAATACTTATATCATGCTCCATGTCACGATCCTATTAAAAATAATTCTGATGAAGTTATTAGTAAAATAATAGGTTCTACTGTTGTATCTAGTGATAGGTGTTGCGGAGAATCTGGTACATTTGCTGTTAATAGAAGTGATATTGCTAAAGCTGTTAAAGCTAAAAAACAACAAAATATTACAGATGTATTGCAAGATTTAACGCATAACAATAAAGATGAATTAAAAATACTAACTACTTGTCCTTCATGCAGACAAGGTTTATCAAGATACAGTGATGCAACTGGCATAAAAGCAATTTATCCTATTGAGATTATGGCTAAACAAATATTAGGAGATAATTGGCAACAAGATTTTATTGACAGCGTTAATATTGAAAAAGTATTATTATAGCTTACCTACCTACTATTACAGTTAATAATTTATCTGTAACTATAGTTTTATTAAAAATATTTATTACATCTTCAACAGTTAATTTATCAATATTATCGCTAAATTTATTAATATAATTAAGAGGTAAATTATAAAAAGCAATGATAGATAAATAATTTATAATATTAGCATTTGTTGCTGTGCTTAGAGCGAATATACCTTTTATATTATTTTTAGCATCTTGTAAAATTGTATTATTAATCTTTTTATTAAAATCTTTAAGTGTCTTTAATGCTATTGATACTGCCTTATCACTATTATTATTTTTTGTTTGTAATTTAATAGCAAAATAACCACCAGCGGTTGTTTTAGTAAAAAAACTATAAACACTATAAGCTAACCCTTCTTTTTCCCTAATACTATCTCCCAACAAAGAATGTAGCGCAGAACCACCTAAAATATGATTAGCTAAATAAAAAGCATAATAATCATTATGTTTGCGATTAATATTTACTGCTTGTCCAATCATAATATGATTTTGTGAACTATAAAATTGTTGTTTAATATTTTTATTAGCCATCAATTTTTTAGTATTTCCAATAAGAGTTGCTTTATTACCGCTATTAAATTTAGCACTAATTGTTCTGGCTATTTGTTTTGCTGTTTGCTCGCTAATATTACCAACAATAGTTATATGCATATTTTTAGCTGTATAATATTTATTATAGAATCCTCTTACATCATTTATATTGATACTACTTATACTGTCTGCCGTACCAATAATATCATGACCGTAAGGATGATCTTTAAAAATTTCTTGATAAAAAATACTATTAACAATACTGCCAGGGCTTTGTTTGTTATCTGCTATATTTATTAAATGTTGTTGTTTAACATACTTTAGTTCATCAGATAAAAACTCTACATCTGCTATAACCTCGCTAAATATCTTAATAGCTGGTAATAATTTATCTTTAGTAGATAGAGTTTTTAAAGATAAAATGCTCATATCAGTGTGCAGAGATACATCAAAAATAGCGCCCAACGATTTAAATTTAGTTATTATTTGTTCTTTATTATGATGCTTAGTATTAGTTGTAAATAAATCATTAACAATACTTGCTAAACCAAATTTATTTTTATCATAAGCACTACCTGCAGCAAAAATAACATCTATATTAACTATTGGTAAATCTGTTATTTGTGTAAATAAAACCTCTGCTCCTTTCGGAGTATGCCATCTATTTATTTCAAAAGCATTAATACTCAGACTGATAAATAATAATAAAATAAACCTTATAATAATCATTTTTCTACAGGTATCATGTTAATGGAGCTATAATCATTAAAATACTTTTTTGCCACCATTACAACATCGTTTATATTAATTGTAGAAATATTTTTTGGATATTCATCTAGTACTTTAATATCAATACCAACTGTTGCGAGCTTACCTAAATAATAAGCAGTGGTATCAATGCTATCTTGAGCATAAATAAAATTACTACTAATTTGTGTATTAATATTTTTTATCACTTGAGTAAAATTATTTTTCTTAGTTGTTATAAATTTTATTTGTTTTAAAATAGCATTTTTAGCTTCAACAAAGCTGATGCCAGTAAATGGAGTAAAACTTATACTGAAAATAGTATTATATTTAGCATAAATATCATAAGATACATTAATACTAGCTAATATTTTATCCTTTCTAACAAGGTTTTTAGCTATCATCTCATCAAGTAAATAAGCAAAAACATACAAAGCATAAATATCTTTATTATCATCCGCAATATTATTTAAACTAGGAACGCCAAAAGCAAGAATTGCAAATGGTAATTTCGCTACTAATTTTAGTTCTAAATGTTGATCTTTAATAACACCTTGCTTTAATTTATTTTTCTTTAAATTAATAGACTCAAAATTACCAAAATATTTTGCTGCTAAAGCAAAAACCTCATCAGCAGCAACATCTCCAACTACCACTAAAGTTGCATTATTAGGAGCGTAATATTTATTGTACCATGTACTTAAATCAGTTAAATGCATATTTTTTAAATCTTTCATGTAACCACCAACTGGTGTTTTATATGCATCAATAAATATTATTTCATGTAACTTTTCCCAAGTTTTAGCTTTTGGATTGTCTTCAACTCTAAGTCTTCTTTCTTCTTGCACAACTAAATTTTCTTTAATAAAATTATTATTATTTAATTGTAAATTTTTCATTCTATCTGCCTCCATCTGAAGCGCTAATGCTAATTTACTTTTATGCATTTTTTGATAATATGCTGTGTAATCATACGAAGTAAAAGCGTTGTCTTGGCCACCATTTTTAGCAATAATTTTAGAAAACTCATTATCTTTAATTATGTTGGTACCTTTAAACATCATATGTTCTAATAAATGCGACATACCAGACAACCCTGTTGGTTCATCGGCACTACCTACTTTATACCAAATTTCACTAATAAATATTGGCGATCTATTATCACTTTTTACTATAACCTTTAAACCATTATCTAATATTTTGCTGCTAATACTAGCAAAAACACTTGCAGGTAATAATAATAGTAGTAAAATTAATTTATTCATAAAGTATAATTTTACTATGTTTAATATATTTAAAAAAAATAAAATAATAGCTACAAATAATAAATTAAATACTAATTTACTTAAAATTTTAATTGGTAAAAAAACTATAGATGCTGATTTAGAAATACAACTAAAATCACTACTTATAAGTAGTGATATGAGTATGACTACAATTGAAAAAGTATTAACTAGTATCAAAAAAAAAGCAAAATATAAAGAATTAAATGAGGTTAGTGGTTTATATGACTTAGTTAAAACAGAATTAATGGCATTACTTATAACAAATAATGAATTATCTGTAAATAATGAAAAAACATTTGTTATTTTAGTAGTAGGAGTAAATGGTGTTGGCAAAACTACTACTATAGCAAAAATTGCCAAATTTTTACAAAATCAAGGCAAAACAATTATGATTGCGGCAGGTGATACATTTAGAGCAGCAGCAATAAAACAAATTAAAACATGGGGAGAAAAACATAATATTTTAGTAACAGCCAAAGAAACAGGTAGTGATAGCGCAGCAGTTATATTTGATGCATATAATAGTGCTGTTGCTAAAAAAATTGATGTATTAATTGCTGATACAGCTGGTAGACTACATACTCAAGCTAACCTTATGTTAGAATTACAAAAAGTAAAAAAAGTATTAGCAAAAAATAACTCCAATGCACCACACGAGACTATGTTAGTTATTGATGGTACTACAGGACAAAATGCTTTAAATCAAGCAGTTGCTTTTAATGAGCAAATTGGTATTGACGGTATAACTATAACTAAATTAGATGGCAGTTCTAAAGGTGGTATGATTTTTACTATTAGTGATAAATTAAAAATACCAATTAGGTACATAGGTATTGGTGAAAAAATTAACGACCTAGAGGTGTTTAATGTGACAAAATTTAGCTCTAGTATTTTTAGTAATTAAATAAACAATATAATTTAGTGCTATTTTTTTTCAACCACTTATGATGTATTTTGTAATCTGGCAAAATTTTTAATACTAATTGCCAAAACTCCTTAGCATGATTTTTATGCACTGTATGACATAATTCATGCACAATTACATTATCTATTACTGCAACTGGTGCCATCATTAATAAATAATTTAAACTAATATTATTAGTTGCGCTACAAGAACCCCATCTTGTTTTTTGTGCTCTAATAGATAGCTTGTTATAAGGCAAATTATATTTCTTAGAAAAAAAATTTATTCTACTAGTAGCTAAATTCATAAAATGAGATTTATATAAAAATAAAAAATCCTCAAAAGAACCATTGCCAATAAAGTTTATACCATTAAAAAATAACTTATCATTAGTTTTAGTTAACGGATATTCCAGACCTAAGTATAGAAATTTTTCACCATTTTTATATTTTTTAATAATACTAGTATTTGTTAAGTGCTTATTTATCCAAGATGATTTTTTATAAATAAAACTCTCTATAATATGTATTGGAGTAAATTTAGGCGAACGAACTATAAGTTTATTAGTAATAATTTGCAAGCTAATAGTTCTGCGTTTAGTTCTGATTATTTTATAATTAAACACTAAATTATTTGTTTTTAAGGGCCTTGTGAATTATTTCTGAAGCAGTGAGTTCTATGCTTATACCATATAACATCTTATCTACCTCTTTATCTTTAAATCCCAGACTAAATAAAGCAGATTTAGCATTTATTATATTAGCAGTATTAGCTGATTTAATATTACTGTCAAATTGTGTTATTTTATTTCTTAATTCAATTATTATTTTTTGTGCAGTTTTTTTACCAATACCAGGAGTTTTAGCTAAAGCAATATCATCATTATTATTAATGCAGTTACTTAAATTATCTATACTAAAATAAGATAATATGGCTAATGCTACTTTAGGTCCAACTCCATTCACTTTAATTAAGCTTCTAAACATTTTTTTTTCATTAATAGTTATAAAACCAAATAAAGTATGCGCATCTTCTCTAATGCTTAAATGCGTATGTAGTGTTATTTTATTATTATCAAAAAAATTAAATGATGATAATGGACAAAGTATTTCATAAGCAATATCTCCTACTAATAAAATAATTTCTGGAGGGGTTTTAGCAATAATATTACCACTTAATCTTGCTATCATTGCAAATAGCTATATTTATTAAAATATTTTTTCTCAAAAACTTTAATTTGATTTTTATATTGCAAGGTTAGATCGATATCATCTAAACCATTTATTAATCTTAATTTTAACTCTTTATCTATACTAAAATCCCAGCATTTATCAGGACTTTTAATACTTTGTTCTAATAAATTAATACTAAGCTCATTGCTAGCAAATAATTCATTCATAATAATACTTGTTTGTGTAATTAGTAGTATACCGTTTTTAAAGCAATTATTATAAAAAATATCAGCAAAACTGGTGGCAATAATAACTCTAAAACCATAATCAAATAATGCCCATGGTGCATGCTCTCTAGACGAACCACAACCAAAATTTGCTCCAGTTAATAGTATTTTTGAATTTATATATTTTGGATTATTTAATACAAAATCTTTATTAATTTTACGCTTAGCATTATCTATACCTATATAACCATCATCTAAATAACGCCAACTATCAAACAAATTAATACCAAAACCAGTGCGTTTAATTGATTTTAAAAATTGTTTAGGAATAATAATATCAGTATCAATATTAGCTCTATTAAGGGGTGTTGGTATTGATTTAATAACAGTGATTTTATGCATAATAATTAACTAAATAAACCTGTAGAAAGATATCTGTCACCACGATCACAGATAATTACTACTATTATAGCGTTATTTATAGTTTTTGATAACTTTATAGCACAATTAATAGCGCCACCAGATGATGCTCCAGCAAAAATTCCCTCTGTTATAGCTAACATTCTTGTAGTTTTCTCGGCATCTATCTGTGATACTTCTATTATTTTATCAATTTTATTATAACTAAAAATCTTAGGTAAATATTTTTTATCCCACTTACGGATGCCTGCAATTTGAGAGCCTTTAATTGGTTGTACGCCAATTATCTGAATATTTTTATTTTGCTTTTTTAAATAAGTTGAACAGCCCATAATAGTACCAGTAGTACCCATAGCTGATACTAAATGAGTAATTCTTTTATTAGTCTGTTGATAAATCTCTTTAGCAGTAGTTTTAATATGTGCCATAGAATTGTCAAAATTAGCAAATTGATTAAGCTGTCTGCCTTTACCATCATTCTCCATTTGTTGTGCTAAGTCTCTAGCGCCTTCCATACCCTGTTTAGCACTTACTAAGATAAGTTCAGCGCCATATGCTGCCATAGCATCACGGCGTTCTTGACTAAGATTATCAGGCATAATTAAAATCATTTTATAACCTTTAATAGCTGCAACCATAGCAAGAGCAATACCAGTATTACCGCTTGTAGCTTCAATCAGCGTATCACCTATTTTAATTTCACCACGATTTTGTGCTTCATTTATCATATTAAAAGCAGCACGGTCTTTAACTGATCCAGCAGGATTATTGCCTTCTAACTTTGCTAAAATTATATTACTCTTATTAGGATTAAGCCTTTGTAATTTAACTAAAGGAGTATTGCCAATTGTTTGTTCTATAGTTTTGTATTGCATAATTCTTCTTTTAATAATTTTGCTATTTTAAATTTTAATTTTATTATCATTAACTATTTTATATAGCTACTAATTTATAGTTATTATATTAATATAAATACTAAAAAATATTTAATTAGAAAATAAAAAAATGGTTGATTTTTGTCTAATATTTTTTAGCTTAAAATTATCAACAAATTTTTTTAATATACATCACGCTTTTTCTTATGTTTTATACTATAAATTTCTAAAAATACTTACACAACAAAACTAAAGTTACATATTATCTAAAATAGAATATTTAACCTCATCTAAAGTAGCGTTAATAGTTAACATCTGCGATGTACATTGTGTAATTGCTGTATCTGGGTCTTTTAAA
>CBDCHC010000014.1:0-6795 GCA_965217075.1 Gammaproteobacteria bacterium | reverse complement strand
TACACTTACAGTTATACTGCCTTCTGAGTTTGGAGTTGGGGTTACTGTTAGGCTGTAAGTAGCGCCAGAGCCTGTAAAGCTTCCTTTAGTGCCGTTATTTACGCTTATATCAGTAGCGTCAAAACCAGTTACTGCTTCGCTAAAAGTAAAGGTAAAGGTAACATCGCCATCAGTACTATTGATTGTATCCTTGTTCTTGTTGTTAGTAATATTTAATGAGACCTTATCAACTACAGTGATGTTTAATATTTGGTCAGTGCTATTACCAGCGGTATCTGTGGCTATAACAGTAACTCTGTTAGTGGCTGTAGTAGTTGGGGCTGTTTTATAAGTTAGTGCGCCAGTAGTTGAGTCTATATTAAATAAATTAGCGTTAGTGCCACTGATAGCATAAGTTACTGTGTTAGCTGTATTAGTATTACCAGTATCACTAGCGTTTGCTGTGTATACGCTGCTGCTATTAACTGCTACAGTTGCAACTGCCTCGCTAGTAAATGTAGGGCCGGTAGTATCAATCGTAATATTAAGTGCGGTGCTAGCTGCGCTGGTATTACCAGCAGTGTCTGTAGCTTTAGCACTTAGGTTGTTTACTCCTTCGTTAAGTGCGCTAGTTAAGGTAATATTATAATCACCGCTAGCATTTGCAATGCCTGTACCTACTTCTATAGCGTCGTTATATATTTTAACTGTAGCGCCTGCTTCAGTTGTGCCAGTTATTGTTGGCTTGGTATTGCTAGTTATATTATCAGTATTATCGCTACCAGTATCACTTGCAGCTGCTAAGTCAATAGTTGGGGTAGCTGGTGGTTCAAAGTCATAATTTTGAGTGCTAGTAGCTGCTGAGGTAGTAAGCGTTGCAGTAGCAACGCTATTAGCAGCGTCTGCGGCTACACTTACAGTTATACTGCCTTCTGAGTTTGGAGTTGGGGTTACTGTTAAACTATAAGTAGTGCCAGAGCCTGTAAAGCTTCCTTTAGTGCCGTTATTTACGCTTATATCAGTAGCGTCAAAACCAGTTACTGCTTCGCTAAAAGTAAAGGTAAAGGTAACATCACCATCAGTACTATTGATTGTATCTTTGTTCTGGTTGTTAGTAATATTTAGTGCAACTTTATCAACTACATTAATAATTAGCGCTTGATTAGTGCTATTACCAGCTGTATCTGTGGCTATAACAGTAACTCTGTTAGTGGCTGTAGTAGTTGGGGCTGTTTTATAAGTTAGTGCGCCAGTAGTTGAGTCTATATTAAATAAATTAGCGTTAGTGCCACTGATAGCATAAGTTACTGTGTTAGCTGTATTAGTATTACCAGTATCACTAGCGTTTGCTGTGTATACGCTGCTGCTATTAACTGCTACAGTTGCAACTGCCTCGCTAGTAAATATAGGGCCAGTAGTATCAATCGTAATATTAAGTGCGGTGCTAGCTGCGCTGGTATTACCAGCAGTGTCTGTAGCTTTAGCACTTAGGTTGTTTACTCCTTCGTTAAGTGCGCTAGTTAAGGTAATATTATAATCACCGCTAGCATTTGCAATGCCTGTACCTACTTCTATAGCGTCGTTATATATTTTAACTGTAGCGCCTGCTTCAGTTGTGCCGGTTATTGTTGGCTTGGTATTGCTAGTTATATTATCAGTAGTCTTGCTGCCAGTATCGCTTGCAGTTGCTAAAACAATAGTTGGGGTGTTTGGCGCTGTAGTATCAATGGTAATATTAAGCTCACTACTAACTGTACTTGTATTACCAGCAGTGTCTGTGGCAATAGCTGTGAGCTTATGTGTTCCTTCATTAAGCGCAGTTACAGTAATAATATAATTACCACTAGCATCTGCTGTAGCGCTGCCTACTTCTGTAGTGCCGTTATATATTTTAACTGTAGCGCCTGCCTCAGCTGTGCCGGTTATTATTGGGGTAGTAATATTGGTAATCTTGTCACTATCACTATCGCCGCTATCGCTTGCAGCTGCTAAGTCAATAGTTGGGGTAGCTGGTGGTTCAAAGTCATAATTTTGAGTGCTAGTGGCTGCTGAGGTAGTAAGCGTTGCAGTAGCAACGCTATTAGCAGCGTCTGCGGCTACATCTATAGTTATAGAGCCAGTTGCAGGGTTTGTAGCTGGGGTTACTGTTAAACTATAAGTAGTGCCAGAGCCTGTAAAGCTTCCTTTAGTGCCGTTATTTACGCTTATATCAGTAGCGTCAAAACCAGTTACTGCTTCGCTAAAAGTAAAGGTAAAGGTAACATCGCCATCAGTACTATTGATTGTATCCTTGTTCTGGTTGTTAGTAATATTTAATGAGACTTTATCAACTACAGTGATGTTTAATATTTGGTCAGTGCTATTACCAGCGGTATCTGTGGCTATAACAGTAACTCTGTTAGTAGCTGTAGTAGTTGGGGCTGTTTTATAAGTTAGTGCGCCAGTAGTTGAGTCTATATTAAATAAATTAGCGTTAGTGCCACTGATAGCATAAGTTACTGTGTTAGCTGTATTAGTATTACTAGTATCACTAGCGTTTGCTGTGTATACGCTGCTGCTATTAACTGCTACAGTTGCAACTGCCTCGCTAGTAAATATAGGGCCAGTAGTATCAATCGTAATATTAAGTGCGGTGCTAGCTGCGCTGGTATTACCAGCAGTGTCTGTAGCTTTAGCACTTAGGTTGTTTACTCCTTCATTTAGTGGAGTAGTTAAAGTGATACTATAATTACCACTAGCATCTGCTGTAGCACTGCCTACTTCTGTAGTGCCGTTATATATTTTAACTGTAGCGCCTGCTTCAGTTGTGCCAGTTATTATTGGGGTAGTATTGCTAGTGATATTATCAGTATTGCTGCTGCCAGTATCGCTTGCAGCTGCTAAGTCAATAGTTGGGGCTGTAGTAGTAGTATCTAAAGTAAAGGTTAAATCGTTAGTATCTGTCGGATTGTTTTTATCTCTTGCTGCAACTGTATAAGTGCCGTCTGTAGTTGGTGCTGCGTAAGCATCTAACCAAGCAGAGAATTCACTATTTGCTTCTTTTATGCGATACTCTACACTAACACTACCAGCATCAGTAGTAATATTAGCGTCATTGGTTATATTATCATTATCATTAATACCACTATCAGTAGTTAATTTAATAATTAATTTAACATTCATGCTATTAACTACAGCTATAATAGCGCTCTTACCAGTAAGGGCATCTATCATATCTGTTTTAACGCTTGGTGCAACTTCACCTTTATCGTTAATAGCTGCTATTAAAGTAGTAATTGCTGTAGTTACATCGCCTAAGGATGACACAGCGGCTAACATTTTGCCGTAATTATTAGCTGTTGTGGTAGTATCATCTCCAACAGCATTTATAGTAGCTTCTACTTTGCTTGAGATAATATCAATATCTAAGCCCAGTGCTTTAGCTATGTTTTTATTACTAGTTGTAACTGCTGTTTCAGTGATAGTTTGCGCTACAGTACCATCAGCGGCTATACCTGCTTTTTGTGCAGCAATAGTTGTAATTGGGTTAATATTTATTGTAACAGTACCACCGCTACCATCAATATAATGCGCTGCTAATAAGTCAGCTGCTAAGTCTTTAAGTTGTCCATCTGCTTCATCTCTATAATCATCTGTTGTAGTATCTGTATCAAAGGCTTTAATAATTATAATACCTTTATAATTACCTAAATCAACACTAAATGAACCATCATCAGCAACATCAATATTATCTTTTAATAAGCTACCATCAGCTTTATAAATTGCAACTGTTAAATCATTCTCAGCAATAACAGGACCAAGAACAATAACACCGTTAACAATAGTATTAATAGCAACAACTGTACCAGCAGATGATCCAGACAAACCAATAGCAGCTAAAGAGCCAAGAGCAATAATAACTTTATTATCACTAAATATAGTGCTAGTAGTTGCCTTAGTAGCTGTAGTGCTTGTTTCAGCAGTAATTGGTGTTGGTGATGTAACTATAATATCAATAGTACTGTCTGTTACAATCTCTGGTTCAATCATACTTAGTAGAGTTTTACTATCACCATAAGCATACAACAAACTATCATTATCTTGCAAAATAAAAGCGTCTTTATAATCAACAGCGTAATAAGTGTTTTTAAGATTATTTGTATCAATAAATTCTATAGAAACTAAACAAGATAACTCATTACCACATGTAGTAAAATAATTTTTAACCAAAACTTCTGTAGCATCGCTTAAGGTTAAAATTAAATCATTTACATGTTTTTTTGCTATGAAGCTTTTAATATCCTTATTAATACGCAACACATAATGTTCACCATCACTAATTGTTACGTATTTATCGCTTTTTACTATGAGTTTTCTAACGGTTAAGCCTTTAGCAGCAAGTATTGCTTGTTTTTGAGTTGCTTGTAGTGTTTTCATAATTTATGCTAGTAAAATAAAAAAATATTATTTTAGCATAAAAATATTATTACTTTTTATTATGTGCTAATAAAACATTTATTTATATAATATTAAAAGAATAAATATAGTATTATCGATATTTTTTTAATAATGCTAATAAAATAATATAACTTTCTAAATCCATAATACCATCTACTTTATCTGCTCTAAAATGTCTTAAAAGAATAAGGAGGAATAAGGGGACGTTACCCTTTTTTATGCTAAAATATCTAAATGCTATCCAAAAAAGGGCAACGTCCCCTTATTTCTTGTGCTGTCTGTAACTAGATTATTACTTACAATACAAAATCAGCTTCTACAGCATTAGAGTTAGTTAAATTAATAGTAATACTATCACCAGTAGTGCTACTATTACCATCAATGTCAATTACTACTTTACCAGTGCTAAGAGTTACAAAATCACTAAATGATTTATCAGCATCGTACCCATCAAGTAATACTGCAATGTCTAATTTATCAGTACCGCTGACAAAATCAGTAATGGTATCAGTGCCTGTATTGTTATATAAAAAGTGGAAAATATCAGCTCCAGCGCCACCAGTTAAAGTATCATTACCAGCTCCGCCGTAGATATTATCAGCAGCACTACCGCCAATAATAGTATCATCGCCGCCAAGACCATGAATGGTTTGCGCAATAGTTGTGGCGCTTTTATCTGTAACAGTAGTATCAGTAGCTGTATTATCTCCTACAGTAAAACTAGCATCATTAGCTTTAATTGTAGCAGTAGTAGTCCACTTATAAGTATCTTTTAAATACTGCATAGCAGTAGCGTTAGAATATGTTATGCCGTCTGCGCCTAAAGTAACACCATTTTGCAGGCTAGTCTCACCATCAGCTGTGTTTATGTCTGCCCAGCCTGTAAGTGTTTTATCCATATTAGTAATTGACATAGCAGATCTATTAAATATACCAGACATAGTAGTTACCTGGGATGTATCCCAAGCACTGATATTTGCGTTAAATTTAGTAGCAAACAAAAACATATTACTCATATTAGTTACCTTGGATGTATCCCAAGCGCTGATATCTGCGTTAAAGTTGTCGGAATTATTAAACATCCAACTCATATCAGTTACCTGAGATGTATCCCAAGCGCCTATGTTTTGGTTAAAGTTGCTGGCACCAATAAACATACCTGACATCTTAGTTACCTTGCCTGTATCCCAAGTGCTGATATCTGTATTAAATTTACTGGCATTCTTAAACATATAACTAGCATCAGTAACACCATTTAAATTAGGTGCGTTAGTAGGTATAGAAACTAAATTAACTGCATAAGTAAATGCCTTATTAAAGCTTTGCCATGCTGTGTTACCCCAGCTATCAATGCTTATTAATTGAGTGTTTTTATTATTCCAAAGCACCACCAAAACTAATTACTGGATAATCACCAGTAATAGCTATCTGATGATTACCAGCTGTAGCGTAGACATGAGTAGCGTTAGCTGTTTGAGAGCTCTCAACACTACCGTCACCCCAGTCTATAGTGTAATTATACTCATAATCATTATTTACCCTAATCGTAACTGTTTCATTATCTGTACTAGTTTTCCAAGTGCTAACTAGACCTACTATGGTATCAGGAACTATATTGCTAGTAAGAGCATCATTAGTATTAGCAGCTTTATCTACTATGGCATTAGCTGCTATGTTAAGTGTATCACCTGCTGCAACTGTGCTACCTGTGCCTGCAGTAATGCTAAATTTATCAGTATAAGCATCCACGCTGGCAGCAGTAACTTCTGTTGAATCTGGGTCATAAGCAGCAGCAGTTGATTTCATCCAAGAACTAACTTCCCAAGGATTTTGTTTTAAATCATCGACAGAATCAGCACCTTCCCAAAACCATTTAGCAGTACTACCTAATTTAGAGATATGGTATCCGCTAGTATTTCTAGCCCATAAATACCAAGTTTCACCATTATTATTAGTATAACTATATACAGCTTTACTAGTGTCAATGTTATTATTAATATTATCAGGTGTTGGATCAAAATCACCAGTAATAGTTAAGCCTGCTACTGCAGTAGCACTTAATTTAGTATAAGTACCATTAACATCAGTGTCAATATTTGTTATAACAATGCTGTGTGCTGCTGTATCTATATCAGCTGCTATAGTTGCACCGGTACCAAAAGTTTTACCATTAGCTAGAGTAAGTTTGCTAGTTGCTAAACCAAAATCTTGTGTAAAAGTATTTATATTAACTGCTTCATCAAAAATAATTGTAGTAGGAGTTATACTAACTACAGCTGGTGGCTCAAAGTCATAATTTTGAGTGCTAGTAGCTGCTGAGGTAGTAAGCGTTGCAGTAGCAACACTATTAGCAACGTCTGCGGCTACACTTACAGTTAT
>CBDCHC010000013.1:42500-102183 GCA_965217075.1 Gammaproteobacteria bacterium | reverse complement strand
CCGATGTGTGCACACACACTTTCATGTTAAACTGTCGACTTTATAACACTTGAGTTAGTGTGCATTTTTGTTTTTCTATCACAGTAGTAGTGACGATATTTGTCCGAAGGACCGTATGGCCACATACTAGAGTTACCTTTCCATTTGGTTGACCAAAATAGGGAAGTATTTACGCGAAAATGTAGATTTCTTGTTATATTTTTATCTGGCTGGTGATCTTGTTTGAATTGTGTGTTGTTTGGGTGCATTTAATAGGGAAGAGGATGTAGTTTTTGGATATGTGCACTTTCTTAACACTGAATGCTGCATATTTATAGCATCTTTTTGACATATATTAATTGATGTTAAAGGTGTTTTACTGAAAAAATTATTAACGCAAGTATTGTTAATAATATCAATTATATCAGCAACTACACTTGACGCTGTAGCACTACCTCCTGCTCCTGCTCCATAATACAAAGAATCTCCCAGAGCATCACTACGCACAAAAACTGCATTCATAACACCATCAACTTTTGCTAATAAAGTATTTTTTTTAATAAGCGTAGGCTCAACTCCCATATAAATAGTATTATCAATCATTTTAGTGAGTGCTAAATGTTTGATATTATATCCAAATTCATCAGCAAAATCAACATCTTCACTATCTATACTGCTAATACCTGCATGACCTACATGAGTAAAATTAAATTCAGTGCCAAAAGCTATAGCACTAAGTATGCTAATTTTATGAGCTGCATCAATACCCTCAATATCAAAGGTTGGATCAGATTCTGCATAACCTAATTTCTGAGCTTCTACTAATACATCAGCAAAATTACGTCCATTATTACGCATTTCTGTAAGAATAAAATTAGTAGTACCATTAATAATACCAGCTATCATAGTAATATTATTAGCGCTTAAGCCTTGCTGTAAAACTTTTAAAATAGGTATTCCACCAGCCACAGCAGCTTCAAATAATAGCTTAACATTATTATTACTAGCAATTTGAAGTAACTCATTGCCATAATTCGCAATTAAAGCCTTATTAGCAGTAATTACATGCTTATTGCTATTAAGCGCACCCATCACTAAATCTTTAGCTATAGTAGTACCGCCTATTAACTCTAATATAAGATCAACATCACTATTTATAACATCGTAAGCATTATCTGTTAATATAAAATCACCCTTACATGATCTTTTAAGGTTTTTATTTCTAACTGCTATAATTTTTATAATAATTTCTGTATTATAATTATTATAGAATTTTGCTTTATTTTTAATTAAAATATCAACAACACCAGAGCCTACCGTGCCTAAGCCTAAAATTCCTATTGTTAGTGTTTTTTTATTCATATCAACAAATACTTTTTAGCGTTGTTTTAATATTTTTCACTATATCATCAACCTCATCTAATTTACAAGTACCAACTGAGATTCTATACCAACTATTACAATTTTTAGCCCCAAACCAACTAAATGGTAAAACAGCTACTTTAGCATCATTTAATAAAAAATCTTGTACATCGTCAACATTATTTAAAACTTTATTATTTATAGTTTTTTTTCCAATTAAGTCTAATTTAATAGACAAGTAAATTGAGGCTTGTGGTTTTATAGAATCAACAGGTAATCCTTCTTGTTTCATCATTATAAAACCATTATAAAATTTAGTTAATATTGTTTGCAATGTTAATCTAAATTCTTGCAAATAACTATCAACAGCAGCTAAATCAGTTAAAAATTCTCCGGTGGCAATTTGTTCTGCTTTAGGCGCCCATGCTCCAATATGTGCGATAAAAGAGCGCATTTTAGCAATAATATTGGTAGGTCCGCTAGCCCAGCCAACTCTTACTCCTGTTGCTGCAAATGACTTTGAAATGCCATCAATAAAAATTGCATATTTATTTATTTCTTGATTTAAACTTTGCGCATGATAAAATTTACCATCACCAAATACCATAAGCCAATACACCTGATCAAACATAATATATAGTGGTTTTTTATTAGCACCACGACGATTATTTTCTGCTACTACTAAATCACAAATATCATTTAATTGTTGTTTAGAAAATACTGTACCAGTTGGATTTTGTGGTGAGCATAATGCTAAAATAGTAGCATCGGTTATAAATGGCATTAATTCTGTCTTGGTAGGCATAAAATTATTTTCAACAGTCGTCTCTACCATAACGGCTTTAGCACCACTAAGTAAGCTATAATAATCATTATTCCAAGATGGCACAGGGAAAAGCACTGTATCTCCTTTATCAATAATAGCTTTAAAGGTAGCATAAATCAGCGGTCTAGAACCGCTTGCTATTAAAATATTATTAATAGATAAATTAACATTGCAATAATTTTTAAGCAATTTAGCTACACTAATGCGTAGTTTTTCTATACCAAAAGCACCTGGATAATTTGTTTGTCCAGCCTTATATGCTAATATAATTTCATTTTTTAATTTTTCTGGAATAGGATAAATCTTAGGGTTAAAATCACCAACAGTAAGATTGTATAAGTTATCACCACTGGCAATTCTCTTATTAACTGCAGCAGCAAAAGTAAGAATTGGTGATGTAGTTATATTATCTGCTAATTTTGATAGTTGTATAGGCAAAATAATTAAATTAATAAAAGCTATTATTTTACAATTTTATTAATTTGTTTTGATTATAATTTTAATTATTTAAGATAAAATTTTTTCCAATACAAATTTAGAGCCAAAATACGCTAAAATTAAAATAATAAAAGCTATTTGTATAGCTGTAATAATTTGTTTATTACGCCAACCAAAAATCATCCTACCACTAATAAGAAATAAAAATATAAACCAAGCTATAATTGATAGTACAGTCTTATGTAATAAATGCTGAATAAATATATCTTGCATAAAAATAAAACCACTTATCAGCGCTAAAGTAAGTAAGATGAAACCAATTATTATAGTGCTAAATAATAAATGTTCTGTGCTTTGTAATGGCGGCAAATGGTTAATAAAACTATTAATATTTTTTTGATGTAGATGTTTGTTTTGCATCGTAAGTAAAATTGACAAAAAGAAAGCAACAACTAATAAACTATAACTAATAATTGATAACATAATATGCCATGACATCTGTATTAATGCTATATTTTTATCGGGAAATATTTCTTGTAATACAATAATTATAATTACTACCGGATATATAAATACTCCTAAAGCATTTATTTTATAAATAATACTTGTTATATAAAATATAAAAACTACTATAAAAGTAATCAAAATAGCGCTATTTGCCATTCCCAATAAAATATTATAATTATTATCAAACAAAGCTATAATGACAAAAATATGACTAATTAATGCAAGCGCTGTAGCACTATATACATACATTGCCAGATTATTATCGATAGATTTTAATTGCTTAATAAGTAAAAGCAAAGCTACAAAATAAAAAAACAAACTTAAAATTAACATATTTCATTATAAATTGTATAATATGCGTTAATTTTATAAAATTTATACAATATATGTTTGATAATTTAACAAATAAACTAACAAATAGTTTTAAATCCATTACTGGCAATAATAAACTCAATACTAAAAATATAAAAAATATTTTAAATGATGTACGTTTTTCACTACTTGAAGCTGATGTAGCGCTTGAAGTAATTAATAAATTTTTAAATAATGTAGCAGTTAAGGCAGATGGCATGGAAGTTGCTGAAGGTTTAAATGCTAAACAACAATTTATTAAATTAGTTCAACAAGAATTAACAGCTATCATAGGCGGGGAAACATCTACTATTAACCTTAAAACACAGGCACCGGCGGTTATTATGGTAGCAGGCTTACAAGGAGTTGGTAAAACAACCACTGTAGCTAAATTGGCCAACTACCTGCAAATAAAAGAAAAAAAGAAAATTTTAGTAGTAAGTGCTGATATTTATCGTCCAGCCGCTATTGCACAATTAGAACTATTAAGCAAACAAATAAACTGTAGTTTTTTTGCTTCAAATACTACTGATAAAGTAGAAAAAATAGTTATAAATGCTAAAAAATATGCTGCAAAAGAATTTTTTGATATATTAATTATTGATACTGCTGGTAGACTTAATATTGATAAAGATATGATGAGTGAGTTAAAAAATATACATAAAAAAGTAAATCCAATTGAAACTTTGTTTGTAGTTGATGCAATGAGTGGACAAGAGGCTGCTTTAACTGCTAAAACCTTTGCAGCAACAGTAAATATTACTGGTGTTATTTTAACAAAAACTGATGGTGATGCTAGGGGCGGTGCTGCTCTATCGGTTAAACATATAACTGGTGCTCCAATTAAATTTTTAGGTATTGGTGAAAAAATTGAAAATTTAGAAGTATTTCATCCAGATAGAATTGTTTCACAGATTCTGGGGATGGGAGATATTTTATCACTTATAGAAGAAATTGAAGAAAAAATTGATCATAAAAAAGCACTTAAAACTGCTAAAAAAATACAAAAAGGTAAGTTTGATATGTTTGATATGCGTGATCAATTAGAACAAATAGAACAAATGGGCGGCATGGAGGAAGTTATGAAAAAAATACCTGGAATAGCTAATATTGCCAATAATATAAAAAATAAAGCCTTAAAAGCCTCTCCTAATAAAAAAATGATAGCTATTATTAATTCTATGACCAATAAAGAAAGAATATATATTAATTTAATTAAAGGCAGTAGAAAGCAAAGAATAGCTAAAGGCTCTGGAGTAAGTGCACAAGATGTTAATAAATTATTAAAACAATTTGAAAAAATGCAAAAAACAATGAAGAAAATGGGTGGTAAAAAAATGATGCAAATGATGCAAATGATGCAGGGAGAAAATTCAAACTCAAATCAAATGCCACCGATGCTTAATACTGGAAAATTTCCCTTTAATTAATAACCGCATAACTTAACAGTAATCTGTCTAAATAATTATCATATTGTACTATTTTTAATCTGTAGCTTATTACTGTATTTATATATTTTACCAACTCATTTTTTTGTTGTAAATAAGTATACAATAACTCCTTAATGGTTATTATAGATTGCTTGTAATTAACTAATTGCTTATTACTGTTCTTAGTAAGGTCTATAATTGTTTGTTTATATTTATCAATAAGACCCTGCATAAGTCGTAAATTTAAATTAATACCTTCAATACTGGCTATCAAATCATTTAAAGTATCATTATAAGTAATAATTATTTCTTTCAAATTTAATCTATTAATTAATAGATTTTTTTTATTACTCAAATTTTCACCAATTGGCATATTAAACTCTAAAGATAATTTATAATTAATACTATTATTATTATATTTACTGCTTAATGTATTACCTTTATAAATATTATTTGTAATTGCTGCAGAAAAATCTAATTGTGGTAGAGTCTGTTGTTTATAATACTTTAAATCTATTTGTTTTAATTTTTTCTTAATAATAATTTTAAGTAATTTTCTATTATTTTCTGCTAAAAAACTAGCTATTCGTTGTTTTGTAGTTATTAATTTTATATTTTTATTATAATTAAAATTAATCTTAGTATTTAATAAACTATCATCGTCTAGTATAGAGGCTATTTTTTTCTTAGTACTTAATAAATTAGCATTATTTTTTATTATATCAATATTTATAATATCAATAGCTATATTAACGGCGTTATCTGTATTGTTTATTTGCTGTAACTTAATCTTATAATCATTGTATATGTTGGCAATTTCTTGATATTTTGCCCATAATAAATAATCATTTAACATAGACGCCAAAAACCTTTCTTTAGCATCTAAAAAATCTAATTTCTCTTTATCTACATTTAAAACATTATGCTGATATATTTTTTTTTCATTAGCAGTTGTATCTGGCTTTAATAATGGATATTTATAACTTAATTTATAACTTATATTGTCATTATTAATAATATATTTATCATAAAAAATATTTTGCTTATAACGACTTATATTCTTATCTGGAACAGTTTTACTAACGCTAAAATCAATAATACCATCAACTGATAAAAACTTTTTTGCTATTGTTAGCTTTAATGTTTGTTGATTATCAATTTTATTTTTACTATAAATATCAGTAGAATCAGTATCTTTATCAATATCATAGTAACTATAAGAATTAATAATATTTAAATTAACTTTAAAATCCTCAAACTCTTGTTTGCCTATAGCTAGTTTAACTTTTTTAATATCTGTATAAATTTTGTCTTTTAATAAAAATCTATTTTGCTCTAAAACTTTATTAACAAAATCATTTTCAGTTAATGCAAATAAATTTTGTACTAATAATAATAAAAATAATAATTTATTAAATTTATTAAACTGAAAAAGAAGAACCACAACCACAAGTAGTTTTAGCGTTTGGATTATGGATAATAAATCTAGCTCCTTGCAAATCTTCTAAATAATCAACAGTTGCTCCTGTTAAATACTGATAACTCATAACGTCAACTACCATAGTTACATTTTTATTAACTACACTAAAATCACCTTCTTTAGTTTTATCATCAAAAGTAAAGCCATATGAAAACCCGGAACAACCTCCTCCTGTAATATAAACTCTTAATTTAAGTTTATTATTAGCCTCTTCTTTAATAAGCTCTGCTACCTTTAAAGCAGCATTATCTGTAAACTTAATATCTGTTTGCATAATTTAACTTAATTTATTTTTAATAATTTTACTAACTATAGCCATATCAGCTATACCATCTAACTTACTTTTCACTGTTTTTACAACTAAACCCATATCTGCTATTGATTTTGCTGATAATTCATTTATAACTTTAGTAACAATTTTATTGATTTCCAATTCACTAACAGGTGCTGGTAAATAAGTATTAATAATATCTAGCTCTTGTTGTTCTTTATTAACTAAATCTATGCGTCCAGCATCTTTAAACTGTTTAATAGAGTCTTTTAGTTTTTTGGTAATTTTTTGTATAATGCTCAATATTTCGCTATCACTTAACTCTATGCGTTTATCAATTTCAATTTGTTTTACTGTACCAATTATATTGCGCAAAGCCCTTAAAGTATTTTTGTCACCAGATTTCATGGCAACCTTCATATCCAAAGCTAATTTGTCTTTAATATTAATCATATATTAAAATCAATAAATAATTATTATTTTAATATAATCTTTTACGATGAACTCTATTTTTTAATCTTTCTTTATGTGTTCTTTTAACTGCTGCTTGTTTTTTACGTTTTGTAACCCAAGTAGGTTTTTCATAAAACTCATTCTTACGCACATCAGCTACAACACCAGCTTGGTCACACAACCTTCTAAATCTACGAAGTGCTACATCAAACGATTCATTTTCTTTAACTTTAATTGATGGCATAAATTACTCCTGTATATTTTTATTATCAACATTACTAGTAAAGTCAACCAACTGTATCACAGCCATTGGTGCTTTATCACCTGTCCTGAAACCTGATTTTAATACACGAGTATAACCACCAGGACGATCTTTATAAAATGGGCCAATATCAGTAAATAATTTTGCCACTATTTCATTATCTCTTAATTTAGTAAAAATATTACGACGATTAGCAACACTATCCTCTTTAGCACGAGTTATAATAGGTTCAACAAATTTTCTTAATTCTTTAGCTTTTGGCAATGTAGTTTTAATAACTTCAAAACGCAGTAAAGAATTTACCATATTTTTAAACATAGCTTTTCTATGCGATGAATTACGATTTAACTTTCTACCTGACTTTTTATGTCTCATCTATATTATCCTTTTATTCCGGCATTAAATCTATTGGTGGCCAATTTTCAACTGCACTACCTAAGCTTAAGCCTTTTTCATCTAAAATTTCTTTAATCTCAGTTAAAGATTTGCTACCTAAATTTGAGGCTTTTAATAAATCTTGCTCAGTTTTTTGAATTAAATCACCAATATAATAAATTTGTTCAGCTTTTAAACAATTAGCGCTACGCACTGTAAGATCTAACTCATCTACTGCTGCCAATAAAATAGGATCAAAATCCTGTGAAGTTGGTTGTGGTGTTTCTTCAGTTTTTTCTTCTAATTTAATAAAAGATACTAGTTGATTTTGTAAAATAGTAGCAGCTGTTTTAACAGCGTCTTCTGCGTCAATAGCGCCGTTAGTTGTTATATTAATATTTAATCTATCTAAATCAACTTTTTCTTCTGAACGGCATGGTTCAACTGTAAAGTTAACTTTTTTAATTGGTGAAAAACTAGCGTCTAATAGCAAACCACCTATAGAATTAGAATTTACTCTACTATAAGAGCTATCATAACCTACACCTGTTTGTATCTTAACAACCATACGCATAACACTGCCTTTGTTGATAGTTGCAATAATTTTATCAGGATTATGCACGCTAACATCAGTTGCGTTTTCCTCTATATCTGCGGCAGTAATAGTATATGGGCCTTTTTTATCAATAACAACCTCTGCATTATCGCTAGTATTTAATGAAATAGCAGCTTCTTTAAGGTTAAGTAAAATATCTAATACATCCTCTTGCACACCATCAATAGTAGAATATTCATGAATAACTCCATCAATCGCTACTTCAGTAACCGCACTACCAGTCATAGATGACAATAAAATTCTTCTAAGAGCATTTCCTAAAGTATACCCAAAACCTTTTTCTAAAGGCTCTAATACAATACGAAATTCATTTGTCGCTAATATAGTCGAATCAACTAGCTTAGGTTTTAAAAAATCTCTAACATTACTACGCATAAATATAACTCCTATTTTGAGTACAACTCAACAATTAAATGTTCTGCAATATCGCCTGATAAGTCATTACGATTAGGATGATTTTTAAACACACCTGTTATCTTTTTTGTGTCTACATCAACCCAATCAACAAATCCCTCTTGTTCTGCTAATTCTAAAGCCAGTTGAATACGACTTTGTTTTTTAGCTTTTTCACGCACCATAATTTCATCACCACTCGCCACTTGATAAGATGCTATATTAACCACTGTATTATTAACTAAAATAGATTTATGTGATACTAACTGACGCGCTTCACTGCGAGTTAGTGCAAAACCCATACGATAAACTACATTATCAAGACGAGTCTCTAATAAAGTTAATAAATTTTCCCCTGTAGAGCCTTTTTTTCTACTAGCTTTTTTATAATACAAATAAAACTGCTTTTCTAAAACACCGTACATGCGTTTAACTTTCTGTTTTTCACGTAACTGCAGCCCATAACCACTTAACTTTTTAACTCTAGCTGTTGCACCATGCATACCTGGTAATTGATTTAATTTACATTTAGAGTCTAAAGCATGAATACCACTTTTTAAAAACAAATCAGTGCCTTCACGGCGTGATAACTTACATTTAGGACCAATATATCTTGCCATAATTTTAATTCCTTATATATTTTATTAATCTTTGCAACACTATACTCTTCTTTTTTTAGCAGGACGGCAACCATTGTGTGGAATTGGCGTTACATCAGTAATAGATTTAATCTTTAAACCTTCAGAATTAAGCCCTCTAATAGCAGAATCCCTACCAGGACCAGGACCATTTACTTTTACATCAATATTTTTCATACCAAATGTTTTAGCTTTTTCTCCAGCTTTAGCAGCTGCCACTTGTGCTGCAAATGGTGTTGATTTACGAGAGCCTCTAAAACCAGAACCACCAGAAGTAGACCAACAAACAGCATTGCCATAACGATCTGTTATCATAATAATAGTATTATTAAAACTAGCATGAATATGTGCTATTCCATCAGTTATTAATTTCTTTGATTTTTTTTTGTTTGTTGTATGTGCCATAGTTATTATTTAATTAAACGACGCGGTCCTTTACGCGTTCTTGCATTAGTTTTTGTTCTTTGTCCACGCAAAGGTAAAGATTTACGATGACGAATGCCTCTATAGCAAGCTAAATCTTTTAAACGCTTAATATTAATTGCTACTTCACGACGTAAATCACCTTCTACTTTAAACTTAGCTACTTCACGACGTAAATCTTCTAATTTTTTATCATCAAGTTCTGCTATCTTAGTAGTTATATTTATATTGGTATTTCCACAAATCTCAATTGCTCTTGTCCTACCTATACCATAAATAGATTGTAATCCAATTACAATATGTTTATTAACTGGAATATTTATCCCTGCAATTCTTGCCATAATTTATAACACCTAATTTTTAAATTAAAAAACCCATAATTATACTTTGTATGATAATTATTGTCAATTGTAACTAACCTTGTCTTTGTTTATGTTTTGCCTCTTTGCAAATTACTCTTATTACACCTTTACGTTTAATAACTTTGCAGTTATTACAAATTTTTTTAACTGATGCTCTTACTTTCATAATAATTCCTTATTTGCTGATTATTTTAAATTTGATTTTTTCATTAATGATTCATACTGATTAGACATAAAATGTGATTGAATTTGAGAAATAAAATCCATTATTACTACTACTATAATTAATAAACTAGTGCCCCCAAAATAAAAAGGCACATTTAAATATAGAATTAAAAATTCTGGTAACAAACAAACTGCTGTTATATAAATAGCACCAACTGCTGTTAATTTAGATACAACAGAATCAATATATTCTGCTGAATGTTTACCAGGTCTAATACCAGGAATAAAGCCACCACTTTTACGTAAATTATCTGCTGTATCATTAGCATCAAAAGTAAGTGCTGTATAAAAAAAAGTAAAAAATAAAATTGCTAGAGCATAAAAAGTTATATACAATGGTTGTCCTGGCGCTAAAGATGCGCTAACATCAGCTAACCATGATAGACCGTCGCTTTTAGAAAACCATTGCCCTAAACTAGAAGGAAATAAAATAATAGATGATGCAAAAATAGGTGGAATAACACCTGCCATATTAATTTTTAGTGGCAAATAAGAACTCTGACCGCCCATCATTCTACGACCTTGTTGACGTTTAGCATAATTAATAGTTATACGTCTTTGCCCTTTTTCTACAAATACTACAAAAGCAGTAACTATTAATGTTATTGCTAAAATAATTACTACTAAAATAGCTGCTAATTCACCAGTTGAAACTAAAGATAATGTAGAGCCAAAAGCAGATGGTAGACCAGAAACAATACCAGCAAAAATAATCATAGAAATACCATTACCTATACCTTTTTCTGTAATTTGTTCACCTAACCACATTAAAAATAATGTGCCCGTAGTGAGGGTTACCATAGTTATAAAGCTAAAAACAAACCCTGTTTCTGTAACCAAACTAACTCCGCCAGCTTGTTGTGATTGTAATGCTATAGAAATACCGTATGATTGAAAAACTGCTAACAACACTGTTCCCATCCTAGTGTACTGAGTAATTACTCGTCTACCTTGTTCGCCTTCTTTTTTTAACTGTTGTAGTTTTGGTACTACTGATGACATTAATTGTATTATAATTGACGAAGAAATATAAGGCATAATGCCTAAAGTAAATATAGATAATCTTTGTAATGCTCCGCCTGAAAACATATTAAACATATCTAGAATTGTACCTCTACTATCTTCTACCAAAGATGCTAAAGCAACTGAAGAAATAAAAGGAATAGTGATATGGGTGCCTAATCTAAATATAATTAAAGCACCTATTAAAAATAAAATGCGTTTAATTAAATCTGATGATATATTACTTGTCGATTGCATGTTTATTTAACGATACTGCCTTTTGCTGATTGAATAGCTACAGTTGCTCCTTTAGTAACTTTGATATTAGCATCATTAACTTTTATTACTCTACTAATTTCACCAGATAAAATTATTTTAATTTTTTGAATATTTTTAGTGATTAAATTATGTTTTTTTAATATATCTAAATTAATCTCTTTCTCTGTTAATTTATTAATTTCACCAAGTGTTACTTCATCTGTAACTATAGAAACTCTAGAGCTAAAACCAACTTTTGGCAGTCTTCTTTGTAACGGCATTTGTCCGCCTTCAAAACCAACTTTACTAAAACCACCACTACGAGATTTTTGTCCCTTATGCCCGCGACCACAGGTTTTACCAAAACCACTGCCAATACCACGACCAACTCTTTTTCTTAATTTTTTTTCGCCATTTACTGGGCTAAGTGTATTTAATTTCATATTAACTTTCAATTTTTAATAAATAAGATACCTTATTAATCATACCTCTAATTGCACTTGTGTCTTCTAATTGCACAGTATTATTAATTGTTTTAAGCCCTAATCCTTTAATAGTCTGACGATGTTTTGGCAAACGACCGTATAAACTTTTTATAAGAGTAACAGTAACTATTTTTTTAATAGCTATTTTTTTTGCAGTTTTTTTTATAGTGGTAGACTTATTGCTTTTAATTTTTTTATTTATATTATCAGACATTATTTTCTCCTATAATTTGCTGTACACTTTTACCGCGCTTCATAGCTATTTGTTCTGGAGAAGACATTTTAGCTAAGCCATAAATAGTAGCACGTACAACACTAATAGGATTGCGAGTACCATTACATTTTGCTAAAATATTATGTACTCCCACCGCCTCTAATACACTACGCATCGGACCACCTGCAATAATTCCTGTTCCTTCTGATGCTGGCTGCATATAAATCTTAGCAGCACCAATACTTGAATTTACCTTGTAATAAATTGTGCCTTTAATAAGGGGAATATTAAACATTCCTTTTTTTGCTTTCTCCATTGCTTTTTGTACTGCTTGTGGTATCTCACGAGCTTTACCGGTTCCATAACCAACACGACCTTTACCATCACCTATTACCACTAAAGCAGAAAAACTAAAAATACGACCGCCTTTAACAACTTTAACAACACGACGCACATTTACTAATTTTTCAATAAATTCATTTTCTGTATAATTATCAGCCATAATATCCTTTTAAATTTCTAATCCAGCTTTTCTAGCACTATCAGCTAATGCTTTAACGCGACCATGATATTTAAAACCACTACGATCAAAAGCAACTTTAGTAATTTTTGCTTTAATAGCGGATTTAGCAATTATCTCGCCAATTTTATTAGCAGCTTTTATATTGCCACCATTATTAATTTTTATATTTAAAGTAGACGCTTGTGCTAATGTTTTAGTACCACAACTACTAATAATTTGTGCATAAATATGATTAGAGCTTTTATAAATACATAATCTTTCTAAAGAACTATGTTTATTTTTTGCTCTAAATTTTATTGCTCTTTTTAAGCGAGCTTGTTTTTTTGATTGTCTCATATTAACTAACCTTATTTTTTCTTAGCTTCTTTACGTACTACTTGTTCGTTTTCATAACGAACTCCTTTTCCTTTGTAAGGTTCTGGCGGGCAGAAAAACCTAATATCTGCTGCTGCTTGACCCACTATTTGTTTATCTATACCTTTTAATATCACTTCTGTTTGCGTTGGAGTTTCTACATTTACGCCTTCTGGTAAACTATAATTTATAGGATGTGAAAAGCCTAAATTTAAGTTCAATATTCTACCTTTAGCTTGTGCTTTATAACCAACTCCTATAAGAATTAATTTTTTCTCCCAACCATTATTAACTCCAAAAATTGCATTAAAAACTAATGATCTTGCAGTGCCAGCTTGCGCCCAAGCTAATCTTTCTTCTTTTTTTCTTTCAGCATTTATAGTAAAAATTAATTTATTGTCTTGTTGTTCTATATTAACAAACTTATGTAAATTTAATATTCTCTCTCCTAATTTACCTTTTACTGTTACAACATTACCATCAATTGATACATTAGTACCGTCTTGAATAATAATTGGATTTTTTGCTATTCTTGACATTATCTACTCCACGCTACACAAAAGTTCACCACCAATTTTCTGTTTTTTTGCTTCTACCCCTGTCATTATACCTTTTGGAGTGGATATAATAACTATACCTAAACCATTCATAACTTTTGGGATTTTATTACTAGCAGTATAAACTCTTAAACTAGGTTTAGATATTCTAATTAATTTATCAATCACAGGCTTATTATTATAATATTTTAAATTAACACTAATACTTTTTTTGACACCTTCATTGCTAATATCATAAGAGATAATATAGCCTTCTTGATGCATAACATGCAAAATATCTTCTTTAATTTTAGAATACGGCATCATAACTATAGTTTTATCTGCCATGTGTGCGTTACGAATGCGCGTTAACATATCGGCGATTGGATCAGACATACTCATATCTTACTCCTTACCAGCTTGCTTTAGAAAGACCAGGAATCTCACCGTTCATTGTGCGCTCTCTAAGTTTCATTTTTGATAAGCCAAATTTACGATAAAAACCATATGGTTTGCCAGATAAACCACAACGATTACGCATCCTTGAAGGCGAAGCATCTCTTGGCAGTGATTGTAATTTAATAATAGCTTCAAAGCGCTCTTCATCAGATGATTTAATGCTTTTAATAATATTTTTTAACTCTGTACGTTTTGTTTTATATTTTATAACTATCTTTATTCGTTTTAAATCTCTATTTATCATTGACTGTTTTGCCATTACTTATCCTTAATTTTTAAAAGGGAAATTAAATGCTGCTAATAATTCCTTAGCGTGCATATCGTTATCAGTGCTAGTAGTAATAGCAATATCCATACCACGCACTTTATCTATTTTTTCAAAATCAATTTCTGGAAATACAATTTGTTCTGTTATTCCCATATTATAATTACCACTCCCATCAAATGATTTAACGCTCAAACCACGAAAATCTCTTATTCTTGGAATAGCAATATTTACTAATCGATCTAAAAACTCAAACATTTTATTACGACGAAGAGTAACTTTACAACCTATTATATTACCATCACGAATTTTAAAACTTGCTACTGATTTTCTTGCTGCACAAGCTATAGGTTGCTGTCCAGCAATTAATTTCATTTCCTCTAAAGCACTTTTTAAAACTTTTTTATCACCTAATGCGCTACCTAGCCCCATGTTTAAAGTTATTTTTTCTATCCTTGGTACTGCCATAGGATTTTTAACTCCTATTTTTTTTTGTAAATTCAGCAGTATTTCTTTATTATATTGTTCTCTTAATCTAGCCACGTTTATATACCTATTAATTTATTATTTGATTTAAAAAATCTTTCTTTATTATTATCTTTATCAAAACGAAATCCAACTCGATCTGCTTTTTTACTTTCTGCATTATAAATAGCAACATTTGATACATCAATAGCATTTCTTTATTAACTATACCGCCTTCTATGCCTGATTGTGGATTAGGTTTTACATGTTTTTTAGCAATATTAACGCCTTCTACTAATAATTTATTGCGAGAAACAACTTTAGTAACAACGCCAATAACGCCTTTATCTTTACCAGTAATTACAATTATTTCATCATTTTTCTTAATCTTTAACACTATAATACCTCCGGCGCAAGTGATACTATTTTCATAAATTTCTTCCCTCTTAATTCGCGTGTAACAGGACCAAAAATACGTGTACCTATAGGTTCTAATTTTGGATTTAATAATACTATAGAGTTATTATCAAAACGAATACGAGAACCATCAAAACGACGTACTCCCTGTGCAGTACGAACAATAACTGCATCATATACTTCTCCTTTTTTTACTTTAGCTCTTGGTGCTGCTTCTTTAATACTTACTTTAATAACATCTCCAATAGCAGCATAACGACGTTTAGATCCGCCTAACACCTTAATACATACAGCCTTAATACCACCGCTATTATCAGCAACATTTAACTTTGTTTGCATTTGTATCATATTATTCTCCTACTTAATCAATTGCAATTGATTTTTCCAAAACCTCTGCTAACGCCCAATGTTTAGTCTTGGAAAAAGGCCTATGCTCTACAACTCTTACTGTGTCACCTAACTTACATTCATTTTTTCCATCATGCGCTGCTACTTTAGTGCTTTTTTTAATATATTTCTTATAAATACTATGTCTAACTTTACGCTGGACTAATACTAAAATAGTCTTATTAGCACTATTACTAACAACCTTTCCTATTAAACTACGCTCTATAGATTTATTATTCATTTGTCTTCTCTTTTATAATGGTTTTCACCTTAGCAATATTTCTTCTAATTTTAGTCAATTTACTAGTATCCTTTAATTCAGAACCTTTATGTTGCATACGTAATTCAAAATGCTCTTTTAATAAATCTATTAATACAGTATTTAATTCTATTATTTTTTTTTCTCTTAATTCTTTTACTTTCATCACATTATTGCTTTTTTAACTATTGTTGTTTTGACTGGTAATTTTGCTGCTGCTAAAATAAATGCTTTTTTAGCAGTTTTTTCATCAACACCGGCCATCTCAAATAACATTTGTCCTGGTTTAATTTTACAAACCCAGTACTCCACTGAACCCTTACCTTTACCCATACGCACCTCAAGCGGTTTTTTAGTAACTGGCACATCTGGAAAAATTCTAATCCAAATCTTACCAGTTCTTTTAACATATCTAGTCATAGCGCGACGAGCAGATTCAATTTGTCTGGCAGTAATATTACCACGATCAAAAGCTTTTAGCCCGATTTCACCAAAACTTACTTTACATCCGCTAGCCAAACCTCTATTACGACCTTTCATTACCTTTCTATATTTTGTTCTTTTAGGTTGCAACATAATATTCCTTATCTAACTTTAGTAGCACCACGAGATACTACCTCATCTAATGTACCTTTTTTATGGTCCAAAATTTCACCTTTAAAAATCCATACTTTAATTCCTATAACGCCATATTGAGTATGAGAAGCATAAGAAGCGTAGTCAATATCAGCTCTAAAAGTATGCAATGGAACTCTGCCTTCTATATACCACTCTGATCTAGCAATCTCTACACCATTTAACCTGCCACTAACCATAATCTTAATCCCGTTAGCACCAAAACGAGTAGCATTAGCAAGCGCTCTTTTAACAGCACGACGATAAGCAATTCTTTTCTCTAATTGTTGCGCTATATTCTCTGCTACTAAAGTAGCATCTAATTCTGGTTTTTTAATTTCTTCAATACCAATATGCACAGGAACTTGTAAAAGTTTACTAACAATTCCTTTTAAACTTTCAATATCAGCTCCTTTTTTACCAATTACAATTCCTGGTCTAGCAGTGTGTATAGTTACTTTAGCACTACCTGTTAAACGTTCAATTACAATACGACTAACAGAAGCGTTTTTTAACTTAGCAAATAGATAATCTCTAGTTTTTATATCAGATAATAAATAATTAGGATAATCTTTATTATTAGCATACCATCTAGAATCCCAATCTTTAATTATACCTAACCTAATACCTTTTGGATTTACCTTTTGACCCATAAAATCAACCTTTTTCTTTTACTAGAACTGTAATATGACTTGTTCTTTTTAAAATTCTATTCGCCCTGCCTTTAGCCCTAGGACGAATTCTTTTCATAGTAGAGCCTTCATCAACAAAAACTTTACTAACTAATAATTCATCAATATCACTACCATCATTATGCTCTGCGTTAGATATTGCTGAATTTAATACTTTAACAACTAAAGTAGCAGCTTTTTTATTACTAAAATTAAGAATATTTAATGCTTCTTCTACTTTTTTCCCGCGAATTTGATCAGCAACCAAACGCACTTTAAATGGTGTTATTCTTGCAAATTTATGAACTGCTTTAACTTCTTTCATATTAATTATCCTTAACTTTTCCTATCACCAGAATGCACCTTAAAGGTTCTGGTAATAGCAAATTCTCCTAATTTATGCCCTATAATATTCTCATTAATAAAAACTGGAACATGTGCTCTACCATTATGTACAGCTATAGTAAGACCTATCATTTCAGGAACTATAACACTACGACGAGACCATGTTTTAATTGGCTTTTTATCTTTATTTTTTTGCGCTTTTAATACTTTTTTTATTAAATGCTCATCAACAAACGGTCCTTTTCTAAGTGATCTTGCCATAATATTTCCTATTTTCTACGACGCACAATAAACTTATTGGTACGTTTATTGCTTCTAGTTTTATAACCTTTAGTAGGAGTACCCCAAGGAGAGACAGGATGCCTGCCACCACTAGTTTTACCTTCACCACCTCCATGCGGATGATCAATTGGGTTCATCGCTACTCCACGTACAGTTGGACGCACACCACGCCATCTACTTGCCCCTGCTTTACCTAATTTTTGCAAACTATGTTCTGAATTAGAAACTTCACCAATAGTTGCTCTACAATTCATTGAAACTTTACGCACTTCTCCCGAACGTAATCTAAGAGTAACATAAGTTCCTTCTTTAGCTACCAACTGAGCAGAAGTGCCTGCGCTTCTCATCATTTTAGCGCCTCCTCTTGGTTGCATTTCAATACAATGAATTACACTACCTAAAGGCATATTTCCTAAATTTAAATTATTACCTACCTTAATAGCAACTACATCTCCAGATAATACTTTATCACCAGATTTTAAACCTTTAGGAGCAATAATATAACTACGTGTGCCATCTGCATATAAAATTAAAGCTATATTAGCACTACGATTAGGATCGTATTCTAAACGTTCAACTTTAGCTTCTACACCATCTTTATTACGCTTAAAATCAATAATTCTATAACGTCTTTTATGTCCTCCACCACGATGACGAACTGTAATCCTACCAGCATTATTACGCCCACTAATGCGTTTTTTACTTACTGTAAGTTTACTAAAAGGCTCCCCTTTATGTAATTCTTTATTAACCACGCTAACAACAAATCTTCTGCCAGCTGAGGTTGGTTTTCTTTTAATGACTGCCATATTTATTTTTTACTAATATCTATTATTTGACCTGAAGCTAACTTTATAATAGCTTTTTTCCAATTACTGCGCTTACCAGCTCTACCTTTAAATACTCTACTTTTTCCTTTAACATTACTAACATTAACATTAGTTACATCAACAGAAAATAATGTTTCTACTGCTTTTTTTATTTCTCTTTTATTACTATCTACTCTTACTTTAAAAACATATTGACTGTAAGAAGATAATATTGTAGTTTTTTCTGAAACTATTGGAGCTAATAATGTTTTTAGTACTTTTTCTTGATTCATAATAATTTCTCAATTTTTTTAAGAGCTTTTTCACTAATAACTACATTATCATAACCAATTAAACTAACAGGGTCTATACTCATAGAATCACATACACCAACATGATATAAGTTACGCGAAGATAAATATAAATTTTCATCAATATCATCTGTAATAAATAAGGCGTCATTAATTTTTAATTTCAACAATAAATTAACAATTTCTTTAGTTTTAGCTTCTTTAACTGTAAATTCCTTAATAACTTTTATACGATTTAAACGCAATAATTCAGAAAATATTATACTAATTGCACCTTTATACATTTTTTTATTAACTTTTTGTGCATAATTTTTAGGACTTGCAGCAAATGTAACGCCACCACTTCTCCAAATAGGACCTCTTGTAGTACCAGCACGAGCGCGACCAGTACCTTTTTGCTTAAATGGTTTTTTACCACCGCCACTTACAGCGCTACGATTTTTTTGTGCTTTAGTGCCAGCTCTAGCACCATTTTTATAAGCATTTACTACTTGATTAACTAAAGAATTATTAAAATCTTTAGCAAAAATACTGTCTTTAACTTCTACAGTATTTTTTTTATCATCTATTATATCTAAAACATCTATTTTCATTTTACACTCTCTTCTACTTGTTCTTTCGCTGCACTCTTATTGTGTGATTTATTTTTAATAATTAAATCTTTAGTAATTTTTGTATTAATTTCATTCTTCTTAACAGACAAGCGCACTGCAACAAAACCACCATTTCTACCAGGAATAGCGCCTTTTATTAACAGTAAATTATTATCATAATCAACATTTAAAACCTCTAAACATTGTTCGCTAACTTTTTTATTACCCATTTGTCCGGCCATTTTTTTACCTTTAAAAACTCTACCAGGATCTTGGCATTGACCAGTTGAGCCAAGTGCGCGATGTGAAACAGAGTTACCATGGGTTGCATCTTGCATGCTAAAATTATGCCTTTTTACTCCGCCTTGAAAGCCCTTACCCTTAGATACACCAGTAACATCAACAAAATGTCCTACAGAAAAAACTGACACATCAAAAATATCTTGGTCTAACAACTCTAATTCATTGTCAGCAACCTTGCTCTCCCATAAACCTAAACCAATATCTTGTTTAGATCTTTTATAATGACCTTTAATAGCTTTATTTACCTTATTAATTTTTGCTTCATTTTTTCGATTAACTTTTTTACCAGTTGTCATTTGTAAAGCATTATAGCCATCTATAGTTGTAATTTTTCTTTGTACTACAATATTAGGTTTTAATTCAACTACACTTACAGCGTTAGAACTACCATTATCATTGATGATACGAGTCATACCTATTTTTTTACCTACCAACTTAATCATCATATAAATACCCTTAATTTAACTTTAACGAAACATCAACACCAGCTGCTAAATCTAATTTCATTAAAGAATCAACTGTTTTATCAGTAGGATTTATAATATCCATTAAACGCACATAAGTCTTAAGTGCGTATTGATCTCTAGCTTTCTTATTAACATGTGGAGATATCAATACTGTCCACCTTTCTCTTTTACATGGTAAAGGCACAGGTCCGCGTACATTTGCCCCCGTTCTCTTAGCAGTATCTACAATTTCCATAGCAGATTTATCTATCAAACGATGATCAAATGCTTTTAATTTAATTCTAATATTTTGATTAGCCATATATCCTTTTTAAAACACTATATTTTTAAAATAAAAAACTTTACAAAAAGACGCAAAATTATACAATAATTATAAGTCTATAGCAAGTAAATTTTCCTTTACTCAATAACCTTAGCCACAACACCAGCGCCAACAGTTCTGCCACCCTCACGAATAGCGAACCTTAAGCTTTCCTCCATAGCAATTGGTGCTAATAACTCTATAGTCATTTTAATATTATCACCAGGCATTACCATCTCTACATCTTTTGGTAAAGAGACAGCGCCTGTTACGTCAGTAGTTCTAAAATAAAACTGTGGTCTATAATTATTAAAAAATGGAGTGTGTCTGCCACCTTCTTCTTTATTTAAAATATAAACTTCTGCCTCAAATTTAGTATGTGGTTTAATAGAGCCTGGTTTAGCTAATACTTGACCTCTTTCTACTTCTTCTCTTTTGGTGCCTCTAAGTAAAATACCAACATTATCACCTGCTTCACCTCTATCTAATAATTTACGGAACATTTCTACTCCAGTACAGATAGTTTTTTTAGTATCTTTAATACCAACTATTTCAATTTCATCATTAACATTAACAATCCCTCTTTCAATCCTACCAGTTACTACTGTGCCACGACCTGAAATTGAAAATACATCTTCTATTGGCATTAAAAAATCTTTATCTGTATCTCTTTTAGGAGTTGGAATATAACTATCAAGTGCTTCCATTAATTTATAAATTGATTTAACACCGATATCACTATCCTCACCCTCTAGTGCTTTAAGAGCACTACCAAATATTATTGGAGTATCATCACCTGGGAAATCATATTCTGTAAGTAATTCACGAATTTCCATTTCAACAAGTTCTACTAATTCTTCATCATCTACCATATCAGCTTTATTCATATAAACTATAATATATGGTACGCCAACTTGACGAGACAGTAGAATATGCTCACGAGTTTGTGCCATTGGACCATCAGTTGCTGCAATTACAATAATAGCACCATCCATTTGAGCGGCACCTGTAATCATATTTTTAACATAATCAGCATGTCCTGGACAATCAACATGCGCATAATGACGAGCATCACTCTCATACTCAACATGTGCTGTTGAAATTGTTATACCTCTTTCTCTTTCCTCAGGAGCATTATCAATATCTGCATAATCTTTAAATGTAGAACCATTTTTTTCTGCCATAACTTTAGTAATAGCAGCTGTTAGTGTAGTTTTACCGTGATCTACATGTCCTATGGTACCTACATTTACATGGGGTTTATTTCTTTCAAATTTTTCTTTTGCCATTTTTTTCTCCGTCTATTTATTTGTTTTCTCTATAATTTCATCTGCAATATTTTTAGGAGCTGCCATATATTTAGCAAATTCCATAGAATAACTAGCACGACCTTGTGTCATTGAACGTAAATCATTAGCATAACCAAACATTGCTGCTAAAGGAACCTTGGCTTTTAATTGTTTACCCGTTAGAATATCTTCCATAACACCAACTATACCACGACGACGATTTATATCACCCATCACATCACCCATATAATCTTCTGGTGTTGTAACTTCAACTGACATAATTGGCTCTAATAATTGTGGTTTTGCTAATCTAACACCTTCACTTAAGCACTTACTGGCTGCAATTTTAAAAGCCATTTCATTAGAATCTACATCATGGTAAGAGCCATCGTAAACAGTAACCTTTATATCAACTAAAGGAAAACCGGCTAAAACTCCATTTTGCATCTGCTCAACAATACCTTTATTTACTGCCGGAATATACTCTTTAGGAATAACTCCGCCTTTAATTTCATCAATAAATTCATAACCAGTGCCAGGCTCTTGCGGTTCTAAACGTAAATAAACATGCCCATATTGACCACGACCACCAGACTGTTTTGCAAACTTATGTTCATGTTCAATCTTAATAGTAATAGTTTCACGATAAGCAACTTGCGGAGCACCAACATTACATTCAACATCAAATTCACGCATCATACGATCAACAATAATATCTAAATGTAACTCTCCCATACCTGAAATAATAGTTTGCCCTGACTCTTCATCACTTGACACTCTAAACGATGGATCTTCATTTGCAAGTTTGCCAAGAGCTATACCCATTTTCTCTTGATCTGCTTTAGTTTTTGGTTCAACGGCAAGTGATATAACAGGCTCTGGAAACTCCATTCTTTCTAAAGTAATTTTCTCTTTAAGATCGCACAAAGTATCGCCAGTAGTAACATCTTTAAGGCCAATTGCTGCGGCTATATCCCCTGCTCTAACTTCACTTATTTCTTCCCTATCGTTTGCATGCATCTGTACAATTCTACCAATACGTTCTTTCTTTTCTTTAGAGGAGTTATAAACAAAATCACCAGATTTAAGTACTCCTGAATAAACACGGAAAAAGGTTAAATTACCAACAAATGGATCAGTAGCTATTTTAAAAGCAAGTGCAGCAAAAGGTTCGCTATCATCTGGCTTACGTGTACCTGTTGATTCATCTTTATTATGTAAAACTCCACTAATTGGTTCAATGTCAATCGGTGATGGCATATAATAAATAATTGCATCTAATACTGCTTGTACACCTTTATTTTTAAAAGCACTACCACAAAACATTGGAATAATTTCATTATTAAGAGTTCTTATTCTAACTCCTTGACGAATCTCATCAGCACTAAGTTCTCCACCTTCTAAATATTTTTCCATTAATTCTTCTGTAGCTTCAGCTGCTGATTCAATCATATTTTCATTGTATTTATTAGCTAAATCTATTAAATCATCTGGAATATCTCTGGACTCATAACTAGCCCCGTGGTCTTCTTCATTCCAATAAATTGCCTGCATAGTTGTAAGGTCAATTACCCCTTTAAAATTTTCTTCACTACCAATTGCTATCTGCATGATTACAGGACTTGCGCCTAAACGATTTTTAATTTGTTCACAAACGCGCAAAAAATCAGCACCAGTACGATCCATTTTATTCACAAACCCAATTCTTGGAACACTATATTTGTCAGCCTGGCGCCATACTGTTTCTGATTGTGGCTCAACACCACCAACAGCACAAAATACAGCTACAGCGCCATCTAATACTTTAAGAGAACGTTCAACTTCAATAGTGAAATCAACATGCCCTGGAGTATCAATAATATTAACACGATGCTCGTCAAATTGTTTATCCATGCCAGACCAAAAACAAGTAGTAGCAGCAGAAGTAATAGTAATACCTCTTTCTTGCTCTTGTTCCATCCAGTCCATAGTAGCGCCGCCGTCATGTACTTCACCAATTTTATGATTTCTACCAGTATATAACAACACTCGTTCCGTAGTGGTAGTCTTACCAGCGTCAATATGAGCCATAATACCAACATTACGATAGCGTTTAATAGGGGTTTTTCTTGCCATTATTTATTCCTTTAATTACCAACGAAAATGTGCAAAAGCCCTATTTGCCTCTGCCATTCTATGTGTGTCTTCTTTTTTCTTAAATGCATTGCCACGATTTTGTACTGCATCTAAAATTTCAGCTGCCAAACGCAGTCTCATACCTTTTTCACCTCTTTTTCTTGATGCCTCAATAATCCAACGCATAGCAAGAGCCATTTTACGAGTATCGCGTACTTCAATTGGCACCTGATAAGTAGAGCCACCAACGCGACGTGATTTAATTTCAACCTGTGGTCCAATATTATCTAATGCTTTTTTAAAAGTATCTACTGGTTCTTTATTACCTTTGTCTGCTACAATATCAAGCATACCATACACTATTTTTTCTGCTACTGATTTTTTACCACTTAACATTAAAATATTAACAAATTTTGCAATAGTTAAATCATTAAATTTAGGGTCTGGTAGTATGCTTCTTTTAGGGGCTTGTTTTCTTCTCATAATATATTATTTTTTTGATTTTTTAACGCCATATTTTGAACGGCCTTGTTTTCTATTTTCAACACCAGTAGTATCTAAAGCACCACGCACAGTATGATAACGCACACCTGGTAAATCTTTTACTCTACCACCACGAATTAAAATAACAGAATGTTCTTGTAAATTATGCCCTTCACCGCCAATATAGGTGGTAACTTCAGCTGCATTAGTTAAACGAACCCTTGCTACTTTACGCAGTGCCGAATTAGGTTTTTTTGGTGTAGTAGTATAAACACGTGTACAAACACCTCTCTTTTGTGGGGATGAATCAAGTGCAGGAACATTGGATTTTCCTATTTTTCTTTTTCTTGGTTTTCGTACTAATTGGTTAATTGTTGACATATTAAAATGTAAGTCTTATAAAAATAATTAAAAAAACCTCTATAAATTTAGAGGCAACACAAGGATTAAATTATACTATATAGAATAATTATGTCAACCATTTTTATACTATATAATTTAAATAAGCAAATAATTAAAATAACAGTAACAATGAAATATATAATAATAATTAGCCTTATATTGCTTTACTCTTGCGGTAGAACTGGAGATTTAGTATTTAAAAAAAATACAGAAACAAATCAACAAAATACTAAAAAACAGTTAAAATAATCCGTTTTTTAGTATTATTTAAATAACTTGAAGCAAAATATTTATTACAAAAATAATGATTTATGTATTGAGCAAGTTTTAATTAAAGACTTAATGTTAACTTATGATAGTCCAACTTATTTTTATTCACAAAATATAATTAAAAATAATTATCTAAAATTTCATACAGCATTCAAAAACTATCCTCATAAAATTTGTTATTCAGTTAAAGCTAACTCTAATCTGACTGTCCTTAATATTTTAGTGAAATTAGGCGCAGGTTTTGATGTTGTATCTATAGGAGAATTAAAAAGAGTAATAGCAGCTGGAGGTGACACTAGCAAATGTATTTTCTCTGGTGTAGGTAAGAAATCAACAGAAATAGAATTTGCTCTAACAACTGGTATTTATTGCTTTAATGTTGAGTCTAACTCTGAGCTTAAACGCATTGCAACAATTGCAACTAAACTTAAAATAATTGCGCCAATATCTATTAGAGTAAACCCAAATGTTGATGCTAAAACTCACCCATATATAGCAACAGGATTAAAAGAAAATAAATTTGGTGTTGATGTTCAAAAAGCCGATAATTTATATCAATTTATACACCAACATCAATACTTATCAGTACGTGGAGTAGATTGTCATATTGGCTCGCAAATTACTGATAAAAAACCATTTTTAAATGCCTTAGATAAACTTTTAGTATTAATAAAAAAACTTAAACAACAAGATATTAATTTATCTCATATAGATTTAGGCGGTGGGATTGGTATTAATTATGAAGACAATAAGACTATTGATATTAAGCAATATATTAAAGATATAATTCAAAAAGCTGCTGGCTTAGAAATTATTTTAGAACCAGGTAGAGCAATTGTTGGTGATTCTGGAATTTTTGTTACTAAAGTAGAGTTTTTAAAACAAAATGAACATAAATCTTTTGCAATTGTTGATGGTGGAATGAATGATTTATTGCGCCCAGCACTATACCATGCACATCACAGTATCTTGCCAGTTAATAAAAATAGTAATGGTATAAATGCCAGCTGGGATATTGTTGGTCCTGTTTGCGAAAGTGCTGATTATTTTGGTAAAAATCGTAAAATAACCATAAAACAAGGAGATTATTTGGCGTTAATGTCAGCAGGTGCATATTGTTTTGTAATGAGTTCTAATTATAATTCTCGTCCAATGGCGGCAGAGGTATTAATAAATAACAATCAGCATAAATTAATTCGTAAAAGACAAACAATACAAAATTTATTTGAATTAGAGGTATTAAATGAGCTTAACTAATAATCAAAAAAAATTCTTGCGTAAATTAGCGCATAATATTAATCCAATGTTAATGATAGGTCAAAATGGTCTAACTAATACCGTACTTTTAGAGCTCCAAGTAACTCTTAAAAAACATGAAATATTAAAAATAAAAATGCAAGTAGAAAAGGCTGATAAACAACAAATAATTCAAAATATATTACAAGCCTCTACAGCAGAATTAATTCAAGTTATTGGCAATATATTTGTTATTTACCGTCCTTTTAATCAAAACCCACAACTTATATTACCAAAAAAATGATTAGTAAGTTAGCCAGTGTTCATCCTCAGGCAAAAATCGGTAAAAATACAGTAATTAATGACTTTGTAGTAATTGGTAAAGATGTTAAGATTGGCAATAATTGTACGATTAAATCATACGTCTACATTCAAGGTCCAATTGTAATTGGAAATAACAATATAATCCATCAATTTGCCTCATTAGGAGACAGCCCGCAAGATATTAGCTTTAATGGTGAAAATACTAAACTTGAAATTGGTAATAATAATATTTTTCGCGAACATGTTAGTGTTCATCGTGGCACTAAAAATGGTAGATTTATTACTAAAATTGGTGATAATAATTTTTTTATGGTTAATACTCATATAGCCCACGATTGTATAGTTGGTAATTATAATACTGTAGCTAATAATAGCTCGTTAGCAGGCTATGCAACACTTGCAAACCATATAGTCTTAGGTGGCTACACTATGGTAAGTCAATTTGTTAACATTGGCTCTTTTGTTTTTACTGCAATGGGTTCTGGAGTTAATAAAAATATTCCACCTTTTATGTCTATCGCCAATAATACAATAAAAATTATGGGGATTAATAAAATAGGTGTAAGGAGAAATGGCTTTAATAATGACGAAATATTAAAAATTAAACAAATTTATAAATTATTTTTTAATAATAATTTAAAATTAACAATAGCTATAAAAGAAATTGAAAATATTACTAAAAATTTTCCAAAATTACAGCTGTTTAATAATTTTATACAAAAGTATAAAAATCATAAAATTGGTATTATTAGGAAATAAAAAAATATGAAAGCAGCAGTTATTGGGACTGGTTATTTAGGGCGTTTTCATGCGCAAAAATATGCTAAATTAAAAAATATAACATTAGTTGGAGTATGCGATAATAACAAACAACAAGCTGATAAAGTAGCTAAAGAGCTAGGTGTTATAGCATTTTATGACTACCGATTATTAGCAAAAAAAGTTGACTGTGTAAGCATTGCCCTGCCAACACAATTACACTTTGTAGCAGCTAAGTTTTTTCTTGAAAATCAAGTGAGTGTTTTAGTAGAAAAACCAATTACTACAACAGTAAAAGAAGCGCAAGAACTTATAAATATTGCAAGTAAAAATAATTTAACTCTACAAGTAGGTCATTTAGAAAGATTTAATCCTGCTTTGATAGCGTTAGAAAAGATTTTAAAAAATCCATCTTTTATTGAAATTCATCGTTTATCACCATTTAATCCTCGTGGCGCTGATGTTAATGTAGTACTTGACTTAATGATTCATGATATTGAAATTATTCAAAACTTGATGCAATGTGAAATTAAAGACATTAAAACTATTGGTGTGCCAGTTTTAACTAAAAAAATTGATATTTGTAATGCAAGAATTGAGTTTACTAATAATTGTGTAGTTAACGTTTCAGCTAGTAGAGTTAGTCGTAAGTCTGAGCGTAAAATGCGAGTTTTTCAAGAAAATAAATATTTTGTTATTGATTTTCAGGAAAAAACATTAAGTATTTTTGTTAATAAAAAGATAGATAATAATATAACTCCTGACCAATCATCTATTACTTCACAAATTCTTACTTTTGATAAAAGTGATGCTATTATGGATGAAATTATTTCATTTATTTACTCCATCAATAATAATATACGCCCTATTGTTAATGGCGAAGATGGTAAATTAGCTTTATCCACTGCACTTAAAATTACAAAGGAAATACAAAAATGATACCAATGGTAGATTTAAAGATTCAATATGAAAAATTAAAAACTGAAATTAATCCTGCTATTTTACAAATACTATCAAATACGCAATTTATTTTAGGTCCTAATGTACAAAATTTTGAAACTGAGGCTGCAAAATATTTAGGTGTAAAACACGCTATTACAGTTGCAAATGGTACAGAAGCACTACATTTAGCATTGCGTAGTGCAGATATTGGGATAGGTGATGAAGTAATTACCAGTGCTTTTACCTTTATTGCTACTGCTGAGGCTATTAGTTACACAGGAGCAAGCATTAAATTTGCAGATATTGATGCACAAACTTTTAATTTAAATGCCGATGAAGTAGAAAAGGTTATCACCTCTAAAACTAAAGCAATTTTAGTAGTACATTTATTTGGACAACCAGCTGATATAGCTAAGTTGCAACAATTATGCGATAAATATGGTCTTATTTTAATTGAAGATGCAGCGCAATCCTTTGGTGCTAGTATTAATAGCCAGCAAACCGGTTCTTTTGGTTTTGCAGGTTGTTTTAGTTTTTTTCCTAGTAAAAATCTAGGTTGCTATGGAGATGGTGGATTAATAAGTACTAATAATGATAAAACAGCAAAACGTATTAAATCATTGCGCAATCACGGTAGTGGCGAGCGTTATTATCATAATGAAGTTGGGTATAATTCTCGCTTAGACGAGTTACAAGCAGTTATCTTAAGAATTAAACTCAAATATATTGATAACTATAATACAGATAGAAGAAAAGTAGCGCATGCTTATACAAATGAATTAAAAGATTTAATACAAGTACCACTTGAAGATAATATCGGCAAACATGTTTATCATCAATATACAATATTAAGTGATCAGCGTGATCTTATAATTCAAGCATTAAATGATAAGCAAATAGCTAATGCAATTTACTACCCTGTGCCATTGCATAAACAAATTGCTTATAAAGCTACTTTTAAAAATTTAAATTTACCAGTTACCGAGGAAATTTCACAAAAATGCTTGTCTTTACCTATTTTTCCAGAATTAACAACTATGCAAATATCCCAAGTTATAACTACTATTAAAAGTATATTTTGAAAAAAATAATGATTGTAGCAGGCGAACCGTCTGGTGATGGACATGCTGCTAAATTAGTTACTGATTTGCAAAATAAAGATATTGAATTTTATGGCATGGGTGGAGATAAAATGCAACAAAGCGGGGTTAAGTTGCTAGAAAATATAAATAAAATTACAGTAATGGGCATTTTTGAAGTTATTACTAAATTACCAATTTTATATCAAACTTTATTTAGACTTAAACATAACTTGAAAAAACACCCGCCAGTGTTATTAATTTTAGTAGATTTTCAGTTTTTTAATTTAAAACTAGCAAAATTTGCTAAAAAATTAGGCATTAAAACTTTATTTTATATAGGTCCGCAAATATGGGCATGGCGCAGTTATCGTATTAAAAAAATTAAAAAAATAATAAATAATATGGCTGTTATTTTTCCATTTGAGGTTGAGTTTTATAAAAAATATAACATGAAAGTTAATTTTGTTGGACACCCATTATTAGATGAAATTAAAAATTATCATAATAAAAATGAATTTTATAAAAAATATCATATTAACAATAATAAAAAAATTATTAGTTTTTTACCTGGTAGTCGTAATAGTGAAATCATCAATCATTTGCCCATTTTTTTAGCTGTAATTAAAAAATTATCTATAAATAATGATTATGAATTTTTAATATCTCGTTATAAGAATAATATTGCAATAAAAAACCTGTTTGCTAAAGTACCTAAACAAGTTAAAATAATTGAAAATGATTTTCATGCTATGTTATCGGCAACAGATTTTGCTGTAATTGCTAGCGGTACTGCAGTTTTAGAGAGTGCTTTATTAAAAACTCCAACTCTTGTGGTGGTAAAAGTTGCTAAATTAAGTTATTTAATTTATAAAAAAATGATTAATACTAATTTTATATCAATGGTTAATATAATCTTAAATAAACAAGCTGTAACTGAACTTATTCAAGAACAATTTACCATTGAAAATATTTGCTTAGAAATTACACAAACTTTATCAAATCAAAATAAATTAGCCAGAATGCAACAAGATTTTAGTACATTGACACAAAGTTTGAAAGTTAAGCCAGATAAAAAATTAAAAAATTTAATTTTAGAGTTAATTGATGAATGAAATAAATATTATTAAATTAGCATTAGCAGAAGATATTGGTAACGGTGATATTTCTGCCAAATTTTTAGTTAATAAAGAGATTACTGCTAAAGTTGTTTGCAGAGAAAATGCTCTTATTTGTGGTTGTAAATATTTTGTACAAAGCTTTAAAGAGCTTGATAAAAATATTAGCATTAAATGGCTTATTAAAGAAGGTGATTTAGTAGCACAAAATAATATTATCTGTACTGTAAAAGGTAATAATAAAAATATTATTAGCGCTGAAAGAGTTGCGTTAAATTTTTTACAAACCTTAAGTGCAACTGCAACTATTACTCACCAGTTAGTACAAAAAATTAAAACAACAAAAACTATTCTACTTGATACTAGAAAAACAATACCAGGATTAAGGATGGCACAAAAAGAAGCTGTTATTTGTGGCGGTGGAACTAATCATAGAATGGGGCTGTACGACTATATTATGTTTAAAGAAAATCACCTGAATTATGATAATATGGCTGTTATGGTAAAAAAAGCGAAAGAACAATATCCGCAACTAAATATTATTATTGAAGTTGAAAATTTAAATCAACTATATCAAGCAGATAAATTACATGTTAATCGTATTTTATGTGATAATTTTTCTATTACAACACTTAAAATAGCAGTAAATAGTGCTAAAACACCGCTTGAAGCAAGTGGTAATATTAATAAAGATAATATACTAGATTATGCTAAAACTGGTGTTCGATATATATCTATAGGCAGTATTACTAAAAATATTAAAGCCATTGATTTATCATTAATTTTTTGTTAAATCCTTAATCACATAACTCTTAATAATTTCTGCGCCATCATATGGATAAAATTTATTATAATTACTACGCATATTTTTTATTTTATCAGCAGTGAATGATTTAAGTATGGCTGTTAAATTATCAATGTTTAGTTGTGTTTGCGGTAGTAAAATTGCACAACCATTATCGCTTAATATCTTAGCATTTATTGTTTGATGGTCGTCAATAGCATAAGGAAACGGCACTAAAATAGCTATACTTTTAGTTGCTATAAGTTCTGCAATAGTCATAGCGCCTGACCTACATAATACTACATCAGCCCAACTATAAGCAACTGGCATATCTGTAATGAAATCTACTACCTTAGTATGATTGTTTAGATTTTTTATGTTATTAAAATCTTTTTTACCTGTTTGATGGTATATATTTATATTTAAATTTAGTTTTATTATTATTTCATTAATAACACTTGCTCCTAACGAGCCTCCTAATACTAATAAATTAATTTTTTTATTAATAACAGAATTAGGTAATGAGTGCCATAAAATCGGATTACCACAAGTAATAGCACCAACTAAAGTACCATCAAAACCTTGAAAGCTTCTATGTGCTAATTTATGTAATATTTTATTACTACTACCTGGGATAGAATTTTGTTCATGAATAAATAAATAGCTCCGACACAGCCAAGCACAAAAACCACCAATACCGCCTACATAACCACCCATAGCAATTACTAAATCAACTTTATTGCTGTAAATAATATTAATAGTTTGTATAGTTGCTAATAACAACTTAAATGGAGCAAGCAACAACTTAGTAAAACTTTTACCCCGTAAACCAACAGCGTTTATAGTAAATATTTTATAATCATGTTTTGTCACTATATAGTTTTCCATGCCATGCTTACTTCCTAACCATATTATTTGGTAATCACCACGTAACTTATCTGCAATAGCTAGTGCCGGAAAAATATGCCCGCCAGTACCTCCTGCTGCTATTAAAATAGTTTTCATCTTCTGTCTAATTTATTTTCTATATCAATCTTTAACAAAATTGCTAAAGATATAATACTAATAACTATACTACTACCGCCATAACTAATTAAAGGCAAGGTAAAACCTTTAGGTGGTACTAGTGATAAATTTACCAATAAACTAGCTATTACCTGTAATGACAACCAGGTAGTAATACCAAATGCTAAGTAACTATTAAACCTATATTCCATAATAATTGACTGTCTAGCAATAATAAATCCTTTATAAAAAATAAATAAATACAATAATAACAATAATAACATGCCAATAATACCAGTTTCTTCGCCAATTACTGAAAAAATCATATCAGTATGTGCTTCTGATAATTTAGTAATTTTTTGTATACCAAAACCAATACCTGTGCCTAACCAATCACCACGAACAATGCCAATTAACGATTGCTGTCTTTGATAGTCCATATCACCTGTACCATCAAAAAATGCCATAATTCTATTAGATCTGTTCGAGCTAAAATACAAAAGAATTAAGGTTACAGTTATAGCAACAAAAAGCTCTATTATTAATGGTGTTTTTTTAGCCCCAGCTACAAACATTATGACAAAAGAAGTGGTAAATATTAGCACTGTAGCTCCAAAATCTACCTCTGATATTATCAGTGAAACTATTGGCAATAAAGCGAATGTAGCATAAATTGTGCCTTTAGTAGTTCTAATTTCTTTAATAGATAAAATTCTTGCCATACTAATAATAGTTATAAGCTTTGCTATTTCTGATGGCTGTAACTTCAAATCAAATGGTAAGTGTATCCATCGTTCAGAACCATTAACCTCACTGCCAATAGGAGGTATAAAAACTAACACCAACAATACTATCACTGAACCATAAAATATTAGTATATTTTTTTTAATAAAATTAATGCTATCAAAATTAATAATTAATGCAGCAAGCATACAGCCAAATATTATAAATATAAATTGTTTAAACGCTGATTGCTTATAAAGTAAAAGACTATCATCATAAGACGCAGATAACATCATTATAAAACCAATACCAATAATAGCGCCAATTATTGATAATAAATGATAGTCTAATTTTTTATAATTTAGTTTATTTAACATAAATAAAAACACTAATAACCAAAAATTATAGTATTTTATGGGATAATTTACAACTTTTATATTTTATATGTTATTTTTCTATGATATCAGCTAATAATATTACTATGCAGTTTGGTGAAAAACCATTATTTGAAAATATTTCTATTAAATTTAGCAATAATAATCGTTATGGTTTAATTGGCGCTAATGGCTCTGGTAAGTCAACTTTTATGAAAATATTAGCTAAAGAATTAAAACCAACTGATGGCAGCATTAACATTGACAATAATAAAAGATTAGGAATTTTAAAACAAGATCAATATGCTTTTGATAGCTACCAGTTAATAGATACAGTAATTATGGGTTATACAAAATTATGGAAAATTAAAGAAGAAAAAGATAAGATTTATGCATCTACAACAATGACAGAAGCAGATGGGTTACGAGTAGCAGAATTAGAAATGCAATTTGCAGAATTAGATGGCTATAGCGCACAAAGCTCAGCTACAGAATTATTATTAGGTCTTGATATAGCTGAAAGCGAACATTATAAATTAATGCAAGAAATTGCCCCAGGATTAAAACTACGTGTATTATTAGCACAAGCATTATTTTCTGACCCAGATATATTATTGCTTGACGAACCAACTAATAATTTAGATATTAATTCTATTCGTTGGTTAGAAGGGGTGCTTAATCAAAAAAAATCAACTATGGTGATTATTTCACATGATAGACATTTTCTTAATAGTGTGTGCACACATATGGCAGATTTAGATTATGGCGATATTAATATTTTTCCAGGCAACTATGACAACTTTATGATTGCTGCAACTGCTATTTTAGAAAAAATTCAAAATGATAATGCTAAAAAAGAAGGAAAAATTAAAGAATTAAAACATTTTGTCTCTAGATTTTCTGCTAACGCTTCAAAATCTAAACAAGCAACATCGCGCCTTAAACAATTAGAAAAAATAGAATTGACAGCTATCAAGCCATCTTCTAGAGTTAGTCCTTATATTATTTTTCAACAAAATAAAAAACTATATAGAAATGCCTTAGTTGTAAAAAATATTAATAAAAAATTTACTAATTTACCAGTATTAAATAATATTAATTTTATGGTAGAGGCTGGTGATAAAATAGCAATTATTGGCAAAAATGGTATTGGCAAAACTACATTAATGCAAATACTTACTAATAACCTTGCAGCAGATTCTGGTGAAATTAAGTTTAGTGAAAATGCCAATATTGGTTATTATGCTCAAGATAATAGCATGTATTTTGATAAAAAAATTACTGTGCTTGAGTGGATGACTATGTTTAAGGATAAAAAAGATGACATGCAAGTTGTGCGTAGCGTATTAGGTAAAATGTTATTTGGCAAAGAAGATGTAAAAAAAATAGTTACATCCTTATCTGGTGGAGAAAAAGGTCGTATGATGTTTGGTAAATTAATGCTAAAGAGGCCTAATATACTAATAATGGATGAACCTACTAATCATCTTGATATGGAATCTATAGAAGCTCTTAATTTAGCTCTTAATAATTACCAAGGTACATTAATTTTTGTTAGTCATGATAGAGAATTTGTCTCCTCTCTTGCTAATAAAATAATAGAAATTAAGGCAAATAACATCAACTATTATAATGGTGCTTATGATGAGTATTTATTAGCAAATAATTAAATTTTTCTACCATAAAATAAGTTAACAATATGTTTTGCTTCAGCAAAAAATAACCACCTTTCTATCATAACTCCTAAATAATTTATAATACTTAAAGCTAATATCTCATAAAAAAATGAATGTTTAGTAAAAAGCAAAATACTAGGAACGATAAAAACCATTGTTAGCATTAAAAATTTTAATAAAAGTATTTTATTATCCCTTACAATAAAGCCAAACTCTTTAGTTAAAAAATTATCTGAACTCTCACCATTATCCAATAATTTTATATTTTTCCCTGTTAATCCTGTAGCACTTTTAAGATTTATATTGCTTAAATTAGCTATAAAAAAATAATATATAATTTTAGTGGTAATGCCAATAGCAAGTAGCACCATAAAAGCAACCTCCAATACCATTGATAATAAACCATAATAATTCATAATTACCATTAACGCTAAAACACCTGATAATAAGCCTAATAAAATATAATTCACTGGCACTATTGGAGAATTCCAGGCGCGTATAGTTTTAAGACAAGCATAAATCATTCCTGTGGAAAAGATAGTTAATACAGCTATTAACATTGTAATAACGGCAAAAAACTGTACTATATAAGCAGGAAGTCCAAAGCCAAATGAAGCTAAAAATAATAAAGCTATAGGAAAACTAATTACAGCGAAAACTCCTTCTTTAGAAAGCCATGAAGATTTAAAACGAAAAAATGCACGCCAAACATTTTTTGGATTAGCAAGATGAAGTGTTGAAGATATAATTCCTAATGCTACCATAATTAAACCAATAATAATGCTAATAGCAAATGCTATATTTAAATCAGGATCAAGCATTGTTCCAGTATTTACAATCCCTAGTAATGCAGTAAAAAATAAAATACCGTAACCTGTACCTGAAGTTACAGTAAAAAATATTACAGAAAATGCTGGATGCATATTAAACCCCTTTTTTTAATTATTTAGAAATAACTTGATTAACCCAATCTTTAACTTGTGTAGTTAAATTTTTCTTTTTTGTTGCTTGCTTGCAAACTACTTTATTTCTTGGTGGTAAATACTGATTAGTAGGATTATAACCAAGCTCATTCATAAGAGCGTAACCACCCCTTTCTCTTGCTAAAATAGCTACATTAGAATTATCATCATCAAAATCACCAAAATGTCTAGCACTAGCAGGACAAGTAATAACGCATGATGGTTGTCTGTCAATTTCTGCCAAACTTTCATCATAAATTCTATCAATACACAGTGTACATTTCTTCATAGTACCAGACTGGGTATCAAGTTCACGTGCACCGTATGGACAAGCCCACGAACAATAATTGCACCCCATGCATTTATCTTGGTCAATTAATACAATACCATCACTTTTTCTTTTATAAGACGCACCTGTTGGACATACAGTAACACAAGCTGCTTCTTCACAATGCATACAAGACATAGGAAAATTTATAGTTTTTGAATATGGATAATCTCCTGCTTCATAACTACGCACGCGATTAAAAAATACCCCGTTTGGTTGTTTGTCATACGGATTAATATCACTTAGCGCTCCTGTAGTACCAGATGTATTCCACTGTTTACAAGATATGACGCAAGCATGGCAACCTACACAAGTATCTAAATCAATTACTAAACCTAAACGCATATTACTCCTTATTTAATTTAAAACATAATAAAATTATTACCATATTAATTACCTTGCTTTTTTACCCCTAGTTAATATATCTTTCATTGAACGAACTAAATTAACTGCTTTATGTGTTTGATAGCGTAATATTTTAGGCACTTCTGGTGCATTAGGCAATGGCTTTACAGCATTAAACTGAGGATACGACTCATTACTCTGATTATCGGCCTTATAAATTTTAACACGTGTATCATACCAAGCAGCTTGTCCTGTAACTGGATCAGAATTAGTTATTTCTCTTTTATTATCAAGTTGCGGTAAGAGTTCAGAAATTAAATGATTAAGTAAAAATCCTTTTTTGCTTTCCTCAGCATCCTTGCTTAAACCCCAAGCGCCTGATTGCTTGCCAATAGCATTATATGTCCAAACTGTATTTTCCTCACAACCCTCCATCAAGCTAATTTGTGCCTTAATTTTACCATTCATAGATTCAACTATAACCCAATCATCATCCTTTAAGCCCATTGACTGTGCTTTTTTACAATTAATAAATAGTTTATTTTGTGCCATAATTTGACGCAACCAAGCATTTTGTGAATCCCAAGAATGATACATAAACATTGGACGTTGAGTACAAGTTGAGAAAGGATATTCTTTTTTGTCTGTGAGACTTACCTCTAATGGCTCGTAATACTCTGGAAATGGAGTTAAATAATCAGTTAAACGTTTTTTTGCTTGTATATCTGTCGGACAAGGGCCATCATATAAACCCTGACCTGCTAAATTAAATTTTTGTAAAGTTTCTGAGTACAACTCCATTACAATTGGCTTATTATTAAAATTTAAATGTGTATCTGCTGCGTAATCTAGATAGTCTTTATTAGCAAAACGATAATATTTTTGATTATCTGGCAACTTTTGCTCAAAAAAACATTCATTTTCAATATATTTATTCCATTGATTAGGATTTGGCTCGCCGTTAACTGATTTTTCACCATCTTTACCGCGCCAACCAGCTAAAAATCCAATACCTTTATGTTTTTCCCACATAGTAATAAACTCTTTATAATCACTAAATTTAGCGCTACCGTCTTCATTAGTAAAGGCTGGAAATTTTAAACGCGAAGCCAGTTCAACCATTACTTCTTGCCAAGGACGCACATTACGATCTAACTCAATTAATGGTTGACGAATAGAGTCGGCAATAATATGTGGCTCTGAAATAGGTCTGTCTAAAATAGATATAGTATCATAACGCTCTAAATATGTAGCGTCTGGTAATACTAAATCAGCAAAATTAACAGTTTCTGAGTGAAAAGCATCGACTACTACTAAATATGGAATTTTATATTCACCATCATCATCTTTTTCACGTAATAAATCCTGAGTATTTTTAGTATTCATGCTAGAGTTCCATGCCATATTTGCCATAAAGAAAATTAGCGTATCAATTGTATATGGATCACCTTTCACGGCATTATTAATCACCATATGCATAAGCCCATGAGCAGCTATAGGGGCGTCCCATGAATAAGCCTTGTCAATTCTAAGTGGTTTACCATTTTTATCGATTACTAAATCTTCAGGACAAGTAACAAATCCTAATGGTGGTGTTTTAAGCGGAGTATTTGGCGCCATCTCTTTAGCTGGTTTAATAGGTGGTGGAATCATTCTTGGAAATGGTGGTTTAGCTAAATGAGAGCCAGGGCAATCAATTGCACCTAGTAACACTTGCAGCATATGAATAGCGCGACAAGTATTAAAGCCATTAGCATGGGCAGCAATTCCACGCATAGCATGCATTGACACAGGACGACCAATAAATTTATCATGCTTTCTACCAGTCCAGTCAGTCCAAGGAGTATTAATTTCAATAGTTTCTTTAAAGGCAATATGTGCCATTTCTAAAGCATATCTTTCAATATCATTAGCTGCAATACCAGTTTCTTTAGCAGCATTTGCCAAACTATATTTATCACTTAAATATTCCTCAGCAATTAAAGTAAAGGCAGTATGCACACTCAAACCATCTGGTGTATTAAACTCACCAAATAATGCAGGTGAAATATTACTGTCAGTTGCATCAACAAATTCTTCTTTTTTTAAGTCCCAGCACATTGGGTTATCATTAGCATTTCGCCATAATAATCCATCATTTGCATGTCCTGGATTATGAATAACTAATTGTGGGGCGTTAGTATAGCAAATAAGAAATTCTTTATCAAATTGATCGTTTTCAATTAAAACTCTTGCCATAGCAAGCGCAAAGATGCCATCTGTACCAGGACGGATACCAACCCATTCATCAGCAATTGCTTGATAACCAGTACGCACAGGATTAATCGAGACAAATTTAGCACCATTTTTCTTTAATTTAGCAAGTCCTATTTTAATTGGATTAGAGGCATGATCCTCAGCCACACCCCACAACATAAAATATTTAGTATTATCCCAGTCAGGGTCGCCAAATTCCCAGAAAGATTGCCCTAACATATAAAGACCTGCTGCTGCCATATTAACCGAACAAAAACCACCATGTGCTGCCCAATTAATAGTGCCAAATTGTTGTGCCCATAACCCTGTTAAAGCTTGCATTTGATCGCGTCCTGTAAAAAATGCTAATTTTTTAGGATCTGTTGCTCTAATTTTTTGCAACCTATTTGCAAGCTCATCAATTGCTTCATCCCAACTAATTTCCTCAAATTCACCTTCACCTCTTTCAGTGCCAGGCTTTCTACGCATTGGAAATTGTAATTTTGCTATTGATTCTTGTTTCATAATACCAGCATTGCCTTTAGCACAAAGTACGCCTTTATTAACAGGATGCCTACGGTTGCCCTGAATAAAACGTACTTTATTGCCTTCTAATGTAACCTTTATACCACATCTACAAGCACACATATAGCAAGTAGTAGTTTTAATTTTCTGTTTAGACTTATCTTCAAACTGAGGCAAAGTAGTATCTAATTCTATATTTTGTGGACAATATACTGTGCTTGTGTTATGCATGATATTTTTAAAAAATAAAACCGAATATTATACCTTTTAGAATTTAATTTTTAAATAAAAAATTGTAATTAAAACACCTATTAATAAATGTAAATACTCAACAGATAGTCAATTATTCTAAATAATACAGCTTTAATATAAGCTAATATAGCTCAGCTAAGATCTTATTAAAATTTTAATTAATACTTATACTTGAGATTTATATAGGCAAATATATTAATAGTAATATTTTGCATAAATAATTAACTATAATAGCGTAGTTTTATAAATTATTGGAGAAAAAATGACTATTATTAATAGTGTAAAGGGGAAAATTGCTATAGGATTTATAGTAATATTTTGCATAAATAATTAACTATAATAGCGTAGTTTTATAAATTATTGGAGAAAAAATGACTATTATTAATAGTGTAAAGGGGAAAATTGCTATAGGATTTATATTAGCTATTATTGTATATATTTCATTTAGAGGCAACAATAACATGACATCTTATGGTATGGTTGTGTGGTTACATGTGCTATCTGGAATTACATGGATTGGAATTTTGTATTATTTTAATTTTATTCAAGCTCCTGCTATAGCAGCTGCTTTAGCTAATAAAGATAGTGCAGCAACAGGAGCCATCAGTAAGTATATTGCACCAAATGCACTGCTTTGGTTTCGTATGGCAGCAGCACTCACTTGGATTTTAGGCTTATCTTTATTGGTGCAATTAGCTGCTACTCAAAGTATAAGCACTATAGACGGGATTATAAAAACTTTTACCTTTAGTGATGGCTGGATTATTATTGGCATAGGTTCTTGGTTTGGTACTATTATGGCATTTAATGTATGGTTTATTATTTGGCCAAATCAGAAAAAAATACTAGGCATAACAAAGGCAACAGCAGATGAAATAACTACTGCAAAAAAATATGCTGCATTAGCATCAAGTGTTAATGTTATTTTATCTGTTCCTATGTTAATATCAATGATAGCTCATCGCATATAACATTTTATTAAATTTAAGGTAAAATACAATATTTTATGTATTTAAGTTAATAAATGGCTAAAAGTGATTATATTGAGTTAGAAGGTGTAGTGCGTGAAAAATTACCTAATACTACTTTTACTGTAGAGCTAGAAAATGGCCATAGTATCTTAGCGCATATTTCTGGAAAAATTCGTAAACATTATATCCGTATTTTACCTGGTGATAAAGTAACTGTAGAAATGACTCCGTATGATTTAAGTAAAGGTCGTATTACTTTTAGACATAGTTAAAGAATTTGCCAGTGTGGTGAAATCGGTAGACACGCCGGATTCAAAATCCGGTTCTTTCGGGAGTGACGGTTCGATTCCGTCCACTGGTACCAATAACAAGGGATAATTATGAGTGAAAATTTATTATTAGATGCAATTACACTAACTGTATTTGGGATGTTTTTTGTGTTTTTATTCCTAATAATACTAATATTTATCACTAAACTAATGTCATTCATAATCAATAAAATTGCAAGTAAATATTCCTCTAATGATATTGACGACGATAATGATATTGATAGTGAAACAAGATTTATTATAGAACAGGCTATTAAAATACATACTGGAGCATAATGTTTGATATATTTAAAAATAAAAAAAATATACAGCCAAATACTAATAAAGTTGAAATTACCGAATTAGTGTTACGTGATGCTCATCAATCGTTATTTGCCACTAGAATGAGAATCGATGATATGTTGCCAATTGCAACTAAACTTGATGAGGTTGGTTATTGGTCGATGGAATCATGGGGAGGCGCTACATTTGATAGTTGTATTCGTTATTTAGGCGAAGATCCGTGGGATAGAATCCGTGAGATTAGTAAGATTATGCCAAAAACCAAACAACAAATGCTACTTAGAGGGCAAAATTTATTAGGTTATAGACATTATAGCGACGATGTAGTTTGTAAGTTTATTGATCGCTCATATGCTAATGGTGTTAGTGTTTTTCGTATTTTTGATGCACTAAATGATATTAGAAATTTACAAACTGCTATTAAACAAACAATTAAAATCGGCGCTCATGCACAAGGCACAATCTCTTACACTACTAGCCCTGTACATACTACTGAATTATGGTTAGATTTAGCAAAAAAAATAGAAGATACTGGCGCACATTCTTTATGTATTAAAGATATGGCTGGTTTGTTGCAACCATATTATACTTACGAATTAATAAGTAAATTAAAACAAACTATTAATATACCTATACAATTACATGCACATGCTACCACTGGTTTATCTACACCTACAATTATGAAAGCTATAGAGGCTGGTGTTGATAGAGTTGATACGGCAATTGGCTCCATGAGTGGTACTTATGGTCATAGCGCTACTAATACTATAGTATCTATTTTAAAAAACAATACTCGTTCTACTGGACTTAATATGAGTTTATTAGAAGAAATTGATAAATATTTTCGTGTTATTAGAAAAAAATATGCTAAATTTGAAGGCTCACTTAAAGGTGTTGATTCAAGAATTTTATTATCACAAGTACCTGGTGGCATGCTTACTAATATGGAAAACCAACTAAAAGAACAAAATGCTATTGATAAGTTTGATGAGGTCTTAGCCGAAATACCTAAGGTACGTGAAGATTTAGGCTACATACCGCTGGTTACTCCTACCTCACAGATAGTTGGAACTCAATCAGTGTTAAATGTGCTTACTGGTGAGCGCTATAAAACTATTACTAAAGAGGCTCAAGGTATATTAAAAGGTGCATATGGTCAAACACCTGCTCCAGTAAATAAAGGATTGCAAGAAAAAGTATTAAATGGGAGTGAGGCAATTACCTGTAGACCTGCAGATAATATTGAAGATGAGTTATCTGTTTTAAAATTAGAATTTGATAAATTAGTGGCTGAAAAAAATATTACTTTAAATAATAAAACTGATGATTTGCTAACATATGCTTTATTTCCACAAGTAGGAATTAATTTTTTAACCAATAAAAATAATCCAGAATTTTTTGAGCCAGTTGAACAAATAAGCAACAACGAAACTAACAATAACACTACAAAAGATAAAAATTACACAATATCTCTTAAAGGAAAATCTTATGATGTTAGAGTTAATGCTGGTGGAAATATTACTGCTATGAATAAAACAGGTCAAGCAGAAAATGCAAAAGCTGAGAAAAAAATTATAGCTAACCCACAGACTTTAGATAGCGAAGATGTATTGGCACCATTATCTGGCAATATTTTTAAAATTGAAGTAGAAAAAAATCAACAAGTTAATAAAGGCGATATACTAATAGTATTAGAGGCTATGAAGATGGAAACAGAGGTTTTAGCTGCAATAGATGGTGTAGTATTAAATATTACTACCAAAGTTGGTGACAACGTGCAAGTAGGTGATATTTTGCTAAAATTAGGTTAAGAATTAAATTATGGAACACTTGCATACTTTATGGGTAAATACCGGTATTTACCAATTAACATTTGGTCAAGGTCTTATGATACTAATTGGTATGTTACTATTATATTTAGCTATAGTGAAAAAATTTGAACCATTATTACTACTACCAATTGGATTTGGGGCGATATTAAGCAATATACCGGGAGCAGATTTAGCTGTAGGTAACGGAATTCTACATATTTTTTATGAAGTAGGAATTGAAAGCGGGGTCTTTCCTTTAATTATATTTATGGGCGTTGGTGCGCTAACTGATTTTGGCCCACTACTTGCTAATCCAAAAACATTATTATTAGGTGCTGCTGCTCAATTTGGTATTTTTGCTACATTATTAGGTGCTGTAGCTCTTAGTTATATTGGTGTTTTTGATTTTAGTATTAAAGATGCTGCAGCGATTGGTATTATTGGTGGAGCTGATGGACCTACTAGTATTTATGTGGCTTCTAAATTAGCACCAGATTTATTAGGCGCTATAGCTGTTGCTTCATATTCTTATATGGCATTAGTTCCATTAATACAGCCTCCACTTATGCGCATGTTAACAACTAAAGATGAAAGAAAAATAGAAATGAAACAATTGCGTGTTGTTTCTAAAGCAGAAAAAATTATTTTTCCTATCATATTGTTAATATTAGTTGCACTATTGTTACCAGATGCTGCGCCACTACTTGGTATGTTTGCTTTTGGTAACTTAATGAAAGAATCTGGTGTAGTAGACAGATTAAGCAATACCACACAAAACTCTTTAATCAATATTGTTACAATTTTTTTAGGTTTAGCAGTTGGCTCCAAACTTATGGCAGAAAAATTTTTACAATTAGATACATTAGGGATTTTAATATTAGGGGTAATTGCATTTGCTATAGGTACAATGAGCGGTCTTATTATGGCAAAAATAATGAATAAATTTAGCAAAAATAAAATAAATCCACTTATAGGATCAGCTGGAGTTAGTGCTGTGCCTATGGCAGCACGTGTATCTAATAAAATAGGCTTAGAATCTAATCCACATAATTTTTTACTAATGCATGCTATGGGTCCAAATGTAGCTGGTGTCATTGGCTCTGCCATTGCCGCTGGTATTATGATTCAATTCTTAAGTTAAAATTTTGTTAGTAAATTTCACTTTAACTACCGATATAGTTGCTAATATAAATAAAGCAGTAAGTATTGCTAATATAAAAATAATACAAGCAGAAAACGGCAATAACTGGCACAAAGTATTAGATCCTCTTAATAGGGCAATGCAAGACATAAAAAAATTAACAGCTATTAATTCCCATTTAAATAATGTAGTATTTAATGAAAAATTTAGCAAAATCTATGAACAAACACTGCCAATAATTAGTAATTTTTATAGTAAACTTGGCGCTAACAAAAAACTATATGCAGCTCTTACTAAACTAAAAAAAACAAATTTATCTACAAAAAAACAATATATTCTAAATAAAATGTTAAATGATTATGAATTATTAGGGGTAAATCTAAATGAATTAGATTCTAAAAAATTTATAGAATTGCAAACCAAATTAACTACACTTGGTAATAATTTTTCTAATAATATATTAAAAGCCACCAATGCTTATAATAAAACAATTAATATAGATAAATTAAGTGGCTTAAATAAAAATGAACTAACAAAACTTAAACAAAAAGATGGTTATTATATAAACCTACAAATACCAATTTATATAACGATTATGACTTATGCTGATGATAGTAATTTACGCAAAGAACTTTATAGTCTTTATGTTACTAGAGCTTCTGAATTTTCTAAATTCGATAATACCATAATAATAAAAAATATCTTATCAATTAGAGAAAACATAGCAAAATTATTAAAATTTGATAATTATAGCACATATTCTTTAACCAATAAAATGGCAAAAAATACTAAAAATGTAGAAGATTTTTTGTTAACACTTATAACTAAGGCTAAACCACAAGCAGAAAAAGAATTAGCTGAACTTACACAATTCGCTGGTAAAAAAATAGAAGCATGGGATATTATGTATTACAGTGAAAAATTAAAACAACAAAAATTCTCTATAAATAAATCTAAATTAGCAGAGTACTTTCCTTTTAATAACGTATTAAATGGGTTGTTTGTTGTTATCAAAAAATTATATAATCTTAAAGTTGAGATTATAAAAGAAAAAACTTATCATCAAGATATTTTAGTTTTAGAGTTTAGGGAGAATAATAAATTAATAGGAAAAACTTATTTTGATCCATTTGCTAGGAAAAATAAAAGATCAGGTGCATGGATGAGTGATTATCAAGATTATGATAATAATCAACTACCGATTAATTTTATAATTTGTAATTTTAATGCACCAAAGAAAAATACACCTTCTTTGTTAGAATTTGATGATATAACCACATTATTCCACGAATTTGGTCATGCTATTCATCATTTACTTACTAACACAAAATATCCGTCTATTACTGGCATAGATGCTATGCCATGGGATGCTATAGAGCTACCTAGTCAATATATGGAATTTTTTGTTTATGAAAAAACTACTATAAAGCAATTATCAAAGCATTATAAAACTAATAAAAAAATACCAGATAATGTTATAGATAAAATAATATTAGCAAAAAATTTTCAATCAGCTATGGCTATGTTAAGACAATGTGAATTTGCCTTATGGGATTTATATACTCATATAGATAACTTTGATACCTATAAAATTCTTGCTAAAGTAAAAGAAAAAACAGAACTTGTAAAAACACCTGAAAAAAATCGTTTTTTACATACTTTTGAGCATATTTTTAATGGTAGCTATGCTAGTGGCTATTATTCTTACAAATGGGCAGAAATGTTAGCAGCTGATGCATATAAAATAACAGTAAATAATAATAACCAGCATGATTTTAGAAAATATATTTTAGAAAGTGGTGGTAGCTATGATTTTATGTCTCAATATCTAAAATTTAGCCAAAGTAAGCCAAAAATAACTACACTTTTACAGGCAAACAATATAAAATAAAAAAATTTACTATATTTAATATTATTATGATTAAATTAATATTTATTATAATCATTATTTTAATGATAATTGGTGGCAAAGATATATTTGATTTTGGTGCTACAGATATTTATTGGTCAATACAAATTAACAAAGATGCGTTATACAATAGCATTTATAATGGCGGTGAAATAGTATACAATTTTATTAAAGAATTAATAAATAGCTTTAGTAATAATAATATGCAGCGACATACTTAAAGCATAAAAATAATTAATACAAATTAGGGCAACAAATATTAACGTTTTAACGTAAAGATGTTGATAATTTTATTGTTAATTTTCATAAGCTTTAATACAACAGTAATGAGTGAATCACTATATAAAGTTTATTTAGATAAAGGCCAAAACTATAAACCACGTACTAAACATTTAGATAGCAACAATAGAGCTATTTTTGTTAATGAACTTATTTTAAAAGACTCTCCTTATTTATTACAACACGCACATAATCCTGTTAACTGGCATAGTTGGTCGAAAAAAAATCTTAATTTAATAAAAAAATCAAAAAAACTTATTTTTCTTTCTATTGGTTACGCAACATGTCATTGGTGTCATGTTATGGAAGAGGAAAGTTTTGAGGATTTAGAGGTAGCTGCAGCATTAAATAAAAACTTTATTGCTATTAAAATTGATAGAGAAATACGCCCAGATATTGATGCTATTTTTATGGAGGTAGCACAACTATTAAATGGGTCTGGTGGTTGGCCATTAAATGTAATTTTACTGCCCGATGCTAAAGCATTTTTTGCCTTTACTTATTTACCAAAAAAAGATTTATTAACCTTGTTGCAGCAACTGCAAAATGTATGGTTAAATAAAAGCACAGAAGTTAATATACAAGCAGAAAAAATTGCTAATTCTCTTAAAGAAAATTATCAAATAACTAAACAACCAATTAAAAATAACATAGTAGATATTACTATCAAAAATATATTAGATAACTTTGATGAATTGCAGGGCGGCTTTTATCATGCTCCAAAATTTCCACAAGAACAAATTTTATTATTACTATTAGATGAGCAAAAATGCCGTAAAAATTCTGCACAATTAGAAGCAATTCATACTACTTTGCAGATGATGGTAACTGGTGGATTTTACGATGTAGTTGGTGGTGGCTTTCATCGCTATACTACTGACAATAATTGGCTTATCCCACATTTTGAAAAAATGCTATATAACCAAGCCCAATTGTCTTTAGTTTATGCTAAAGCATATAAATTAACTCATAATTTATTATATAAACAGATAGCAACACAAACTATAAATTATGTTATTAAAGAAATGCAAAATAATTTAGGTGGTTTTTATTCAGCAACTGACGCTGACTCGATGGGCAAAGAAGGTATATTTTTTACCTGGGACAAACAAGAAATTAAAGAATTTCTAACTAAAGATGAATGGCTTTTATTTAATAATACATTTGATATAACTGATAATACGCTATTTGAAAATAGACATATTATTCGCTTTAAAAACACAAATGTAGCATATAGTCGCAAATTAAATGCTATTTTAGCTAAATTATACAAGTATCGCTTAAAACGCACTCCACCTTTAACTGATAATAAAATATTATTATCATGGAACGCCCTTATGCTAAAGTCTTTAACGGAAACAAGTGTGCTTACTAATAATAAAAATTATCAACTATTAGCTATAAAAAATGCAAAATACTTATATACAACTTTTTATAAAAATAATAGCTGGTTTAGAGTATCACTTAATAATAAGGTCTCAGTTAAGGCTTTATTTACTGATTTAATTTATCTTGCTGATAGTTATTTATCTATATTTGACACTACTCAAAATAATCATTGGTTAAGTATCACAGAAGATCTAATAAATTATATTAATAATAATTTTTGGGACTCTGAAAATTATGGATTTAAGTCCTCAATGGGTAACGAATTAGCACTTGATGCAAAAAAAGAAATATATGACGGCGCTATGTCTGCAAGTAATGCAATAGCATATCAAGTACTAATCAAACTCTTTAATAGAACAAATAATAATAAATATTTAATTCAAGCCAAACAACTATCTACTATATTTACAGCAGCTATTAACAATAATACTAATAGTTTTAGTTCTTTTGTATTAGGGCTTAACTATAAAAAAAATGAACTATCTTTTCCTCAATATTTGTATGGCAATAATATTATAATAAATAATAAGCAAGATAATGATTTAGTTACAATAAAAATTAATTTAGCTAAAAATTGGCATATAAATGCTAATCAAGTAAATGATAAAACATTAATTGTCACGCAAATAATTGGTAATAATATTAAAAGTGTAACCTACCCAGCACCAAAATTTAGAAAATTTCCTTTCTCAGTTAATAAACTCGCTATATTTGAAAATAATATTACTATTAAAGTAAAGTTAAAAAATAACAATGACATACCATTAAAATTATCATTACAAGCATGTAACGATAAAGTCTGCATGCCTCCTAAAACATTATTATTAAATTACTGATAATAAGATTATAACTATAAATTTAATAATACCTATTTTTTATAAAAACTAAAGACTAATAATTACCACTAAATTAATAAGTTTTTATTGTAAAATTTTTTTATATTATGATTATTATCTCTATATTGTTTCTGTTATTTTCTGTATCTATAAATGCAGAGAAGTTTGCAGCATTAGATGTTAAGCCTAGCTAAATACCTTGCTGGTAGTTCGTATTATGTGTGTGGTAAATCTGGGGCTGCTACTGAATATAATGGCTTTATTTCTAATGCTGGCTTTATTATTACCAGTGAAGGTGTAATAATATTTGATGCTCTTGGTACACCTGCTCTTGCTAATGCCCTGTTAAATGAAATTCGCAAACTAACTGATAAATCTATTAAATTAGTAATTGTTAGTCATTATCATGCTGACCATATTTATGGCTTACAAGTATTTAAAGAATTAGGGGCTAAGATTTGGGCGCCAATAGGAGCGTTAAATTATTTAACCTCTACTACCGCAAAAAACTTACTCAATACAAGGAAAGAAAGTTTATTTCCATGGGTAAATAACAGTACTCATTTAATAAAGCCTGACAAAATAATCACTAAAAATACTGTATTTAGCTTGGGCAAACATAAGTTTAAATTAAATGTTTTTGGCAAAGTTCATTCTGATGGCGATATGTCATTATTAAATATTACTGATAAAATTTTATATAGTGGGGATGTAATATTTGCTGGTCGTATTCCTTTTGTTGGCAGTAACGCTGATATTTACAAATGGTTAAATGTTATTAATCAACTATTAACCATAAATGTAGATTATTTTGTACCAGGGCATGGTGCTGCTTCAAATAAAATAAAAGAAACTATGCAACTTACCAATAAGTATTTGAAATTCTTAGTGGATAAATTTAGTTTAGCAGTAAAAAATATGGATGATTTTGCTGAAACTTATAATAAAATTAACTGGCAAGAATTTAAAAATTTACCAGCATTTAATCTAGCAAATCGCCGTAATGCTTATGCTGTTTATCTGTATTTAGAAAATAAACAATAAGCAATTACTAACGAAAGTTGTTAAAAAATATTTAAATGTCATTGTATGTTATCAACAAAATTAATAGTCTAATTTTTGTAAAACTCAATATTAATTTTTTATCAATAAAAATTTGCTTAAATTGCTTTTATTGGCTCCTTAAAATTATCAGCTCTTAATATAATTAGTAAATCTAAAAAACGCTTACCATATTTTTCAAACTTAACTTGCCCAACACCATTAATTTGTAAAAACTTTTTAGTATTGTTCGGTAAAAAATATGCCATTTCTGTTAAGGTTTTATTATCAAAAATAATATAAGCAGGCATACCCTCTTCCTTGGCTATTAAATTTCTAAGTTCTACTAAATATTTAAAAATATTATTATCTACGACATATTTTTGCTTAATATTTTTAATATTTTTAATATTTTCTTGAAAATTACTTTGACGAATATCTACTTTTTGTTCTGATTTTAGGATTTTTTTAGCAATATTTGTGAGCTTTAATTCTCTAAACTCTCCAATTACTAAAGCTTCAATTTCAATCAGTCTATCAGCAATAATTTTCCACAAAGGCTTGCTGATTTTTATCCCAATACCATAAACTGATAAATTATTATGCTTGAGTTTTAATAATTTCTGATTTTTAGAGCCAAGTAAAACATCAATAATATGTACTTGACCAAAATTTTGTCCTGTTCTATAAACTGTTGATAAAAACATTTTAACTTCTTCGCTAATATCTTTTCTTTTAGTCTTAGGATTTGTACAATTATCACACTGAGTTTGACAATTTTGCATTTCATTGTCAAAATAATTACTTAATGCTTTGTGCCTACAACCTTCAGCAAAAGCATATTGCTTAATTAAATTAAGCTTTTTATAAGCCAAATTACGGTAAGTCTCATTTTCAATTTTAGCAATAAAACTACCAAGCATACCCAAGTCATTAGCTGCATAAAGCAGTAAAACCTCACTCGACAAACCATCACGACCAGCTCTACCCATTTCTTGATAATATGCCTCCATTGTTTTTGGCAAAGACATATGCACTATAAAACGAATATTACTTTTATCAATTCCCATGCCAAAAGCAATAGTTGCAACAACTATATCAACCTCTTCACTAGTAAATTTAACAAAAGTTTGGTTACGCTCCTTAGTTGAAAGTCCAGCATGATAAGGAAGTGATTTTAATCCTTTGGAGTTTAAGAATGTACTTAGTATTTCAGTATTTTTTCTTGATAAAGTATAAACAATACCTTGTTTTTGTTGATAATTTTGTAAAAAATCTAAAAGTTGCTGGTATCCATTTCCAAATCTTGATCTAGCGTTAATAAATAAATTATCTCTATAAATATTACCACGAATTATATTTTTAGTTTGTTTGAAATTTAATTGTGTAACTATATCTTTTTCTACTTGACGAGTTGCTGTTGCTGTAAAGGCTGCAATACAAGCTTCTGGAAAAGTGGACCTTAACAATCCTAATTTTCTATAATCTGCACGAAATTCGTGTCCCCACTCACTAACACAATGTGCTTCATCTACTGCAAAAAAAGCAATACTTAAAGTAGATAAAAATTGTAAAAATTGCTGATTTTGTAATCTCTCTGGTGCTACAAAAACAATTTTTGCTAAGCCACTTTTTAGCTCATTTTGTGCTTGCTCTATTTCCTTAAAACTCTGCATAGATGAAAGCATTACGCTATAAATACCTTTGGACTTTAAACCGTATATTTGATCTTGCATTAATGCTAAAAGTGGAGAAATAACAATCACAACCCCGTCTATCATCAAAGCTGGAAGCTGATAACATAAAGACTTCCCGCCGCCTGTTGGTAAAATTAATAAAATATCTTCACCGGCTAAAATTTTATCAATCACTTTTTCTTGTAATTGACGAAAATTTTTAAAACCAAAAGTTTTTTGTAAAATATCGTATTTGTTTTTAGACATGTATTTATAGTAACTTGCTATATAAAAAAATTTAATAAAAATACTTTAATTTAAACAGAAAAAAATACCTTAATTTAAATAAAATTAAGGTATTTTAAATAAATTTATAAAAAATAGATTATTAATTTTTTAATTACCTAATTATATCTATATACTTTAGAAAAACCATTTTTTTTGAAATACTTTTAGCAATAAACAAATACTAGTTAAGCTGTTTTTTTTGCAAGATTAAATCCAACAAAAATTACTAACTACGCCAAATTTATTTATATAATAGCCATTAAATTATCATTCTAACCACTATTTATAGTTATTTTATAACTCCTAATTATTAAAAAACTCCTAAACGCCAACTAATCATAACTGCTGAATCTTTTTTAGCTTGATAGCCATTACGATCTTGAGAGATTGGTACAACATATTCAATGCTGATATTTTTAGCAGATGCATACATCCAATTTAAACCAATACTAATTTCAGTAATGTTTCCTCCATAATTTTCAGTTTGGGCCCCTAATCCTGGACCAAAAATTTTTGAATCAGAGCCTTTAATTTTTCCTTGTTTTTCATAACGTAAACGTAATGATGAAGCTAGAGTTGGCTTCCATTGATAACTAGTCCAAGCAGTTAATTCATGTTTATCACCATATCTCCAGCCTTCTGAATTTTTTCCTTCAAGTGGTAAGGTTGCTAAATATTGCCCGCCGTAACTCCATTTACCATTTTTACCCCAATATGCTAAGCCAACTAAAGCATCCCAAGTACCAGAACCTAATTGTAATCCATAACCTAAACGCGTATCTATCATAGTGTTAGCAGGTGTTAAATTTGTATCAGTTTCTTTAATGCTTCCAGTGGGTGCGCTTAAAATAGCGTCAATCACAATATTATTTTTATGATTATTGCTTATATGTACTTTATATAACGCGCCAAATTTAATATCTCCTAAACCACTGCTTTTTACTGTATTAGTTCCCAGACTTATATTCGGATTTCCGCCTTGGAATGTCTCTAAAGTACTTTGTTTTTTAATTAATGGTGCCAATGCTACTAAAGAAACTTTATTACTAATAGTGTAATTGATAAATGGCAGAATTACATCTGCTTTTGCGCTTTTTGGTACAACTCGTAACGTAGGTGGCTGTCCAGTTGCACCAAAAAATTGATTAGGTGCATTTAAAGCCGTTTGTTGTGCCGAAATAGAATCGTTACCTGTTAACAAGCCGCTAAACTCATGATGTTGATAATTCACGCCTGTAACATATTGTCTTTTTTTTGCAAGTGCAACGCGTTTTTTGTACGCATCATCACTATATTTTGCTAATACCTGTACTGGAGTAATAAACGACAATACAATACCTACTGCAATTATAAAATTTTTTGTATTCATAATAATTCTCCTTAATTTTTATACCTATTTTAATAAGTCAGACTGACCTGGATATGTGCGAAATACTGCATGACAACCTGTGCAGCCTGTCGCAATTTTACCAAGCAATACTGCCGCTTCATCCATATTACCATTTTCCGCTGCCTCTGCTAATTTATTGACATTACCCCATTAAATGACCCAAGAACTGCTAATTTACTATCATTAATATTTTTAAGCCCCCAAATAAGGCAATAAACCACCAACTGGAATACGATGATTTGCTAAGCATCTTGCACTATCAGCAGTCAATTCTGCACTTTCTGTCATAATTCCAGCAACTATACCTTGGTAATCATGTAATACCTCAAACATTACTTGTCGCAAAGTAGCTTTATCGCTATATCTACTGTGCATAGCAAGAATTGCCATTAAAGACATCTTAGTATCGGTAGATAAACTTTCTACTTTAACCTGTAATTGTGGCTTCATCATTGCCACTTGAGATTGCAGCACTTGCTTTAAATCATCCATACCTGAATCTGCTTTGATAGGATTAGAAATTGTAAACATACTTATAAATAATGTAGTTACTATAGTTAAAGATTTATTTTTTAAATTTTTTTTGCTAACATTAGTTGTTCTCCTAAAATTGAATAATTTGTTTTAAATTAATAAAGGCTTTTATATTAGCATAAGTATTAATTTTTAAAGAAATATTCATACTTAATATTATAACCATTATATTATTAATTAAATAGAACTTTATGTAAATTGATAATATAAGTGGTTATAATATATAAAAAATACTTTTAATTAATAACCAATTAGTAACAAGTTGTTTCATAATTGCAACAATATTAAAAAATGAATACACTGCCTCAACAAAGAATACTCGTTGTAGATGATGAGAAAAAGATTAGAGAGCTATTAAGTGAATACCTGACCAAAGAAAATTACGAAGTAATAACCGCTAAAGATGGGGTTGAAGTAGATAAATGTCTTCTTAATAATCATATAGACTTAGTTATTTTAGATTTAATGTTACCAGGTGAAGATGGTCTTTCTATTGGGCGTAGGTTATATCAAAAAAATAATCTATTATTATCCTTTCTGCTCGTAGCGATGAAATTGACAAAATTATAGGCTTAGAAATTGGTGCTGATGATTATCTATCAAAACCTTTTAACCCAAGAGAATTGTTAGCAAGAATTCGCTCTATTTTGCGTAGATATAAAAAAAATACTTCAAAAAAAGACCAGTATATTCTTAATTTTGGAGATTTTTCTTTAGATACTAATAAACACGAGTTAAAAAAGAATGGCAATCTTGTTGATTTAACCAATGGTGAATTTAATATGTTAAATATATTTATAAAAAATATTGGTATAGTTTTAAGTCGCGATAAACTATTAGAAATTATCAAAGGTTATAATTACAAACCATTTGATAGAAGTATTGACATTTGCATTGGCAGATTACGTAAAAAAATTGAATCTGACCCAGCAAATCCAGTTTATCTAAAAACAGTGTGGGGTGCTGGCTATCTTTTTTCAATACACAATTAACACATAAATGAAAAAATCAAGTGGATTTTTTTATAAAACCTTATCCATTATTGTCTTAGTATCGGTTGGATTTCAAATTGTAGTAATTTCTGCTTTATCATATTATATGTTAATACCACTTGGGAAGAGTGCTACTAATGATTTATCTAATATTATTATTTATACTACGGAGAAATGGCAACAATTAAATACAAACCAACGTCAAAATTTTTCGCAACAAGTATTAAAAAATATAATTTAATATTAAGCAATGCAAATAAAGAATTAAATCTATCTACAAATTTATTACCCTATATATACTTACTCAAAGAATCACTCCAAAATAAAATCAAAACTAGGATAACTATTAAAGAAAGCATAGATGAAAAACAAAAAACTTGGTTCTGGGTCGATATTCCTACAGTAAAAATGTAATTAGAGTTGGATTTTCACGCTCACGCATAAAAGTAAATCCACCAATTGCATTTTTTATTATATTGATATTTGGCGTATTTTTAACTACTATTACAGTATTTATTTTAACTAAGAGCTTAATAAAACCATTAGATAAATTATATATAGCATTACAATCAATTGGTAAGGGAAGTTGGCCAAAAACCATCAAAGAAGAAGGGATAACTGAAATAATTGCATTAACGCGACAATTTAACAAAATGAGTATTCAGATACAAGAATTATTAGGTGATAGAGTAATACTTTTATCTGGTATAGCGCACGATTTACGAACACCATTAACGCAAATACATCTTGCCTTATCGATGTTGCCAAATAATGGCGGCAACCAAAAACTAATGCAAAGCATTCAAGAAGACTTAAATAATATAAATAATCTTATTACCCAAACATTAAATATTGGAATGGAGTTAACCAAAGAAGATTATTAATCATAGTATAGCTAGTAAAGAGCTAGAAAATGTTGTATCTTCAATACAAAATTCATCATCAATTATCAAAATAAAATACCTAAATACTAAAAATTGCATACCAATTCTATATCCATTAGCATTTAAAAGAGTTTTGACAAATCTTATTAATAATACAATTTGTTATGGTAATAAAAAACAAGTTTTAATTATCTTTAATTGTGACACTGATAATTTAACAATACATATTAAAGATAGTGGAGCAGGAATTCCAGAAGAATTTATAGATAAAGTATTTCGACCTTTTTATAGATTGGAAAAATCACGAAATAGTAAAACTGGTGGTGGTGGTCTAGGGTTGGCAATAGTTCGGCAGTTATCTAACTTACATAATTGGGACATACAAATTAAAAGACGAAAATCTACTGGAACTAATGTGATATTTACGATTTCTAACTTAGATCATTGTATTAAATAGAATACAGAGATTTTACTTAGCTCTCAATTATTAAACACTTATCTTAGTAGAATTAAGATAGTTTTTAAAATCAATAAATAAAATATTGCTTTTATATGGTATTTATATATTAATGTAATACTAGCTATATAAGCATATATTCATAAAAAATTAGTTGCACTAAAAATATTAATAATAAATTTTAGGTAAAAAAAATACCCTAATTCTCAAAAAAAGAATTAGGGTATTTTGAATTAAAAGCCTGGCAATGTCCTACTCTCGCATGGGGAAACCCCAAACTACCATCGGCGCTAAGTGGTTTCACTTCTGAGTTCGAAATGGAATCAGGTGGTTCACACTTGCTATTGTCACCAAGCAAACTGGTGCCTTTTTTATCTTTAAAAGGCTAATTTAAAAGTTTTTATACCTAATAAATAGATATAAACAACAAGATAATAAAATAAAGCTATTAACAAATAATATTGCTTATACAACATATTTCTCAATATAGATAATAAATAATTTGAGTGTTATATGGTCAAGCCTCACGATCAATTAGTACTAGTTAGCTTAATACATTGCTGTACTTTCACACCTAGCCTATCAACCTTGTAGTCTTCAAGGGATCTTTAGGATATTAAATATCAGGGAGACCTAATCTTGGGAGGGGCTTCCCGCTTAGATGCTTTCAGCGGTTATCCTTTCCACACATAGCTACTCGGCAATGCAACTGGCGTTACAACCGAAACACCAGAGGTGTGTCCATTCCGGTCCTCTCGTACTAGGAACAGCTTCCCTCAAGTCTCCAACGCCCGCGGTAGATAGGGACCGAACTGTCTCACGACGTTCTAAACCCAGCTCGCGTACCACTTTAAATGGCGAACAGCCATACCCTTGGGACCTGCTTCAGCCCCAGGATGTGATGAGCCGACATCGAGGTGCCAAACACCCCCGTCGATATGAACTCTTGGGGGGTATCAGCCTGTTATCCCCGGCGTACCTTTTATTCGTTGAGCGATGGTCCTTCCACTCAGAACCACCGGATCACTAAGACCTAGTTTCCTACCTGCTCGACGTGTCTGTCTCGCAGTCAAGCACCCTTTTACCTTTGCGCTCATTGCACGATGTCCGACCGTGCTGAGGGTACCTTTGCGCTCCTCCGTTACTCTTTAGGAGGAGACCGCCCCAGTCAAACTACCCACCATGCATTGTCCCCGATCCGGATAACGGACCTAGGTTAGAACTCTAACTATACCAGGGTGGTATTTCAAGGGTGGCTCCACCTGAACTAGCGTCCAAGTTTCAAAGCCTCCCACCTATCCTACACAAGTAGAATCAAAGTTCAATGCAAAGCTGTAGTAAAGGTGCACGGGGTCTTTCCGTCTGGCCGCGGGTATACTGCATCTTAACAGCAATTTCAATTTCACTGAGTCTCGGGTGGAGACAGTGTGGCCGTCGTTACGCCATTCGTGCAGGTCGGAACTTACCCGACAAGGAATTTCGCTACCTTAGGACCGTTATAGTTACGGCCGCCGTTTACTTGGGCTTCGATCAAAAGCTTCGCACAAGTGCTAACCTCATCAATTAACCTTCAAGCACCGGGCAGGCGTCACACCCTATACATCCTCTTACGAGTTAGCAGAGTGCTGTGTTTTTAATAAACAGTCGCAGCCACCTGGTATTTGCAACTCTCTTCTGCTCCATCAGCAAGTGATTTCACATACCAAGAGCACACCTTCTCCCGAAGTTACGGTGTCATTTTGCCTAGTTCCTTCACCCGAGTTCTCTCAAGCGCCTTAGAATTCTCATCTCGTCCACCTGTGTCGGTTTGGGGTACGGTTTCATATAACCTGAAGCTTAGAGACTTTTCCTGGAAGCATGGTATCACGTACTTCTCCCAAAAGAGGGATCGTCATCACGCCTTGAAATAGAGTCTCCCGGATTTACCTAAGAGACATTTCTACACGCTTAAACTTGGACAACCATCGCCAAGCTACGCTAACCTTCTCCGTCCTCCCATCGCAGTTATATGAAGTATAGGAATATTAACCTATTTCCCATCGACTACGCATTTCTGCCTCACCTTAGGGGCCGACTAACCCTACGCCGATTAACGTTGCGTAGGAAACCTTGGACTTCTGGCGAGGAGGTTTTTCACCCCCTTTATCGTTACTCATGTCAGCATTCGCACTTCTGATACCTCCAGCATTCCTCACGGAACACCTTCAACGGCTTACAGAACGCTCTCCTACCATACTAATAAATTAGTATCCGCAGCTTCGGTATATAGTTTAGCCCCGTTAAATCTTCCGCGCAAACCGACTCGACCAGTGAGCTATTACGCATTCTTTAAAGGAATGGCTGCTTCTAAGCCAACCTCCTGGCTGTCTGGGCCTTTTCACATCGTTTCCCACTTAACTATAATTTTGGGACCTTAGCTGACGGTCTGGGTTGTTTCCCTTTCCACTACGGACGTTAGCACCCGCAGTGTGTCTCCCATGCTAAAACTTCACGGTATTCGGAGTTTGCAATGGTTTGCTAAGTCTTGACAACCCGCTAGCCATAACAGTGCTCTACCCCCGTGAGTTATACATGAGGCTCTACCTAAATAGATTTCGGAGAGAACCAGCTATCTCCGGGTTTGTTTGGTCTTTCACCCCTATCCACAACTCATCCCCTCATTTTTCAACATAAGTGGGTTCGGGCCTCCAGTTAGTTTTACCTAACCTTCACCCTGGCCATGGATAGATCACCCGGTTTCGGGTCTACTCCTTGCAACTAAACGCCCATTTAAGACTCGGTTTCCCTACGGCTCCCCTATCTGGTTAACCTTGCTACAAAGAAGTAAGTCGCTGACCCATTATACAAAAGGTACGCAGTCACCCCATCATTAAACTTCCTTTGTTTAATTAGTATTATTTAATTATTACTTTAATTAGTAAAAAAAAATAATTAAATTAGAATAGAATAGAATAGAATAATCTAAATCTAATTAATTTCCTATATTTTTAAAAAAATTAGTAATCATTAAAATAATCTCTAATTCAAACAATTAATTTATCATTAAATCTTAAAAGAGGTTTAATGATGGGGCTCCCACTGCTTGTATGCATACGATTTCAGGTTCTATTTCACTCCCCTCCCGGGGTTCTTTTCGCCTTTCCCTCACGGTACTTGTTCACTATCGGTCAGTAGAGAGTATTTAGCCTTGGAGGGTGGTCCCCCCATATTCAAACAGCGTTTCACGTGCGCCGCCTTACTCGATTTCATATAAAATAAATTTTTGTGTACGGGGCTATCACCCTGTATCGCCTAACTTTCCAGAAAGTTCCACTAATTTAAAATATACTTAAGGGCTGGTCCCCGTTCGCTCGCCGCTACTAAGGGAATCTCGGTTGATTTCTTTTCCTCTAGGTACTTAGATGTTTCAGTTCCCTAGGTTTGCCTCTTTAACCTATGTATTCAGTTAAAGATAATAGTCTTATGACTACTGGGTTTTCCCATTCGGAGATCTTCGGCTAAGCTTATTTATCAGCTAACCGAAGCTTATCGCAGAT
>CBDCHC010000013.1:0-37500 GCA_965217075.1 Gammaproteobacteria bacterium | reverse complement strand
GATGTAATGGTAGCTATTATTGCTAAAAAAGCAAATTATTATTATTATAATTTATATATATACAGTGATAGTAGAAAAAATATTAATGCAATTCTTAAAACTTTAATAAAAAATATCCCCAAAAATAGCGCTAATATTCGTTATTTTATTGAAGTTGATCCATTGTAAAATAATTACACAAAATTCTACTAAAGAAAAATAGTAGTTTATAATTTCTCTAACAATCAATAAATAATATGAAAATACTGGTTGAATTATTGCCTTTAATTAAGGAGCACCATTTATCGTTATCGCTAGCTAATAAATGCATTAATATTTATAATAGCAATAATAAAACTGCTATTGCTAAATTGTGCCAAAAGGTTAGCGATACTTTTGCTGATGAGTTTGCTAATCATTTTAATATTGAAGAGCAGTTTATATTTAAGATAATAAAACAAAAAAACAATGCTCTTAATGCTATTATTGATAAATTAATTGCAGAACATATACAATTATTAGAGTTGGCATCAGAGTTAAGCACAGATAATCAATTACTATATAAATTTGGTACATTATTGCAACAACATACTAGAGTAGAGGATAGAAAGGTATTGCCTTTTTTATCTGATTATTTAACTCAAAATCAATTAAATACTATTACACAATGTTATGATAAAAATTAATATGTCTAATGATTCCGATAAGGTTGCTTTTTTAACCATGGGCTTTCGTCCATTATTTTTAGCGGCAAGCTTATCAGCGGTATTATTAATGTTATTATGGCTTATCAACTACCAACAAAATATGCATTTATCTACAAATATAAGCGCACAACTGTGGCATGCCCATGAAATGATATTTGGTTATACTGTAGCAGTAATAATAGGATTTTTACTTACTGCAACTACTAACTGGACCAAACTAACAACCCTACAAGGGTGGCCATTATTAATCTTATTTTTAATTTGGCTGATAGCAAGAATTATATTTATAATTGGTAATATAACACCATTACTACAGGCTATTATTGATACAAGTTTTTTATTCATCGCAGCCATTGCAATTGCCTTGCCGATTATAACCACAACATCTTGGCAACACATTGGCATTGTTGCTAAAATAATATTAATGTTTTGCGCACATTTAGTATTTTATTTAGGTGTATTAGGTATTATAGATAATGGTGTTTTAATAGGAATATATAGTGCTTTTTACTTAATTTTATCGCTAATTTTTGTGATGATGCGCAGAGTTGTGCCATTCTTTATTGAACGAGCTCTTAATGTTAAGATTAAAAATTATCGCTACCTTGATATTAGTAGTTTAGTTTTGTTTATTATTTATGTAGCTTTAGCATTATTTATACAAACTGACATAATTTTTATTGTTGCTCTACTGCTAACTATTGTACATAGCATACGTCTTATACTTTGGCATCATATAAAAATATGGCAAAAACCTTTATTATGGAGCCTATATGTAGCATATATATTTCTAGTCATAGCATTTTTTCTTCATACTATATCTTATTTTATTAATATATCTCCTTATATTATTATTCACTCTTTTGCTGTTGGTATAGCTATGATAACAATTAGCATGATGTCAAGGGTTATTTTAGGGCATACTAATAGAAACGTCATGCAACCGCCAAAAATTATATTAATATCTTTTTTATTAATAATTTTAGTATTTATTGCACGAGTAATACTGCCTATTTTTTATATCAATTTTTATACTATTTGGGTTGTATCTGCGCAAATATTATGGATATTAGCATTTATAATATGGACTGTTCCATATATTCCAATGTTAATTAATAAAAATAAATAATCTGTATGATTCCTGTGGATAAATTTAATTATTATAGCGTAAAATTATTATTTTTTAATTTTTATAAATAAATTATGATTGATAAAACTAACTCTATAGTGCCGCAAGTAACTTTTAAAATGAGAGAAAATTATAAATGGATTAGTAAAACTACTGATAATATTTTTGCAAATAAAAAAATAATATTATTTTCTTTGCCAGGCGCTTATACCCCTACTTGTTCTTCTGCCCATCTACCAAGATATGATGAATTAACAGCAGTTTTTAAAGAAAATGGTATTGACGATGTGATTTGTTTGGCAGTAAATGATACTTTTGTAATGAATAATTGGCAGAAAAATCAAGCAACATATAATATAACTATGTTGCCAGATGGTAATGGAGAATTTAGTGAAAAAATGGGAATGCTAGTAACTAAAGATGACCTAGGTTTTGGCAAACGAGCGTGGCGCTATTCTATGTTGGTTGAAAATAAAGTTATTAAAAAAATGTTTATTGAACCAGAACAAGAAGGTGACCCGTTTTTAGTATCAGATGCAGATACCATGCTTAACTATATCAATAAATCAGCAAAAAAACCAGATAATGCGCTTATTTTTACTCGTGATGGGTGCCCATTTTGTAAAAAATCTAAAGAGTTACTATCTAAACATAATATTGATTTTGAAGAAATAAAAGTAGGCAAAGACATAAGACCTCGTTCTATAAGAGCTATTAGCGGTAAAAATAGTGTGCCACAAATTTTTATAAATGGTAAATATATTGGTGGGTCTGATGATTTAGAAATATCCTTAATGGATTGACAATTGTTTTAAAATTTAATTAATTTTATCAAATTGTAAATAAATTTTGTGCGGTAAAATAATAATTTATGAAGCGTATTAATAGATTAACACTATTAGGCATGAGTGGTGTTGGTAAAACTCATTTAGCAAAATTATTAAGCAATGATAACCAATGGTTTCATTACTCTGCTGACTATAGAATTGGTAGTAAATATTTAAACAATTATATTTTAAAAAATATAACTGATTATATGTTAAATGATAAATATTTAACAAAACTCATTAAAAATAACTCAATTATTATTAATAATAATATTAATTTTGATAATTTATCTGTAATTGCTGATTTTTTAGGAAAAATTGGTAATCCTAATTTAGGCGGTCTACCATTAAAAGATTTTTTATATAGACAAATGCTCCATCTAAATGCAGAAAAAAATACTATGTTAGATGTTAAAAAATTTATCAATAAAGCTAATAAATTAGGTATTGATAATTTTATTAATGATGCTGGAGGTAGTTTGTGTGAATTAGATGATGATAAAATTTATAATTTTTTAGCAGATATAACTTTAATAATTTATATAAAAGCTAATAAATCTACTACTAATGAATTAATAAAACGCGCACAGAATCATCCTAAACCATTATATTATAATAGTGATTTTTTACAACAACAATTATCTATTTATTTAACACAAAATAAATTAAGCTATGTAGCACAGATAGATCCAGATGATTTTGTACGCTTTATTTTTCCATTTTTAATAAAATATCGTTTACCAAAATATAATAATATTGCTAATAAATATGGAATTATTATAGCTGCTGATGATTTATACAAGTGTACAAATTCTGCAGATTTTTTTACTTTAGTTAAAGAAAAATGCCGATAATACTTAATTCAGCGCTACCAACTTTTAAACGCTTACAAGGTGAGGGTGAGATTGTTTTATCTAAAAATAGAGCAACTAATCAAGAAATCCGTGAACTGCATATTGGTCTATTAAATATGATGCCAGATGCTGCACTTGAAGCTACTGAGAGGCAATTTTTTCGTTTAATTGGCAGGTCAAATCAAATAGCACAGTTCTATCTTCATCCATTTACTCTTAACAGCATAACTAGAGATAAAAAAACTACACAACATATTGCTAAATTTTATAAAAGTTTTTCCCAAATTAAAAAACACGGTTTAGATGCATTAATAATTACAGGGGCAAATGTTTCAAGCGAATGTTTAACAGAAGCAGTTTTTTTTAATGAATTAGAAGAGGTTGTTAATTGGTCTTATATAAATGTAACCTCGACTCTTTGTTCTTGCTTGGCAACACACGCTGTTATGGAGATTTTTTATCAACAAAAGCGTATAAAAATGGCAGATAAATGTTGGGGAGTATTTACGCACCAAGTAACAGATAGAAAACACCCATTAGTTAGGAGTGTTGATACAATATTATCTGTACCACACTCTCGTTATAATCAAATTAATATAGAGCAATTTAATGCTGCTAATGCTAAAATTTTAGTAAGTGGTGATTGTGGAGTGCATTTAGCAGTAAGTCCAGATTTATTTAGAATGGTATTTTTTCAAGGACACCCAGAATATGATACTATAAGCATATTAAAAGAATATAAACGAGAAATAATAAATTTTTTAGCCGATAAATGCAATTACCCTAAGTTTCCTAAAAATTATTTTAACCAACAAGCAATAGCAATATTATTAGAATTTAAGGATAAATTAATAACTAATGATTTATCTATTAAAGACTTCCCAGAACAACTTATAACACCATTATTGAACAATAACTGGTTATGCGTTACTAATTCTATTATTAATAATTGGATTGGTTGTGTTTATCAAACTACAGGAGCAAATATTAAAGAGCCTTTTATGCAAGGTATTGATGCTAATAATCCACTTAAAAATATTTTATGAAAATTACACGTGGTTTAAAAAATATAACTAACCAGCAAAATTATGTAGCAACTATAGGTAATTTTGATGGCATGCATACTGCTCATATCAGCATCATTCAACAGCTTATTGCTACAGGCATAAAATTAGACTTACCAACAATGGTAATTTCCTTCTACCCTCACCCTAATGATTTTTTAAAAAAAAAAATCAGCACTATTAGCAATTGCAATGATAAATATAATATTTTAAAAAACATTGGAGTAGATGAATTATTACTAATAAATTTTAATGCTAAATTTGCTAATTTATCAGCCAATGATTTTATTCAAAATTTATTAATTAAACAACTTAATATTAAATACTTACTAATAGGAGATGATTTTCATTTTGGTAAAAATAGAACAGGAAATATTAATATTTTAAAACAACATATAAGTATTGATGTAATTAACGCCTTGTATTTAAATAATATTAGAATTAGCAGCTCTAATATTCGTAAATATCTAGATAATGGTGATATAAAAACAGCTAATCATATGTTAGGCAGAAAATTTAATATTAGCGGTAAAGTTGTAACTGGTGATGGCAGAGGAAAAACTATTGGTTTTCCTACTATTAATATTGCTTTTGGACGACGCCTATTACCAATAGCCGGGGTTTTTGCTGTAACTATAACCATCACTAATACCGCATATAAAGGCGTAGCAAATATTGGCACTAAGCCAACATTTGATGGGAAAAATACAACCTTAGAAGTGCATATCTTTAACTTCAATAAAGAGATATATAACCATAGAGTAACAGTTAATTTTATTGATAAAATACGTAACGAACAAAAATTCTCTACTATAGATGAGTTAAAAAAACAAATAATTATAGATATTAACTTAGCAAAAAAAATCTTCACTGTTGAGTAATTTAGCGTATAATTACACGTTTATTTTCGTTTTACGCAACACTTAAGCATGAAAACATTTAGTATAAAAAAGGCTGATATCAAAAGAGAATGGTTTGTAATTGATATTGCTGGTAAAAAATTAGGTAGAGTAGCCACAGAAATAGCCAGAAGATTACGCGGCAAACATAAGGCAGAGTATACTCCACACATGGATACTGGAGATTACATTATTGTTATTAATGCTGAAAAAGTCGTAGTTAGTGGTAATAAATTTAATGATAAAATATATTACCATCATACTGGTTACGTTGGTAATTTAAAATCAATAGCTTTTAAAGATTTACAGGCAAAAAAACCTGAAGAGATTATAAAAAAAGCAGTCAAAGGCATGTTACCAAAAGGACCTCTTGGTCGTGCAATGGCAAAAAAAATGAAAGTATTTATTGGCAATGAACATACTCATATCTCACAACAACCACAAACACTTAATATTTAACTTATAAAAAATAACTACTATGGCAACAAAACAAATATATTACGCAACTGGTAAAAGAAAAACATCTGTTGCACGCGTTTATATGAGCAAAGGTAAAGGTAAATTTATTGTTAATAAAGAGCCTATAGATAAGTATTTTGGTCGTCAAACAGCTACAATGATTATTAATCAACCATTAGATGTTACTACAACCAAAGATAAATTTGATTTTAATGTTATGGTAAAAGGTGGTGGTGATACTGGTCAAGCTGGTGCTATTCGTCTTGGTATCACTCGTGCTCTTATTAAATATAATGAAGAATTAAAAGGCGATCTTAGGGCCGCTGGTTTAGTTACTCGTGATGCCCGTAAAGTTGAACGTAAAAAAGTTGGCAAGAAAAAAGCACGTAAAAGCGAACAATATTCTAAACGTTAAAATTATAGATAATTAATAATTAAATATAGTTATACATATCATAGATAGATAAAGTTTGAGGGCTAGATGCATATATTTAATGAGCTATATATGTATATTATTACCGTTTAATGAGCAATTAAATTTAAGCCAGGTAATTAAATAAATAAAAACTGTATATTAAAAGCATTAACTAATAAAATAATTACAATACTACGACTAACTTAATTTCTTTGAATTGCTTGCTTAAATAATCATTTTTTACTAGTTTGTGAATTATTAAGCTTATTAAGTTAACCTTAGAGTCTTATATGAAATATTTTTTATTTTTAATATAAATTTTGTTTTATTTGCACATAATGCTTAAATATTACCTAATATCTAAATAGTTTAGTTAGAATTATATTTTTGACTTTGTATAGGCGGGCAAGATACACTACCATAAGAACAAAATACACAACAATCACCTTGTTTTGGTTTTAACATAACACCACAATTTCTACATTCATAAAAATATTCACAAGCATCTGTTGGCATTGTTTCTGTTGTTTGATGATTGCACTGAGGACAAGTTAAGACTGACTTTAAGGTAATTTTATTTTGCATAATAATTTAGGTATTAGATTTACAGGTATTATAAGGTAGTTTAAAATAGTAAAAATTAAATATAATAACATAATTGCTAAAGCGGTGTAACAAATTTCAGTTCTCAAATCTGCCGTCTAAAAAGAAGTATTTTTAGTATCATGATAATTAAAGTATACACGCTAATACCTCTACTCTAAAACCAAAGTATCTACCTGTTTTATCACTAAGTTTCATAATAAATGTCCCACTCTCACGGTAAATTTTATGCAAAAAAGAGGTAACTAATTTTTTAATTCATGGTCAGATACAAGCACTTGTTAGCTGCAATGCAGCTGTTTACTCATTTTATAGTTTTTAAGATTCTGCCCTCTTAAGGGTAATGTTTGTTCCTCAATTACTTTAAATCCCTTTGAAAGAAAAAATGGTCGTGCTGTTATGCTAACCTCTGAACAAACTTTATTAAGATTTATTTCTATTGCAATTTTTTCTAGCCAAGAATACAACTTACTACCAACGCCCTTTCTTTGGAATTTATAGTGACAGAAAAAGTGATCAATTAAACCATTATTCTGTACATCACCATAACCCACTATTTTTGATTCGATTATGACCACATAAGGATTAATATTTATAATCTTCTGTTGCTATATAGACTCATCAAGGTCTTTCGGAGCCCAGGCATCTATTTGTTCTTTAGTATAATCTGCTGTATTTACATTGTGGATAGTGTTAAAATATAAATTCCACAAATCTGTTATTTCATTTTCCTTATATCTACGTATTTTCATAAAAATTACTTACAGCTAACGCGTCAGCGTTAGGCTGGAATGATTTGTTAGGCAAAAATTTATTTATATTCTTTAAATTTTACTCCGTTTATAAAACTATCCGCTTCTAAATCTAAGTTAGGGTATTTACTTTTCCCTCTAAATGAATACTTAATCATAAAAGCAGCTTTCTCTTTTTTTGGGTCCCTACAATATAATGCTTTTTCATGCATTAATAAAAATTCATTTTCACGAAGCATTTTTGCATTGTTGTCTTTAAGTAAACTTTTTACAGCAACACAAGGGTATTTTCTTTTTTCCGAAAGTTTAGAGTTAAATTCTACAACAGTAAATCTATTTTTATTACCGATTTTTAACATTTCTTTTTTAATTAAAAGAAAAAATTCTTTACTATTTTTTGTAGGCTTTAAAGGAAAAAACCAAACTCCTGCAACATAACTTTCATTGTATTCTTTGCCTTTTTTGCCAAATAATATTTTCGATTGTGATTTTTCAAGTTCAATCCATCCATCTTGATTTGGAGAATGGATATCTATATAACTGCCTTTATAAAAATAATTTGCTGGTAATGTTTGAATGCTAGAACAACCTACAATGGATAAGATAAAAAATATAACTATTATTGATTTCATGTTACCGACTTATCTAAAAAAAATCATATTTTCCATCCATATGGATAAATATGATGCACGCGTCCTCACTAACACACTGATCTGAATGTATAGCTTTTGCTGGTTGATCAGCATACGAGCCTTTAGGTAGAACATGCTTTGTGCCATCAGTATCTATATGCAGCCAAGTTCCTTGGACAGTAATACCTTGATATGAATTGCTATGGCCATGTTTGATACCAACAAAACCTGAAGCAAACTTCATTAACAGCCCTGTATCTTTGGTTATCTTATCTTCCCATAACGGAGAAATTGAAATTCCTGGGGCAAAGTTCTTCCCAAGCCATATCATCAGCTATGATACTCGTAACTTTATTGCCTTCGCTTGCAAAAGCGAGGAATGAAAAAATTAAAAGAATGGCTAACGTGAGATTGTATTTCATATTTATTTCCTAATTAAAGTAGCCTGTCCCCATTCTCTAATCACAAAAGAAAACATCGTTACCACATTTACCTCTTTGGGTTATATGGTGTGGAATATTGGCAAATACACTTCTTGGTTGTTTTGACATTATGGATATTTTAGCATAAAAAAGGGTAGCGTCCCCTTATTTTAAAATCAACAATACTCTTAAATATGGATTTGGGCAAATAAAACCTATGCTAATAGGCGATCATGGTCAATATATGATACCTTTACCTGAAATTACTACAGTTGGGGGTGTGCCATTAAAACAACTTGTAACAAAAAAAGATATGGAAAATATAATAAGTCGTACTAAAGATGGAGGTTCACAAATAGTAAAACACCTTGGAACTTCAGCCTACTATGCACCAGGAAGAGCTATATCTGTTATGGTTGAGGCTATTTTAAATAATAGTCAAATAATAATGCCATCTAGTGTTATATTAAATGGAGAATATGGTTATAAAGATATTGCCGTAGGTGTACCAATAGTTTTAGGAAAAAATGGAGTAGAGAAGATTATAGAGCTTGACTTGGACGATAAGACTAAAGCTAAATTTAAATTATCGGTAAATTCAATACAAGAGGGTATAGATATACTTGAAAAAAATAGTTTTTTTTAAGTAAATAGAAATTTTAACATGGATAGAATCGATAAAATAAAGCATCTTCAAGAAAATGGTATAAAAATAGAAAAAAGTCAAAGTTTAGTTATAAATAACTTTTTTACCATTATTACTATTGCTATGGTCTGTTTATCTATGCTGTACTATACAAACTTTATAGTACCTTCTCAAATAGAAAAAAAGAAAAAAGAGCAAAAGTTGATAGAACATAAAAAACATCTTAAAGAAAGAGCAAGACAAATCGCTTTGTTGCACAAACTAAATGATAAAAAATAATAATAAAATATATACTATTACAAATATAATTATTTTATTAAATATAATTATGTTTGTGATACAAAATAATATACAAAATGGTAATTTAATATTTGGTTTGAATATTTTATTCTTTAAATATGAATTTTACTATCAACTTATTTCATCTATGTTTGTTCATGGTGGTTTGGGTCATATATTGATGAATATGTTTGTATTATTCCAATTTGGTAATATTATAGAGCAACATATTGGAAAATTTAAATTTTTAATACTCTATTTAGTAGGTGGGATACTTACATCTACAGGGAGCTTGATATATATGATTACGACTAATAATTGGTCAAATTTAGTAGGGGCTAGTGGAGCAATATGCGCAATACTTGGTTGGTATGCACTTAAAGATAATTATCAAAGAACAGGTATCATAGTTTGGATTATATTAATATCTTTTGCACCCCTACTTTTAGGACTACCTGTAGCTTGGTATGCTCACCTTATTGGTTTTGCTCTTGGGTGGCTGTTGGGGTATGTAATATAAGAGTTTATAGATTATTATTGTAATCTTAAAATTATCTTTCATTAAATAAAACAGTTTAGTTGTAAAGATATATTACTTTGATAATTAAAAGTTATAATTTCATTCTCTTTGAGTAATAAAAAAGCTTAGATTAGCCACTGCGTAGGCTTATTTTTTTCTAAAATATATTATAGTGTTAAATCCATGCACCATATAGTTTTACTTATTTTAAATAATAATTTATGTCTTTTTGCTAATTCTTCTTTACCAAATTGATTATATGGTTCAAACTCAAGATTGTATGTATCTTGTAGATTTTTAAAATCTAATTTTGATTTATATGCATCATTTCTTAGTGTTTCATTCCAGTAAAGTGTGTTGGAATAAGTTTTTAGTTTATCTTTATATGGTTCATTATTGCTTGAAATATTATCTTTTCCTTTAAGTAACAATAAGCCACCTAATCTGTTTCTTTCATTTTCAAAAAGTTCTTCATTGTTATCAAATAACACTATATTTTCTTCATTAAAAGATAAAATATGTTCAATATGAAAACCATTTTTAACTCCAGTATTTCGTACTAAATCATAATAATCATGTTTCATTTTCATGTGTGTATTATCAGCTATAAATTTTTCTATTCTTGTAAAGTAGTATCTTTTAAATCTCTTATCTAAATCCATACCAGTATCTTTAAACAATACATACGACATCTCTTCTTCTGTATTAATTCCTCTTTTTAATGAAATCATATCTTTAAGATATTTAGAGAATATTGGACTAATTTCATTAAGATTTCTATCTCTTATTTCACTACTTATAATATATACATACTCTGAAAATTTATTGCTATCCCAGCTTCTTTGTAATTGTAATAACACATAAAATTTATCTAATTCGTATGCAATAAGCTTAATTTTTTCATCTTCTTTTTTGTCATTAACTTCACAAGCTGATAAAACCAAAAGAAATATTGTTTGCATATCAGTTAAATAGTTAAAATATACAAGTTCGTATTCTCTATTATATTCACTAAAATATTTTAAAATTTTTGCATATAGCTTTGTAAAGTATGCGAATTCAGTCTGAAGAAATTTTTTTATATTTACATCATTATGTTCTAAATCCATATCATTGATTGTAAAAATACTTCTATGGTAGTTTTTAGTGTCATATTTAACTGCTTCACCTTTTGTATTTGAATATTTAGCTCTAAGGTAATACATAAAAAATTCATCGACTTCATCTTCAAAATAATTATTGATTATATAGATGTTATTATCCCAAAGTTCATTTAGTTTTAAACTATTTAATTCATCTTTTTTTATTTGTCCTAATAATTTTCCTTTAAGTATTTCATACGGTTTTAATTTAACACCTCTATCATTTATAACTTCAAATACCATAGGAACATCTGTTTGAGATACATCTAAATTTATAAGTACTAATCTTTTTAAAAAATAGAATATAAAACTTTCAAGTTTGTGGTTATTTGTATTTATCTTTTTATCTATAAATTTATCGATTATTTTATAGTTATTTAGCATATTTTCTGCTGTTAAACCTGATGAAACATTAATACTAGAAAATTCAATTCCATCAAATAAATTTTGCATAGTGGTAATATGTTCAATATGATTCATCCAAAATTGTTTTTTAAATCCAGACAAACCAACTATTTTTGTTGAAATCCAATCTGACAAGATTGAATCTAAATCTTTTGATAAATTATAAAGCTTTATTAGTATTAGTGTTAATGTAGTAAGTCTTTGTTGCCCGTCAACAATAAATAGTTTACCATCTACTTTATTTGTAACATAAGTATTTAAGTAATACCAATCATACTTTTCGATTAGTTCTTCTAGTTCAATTTCATTAGTTTTGTATTTTTCATATTCTTTTTCAAATCTAAAAAATATATCGTCTAATAATATTTCAACTGGCTCTTTTGTCCATTTATACTGTCTTTGATAAAAATCAATATAATATGTTGTATTTGAAAAAACTTTCTCAATGTTTTGTTTATCTGGTTGAACATCCATTTGAACTCCTAATTATTCAAGCTTTCCTTCAAATTAATTTATATAGAAAAAGCTTAAATACCTTCAGTATAGCCTTGTTTTATCTATATTTTATTAGCTGCTTTAAAATTCAAATTTAAATCCAAAACTTATGCTGTGTATACTTTTTGTTTTTTCTTTTGCAAAAATAATATCATTTCTAAAAGTAATAAATGGCTTAAAAGGAATACTGTTATTTGGTTCCCAGCCTAAATTTGACACCATACCAAATATATTTTGATCGTCTAATCCATAGTTCATATAACCGATAGTTCCTATTGACATATTAAACCATTCCCATAATCTTTGCTCCAAGATTATACCAACTGCTATAAATTCATCATCATTAGTCTTAAGTTTTGTTAATTCTAAACCGTATGCTTGTTTTTCATTGGAACTTAATAAAATTCTTAATCCATAATGTTTACTACTGTTGCTTCCATATCCAAAATGCGGTCTTATTTGAATAGTAGATGTGTTTTCAACTAAGGTTTTTTTATTATCAAAATCCTTAAAAATATAAGAATATGACTTGTTGCTGTACAGTTCATCTTTTAGATTAAATTTAACAATTTTACTATTTTTATATTTTATATAAATTTCTTGTTTTGTTAGATTATAAACACTTGACCAAACTGTATCATCTTGCTTTACTTCTTCTAGAGCTTCAAAAACATTTTTTACTGAATTAGTTTCTTTTAGATGGTTTAATATAATTTTATATCTTTGATGTGATGTTTTACTATCACTCACTATTTTTGGATTAGATATATAATGATTAGTCATTATTTTAGAGTTATCTTTAACAATAAGCATTTTATTGTTTACATATTCTATTATTATACTTTGCCCATCTTTTTGCACTATTTTAAAATGGATTAATGGATAACCTAGAAATTGCCCAAATGCAAGAGAATATTTTTGAAATTGTTTTATTGCATCTTTTATATTTGATGATTTTTTTAAAACTATATTTACTATTTCTAAACTTTTTCTAATAGGTTTTAAAATATTGACTGTTGTTTCACTATTTGGTACAGCTGTAATTACTATAAATAATCCTTTATCATTCATCCCCTCATAAGGCATACTTGGGTTATTTAGACTAATTGTAAGCATACCATTACTATTATTACTTGCTGGTATAAAATTAACCTGACCGTTGTCTTTTGACCAGTCAAAATTTCTACCAACCAATGTTTCATTTTGATAATTTTTCGTATCAAATACTGTACAAGCTAAAGAAATATTAGAAAAGATAATTAATAAAAAAATGTAAAATTTTAATTTCATATGTCTCCTTTATCGTCTAACTATTTATTAAGAGTCATAATTATACACTCATAACATTTATGTTATTTAAAAACATAAACAAAAATTAAGAAATTAAAATAATTTTATATTTCATGTAAAATTTAGATAATACTACTTATTTTATTTTAAACTAAACTTTATGACAAAAAAATTACTAGAAATTATGCGCGATAAAATTCGCCTTAGACATTATAGCTATCAAACAGAAAAAACTTATATTAGTTGGGTAAAGCGTTATATTTTATTTCACGATAAAAAACATCCGCAAGATATGGGTAAAGTTGAAATTGAAGCATTTTTGACAGATTTAGCGGTTAATCGTAATGTGGCTCCTTCTACACAAAATCAAGCATTTAATGCTTTATTGTTTTTGTATGAAAAAGTACTGGAAATATCCATTAAAAATAAGAATATATCTGCCATTCGCGCTAAAGAAAAAATTCATATCCCTGTTATTTTAACTAAAGATGAAGTTAAAACGCTTATTTTTAATACTAGTGGTAACTATCAATTAATGCTAAAACTTTTATATGGCTGTGGTTTGCGTATGAATGAGCTATTAAGATTGCGGGTTAAAGATATTGATTTTGGCTTTGATAAAGTTTATGTATGGGACGGAAAAAGTCAAAGAGATAGAGTTATTCCACTGCCACAAAAAATCAAAGAAGACTTAAAAATGCAAGTAGAACAAGTAAAAATTACTCATACGAGAGATTTAGAAGACGGCTTTGGTTTTGTAAATTTACCATTTGCCTTAACGGTGAAATATCCAAATGCTGGTAAAGAACTTAAATGGCAATATTTATTCCCGATGAACAAAATCTCTAAAGACCCAAGAAGCGGTCGGTTAATTCGCTATCATATTTTGGCAGCAACTTTTGATAAAAATATCAAAAATGCAGTGTATAAAACTGGCATCAATAAAAAAGTATCAGCCCACTCTTTTCGACATTCTTATGCTACTCATCTGTTGCAAAACGGGATTGATATTCGCACAATTTCAGAACTTTTAGGGCATAAAAATATTCAAACTACAATGATTTATACGCATATTGTCAAAGAGCTTAACAAAGATAGTGTAGGCAGTCCGCTAGATTTTTAAATGTTTATAGCAAACACTAAAACTATTGCTAAATTATTTAATGTTACTTGTGATAATGTTAATTTTAGTGGTATTAGCATTAATAGTAAAAAATGTAGAAACAATCTTTTTATTGCTATTATAGGTAATAAATTTAATGCGCATAAATTTGTACAAGAAGCTAAAAAAAATGGCGCTAAAGCTATCATTGCTAGTGAAAAAATTACTCTTGATTTGCCGATTATTTATGTTAAAAATACTACAAAAGCTTTAGGGGTAATAGCCAAATATCATCGTCTGCAAATGCCAGCAAAAGTTATTGCCATTACTGGTAGTAACGGTAAAACTACTACTAAAAATATGTTGTTTAATATCTTGCAGCAAGTAGCACCAACTTTAAAAACCAGTGGCAATTTAAATAATCATATTGGAGTGCCACTAACACTACTTAATTTAACGCTACAACATAAATTTGCTATTATAGAAATGGGAGCTAATCATGTGCGAGAGATTGCTTATCTTAGAGACATAGCCAAACCTGATATGGCTATAGTTATTAATACTTTAGATGCTCATATTGGTGAATTTGGTGGTTTTGCTAATTTAGTTAAAACAAAAAATGAAATATTTGGCGTTAATAGTTTAAATATTGCCAGCATAACAAACCCTTTTAAAACAAAAACAAAGTTTGGTGATAATACTAATATTTTTGCTAGTAATATTAATAATAATATATTTTTATTAAATATAGATAGAAGGCAAATAGAGGTTAATTTGCAACTATTAGGTAAGCATAATATTGAAAATGCTTTAGCTGCTAGTGCTTGTGCTGATAAATTTAACATTAAATTAGCAGTAATAAAAAATGGTATAGAAAAAACTACAGCAGCTAAAAGTAGACTTGAGCTAAAAAAAATAGGAGCCATTACTATAATTGATGATAGCTATAATGCTAGTTTTAGTAGCACTAAATATGCGCTTGAAGTACTTGATAATTTTAATGGCATTAAAGTTGCAGTTTTAGGAGAAATTGGCGAAACTGGCGATAAAAGTCATGAAATACACGCTAAAATTGGTAAACTTGCTAAAAAACTTAATATTGATTATATTTATAGTATTGGCAATATTGCCAAACAATACGGAGTTTTGCATTTTACAAGTGCTGAACAACTAATAACAAAATTACAACAATATTCATCAGCCACCATACTTTTTAAAGGCTCGCGTTCAGCAAAATTAGAAAATATTATTAAAGCGTTATTGAAATTAATTACAAGACAACAAAATATATTAAAATAGTTAATTTAAAAAATAATTCATATTATGAAACAAACTAATTTTATTGCTCCATCTATTTTATCTGCTAATTTTGCTAAATTAGGTGCAGAGGTTGATAATGTACTTATGGCAGGGGCAGATGTAGTGCATTTTGATGTTATGGATAATCATTATGTACCAAATTTAACTATTGGTCCTTTAGTATGTGAAGCGTTACGCTCACATGGCGTAACAGCGCCGATCGATGTGCATTTGATGATAAAACCTGTAGATAGAATTATTCCTGATTTTGCTAAAGCAGGCGCTAGTTTTATTACTTTTCACCCTGAGGCAAGTGAGCATATAGATAGAACAATTGCTCTTATTAAAGAAAATAATTGTAAAACTGGCTTGGTTTTTAATCCTGCTACACCTCTTAATGTACTAGACAATGTATTACCACAACTTGATATGATCTTACTTATGTCTGTTAACCCTGGTTTTGGTGGGCAATCTTTTATTCCTTATACGCTTAATAAATTACGCCAAGTCAGAAAAATGATTGATGATAGTGGGTTAAATATTCGTTTAGAGGTGGATGGTGGAGTAAAGATTGATAATATTGCCAAAATAGCAGCAGCTGGGGCTGATACCTTTGTGGCAGGTAGTGCTATTTTTAATACCGATAATTACAAAAAAACTATAGACGCCATGCGCACTGAGTTAAAAAGTATTTAATTTTTAAGCTGTTTTTTTAAGATAATATAACCTACAATACCAGATAAAAATGAAGCAACAAGAACAGCAAGTTTGTCTGCAGAATTATAAATCTGCGTATCATTGTATGCTAAAAAATCAATAAATAAACTCATAGTAAAACCAATACCAGCTAATACAGAGGTGCCGTATAGCTGCATATAATTAACATTTTTTGGTAATTTAGCTATGCCAAATTTAATAGCTATATAACTAAAAACAAAAACTCCAAGTTGTTTGCCAATAAATAAACCTAACATAATACCAATTGATACTGGGTGAAAAATATCCTCCATTGATATATTACTTAAATCTACTCCAGCATTTACAAAAGCAAATAACGGTAAAATAAAAAATGCTACCCAATAATGCAAGTCATGTTCCATCTCTTTAATCATAGAAAACTTTATACCGTTTTCTTTAATGGAGTTTAGTGGGATAGTAAAAGCTAATGCTACTCCAGCTAAAGTTGCATGTACACCAGATTTTAAAACACTTAGCCACAATACTATACCGACTAAAATATAAGCTGTTTTTTTAATTACTCTGTATTTATTCATTATAATAAGCACTATAAGAGAGATAAAAGATATGATTATTGAGATAATAGATAATTCGCTGGTATAAAATATAGCTATAACAATAATAGCCCCTAAATCATCTATAATTGCTAAAGTCATTAAAAATATTTTAAGCGCAATTGGCACTCTTTTTCCTAATAAAGATAGCACTCCTAATGCAAATGCAATATCTGTAGCAGTTGGGATTGCCCAGCCTTTAATAGCAAAACTATCGCCAATATTAAAGATAACAAAAATTATAGCAGGAACTACCATACCGCCAATAGCTGCTACCCCTGGTAGAATTATCTGGTTTATTGATGACAACTGTCCCTCAAGCACTTCTCTTTTAACTTCTAAACCTATTAAAAAGAAAAATATTGCCATTAACCCATCATTTACCCATAATATCAAAGGTTTAGCAACTTGCAAACTACCAAATCTAATTTCAATATGAGTATGCAAAAAACTATTATATAAATCTGCAAAAAGACTATTTTGCAAGATTAACGCAATTATAGTAATAAAAATTAAAACTATACCGCTTGATGACTCTTTTTTAATAAACTCTTCAATCATAATGCTATATTTTATAAAACCAAGTAATTATAACTAGATATTTTTATTATACAAATAAAAAATTTAACATATTATAATAAAATTAACAGGTAAATAAATATTATTGCAAGCATTAATTATCTAATAAAAAAAATTGAAATTATAATGTCTGATAAAAAAATATTAAATAAAAATGTAATTGAAAAACAAGCATTAATAATTGGTATTATTATAAACTTAATTATGGCTTTTTCTGGCTGGATAGCTTACCATTTATCAAACTCTCAGGCTTTATTGTTAGATGGTATTTTTTCCTTTATTACTTTTCTTTCTATCTTAGTAGCAATTAAAGTTTCAACTATTAGATCACATAAAACTACACTATTTCCTTTTGGACAATTTATATACGAGGCACTCTATTCACTATTAAAAGGCATAATGATTGTCGGAGTATTATCTATAGCATTTATTAGCAATATTTCAAAAATAACCAGCTATATAAATGGTAAAAATATTGCTATATTAAAAATAGATATAATACTTATTTACTCAATATTAATAACTATATTATGCTTTAGCCTTGCTGCTTATTATAAATATAAAAATTATAAAATTAAATACTTAAGTACAATATTACAAGCAGAGTATTCATCTGCAGTAATTGATGGCTTTTTATCTGCTAGTATTGGCGTAGCATTAGTTGGTATTAATTTGTTTAGTATAAATGGAAGCTTTGGCTTTCTTTATTATATTGGTGATGCACTGCTAGTTATTGTACTTGTTATCTTGCTAGGTAAAACGCCTTTAATTCTTATTCGCAACTCATTTATAGAAATTGCAGGAGGAACACTGCGTAACCAGGCAGAAAAGCAGACCATTGAAAATATTTTAAAAAATTATCTATCTACTAATAATTTACTAATAAATAGTTATATATCAAAAACAGGTAGTAGCTATTTAATTATTGCCTGTATCAATACTGATGCTTTAGATAAAATTGGGTTTATAAAAATGCAACAGATAAAACAAAAAATTATAAAAAAATTAACTAATATTTATCAAAATGTAATGTTTGAAATTATTTTACATTGAAAAATAATATTAAAAAAGATAGTTAATAAGGATTAAGAGTAGATTTATCGCTATTAATCTACCAACAGAAGGCTTATAATGGTATTAGTTAGATTATTTTTTCTTGTATTAAAGTATTAATATTTATAGCACCCACAACTTTGTTATTATCTACTACTGGCAAACAATTAATCTTAAATTTTTCCATTATTTCTAAAGCAAAAATAGCTGCTTTGTTGCTGCTGATAAATTTAGGATTTTTTGTCATCACAGTAAAAATATTTAAGTTATTAATATTAATATTATTTTTGATAACTCTACGCAAATCTCCATCGGTAAAAATACCTAATAACTTATAACTTTTACCTACAACAACCAACATACCTAATTTTTTTTCACTCATAATAATTAGCGCCTCTAATAATTTTATATTTTGAGTTATTATTGGTAAATTATCATCTTTTTGCATAATATCACTAACAAAAGTTAGTAATTTTCTTCCTAAAATACCAGATGGATGAGAGCGAGCAAAATCATCAGCACTAAAACCTCTATGTTTTAATAAACTAATAGCTAACGCATCTCCCATAGCAAGTGCAACAGTAGTTGATGTAGTTGGAGCTAAATTATGTGGACACGCTTCACTACTAACACTAACATCTAAAAACACATCACATTTATTTGTTATCACGGCATCACGATTACCACTCATGATAATAGTCTTAATACCAAGTTTTTTAATCATAGGCAGCAAAGTTATAATTTCAGTAGCTGCACCAGAATATGATATAAATAATACTATATCACCCTTACTTAACATCCCTAAATCACCGTGTCCTGCTTCGGCTGGGTGCACAAAAAAACTAGGAATACCAGTTGATGCAAAAGTTGCAGCTATTTTATTGGCAATATGACCAGATTTTCCCATACCCATAACTACAACTTTACCACTGCATTTATTTATAATATTGCAAGCATTAATAAAATTGTTATCTAATTTAGATGCTAAATGTGCTACAGCTTCTGCTTCATTTAATAAAACTTCTTTGGCAAATTTAATAATGTCTGACATATTATTGATTATATAGATAATATTGCTTTAAAAAAAATTAATTATTTATCTGCTTTATCAATTCTTTTTATTATTAATCGTTGTTGTAAGATTGATAAAGTATTATTTATTACCCAATATAAAACTAACCCTGACGGAAACCATAAGAAAAAAATAGAAAATACTACTGGCAGTGCTGTCATAATTTTTGCTTGTATTGGATCAGCTGGCTTTGGATTAAGTTTTTGTTGTATATACATAGACACACCCATAATAACTGGCAAAATATAATACGGATCTGGTGCAGATAAATCTGGCAAATACAAAAAAGCAGTATGCCTAAATTCTACAGTTTCAATTAATACCCAATAAAGTGCAATAAAAACTGGCATTTGTACTAATATAGGCAAACAACCAGAGGCTGGATTAACTTTAGCTTCTTTATAAAGCTGCATAGTTTTTTGCCCCATTTTTTGCTTATCATCGCCATATCTTTCTTTAAGTTTTTCTAAACGAGGTGCCAGCTTTCGCATTTTAGCCATTGACTTATATGATTTTTCACTAAGCTTATAAAATGCCAATTTTATTAAAATAGTTAACATAATAATAGTTAGTCCCCAATTACCGACTAAAGAAAAAATAAAATGTAATAATTCTGATAAAGGTTTGGCGATAATATATAACCAAGAATAATCAACAGTATATTCTAATCCTTTAAAGGCTGTGGCAAGTTTTTGTTTTTCTTTCGCACCAAGATAAAATTTACCTGCAGATAGCTCTATATTGCTATTTTTTGCGACTATTATAGAGCTCGATGATACACTGCTTAATATATATTTATCACCTACAACTCTAGTGCTAAATTTATTATTTTGTTGTTGATTAGGGATAATTGCTGCTAAAAAATAATGCTCAACTAATGCTGCCCATCCGCCCTTACTATTTACAATATTATTTTTAGTAAAATCTGTAAACTTAATTTTTTCATATACATCTTTGTCGTTATAAACAGCACCACCACTAAAAGTAGGCATTAACACGCTGTGTTGTTCTAATTTATGTCTTGCCAACTGACTATAGCTAACAATAGTAATGTTTTTATTAGAATTATTAAATATTTTATAATTTACATCAATTAAATAACTACCTCTTCTAAAGCTAAATGTTTTAATTATTTTAATACCATTTTGCTCCCACATAAAAGGCACTGTTAACGTATCATCTATCAAATTATAATTATTTTTATCAGTAGTAAAAATAGCATTATGTGTAGGCATAATATCTTTTGGTAATAACCCACTTTGCATAACAAAATAATCATCAGCCTTATCATTAAGCAGAACAAAATTTTTCTTGCTACCAATTTCTTGCGGATAATGATTAAGCTCTGTGTATAATATAGTCGCTCCTTTATTACTAATTTCTAAACTTAATAAATCTGTATTAATTTTTATATTATTTGCATAATTAATATTATTTACAATAGGTAAATTTTGATTATCTGATTGAATATTATCGATATTAATATCAGGTAAATCATCTGCTACTTTAGTAGTAGCTATGCTAGCATTATTTTCTATTAATATATTATTTGCTGCACTTGGTGCATTATGTTTTATTTGCCATTTATCCCACAATAAAAATATACTAAGAGCTATAGCAATAATAAGAAAAAATTTTTGGTTATTCATAATTTAAATATTTTTTTAAGGAACAGGGTCGTAACCAGAATCACCCCATGGATGACATTTAGTTATTCTTTTACTGGCAATTTTAGTACCACAGATAATGCCATATTTTTTAATTGCCTCTATAGCATACTGTGAACAAGTAGGATTAAAGCGACAATTAGCAGCAAAAAAAGGGCTAATAAATAATTGATAAAATCTGATAATAAAAATAAAGAAAAATCGCATTAATTTACCTTTAAAAATAAATTATACAAATCATTGTTTAATTTTTTATTATCTACATTATTAAATTTTTTGCTAATAACAATTATATTAAACCCATGTAGTTGAGTCTTACTAAGTCTAAATAACTCACGAATAATACGCTTTATTTTATTTCTATTAACTGCTAATTTATGATGTTTTTTAGCAACTATAACTCCTAATTTAGTATCACTCGCTGTTTTATATATTATTTGCCAATATTTACTATGTAATCTATGTGATAATTTACTAATAAAAATATCTTTATAATCTGTAGTTTTTAATAATTTATGTTGTTTGCCAAAACTAAACATATTTATCTACACACTAAGAGATTTACGGCCTTTCCTGCGACGAGAATTTATTATAGCTCTGCCAGCTTTAGTTGACATTCTTGCTCTAAAACCATGTGTTCTTTTGCGTTTAATCACGCTTGGCTGAAATGTTCTTTTCATAATTAATTATTAGTTGTAAAATTAGCTAATTTTATCATATTATATTTTTAATGGACTTAATTTATTGGCTTATGTTGCTAAAAGTACCTGGTATTGGTGTGCGTAAATTTTATAAAATATTAAAAATATTTGAAGAGCCATATAAGGTCTTTAACAGCAACACTCAGAAACTGCGTAATAGTGGTATTTTTAATAATAAATCATTAGATTTTATAGCTACTATTAATCAAGATATAGTATTAAATGATATTAAGTGGCAGCAGCAAAAGGATTGCTATATTATAACTTTAATTGATGAAAACTACCCAGATAAACTAAAACAAATTATTGATCCGCCACCAGTTTTATATATTAGAGGTAATTTATCGCTTATAAATAAAAGACAATTAGCAATTGTTGGCAGTAGAAATCCCACTACAACTGGCACCGATATCGCTTATAATTTTGCTAAACAATTATCAAGCTCTATTATTATTACCAGTGGCATGGCTGTTGGTATAGATAGTAGCGCTCATCTTGGAGCGTTAAGTGCTAATAATCCAACTATAGCAGTATGCGGTACCGGTTTAGATAGAATTTATCCTGCCAGCAGTAAAAATATAGCAAAACAAATAGCTATAAGCGGTGCTCTTATATCAGAACTACCAATTGGCACTCCTCCTATGGCTAATAATTTTCCTAAACGCAATAGAATAATTACTGGACTAAGCGATGCTTTATTAGTAGTTGAAGCTAGTATTAAAAGTGGATCTATGATAAGTGCTAAAACAGCTTTAGAACAAAATAGAGATATTTTTGCTATACCTGGCTCAATAAAAAATCCTCTTACTGCTGGTACACATCAATTAATAAAAGATGGAGCAATGCTAACAGACAATATAACTGACATTACTACATCTTTAAATTTAACAGATAAAAATATAATCATAAAAAATCATAAAGATTCTTCCATAAATGATAATGTTATATTAAAATACATAAATTATGACGGTATAACTGTTGATGCTTTAGCAGAAAAAAGCGGATTATCAGTACAAGATGTAATAAATCAACTGTTAGAATTAGAATTAATAAATGTAGTGGAAAAATTAAATAATACTTATATATTAAGATAACTATGAAAAAAAATAATGTTTTTGAAATATTAGATTATATGTTTGAATTTTTGTTTGCTCAGTCAGAACAAGAAGAAACTACTGAAATTGACGATATTACTATTAAAAAATATCTAAAAAGCGAAGGATTTACTAGTGATAATATTGAGCAAGCTTTACTGTATTTAACTAATGTAACTAACAATAAAGTAAACATTGAACTAATTACAACCTCTAATACAGATAGTATTCGTATTTATACCGATGAAGAAAAAAAACGCTTAGGAAAAAAAGGATGCGATTTACTAACATTTTTAAAAAATAGTAAACAATTAAATACTATTAACTGTGAATTAATTATAGCAAAACTTATGAATTTACCGTATATATTTAATTATCAGGAAATAAAATGGTTGGCAAATATAGTAACGTTAAATGAAAATAATCACAACTTAACAACAATTATTGATGAAGTTAATTTTGATATAGACAAAGAAAAAATTAGACATTAATAATATAAACATATGAACTTAGTAATTGTTGAGTCACCAGCTAAAGCTGCTACTATAAAAAAATTTTTAACTAATGATTATATAATTAAATCAAGTATTGGCCATGTGCGTGATATGCCTAAAAAAGACATGGGCATAGATATTGATAATAATTTTAAACCTACTTATGTAATTAATACTGATAAAAAGAAAATTATTAGTGAATTAAAAAAAATTATAAAAACAACTAAAACTGTATATCTAGCAACTGACGATGATAGAGAGGGAGAGGCTATAGCATGGCATTTATTACAAGCATTAAAATTACCTAAAGATACTCCAAGAATAGTTTTTCATGAAATTACTAAAGATGCTGTAATATCTGCTATAAAAAACCCACGCATTATAGATTATAATTTAGTTGATGCACAACAGGCCCGCCGTATTATTGATCGTATTGTTGGCTTTGAAATATCTCCAATTTTATGGCGTAAAATTTCTGGCGCTAAATCAGCTGGTAGAGTCCAATCTCCTGTAGTAAGACTAGTAACTGAAAGAGAGCGTGAAATAAATATTTTTAAATACAGTAGTGTATTTAAAACTAAAGCTATCTTAACTAATGATGATAATGAAGAATTACATGCTAAACTTAATATTGATTTTAATACTATAGAACAAGTAAAAGAGTTTGCTGGTAATTTATTAACTACTACATTAACAGTAACAGATACTAAACAACAGCCACTTACTAAAAGCCCAAAACCACCTTTTATCACTTCTACTTTACAACAAGAAGCGTCGCAAAAATTAGGTTTTAGTGTTAAGCGTACTATGTCAATTGCACAAAATTTATATAGAAATGGTCTTATCACATATATGCGCACCGACTCAACTACTTTAGCAAAAAGTGCTGTAATAAATATAACCAATATTATTAAAAATAAATATGGTGAACAATTTATCAAGCTACGCACATTTAAAACTAAAGTAAAAGGTGCTCAGGAAGCACATGAAGCTATTCGTCCGACTGATTTTAATAAAGATAGCATTGACTTAGAAGTTAGTGAGAATAAATTATATCAATTAATTTACAAACGAACTTTAGCATCTCAAATGGCAGATGCTAAGTTTGAAAAAACTACTATATCAGTAACTATAAAAGATAGAAAAGAGTTGTTTATAATAAATGGTGAAACACTGATATTTGCAGGCTTTACTAAGGTATATAACTATATCTCAAATGAAGACAAGATACTACCAATTATAAAAAATAATACAGTAATAACACTAAAGTCTCTAAATTCTAAACAAACGTTTGATCGTCCAAAACCAAGATACACAGAAGCTTCACTAGTTAAAACTATAGAAAGCATGGGCATAGGCAGACCATCTACATTTGCAACAATGATATCAACCGTGCAAGATAGAGGTTATATAATTAAGGAAAATAGAGAAGGTTCGTTAAGAGATTATCAAATTTTAGAAATATCTGATAACAAAATAATAGTTAATAGTAAACAAGAATTAACTTTTAATGAAAAAAATAAGTTATTTCCTAGTAATGTTGCTTATTTATTAACCGATTTTTTAACAAAATATTTTGGTGATATAGTTGATTATAACTGGACAGCTAAACTAGAGGAAGATTTTGATAAAATAGCTATTTGTCAAAAACAATGGCAAGCAGTAATAGCAGATTTTTATCAAACATTTCATCAAAAAGTTATAAATAGTAAAGATATATCGCGAGACGATACTCATAATGTACGTGAATTAGGAATCGATCCTGTATCTAGTGAACCTATTAGTGTGCGTTTTGGTCGCTATGGAGCTTTTGCTCAAAAAGGCAGTAAGGATGATGATAATAAACCAATTTTTGCTTCTCTTAAAGCGCATCAAAATATAGAGACTATAACACTAAATGAAGCATTAGAATTGTTTAATATGCCAAGGGTTGTAGGGGAAGTAGAAAAATATGGTATTATTAAAACTAATTATGGTCGTTTTGGCCCTTATATACAGTACCAAAAAAAATATGTATCAATTAAGGATAATTCTCCAGAGGAAATAACATTAGCTGAAGCTCTAACTTTAATTGCCGATAAAGAACAAGCAGATGCTCAGCGTATAATTAAAGTATTTGATGGCAGTGATATACAAATTTTAAATGGCAGATTTGGCCCTTATATTACTAATGGCAAAAAACCAGGTAAAGGACAAAAAAATATTACTATTAGCAAAGTATTTGGTAAAGATCAAAAACCAATAGATTTAACTTTAAAAGAGTGTAATAGTGCAATTAATAAATATAAAAAAGTTAAAAGAAAAAAGAAATAACTTAAGTACGTAAGATTATTGTTTTATTAAATCAACCAATGACGCTAATGCCTCTGGTAGTTTCTGTATATTAGTGCCACCGCCTTGCGCCATATCAGCTCTACCACCACCTTTACCATCAATTTTTGTAGCTATAGATGATAAAATATTACCAGCATGATGCTTGTTAGTTAAATTCTTACTAACTCCAGCAATTAAAGATATTTTGTTATTATCAACTGATGCTAAAACAATAATTACTGTAATTAATTTATTTTTTAATAAATCAACTAAACTACGTAATCCTTTAATATTTATATCTTTCACTATAGCATTAACTACATAAATATTATTAATTTTTTTAGTCTTTATAATTATATCATTTGCTACAAAGCCAATTACTTTATTCTGTAAATTAGTTATTTTTTGCTCTAACTCCTTATGTTGTTGAGATAGTTGTTTAATTTTTTCTATAACATTATCAGTTTTAGTAAGGTATTTAATATAGTTTAAATCTCGTTGTATATTTTTATCAAATTTATAAGCAGCATTTGCTGTAACTGCTTCAATTCTACGCACTCCACTTGCAACAGCACTTTCATCAACTATTCTAAAAGCACCTATATCGCCTAATTGATTAACATGTGTACCACCGCATAATTCTATTGAAAAATTATTATAACCCATAGTTAATACTCTAACTTTATCATTATATTTTTCATCAAAAAGAGCTACAGCGCCTTTACTTACAGCGCTATTTATATCACTAATTTCAGTATATACCGTTGAGTTTTCTAAAATTTTTTCATTAACAATTGCCTCAATTTTATCCAAATCATCATTTGAAATTGCCTTATTATAAGAAAAATCAAATCTTAATTTTAATTTATCAACTAAAGAACCTTTTTGGGCAACATTCTCCCCCAAAACTTCTTTTAAACTAGCGTGTAATAAATGAGTAGCAGAATGATTACGCATAATATTTAAGCGCCTATCATGGTCTACTTTAAGCGTTACACGATCATTTATATTTAGTTTTCCTTTAATAAGCTTACCATAATGTTCAATTGCTCCGCTTTTTTGTATTTTAGTATCAGTTACCTTAAATACCGAATCATCTATTATGATTTCACCGCTATCGCCTACTTGACCGCCAGCCTCTGCGTAAAAAACAGTTTTATCTAATATGATAATAGCATTATTATCCATATTTAAATTACTAATTATAATATTATCTTTGATAATACTAATAATATTAGCTTTAATTATCAAGTTATCATAACCCTTAAACTTGGTAATATTATTAATTATTAAATTATTATCAGCATTAAAATTACTAGCTTTTTTAGCTAATTGTTTTTGTAAATTCATGGCATCATTAAAAGCATTAATATTAACTGTTAATCCTTTTTCTTTAGCAATATCAATAGTTAAATCTAATGGAAAACCATAGGTATCATATAATTTAAAAGCTATTTCCCCTGGTATTATTTTATTAGTTAGTTGTGTGATAGTTTTTGTTAAAATATTTATACCGTCAATTAAAGTTTGAGAAAATAATTTCTCCTCTGCTTTAATAGTTGTTTCGATCATAGCTAATTTTTGTTGTAATACTGGGTAAATATCTTTGTTTTGTTTAGCTAAAATTGGCACTAATAAATAAAAGAAATTTCCTTTAATTCCAAGTTTAAGGCCATGTCGGATAGCGCGGCGAATAATTCTACGTAATACATAACCTCTACCATCATTGCTTGGAATAACTCCATCTGCTATTAAAAAACTAACCGAACGAATATGGTCAATAATAACCCTGATAGATATATTATTAATTTTTATTTTATTAATTTTTGGTATAAATTTTAACAATTCTTTAGCAATTACTACGAAAATATCAATATCATAATTATTATTTTTATTTTGCATAACTGCTGCTAAACGCTCTAATCCCATGCCAGTATCAACACAAGGCTTGTTTAGTGGCTTAAGGTAACCATCTTTTTGGCGATCAAACTGAGTGAAAACTAAATTCCAAATTTCAACAAATCTATCACTATCTGCATCTGCATGTCCTGGAGGTCCTCCTGTTATATGCTGACCATGATCATAGAATATTTCACTACAAGGACCGCATGGGCCAGTATCACCCATCTGCCAAAAATTATCTTTAGCCCCACATCTAGAAATACGATTTTTAGGAAAACCAATTTTTTTTATCCAAATTTCTTCTGCTTCAAGATCTTCTTCATATACACTAATCCATAATTTTTCTGCTGGTATATTTAATTCCTTAGTTAAAAACTCCCAAGCATAACCAATAGCCTCCTCCTTAAAATAATCACCAAAACTAAAATTACCTAACATTTCAAAAAAAGTATGGTGTCTAGCAGTATAACCAACATTTTCTAAGTCATTATGTTTGCCTCCAGCACGCACACAACGTTGTGAACTGGCAACTCTATTATAATTATATTTTTTTATACCACTAAAAATATCTTTAAATGGCACCATGCCAGCGTTAACAAACAATAAAGTTTTATCGTTATGTGGTATTAACGATGAACTATTTTGTATAAAATGATTTTTATTGCTAAAAAAATCAAGAAATTTTTGTCGAATTTGATTGGTTTTCATATATTTTACTTACAGATAATAAAAAAGAAGCTTAAAGCTTCTTTTTTATTATCAATTTTAAATAATTAATTAATATTTAACTCCTAAAGCCTTAACAGTATCTATATTAACTAAACCATCAACTTTTAGTTTATTTTTTCTTTGAAACTCTTTAATAGCAAGAACTGTCTGCTCGTTTATTTTACCATCAACATTAGAGCTTGATAAATAACCTCTACGAGACAATGCTCTCTCAAAGTTTTTAAGCACAACAGAAGTAGCGTTTTGTTCACACAAAATACTGCGCCACTCATAATGTCCTGCTTTATCTTCAACACAACTTTGTACTGTTTTATATTTGGCAGATATATGTCTTGATACTTTATGTCTAGCAGGACTAACAATAACTTTCTGTTTTACTGTTTTGTAAACAGCAGGAATAGTTCTTTTTTTAGTAGTAGCTGGTACTTTAAGAACTTTTTCTACCGTATATTTATATTGAGCTGGTACAGTTACTAAACAATAAGTTTCACCATTTAAAGTTTTTTGTACAGGAGAAAAATTACCTTTTTTCCACTCTGTATAAGATTCTTTTACTAATACTTTTTTGCTAACATTTTCATATAAAGCAGGAACATATTCCTCAATAATTTTTACATCTTCAATTAAAATCTTTTTAGTTACATATTTAGTAACTGCAGGTACAATTTCAATCTCATCGTAAGCAGGTGAAGATAAAACTTTTTTAGCAACAGTAGTACAAACTGGCTCTACATAAGCTGTAGTATAACACTCTCCAACCTTAGCTATACCATCTAAGCCTTTAATGCCTGTAATTTTTATCATTTCAGCTTTGTTATTATTAGAAACATATCTAACTGGTTTAGCCATAGGCTTATAAGTAGTAGTGTCTCTAGTTGGTTGTATAACTGGTTTTCTTCTAACAACTGTTTTCTTCACTTTAGTAACAGTTTTAATTATTCTACCATCTTTAGTATGAATATGACTAACACCATTCCAATTAAATCCACCGTCATGCATAGCATTTGCCTTCATTTGATGAGCAAACACTCCTAATTGGAACAAACCCAGTCCAACAAATAATAAAATCTTTTTCATAAACTTATCTCCTTTTTTTTAAAAATTATAAAACTTATTCTTACGAATTCTATTTACTAGTAGAAGGCTTAACACCAATATCATACATAGGTATTGGCTCTAAAATTTCTACTTTTTTGACTCTTTTTTCACTACTAATAGTATTATTTTTACTTTTACTTTTAATAGCGTTTATTTTAATGATTTTTTTAGTAGTGGTGGTATTATTTCTATTATATTTTTTATAAATATAGTCTTTAGTTACTTTAACTTCTTTATTTAAAGCTCCATGTTCTTTAATATTTTTATCATCACAACTACATTTGTTTTTAATATTATTATCAAATAAATTACAAGAACTTAAAGTAAATAATACAACAATTAACAGTATAAATTTCATATAAAAAAACCTAATTATTTAAATAATTTGTTACTTAAATTTTCTGGTAGTAATGGTAATAATTTAACAGCATATATTGCTATAAGCACAACAAAAGCAAAACTACCTACTCCCAACAAAATCTCAAAAAAACTACTATTATACACTACAATTTCTCCGTAACCAGTTAATATTTCCTTACCAACAAATATCTCCATTGGATAAGCTTGCCCACCAATTATTATTACATAAAGTTGCGCCATGCCTCCTATTATAATTAAAACACTTGCTAGACTTAATGTAGAAATTTTATTACGGGTGCGAGGACAATAAATAAGTAATAAAGGAATTATAAGTCCTAAAATAACTTGACCGTACCAAAATATTTTTGTATATATACCGCCATTAAACAAAATAAAACTTTCAACACCGTTATTTTCTGCTAAATATAAATTGCCTAAATGGTAGATTGCCACAAAATAAAAAATAGCTGCTACAAATATTCCTAATAAATTAGACAGTCTGTTAGTTATTATATTGCCTAACTCTCTATTACTCCACTTATAAAAAGCAATAAGAATAAGTAAATATATAGCCAAACCAAATGCAAACGACATGATAACAAACATTGGCCCCATAATAACAGCATCATAAGCCTGACGAGCAACTAAAAAACCAAAAATAGAGCCAGTTCCTGTAGTTAAAATAAGTCGCCAAATAAAAGCAAATTTACCTACAATAGTGCTATATTTATTCATTTTACGTTCAAGCATCATCCACGCATAAATACCAACTATTACGAAAAAACCATTATATAAAATAATATTCCAAGCAAAAATAGAATGAAAATTATATCTAGTCATAGCAATTATAAGTCTATCTGGACGACCAAGATCAAGCACTAATACCATTAAACCACCAGCTAATAATATAATTGATAATACTGTGGACAATCGTGCTAAAGGCTTATATAGCTCTTTTTTAAAAACTGATGCTATAGAGGCTATATTAAGTGCCCCAGAAGCTGCTACAATAAGAAAAATTGCAAATATATGTGGCATACCCCATACAATACGATTATTCATACCAGTTACAAAATGCCCGTTATGTTCCATATAAAAAACACTAACAAGTGCCAACAAAACTAAACTAATAAGAATAGTAGTAAAAATATAGAATCCTCTGCCAGATTGTTGTATTTTTAAATATCTAATATTGCTCATAATATTATTAAATTCCACTATAACGAATAGCAGTATTTAAATTTAAATCTGCTCTAATTTGATCAGACTGAACTTTTTTTAAACGCTGACTAATTTCGCTATTATTATCATATAAATCACCAAATAATAATGCACCACTAGTGCAACTATCAACACAAGCTGGCTGTTCATTATTATCTATTTTATGCACACACATAGTACAAGATTCTACTGTGCCTTTTCCTCTTGGCATATGTTCTTTTTGCTCCGTTATATCTTCATGTACAAATGAACGCGCATCATACGGGCATGCCATCATACAATAACGACAACCAATGCAAATATGCCTATCTACTAAAACAATACCATCTTCTCTTTTCATTGAGGCGCCTGTTGGACAAACATCCACGCAAGGTGGTTGAGCGCAGTGCTGACACATTAATGGTAAATTATCTATTTTTCCAGTAGCTTTATCTTTAATAGTTACTTTTCTAATCCAATTTGCTTGTTGATATTTATTAGATTTTTTTTCATTACCCCAGCCATTTTCCTTCTTACAAGCGTTAACGCAATCATCACAACCATCTATGCATTTGGTGGTGTCAACCAACATGCCCCATCTCTTATCATTATTTACCGCTGTATTATTCTTGGCAAAAGTTGTCAAACTAATACCAGTACCAATTGCAATAGCTGTACTACCAATTTTTATAAAATTGCGACGATCTAACTTTTTACTCATCTATTGCCTCCACTTGGTGTTGTACGATGACAACTAAAACAGTCTAAAGTTTGTCCAACTTTCTTATGACAATTAGAGCAAAATTGATTTTTGTTATTGACTGGTATATATTTATAATTTTTATCTTTATTAGCATGACAATTAACACAGCCTTTTAAAGAATTTTCTTTATTTCTAATTCCTTGACGCAAAGTTTTATCCCTTTTATGAATTAAAAATTCAGGGTGTTTTTTACGAATAATATTAATATTTTTATGATATTTTTTACCAGCATCTATCATCTCTTTAGCTTTAGATGTGCTACTGGTTTTATAATGTTCAACTTTGCCGTGTGCAAATATATTATTAGCAACAAAAATACAAAAAATAATTAATATTTTATACATAATATTTTTATTCCCCAAGTCCCATCTGTATATAACCAGTAGGACAAACATCAGCACAAATATGACAACCAATACATTTATTGTAATCAGTATCAACATATCTACCTAAAGTATTTTTTTCTTTTTTAACTTTAAATACTGCATCTTGCGGACAATACATAATACAATTGTCGCACTCAAAACAAAGCCCACAACTCATACAACGATCTGATTCTTTTTTTGCTTCATCTTTATTATAGCCAATTAATCTCTCTTCAAAATTACCAAGCACATTCTCACTATTAATTATTTTATGATTACGTTGATTACGCTTTTCATAATCAAAATGACCTAAAAATAACTCTGTATGAGGAATAATTGAAGCAAAAGAACGATCTTCAAAATTATGTACTGCATAGTTATTAGTATCAGTTCCTCTTAAATTATCACTACTAGCGTTAAAACTTGTTGGAGATAAGTCCCATTCTTTTAATTTCTCTAATAAGTCAAAATAATAAACATCGACTTTTGGGCGTAATTTAACTTTATCTACAGTTAAATAACTATCAATAGTTTCTGCTGCAATAGTAGCCTGGCCAATTGCAGTTGTAAGTAAATGAGGACGCACAACATCACCACAAACAAAAAATCCTGGTTTGTTAGGAATTTGATAATTTCTATCAGCATCAATAAAACCTTTTTCATTAAAGAATGAATTATCAATACCTTCTGCATCAACGCTTTGACCAATTGCAGCTACAATTAACTCACATTCTATATTAAATTCACTTCCTTTAATCGCCTTACCATCATCTGCTAATTTTTCTACTCTTAATGCAATAGCCCTGCCATTTTCATCTTTAATTACAGCAATAGGATTAAGTCTATCTTTAATATCTACTCCTTCACGCGTTGCATCATCAATTTCTTCTTTTGCAGCAGCCATATCATTGATAGAAGAACGAGTAATCAAAAATACCTTTGCCCCAAGTCTAGCTGAAGTATCAACTACATCATGTGTAGTATCACTAAAAATAATATGTTCTGGGCGATCTTTGTTAGCAAAGTTTTTAATTTTACCTAAACGACGAGCAACAGAAACTACATCTATAGAGGTATCGCCGCCGCCAATACAAATTATATTACCAGTTACATATTTAAGTCTACCCTGATTATATGCTTCAAGAAAAGCTACGCCTGATACACAATTTGGCGCATCTCCACCAGAAACTGGTAAAGAACGACCACTCATAGCACCAATTGCAAATAATACTGCGTCATACTTTTTTTCTATATCTTTAAGTGAAATATCTACGCCTACCTTCGTATTCATTTTTGTTTCAACACCAGTTGCTATAATACGATTAATTTCATATTCAAGCAAATCTCGTGGCACACGGTAATCAGGAATACCATACATCATCATTCCACCTAATGTATCATATTTTTCAAATATAGTAACGCTATGTCCTTTACGACGCAATTGTAATGCTGCTGCTAAACCACCACAACCACCACCAATAATAGCTACTTTTTTACCACTATCTTTAGCATTAATTTCAAATTGCCAACCTGCATCTCTAGCAGCATCACCAATGAATTGTTCAACTGCATTAATGCCTACTGTATCTTCTACCTCATTACGATTACAACCATCTTCGCACGGAGCTGGACATACTCTGCCCATAATTGATGGAAAGGGGTTAGCGTCAGTTGCTCGACGAAAAGCGTATTCTTGCCAACTCATATCACCTGTAGGTTTTTCTAAACCTCTTACAATATCAAGCCAACCACGAATATTATGCCCAGATGGGCAAGAGCCTTGACAAGGTGGGGTTTGTAAAACATAAGTAGGGCATTTATGAGAAGTATCATTTTGAAATATTTTTTCACTAAAAGGAACTTGTTGTTGATTATCTCCATCATCTGTATATAACCTAAAAGTATGATTATCTCCTTTTGTTGGTTTACCATATGAGTTATTTTGCATAGCTATTCTCCTATAAAATTATTTAGTTATTGGATCTGAAACATTATTAGTCTCGGTTTTTTCTTTTTCTTCTATATTTTTTTGATCACTTAATATAATAGCATCACCTACCAGTTGATGAACACTTACTATCATATACGGATCAAAATCAAATTTTGGTAATACCTTTAAAAATTGTGTTTTACAAATAGCACAAATAGCAGCTAAGGTATTTACTCCATAATCTTTCTCAACCTCTTTAAGCGCTTGCATTCTTGGCATTGCTCCTTTAACTCTAATTTCCATTAAATCATCAGTTAAAAGACCACCACCACCTCCACAGCAAAAAGTAGATTCCATAATACTTTCTCTTTTCATATCTACATAGTTATTACAAACTGCCTTTAGCACTTCGCGTGGTAAAATAAATTGCCCGCCTTTAATGCCGCCCATATTAGTTGCACGAGCAACATTACAACTATCATGAAATGTTACTGTTCTATCATCATTAGCGCTTTTATCAAATTTTAATTTATCTTGTTTAATTAAATCATATGTATACTCAATTATATGCTGTGGTTGCGGGTAATTCTTATCTAATTGATTCTGTAATTTAAGTGCAAACTCATCTGTAGCTCCAGCTCCTACTCCAGACAAAGTATTCCAAAAACTATAAGCCACACGCCAAGCATGTCCGCACTCACCAACCATAATACGAGATACTTTCAAATCTAGTGCAGCCTTACGAATACGTAATGCTGCCTTACGCATTACATCATAACTACCGATAAACATTCCAAAGTTAGCGGCTTCTGAAGCATATGAGCTAAATGTCCAACTAACACCATCTTCATGAAATACTTTACCATAGCCAATTAATCCATCTATATGTGGTTCTGCAAAAAAATCAGCTGATGGTGTAATCAGCAAAATTTCTGTACCTTCTTTATCAAGAGGATATTTAATAGCTACGCCTGTTTCTTCTTCTATCTCTTCTTCTAAATCAAGCAAAGTATCTCTAAGCGCTGGCTCTGGCAAACCTAAATTATTGCCAATAGTTACAGCCTTACCTAAAATTTGATTACAATATTTTTGCCCAATACTAACAGCATCTAACACTTCTCTTGCTGCCATAGAAATTTCTGCAGTATCAATGCCATATGGGCAAAATACTGAACAACGACGACATTGCGAACATTGATGAAAATAATTATACCAATCATCAAGCATTGTATCATCTAAATCTTTAGCACCAACTAGTTTGGGGAAATATTTACCAGCAAAAGTAAAATGACGACGGTAAACGCTTCTAAATAAATCCTGTCTAGCTACTGGCATATTTTTAGGATCAGATGATCCTAAAAAATAATGACATTTATCAGTACAAGCTCCACATTTAACACAGCTATCTAAAAATACTTGTACCGAATGATATTTAGACTTTAATTCACCCATTTTAGCAATTGCAACTTCTTGCCAATTTTCTTGTTTTTTACCAGGAAAACCAAGCGGCTTCTGAAACTCTTCATTTGATTTAAACGGCCCTTTCCCTTCCATAACTCCAGGGCTTATTTCTGGAACAGCAATATATTCTTCTAATTCTGGTACTTTAAAGTCTTTCATTTTTTCTTTGTTTTATTAATATCTTCATCAGCGCCTAATGTTTGTTCTAATACAATTTCGTTATCTAATTCTTGTTTTAAAGCCCAATTAGCAATATTTCGTTTTTTACGTGCATCGTCAACTTGGGTTATGGTTGGACTAAAAAATATTCCAGGTATATGTAATAATTTAGATATAGGTGCAATTAATAATAGCACCATAGCTAATAAAAAATGCACTATAAATTGTATTTCAGACGGCATATCGCTCCAATTAAAAGCAAGCAAACCTGTAGCAAAACTTTTTACCATAATAATATCAATATGATTACTAGTAAAAGTCATAATAATGCCAGTAATAACAATAATTATTAACATTATTAACATTAAATAATCACTTGGCGCTGATATATAACGCACTCTATCAACAAAAACTCTTCTACCTAATAAGCCAAGCAACCCTATTAACATCATAAAAGCTGCGTATTTAAAAGGCTGTGTAAGTAATAATAAATCCGGTACATCTCCAGGCCAAAAATAACGTAAATGACGTAAGGTGATTAATAATAAACCAATATGAAATAAATAACCAAAAATCCAAATCCATTTATTTGAATAAAATAAACTTCTAAAAAGAAAAACTTCTTGTAATACTCTAACAATAACACCTGATTTAGTAAAAGCAGTTGGAGCCACTGGTATTTTAAGTGGTAGTGGCGTAGTCGCAAATGTATATATTTTACGTGCCATGCCTATTACAAAAATAATTGTAGCTATATAAAATAGTGCTATAAAAATAGAAGTTATCATATTTTTTTAAGGTTACAAGTGCTCAATAAGAATATGAATAAATCATATTCTTATTGCTACTTTTTAACTAAATATTAAATACAACCAGTAGGTTTAGGTAAACCAGCAAATCTACAACCTTGTTTGCCTGGTCCATAAGGAAATAAAGAATATAAATATTTAGAATTACCTTTATCTTTACCCATTTTTTTAGCAATAGCTTTAGTTAATACACGCACAGCTGGAGCTATTTGATACTCCTCAAAATAATCTCTTAAAAAATTAATTACACCCCAATGCTCATCTGATAAATCAATATTATCGTTTTTTGCCATTTCAACCGCAATTTCTTTGTTCCAATCGTTAAGATTTAATAAAAAACCTTCTTCATCTACTGGAGCTCCTAGTATATCTGCCATTTTTTCTCCTATTTATTATTTATAAAAACTATAACCACGAAACTGGTGTTCCATGCTCTACAACTAAATCAACAAAAGCAGTATAATCTACTTTTTTTATATTATTCATTATTTTTGTTGAAATACCTCTTGCCTCAATATCTTCAATTAGTGCGTACACTC
>CBDCHC010000012.1:0-85736 GCA_965217075.1 Gammaproteobacteria bacterium | reverse complement strand
CCTGATTGAAAATCTTTTAATTGTTTAACAGTATAAGCAGAATTTTGACCAGCAAGATTTGGGTAATTAGGAGCGATAGATATACCTGTTGCACCATGACAAGCGGCACAGCCTAAAGAATTATAAGTAGCCTTGCCATTAGCAAATGATATACTTGAAATGCTTATTAGTAAGATAATGCTTAATATATTTTTCATTACAACTTCTCCTATTGTGTTTAAAATAGCAATATTATACTTAATTTTATTAGCAGATGCATAGTTTTTATCATAATGCACAATTTATTTTATCTGCGCCTAATATAGATGGTGCGCCTGATGATAGTGGTACTGAAGTTATTTTTGCTGGTTGTTCGAATGTAGGAAAATCAAGTTGTATTAATAGCTTAACTGGACAAAAAAAATTAGCAAGAGTAAGTAAAACCCCGGGCAGAACACAGCATTTAGTTTTTTTTAAATTAGATGATAATACAAGGTTAGTTGATTTGCCTGGTTATGGTTATGCTAAAGTACCAATAAATGTTAAAAACAATTGGCATGCAAATATAGAAAAATATTTTGCTACAAGAAAATCTCTTAAGGGGGCTATAATACTTATAGATCCTCGTCATTTATTAAAAAAATTTGACGAGTTGATGATAAATTGGTGTATAGAAAATAATATAGAGGCACATATTTTGCTTACTAAAGCTGATAAATTAACAAAAAATGCAATAAATAAGGCTTTATTTTTTATGCAACAATATACTGAAAATAGTAATATTACTATACAAACTTTTTCTTCACTTAACAAGCAAGGAATTAAGCAGTTACATAACAAACTAAATAAAATGTTAAATTATGAAGTTATTAAGTGATATTAATCATATAATTATAAATGACAAAGTTATTGTTGCTAATAATCGCCAGGTTGTTGTTTTTAAAAAGCAATATTTTTTATTAAAAAATATTACACAAGCACCAAAAGTATTAACTTGGAATAATTTGTTGATTGATTTATGGCAGTATAATTTTAGCAGCAACAGGCTAATAGCAGATGACGAGATGTATCATATATTTATTGCTATTATAGAAAAAACTAAGATTGATGTTAATGATAAAATGGTAAAAGAATTAATTATAAATTATAAATATCAGCAAGAATTTCAAATTCCATTAACTGAAATTACTAGCTATAACTTTATGCATGATTATTTTATTAAATGGATTAAAAATTATAATTTATTTAAGATCAGTAATAACTTAGTTGATATTTATGATGTTTTTAATCAAATAATAACAACAATTAAAGATAGTAGTAATTATTATACTTATGGTTTTAAATCATTTACCACGCAGCAAAAATTATTATTTAAAAAAATTAAAGCTAAAAAAATATTAGAACTATATTATGCTAAATATAGCAGTAAGAAATTTAACACTATTAGTCATGAGATTTATAACATTGCTAAATGGTCTTACAAACTTAAAGCTAAGAATAATAATCTAAGTATAGCTATTATTTGCCCAGAATTAGAGAAATATCGTGCTGATTTAGAACTAGCTTTTATAAAGAGATTTGATGAGAATTTTAAGCAAATAAATGAACGCTCTTTTAATTTTTCTTTAGGTATAGTTTTAGGTAAATATCAAATAATTAAACATTTACTATTAGTAATAAAAATTAGCCAGCAGATCAAAAATAGTAAAATAAAAAGCAGTGAAATTATTAAATTATTAATATCTCCATATATATTAAACGCTACTTTAGAAAAGGAATTAAGAGTTATTATAGTTAATAAAATTTTAAAATTAGAGCAAAATTATATTAATAACAAAATTTTAATAAATATTCTACACGATAGCTCTTTGATCCAAGTTATAACAAATGTTATACAAGTAGATTTTATTAATAAAACATATAATAATTGGTTATTTAGTATAGAAAGTATATTAAATATATGGGGATTTGCTAGTGATAATAAATTAACTATAGATGATTATCAGGTTTATAATAAGTATAAGGATGTTATTTTAATTTTAAATAAATTTAATTATTTTAAAAAAAATATCTCTTTTAACTCTTTATATTCTAAGTTACTGTTATCTTTAAATAATAGTATTTTTCAGCCAAAATCATCTCAGAATAAAATACAAATTATAGGATTATTAGAAGCTATGGGCCTTCATTTTGATAAGGCATGGATAATGGGTTTAAATAGCGAGGTAATGCCGATAAAATTAGTCAGTCTTAGGTATCTACCATTAGATATCTGCAATAAATATAAAATACCCAGCACCAATTATGATAGTGTAATGTGTGTTAGTAAAATTGCTATGAAATATTTATTGTCTACTGCTAAAAAAACTATAGTTAGTTGCGCAGAAAATATTGATAATAAAAGATTTTTCCCATCTAATTTAATTAAATGGCAGATTAGAAATATTAAAGCATTACCAATCAAAATAAACACTAAGATAAATTATGAGCAAATACTAGATAATAAGGCAGATAAGTTACAAGACTTAACTATAAAAAATGGCGTTAAAGTTTTAAAAGAACAATTGCAGTGTCAATTTAATGGTTTTGCTAATCGTTTAAAAATTGACAAATTTAAGGCAGAAGTAATTGGTATATCTGCAATGGAACAAGGAATTATAATACATAAAACGTTAGAGTTGTTTTATAAAAATATTAAATCAAAACAACAACTATTATTATTTAAAGCGAATGATATTAGTATTTTAATAAAAAAATGTATTAAATTAGCTATGAGTTATTATGTTAAAGATATATTTTATAAGGTTGAATATAGCAAGGTATGTTCTATTATAGAAAGCTTTATTATCTACGAAATAGAGCGTAATGACGATTGGGAAATTAAAAATATAGAGCAGTTATTAAGTATAAATATAGCACAATTAACATTTGATATTAAGGTTGATAGAATTGATATTGATGAAAATAATAATATAATAATTTTTGACTATAAAACAGGTAAGGAGTTAGAAAATCCATGGTACAGCAAAAAGCCAAAAGAAATACAATTATTAATATATGCTATAACTAATAAAGCTAACGATATAGGCTTTATTTATTTGGGTGATAAAATAATTTATAAACGCATGCAAGCTAAGAATTATGATAGTAATTTATGGCAACAACAACTTAATAGCTGGCAAAATATACTTACAACAACTGCAAATAATTTTAGTAACGGCAACGCAAGTGTTTTACCAGCTATAGATGCTTGTAGGTATTGTGAGCTTGATGGTTTTTGTAGAGTTAATAATGATTAAATTTATTAAATAGAATTTAAAATTGAAAACATATATTTATAAATCACCAGCTAAGATAAATTTATTTTTACATATCATAAATAAAAGAGCAGATGGTTATCATAATTTAGAAAGCATTATGGTGTTGCTTGATTATTATGATAAGATTAATATTAGCATTAGAAATGATAATAAAATTATAAGAATAAGTGGCAATGAAAATATTAATTATGAAGATGATTTGATAATAAAAAGCGCTAAATTATTACAAAATAATAGCAAAACTAATTTAGGTGTTAATATTAGTATTAATAAAAATATACCAATAGGCGGTGGTTTGGGTGGTGGTAGTTCAAACGCAGCAACTGTGCTTTTAGCTCTTAATAAATTATGGAATATAAATTATTCTATTAATAAATTACAACAATTATCTTTAAATTTAGGTGCAGACGTACCATTTTTTATTAAAGAAAAAAATGCTTTTATTAGTGGTATTGGTGAAAAAATAACAGCTATAAATATAGATAGTCGTTATTATTTAGTCGTTTGTCTGTGTGAGCAATTCTCTACTAAAAAAATTTTCTCACATAAATTATTGACAAAAAGCAAAGTTATAGGGAAAATGCCTAATTTTTTAGAGGCTTTACAGCTTGGTAACGATTGTTTATCTGTTGTAAAAAAAGTAAATAATAAAATTACGTCTGTTATGAATGATTTAAACGCTGTTAAGAATAAGTTATGCGATGCAAAATTAAGTGGTAGTGGAGGTTGTATGTTTGTTGTATTTGCTGATAAAAAAGATGCAAAAATTGCTTTACAAATCTTTAAGCATAAAGAAGGTATAAAAAGTTTCATTGCTAAAAGTAAAAATTAATATATTTTAAAATTTTGGGCTGTCGCCAAGCGGTAAGGCACTGGGTTTTGATCCCAGTATGCGCAGGTTCGAATCCTGCCAGCCCAGCCAAATTATTGTTATTTATGAGAATTAATTATGTTACATAATAAAATTAAAATTTTTACTGGTAATGCAAATTTAGCATTAGCTAAAGAAATTATTGCTAAATTAAATTTGACCATAGGCAAGGCTTTTGTTGGTGAATTTAGTGATGGAGAATCAGCAATTGAAATTTTAGAAAATGTACGCGGTGATGATGTATTTATTATACAGCCAACTTGCCCGCCAAAGCCCGCTAAAAATTTTATGGAATTATTAATTATGGCAGATGCATTAAAGCGTTCAAGTGCTAGTAGAATTACTGCAGTTATCCCTTATTTTGGTTATTCTCGTCAAGATCGCCGTTCAAGATTAACTAGAGTGCCAATTACTGCAAAATTAGCAGCAAAAATGATAGAAAGTTCTGGGATCGATAGAGTGCTTACTGTTGATTTACACGCTGACCAAATTCAAGGTTTTTTTGATATTCCAATTGATAATATTTATGCTCAACCTGTACTTATAAAAGACATTATTGCTAAAAATTATGATAATATTATAGTTGTATCACCTGATAGCGGAGGGGTTATTCGTGCCAGAGCAGTGGCCAAAAAATTACATGCTGATTTAGCAATTATAGATAAAAGGCGTCCGAAGCCTAATATGGTAAGAATTATGAATATAATAGGTAATGTAGAAAATAAAACTTGTATTTTAATAGATGATATTGTTGATACAGCGGGTACTTTGTGTTTAGCGGCTACTGCACTTAAAAAATATGGCGCTAAGAAGGTAGTAGCCTATATTACTCATCCAGTATTTTCAGGCAATGCTGTTAATAATATTAATAATTCATTGATTGATGAATTAGTTACAACTAATACTATTCCTTTTAACACTAAAACAAAAAAATCTGTTAAAATTAGACAACTTTCAATTGCTGATATAATGGCAGATGTAATTTATAACATTAGTAAAGAATATTCTATAAGTAAAATTTTTAAAGATGACAAATAACCCAAATAATAAACAAACTTTACAAAAATTAATAATTCAAGGCAAGGAAAATGGCTATTTAACCTATGCTGAAATTAATGATATTTTGCCAAAAGAATTAGTTAATAGCGATAAAATTGAATCTATTGTTACTATTTTAGAAGAACTTGGTATTGTAGTTGCTGATGAGATTCCAGATATTGATGATTTAGTAGTAGAAACAGGCGCTAAAGCAGAATCAAATTCTTCAGAAATAGCTATAGCAGCATTAGCTGCTCTTGATTCTGAATTTGGTAGAACAACTGATCCAGTTAGAATGTATATGCGTGAAATGGGCGTCGTTGAGTTATTAGAGCAAAGTGATGAAATTCGTATTGCAAAAAATATTGAAAAAGGTATTTTTAAAATAATGCAAAGCATTACTTTATATCCTAAGTTATTAGATATTTTTTTTAAAGAATACAATAGATTGCAAGAAGGAAAATGCAAATTAACTGATGCTGTTATAGGTTATAAAGGTGATGATATTGAATATGAAGAAAAACAGCAAAAAATTAAAGATTTAGACAATGAAGAATTATTAGATGAATTAGAATATACTGGTCCAGACGAAGGCAAAGTATATGAAATTTTTGATGAAATTCTTACAAAATTTAATGACTATGAACAGATTAATAAAAAACTTGGTTATTTAGATAAGAAAACAGATAAAATTAGAAATGAATTAGCAAATAGTGTATCCAAACTACGCTTAGCGCCAAAAATAGTCTCTGCTATGACTGCTGTGATAGATGAAAGAATGTTAGAAATTAAGCGGTTAGAAAAAATAGTATTAGAGAGCCTTGTTGAGCTAAATATAGATAAAAGTATTTTCTTTGAGTATTTTTATGGCAATGAAACTAATATTAATTGGTATAAAAATATTAAAGCAAATAAAAATATTATTACTAGTATAAAAAAATGCAATAATATCAAATATGTACAAAAAAACCTATTAGAATTAGAAAAGAAAATGCAGGTAAAAATTTCTTTAATAAAATTTATTAATAAGAATTATAAAAAAGATGATAGAGATACTAAGAAATTTAAAAAATTAATGGTTGAAGCAAATTTACGTTTGGTTATTTCTATCGCTAAAAAATATGCTAATCGTGGTTTGCAATTTTTAGACCTTATTCAAGAAGGTAATGTAGGTTTAATGAAAGCAGTTGATAAATTTGAATATCGTCGTGGTTATAAATTTTCAACTTATGCTACTTGGTGGATTCGTCAAGCAATTACACGATCAATTGCTGATCAAGCACGAACTATTCGTATTCCTGTGCATATGATTGAAACTATTAATAAACTCAATAGAGTGCGTAGACAATTATTGCAAAAATATGGCAGAGAAGGTACACCAGAAGAATTAGCAATAGAAATGGAATTACCAGAATATAAAATTGATAGAATTTTAAAAATAGCTAAGGAGCCTTTATCAATGGAAACACCAGTTGGTGATGATGAGGATTCAAGTGTTGGTGATTTTATTGAAGATACTAGTTTAATTTCTCCTACTGAATCTACTACTAAGGAAAGCTTAAGGGAGACAACTAATTATTTATTAAATAATTTATCTACACGTGAGGCAAGAGTATTAAAAATGCGTTTTGGCATTGGCGTTAGTCATGATCATACTTTAGAAGAAGTTGGCATGCAATTTGATGTTACTCGTGAGCGTATTAGACAAATAGAAGCTAAAGCTCTTAGGAAGTTAAGACATCCCTCTAGAGCATATAAATTACAAAGCTTTTTAGAGTAAAATTGTTTTTTTGGGGCCTGTAGCTCAGTTGGTTAGAGCAATCGACTCATAATCGATTGGTCCTTGGTTCAAGTCCAAGCAGGCCCACCATTTTAATTACTAATTTATGCAATGTTTTTAAATTCATAAGAATTATATAATAAGCTTAAATATTTTTAATCTTATAGTAAAAAATTATAATAAATGATAGCCACAACAGATAGCTCCAGCTAAAGCATCACTGGCATCTATTTGTGGTTTTGATTGAAGTTTTAATAATTTCATTACCATAAATAAAACTTGTTGTTTAGAGCCATGTCCTTTGCCAAGTATAGTTTTTTTAATTTGATTAGGGCTATATTCTACTATTTTGGTATTATTAAAACCTGCTGCTGCAACAGCTGCTCCCCGAGCATGACCTAATTTAATTGCCGCATCTGGGTTCGGTCTATCTGGGCGCATAAATATTCTTTCAATAACTACAATATCTGGCTGATGTTTTTTTATTAAATCATTGATAGCTATAAATATTATGCTAATTTTATTATTTAACTCACCATTGGTTTTTATACAGCCACTACTTAAATAATTAAATTTAAGACTTTTTGCCATAATTAAACCAAAACCTGTAATATTTGATCCTGGGTCAATGCCTAAAATTTTCATTTTAAAATATGATAAAATTTATATTTTATATATTTTGAAATATATGTTATGGCAATAATAGAATTAAATAATGATAATTTTGATAAAACAATTGATAGTAATGATATAGTAATTGTTGATTTTTGGGCAGAGTGGTGCGGTCCTTGTAAGCAATTTGCTCCTATTTATGAAGAAGTCTCAACTAAAGTAGATAGTATTTTTTTTGCTAAAGTTAATACTGAAAAAGAACAAGAAGTATCAGCTAAATTTCAGATTAGATCAATTCCTACGCTTATGATTTTTAGAGAAAAAGTTGTAATTTTTTCACAAGCAGGAGTGTTAAGTGGTAATGATTTAGAAAGCATATTAGATAAGGCAAAAAAATTAGATATGACAAAAGTTCATAGTGAAATTGCTAAAAAAAATAGTTAATTTTTTTAGTGCCAAATATTCAATATAACTTTAATCGTTTTGCAACTACTTATAATAAATACGCAGTAATTCAAAAAGAAATTGCTTTTAGAGTTTTTTCACGCTTAAGTAGTATTAATAAATCAGCAGACTTTGTTGTTGATATTGGCAGTGGGACTGGATTTTTAAGCGATAATTTAGTTAAAAAATACCAATTAAATAAAATAATTAGCATTGATTTTGCTGTAAATTTATTAAAACAAAATAAAGTAATTAATAAAATCTGTGCTGATTGTTATAATCTTCCTATAAAAGATAATGCTATAGATATAATTATTAGTAATTTAATGATGCAGTGGTGTGATGTAGAAAATATTATTAATGAGTCTTGTAGAGCCTTAAAAAATAATGGTTTATTGATGTTTTCAACTTTTGGTCCTGAGACGTTAATTGAGTTAAAAAAAAGCTGGGCTAAAGTTGATGATAATCCTCATGTAACTAAATTTATTGATATGCATGATATTGGCGATATTGCAATGAATATTGGGTTGTCTGGAGTAGTTGTTGAAAGTGAAATAATTACTATGACTTATAACAAAGTTACTGATGTTATTGCTGATATTAAGAATATTGGCGCTCAAAATCATAAACCACAACCAATCGCACCTGCTAAATTTAAAAAAATGATTAATTATTATGAAAATTATCGCATTAATGGCAAAATACCTGCAAGTTATGAAGTAATTTATTTACATGGATGGGCAAATAAATTAAAATTTTAGAAATTATTTTTTATATTTAAGTAATATAGCGTTACTAATAACTATAATTGAGCTAATAGGCATAACAATTGCAGCAAAAAGAGGGGTAATAAAGCCACTCATAGCCAGAGGTATCATAATTGCGTTATATAATAAAGAAAAAACTATACTTTGGTTTATTGTTTTTTTAGTTATTTTTGCTAATTTAAATAACTTAATAATTTGTGCAAGTGTAGTTACAGCGTCAGCTTGTGTTGCAACCATATCAATACCAGTAATAGCTATACTACAATCAGCTACAGACAAGCTAGGAGTATCATTAATACCATCGCCTATCATAAGTACTGTTGATTTTTGTTGTAATTTTTTTATATAATTAGTCTTATTAGTTACTGTAGCATTGGCAATAACTGTAGTAATATTTAATTGATTAGCAATAATATTTGCTGTATTTTCATTATCTCCAGTTAACATAATTATTTTTTTATTCATTTTATGTAAGGTGCTTATTATGTTTTTTGCTTCTTTTTTTATAACATCGCTAAATGCTATATAACCAAGAATATTTTTTTTATCACTGAGCCATACTATGCTAGAGTCATTAGGAGGATTAAAATTTTTAGCTTTAGATTGTTTTAATTGCTGAGTAAAAGTTAAATTGCCTAAATAATAACGTTTATTATTAATAGTAGCAGATAATCCCATGCTTTTTGTATCAATAAAATCACTGATAATAAAATTACCATATTTGTATTTTTTTATATGTTTTATTATTGATTTTGCTAAAGGATGCTCAGAATGCTTAGCTATGCTAGTAATTATTTTAAGATAATTATCTTTATTTATATTATTGCTTATTTTTACTACAGAGAATTTACCAGTTGTAAGTGTGCCAGTTTTATCAAACACTACAGTATCTATTTGGGGTAATTTATCTAATATATTATAGTTTTTTATAATTATTTTATTATTAAGCGCTGTAGAAGCAGCCACAGCATTACTAATCGGTACAGCAATACCAAAAGCGCAAGGACAAGTTATAATAAGCACTGCTACACTATATAGTAGAGCAAGCTCTAAATTAGTATTTAAAAAATGATAAATAAAAGTTGTAACAGCAAGAAATATAGTGCTTAAAACAAAGTATGGAATTATTTTATCTATAGTACAGATAATATTGCTTTTATAATTACCAGCATCTATTATCATTTGATTTATTTTACTAATAGTAGAGTTAGTATAATACTCCTCTACTACTATATTAGCACTACCATTTAAGTTAAGAGTGCCAGCAAATACCTTGTCATTAATTTTTTTATCAATTGCTAAACTTTCTCCTGTTAATATAGATTCATCAACACTAATGTTCCCTTCGACAATAAAACCATCTACAGCAATTCTCATACCACTTTTAACTATAATAATATCACCTTTTTTTAATAGCCTAACTGGCACTAACTGTTCTTTATTTTTAGTTACAAGCAGTGCGAATTTAACTTGTAATTGATTAAAATTATCAATATCACTAAGCGCTGCTTTTTTACTGGCTGACTCTAAATATCTGCCAATTAAAATAATAAAAATAAAATTAACTACAGTATCAAAATATATATGACCTTTAGTTATTTGTAATAAAACCATCACAGAGTAAAAATAGGTAGCAGTGGCACCAATAGCTATAGGTACATCCATGCTAAGAGTAAAATTTTTAAGAGTAAAATAACTATTACGCAAAAAATCAAACCCACTATAAAAAAGAGTTGGTGTAGCAAAAATAAAACTTAGCCATATAAAATAATTATTATATTTACCATGATCAGCACCACTATAAAGTGCTACTGATATCCATAATAAATTCATCATAGAAAATGCAGCAAAACCAAGTTTAAAAAGCATTTTTTTATTTTTTTCTTGTTGTATTTTTTCTAATGTAGAAATTATAAACGGCTGTGAGCTGTAACCTAATTCTGCTAATTTTTTAAATATAGCTGATAATTTAATATTGTCTGTCAATTCAATTACAATACGAGAATTAGTTAAATTTACTCTTACACTAACCACCCCTTTTATTTTAGCAATAATTTTTTCAATTAACCATACGCAAGCAGCGCAGTGAATGCTTTGACTGATCAGTATTATTTTATTATTACGAACAAATTCATCCTTAAAATATGGCATATCATAATATTCTAACGGATACTCAGTATTAAATTTTAGCTTTTTTATACCTTTTTGCTGTTGGTAAAAATTAGTTAAATTATTGTTATGTAACATTTGACATACATAAATACAACCATTGCAGCAAAAAGATTGTTTTTTATTATCTATATTTGCAGTAATTTCATTGTTAATATTAAGCTCTTGATGACAATGAAAACATACTATATTCATATTATTAAAAATCTATACTATGAGTAGCAACAGTATAATAGCTAATAATAAATAATTTTGCTTAGTATTGTTTTTTTGTAATTGTTGAATAATTTGATTAGTTTGTCTATCTTTTGCTGCAGCAATATTTTGTAATAAATCAATACCTAATTTTGGTAGTTTTTGTGCTTCATTGGTTATTGTTTTTATTTTATTTTTTAGGCTAAATTTTTCTTCCATAATATCATCAAGCAAAGGTTTAGCAGTAGCCCATAAATCTAATTCTGGATAAAGATTACGGCCAAGCCCCTCTATATTAAGCAGTGTTTTATCAAATAAAAAAAACTGCGGTTGAATATAAGCATCAAATTTATTTGCCTCTTTAAATAAACTCATAAGCACTGTGCCAAATGAAATTTTATGTAGAGGTTTAGCAAATATAGGCTCACAAATGCCACGCATAGATTGCTCTAAGGCAATAATATTTATATCGCTGCCAACCCAGCCAGCAGTTACAAAAGTTGCAGCTATTTTTTTATAATCTCTAGCAAAAAATGCACTAAAAAGATCTGCATTAATTTTTAAATCCTTATCTAGTAACATACCCATAATACCAAAATCAACACCTAAATATTTACCATCATCGGCTACAAAAATATTTCCTGGATGCATATCTGCATGAAAAAAATTATCTCTAAACACTTGATTAAAAAATATTTTAACTCCATTTTCTGCTAAAGTTTTAAGGTTAATATTTTTAGCTTTTAAGGTAGAAACATCACTAATTGGCGTACCATATATTCTTTCCATTATTAAAATATCTTTAGTACAATAATCAAAATATACTTTTGGTACATATAATAATTTACTATTTTTAAAATTATCTTTTAATAGTTGAGCATTAGCAGCCTCTATATTCATATTAAGCTCAGCCGTTATTACATATTCAAATTCTTTTACTATCTGCAAAGGCCTTACTCTTTTAAGTTGTGGATGTAATTTTATAATTTTTGCTAATTTATATAATAGCTTTATATCTTTTTTTATTTGTTTATCAATACCTGGTCTTACTACCTTGATAACTACTTCACTATTATCTTCTTTAAGGTTTGCATGATATACTTGTGCAATTGATGCTGCTGCAAGCGGTTGTTTTGAAAAATTATCAAATATTTCAAAGATTGGTTTTTGTAGTGATTTTTCAATAATATTAAAAGCATCTTGATTGCTGAAAGGAGTGCAATTATCTTGTAATTTTGCTAATTCTTTGATAATGTGTTCTGGCAGTAAATCTATTCTAGTTGATAGTGTTTGTCCAAATTTAACAAAAATTACTCCAAGTTTTTCTAAGGCTGCTACTATTCTTTGAGCTTCCGGTAGTTTGCCTTCTTTATAATAAAAATAAGGCAAAAAGAACAATAAAACTTTAAATATCTTGATGACAAAAGTATTTGGCAATAATTTATCAAAACGATAAATCAGTAAAATTTTAATAATTGATAAAAATCTAAACACTATAGTTAATTAATAATTTCTGGATTTATTATTTTTGCAATAACTTTATTTTTAAAGTTATTATTTATAATATTTTTTTTGGTTTTTTGCAATAAATCTATTATACAATCAGGAAATATTTCTCTAATTTTATTTTTTAAATTAATTGTTTTTAGAATGTCTATCAGAGATTGTGCTATTTTTGTTTCACCTATTATAGTTATTTTATCCTCACGAATAAGGTCATTAATATTTTTATCATTTATTAAACTAATAAAAGCACTAAATTTAAGGCTGATTTTAACATCTACATTATCGTAGTTATTTATAAGTATTTTGTTATTATTGCAATATATAGAAAGCACAACACCTATATCTTGTAAGTTAATATCAATAGCTTTATCATTTATATTAGATATATCAATATTTAATTCTGTTATTAATTTATTAACTATTTTTTGAAAAATTATATCCTTCATTTAATCGCCTTATGTAATGCTACAATACCAGTAGATAAATTATGATATTCACACATATTAAAACCAGCTTTAATTATCATATTTTTTAATGTTTCTTGATCCGGATGTTTGCGTATTGATTCTGCTAAATATCTATAACTATCTTCATCATCTGCTATTAATTTACCTAATTTTGGCATAATATTAAATGAATAAAAGTCATAAATTTTTTGCATAAATTCATCTTTTACCTTAGAAAACTCCAAAACAAGTAAACAACCGCGAACTTTTAACACCCTAAATATTTCATTAATAGCTTGTTGCTTGTCAGTAATATTTCTAAGCCCAAAAGCAATGCTAACAATATCAAAACTATTGTCTGCAAAAGGTAATTGCTGGGCATTAGCTTGAATAAAATTAGCATTAATTAACCCTTTGTTTAATAAATTATTACGACCAACATTTAACATTGAATTATTAATATCACTAAGAATAATTTGACCAGATGTACCAATTTTTTTACTAAATCTATAAGTTAAATCTCCAGTACCACCAGCAAGATCTAAAATATTATCACCCAATTTAACATTACTATTTTCTATAGTATAATCTTTCCATAAACGATGCATGCCAAAAGAAAGAACATCATTCATAATATCGTATTTATTAGCTACAGAATCAAAAACATTATTTACTAATTTTTGTTTTGCTGAGACAGTAACTGTTTTAAAGCCAAAATGGGTAGTATTCATAATTATTTATTTTTTATATTTTCTAAAATCGCTACCAGTATATATCTGGGTTGGACGAAAAATACGATTGTGTGTTACTTGTTCATTCCAGTGAGCAACCCAGCCACTAGAGCGCGCCATAGCAAATATTGGGGTAAAAAACTTACTAGGTATCTTAAAAATCTCTGCATATAAAATACCAGAATAAAAATCTACATTAGGATAAACACCTTTATGTGATAGTAGTTTTTCACAAACAGATTCTACCTCTAACGCTATTTCAAATCTTTTTGATAATTTATAGTTAGTATTTTTTATATACTCCATAATCATTTTTTGTAAAATTATTGCTCTTGGGTCTTTAGTTTTATACTCTCTATGACCCATACCATAAATAACTTGTTTGTTTTTTAAGCGTTTTTTAATATAGCTACTTACATTTTTTACTACATTGATTTCATCTAACATTTTTAGTACATCTTCGTTTGCCCCACCATGTAGAGGTCCAGCTAAAGTACCTACTGCAGCAGAAATAGCGGCAAAAGGGTTTGCTAAAGTAGATGCAGTAACCATTGCTGAAAATGTACTGGCATTTATAGTATGCTCTGCATGCAAAATAAGACAAGCATCAAATAATTTAACTAACTTTTGATCTGGAATTTCACGAAATGACATATATAAAAAATTCTCAGCATAACCCATGTTGTAACTAGGTTTAATTGGATCATAACCACTACTAATACGAGACCACATAGCAATTAAGGTGCTCATATTAGAGATAATTTTTATTAGTGCATTTTGAGTGTATTTAGAGTTAGGATCTTTAGCGCCAGCATCTGGGTAAAAAGACGCCATGGCAGCAATAGTTGTTTGTAATACATTCATCGGATGCGAATCTGCTGGTAACGACCACATCATTGATCGTATATTACGTTTTACTTCATGTCTTTTAGCTAAAATATTAGAAAAACTATCAAGGGTGTTTTTGTCAGGCAACTCACCATCTTGCAATAATATAGCTACTTCTTCAAAAGAGGAGTATTTTACTAAATCTTCAATTGAATAACCACGATACGCAAGTATTCCTTTTTCACCATTAATTGATGAAATAGCGCTTTTTGTTGCTGGAACACCAGCTAAACCAGGAATATATTCAATCATTGTTTATTATCTTAAAAATAATTATTATAATGTATTTGTATAAATATTAATTTAAAATTTAACAATTATCAGCAACATTAATTTTAAGTTGTTTATACATTATTACATCGTCTTTTTGTGCCTTTATTACTAATAACCATTTACCTTTTCTCGTTAATGCAGTAAGATTAGAATAATATTTATTAGCAAATAATAGTCTAATATTAAAGTCAAATGATTGCTCTAATTGACGATAAAAGTAAGCAGTAATTGTTGCATCTTTAATTAAATTACCTTGTTTTAGCCAATTTATTTGATAGTTATGTTTTTTATTAATAGCAATACATTTATTTGTTGTAAGTATTAATTTATAGCCTTTTTCTTTTAATTGTTGTTCTTTATTTAAATCTGTAGCATAATTTTTATTAACACTATAAGTATCATCGTTTACTAAACCAGGGTTAGTATAAACAGCAATAGTAATTCTATAAATAGTAGAAAAAACTAATGCTAAAAATAATATAAAACCGATAAGAGTAGTTGGATTTTTAAAAAAATTCATACTTAATAGAAAAATTTAGAAATATATGTTAATTTATAATCTTTATCACCAACAATAAATTTTATTTTATTATCTTTAATATCTTTTTTAAAGGCAGATAGATATACAATTATTGATTTTAACTCGCCAGGTTTTATGAGAATATTTTTTGTTTCCCCTTTAATTTTAAGATGATCAATATCGCTAATTATATTTATATTTACATTTAAATTATTAGCATTTTTATTCATCACTTTAACTTCATATTTATTACGTAGTGAGCCATTTGTAAGTAACGCAAAGAGTGGTTGTCTGCCATGTAATATTTTAAGTTCAAGCGGAGATAAATTAGCTAAGTTATATGTAAGTGTAGTAGCGGCTATAAATAATACAGTAGAATATAGTATAACCCTGAAACGCTTATAAAATGGTTTGTGTTTTTTGTGATCATGTAATACTGTGTATGATGTGTAGCGAATAAGCCCTGTTGGTTTATCAATTTTTTGCATAACGTTATCGCAAGCATCAATGCATAAACCACAAGTAATACAGCCATACTCCTGTCCTCTTCTAATATCAACACCAGTTGGGCAGACAGCAATACATTGGTTGCAATCAATACAATCACCAAAACCCTCTACTGCTTTACCTTTTTTTAGTTTACCTCTTTTTTCCCCGCGTAAATTATCATAGGTAGGTAGAATACTATCCTTATCAACCATTGCCCCCTGAATACGTGCATAAGGGCATATCCATAAACAAGTTTGTTCGCGCATAAACCCTGCAAATATATATACACCTAAAGCAATAGAGCCAGTTATAGTTAATGTAGTAGATGTAACATCGCCATTTATATAATCGACCCAACTAACACCAAAATACAACATCCAGCTAACACCTGATAATATACCAATAGCAAGCCAAATTATATGTTTTGTTAATTTAATAGATACTTTTTTGACATTAAAAGATTCTTTATCTAACTTGCGTCTTTTAGCAGGCGGACCCTCTATAAATTCTTCAATTTTAGTAAATACATCTGTCCATACAGTTTGAAAGCAAAAATAACCACAAAACACTCTGCCAAGCAGCGTAGTCATTACAGCTAGTAATATAGCAAAAAACAACAATACCATAGTAAGCAGCCAAATATCTTGTGGAAAAATAGTTATATCAAAAAGATGATATTGACGATTTTCTACATCAAACAAGATTGCTTGTTTCCCGTTATAAGTAATATAAGCAAAAGTAAAAAATGGTATCCATACTAAAGATGACAGCCATTTAATAGCACGAAACCTACCTTTTGATCTTTTAGCATGAATAGTTTTTTCTCCAAGATTTTGTATCCATTCATCACCTTCTGCGTACAGATCTTTTATATTATCAATATTATTTGTATTCATGCAAATTATTTTACCTATTAAATAGAGAATATTATTATAATATATGCTAACATTTTTTATTTAAACAACCTATGAGTTTTTTACAGCACTTAATTCCTAAACATTTTTTATCTAATTTAATGTTTAAATTTACACGCCTTGAAAATCGTTTATTATATAAGTTATTTACTAAGTGGTTTATTAGTTTTTATCGCGTTGATATGAGTGAAGCATTAGAAGAAAATATAATTAATTATAAACATTTTAATGATTTTTTTACACGGGCTTTAAAACCTAATTCTCGTCCGATTAGCAATGGCGTTATTAGTCCTGTAGACGGTTTTATTTCACAATCAGGCAAGATTAACAACAGCATTCTTATTCAGGCTAAAGGAAAATATTTCAGCATAAATGATTTATTAGGTAAAAATAAAAAATTTAAAAATTTTACTACTATATATTTAGCACCAAGTAATTATCATCGCATACACATGCCATTTGATGCTAAATTAATTTCTATGGATTATATAACTGGTAATTTATTTTCTGTTAATATAAAAACAACAAATAAAATAGATAATTTATTGGCTAAAAATGAGCGTGTAATATGTTATTTTAGGGCTGAATTTGGTTTATTTGCGCTTGTATTAGTTGGTGCTATTTTTGTTGGTAGTATTGAAGTTGTCTGGCACGGGCAAGTTACACCTCCTTATGGTAATAATAATAGTTATAATTATGATAAACAAAATATTTATTTTAAGAAAGGAGTAGAGATTGCCCGTTTTAATATGGGTTCAACAGTTATTATGTTATTACCTGAAAACCTATCATTAATAAAAAAATCACAAAAAATTAAAATAGGTCAAACTTTATATCAATATGGCAAGTAAAACAATATTTGTTTGTAAAAATTGCGGTATTTCACAAGCAAAATGGACGGGTAAGTGCTTAGAGTGTAATCAATGGAATACTATGCAAGAAAGGAATTTTGATAAAACCAAAGCAAAAGCTTTACATGGATTGGCTGCAAATAAAGTGCAAAAAATCAGTGCTGTTAGCTATAAAAAAGATGACAGGATTATTACTGGATTTAGTGAATTTGATAGAACTTTAGGTGGTGGGTTAGTTGTTGGCTCTGTAGTTTTAATAGGCGGAGAACCAGGAATTGGTAAATCTACTTTTATTTTACAAGTGCTGGCAAATATACATAATACGCGCGATGTGTTGTATGTTAGTGGTGAGGAATCTGCTGAACAAATTAAAAATAGAGCAAAAAGATTAGCAATAAGCAGTGATATTTTATTATTTAGTGAAAATAATTTAACCAATATAATAACAGCTATAAAAGAAACAAAGGCGAGTGTTGTAGTAATTGATTCTATTCAAACTATCATTAGCGAAGAAATAACATCAAGTGCTGGCTCAGTATCACAAGTACGAGAATGTACCAATATTCTTGCTCAATTTGCTAAACAGATGAACGTTACTTTATTGCTAATAGGGCACATTACTAAAGACGGCTCTTTAGCTGGGCCTAAAGTTTTAGAGCATATAGTAGATTGTGTATTATTATTTACTGGCGATAGTGCTGGACGTTATCGTATCATCCGTAATAGTAAAAATCGCTTTGGTGCTGTGAATGAAATTAGTGTTTTTGCTATGTTAACAGGAGGATTAAGAGAAATAAAAAATCCAAGTAGAATATTTTTATCAGGCACTAATAAATCTGCAACTGGATGTATAGTTACGGTAATTAGCGAAGGCACTAGATCGTTATTAGTTGAAATACAAGCTCTTGCTAATATTAGTAATGGAGTGCCTAAACGAGTAGCTGTTGGTTTGGTACAAAATAGATTAATTTTGCAATTAGCAATCTTACATAGGCATTGTAATATTGTAACAATAGATAGAGATATTTTTGTTAGTGTAGTTGGCGGTATTAAAATTAGTGAGACAGCATCAGACTTGGCAGTAATTTTGGCGATTGTATCTACTATTATAAATAAAATTATTCCTAATGATTTTGTTGTATTTGGTGAGGTTGGTTTAACAGGCGAGATAAGGCCAGTATATAATGCTCTTGATAGAATTAAAGAGGCAAAAAAACAAGGATTTAGAGTTGCAATTATTCCAAAAGCCAATCAAATAAAAACTAAATCGTTAGGAATGAAAATTATTGCAGTTGAGTATTTACATCAAGCAATAACAGCAATTGAAGGCTATTAAAAATATTTTCATAAAAAATAGTTGCAAATGTAAATGATAACTGTTATCATTTACATTTTATATTTTTATTTAAAATCATGCAATTATTATCTTCACTGAAAACTAACAAAAAAGTTAATATATTTAATATTAATACTACACAAAATATAAAAACTAAATTACTAAATTTAGGTATAAATACTGGTGTAGTTGTTAAAGTTATTAAAAATAATAATAATATTATAATATGTGCAGTTAATAATGCAAGAATTGGTTTGGATAAAAATATTGCAAATTTAATTGAGGTTCAGTAACTATGACTGTAAATAAAGTAACTTTAATCGGCAATCCTAATGCAGGTAAAACTTTATTATTTAATACTTTAACTGGCAGTAAACAAAAAGTCGGTAATTGGGCTGGAGTAACTGTTGATAAAAAAGAAGGTATATGGCATTATAACAAACAAGATATAGTTGTTATAGATTTGCCAGGAATATATTCTATAAATAATACGCAAAACTCTATTGATGAACAAATAGTTAAAGATTTTGTAACTAATAATGACTATTTGTATTTAAATATTATTGATGGTACAACTATAGAGCGAGGTTTACGTTTGACAATACAATTGCTTAATCTAGGGCTTAAGGTTGTTGTTATTGTTAATATGATGGATATAGTTGACAAAATAGGAATGAAATTAGATTTAGATAAATTAGCAAAAATTTTAACTTGCAAGGTAATTTCTGTATCAGTAAAAAATAATTTTGATGCTAAAAAATTATTTAAATCCATACAAAGCTCTTCAATAAAAATAAATTTTAATTATTTGAATTATATAAATAATAATGAAAAGTTATTAGCAGAAAAAGAATTTATAGCAGCAAATAATATTGCTAAAACAATAACAATTAAAAATAATAATTTACAAAATAAAGCCACTGTTAGTGATAAGATTGATAATATTGTTTTAGGTAATTTTAGTGGTATACCTATTTTTTTAATTATTATGTACCTATTGTTTTTATTTAGCATTAGTTTTGGCGGAGTATTTATTGATTTTTTTGATATTTTAACTAATGCGATTTTTGTAGATGGTATGCGTGATTTATTACAAAATTTATATATACCAGAGTTTTTTATTTTGCTTATAGCAGATGGTATTGGTGGTGGTATTGCTGTTGTTGCTACATTTATTCCAATAATTGCTACACTATATTTATTTTTAACTATCTTAGAAGAAATAGGTTATATTGCTAGGGCTGCTTTAGTAATGGATAAATTTATGCGAAAAATAAGATTATCAGGTAAAGCGTTTATTCCGCTTATAATTGGTTTTGGTTGTAATGTTCCTGCTATTATGGCCTCTAGAGTGCTTGATACTCACAGAGAAAGAGTAACAACAGTACTTATGTCGCCATTTATGTCTTGTGGAGCAAGGCTTACTGTTTATGTTTTATTTGCTATGGTATTTTTTAATAATGGCGGGCAAAATATGGTATTTTTATTATATATAATTGGCATAATAGCTGCAATCTTAACTGGTTTTATTATACAAAAAGGCTTTAATGTGGGTAACGATGATAATGCTTTAGTTGTAGAGCTGCCTATTTATAGGTTGCCCTCAGTTCGTAGTACTTTAATTAATACATGGAATAAACTTAAAGGCTTTGTATTAGGGGCTGGCAAAATTATCATTATAGTGGTTAGCTTTATAACTGTAATTAATAATATTGGCATAGATGGCAGCTTTAATAATCAAAATTCACAAAATTCTATTTTAAGTGTTGCTGCTAAAACGGTTACTCCAGTATTTGCTCCACTTGGTATAGAAAATAATAATTGGCCAGCTGTCGTGGGTATATTAACAGGCATATTAACTAAAGAAGTAGTAGTTGGTACTCTTGATTCTTTATATAGCAATATTGGTAATAATCATACGGCAACAAAGTTGACCGTTAATGATAATAATTTATTTTCTGTTATAAAGAATGCATTAGATAGTATAGCTGTTAACTTTAATTATGCTATGAATAATCTAGCAGACCCATTAGGCTTTAGTGTTATAGATAACTCATTATCTTTGGCAGTAGCTGCTAAAACTCAAGGAGTGAATTACAATACCTTGGCGGCTATGAGTTCTCGTTTTGACGGTAAAATTGGCGCATTTGCTTATTTATTATTTATTTTACTTTATTTTCCATGTATAGCCGCAACTAACGCTATGTTTCGTGAAGTTGGTAGAAAATGGGCAGTTATTGGAGTATTGTGGTCTACAACTCTTGCTTATAGTATTAGCATTATTTTTTATCAAAGTGCAACTATTAGTCAACATTATTTAAGCTCTATATTATGGATAGTTTTTATGATTGCCTTATTAATTTTAGCAGCAAAAATAATGATAAATGCTAGTAAAAATGAGGTATCAACAGCTATACCAATTATAACAAATACTAATTGTAGACATTGTGATTAATTTATGACTTTAATAGGTAAAATTAAATCACATATATGACAATAAAAAAAACGCTACTTAAGCTGTTGCAACAAAAAATTCTTATCCTTGATGGTGCTATGGGGACAATGATTCAAAAACATAAATTAAATGAGCAGGAATATCGTGGAGAGAGATTTAAAGATTATCATATATTAATTAAAGGTAATAATGATTTATTAAGTCTTACTCAGCCAGAAATTATTAAAAATATTCATCGTGATTATTTAAAAGCTGGCGCTGATATTATTGAAACTAATACTTTTAATGCAACCAGAACATCAATGACAGATTATCAAATGGCTGATTTAGCGTATGAAATTAATCTAACAAGTGCTATGTTAGCAAAGACAGTCGTGAATGAGTTTAGTACTACAGAAAAACCACGATTTGTTGCAGGAGTAGTTGGTCCTACAAGTAAAACATTGTCAATCTCACCAGATGTGAGTGACCCAGCATTTAGAAATATTAGTTTTGATGAATTAGTTAATGACTATAAATGTAGTGTTAAGGCTTTAATTAAAGGTGGTGTAGATATTATTATGATAGAAACCATTTTTGATACTTTGAACGCTAAAGCAGCAATTTTTGCAGTAAAAAATGTTTTTATAGAGCTTAATTTAGAATTGCCAATTATGATTTCTGGTACTATTACTGATGCTTCAGGTAGAACCTTAAGCGGACAAACAACAAGAGCATTTTATAATTCTCTTATTCACGCTAACCCAATATCAATAGGCCTTAATTGTGCGCTTGGTCCTGATTTATTAGAACAATATGTAAGTGATTTATCCGCAGTAGCAAATTGTTATGTTTCAGCACATCCAAATGCAGGGTTACCTAATGAATTTGGTGAATACGAATTAAATGCAACAGACATGTCTAATTATATTAAAGAATGGGCAGATGCTGGTTTAGTTAATATCGTGGGTGGTTGTTGTGGCAGCACACCGCAACATATTGCAAAAATTAACAAAAAAGTTGCTAATATTAAACCAAGAAAAATACCAAAAATACCAAAAAAATGCTATCTTGCTGGTTTAGAGCCATTTAATATTGATAGGCATAGTTTATTTGTTAATATTGGTGAAAGAACAAATGTAACAGGTAGCGCTAAATTTAAACGCTTAATTTTAGATGAGAAATTTGAACAAGCATTAGATGTTTGTCGTGAACAAGTAGAAGGTGGGGCTCAAATTGTTGATGTAAATATGGATGAGGCAATGTTAGATGGTAAGGCTTCAATGATTAAATTTTTAAACTTAATCGCTAGTGAGCCTGATATTGCTAGAGTGCCACTGATGATTGATAGCTCTAAATGGGAAATTATTGAAGCAGGACTTAAATGTACACAGGGTAAAGCAATTGTAAACTCTATTTCCCTTAAAGAGGGTAAAGATAGTTTTATTCGTAAAGCTAAACTTTGTAAGTTGTACGGCGCTGCTATTATTGTAATGGCGTTTGATGAGCAAGGGCAGGCTGATACTAAACAGCGTAAAGTAGATATTTGCACTAATGCTTATAATATTTTGATAACAGAAGTTAATTTTCCGCCTGAAGATGTTATTTTTGATCTTAATATTTTTGCTATTGCTACAGGCATTAAAGAACATAATAATTATGGTTTAGATTTTATTGAAGCCACAAAAATTATTACTAGCACTTTGCCGTATGTTAAAGTTTCTGGCGGAGTATCTAATATTTCCTTCTCTTTTCGTGGTAATAACCATGTGCGTGAGGCAATTCATAGTGTATTTTTGTATCATGCAATAAAAAGTGGCATGACAATGGGGATTGTAAATGCTTCACAGCTTATGTTATATGATGAAATTAAAACAGATCTTAAACAAGCAGTAATAGATGTAGTATTAAATAGCGATGAAAATGCTGGAGAAAGGTTATTGAATTTAGCAGAAAAATATTCATCTAATTATATAGTTGAGAATAAAAAAGATTTATCATGGCGCGAAAATAGCGTAGAAAAGCGTTTAGAGCATGCAATTTTAAAGGGAATAACTCAATTTATTGATCAAGATACAGAAGAAGCTTATCAAAAATTAGGCAGACCAATTTTTGTAATTGAAGGCCCATTAATGAGTGGTATGAGTGTAGTTGGTGACTTATTTGGTAATGGTAAAATGTTTTTACCACAAGTAGTAAAATCAGCACGAGTTATGAAAAAATCTGTAGCTTATTTAGAGCCATATTTATTGGCTGAAAAAAAAGACAGCAGTGCTAATACGCAAAAAAAAATTTTAATGGCAACTGTTAAAGGAGATGTGCATGATATTGGTAAAAATATTGTAGGCGTTGTATTGCAATGTAATAATTATGCAATAATTGATTTAGGAGTTATGGTTCCAAGTGAAAAAATTCTTCAAGTTGCAAAAGAAAAAAATGTTGATATTATTGGGCTTTCTGGTTTAATTACGCCGTCACTTGATGAAATGGTAGCAGTTGCTAATGCTATGAAAAAAGCTAAATTTAATATACCATTGCTTATTGGCGGAGCGACTACTTCAGCCATTCATACAGCAGTGAAAATTCAACCAAAATATGATAATGGCGTAGTTTATGTGGCTGATGCATCTAAAGCAGTTGGAGTTGTTAGTAAATTATTATCTGATAAAAAAACATCTTTTTTACAAGAAAAAAATAACGAATACCAGGCGCTTAGAGATAGAAGGGTAGCTAAAAAAACCAAACTTTTGTCAATGGCTGATGCACGCGCAAATAAAATAAAAATATCGTTTGATAATATAAAAAAGCCAAATAAATTAGGGATTCAAACTTTTATTAATTACAATTTATCAAAAATTTTTAAATTTATTGATTGGACACCATTCTTTAAAACATGGGAGTTAGCAGGGCGTTTTCCTGCAATTTTAGATGACGAGATTGTAGGAAGTAGCGCTACAGAGCTTTTTAATGATGCTAAAAAAATGTTTAAAAAAATAATAGATAATAAATTATTACAAGCTAATGCAGTAATTGGTATTTTTGCTGCAAATTCATTAGATGAAAATATTGAAATTTATGATAAGAAAGGTAATATTTTGATGATTGCTAATCATCTTCGTCAACAATTAGATAAAAAAGGACATATCCCAAATTTTTGTTTAAGTGATTTTATTGCACCAAAATCTATTGGTAAAGACGATTATATTGGAGCTTTTGCCGTTACTACTGGAATAAATATTAATTCACTTGTTAAGCAATATGATGATGATTTAGACGATTATAATTCAATTATGGTTAAAGCTGTAGCTGATAGATTAGCAGAGGCTTTTGCTGAACTTATGCATCATAAGGTCCGCACTAAATTATGGGGATATAATCAAAATAAACTCCAAAATGATGATTTAATTAACGAAAAATATCAAGGAATACGCCCAGCCCCAGGTTATCCTGCTTGTCCTGAGCATAGTGAAAAATTAAAGATTTGGAAGTTATTAAATGTAGAAAATAATGCTAACATAACTTTAACTGATAGTTTTGCTATGTTGCCAAGTGCATCTGTTAGCGGTTGGTATTTTGCTCATCCAGACAGCAAATATTTTGGTGTGGCTAAAATTAGTACAGAGCAAGTCAAAAGCTATGCATTTCATAAAAATATTAGCTTTGATGAGGCAGTCAAATTATTACAGCAAAATTTAAACTAGATATTTATTAAAAATGTAATAAATAATAAGTATAGTCATATTTTGTAATTACTATATTAAATAGTTAACAATATTTAATTAATTTTTTGGTTTTGCTATTAAAATAACAATCATGATTGAAGAAGATAATTTATTAAATACTAATGCACAAGCAGATGATGATATAGTAATAGTTTCTGTGCGTCCACAAAATTTTGATGATTATATAGGACAAAAAGACATTAAAGAGCAAATGTTGCTTTTTATTCAAGCTGCTAAAAGCAGAAAAGAAGCTCTTGATCACTGTTTAATTTATGGTCCACCGGGTTTGGGTAAAACAACTTTAGCTAATGTAATTGCTAATAATATGCAAGCTGGATTTAAGATAACATCAGGTCCAACCTTAGAGCGTTCAGGAGATTTAGCAGCTATACTAACTAAATTAGAGCCATATGATATACTTTTTGTTGATGAAATTCATAGGTTAAATACTGTAGTAGAAGAGATTTTATACCCAGCGCTTGAAGATTTTAAATTAGATATTATGATCGGAGAAGGAGTAGCAGCTCATAGTGTACAGCTTGACCTCCCGCCCTTTACTTTAATAGGCGCTACTACCCGTGCTGGCATGTTGACTTCGCCGCTTAGAGATAGGTTTGGCATTGTACAACGTTTAGAGTTTTATAAAGTAGATGATTTAGTTGCTATTGTTTTACGTGCTAGTAAAATTTTGGCTATAAAAATAGATAAATTGGCTGCTGTAGAAATTGCAAAAAGATCAAGAGGCACGCCAAGAATTGCTAACAGACTATTGCGTAGAGTGCGTGATTTTGCTGATGTTAAAAATAATTCTATTATTGATAAAAATATTACAAAAATTGCACTTAAAAGTTTAAATGTTGATGAATTAGGGTTAAATAAATTAGATAGAGATTATTTACATATTATTAATGATAAATTTTCAGGCGGGCCAGTAGGGCTTGATACTATAGCTACAGCAGTTGGAGAAGAAAAAAGCACTATAGAAGATATGGTTGAGCCGTATTTATTACAACAAGGCTTTATTATGAGAACCCCGCGAGGAAGAGTAATAACAACAACTGCTATTAACCATTTATATAAATTATGAGTATTAATTCTATAATCAATTGTTAAATGATGTCTAATCTTATTGGAAAATCCACTTAGAAAAATGCCAATGGATAAAAATAAATGTATTGCTGATAATATTATTTATACTATTGAAATTTTAATTTGAAACACTAATAATGCAAGTAACAAAGATCCCTTCTCCTTTGCCAAAAGCTGTTAAATATTCGCCACTAGTGGCAGTGATGCCAATATTATCTATATTTGTTTTTGTTAAAGTTGCTATAGATAATCGCATCTTTTGAATATAGGGTGTTATTTTTGGACTAAGACATTCTATGGAGATTGCAATATGATTAATCGTATAATTAAAATCTTGTAGTGCTACTTGTAAATATTTAGCGCTATTAGTTATACCTTGTTTACACATTTTGTTAGCAATAATACCTAAAATATTTTTAGTACTAATGCTAGATATGGCATTAATAAAGGCATGTAAAATAACATCGCCATCACTATTTGCTTTTAATCCTTTATGATTATTAATTTCAACCCCAGCTAATATAAGTTTTTTGTTACTTGTTAAACAAAATTGATGAGAATCTTGTCCTATGCCAGTTTTATATGTCATTTATTTGCTAACCACTGTGCTATTTCTTTGGCATAATAAGTTAAGATATTATCAGCACCAGCTCTTTTAAATGCTGTTAAAGTTTCTAATACTATTTTTTTTTCGTCAATTATATTGTGTTTGGCAGACAATTTTATCATAGCATATTCTCCGCTTACTTGATAAGCAAAAATTGGTGTATTAAATTTTTGTTTTGCTTTATAAATTATGTCTAAATAGGCAATACCTGGTTTAATCATAATTATATCTGCCCCTTCTTTTATATCTAGAGATATTTCTTTTATTGCTTCATTGCTATTAGCAAAATCCATCTGATAGCTATTTTTATTAGCATTTTTGAGCTTAATTTTAGAATTTATAGCATCACGAAATGGGGAGTAATAATTAGAGGCATATTTAGCAGCATATGAAAGTATTATGGTATTGGTAAAGTTATTTTCTTCTAAAGTTTGTCTAATAGCACCAATCCTACCATCCATCATATCACTAGGAGCAACTATATCGGCACCAGCTATAGCATGTGATAATGCTTGTTGTTGTAAAACTTTTATAGTTTTATCATTTAAAACATAATTATTGTCATCCACAATACCATCTTGTCCGTGAGTAGTAAAAGGATCAAGCGCAACATCTGTAATTATTATTAAATCTTTATATTGTTGCTTAATAATACGCACTGCTCTTTGCACTAAACCGTTTTTATTAAATGCTTCTTCGCCATTAATCGTTTTTTTGCCATTATTTATCACTGGAAAAAGAGCAATAGCTCTAATACCTAATATTAATAAAACTTCAATTTCAATTAATAATTCGTCAATACTAAACCTTACAATATTTGGCATACTAATAATGTTTTCACGAATTTTTACTCCATCAATAATAAAAACAGGATAAATTAAATCAGTAACATTTATACTATGCTCTGCTATTAATGTACGAATATTATTATTAATTCTAAGACGTCTTGGTCTGTTTTTTATAATCATAATTTTAATTATACAATAACAACTAATTATTGCTATTTAGATTTTAAAGTATTAAAAAAATATTATAATATCATAATATTTAAATAAGCTATTATTTAATTTATTATTTAGTAAAAATTTAATTGAATGATAATTTTTTTAGTCTTAATAATAACTAATTTTTATTTGTTATTATAATCATTTATTTCTTATATTAAGATGATAATAAATTACAATTTTTACAATAAATGTATTAGTATTTTTAGCTTCTTAGTATATAATATTTTCACTTAAATGGTATTTGTATAAAATAAATTATGCGTAAAAATAAAATAGAAATTGGCAATAAATATGTCAATAACTTTCCCAATTCAACTAAACTTTATGCTAATGTAGCAAAAACAGATATTAAAGTAGCTATGCGTAAAATTAACTTAACAAATGGTAGTAATATCGCTGTTTATGATACCTCTGGTCCTTATACTGATAATAATATTGATATAGATTTAAATAAAGGCTTGCCTGCTATTAGAGCAAAATGGATAGATAATAGAAATGATACCTACCAGTTAGATAAATTTAGTACTAATTATAGTAATAATAGATTAAATGATATTGCCTTAGATAAGTTACGTTTTGATCATTATAATAAACCTTTAAAGGCTAAAGATGGTAAAAATGTTAGTCAAATGCATTATGCAAAAAAAGGCATTATTACTCCAGAAATGCAATATATAGCAGTACGTGAAAATTGTATGATGCAGCAAAAAGATAAATTAAATCAACATAGTGGCGAAAATTTTAAGGCAAATATACCCAAGGTAATTACTGCAGAATTTGTACGCGATGAAGTAGCTAAGGGACGCGCAGTTATTCCTTGCAATATAAATCATCCAGAAAGTGAACCAATGATTATCGGGCGTAATTTTTTAGTAAAAATTAATGGCAATATTGGCAACTCTGCATTAGGTTCGTCTATTAATGAGGAAGTAGAGAAAATGTTGTGGGCTACACGTTGGGGAGCTGATACTATTATGGATCTTTCAACAGGTGCTAATATTCATGAAACTCGCCAATGGATTATTCGCAATTCTCCAGTACCAATTGGTACTGTGCCAATTTATCAAGCACTTGAGAAGGTAGATGGTGTTGCTGAGGAGCTAACTTGGGATATTTTTAAAGAAACTTTAATAGAACAAGCAGAGCAAGGAGTTGATTATTTTACTATTCATGCAGGGGTAAGGCTGCATCATATTCCTCTTACTATAAATAGGGTAACAGGCATTGTTTCAAGAGGTGGCTCTATTATGGCAAAGTGGTGTTTGTCCCACCATACAGAAAGCTTTATTTATAGTCATTTTAGAGAAATTTGTGAGATTATGCAAGCATATGATGTTAGTTTTTCTTTAGGTGACGGGCTTCGTCCTGGTTCTATTGCTGATGCTAATGATAAAGCGCAATTTGCCGAACTTGATACTTTAGGGGAATTAACTAAAATTGCTTGGCAATATGATGTGCAAACTTTTATTGAAGGTCCTGGGCATGTACCAATGCAAATGATTAAAGAAAATATGGACAGACAACTTGAAAAATGTAATGAAGCGCCTTTTTATACACTCGGCCCTTTAATCACAGATATTGCTCCTGGCTATGACCATATAACTTCTGCCATTGGCGCTGCGCAAATTGCTTGGTATGGATGTGCTATGCTTTGTTATGTAACACCTAAAGAGCATTTAGGTTTGCCAAATGAAGATGATGTGAAACAAGGTATTATTGCTTATAAAATAGCAGCGCATGGCGCAGATCTTGCTAAAGGGCATCCTGGCGCACAAATACGCGATAATGAGTTATCAAAAGCACGTTTTGAATTTCGTTGGCAAGATCAATTTAATTTAGGATTAGATCCAGATACTGCTAAAGCCTATCATGATGAAACTATGCCTAAAGAAGCCGCTAAAACTCAGCACTTTTGTTCAATGTGTGGTCCTAAATTTTGTTCTATGAAAATTACTCAAGAAATTAGAGAGTTAAAGCAAGATGAAATTGACAAAATAACTATAGGTATGGAGACAAAATCAAAACAATTTAAAGATAATAATTACGAGATTTATTCGTAAATTTTATTAGTTATGAATAATTATAATTCTGCTGATATTGAGGTTTTATCTGGTTTAGAGCCTGTACGTAAGCGTCCAGGAATGTATACCAATACTGAAAACCCTAATCATTTAGCACAAGAAGTTATAGATAATAGTATAGATGAAGTATTAGCTGGATTTGCTACTAAGATTATGATTATTCTACATACTGATAACTCTATTAGTATTATTGACAATGGTCGTGGTATGCCTGTAGATATGCATCCTAAGGAAAAAAAATCAGGAGTAGAAGTTATTTTATCTAAGTTACATGCTGGAGGTAAATTTAATAATAATTCATATCGCTTTTCTGGAGGACTACATGGAGTTGGTATATCAGTTGTTAATGCTTTATCCACTAAGTTAGAAGTATGGATAAACAGAGATGGTAATAGGTATTATATGTCTTTTGCTAATAGCAAAAAAACCGCTGATTTAATTATTGTTGATAAAGTTACAAAAAAAAATACAGGTACTACTGTAAGGTTTTTAGCAGATAGTAATTTTTTTGATAATGATAAGTTTAATATTAGTAAATTACGCCATAATCTACATTCAAAAGCTATGTTGTGTCCTGATTTAATTATTGAATTTAATAACGAAATTGATAATACTAATAATAGATGGTGTTATGAAAAAGGAATGTATGATTACCTAACAAATAAATTGAATGATTTTAGTTGTATGCCAGTTAAGCCATTTATTATTAATTTTAGTAGTAATAATCAACAATTAGACGCAGTTGTTACTTGGACTGTGGAAAATAATACTATAGTGGGTGAAAGCTTTGTAAATCTTATTCCAACGACATTAGGTGGTACTCATATAAACAGCTTTAAAACAGGTATTTTTGAAGCAGTAAAAGAATTTTGTGAATTTAGAAATTTAATTAATAAAAATATTAAATTAACAGCAGAAGATGTTTGGCAAAAAATTTCTTATATCTTATCTGTCAAATTATTAGATCCACAATTTTCTGGGCAAACTAAAGAAAGATTATCATCAAGAAAATGTGTTAGTTTTGTAGCAAATACAGTAAAAAATGCTTTTAGCTTATGGCTTAATCAACATATAACTGTAGCAGAAGAGATAGTAGAGCTTGCTATAGAAAATGCTAGAAATAGACAAAAATATGCTAAAAAAATAGTTCGTAAAAAAATTATTAGCGGGCCAGCATTGCCAGGTAAACTTGCTGATTGTACTAGTAATAAATTAGATAAAACAGAATTATTTTTAGTAGAAGGAGATAGTGCTGGAGGTTCAGCTAAACAAGCAAGGGATAAAAATTTTCAAGCTATATTGCCACTTAGAGGAAAAATACTTAATACTTGGGATATAGATAGCGAGCAAGTATTATCTTCTAATGAGATTCATGATATTAGCGTGGCTATAGGTGTTGACCCGCATGATAATGATTTAAATACTCTTCGCTATGGCAAGATATGTATTTTAGCTGATGCTGATTCTGATGGAGCGCACATAGCAACGCTTATTTGTGCTTTATTTGTTAAGCATTTTCCAGCATTAATTGCTAATGGACATATTTATGTTGCCATGCCACCCCTTTATAGAATAGATGCTGGTAGAGATATTTACTATGCCATAAATGATGCTGAAAAAAATAATATAATAAAAAAAATTACCAGTAAAAATGCTAAAGTAAAAATTTCAACACAAAGATTTAAAGGTTTAGGGGAGATGAATCCATCGCAACTTAGAGAAACTGCAATGTTACCAGCTAGTAGAAGACTTATAAGGCTTAGTTTTGATGATGACCAAGCAGAAATAGAAAAAATGGATATGTTGCTTGCTAAAAAAAGAGCAGCAGATAGAAAACAGTGGTTACAAGATAGCGGGCATTTAGCTAATGTCTAGCACTAAAAAAGCTATAGTGCTATTTTCTGGCGGCCTTGATTCTACAACTGTGCTTGCTATTGCTAAAAGTAGAGGCTATGATCTGTTCTGTCTTAGTTTTGATTACGGACAAAAACATAAATCAGAATTAATTGCCGCTAAAAGTATTGCATTAAAATTTAAGGTTAAACAGCATAAAATAATAAAAATAAATGCAGATTCTTTTGACGGTTCAGCATTAACTGATAAAAATATTTCTGTGCCAAATTTTAAACAAAGCAATGATATTCCAGTGACTTATGTGCCAGCACGTAATACAATATTTTTATCATTTGCTCTTGCTTTTGCTGAAACAATTGTTGCTAATGACATCTTTATTGGGGTAAATGCTGTTGATTATTCTGGTTATCCAGATTGTCGTTTACAATATATTAAAGCATTTGAAGTAATGGCAAACTTAGCTATAAAAGATTGTAATATTATTATAAATACACCGCTTATTAAATTAACAAAAGCAGAAATTATTGCAATAGGATTGAAGCTTAAGGTTGATTATAGCCATACTATTAGCTGTTATAGAGCGAATGATAATGGTATGGCTTGTGGTAAGTGTGATGCATGTTATTATCGTAAACAGGGATTTATAGATGCAGGCGTCAAAGATAATACAAAATATTTTTAATTTATTCATTGCTAATAGTTTTTTTTGCTATAAAATGATAATTTTTTTTAAAAAGGCATAAAGTTAATGAGTATTGAAGAAAAGGTTAAAAAAATTGTTGCTGAGCAATTAGATGTAAGTGGTGAAATTGATAATAATGCTTCATTTATTGATGATTTAGGAGCAGATTCACTTGATACTGTTGAATTAGTTATGTCTCTTGAAGAGGAATTTGAGTGCGAAATACCAGACGATGACGCAGAGAAAATTACTACAGTGCAGCAAGCTATTGATTATGTTAATAAACATGCTTCTTAAGTGTTAGTTGATTTAAATAAAAGCGCTACTAATGGCGCTTTTTTTTATACAAATAATAGTTTCTAAAATATGAAAAGAAGAGTAGTAATAACGGGGTTAGGTATAATTAGCCCAGTTGGATCTAATGTTAAAGATGCATGGTATAATATTAAAGAAGGCATATCTGGTATAAATAAACTTAGTATTATTGATACTGCAGGTCAAAGTGTTAGTTTTGGTGGCTCTGTTAAAAACTTTGATATTGCTAATTATTTAAGTAATAAAGACGCTAAAAAGATGGATGCTTTTATTCATTACGGTATAGCAGCTGGGATTGATGCAATAACAGATAGTGGTGTAGAAATACTTGATAATAATCGTCATCGTATTGGGGTTGCTATTGGCTCTGGTATTGGTGGTTTAGCCACTATTGAAAAAACCACTAACATATTTCGCGACAAAGGGGCTAGACGAATTTCGCCATTTTTTGTCCCATCTGCTATAATCAATATGATATCTGGTAATTTATCTATCAAATACGGTATGCAGGGCCCTAATTTTTCTATCACTACAGCTTGTAGTACTGGCACGCATAATATTGGCGATGCTGCTCGTGTAATAGCCTACGGCGATGCTGACATAATGGTTGCAGGTGGAGCTGAAATGAGTACTACAAACACTGGTCTTGGTGGTTTTGCAGCAGCACGTGCATTATCAACCCGTAACGATGATTATCTTACAGCCTCACGTCCATGGGATAAAAATAGGGATGGCTTTGTATTAGGTGATGGCGCTGGAGTTGTAGTATTAGAGGAATATGAGCATGCTAAAAAAAGAGGTGCCAATATTTATGCTGAAATTAAAGGTTATGGTATGAGTGCTGATGCTTATCATATGACCCTTCCAATTAAAAATGGAGAAGGCGCTGCTCGTTGCATGCAAAATGCTTGCCGTGATGCTAATATTAATACTAATAAGATAGATTATATAAATGCACATGGAACTTCAACTTTAGCAGGAGATCAGGCAGAAACAGATGCAACAAAATTAGCCCTAGGCACCCATGCAAAAAATATTGTAATAAGTTCTACAAAATCAATGACAGGACATTTATTAGGAGCAGCTGGAGGAATTGAAGCAATATTTACTGCCCTTAGCATTAAAGAGCAAATTGCACCACCAACTATTAATATTTTTAACCAAGATGAAAAGTGTGATTTAGACTACTGTGCTAATCATGCTAGAACGCTAAAAATTAATTATGCTATTTCTAATTCTTTTGGTTTTGGCGGCACTAATGCTTCTATATTGCTTGCAAAAATATAATTTTTATCTTATTAACAAAACTGTGGATAACTCAGTTGATAACTTGTAAATATAGAACATAAATACAACCAATAATTAGCTTTTATATATTTTTGTAATAAAATCAATAGTATATATTTTTTATTGTAAAATCAATTATTTATATAAAATTAAATTATAACTATATAATATTTAATACATTTTTATACTATAATCAACAAAATTGAGGATAACTTTTATTATTTTGGTTCGTTTAAACAAGGATTTATGTATTTATCATTATCTTTTTTGCTTGGTATTTTTATTTTTAATCAACAAAGTTTATTAGAAATTAATTATCTAATACTAGCTACAATATTTTTTTTATTTATATTATTTTATAAAAAATCAAGCAATATAATATTAATTATTATTAGCATTGGTTATATATTTTCGTATATATATGCTTATAATAATACAAATTATATAGATAATAAATTTTATAATAAATATATAACAACAACAGGCACTATATCATCATTGGTAAATAGTAATAACTATAGAGATAGCTTTATTTTTATTACACAAAAGCCATTTATAGCTAAAATTAAAGTTGCTATTTATGGTAAAAATCGCCCTAAATTACTGCCAGGTGAAAAATGGCGCTTTAATATTAAATTAAAAAAAAATAACACTGCGCGTAATACAGCTACATTTGATTATGAAAAGTGGTTGTTTTTGCGTGGGATTGACGCCACAGCTTATGTTAATTTAAAAAAAGGATATAAATTTATTGCGCGCACTAATCTAGCAATAATTAATAATTGGCGGCAAAATATTCGAAATAAAATTATAAATGCTGTTGAAGATTTAGAATATATAGGTATTATTAACGCTCTTGTTATCGGCGATAAGTCGCTAATAAATAATAAAACTTGGCAAATTTTAAATACCACTAACACAACTCATTTAAGTGTTATTTCTGGACTACATATTGCTATTATTGCTATAATAATATTTTTATTAACTAAACTTATTTTTAGTTTTAAGGTAATTATAAATCGTATTCCGCTTATAAATTTATCTGCTTATATAACTATTTTATTTGCTTTTATTTATGCTACATTGGCAGGGTTTAATATTCCTGTACAACGTGCTTTTATTATGCTTTGTGCCGCTATGATAGGTATTATTTTTAGGCATAAATATAATAAATGGCAATTGTATAATTTAGCTTTATTTTGTGTGCTTCTTATTAATCCACTATCAGTATTAGATATTGGTTTTTGGTTGTCTTTTGCTATTGTCGCTATTATTATTTATGTAATAGATAATAGTAAAACAACTAATTCATGGTTTGCTAAAATTAAATTTAGCATATATTTACAACTAATTATCACTATTACTTTAGCACCATTATTGTTGTTATTTTTTCACAATATTTATTTATTATCTATTATAGCAAATTTAGTTGCAATCCCCATTTTTAGTATATTAATTGTGCCATTGTCTTTAATAGGTGCTTTATTTGTTATATTAGAAATTAATTCTTTAGCACAATTTATTTTAAGTTTAAATAATAACATATTAAGCTATATATTTGATTTATTATCATATTTAGCTAAAAGCGATTTTAATAAAATTTATTATTTTATTGGCGATAGTTTAAGTTTTATAGCAATTATAATTATAGCAATTATTGTATTATTAAAAATTTCACGTCTATATTTATTTGCTATTATTATTTTAATAACCATTGTATTGCAAACAAAAAAAGTAGAACACAATTTATATATATTAGATGTTTCTCAGGGTTTATCAGTAGTTTTTATTGATAACAATTATTCTTTATTGTATGATACTGGTGATAAATTTTTGTCTGGTAAAAGCATGGGTGATACTGTTGTTAATCCTTTTTTAGCAGCTAAAAATGTAAGTATTTTAGATAAAATTATTATTTCACATACAGATAAAGATCATATTGGTGGATTACCTGCTATATTAAAACAACACACAGCAAAAGAACTTATAACTCCCTTTAAAAAAACATGCAAAGAGGATAGAAGTTGGTATTTTGGTAATTATTTATTTGAGATATTTAGCACTGATAATAAATTTAGTGGCAATAATAATTCTTGTGTGCTTAAAATTAGCGGCAAGTATAGTTTTTTACTTACAGCAGATATTGAAAAAAAGGCAGAGAGGTATTTAATTAAAAAATACGGTAATAGATTGAAAAGCGATGTATTGCTCGTTCCACATCATGGTAGTAAAAGCTCTTCAACAATAGAGTTTTTGCAACAAGTAAAACCAAAAATAGCTATAGTTTCCAGTGGCTATAAAAATAGATTTAAACATCCGGCTTTAGAAGTAATAAATAGATACAAAAAATTAAATATAAAATTATTTAGTACAAATTGCAGTGGAGAAATAAAAATTAATTTAGCTACTTTAGCTATCAATCAATATAGAATTGATAATAAAAAATATTATCATCGCTTATGTAAATAATATTTTTTATATATGCAATACAGCCAAAAACGCCTCTTGCGGAATATCTACTTTTCCTATACTACGCATTCTTTTTTTACCTTTTTTTTGTTTTTCTAATAATTTACGTTTACGACTAATATCGCCACCATAACATTTAGCAGTAACATTTTTTCTTAAGGCTTTAACATTTGCCCTACATATAATTTTACTGCCAATAACTGCTTGGATAGCTACATCAAACATTTGTCTTGGTATTAACTCTTTCATTTTTTCTACTATCTCACGTCCTTTATTAGTAGAATTTTGTTTATGAATTATAAGCGATAAAGCATCTACTTTTTCATTGTTTATTAAAATATCTAGTTTAATTAAATCACTAACCGCATAATGAGAAAATTCATAATCCATAGAAGCAAAGCCACGTGAAATACTTTTTAATTTATCAAAAAAATCTAATACAATTTCGCTTAAAGGTATCGCATAACTTAGTGAAACTTGCGAGTCAAGGTAACTAATATTTTTTTGCACACCTCTTCTTGCTATGCATAGTTTGATTACATTGCCAACAAAATTATCAGTTACTAAAATATTAGCGCATATAATTGGTTCACGAAATTCAGTAATAATTTGCCTATTTGGTAATTTAGATGGATTATCAATCGTTAAAACTTTGTTGTTATTAGTTAAGATTTCATATATTACTGTTGGTGCGGTTATAATTAAATTTAGGTTGTATTCTTTTTCTAATCTTTCTTGTACAATTTCCATATGAAGCATACCTAAAAAACCAACTCTAAAGCCAAAACCAAGTGCGTCTGAGTTTTCTGGCTCGTATTGCAAAGCTGCATCATTTAAACGCAGTTTAGCCAAAGCATCTCTAAATTTTTCATATTCATCACCTGATGCTGGAAAAAGTCCTGCAAATACACGACTTTGTACAGGCTTAAAGCCTGACAATGCTTTACTTACTCCATTTTTTACAGTAGTTATAGTATCACCAACTGGCGCGCCATCTATTTGTTTAATACCAGCAACTAAAAAACCTACCTCACCTGCAGATAATTTATTGGTTATTGTGCGTTTTGGGGTAAATATACCAACTTCTTCTATAATATGTTCGTTTTTATTAGAAAGCATTTTAATTATATTTTTTTGCTGAATATTACCATCAAAAATACGCACTAAAGATACTACGCCTAAATAATTATCAAACCAAGAGTCAATAATAAGAGCTTTTAATGAGGCATTAATATTGCCTGTTGGTGGCGGTATTTTCACTACAATTTGTTCTAAAATATCTTCAATGCCGATACCATTTTTAGCACTGGCAAGCACAGCATCTGTTGCTTCAATCCCAATTATATTTTCTATTTCACTAATAACTTTATCAGTATCTGCAGCGGGTAAGTCTATTTTATTTAATACAGGTATTACTTCTATCCCTTGTTCTATAGCACTATAGCAATTAGCAACAGTTTGTGCTTCAACACCTTGAGTGCTATCAACAATTAATAAAGCTCCTTCACAAGCAGATAACGAACGAGAAACTTCATAAGAAAAATCTACATGACCAGGAGTGTCAATAAAATTTAGTTTATAGGTAATACCATTTTTTGCTTTATAATTAATAGTTACACTTTGTGATTTAATAGTTATGCCGCGTTCTTTTTCAATATCCATTGAATCTAATACTTGTGACGACATTTCTCTATCGCTTAAACCATGGCAAAATTGAATAAACCTATCAGCTATGGTAGATTTACCATGATCAATATGAGCAATGATTGAAAAATTACGAATATATTGCATTAGGATAATATTTAATAAATTGAGTTATTATACTGTAGTGATTTTATTTATTTTATGATACAATGGCTGTTTTTTATTTTAAAGGATTAATTATGAGGGATACAAAACTAAAATTATCAGTCATAACTATTTTTCTTCATTGGTTTATTGCTATTACTATTATAGGACTTATAACAGTTGGCATTTATATGGAAGAAAATGAAATATCTGAGTTATATCCATGGCATAAATCTTTTGGAGTATTAATTGCTGTTTTTATTGTTATTAGAGTTATTTGGCGTTTTATGAATGGCTGGTTAAAGCCAATCAGTACTACAAAAGCATTTGAGCACAAAATAGCTACTTTGATGCATTATGCACTTATTATAATCACTATAATTATGCCAATCTCTGGTTTTATTATGTCTGGAGCCGGTGGTTTTGGTGTCTCTGTATTTGGTTTTGAAATTATTGCTGCAAATTTTGATCCAATTACGCAAAAAGCCATAGCTCATAATGAGCAGCTAGCTAAATTTGCACACGAAACACATGAAATAGTTGGTAATATTGCAATTTATGTGATAGTGCTACATTTTTTAGCTGCTATTAAGCATCATTTAATTGATAAGGATAATATTTTAAAAAGAATGTTAGGCAGAAGAATTAATTAATTTAAAGCTCTTGTTAAAAGATATATTTAATTCATTAATAATTAAATATTATTTATGGTGGCCGAACCTAGAATCGAACTAGGGACACAGGGATTTTCAGTCCCTTGCTCTACCGACTGAGCTATTCGGCCAAAAAAAGCGTTAATTATCCATTAAAATAATAATAAATGCAAGTTATACGCCGTATTTTTTACGATAATCTTTTATATTCTCTAACATATTATTATTATTATTTTCTAAGTATAAAATAATATCATCTATATTTATAATACTATGTATTTTTATTTTATGTTTTTGTTCAATTTCAGCAATAGCAGAGATATTATTTGTACTCTTTTCCTTTCTATCTAAAGCAACTATTACATTATTAACTTTAGCTTTATTTGCACTAATAATTGTTATAGCTTCGTTAATTGCAGTGCCAGCTGTAATTACATCGTCAATAATTAGCACACCACCAATTAATTTAGAACCTACAATTACGCCCCCTTCACCATGATTTTTCTTTTCTTTGCGATTAAAGCAATAATTAACATTTTGTTGAAAATGATTATATAGCGCAATAGCAGTGCTAGTAGCAATAGGAATACCTTTATAAGCAGGACCAAACAACACATTAAAATGTAGGTTATGTTCATTAATTGCTTGAGCATAAAATGCGCCTAATGTTGATAAATATTTAGCAGTATTAAATACTCCAGCATTAAAAAAATATGGTGATATGCGTCCTGATTTTAATTTAAAATTACCAAATTTAAGAGCACCTGCTTCAATAATAAAATCAATAAATTGTTGTTTATAATTTTGCATATATTATAATAAATAAAAGCAGGTATTTTAGCAGTATAATTAGTAATTATCGGGTATAATTTTCATATTTTACTATAGTAAATTTATAGTATTTTTAAGCGCTCGTAGCTCAATTGGATAGAGTACTCGGCTACGAACCGAGCGGTTGCAGGTTCGACTCCTGCCGAGCGCACCATTTTTTTAAAATTTAAGTGCCTAAATTAAACATACCAACTATTCTCACTTTATCAAGAATTGTTATAATTCCAATTTTTATTGTTTTGTATTATTTACAAGCAGAACAAAGTAGTAATATTAAACTTTCATTAATAAATATTATATTAATTGCACTATTTGCCATAGTTAGTATGACTGATTATTTAGATGGTTATTTGGCGCGTAAAATGAAATTAATTTCTAAGTTAGGAGAATTTTTAGATCCAGTAGCCGATAAATTAATGGTAGTAACCACATTAGTGTTATTAATAGATTTTTATCATACATGGATTATTACTATTTGTTCTTTGATAATTATAACTCGTGAAGTTTTAATTTCTGCACTTAGAGAGTGGATGGGGAGAATAGGTTTTCAGGCACAAATTAAAGTGTTATTTATTGCTAAAGTTAAAACAATTTTACAATTTTTTGCAATTTTATTTTTATTATATAATCAGCCATTTTTAACACAATATATTCATGCTATTGGTATTTTTTTGTTAATAATAGCTACCATTCTTACTATTTATTCTGGATTTTTATATTTAAGAATTACTTTAAAAACTATGTAATATGAATGAGTTTTTTAATATTACTAATAAGATTAATACAACTGTAAAATAAAGAATTATGTTAAAAATTTATAATACCTTAACTAAACAAAAGCATACATTTAAACCAATTAATGCTAAAAATATTGGTATTTACGTTTGTGGTATGACAGTATATGATAGATGTCATATAGGACATGCTAGAATTATGGTTGTTTTTGATATTGTTGTGCGTCATTTAAGACGGAATTTTAATAGTGTTACTTACGTACGTAATATAACTGATATTGACGATAAAATCATAAAACGTGCTGCTAAAAGAAAGGAAAATATAAAAACTCTAACTAATAAATTTATTGATTTAATGCATAAAGATGAAATAGCATTAGGTAATATTGCTCCTGATATTGAGCCTAGAGCAACAGAAAATATTAATGAAATGCTATATTTAATACAAAAATTAATTGATAAAGGGTTGGCTTATAATGCTAAAGATGGAGATGTTTATTATTCGGTAGATGCTTTTGATAAGTATGGTGATTTAAGCGTTAAAAATATAGATGAATTATTAGCAGGCAATAGAGTTGAGATCGATAAAAATAAACGCAATGATTTTGATTTTGTTTTATGGAAAATAGCCAAAGAAAATGAGCCATATTGGCATAGCCCTTGGGGTAACGGTCGTCCTGGTTGGCATTTAGAATGTTCTGCTATGAGTAATCATTATTTAGGTAATCATTTTGATATACACGGTGGTGGAGTTGACTTGGTTTTTCCTCATCATGAAAATGAGATAGCACAAAGTGAAGGAGCAAATGATTGTCCATTAGCAAATATTTGGATGCATGCTGGTTTTGTTAATATTGTTAACAATAATGGTATTAGTGAAAAAATGAGCAAATCTCTTAATAATTTTTTTACTATAGATGAAGTGCTTAAAAAATATAATGGTGAAATAATTCGTTATTTTATTTTAAGCAGTCATTATCGTAGTCCACTTAATTATAGTGAAATTAATCTTAAATTAGCTAAAACAAGCTTAACAAAATTATATTTGGCAATTCGTAATTTAGGTGCAAGTGATAGCGTAATTGATGAGATTTCTATGCGTTATGATTATAAACAGCGTTTTAATATGGCTCTTAATGATGATTTTAATACACCAATTGCTTTGTCAGTATTATTTGAATTAGCTAAAACCATAAATAGCACTACAGATAAGGATTTGTGTAATGCACTAGCTGGTATTATGCGCACATTAGGTAGTTATCTTGGTATTTTGCAAGATGATAAGTTTTTATTAAAGGGCATTGAAATTAGTGATAAAGCAATCAAGAAAAAAATCAAACAAAGGCAATTAGCAAAAGATAATTTAGATTTTATTGCTGCTGATAAAATTCGTGATGAATTAGCAGCAATAGGGGTTATTTTAGAAGATAATTTAAATTCTACTACTTATAGGAGAAAATAAATTTTTATGAATAATAAAAGCAATATAGAGGTTTATTTAATTGATGATCATCAATTATTTTGCGATGGTATGGTGTCTTTGCTTGAATCAAGAGGAATAAAAACCTTATGTAATACAGTAGCAGAAAAAGCCTTAACACAGTTATTAAAAATTACAGTTGATGCTATTTTATTAGATCTTAGAATGCCTAATATATCTGGTTTAGAAGTATTAAAAATTATTAAAAGAAAAAAAATTAAGGCACCAGTAATTATGCTTACTACCAGTAGTAGTGAAAAAGACTTACGCAATTGCTTAGGTGCAGGTGCGCAAGGTTATCTATTAAAAGATATGCATCCAGATGAGCTAGTTACCTCTATTGTAGATGTTATAGATGGTAAAATAGTTATAGCAAAAGATTTGAATATTGATTTATTAGTAATTGTCAATAACAGTGTAAATAATATAAATGTTGTTGATACATTAACTGCAAGAGAAAAAGAAGTAGCTTGCCATTTAATAGATGGGCTTAGTAATAAATTAATAGCAAAAAAATTAAATATAACAGAAGGCACAGTTAAATTACATATTAAAGCTATTTTAAGAAAGTTAAACCTTAATTCTAGGATTAATGTCGCTATATTTATGGCAGAAAATAATAGTTGTTTTTAAAAGAAATTTATGGATGATTATCAAAAATTAATAGCAAAATATCTATTACTTATTACAGAGATTTTTCCATGGGATTTAGCAGATGAGTTGGCACAAGGAAAAAAATACTTACTATTAGATGTGCGTGAGAAAAATGAATTTGATTTTATGCATATAAATAATTCAATTAATGTGGCTCGTGGTATTTTAGAGGCAGCTTGTTGTTGGAATTATCAAGACACTGAGCCATTATTAGCTAATGGTAGAAAACAAAATATTATTGTTATATGTAAATCTGGCAATAGAAGTATTTTAGCAACTAAAACTATGCAAGATATGGGGTTTATTAATGTTAAATCATTAAAACTTGGCATTAAAGGCTGGAACGATAATGATTTAAAAACTATTGATAATAATAATAATATAGTTAATATTGATATAGCAGATAAATGGCTAAATGCTATTATAGCTAAAGAAAAACTAAAAGCAGTTAAGTAGTGTTAGATATAACTAAAATTAAATGGCAACAAAAAATTAATAACATCCCTTTAGTTGTGAGTGATTGGATTTTTGATAAAAAATCTTTAACACAAAAGCTAAAAGATAAATATGATAATTTTAAGGTAGAATTGTTACAAGAAAAATTAATAACTCCAAATAAAAATGAAGAATATATAGTAGGAAAAAATAATATATTTGTACGTGAAGTTTTTCTTTGCGGTAATGATAAACATTTAGTTTTTGCTCGCTCACTTATCCCAACTAATGCTTATAATTTTCTTAATTTAAAAGAAAAACCATTGGGTGAAATTTTATTACAAAACAAAGCCATTAGAAAAAATATAGAAGTAGCAAAAAATGATAATATCTGGGGCAGGCGTTCTATTTTTATTGTGGATAAGCATGCTATTTTAGTTGCTGAATTTTTTATGCCAATTTTGTATGCGTGATAATATATTTAATAAAAAATCAGATTTAATAGATTTTACTTTTAATGTAGAAGTAGCTAAGGTTTTTGATGATATGGTGCGTCGTAGTATTCCTGGTTATACCATGGTATTAGAATTAATAGCTCTTATTAGCAAAAATTATCAACACGATGGAATCTGTTATGATCTTGGTTGTTCTACTGGGGCAACAGCCATAGCTATTAATTTTAGCGGCAAAAGTAATACAATTATTGCTATTGATAATTCGCTGGCAATGATAAAAAAATGCAGCAAAAATATAACTAATTTTAAAAACATTAAATTAATATGCGCTGATATTGAAAATATTGATATCAAAAATGCAGATTTTGTAGTATTAAACTTTACTTTACAATTTATTACTAAAGATAAGCGTCAACAATTGATTAATAAAATTTACGAAGGCCTTAATAAGGGTGGTGCGCTTATTATCAGCGAAAAAGTAGAATTTGATAATAATAAACAACATATAATAAATGATTTACATATAGAGTTTAAAAGAGCTAATGGTTATAGTGAATTAGAGATTGCTAAAAAACGTGAATTATTAAAAAATACATTAATAGCTGATAACAAAGAAACACATTTAAATAGATTAAAAAGCGCTAAATTTGATGCTTATTTTTGTTATTTACAATGTTTAAATTTTATGTCTTTTCTTGCTATTAAATAATTTTTTTATACAATAAAAGATATTAAAAATAAAGTGTATAATTGGCAAAATTTAACTGAAATGAAATTTTTATGCTACTTGTAATTGATAATTACGATTCTTTTACTTATAATTTAGTACAATATTTTGGCGAATTAGGACAAAAAGTTGTAGTATATCGTAATGATGAGATAGATATAGCAGGTATTGATAAATTAAAACCACAATATTTGGTTATATCTCCAGGTCCGTGTACACCACTGGAGGCTGGTATTTCTATGGCTGCAGTTAAACATTTTGCTGGTAAAATACCTATTTTTGGTGTTTGTCTTGGCTTTCAAGCTATAATTATGGCGTTTGGCGGTAAAATCATCGGGGCTAAGAAAATTATGCATGGAAAAATATCAAAAATATATCATAATAAGCAAGGTGTTTTTGCTGGGATAGATGATCCATTTAATGCAACAAGATATCATTCTTTAGTTGCAGACAAAAGTTCACTGCCTGATTGTTTCACGCTAACGGCGCAAACAAATGATAATAATGAAATTGAAGAAATTATGGGCATTAAACATAAAAATTTAGCAGTAGAAGGGGTGCAGTTTCATCCAGAATCAATTATGACTGATTTTGGTCATACAATGTTAAATAACTTTTTACAACAAAATAAGGAAATATAAGTGGAAATAATTAATTTTTTATTAGAAGAAAAAATAACAAGTATTACTCTCTTAGTGTTAGTGATTTTACTCGTTGTTAATATTGTAATGGATAAGTTTAAAAAATATACTGATATAGATATAAACAGTGTTATAGATTTAATGAATGATAAGCAGTTGTCAGTAGTAGATGTAAGAGAAAATAAAGAAAGAGTAACTGGTTATATTAATAATGATATTCATATTCCTATGGCACAAGTAATAAAACAATTAGATAAATTTAACAAAGAGCAGCCACTTTTAATTTATTGTAGGTCTGGTAATCGTAGTGCTCATATTTGTAGATTACTTACTAAACATTCTTTTACTAAAGTATATAATTTAAAAGGTGGTTTTTTAGCTTGGAACAAGGCTAATTTGCCAATTAAAAAATAATAAATTATGTTAGAAAATATTATTTACGCATCTGATTCTTGTCCTTACTGTCAAATGGCATATAAGTTATTAGATAAAAAAAAGATAACATATAAAAAAATCATCGTCAACACTACAAAATTATGGGATGAAATGTTTGTTAAAACAAATAGAAATACTGTGCCACAAATTTTTATATCTGGCATTCATATTGGTGGTTTTGATGATTTAAGCGCAGCAAATTTTGATGGTAAATTAGATAAGTTAATTAGTGGCTAGATTAGCAATTATTGGCAGCGGTGCTTGGGGGAGTGCTCTTAGTATTGCTCTTATAGCAAATTTTAATAAAATTTATCTTATTTGCAAAAACAAACAACAACAAAATTTTAAGGTTAAACATAGTTATTTAGGTATTGTTATTGATAATAATAATATTATTATTAGTACAAACTATAATATTTTAACTAAAGTAGATGCTATTTTAATTGCTACACCAAGTTATGCTTTTGCTAATATTATTACCAATATAATGCCGTATTTAGATAAACAACAAATAGCATGGGCAACTAAAGGGTTTAGTGATGGGCAATTATTGCATCAAATTTTTAGCAATAAATTACCAAAATATCCATGTTGTATTATTTCAGGACCTAGTTTCGCTGCAGAAGTAGCAAGGTTTAAACCAACGGCGCTTGTGGTGGCGTCTAATAGTACTGCTGTTAGTGATTTTTGGACAAAAGCAATAAGCACTAAATATTTACGTAGTTATAAAAGTAGCGATGTAATTGGCGTTGAAGTTGGCGGTGCTATTAAAAATATACTTGCTATAGCAGCTGGTATTTCTGTTGGACTTGGTTTTGGCGCTAATACTATGAGTGCACTTATAACCAGAGGTTTGACAGAAATGATAAGATTTGGAGTTGTATTAGGTGCGAAGAAAGAAACTTTTATTGGTTTATCTGGGCTTGGAGATTTAACTCTTACTTGCTTAGATGATTTATCTCGTAATAGACAATTTGGACAACAATTAGTAAAAAATAATAGCGTTGAATTAGCTCTACAAACTGTAGGGGCAACTGTAGAGGGTATAAACGCTATTGATACTGTACTTAGCATTGCTAAAAAACATAATATTAATATGCCTATCTGCAAAAAAATAAAAGCAGTAATTATTGGCGATATTAGTGCTATAGATGCTGTGTATGAATTAATGAATAGAGATATAATTTATGAATAAATTATTATTTTTAATAATTTTTTTATTTATTATAACGTTGAATGCTTTTGCCTATAATATTGATAATAAAAATATTCTTATAGAAAAATCATATAGAGCTACATTAAATATAACTAATATAGCTAATAATAATCTTCGCAAACAAGAGTTTTTTAATTATTTATTACCCGTTATAAAGCATCAAAATTATTTAATTTTAAAATTAAGAAATAAAATTAAAAACAAACTTTTACCAAATTATTTACTTAAAATAATTGCTATAAAATACAATACTACTATCACTAATTTATTGCATAATATAAATATTATTCCACCATCTTTAGCATTAGCACAAGCTGCTATAGAATCAGGTTGGGGGCGCTCAAGATTTGCTGTATATAATAATTATTATGGCATTTGGTGTTTTAAAGTAAATTGTGGTATTGTGCCACTTAATAGAAATATAGCAGCTACACATGAAGTTGCGACTTTTAGAAGTATTGATGGTGCTACTCGTTATTATATGTGGATGTTAAATAGCCATAATGCTTATAAAAAACTACGCAATATTAGGGCTACACTTAGAATGCAAAATAAAAAAATTACAGGCTATAGCTTAGTAAATGGTTTAATTAAATATTCTGGTATTGGTAATAATTACATAAAAAAATTACAAAAAATAATTATTGACAACAAGTTATCAAAATATGATTAAAATACTGTTATAATTAACACACTTTTATTTTTACAAATTATTACTTATGAAATATATAATTTTTGTTTTATCTGTTAGTTTTTTTAGTTTAGCAAATTCTTTGCAATTATTACAACATAAAGCACCACAAGGTGAAAGAGTTTTATTTAAAAAAAATAATACTTCAGATTTACCAACTACAACTTTTTATCAAATAGAGTCATTGGCAAAAAATGGCAATGATAAAGCACAACTGCAGCTTGCTGATATGTATTACAATGGTAATACAATAAAAAAAGATTATAAATTGGCATTTTATTGGTATTTGCAAGCTGCAGAAAAAGGCATAGTTGCAGCACAATTTAATGTGGCTAATAGTTATTATTCAGGCACTGGAACTATTATAGATATAGATGAAGCTATTCATTGGTATACTAAGGCAGCGGAGCAAGATTTTGCCAAAGCACAACATAATTTAGGAGTAATTTATAGTATTAATAAAAATAATATCAACAAGGCAATTTATTGGTATAAAAAAGCAGCAGATTTAGGTCATAGTAGGTCGCAACTTAATTTAGCAAAAATATATGAGACAGGTAATTCAGTTGTTAATAAAAACCTAACTATGGCTGATAAATTATATATGGCAGCTACTAATAGCGATGATCCTGTTATGCAATATTTTTATGCTGATTTTTTATATAGAAATGACAAGATGGAGGATGCTGTTTATTGGTATAAAAAAGCAGCTAATAATAATTTAGCATCAGCCCAGTATCAATTGGCATATTTATATCGTACTGGTAATGGTGTTAAACAAGATGATTTAATAGCATTTAAATATGCTATGGCAGCTGCTGAGCAAAATAACAGAGCAGCTCAGTATTTATTAGGGGTGTTATATAGAGTTAGTGATAAAGTTGGTAAAGATTTAGAGCAAGCGCTATATTGGTATAATAAATCAGCAGAAAATGCTTATATGTATGCTCAGTATAATTTAGCAGTATTGTATTTAAATGGCATTGGCGTTGATAAAAATATAAACAAAGCTGTGAGTTTATTTAAAAAAGCAGCTAAACAAGGGCATCAAAATGCACAATATTCTTTGGCTATTAGATATTTAAATGGTAACGGTGTAGAAAAAAGTTATACTAAAGCGGCTAAATGGTTAAAAAGTGCAGCAGATAATGGACATGTTTTAGCGCAATATTCTTTGGCATTAAGGTATAAATTAGGTCAAGGAGTTATTAAAAATAAGGCGCAACAAATTTTTTATTTACAAAAAGCTAACGATGGCGGTAGTGTTGAGGCTAAGTATCAATTAGCTGTGTTAACATTGCTTGGCGAGCAAACTAATTTTAACCAACAACAAGCTATCAATGTTTTAACTAGTTTATCAGACAAAGGTAATGCAAATGCTAGTTATCATTTGGGCAAAGCTTTAATTAAAAGTGATATAAATAAAGCAAAAATATATCTTAAAAAAGCAGCCAAAAATAGTAATATATTAGCACTTAAATTATTGAAAACTATAGATACTAATGCAAATATATCAATAAGTGCAGCTGTAGTAGATGTAGACACTGTAGCAACTAAAATGGCAATTAGAATGAATAATATGAAAAATAATATAGCATCTGATGCTAACACATATAATAAAAAAAATACTAACATTGCCGCAGAAATTGTTGAAAAAAATATTAAAAATACTGCTAACAAACAAAATAATCAATATATAAAGCCATTATCAAATATTGAAATATTAAAATTAGGCTTAAAAGTTAAACATCCTATTGCTATTTATCAATTAGCTAATATATATTTAAAAGGGGTGCAAGCAGAAAAAAATACACAAAGAGCTTTTAAACTAATGAGAGAGTCAGCGCTTATGCATTTCCCACCTGCACAAAATGAGTTAGCTATTATGTATTTAAACGGTGTTGGCACTAATAAAAGTTATCAAAAAGCATATCATTTTGCTTTGCTTGGTATTCAGGCTGGTTACGATCCAGCAAGACAAACATTACGCCTATTACAACAAAGGTTTCATTAATTATGAAAATAGTATTAACACTGGTTTTATTAATTACAACTACAGTTGTTAATAGCGCTGATAATGTTTGGGAGAGTGATAATATATCACAAGCAGTTTTTGCATTAAAAGTAGAAAATAGAGTGCCAAAAAATATAGTAAATACCATTAACAATACAGTAAATAAAATATTCTTTTTTACTAATTTACGTAATTTAAATAATAAAAAAATTACGCATAGGTGGTTATATAATGGTAGAAATATGGCAGAAGTTGATTTTTATCCCAAGGGTAATCGCTGGCGAGTTTATTCATCAAAAAATCTTTGGCATAAGTGGTTAGGTACGTGGCAAGTAAATGTGGTTGATGAAGATGACAATATATTATTAAGCAAATCTTTTACATACGCTAAGGTTAAATGAAAAAAATTGTTTTAGCATATTCTGGTGGGCTAGATACTAGTATTATTATTAAATACCTACAGGAAAAATACCATGCAGAAGTTGTAACTTTAACAGCCGATATAGGGCAAAAAGAGGAAATAGAATCAGCTAAATTAAAAGCTAAGAAAATTGGTGTACGTGATATATTTATTGAGGATTTACAAGAAGAATTTGCGCGTGATTTTATTTTTCCTATGTTTAGGGCAAACAGTATTTATGAAGGAGAATATTTATTAGGCACTTCTATTGCTCGTCCTTTAATAGCTAAAAGATTAGTAGAAATAGCAAAAAAAGTAGGGGCTGATGCTATAGCACATGGAGCGACAGGCAAGGGTAATGATCAAGTGCGTTTTGAGTTAAATGCTTATGCCTTAAACCCTAAAATTAAAATTATTGCGCCTTGGCGTGAATGGGAGTTGTCATCAAGAGATAGTTTATTAAAATATGCCAAAAAACATAGCATTAATATTGATTATCAACAACAAGCCAATAAATCTCCTTATTCAATGGACGCTAATTTATTACATATTTCTTATGAAGGAGGTATTTTAGAAGATCCTTTTACAGAGCCAGAAGAAAGTATGTGGCGCATGACAAAATCTTTAGAAAATACACCTGATAAGGCTGAGTACATAAGTTTAGAATATGAATATGGAGATATTATAGCTATAAATGGTATAAAAAAAACTCCAGCAGTGATTATAAGTGCTTTAAATAATATAGCAGGCAAACATGGTATTGGCAGAACAGATATAGTTGAGAATCGTTTTATTGGTATGAAGTCTCGTGGTTGTTATGAAACACCAGCAGGCACAATAATGCTAAAAGCACATAGGGCTATAGAGTCTATTACCTTAGATAAAGAAGTTGCACATTTAAAAGATGAAATAATGCCAAAATATGCTAAGATGATTTATAATGGTTTTTGGTTTGCTCCAGAAAGAGAAGCATTACAAGCTTTTATAGATAAAACACAAAATAATGTTAACGGAACTGTAAAAATAAAACTTTATAAAGGCAATGTTATTATAGTTGGGCGTAAATCAGAACATACTTTATTTAATGAAAAAATTGCTACTTTCGAAGAAGATGATGGTTCCTATAATCAGCAAGATGCTACTGGTTTTATCAAATTAAATGCTCTTCGTTTAAAACTAAATAATAAACAATACAATCAATGAATACAGATAAGTTAGCAAAAAGATACGCATCTTTTGCTATGTTTTTTAGAAATGAGATTTTAATAGCTACAATAATAGTAGTTATTGTAGCCGCATATTTTATTAAAGATATAGATATTAGAAACGATCCTGAAATGCTATTTCCTGCTGATAATAAATATATAGCAACTAACAATTACATTAATAAAAAATTTGGTTCTGGCAATATTTTAGTTACAGGATTTGTATTAAAAGATTGTGCTAATGTTGCTGATAATCTTAAAATAACAACCAAAACTAAATGTATGGATGCTGGCGGTACATGGCAAAGAAATGATAGTGCTTATAGTGCTTGGTTTGTTAATATGTTACGTGAAGCACATCTATTGCTTGCAAATAATAAGCATGCTGAAAAAAATAAGTTTATTGATATTTATGCTAAAAACATTAAGTCTATAGGGGTTGACAAAGAAGGCGGGCTAAGCTTTAAACGTTTGGTACACAAAGACGGCATTAGTAGTAATAAAAAAATAGCCAAACAGCAATTACAGCATCTTAAAGAAGGAGTTGAGTCAAATAATATTATTGCTCCAATGTTAATTGTAAAAAGGGATAAAGAAAATAATAAATGTAATTTCAAACAAAATACTAATGAGTGCATAGCTAAAGGTTTTTTTATTGTTGGTGAATATAAAGACAGCGTTAAGTATGATTATAAACAATGGATTAATAATATTGATAATATAATAAACAACTTAAAACAAAAGTATAGTAATAAAGTTGATATTATGATATCTGGTGAGCCATATTTTTTAGCGACCATGATCAGAGATTTAAGTGATAAATTATATTTATTTGCTATTTCTGTCCTTATTACTCTACTTGCTTTATGGATCGCTAATAAAAATTGGAAAGGAGCAGTATTGCCCATGTTAGGTATTCTTGCTACTATTGTTATTACCTTAGGCTTAATGGGCTATTCTGGTTATAGATTTACTACAATGATGGTGCTTACTCCTATGTTATTACTAGCAGTAGGTACTGGACATGCGATGCAAGTTGTGCGTAGATATTTATTGGAGCATAATATTAATGGTTTGGCACCAAATAAAGCCGCTGAAGAGGTTATTTCTAAAATAATAAAGCCAGCAACTTTGGCTATTATTACTGATATGGCAGGTTTTTTTACTTTATCATTTGTAGATATTTCTTTTTATAAAGCATATGCTTATTTTGGTATGTTTGGTATGTTAACAATTATTATTACCACTACAACTATAACACCAATTTTAATGGCAAAGTTTTCATCAAATGCGGTTAAAAATAAATCTAATCTAAAATTAGATAGTAAACTTAAATTGTCATTACTTGGCTTTATTGCTAGCACCATATTAACTAAATTAAAGATAATCCCAATTGTTTTAGTTGCAGTTATTATTGGCTGGAGTATTTATCAAACTAAAATTTATAAAGCAACTGAAAATAATCTAATGCCAGGATTAGAGGTAGGTATTGATTATCCTAATGCTGCTTTTAAATACGATACTCAAGTTAATATTGATTTACGTAAATTAAATAATAATATGCCAGGGGTTATATCTATTAATATTCCTATAAGAGGTAAAAAAGAATTCCACCCTATACTTAAAGACTGTGCTAATGATGCTGATGGCATAATAATAAATAGACCTTGTTATGATAATGAGGAAGATCCTCCAAAAGGAGCCTTTAATCACGCTAATACCTTAAAAGCAGTTGATAAATTAGAAAGCTGGATGGTATCGCATCCAAATATTGGTTTTGCTGCATCTTATGCGCAAGTTATCAAAACTATTAATATGTTAATGATGACTAAAGATAATAAACCAGATATTAAGTTTTTTAATATATCTACTCAAACATTTATCCAAAATAATTTAAATATATATGGCGATGAAGACGATGATGAATTTATCCCAGATGCAGATAATATAATAGCTAGTTTTAATGGCATCATTGAAGCAAGTTTTGCTAAAGAAGATTTATTGTCATTTATTTCTACAGATTGGAATGAAATAGTAATTAGAGGTTTTATTAATACTATGAATCCTATTAAAACTCATCAAATAATCAAGGATATACAGCAGTTTATCGCAGACAATAAGGATAAAGAAGGATTTAAAGAGTTAGATTTTGGTTATATAGCTAATGATAAAATAATCATGCCTAAAACAAATAAAACTATTATAGTTGAAGACGGTAACGACAAAATTGCTGTTGGTGGTTTTTTAGGAGTAATTGAAGCCACCAGAGATATTGCTAAAAAAGAGTTATTTTCATCACCTATCATAACTATCATAACTATTGCCATTATTACCTTTATTATTTTTTCTTCTATTAGAATTTCTATAATTTTAACTACTATATTGTTTATCACATTATTTGCTCAATATGCTTTAGGCGCATATTTTTCTAGTATAGAAAACTGGGCAGGTAATTTACATTTTGCTACTTTAGTAAGTTTACCAATTTCTATGGGATTGGGAGTGGATTATAGTATTTATATCATTGCACGTTTAAAAGAAGAAATGAGTGCAAAAAAAGATTGGCAATTAGCAGTTAAAAGCACTATTAAAACTACTGGTGCAGCAATTTTTATTTCTATTACTGCTTTAATTGTTAGCTTTATTCCGCTAATGCTCACACAACTTGCCAATACTTGGGCACTTAGTATTTTTATTTTAGAAGCACTGGTAATTGATATTGTATTGGCGCTGACTATAGTGCCAATATTTATTTATTGGAGTAAAAGTAAATATGTATTTGGTAAATAATTGCCTATATTAATTAAATTATTGTTTTAAAATTAATTTTTACACCTTTAAAGTATTAATAGAACTTATTGTAAGATTTATTATCTTTATTAAATAAATTAACTAAAATTATTTAATATTTATTGTTTTTTTATCAAATGATAGAAAATAAGCGATAAAAAGTATATTATGCGCAATAAATTATATATAATACAAGTATATTAATTACATTTTATTATTATGACAGATAAAATTACAAAAACCGCAACAGAACTCAGGGAATTACAAAAAAAAGCTCGTAAAATTTCTAAATATTTTTCTAAAGAAGAAGTAGTTGCAGAGCAAGGACATACCAAGCACATAGATATAGAATTTGGTAATAATTATAACATCTCTTTTAAAGATAGCATTAATTATATCGCTCAAAAATCAGGCGATAATTTAGAAATTTTATTAGAAAATAATACTAATATTATTTTTGATAATTATTTTAGCAGTTGTGCGACTGATATGTCTTGTATGGTAACACTGCCTATTGGTGAAAGCCTTTATTATATTACTGAAGGTAATTTTATTGAACTAGCAGATGGCTCAGAAATTGTATTTTTTAATGGTACTGATACTGCTCTTGCTGCCATTAGTACAGCTAAATCACCATTATTTGCTGAAAGTTTTACTGAGGTATATTATGGCGAAGGTTTTTCTACTTCAAGTATAGCTGGTATTACTGCTGGTGGCGTTGGTGTTGCTGCTGCCGCTGGCACAGCCACTGCTGCCGCTGCTGCCGCTGCTCCTTTACTTAGTGCTAACACTATCTCTGCCATTGTGGTTTTGGGTCCTGTTATTGATAGTAGCGGTCTTAGCGTTAGTTTTTATACCTATGATAAAAATGGTAATTTAGTAGAAACTATAAAAGATGTAAAAGCTAATGCTGATGGAGTATTTTATGCTGATTTAGGTGGTTATGTTGGAGTTGGTTATGCTATAGTAAGGGATAAAGACAGCGCGCCAGATTATATAGATGAACATACAAACGCCCCTATTGATCTTAAATCTGCTTTATTTGCAGTTTTTAATATAAAAAAAGGTGAAAATTTTATCACCATTAACCCTATTACTACTTTAGCAGCTAAGTTAGCAGGACTAAATGTTAATGAAGAATTAATAGATACCAGTAAATTAACAGCTGATAATATTGATAAAGTCAATACAGAAATATCTACAGCTTTTGGCATTAAAGATATTGTCAGTACTATTCCTACTCCTATTGTAGATAAAACAGGCTTTAAAAATACAGAAGTTGAAACTGCTGATAAAGACTCTGTAGAATACGGTCAAATATTAGCCGCTCTTTCAGGTTTAGGCGATGTTGATAAAACAATAGATGAATTTATTGATAAAAATATTAAAAATACAGAGCAAGACGGCGATAGAACTTTAACTTTAGATATAGCTGGTAAAGAAAAATTAGTAGATGGTGCTGCAAAAGTAGAGGCAGCTAATTTTGATGAAACTAAATTTGAAGGATTAAGACAAGATATTGCTGATAAATTTGGTATTTTTGATAATGAAAAAATTTATCTATCTATCAAAGATACAGGTGTATCAGCTGCAGATAGTATAACCAGCAGCCAAGTTGTAGGTATTTATTCTGTACAGCCTCTTGGTCAATGGGAATATAATATAGGCAGAGGTTCTTGGTTTGACGGCACTGGCAACAGTTTTACGCTTAACGATGGAGATTATAATAAGGATTTTTTAAAAGTAAGAAGAAAAGGAGAGACAAAAGAATATTATTTAGATATAAATGGTGGCATATTAACAGTTGATAGTATCTCCCCAGGCAGCATAGGATTTGACAATATAACATTACAAACTGGGGTAATAAAAATAGTTAATTTAAGCACAGAGAAGAATGATTATTGGCAATATTCTACTGATTTTGGCAGTAGCTGGATAGACGGTAGTGGTGATAGTTTTTTAATAAATAATTATATTAAATTTACTAGCAATCAAATACAAATACGCCAAATAGATAAAGCTGGCAATATTAGCCCTGTAACTAAAAATATTGGAGAAATAGTAGTTAGTAAAATAATTATTAAATTAGCAGCAGATAGTGATACTAATATAATTGGTGATAATATTATTAATACAAAATCTCCTGTTATAATTGGCAAATCACAACCAAATGCTAATGTTAAGTTATACATAGATGGTAAAGAAATAGGTACAAATAAATCTGATAATAATGGTAATTTTAGTATTCAAGCAAATTTTCCAAACCAAGTAGATGGAGATGTTAACATTACAGCCAAAGCAATAGATGCTAGTAATAATTCGAGTGATATATCTGAAATACTTACTATTAATCTTGATACTACCGCACCTGAAGCCCCAGTTATTGATGGTTTAGATGCTGATAGTGATACTGGCACAAAAAGCGATAATATCACTAGCGATACTACCCCAACTATAATTGGTCGTGCTGAGGCAAATGTTAAAGTAACTATTTATAAGGACAACCAAGCAGTAGGCGTAGAAACAGCTGATGCAGATGGTAACTATAAAGTTACTTTAAATCCTACTGCACTGAGTGAGGGATCAAACAATCTAATAGCTAAAGCCACAGATATAGCTGGTAATATTAGCGATATGTCAGCAGCATTAGCTATTACTCTTGATACTATAGTTGATACGCCAAATATTACAATTAATAATAGTAGCAATACTGGTAATATTATAACTAATAATGATAGTATTACTGTTTCTAATAATATTGAGACAGATGCTACTGTACAATATAGAATTAAAAAAGATAATGGCATATTTAGCGACTGGTCAACATCTTATGTAGCTCCTACTACAGATGGTAGTTATGCACTAGAAACAAGGCAAACAGACATCGCTGGTAATATATCAAATACACAGACTATTAATTTTACTTTAGATACTACAGCACCAGACGCCCCAACTATTGACTTAGCAGCTACAAGCGATAGTGGCAGCAGCAATACTGATAATATCACTAGCAATACTACCCCAACAATAACTGGCACAGCTGAAGCAGGCGCTACAGTTAAAATATATAACGGCGCTATAGAAGTAGGCAGTGCTATAGCAGATGCTACTACTGGTGTTTATAACGCTACTTTAACTACTCCACTAAATGAAGGAGTAAACAACCTAAGTGCTAAAGCTACAGACACCGCTGGCAATACCAGCGTAGCTAGTAGTGCGCTTGATATTACTGTTGATACTACCGGCCCTATATTTACTAGCCCAGCAACTACAACTGTAGCACTAGGAGATACAGCTACTATATACACAGCTACTGCAACTGATACAAATGGTGCTACTTATAGCATTAGCGGCACTGATGCTAACTTATTTAATATAGACCCAGCTACTGGTGAGCTTAGCTATAAAGTTGCTACAACTACTGCTACTACTAATAATGTTATCATCACAGCTATAGACACCGCTGGTAATAGCACCGATCAAGCACTAGCTATTACTGTAGCCGATAAAATAGTACTAACTATTACTGATAATGCTACAACAGCAACTAATAGCGATGTTACCTTTACCTTTACTTTTGCTGAAATAGTAACTGGCTTTGATATCAGCGACATAACTGTAACTGGTGGTACTAAAGGAACTCTTACAGGCTCTGGCACTACTTATAGCCTAACAGTAACCCCAACTCCAAACTCAGAAGGCAGTATAACTGTAAGTGTAGACGCAGATGCTGCTACAAATACAGTGGGTATTGGCAGTGCTAGTAGCACTGCCTCTCAGGCTTATGATACTAAAGCACCAGCTGCCCCAACTATTGACTTAGCAGCTACAAGCGATACTGGCAATAGCAATACTGATAATATAACTAATGATAATACCCCAACTATAAACCTAACAGCTGAAACTGGAGCTATAGTTAAGGTTTATAATGATCGTGATTTATTAGGCATAGCTACAGAGGATACTAATAATCTTGGTAATTATAGTATCACTTTAACTACTCCACTAAATGAAGGAGTAAATAAGCTCACAGCTATTGCCACAGACACTGCTGGTAATACAAGTACAGTTAGTAGTGAGCTTAATATTACCATTGATACTACAGCGCCAAGCATTCCAACTATTGTTTTAGCAACTGCAAGCGATACTGGCAGCAACACTACTGATAATATAACTAGCAATACCAAGCCAATAATAACTGGCACAGCTGAAGCAGACGCTACAGTTAAAATATATAACGGCACTACAGAAGTAGGCAGCGCTACAGCAGATGCTAGTGGTAATTATATTATTACTGTAACTGCGCTTAATGAAGGAACACATAAGCTCACAGCTATTGCCACAGACACTGCTGGTAATACAAGTACAGCTAGTAGTGCGCTTAATATTACCGTTGATACTACAGCGCCAAGCATTCCAACTATTGTTTTAGCAACTGCAAGCGATACTGGCAGCAGCAATACTGATAATATAACTAATGATAATACCCCAATAATAACTGGCACAGCTGAAGCAGACGCTACAGTTAAAATATATAACGGCGCTATAGAAGTAGGCAGTGCTACAGCAGATGCTAGTGGTAATTATATTATTACTGTAACTGTGCTTAATGAAGGAACACATAAGCTCACAGCTATTGCTACAGACACCGCTGGCAATACCAGCGTAGCTAGTAGTGCGCTTGATATTACTGTTGATACTACCGGCCCTACATTTACTATCCCAGCAACTACAACTGTAGCACTAGGAGATACAGCTACTATATACACAGCTACTGCAACTGATACAAATGGTGCTACTTATAGCATTAGCGGCACTGATGCTAACTTATTTAATATAGACCCAGCTACTGGTGAGCTTAGCTATAAAGTTGCTACAACTATTGCTACTACTAATAATGTTATCATCACAGCTATAGACGCTGCTGGTAATAGCACCGATCAAGCACTAGCTATTACTGTAGCCGATAAAATAGTACTAACTATTACTGATAATGCTACAACAGCAACTAATAACGATGTTACCTTTACCTTTACTTTTGCTGAAATAGTAACTGGCTTTGATATCAGCGACATAACTGTAACTGGTGGTACTAAAGGAACTCTTACAGGCTCTGGCACTACTTATAGCCTAACAGTAACCCCAACTCCAAACTCAGAAGGCAGTATAACTGTAAGTGTAGACGCAGATGCTGCTACAAATACAGTGGGTATTGGCAGTGCTAGTAGCACTGCCTCTCAGGCTTATGATACCACAGCACCAGCTGCCCCAACTATTGACTTAGCAGCTACAAGCGATACTGGCAATAGCAATACTGATAATATAACTAATGATAATACCCCAACTATAAACCTAACAGCTGAAACTGGAGCTATAGTTAAGGTTTATAATGATCGTGATTTATTAGGCATAGCTACAGAGGATACTAATAATCTTGGTAATTATAGTATCACTTTAACTACTCCACTAAATGAAGGAGTAAATAAGCTAAGAGCTACAGCCACAGATAGCGCTGGTAATACAAGTACAGCTAGTAGTGCGCTTGATATTACTGTGGATACTACTGCTCCTACACTTGAAATTACTACAGATACTATTATTCCAGTAAATAATAGTACAACTGTTACCTTTACTTTTAGTGAAGAAATAGCAAATTTTGCTCTGAGTGATATAATAGCAGATAATGGTAGTATTACTAGTTTAACTAAGTCAACAACTGATAATAAAGTATGGACAGCAACCTTTACAGCAAATGCTACAGAAAGTACAGCTAATAACATTAGTGTAGATGTAGGCGCATATAGCGATATAGCTGGTAATAATAATACAATAACAGCAAATAGTGCTAATTATAGTATTGAAGCACATAGACCTCTTCTTAGCACTTGGAAAACTAGTGCAGATAATGAAACAGTTAGGATTAGGGTAAATAATGATTATAAGTATAATTACACTATAGACTGGGGTGACGGTAGTGTTGAGAGCTCTCAAACAGCTAACGCTACTCATGTCTACGCTACAGCTGGTAATCATCAGATAGCTATTACTGGTGATTATCCAGTAATTAGTTTTGGTGGTACTGCTTGGAATAATAAAAACACTCAATTAATAAGCATTGATAGCTGGGGTAACACAGCATGGCAAAGCTTTAATAAGGCATTTATTTATGCAGCTAATTTAGTTTCTATACCTACTAACGCACCTAATTTAAGTAGTGTAACTAATATGAGTAATATGTTTTTGCTTGCTACTGAATTTAACGCAGATATCAGCGCTTGGGATACAGGCAAGGTAACTAATATGTTAGGTATGTTTAGTGGTGCCAGCAACTTTAACCAAAACATAGGCGCTTGGGATACATCTCAGGTAACTGATATGAGTTATATGTTTTCTTCTGCCAGTAAATTTAACACAGATCTCAGTGCTTGGGATACATCCAAGGTAACTGCTATGAGTACTATGTTTAATGGTGCCACTAAATTTAACACAGATCTAAGTGCTTGGGATACATCCCAGGTAACTAGTATGACTGATATGTTTTATGCTGCCATCGTTTTTGATCAAAACATAGGCGCTTGGGATACATCCCAGGTAACTAGTATGACTCGTATGTTTTCTTATGCCAGCAACTTTAACCAAAACATAGGCAGTTGGAATATATCGCAGGTAACTACTATGTCTGGTATATTTAATGGATCTGCTATGTCAATTACTAATATGGATAAAACACTTACAGGCTGGGCAGACATAAACACAGCTGATGGTGAGACTAGCCTGCAAAATGGTGTTTCTATAGGTGGCGCTACCATAACATATTCTAACGCTACTGCTATGCAGTATTTAACAGATACTTATAAGTGGACTACTACTGCTACACTTAAAGCTAATGATGATAGTTTTACTGTAGGAGATAATACAGCTACTGATACTACTGCTACAGATAAAAGCGCCACAACTACTGCGCAAACCATTCATGGCCTTGGCGGCAATGATACTATTATTGGCGGTAGTGCTGCTGATAATATCTACGGCGGAGCTGGCAATGATACTTTAACTGGTGGCACTGGAGCTGATATTTTCCACTTTTTATATAACAATACAGGCACTGATACCATTACTGATTTTGTCAGCGGTACTGATAAGATTGATATTGCTGTATTATTAGATGGGTATAGCGCTGGTGATAGCTTTACTGATTATGTAACTGCAACTGCTGGTAATATTAGTATTGATATTGATGGCACTGGTGGTGCTGGTACTAGTACAGTTAATATTGTGTTAAGCAATAGTTATATAGCTGTAGAGAGTGATTTTGTGTTGTTATAAGATATTATAAATATAAAAAAATATAACAGCTACTAATTTGTAAGTGGCTGTTATAAAATAATAGTATAATTTATAGCATAATGTTGTATTGCTAAGTATATAATCATTAACTTAGTTTAATAAGTTTATCTAAGAAATAAGGGGACGTTACCCTTTTTTGGATAGCATTTAGATATTTTAGCATAAAAAAGGGTAACGTCCCCTTATTCCTACCTTATTCCTATTTTGTTTGAATGTGTATTAATAGTATTTTTGTTTTATTAATAAAATATTTTTTACTACGTAGTCTATTTTTTGTATGTTTACAATTATTACTTTATTTTTTATTTATTAGGCGCTAATTATCAATTCTAATAATTTAAGCTTGCTTATTAAATAGCTAAGTTTATTTTATTTATGCTATTTTTTTAAGATATTACCAATAATTATTTTAATTATCTGCTTTTAACTATAAGTAATGATTATTTCGAATTTATGTTTGTCTTATTATTTTTTGTTTTTTCTTTATGAATAAAAAATTACATTATAATAGGAATTCTTTTTTTGTTAATTTATTTTAAAGGAATGACAATTGTGAAAACATTACAATTAATGCAAAAAAAAGCAGCTACTATTGCCAAAAAATTAACTAGCAGAAAACTAAAAATAGTAGATGATAAATATATAACAATTAATAGCGGTGAGCATTATATTCTACATCTTGATGAGGATGTAAGAAATTTTATCATTACAAAACATTGGCAAAATTTAAATATATCGCTGGCAAATGGAGTAGAGATTTTAGTTAAAGATTATTTTACTATCTGCCAAAGTGATTTATCTTGTTTAGTTTCAGTAGAATTTACAGGTACTAATAATACTAAAAACTTTTATTATGTTACTGACAATATAGACACTTTATTTTTGAAAAATGGTGATGTTTTGTTATATGCTTATGGCAATACTAATACTTTAGTTAATATGATGAAAGTAGATATTACTAATAATTTAATATCTCCAATAGACGATGTTGCTAATAGTGATAGTATTATTATGAGCGTTTTAGCAGCAGTTGGTTTATCTGGCGCATCTAATGCTATTGCTGTTAATGTTATTAAAGGCTCTATAGTACTTGGCCCTGTTCTTGCTGGTAATGGTCTTAAAGTACTGGCTTATAAACAAGGAGAGAGCTTATTTTTTAGAAAAACTGATGTTAGTGATGATGGTAAGTATTCCTTAGATTATGGTAATTATAAAGGCATTTTGATTCTTAGGCTTATTGATGAAAACAATGCTTATGATTATATGGATGAGACCAGCGGTGCTAAAGATTTAGAAAATGCCGATTTAATGGTTATTATAGATACTAGAGCAAGTATTGATTTTGCCAATATTAATCTTATTACTGCTATTGCTGCTACTATAGCAGGGGTAAGTGTAGATATAAAAGATAATAATAAAATAACTTATAAAGAATCAATTACTACGCAAAAGTTAACAAATACCAAAGATTTAATTGATTATACTTTTAATATTAATGATATTGTTACAGATCAAGTCAAACCGGTAATAGATGTAACTGGCGCTTTAATGGCAGATGCTAATCATTATGGTAGATTGTTAGCAGCATTATCAGCTGCCTCATCTTTAAATAGAATTAACGAGATAACAACCAAACTTGCACAAGAAATAACGGCTAATAATATGCTGTTATATACCACCAAACAAAAGTTATTAGCAGATATTACTAAGTTAGCTAAAGATATGCAAAACCCTGTTAAAGAAACTATCCAGCAAATAATTTCTACTATACCAACTCCAGTAGTTACAATAGATAAGGTAGACAGTTATAATAAAATAATTAAAGAATTAAAGATAATAAATAAAGCAGATAATGAATTTATTTTAGAATACAAAGTTATTAAAGATGGTGTAGTTGCTTACGACTGGAGCGATAATTACCAGCTAACAACAGATGGAGATTATGTATTAGAAATTAGAAATAAAAGCTCTAATAATCAATTATCTAATGTTAAAAGCATTAGTTTTATTTTAGATACTACAGCGCCAAGCACCCCAACTATTGACTTAGCAGATGCAAGCGATACTGGTAGCAACACTACTGATAATATAACTAGCAATACCAAGCCAATAATAACTGGCACAGCTGAAGCAGACGCTACAGTTAAAATATATAACGGCACTACAGAAGTAGGCAGCGCTACAGCAGATGCTAGTGGTAATTATATTATTACTGTAACTGCGCTTAATGAAGGAACACATAAGCTCACAGCTATTGCCACAGACACTGCTGGTAATACAAGTACAGCTAGTAGTGCGCTTAATATTACCATTGATACTACAGCGCCAAGCACCCCAACTATTATTTTAGCAACTGCAAGCGATACTGGCAGCAACACTACTGATAATATAACTAGCAATACCAAGCCAACAATAACTGGCACAGCTGAAGCAGGCGCTACAGTTAAAATATATAACGGCGCTATAGAAGTAGGCAGTGCTACAGCAGATGCTACTACTGGTGTTTATAACGCTACTTTAACTACTCTACTAAATGAAGGAGTAAACAACCTAAGTGCTAAAGCCACAGACACCGCTGGTAATACCAGCGCAGCTAGTAGTGCGCTTGATATTACTGTGGATACTACTGCTCCTACACTTGAAATTACTACAGATACTACTATTATTCCAGTAAATAATAGTACAACTGTTACCTTTACTTTTAGTGAAGAAATAGCAAATTTTGCTCTGAGTGATATAACAGCAGATAATGGTAGTATTACTAGTTTAACTAAGTCAACAACTGATAATAAAGTATGGACAGCAACCTTTACAGCAAATGCTACAGGAAGTACAGCTAATAACATTAGTGTAGATGTAGGCGCATATAGTGATATAGCTGGTAATAATAATACAATAACAGCAACTAGCGCTAATTATCTTGTTCAAACACCTCTTCTTAGTACTTGGAAAACTAGTGCAGATAATGAAACAGTTACGATTAGGGTAAATAATGATTATGAGTATAATTACACTATAGACTGGGGTGACGGTAGTGTTGAGAGCTCTCAAACAGCTAGCGCTACTCATGTCTACGCTACAGCTGGTAATCATCAGATAGCTATTACTGGTGATTATCCAGTAATTAGTTTTGGTGGTGCTTTGGAATAATAAAAACACTCAATTAATAAGCATTGATAGCTGGGGTAACACAGCATGGCAAAGCTTTAATAAGGCATTTACTTATGCAGCTAATTTAGTTTCTATGCCTACTGATATACCTAATTTAAGTAGTGTAACTGATATGAACTGGATGTTTAATAATTCCGACAACTTTAACGCAGATATCAGCGCTTGGGATACATCTCAGGTAACTGATATGAGTTATATGTTTGCTTTTGCCAGTAAATTTAACACAGATCTCAGCGCTTGGGATACAGGCAAGGTAACTAATATGAGTAATATGTTTAGTGCCAGCAACTTTAACCAAAACATAGGCGCTTGGGATACATCCAAGGTAACTAATATGAGTGATATGTTTAATAGTGCCAGTAAATTTAACACAGATCTCAGTGCTTGGAATACATCCAAGGTAACTGATATGAGCTGGATGTTTAATGGTGCCAGCAGCTTTAACCAAAACATAGGCGCTTGGGATACATCTAAGGTAACTAATATGAGCTGGATGTTTAGTGCCAGCAACTTTAACCAAAACATAGGCGCTTGGGATACATCTCAAGGTAACTAATATGAGCTGGATGTTTAATAATTCCGAGTAACTTTAACGCAAAACATCAGGCGCTTGGGATACAGGCAAGGTAACTACTATGAATGCTATGTTTAATAGTGCCAGTAACTTTAACCAAAACATAGGCGCTTGGGATACAGGCAAGGTAACTAATATGAGTTATATGTTTAATGGTGCCAGCAACTTTAACCAAAACATAGGCGCTTGGGATACATCCAAGGTAACTAATATGAGTTATATGTTTCCTTATGCCAGCAACTTTAACCAAAACATAGGCGCTTGGGATACATCCCAGGTAACTAGTATGACTCATATGTTTTATAATGCCATTATCTTTGATCAAGACATAGGCAGTTGGAATATATCACAGGTAACTGATATGTCAGGTATATTTAGTGGAGCTGCTATGTCAATTACTAATATGGATAAAACACTTACAGGCTGGGCAGACATAAACACAGCTGATGGTGAGACTAGCCTGCGAAATGGTGTTACTTTAGACGCAGACGGCATAACATATTCTAACGCTACTGCTATGCAGTATTTAAAAGATACTTATAAGTGGACTACTACTGCTACACTTAAAGCTAATGATGATAGCTTTTACTGTAGGAGGTGACGCAGTTGACTGATACTACTGCTACAGATAAAAGCGCCACAACTACTGCGCAAACCATTCATGGCCTTGGCGGCAATGATACTATTATTGGCGGTAGTGCTGCTGATGATATCTACGGCGGAGCTGGTAATGATACTTTAACTGGTGGCGCTGGAGCTGATATTTTCCACTTTTTATATAACAATACAGGCACTGATACCATTACTGATTTTGTCAGCGGTACTGATAAATTAGACATTGCAGTATTACTTGATGGGTACGATGCTGATAAATCATTTAGTGATTTTGTAACTCTTAGCACTGGTAAAGTAGTAATTGACATTGATGGTAATAGTAGCACTACTAGTGATAGTATTACTATTAATTTAACTAACTCTAATGCTGTAGAAGCTGATTTTGTATTGTAAGTAATAATCTAGTTACAAAAATAAGGGGACGTTACCCTTTTTTGGATAGCATTTAGATATTTTAGCATAAAAAGAGGTAACGTCCCCTTATTCCCGAAAAAGGGTAACGTCCCCTTATTCCTCCTTATTCTTTTAAGATATTTTAGAGCAGATAAAGTAGATGGTATTATGGATTTAGAAAGTTATATTATTTTATTAGCATTATTAAAAAAATATCGATAATACTATATTTATTCTTTTAATATTATATAAATAAATGTTTTATTAGCACATAATAAAAAGTAATAATATTTTTATGCTAAAATAATATTTTTTTATTTTACTAGCATAAATTATGAAAACACTACAAGCAACTCAAAAACAAGCAATACTTGCTGCTAAAGGCTTAACCGTTAGAAAACTCATAGTAAAAAGCGATAAATACGTAACAATTAGTGATGGTGAACATTATGTGTTGCGTATTAATAAGGATATTAAAAGCTTCATAGCAAAAAAACATGTAAATGATTTAATTTTAACCTTAAGCGATGCTACAGAAGTTTTGGTTAAAAATTATTTTACTACATGTGGTAATGAGTTATCTTGTTTAGTTTCTATAGAATTTATTGATACAAATAATCTTAAAAACACTTATTACGCTGTTGATTATAAAGACGCTTTTATTTTGCAAGATAATGATAGTTTGTTGTATGCTTATGGTGATAGTAAAACTCTACTAAGTATGATTGAACCAGAGATTGTAACAGACAGTACTATTGATATTATAGTTACATCACCAACACCAATTACTGCTGAAACAAGCACTACAGCTACTAAGGCAACTACTAGCACTATATTTAGTGATAATAAAGTTATTATTGCTCTTGGCTCTTTAGCTGCTATTGGTTTGTCTGGATCATCTGCTGGTACAGTTGTTGCTATTAATACTATTGTTAACGGTGTTATTGTTCTTGGTCCTGTTATTGCTGAGAATGATTTAACAGTTGCAATTTATAAAGCTGATGGTAGCTTATTAAAAGATAATATTGATGTTGCTGATGATGGTTCATTTAGTGTTGATTTAGGTAATTATAAAGGTATTATAATTATTAAAGCCTTTGATACAGATACTACAACAGATGATTATAGAGATGAAGCAGATGGACAACTTAAAGACTTAGCAGCTGACTTATTAGCAGCGCATTATATTGATGGTAGCGGTGGTACTGTTACAATAAATATTAACCCAATTACAACTATTGCTGCACAAAAAGCAGGTATAGCCGCTGATGGTACTGTAGCGCAAACTATCACTGAAACAGCAGTTACAACTAGTAATAAAAACATAGCTAAAGCACTGGGCTTAGATATTGATATTATCTCAAGCAAAGTAGAAGCTACTATAAATGCTGTTGGAGATGATACTACCACAACAGCTAATAATTACGGCAAAATGTTAGCCGCTGTGTCATCCTTAGGCGATGTAACTACAGCAATTACTACTTTAATAGCAGCTATTAACGATAAAGGTGAAGTTGCACCAAGCGTTAAAACAGATATGATAGATGCCCTTACTGGTAAGAGCGCTATTATAGCTGTAGTTAATAGCATGAATGTTAAATTAATTATTAAATTAACTACTGATAGTGGTATTAATGATAATGATAATATAACCAATGACGCTAATATTACTACTGATGCTGGTAGTGTTAGTGTAGAGTATCGCATAAAAGAAGCAAATAGTGAATTCTCTGCTTGGTTAGATGCTTACGCAGCACCAACTACAGACGGCACTTATACAGTTGCAGCAAGAGATAAAAACAATCCGACAGATACTAACGATTTAACCTTTACTTTAGATACTACTACTACAGCCCCAACTATTGACTTAGTAGCTGCAAGTGATACTGGTAGCGATAATACTGATAATATAACTAGCAATACCAAGCCAACAATAACCGGCACAACTGAAGCAGGCGCTACAGTTAAAATATATAACGGCGCTATAGAAGTAGGCAGTGCTACAGCAGATGCTAGTGGTAATTATAGTATCACTTTAACTACTCCACTAAATGAAGGAGTAAACAACCTAAGTGCTAAAGCTACAGACACTGCTGGTAATACCAGCGCAGCTAGCAGTGCACTTAATATTACGATTGATACTACTGGCCCTATATTTACTAGCGAGGCAGTTGCAACTGTAGCAGTTAATAGCAGCAGCGTATACACAGCAAACGCTAGTGATACTGGTAATACTAATACAGCTAACACAGTAACTTATGCTATCAGTGGCACTAACGCTAATTTATTTAATATAGACTCAACTACTGGCGCACTAACTTATAAAACAGCCCCAACTACTACAGCTACTAACAGAGTTACTGTTATAGCCACAGATACCGCTGGTAATAGCACTGACCAAATATTAAACATCACTGTAGTTGATAAAGTCTCATTAAATATTACTAACAACCAGAACAAGGATACAATCAATAGTACTGATGGCGATGTTACCTTTACCTTTACTTTTAGCGAAGCAGTAACTGGTTTTGACGCTACTGATATAAGCGTAAATAACGGCACTAAAGGAAGCTTTACAGGCTCTGGCACTACTTATAGTTTAACAGTAACCCCAGCTACAAACCCTGCAACTGGCTCTATAACTATAGATGTAGCCGCAGACGCTGCTAATAGCGTTGCTACTGCAACGCTTACTACCTCAGCAGCTACTAGCACTCAAAATTATGACTTTGAACCACCAGCTACCCCAACTATTGACTTAGCAGCTGCAAGCGATACTGGTAGCAAGACTACTGATAATATAACTAGCAATACCAAGCCAACAATAACTGGCACAACTGAAGCAGGCGCTACAGTTAAAATATATAACGGCGCTATAGAAGTAGGCACAGGCTACAGCAGATGCTAGTGGTAATTATAATATTACCTGTAACTAGCGCACTTAACGAAGGAGTAAACAACCTAAGTGCTAAAGCTACAGACACTGCTGGTAATACCAGCGCAGCTAGCAGCGCACTTAATATTACGATTGATACTACTGGCCCTATATTTACTAGCGAGGCAGTTGCAACTGTAGCAGTTAATAGCAGCAGCGTATACACAGCAAACGCTAGTGATACTAGTAATACTAATACAGCTAACACAGTAACTTATGCTATCAGTGGCACTAACGCTAATTTATTTAATATAGACTCAACTACTGGCGCACTAACTTATAAAACAGCCCCAACTACTACAGCCACTAACAGAGTTACTGTTATAGCCACAGATACCGCTGGTAATAGCACTGACCAAATATTAAATATCACTGTAGTTGATAAAGTCTCATTAAATATTACTAACAACCAGAACAAGGATACAATCAATAGTACTGATGGCGATGTTACCTTTACCTTTACTTTTAGCGAAGCAGTAACTGGTTTTGACGCTACTGATATAAGCGTAAATAACGGCACTAAAGGAAGCTTTACAGGCTCTGGCACTACTTACAGCCTAACAGTAACCCCAGCTACAAACCCTGCAACTGGCTCTATAACTATAGATGTAGCCGCAGACGCTGCTAATAGCGTTGCTACTACAACGCTTACTACCTCAGCAGCTACTAGCACTCAAAATTATGACTTTGAACCACCAGCTACCCCAACTATTGACTTAGCAGCTGCAAGCGATAGCGGCGATAGTGATAGTGACAAGGTTACCAATATTACTACCCCAACAATAACTGGCACAGCTGAAGCAGGAGCTGCAGTTAAAATATATAACGGCGCTATAGAAGTAGGTACAGGCATTGCAAATGCTAGCGGTGATTATAATATTACCTTAACTAGCGCACTTAACGAAGGAGTAAACAACCTAAGTGCTAAAGCTACAGACACCGCTGGCAATACCAGCGCAGCTAGTAGTGCGCTTGATATTACTGTTGATACTACCGGCCCTATATTTACTAGCCCAGCAACTACAACTGTAGCACTAGGAGATACAGCTACTATATACACAGCTACTGCAACTGATACAAATGGTGCTACTTATAGCATTAGTGGCACTGATGCTAACTTATTTAATATAGACCCAGCTACTGGTGAGCTTAGCTATAAAGTTGCTACAACTACTGCTACTACTAATAATGTTATCATCACAGCTATAGACGCTGCTGGTAATAGCACCGATCAAGCACTAGCTATTACTGTAGCCGATAGAATAGTACTAACTATTACTGATAATGCTACAACAGCAACTAATAGCGATGTTACCTTTACCTTTACTTTTGCTGAAATAGTAACTGGCTTTGATATCAGCGACATAACTGTAACTGGTGGTACTAAAGGAACTCTTACAGGCTCTGGCACTACTTATAGCCTAACAGTAACCCCAACTCCAAACTCAGAAGGCAGTATAACTGTAAGTGTAGATAGATGCTGCTACAAATACAGTGGGTATTGGCAGTGCTAGTAGCACTGCCTCTCAGGCTTATGATACCACAGCACCAGCTACCCCAACTATTGACTTAGCAGCTGCAAGTGATACTGGTAGCGATAATACTGATAATATAACTAGCAATACCAAGCCAACAATAACTGGCACAACTGAAGCAGGCGCTACAGTTAAAATATATAACGGCACTACAGAAGTAGGCAGTGCTACAGCAGATGCTAGTGGTAATTATAGTATCACTTTAACTACTCCACTAAATGAAGGAGTAAACAACCTAAGTGCTAAAGCTACAGACACTGCTGGTAATACCAGCGCAGCTAGCACCGCACTTAATATTACGATTGATACTACTGGCCCTATATTTACTAGCGAGGCAGTTGCAACTGTAGCAGTTAATAGCAGCAGCGTATACACAGCAAACGCTAGTGATACTGGTAATACTAATACAGCTAACACAGTAACTTATGCTATCAGTGGCACTAACGCTAATTTATTTAATATAGACTCAACTACTGGCGTACTAACTTATAAAACAGCCCCAACTACTACAGCTACTAACAGAGTTACTGTTATAGCCACAGATACCGCTGGTAATAGCACTGACCAAATATTAAACATCACTGTAGTTGATAAAGTCTCATTAAATATTACTAACAACCAGAACAAGGATACAATCAATAGTACTGATGGCGATGTTACCTTTACCTTTACTTTTAGCGAAGCAGTAACTGGTTTTGACGCTACTGATATAAGCGTAAATAACGGCACTAAAGGAAGCTTTACAGGCTCTGGCACTACTTACAGCCTAACAGTAACCCCAGCTACAAACCCTGCAACTGGCTCTATAACTATAGATGTAGCCGCAGACGCTGCTAATAGCGTTGCTACTACAACGCTTACTACCTCAGCAGCTACTAGCACTCAAAATTATGACTTTGAACCACCAGCTACCCCAACTATTGACTTAGCAGCTGCAAGTGATACTGGTAGCGATAATACTGATAATATCACTAGCAATACCAAGCCAATAATAACTGGCACAGCTGAGGCAGGCGCTACAGTTAAAATATATAACGGCGCTATAGAAGTAGGTACAGGCATTGCAAATGCTAGCGGTGATTATAATATTACCTTAACTAGCGCACTTAACGAAGGAGTAAACAACCTAAGTGCTAAAGCTACAGACACTGCTGGTAATACAAGTACAGTTAGTAGTGAGCTTAATATTACCATTGATACTACAACACCAAGCCCAACTATTGCTTTAGCAGCAGCTAGTAATAGTGGTAGTGATAATACTGATAAGATTACCAATATTACTACCCCAATAATAACTGGCACAGCTGAAGCAGACGCTACAGTTAAAATATATAACGGCACTACAGAAGTAGGCAGCGCTACAGCAGATGCTAGTGGTAATTATATTATTACTGTAACTGCGCTTAATGAAGGAACACATAAGCTCACAGCTATTGCCACAGACACTGCTGGTAATACCAGCGCAGCTAGTAGTGCGCTTAATATTACCATTGATACTACAGCGCCAAGCACCCCAACTATTATTTTAGCAACTGCAAGCGATACTGGCAGCAACACTACTGATAATATAACTAGCAATACCAAGCCAACAATAACTGGCACAGCTGAAGCAGGCGCTACAGTTAAGATATATAGAGGCACTACAGAAGTAGGCAGTGCTACAGCAGATGCTACTACTGGTGTTTATAACGCTACTTTAACTACTCCACTAAATGAAGGAGTAAACAACCTCATAGCCATAGCCACAGACACCGCTGGCAATACCAGCGCAGCTAGTAGTGCGCTTGATATTACTGTGGATACTACTGCTCCTACACTTGAAATTACTACAGATACTACTATTATTCCAGTAAATAATAGTACAACTGTTACCTTTACTTTTAGTGAAGAAATAGCAAATTTTGCTCTGAGTGATATAACAGCAGATAATGGTAGTATTACTAGTTTAACTAAGTCAACAACTGATAATAAAGTATGGACAGCAACCTTTACAGCAAATGCTACAGAAAGTACAGCTAATAACATTAGTGTAGATGTAGGCGCATATAGTGATATAGCTGGTAATAATAATACAATAACAGCAACTAGCGCTAATGATCTTGTTCAAACACCTCTTCTTAGTACTTGGAAAACTAGTGCAGCTAATGAAAAAGTTACGATTAGGGTAAATGATGATTATCATTATAATTATAAGTATAATTACACTATAGACTGGGGTGACGGTAGTGTTGAGAGCTCTCAAACAGCTAACGCTACTCATGTCTACGCTACAGCTGGTAATCATCAGATAGCTATTACTGGTGATTATCCAGTAATTAGTTTTGGTGGTGCTTGGAATAATAAAAACACTCAATTAATAAGCATTGATAGCTGGGGTAACACAGCATGGCAAAGCTTTAATTGGGCATTTACTTATGCAGTTAATTTAGTTTCTATACCTACTAACGCACCTAATTTAAGTAGTGTAACTAATATGAGTAATATGTTTTCTTATGCCAGTAAATTTAACACAGATCTTAGTCTCAGTGCTTGGGATACAGGCAAGGTAACTGATATGAGCCGGATGTTTAATAATTCCGACAACTTTAACGCAGATATCAGCGCTTGGGATACAGGCAAGGTAACTACTATGAATGCTATGTTTAATAGTGCCAGCAACTTTAACCAAAACATAGGCGCTTGGGATACAGGCAAGGTAACTAATATGAGTTATATGTTTAATGGTGCCAGCAACTTTAACCAAAACATAGGCGCTTGGGATACATCCAAGGTAACTAATATGAGTTATATGTTTCCTTATGCCAGCAACTTTAACCAAAACATAGGCGCTTGGGATACATCCCAGGTAACTAGTATGACTCATATGTTTTATAGTGCCATTATCTTTGATCAAGACATAGGCAGTTGGAATATATCACAAGTAACTACTATGCTTAATATGTTTAGTGGATCTGCTATGTCAATTACTAATATGGATAAAACACTTACAGGCTGGGCAGACATAAACACAGCTGATGGTGAGACTAGCCTGCAAAATGGTGTTTCTATAGGTGGCGCTACCATAACATATTCTAACGCTACTGCTATGCAGTACTTAACAGATACTTATGCTTGGAGTACTAATGCTACACTTAAAGCTAATGATGATACTTTTACTGTAGGAGATAATACAGCTACTGATACTACTGTTACAGATAAAAGCACCACAACTATTGCGCAAACCATTCATGGTCTTGGCGGCGATGATACTATTATTGGCGGTAGTGCTGCTGATGATATCTACGGCGGAGCTGGTAATGATACTTTAACTGGTGGCGCTGGAGCTGATATTTTCCACTTTTTATATAACAATACAGGCACTGATACCATTACTGATTTTGTCAGCGGTACTGATAAATTAGACATTGCAGTATTACTTGATGGGTACGATGCTGATAAATCATTTAGTGATTTTGTAACTCTTAGCACTGGTAAAGTAGTAATTGACATTGATGGTAATAGTAGCACTACTGGTGATAGTATTACTATTAATTTAACTAACTCTAATGCTGTAGAAGCTGATTTTGTATTGTAAGTAATAATCTAGTTACAGACAGCACAAGAAATAAGGGGACGTTGCCCTTTTTTGGATAGCATTTAAATATTTTAGCATAAAAAAGGGTAACGTCCCCTTATTCCTCCTTATTCTTTTAAGATATTTTAGAGCAGATAAAGTAGATGGTATTATGGATTTAGAAAGTTATATTATTTTATTAGCATTATTAAAAAAATATCGATAATACTATATTTATTCTTTTAATATTATATAAATAAATGTTTTATTAGCACATAATAAAAAGTAATAATATTTTTATGCTAAAATAATATTTTTTTATTTTATTAGCATAAATTATGAAAACACTACAAGCAACTCAAAAACAAGCAATACTTGCTGCTAAAGGCTTAACCGTTAGAAAACTCATAGTAAAAAGCGATAAATACGTAACAATTAGTGATGGTGAACATTATGTGTTGCGTATTAATAAGGATATTAAAAGCTTCATAGCAAAAAAACATGTAAATGATTTAATTTTAACCTTAAGCGATGCTACAGAAGTTTTGGTTAAAAATTATTTTACTACATGTGGTAATGAGTTATCTTGTTTAGTTTCTATAGAATTTATTGATACAAATAATCTTAAAAACACTTATTACGCTGTTGATTATAAAGACGCTTTTATTTTGCAAGATAATGATAGTTTGTTGTATGCTTATGGTGATAGTAAAACTCTACTAAGTATGATTGAACCAGAGATTGTAACAGACAGTACTATTGATATTATAGTTACATCACCAACACCAATTACTGCTGAAACAAGCACTACAGCTACTAAGGCAACTACTAGCACTATATTTAGTGATAATAAAGTTATTATTGCTCTTGGCTCTTTAGCTGCTATTGGTTTGTCTGGATCATCTGCTGGTACAGTTGTTGCTATTAATACTATTGTTAACGGTGTTATTGTTCTTGGTCCTGTTATTGCTGAGAATGATTTAACAGTTGCAATTTATAAAGCTGATGGTAGCTTATTAAAAGATAATATTGATGTTGCTGATGATGGTTCATTTAGTGTTGATTTAGGTAATTATAAAGGTATTATAATTATTAAAGCCTTTGATACAGATACTACAACAGTTGATTATAGAGATGAAGCAGATGGACAACTTAAAGACTTAGCAGCTGACTTATTAGCAGCGCATTATATTGATGGTAGCGGTGGTACTGTTACAATAAATATTAACCCAATTACAACTATTGCTGCACAAAAAGCAGGTATAGCCGCTGATGGTACTGTAGCGCAAACTATCACTGAAACAGCAGTTACAACTAGTAATAAAAACATAGCTAAAGCACTGGGCTTAGATATTGATATTATCTCAAGCAAAGTAGAAGCTACTATAAATGCTGTTGGAGATGATACTACCACAACAGCTAATAATTACGGCAAAATGTTAGCCGCTGTGTCATCCTTAGGCGATGTAACTACAGCAATTACTACTTTAATAGCAGCTATTAACGATAAAGGTGAAGTTGCACCAAGCGTTAAAACAGATATGATAGATGCCCTTACTGGTAAGAGCGCTATTATAGCTGTAGTTAATAGCATGAATGTTAAATTAATTATTAAATTAACTACTGATAGTGGTATTAATGATAATGATAATATAACCAATGACGCTAATATTACTACTGATGCTGGTAGTGTTAGTGTAGAGTATCGCATAAAAGAAGCAAATAGTGAATTCTCTGCTTGGTTAGATGCTTACGCAGCACCAACTACAGACGGCACTTATACAGTTGCAGCAAGAGATAAAAACAATCCGACAGATACTAACGATTTAACCTTTACTTTAGATACTACTACTACAGCCCCAACTATTGACTTAGTAGCTGCAAGTGATACTGGTAGCGATAATACTGATAATATAACTAGCAATACCAAGCCAACAATAACTGGCGCAACTGAAGCAGGCGCTACAGTTAAAATATATAACGGCGCTATAGAAGTAGGCAGTGCTACAGCAGATGCTAGTGGTAATTATAGTATCACTTTAACTACTCCACTAAATGAAGGAGTAAACAACCTAAGTGCTAAAGCTACAGACACCGCTGGCAATACCAGCGTAGCTAGTAGTGCGCTTGATATTACTGTTGATACTACTGGCCCTATATTTACTAGCGAGGCAGTTGCAACTGTAGCAGTTAATAGCAGCAGCGTATACACAGCAAACGCTAGTGATACTAGTAATACTAATACAGCTAACACAGTAACTTATGCTATCAGTGGCACTAACGCTAATTTATTTAATATAGACTCAACTACTGGCGCACTAACTTATAAAACAGCCCCAACTACTACAGCTACTAACAGAGTTACTGTTATAGCCACAGATACCGCTGGTAATAGCACTGACCAAATATTAAACATCACTGTAGTTGATAAAGTCTCATTAAATATTACTAACAACCAGAACAAGGATACAATCAATAGTACTGATGGCGATGTTACCTTTACCTTTACTTTTAGCGAAGCAGTAACTGGTTTTGACGCTACTGATATAAGCGTAAATAACGGCACTAAAGGAAGCTTTACAGGCTCTGGCACTACTTATAGTTTAACAGTAACCCCAACTCCAAACTCAGAAGGCAGTATAACTGTAAGTGTAGCCGCAGACGCTGCTAATAGTGTTGCTACTGCAACGCTTACTACCTCAGCAGCTACTAGCACTCAAAATTATGACTTTGAACCACCAGCTACCCCAACTATTGACTTAGCAGCTGCAAGCGATAGCGGCGATAGTGATAGTGACAAGGTTACCAATATTACTACCCCAATAATAACCGGCACAACTGAAGCAGGAGCTACAGTTAAGATATATAACGGCGCTATAGAAGTAGGCACAGGCATTGCAAATGCTAGCGGTGATTATAATATTACCTTAACTAGCGCACTTAACGAAGGAGTAAACAACCTAAGTGCTAAAGCTACAGACACTGCTGGTAATACCAGCGCAGCTAGCACCGCACTTAATATTACGATTGATACTACTGGCCCTATATTTACTAGCGAGGCAGTTGCAACTGTAGCAGTTAATAGCAGCAGCGTATACACAGCAAACGCTAGTGATACTGGTAATACTAATACAGCTAACACAGTAACTTATGCTATCAGTGGCACTAACGCTAATTTATTTAATATAGACTCAACTACTGGCGCACTAACTTATAAAACAGCCCCAACTACTACAGCTACTAACAGAGTTACTGTTATAGCCACAGATACCGCTGGTAATAGCACTGACCAAATATTAAACATCACTGTAGTTGATAAAGTCTCATTAAATATTACTAACAACCAGAACAAGGATACAATCAATAGTACTGATGGCGATGTTACCTTTACCTTTACTTTTAGCGAAGCAGTAACTGGTTTTGACGCTACTGATATAAGCGTAAATAACGGCACTAAAGGAAGCTTTACAGGCTCTGGCACTACTTACAGCCTAACAGTAACCCCAGCTACAAACCCTGCAACTGGCTCTATAACTATAGATGTAGCCGCAGACGCTGCTAATAGCGTTGCTACTACAACGCTTACTACCTCAGCAGCTACTAGCACTCAAAATTATGACTTTGAACCACCAGCTACCCCAACTATTGACTTAGCAGCTGCAAGTGATACTGGTAGCGATAATACTGATAATATCACTAGCAATACCAAGCCAATAATAACTGGCACAACTGAAGCAGGCGCTACAGTTAAAATATATAACGGCGCTATAGAAGTAGGTACAGGCATTGCAAATGCTAGCGGTGATTATAATATTACCTTAACTAGCGCACTTAACGAAGGAGTAAACAACCTAAGTGCTAAAGCTACAGACACTGCTGGTAATACAAGTACAGTTAGTAGTGAGCTTAATATTACCATTGATACTACAACACCAAGCCCAACTATTGCTTTAGCAGCAGCTAGTAATAGTGGTAGTGATAATACTGATAAGATTACCAATATTACTACCCCAATAATAACTGGCACAGCTGAAGCAGACGCTACAGTTAAAATATATAACGGCACTACAGAAGTAGGCAGCGCTACAGCAGATGCTAGTGGTAATTATATTATTACTGTAACTGCGCTTAATGAAGGAACACATAAGCTCACAGCTATTGCCACAGACACTGCTGGTAATACCAGCGCAGCTAGTAGTGCGCTTAATATTACCATTGATACTACAGCGCCAAGCACCCCAACTATTATTTTAGCAACTGCAAGCGATACTGGCAGCAACACTACTGATAATATAACTAGCAATACCAAGCCAACAATAACTGGCACAGCTGAAGCAGGCGCTACAGTTAAGATATATAGAGGCACTACAGAAGTAGGCAGTGCTACAGCAGATGCTACTACTGGTGTTTATAACGCTACTTTAACTACTCCACTAAATGAAGGAGTAAACAACCTCATAGCCATAGCCACAGACACCGCTGGCAATACCAGCGCAGCTAGTAGTGCGCTTGATATTACTGTGGATACTACTGCTCCTACACTTGAAATTACTACAGATACTACTATGATTCCAGTAAATAATAGTACAACTGTTACCTTTACTTTTAGTGAAGAAATAGCAAATTTTGCTCTGAGTGATATAACAGCAGATAATGGTAGTATTACTAGTTTAACTAAGTCAACAACTGATAATAAAGTATGGACAGCAACCTTTACAGCAAATACTACAAAAGGTAAAGCTAATAACATTAGTGTAGATGTAGGCGCATATAGTGATATAGCTGGTAATAATAATACAATAACAGCAACTAGCGCTAATGATCTTGTTCAAACACCTCTTCTTAGTACTTGGAAAACTAGTGCAGCTAATGAAAAAGTTACGATTAGGGTAAATAATGGTTATAAGTATAATTACACTATAGACTGGGGTGACGGTAGTGTTGAGAGCTCTCAAACAGCTAGCGCTACTCATGTCTACGCTACAGCTGGTAATCATCAGATAGCTATTACTGGTGATTATCCAGTAATTAGTTTTGGTGGTACTACTTGGAATAATAAAAACACTCAATTAATAAGCATTGATAGCTGGGGTAACACAGCATGGCAAAGCTTTAATGAGGCATTTATTTATGCAGCTAATTTAGTTTCTATACCTACTAACGCACCTAATTTAAGTAGTGTAACTGATATGAGCTGGATGTTTTATAATTCCAACAACTTTAACGCAGATATCAGCGCTTGGGATACAGGCAAGGTAACTGATATGAGCTGGATGTTTAATAGTGCCAGCAACTTTAACCAAAACATAGGCGCTTGGAAAACAGATCAGGTAACTAATATGAGTTATATGTTTAATGGTGCCATCAACTTTAACCAAAACATAGGCGCTTGGGATACATCCAAGGTAACTAATATGAGTTATATGTTTTCTTTTGCCAGTAAATTTAACACAGATCTCAGTGCTTGGGATGCATCCAAGGTAACTAATATGAGTAATATGTTTTATAATGCCATCGTTTTTGATCAAGACATAGGCAGTTGGAATATATCACAGGTAACTGATATGTCAGGTATATTTAGTGGAGCTGCTATGTCAATTACTAATATGGATAAAACACTTACAGGCTGGGCAGACATAAACACAGCTGATGGTGAGACTAGCCTGCGAAATGGTGTTACTTTAGACGCAGACGGCATAACATATTCTAACGCTACTGCTATGCAGTATTTAAAAGATACTTATAAGTGGACTACTACTGCTACACTTAAAGCTAATGATGATGCTTTTACTGTAGGAGGTGACGCAGTTGATGATACTACTGCTACAGATAAAAGCGCCACAACTACTGCGCAAACCATTCATGGCCTTGGCGGCAATGATACTATTATTGGCGGTAGTGCTGCTGATGATATCTACGGCGGAGCTGGTAATGATACTTTAACTGGTGGCGCTGGAGCTGATATTTTCCACTTTTTATATAACAATACAGGCACTGATACCATTACTGATTTTGTCAGCGGTACTGATAAATTAGACATTGCAGTATTACTTGATGGGTACGATGCTGATAAATCATTTAGTGATTTTGTAACTCTTAGCACTGGTAAAGTAGTAATTGACATTGATGGTAATAGTAGCACTACTAGTGATAGTATTACTATTAATTTAACTAACTCTAATGCTGTAGAAGCTGATTTTGTATTGTAAGTAATAATCTAGTTACAAAAATAAGGGGACGTTACCCTTTTTTGGATAGCATTTAGATATTTTAGCATAAAAAGAGGTAACGTCCCCTTATTCCCGAAAAAGGGTAACGTCCCCTTATTCCTCCTTATTCTTTTAAGACATTTTAGAGCAGATAAAGTAGATGGTATTATGGATTTAGAAAGTTATATTATTTTATTAGCATTATTAAAAAAATATCGATAATACTATATTTATTCTTTTAATATTATATAAATAAATGTTTTATTAGCACATAATAAAAAGTAATAATATTTTTATGCTAAAATAATATTTTTTTATTTTACTAGCATAAATTATGAAAACACTACAAGCAACTCAAAAACAAGCAATACTTGCTGCTAAAGGCTTAACCGTTAGAAAACTCATAGTAAAAAGCGATAAATACGTAACAATTAGTGATGGTGAACATTATGTGTTGCGTATTAATAAGGATATTAAAAGCTTCATAGCAAAAAAACATGTAAATGATTTAATTTTAACCTTAAGCGATGCTACAGAAGTTTTGGTTAAAAATTATTTTACTACATGTGGTAATGAGTTATCTTGTTTAGTTTCTATAGAATTTATTGATACAAATAATCTTAAAAACACTTATTACGCTGTTGATTATAAAGACGCTTTTATTTTGCAAGATAATGATAGTTTGTTGTATGCTTATGGTGATAGTAAAACTCTACTAAGTATGATTGAACCAGAGATTGTAACAGACAGTACTATTGATATTATAGTTACATCACCAACACCAATTACTGCTGAAACAAGCACTACAGCTACTAAGGCAACTACTAGCACTATATTTAGTGATAATAAAGTTATTATTGCTCTTGGCTCTTTAGCTGCTATTGGTTTGTCTGGATCATCTGCTGGTACAGTTGTTGCTATTAATACTATTGTTAACGGTGTTATTGTTCTTGGTCCTGTTATTGCTGAGAATGATTTAACAGTTGCAATTTATAAAGCTGATGGTAGCTTATTAAAAGATAATATTGATGTTGCTGATGATGGTTCATTTAGTGTTGATTTAGGTAATTATAAAGGTATTATAATTATTAAAGCCTTTGATACAGATACTACAACAGATGATTATAGAGATGAAGCAGATGGACAACTTAAAGACTTAGCAGCTGACTTATTAGCAGCGCATTATATTGATGGTAGCGGTGGTACTGTTACAATAAATATTAACCCAATTACAACTATTGCTGCACAAAAAGCAGGTATAGCCGCTGATGGTACTGTAGCGCAAACTATCACTGAAACAGCAGTTACAACTAGTAATAAAAACATAGCTAAAGCACTGGGCTTAGATATTGATATTATCTCAAGCAAAGTAGAAGCTACTATAAATGCTGTTGGAGATGATACTACCACAACAGCTAATAATTACGGCAAAATGTTAGCCGCTGTGTCATCCTTAGGCGATGTAACTACAGCAATTACTACTTTAATAGCAGCTATTAACGATAAAGGTGAAGTTGCACCAAGCGTTAAAACAGATATGATAGATGCCCTTACTGGTAAGAGCGCTATTATAGCTGTAGTTAATAGCATGAATGTTAAATTAATTATTAAATTAACTACTGATAGTGGTATTAATGATAATGATAATATAACCAATGACGCTAATATTACTACTGATGCTGGTAGTGTTAGTGTAGAGTATCGCATAAAAGAAGCAAATAGTGAATTCTCTGCTTGGTTAGATGCTTACGCAGCACCAACTACAGACGGCACTTATACAGTTGCAGCAAGAGATAAAAACAATCCGACAGATACTAACGATTTAACCTTTACTTTAGATACTACTACTACAGCCCCAACTATTGACTTAGTAGCTGCAAGTGATACTGGTAGCGATAATACTGATAATATAACTAGCAATACCAAGCCAACAATAACTGGCGCAACTGAAGCAGGCGCTACAGTTAAAATATATAACGGCGCTATAGAAGTAGGCAGTGCTACAGCAGATGCTAGTGGTAATTATAGTATCACTTTAACTACTCCACTAAATGAAGGAGTAAACAACCTAAGTGCTAAAGCTACAGACACCGCTGGCAATACCAGCGTAGCTAGTAGTGCGCTTGATATTACTGTTGATACTACTGGCCCTATATTTACTAGCGAGGCAGTTGCAACTGTAGCAGTTAATAGCAGCAGCGTATACACAGCAAACGCTAGTGATACTAGTAATACTAATACAGCTAACACAGTAACTTATGCTATCAGTGGCACTAACGCTAATTTATTTAATATAGACTCAACTACTGGCGTACTAACTTATAAAACAGCCCCAACTACTACAGCTACTAACAGAGTTACTGTTATAGCCACAGATACCGCTGGTAATAGCACTGACCAAATATTAAACATCACTGTAGTTGATAAAGTCTCATTAAATATTACTAACAACAAGAACAAGGATACAATCAATAGTACTGATGGCGATGTTACCTTTACCTTTACTTTTAGCGAAGCAGTAACTGGTTTTGACGCTACTGATATAAGCGTAAATAACGGCACTAAAGGAAGCTTTACAGGCTCTGGCACTACTTATAGTTTAACAGTAACCCCAACTCCAAACTCAGAAGGCAGTATAACTGTAAGTGTAGCCGCAGACGCTGCTAATAGTGTTGCTACTGCAACGCTTACTACCTCAGCAGCTACTAGCACTCAAAATTATGACTTTGAACCACCAGCTACCCCAACTATTGACTTAGCAGCTGCAAGCGATACTGGTAGCGATAATACTGACAATATAACTAGCAATACCAAGCCAACAATAACCGGCACAACTGAAGCAGGCGCTACAGTTAAAATATATAACGGCGCTATAGAAGTAGGCAGTGCTACAGCAGATGCTAGTGGTAATTATATTATTACTGTAACTGCGCTTAATAAAGGAACACATAAGCTCACAGCTATTGCCACAGACACTGCTGGTAATACAAGTACAGTTAGTAGTGAGCTTAATATTACCATTGATACTACAACACCAAGCCCAACTATTGCTTTAGCAGCAGCTAGTAATAGTGGTAGTGATAATACTGATAAGATTACCAATATTACTACCCCAATAATAACTGGCACAGCTGAAGCAGACGCTACAGTTAAAATATATAACGGCACTACAGAAGTAGGCAGCGCTACAGCAGATGCTAGTGGTAATTATATTATTACTGTAACTGCGCTTAATAAAGGAACACATAAGCTCACAGCTATTGCCACAGACACTGCTGGTAATACAAGTACAGTTAGTAGTGAGCTTAATATTACCATTGATACTACAGCGCCAAGCATTCCAACTATTGTTTTAGCAACTGCAAGCGATACTGGCAGCAGCAATACTGATAATATCACTAGCAATACTAGTCCAATAATAACTGGCACAGCTGAAGCAGACGCTACAGTTAAGATATATAACGGCACTACAGAAGTAGGCAGCGCTACAGCAGATGCTAGTGGTAATTATATTATTACTGTAACTGCGCTTAATGAAGGAACACATAAGCTCACAGCTATTGCCACAGACACCGCTGGCAATACCAGCGCAGCTAGTAGTGCGCTTGATATTACTGTTGATACTACCGGCCCTATATTTACTAGCCCAGCAACTACAACTGTAGCACTAGGAGATACAGCTACTATATACACAGCTACTGCAACTGATACAAATGGTGCTACTTATAGCATTAGCGGCACTGATGCTAACTTATTTAATATAGACCCAGCTACTGGTGAGCTTAGCTATAAAGTTGCTACAACTATTGCTACTACTAATAATGTTATCATCACAGCTATAGACGCTGCTGGTAATAGCACCGATCAAGCACTAGCTATTACTGTAGCCGATAAAATAGTACTAACTATTACTGATAATGCTACAACAGCAACTAATAACGATGTTACCTTTACCTTTACTTTTGCTGAAATAGTAACTGGCTTTGATATCAGCGACATAACTGTAACTGGTGGTACTAAAGGAACTCTTACAGGCTCTGGCACTACTTATAGCCTAACAGTAACCCCAACTCCAAACTCAGAAGGCAGTATAACTGTAAGTGTAGATGTAGATGCTGCTACAAATACAGTGGGTATTGGCAGTGCTAGTAGCACTGCCTCTCAGGCTTATGATACCACAGCACCAGCTGCCCCAACTATTGACTTAGCAGCTACAAGCGATAGTGGCAATAGCAATACTGATAATATAACTAATGATAATACCCCAACTATAAACCTAACAGCTGAAACTGGAGCTATAGTTAAGGTTTATAATAATCGTGATTTATTAGGCATAGCTACAGAGGATACTAATAATCTTGGTAATTATAGTATCACTTTAACTACTCCACTAAATGAAGGAGTAAATAAGCTAAGAGCTACAGCCACAGATAGCGCTGGTAATACAAGTACAGCTAGTAGTGCGCTTGATATTACTGTGGATACTACTGCTCCTACACTTGAAATTACTACAGATACTATTATTCCAGTAAATAATAGTACAACTGTTACCTTTACTTTTAGTGAAGAAATAGCAAATTTTGCTCTGAGTGATATAACAGCAGATAATGGTAGTATTACTAGTTTAACTAAGTCAACAACTGATAATAAAGTATGGACAGCAACCTTTACAGCAAATACTACAAAAGGTAAAGCTAATAACATTAGTGTAGATGTAGGCGCATATAGTGATATAGCTGGTAATAATAACACAATAACAGCAACTAGCGCTAATGATCTTGTTCAAACACCTCTTCTTAGTACTTGGAAAACTAGTGCAGCTAATGAAAAAGTTACGATTAGGGTAAATAATGGTTATAAGTATAATTACACTATAGACTGGGGTGACGGTAGTGTTGAGAGCTCTCAAACAGCTAACGCTACTCATGTCTACGCTACAGCTGGTAATCATCAGATAGCTATTACTGGTGATTATCCAGTAATTAGTTTTGGTGGTGCTTGGAATAATAAAAACACTCAATTAATAAGCATTGATAGCTGGGGTAACACAGCATGGCAAAGCTTTAATAAGGCATTTACTTATGCAGTTAATTTAGTTTCTATACCTACTAACGCACCTAATTTAAATGGTGTTACTGATGCTAGTTATATGTTTAAGAATGCCAGTAAATTTAATACAGATATCAGCACTTGGGATACAGGCAAGGTAACTAAGATGTCAGGTATGTTTATTGGTGCCAGCAACTTTAACCAAAACATAGGCGCTTGGGATACATCTCAGGTAACTGATATGAGTTGGATGTTTAATAATTCCGACAACTTTAACGCAGATATCAGCGCTTGGGATACATCCAAGGTAACTAATATGAGTAATATGTTTTTGTTTGCTACTAAATTTAACGCAAATATCAGTGCTTGGGATACATCCCAGGTAACTACTATGTCTGGTATATTTAATAGATCTGCTATGTCAATTACTAATATGGATAAAACACTTACAGGCTGGGCAGACATAAACACAGCTGATGGTGAGACTAGCCTGCAAAATGGTGTTACTTTAGGCGCAGACGGCATAACAT
>CBDCHC010000011.1:0-58126 GCA_965217075.1 Gammaproteobacteria bacterium | reverse complement strand
TAATTAGTGTTATTGACAATAATGGCTTACAAACAGGTGATTTATCAGCTAATTCTATAACAGATGATGATACTTTAGAAATTAATGTAAATATTGATGCTAATGTTAGCAAAGATGATTATATATATTTCTATGATAATAATATCTTTTTGAATAAATTTCAACTAAGTGATCAGGATATAACTAATGGTAATAAGAAAATAGATTTTAGTTTTAATACTAATGCTGAAGTAGATGGAAAATTATATACATTAAATGCTCGTATAGTTGATAGTTCAGGTAATATATCTGATGCATCTGCCAATAAAATATTTACCATTGATGTAAAAGTTGATAGTCCTAACATTAATTTAATAGATACAGGTAGATCTAGTAGTGATTATATTACTAGTAATAGCATGGTAGATATAAATAATATAGAAGATGGAGCTACTTGGCAATACTCTATTGATGGTGGTACAAACTGGCAGATTGGTACTGGCAATAGTTTTTATTTAACTGATAATATTACTTATAATTCTGGTGATATACAAGTCAAACAAACTGATAAAGCGGGCAACGAAGCATCAAAAGTAATTTATAGAGAGGTAAATATTGATACTATTAGTCCAGTATATAAATCTATTAGCATAAGTGGTAGTAGTACTGTTATTTTAGAATTTAGCGAACAATTAGCTAGTATAAATACTACTTCAAGCACATATACTAGGTCTTTTACAGTAGATAATAACACTGTTACTAAGTTTTATACTCAAGACAATAAGGTATTACTTGAGCTTTCAGCTCCAGTTAGTGATATAAATGCTATTAAAGTTAGCTATAGCATACCTAATAATAGTAATGGTAGTAATTATCAAATAAAAGATATTGCTGGTAATATTAGTAATAATTTAAAAATTGGTAGTAATGGTAATGATACAATTATAGGCGGAATAAATAATGATACATTGGCAGGAAATGCAGGCATTGACACTCTTACCGGTGGAGCTGGTATTGACACTTTTGATTATAATGCTGTAACAGACGGCAATGATATTATTAAAGATTTCACTATAGGTAGTGGTGGTGATAAATTAGATTTAACAGATATATTAAGTTATACAGATAATGATAATATAGATAATTTTGTTAAAGTTACAGATAATGGCGCCGATGTAATAGTTGCAATAGATGCTAATGGTGATAATAGCGGGACTGATATTAGTATAACTTTAGAAGGTAGCGGCACACAAAATATTACTTTAAGTGATTTAGTAGCAAATAACCTAATTGTATTATAAATCAGATGAGCAGACTAATCTTTTTTATATTATTGTTATATAGTTATAGCGTTGGCGCTAATTATAATAAACTTAATCTTTATGGTTTAATTATGCAGGCTATTAGTTATCATCCATCTATTAAAAGTAATATATTTTTAGAGACTTCAGCAAAAAATGATATTACCAGTGCTAAGTGGCAGTACTTTCCTATACCAAAGTTATCTTTTAATAATGCTATTACCTCCAGCTCTGATAGCAGTTATACTGGTAGTAGTAATGTATTAATTGCTAGCTTAAGTCAGCCATTATGGGCTGGAGGTGCTTTAGATGCTGGCTTGGACAGAGCTAGAGCTCGTTTAATTATGGCAAAAACAGCAACTAAGGTAGCAAAAAAAGAATTAGCCTTAAAGGTTATTAATGCCTATAGTAGATGGTATGCTAATTATTTAAAAAAAGAGGGTTATGTAAAAAGTAGTAATGAGCACAAAGCATTATTAGATAGAATTAAAAGGCGTATTAAACAAGGTCTATCTTCTAGTAGTGATTTAGAGCTTGTTAGTTCTCGTCTTACGCAAGTTGATGCTAAGCTTAATTCAGTTATAGTAAAACATACAGATAGTTTGCTTAATCTGGCAGAATTAATAGGAACGCCTATTAAAGCTGATGATTTAGTTAAGGATTTTATTATTATTAAATTCAATGATAGTGATAAAAAATTATTAAGTAGAATGGCGCTTGTTATAGATCCAAAAATTAAAAAATCACAAGCAGAAAGCTCATCTGTTAAAGCTGAATTAGCACAAAGTAGAGCTAATCTTTACCCTAGATTAAATTTAAGATTAGAACATCAGCAAGGTAATTTCTTTGTAAAAGATACCAACAGTGATACACGTGCATTTATTGAAGTAAGTACAAATTTTGGTTCAGGTTTGTCTGGATTTTCTAGAGTAAGTCAGGTTAAGAATCGTTATCGATCAATACTTACCCGAATAAAAAGCGAAAAAAGTCAAATTAAAAAACAAATTACATTAGAGTGGCTCTCATATGCATCGCTTAAAAAACAAAAAAAATTATTAGAATCTTCATTACAAAATATTAGAAAAATACGTAATTCTTGGTATAGGCAATTTTTATCTGGTAGAAAGACATGGCAAGATGTAATGAATTCTGTACGCGAGGTATCGCAACTAGAAGCACAACTTGCTGATGTTGAGGCAGAAAGAATTTTAATTAGTTGGCGTATTTTTTTAAGACTACAAGAAAAACTATCCCCTGTTAATTTTAATAATCAGTCATTAATAGCTAATTATAATAAAAAAATGCTATGGTATCCAGATATTGTTAAAGATAAAAACCAGCAGAGCATTGCTAATAAAGTACTAAATTTTGTGATACCAGATAATAAGCAAAAAACAAAGACTATGTGGTATTTTAAAGTTGATAACAATAAAATATCTAATGTTGTTAGTAGTGATAATGATTTTGCAGGGCTTGTGAATAATGCAAATAATACTAATAATTTAATTAAAATAAAGTAAAAATAATCAATAATTTAATATCTACTAATATAATCATATGAAACAAAGCCTATTATTTTCACTGCAACGCTTATCTCAACTACAAAGATCTCGTTTTGATGTTGTAGAATTAAAACAAACTATTGATGATAGTTATCAAGAAAATATTGATAACTTTGTTTTATTAAAAAATATTGCAACTTCATTAATTTTAAAATCACCTAAAAAGATGAATAATGTGAAGGATCCATCATTACTTCCTTTAATGATATTTGATGATAAGTCTGGTTGGGGAATTTTAAAAAGCTTTAATAGTAAAGAAGAATGGGTAGCAGAATGGTTTTCTATTGAAAATAATTCATGGTTGGAAGTTATTATTGATGACTTTAATCATTATGAGATATTTAGGCTAAACATGAAAAAAATGTTTAATGCTGCTAATAGTAAAATTTTTCAAATGGTTAAAAATGAAATTATTATTAGTAAAAAGTTTTTAATTGATGCATCAGTAGCGGGTGTTTTGGTAAACACTATGGCTATAGTTAGTGCTTTTTATTCGATGCAAATATATAATCGTGTTATCCCAACTGGCGCCACACAAACTTTATTAGTTTTAACTATAGGAGCTATAGTTATTATAGTATTGGATTTTATTACTAAATTAGTGCGGGCGGGGTTATATGAAAAACTAATTGATAAAATAGATAGAAGACTTTCAAGAGATGTATATAAAAGATTTTTAGCATTACGCATGGATCAATTACCAAAAAGCGTTGGTAGTCTGGCTTCACAAATGCGAGGCTATGAAAGTATACGTAACTTTTTATCCGCTATAACTACTTATTTAATTGTAGATGTGCCTTTTGTATTATTTTATTTAGCTTTAGTTATTTTTATAGGTAGTTATTTAGCGCTTATACCTTTAATATTTTTTGTAATAGCAGTAGCAGTAGGACTTTATTTTCATAAAAAAATTGAAATTTTAGCAGACAATATCAATGAATCGGTTAATCTTAGGGTTGGTTTGTTGGTTGAATCAGTTGAAGGAGCAGAAACTATTAAATCAGGTCAAGGTGGTTGGCGTATGTTATCAAATTGGATGGGAGCTACTGATGAGGGACGTGGTTATGATTTAAAATTAAAAAGATTAACTGATCAATCACAATACATGGTATCATTTTTTCAACAATCTTCATTTATCCTTATAGTAGCATTTGGTGCATTAATGGCTAGTAAAGGCAGTCTTACTATGGGTGGACTGTTAGCCTGCTCTATTTTATCTGGTAGGATACTTGCTCCTGTTGCTCAAATACCTAGTCAGTTAGTGCAATGGGCTAATACTAAAGCTGCTATTCGTTCATTAGATGTTATTTGGGATTTAAAATGTGATCATGATGATATAGAAAGACCAATAATTCCAGAAAATATAACTGGTGAGTATGTTATAGAAGATCAAACTAGTATAAATTATGGATCAAAACTAGCTTTAACCTTACCTCAACTTAAAATAGCTCCTGGAGAGAAAATTGGCATTTTGGGGCCAATAGGATCAGGCAAAACAACATTATTACGCTTATTAAGTGGTATGTATAAGCCTAATAATGGTAGAATTTTATTAGATGGTCTTGATTTATCGCATATATCAAAGCCAATTTTAGCGGAGAAATTTGGATTTTTACAACAAGAAGGTCGTTTATTTAAAGGCACATTACGAGAGAATTTAATTCTAGGTTTAGTTGATCCAGGTGATGATACAATTATTGCTGCAACTAAATTAACAGGTTTATTTGAATCTGTTGTTATGGCAAATGAAAAGGGCTTAGAATACGAGATATTTGAAGGAGGAACAGGGCTTTCAGGCGGACAAAAGCAATTAGTAAATTTAACTAGAGTAATATTAAGAGAGCCAAATATATGGTTATTAGACGAACCAACTGCATCTGTTGATCGTAATTTAGAGTTACATTTAATTAATATGTTTAAAAAAATACTAACTAATAAAGATACTTTATTGCTTGTTACCCATAAAACAGAAATGTTAGAATTAGTTGATCGTTTAATTGTAATTAATAAAAATAAAGTAATTATGGATGGGCCAAAAGCTGCTGTAATAGCTAAATTATCTGGTAATAAACCACCACAACCTAATAATACATAAAATTAAAGAGGAATTATGAGTTTAGAAAGCATTTTATATAAAATAGAACATTCTTTTTCAGTAGTATATGTATTAGCAGGAATATTTTGCTCTTTTATTTTATGGGCAACACTATTTGATATCGATGAAACAGTTAATGCGCAAGGCATAATTGTTGCTAACGGTAAAAATCAAGTTATACAAGTAGCAGACGGCGGAGTATTATCTACTTTATTGGTTAAAGAAGGAGACAAGGTTAAACAAGGTCAACTATTAGCTACCTTAGAAAAAACCAGAGCTAAAGCATCTTATCAAGAGATTAAATCACAGGTAGCATATTTGAAAACTGCTTTAGCTAGGGCAAGTGCAGAAATTTTAAATAAAAAAATAATTTTTGGCAAATTAAGCCAAGAATACCCAGATTTTATGCAAGCTCAACAGGCTTTATATGTGCAAAAAAGACGATCATTAGACGAGCAAGTAGATTTATTGCAAAAAACTTTTACAATTTATAAAGAAGAATGGGAGAATACTAAAACATTAGAAAAAACAGGTGATGTTAGCAAATTAGAAGTACTTAAAGTAAGACAAAAATTACTAGATATTGAACGCAGAATTGCTGATGTTAAAAATAAATATTATGAAAAAGTTGGTGTTGAGATTGAAAAATTAGGGGGAGAGTTATCTAAAAGTTTACATAAATTAAGAAGTCAAGAAAATATTTTAGAATATACAGATATTCGCGCACCTAAAGATGGAATTATTAAAGAATTAAAAATAACTACTAATGGAGCTGTATTAAGACCTGGAGAACAATTAATGGAGATTTCTCCATATGAAGGTGGGGTTATTTTAGAAGCAAAAATAAAGCCAATTGATATCGGCAGGGTTAAATTAAATATGCCGGTTTCTATTAAAGTTGGTGCTTTTGATTATACTGTGTTTGGTGGGCTTAAAGGCATTGTTACATACATAAGCTCTGATACACTAATTGATAAAGATGCATCAGGTAGAGAAGTAACATTTTATAGGGTTAATGTAAAAATAATTGGTATAGAATATAAAGATAATCTTAAATCTAAACAAATAAAAGTTAAATTAGGTATGTCTGTTTCTATTGGCATTAAAATTGGTGTACGTTCTTTATTTAAATATCTAGTTAAACCAATTTCTCGTGGGTTTAGCAGTGCTTTAACAGAACAGTAATGAGTGCTTATGCTAAAAGTATTATTAGTATTTATTTATTGTAGTGTAAGCTTTGCTGCCATTAAAGATATTAATTGGCAAGATAAACAATACATTAAAAAAGCATTTTTTGAAATTGTTTATAAAAATGAATATCAATCAGGGTTGCAAAAATTAAAACGCTGGCAGAAAAATATTATATGGGATATTAATTATTTTAAATTAACAGCTAAGATTAATATAGTTGAGAAGTTAATAACATTGCATTTTAATGATTTATCAAGTATCACAGGTGTTAAAATTTTTAAAAAAAATAAGCACAAACAAAAAGAGAATTTTAAAATCATCCTAACAAAAAGAGAATTTTATAAAAAAGCAATAGAAAAATATACTAGCAATAAAATTAAAGATTTATATAAGACCAGTAACTGTTTGTTATATTTTAGATATGATTTTAGCTATGGTTTTAACAGTGTTGTAGTTATTATTCCTGTTGACTATGTTATGAGTAACGGGTTGTTACCATCTTGTATTGTTGAAGAATTAACACAAGCTATGGGCTTGGTAAATGATTCTGACTGGGTAAATCCATCAGTTGCTAATGATGTTAGTATTAATGATTTATTAAGCGGTCTTGATTATTTAATGTTAAAGATTTTATACGATAAAAGACTACTACCTGGTATGGATACAAATGAAAGTTCATCTATAGTTGATGAAATTTTAACTGACTTTATCAAACAAGGCATTATAGAATCATCAGTAATAAAGGCACGAAAATTAGAGATAGCAAAATTTTTGCAATAAATTTAATTATTACAAACAAATAGCAGAATGAGTAAATTTTCTGGTTAAATATTTAGGAATATTGTGATTATTTGCAAAAGCAATAGGTGCCAATGATTTTAGCATATCTTCGTATATATTCTTCTTAAAATCAATAACTTGGTTAATTGGCTGCCAATAATCAACCCAACACCAATCATCAAATTCTTTATTATCGTAATTATCAAGTTTAATTGTAGCATCTGCACATATTTTTTCTAATAAGAACCATATTTGTTTTTGGCCAATAAATTTTGAGTTACCATTTAATTTATCTTTAGGTACAGAATAACGAAGCCATTTCGGTGTTTTTGCCAATAATTTTATATCATTCTCAGTCAAACCAACTTCTTCATATAATTCACGATAAAGAGCTTCTGCATCACTTTCCATGAATTTAATACCACCTTGAGGTAATTGCCAAGAATTAGTATTAGTTCTTTTTGCAAGTAGAACTTGTTTTTTATGATTTAATAATACAATACCTACATTAGCGCGATATCCGTCCTTATCAATCATCGCTACCAGATATACCAAGAATTTGCAATAAACTAAGAAATATATTATATATAGCAACAAATAAAGTTACGGTAGCACTAATGTAATTTGTTTCGCCACCACGAATTATATTTGATGTTTCAAACAATATAAGTCCACTCATCAGCAAGATAAAAGCAGCTGATATTGTAATTGCTAAAGCTGGAATAGCAAGGAAAATATTAGCTATACCAGCTAAAAATGCTACTATAATTCCAGCCATTAAAAATCCACCCATAAAACTAAAATCTTTTTTACTAACAATAGCATAAAATGAAAGAGATATAAATATAGCAGCAGTCCCTACCATTGACATAGTAACTAGAGTTGCACCTTGTGTGGTAGATAAATAAAAGTTAATAATAGGTCCTATAGTTAGCCCCATAAAACCTGTTAATGCAAAAACTGCTAATATACCATAAGCAGAATTTTGTAATTTAGTTACTAAAAACAACAAAGCAAAATAAACAATAATAGTAAAAAAACCAAGATGTGGAAAGCCAATTATCATTGATATATAGGCCATAATTGCACTAAATAGCAATGTTGCTGATAATAATTTATAAGTATTTATAAGTACTTTATTAACACCTAATGTTGATGTGAGTGTATAGTTGTTTTGCATAATAAAATTTTAAGTAAAATTAAAGCTATTATTATAACATATAAAATTAAAATGATTTTAGTTTTGGGTATGGGAGTAACTGGCTTATCTGTTGTTAAAGCGTTACATAAAAACAAACATAAGTTTATCATTGCTGACAGCAGAGATATACCACCTTTGTTAAATAAATTTAATGAGTTTTGTAGTAAAATTTATACTGGACAGTGGTGTAAAGATATTTTAATAGGTGTTAATAAAATAATTATAAGTCCAGGTATTAATCCTAATGAAAATATAGTGGTATGGGCAAAGATAATTAAGATTGAAATAATTACCGATATTGATTTATTTTATCAGTATATTGTTAACACTACTAACGCTAAGTTAATTGCTGTAACAGCGTCAAATGGTAAATCAACTGTAGTAAAAATGCTGACAGATATTCTATGTGCTTGTAATATTAAAGCTGTAGCTTGTGGTAATATAGGTTTGCCAGTATTAGACGCATTAAATCATAAAATTGAAATTTATGTAATAGAGCTATCTAGTTATCAACTAGACTATATAAAAAATATTAAATTAGATTTGGCATTAGTACTTAATATAACTCCTGATCATCTAGATAGATATAAAAATTTTCAACAATATATGCTGGCAAAATTGAAAATTTATAGTTTTAGTAAGAAAAATTTAATTAACGCTGATGAAAAATATACTAAAAATATTCATGGACCAAGGTTTAGTGTTAATAATATTATTAATGATTTATCAGTTATTAGCTGTAGTGATAATAAATATTTTATTTGTAATAAACAGATATTATTTTCTTTAAATGATACCAAGTTTATTGGCAGGCATAATATTGAAAATATTTTAGCAGTGCTAAACATAATTGTAATATTAAATCTGTCTTTATTAACAGCAATTAATGTTATTAAAAATTTTTCTCCTTTAAAGCATAGATTAGAATTTATAAATAATTTTAATGGCAAAGATTATTTTAACGATTCTAAAGCAACAAACGCAACTTCTTGTATTTGTGCGATTAAAGCTATGTTTACTAGATACAATACTGTTACTCTTATTTTAGGTGGCACGGCTAAAAAAGAAAGTTACGAAAAGTTATTTAATTTAATTAATACTAAAGTTAGTAACACTATTATTTTTGGCATGAGTAGCAAATTTTTTGCCCAACATATAAACACAACTATAAAAGTAAATACCTTAGATGAAGCTATTATAGTAGCTAATAAATTTAATGCTAAAGTAGTATTGTTTTCTCCTGCTTGTGCTAGTTTTGATATGTTTGATAATTTTTCTCATAGAGGACAAGAATTTAAAAAAAGTTTACAAAGAGTATTTAGTTAATTTTTTTTAATTGATTATTTTTATTAAAAAGCAAAGTTAAATTTGATTTTTTATAAGCATTATTAACTCTTATATACGTAATATAATCCCAGCGATATTTATGAAAAATATCAATAATTGCAGGTGAGCCTAAAATATTTTTTACTTGTGTTTTGCTCATACCTATTTTAATTTTTTTTAATTGTTCTTTAGAGATTTCAGAGCCTTGATAAATATCTTGTTTGTAGGTTTGTAGGCACCCTGATATAAATATAGATAAAATTATAAGAAATCTTAAAATAATTGGCATAAAAATTAAGATAAAATAATTAAGTATTTTACCATTACCATGTAACTATGAAAGCTAAAGATTTAAAGAACATAGGCTTAAAAGCAACAATACCAAGAATTAAAATATTAGAAATATTATCCACTAGTAAAAATCATCATATGAGTGTAGATGATATTTATAGAGAGTTGTTATTTAAAAACGAAGAAATTGGTATAGCTACTATTTACAGAGTATTAACTCAATTTGAGAAAGCAGGTATTGTACAAAAATTAAATTTTGAGGATGGTCAGTCAGTATTTGAAATAATTAGTGAAGAGCATCATGATCATTTAATTTGCATTAAATGTGGTGGAGTTGATGAGTTTAAACATGATTTAATTGAAAAGTGTCAATTAGAAATAGCTAATAATTTTAATTATAAACTAACTGACCATTCTTTATATTTATATGGTATTTGCGCTAAATGTTTATAGCAGCCGCTAAGTCATATAATAATTTTTCACTATCATTCCAGCCAATGCAAGCATCAGTGATGCTAATACCATACGATAATTTATCTATAGTATTAATTTTTTGATTACCTTCTTTTAAATTAGATTCTATCATTACACCAAAAATACCACTATTTTTAGTTTTTAATTGTTGTATTATATTTTCTCCAACTTTAAGTTGATTTTTATAATTTTTATTACTATTTGCATGAGATAAGTCAATCATAACTTTAGTTGATAACTTATTTTTTATTAATAAATTTTTAGCATTAGCAATGCTTTGTTTGTCAAAATTAGTAATATTATTGCCGCCCCTTAATATGATATGGCAATTTTTATTACCACTGGTAGTGTAACGGTTTATTATGCCTTTTTTATTAACAGACCAAAACATACTACTATTGCTAGCAGATATAACTGCATCAATTGCTATTTGAATATTACCATCAGTGCCATTTTTAAAGCCTACAGGACAAGATAGACCAGATGCTAACTCTCTATGTATTTGGCTTTCTGTAGTTCTAGCTCCTATTGCTCCCCATGTTATTAAATCAGAAAAATATTGTGGACTTATAACATCTAAATACTCAACTGCACTTGGTATTTTCATTTTTGCCAAATCAAGTAAGAGGTGTCTAGAAATATCTAATCCTTTTTTCATATTAAAACTATTGTCTAAAAATGGATCATATATTAAGCCTTTCCAGCCAATAGTAGTGCGTGGTTTTTCGAAATATACTCGCATTATAATAAATAATTTATCAGCTAATTTATCACGTATTTTAGCTAATTTTTCAGCATATTCTCTAGCAGCGTCTACATCATGAATGGAACAAGGACCAATAATAACCATTAAGCGTTTATCTTTTTCATTTATAATATTTTTAATGGTTTCTCTAGAATTAATAATAAAATTAGTTTCCTCTTTATTAATAGGGTAGCGTTTAATATATTCGATAGGCGGTGGAATTAAATCTGTTTTTTTAATACGTATATTGTTAACTTTAGCTAATATTTTTTTTAACATTTATTTTCCTTGAACAAAAGCGTATGCTGAGTGATTATGGATTGATTCAAAGTTTTCTGACTCTACAGTGTATGTTGCAATATTATTATTATTATTTAATTCAATTGATATATTACGCACTAAATCTTCAACAAAAGCAGGGTTGTTATATGCTTTTTCTGTAACTTCTTTTTCATCTTCCCTTTTTAAAATTGCATATAAATCGCAAGAGGCATGTTTTTCAGCTATAGCTATTAATTCTTCGAAGTGTAATACAGCGTTGTTTTTGATAGTAGCGCTAATTGTTATATGCGAGCGTTGATTATGTGCTCCATATGATGCTATACTTTTAGAGCATGGACAAAGACTAGTAACAGCAACCACTACTGTAATTGTTGTATTTATTCTACCATCTATTATATTACTACAAAGTTTAGCGTTATAATCTAACATGGATTGTACCTTAGATACTGGAGCTAATTTATTAATAAATAACGGAAAATTAACTATTACTTCAGCATTTTTTGCTTGTAATTTTTTTACTACTATTTTGACAATATCAGCAAAACTTGCAGTAGAAAATTCTATTGTATTTTGATTTAGAATTTCAACAAATCTTGACATATGTGTACCTTTAAGCTCAGGAGATAGAGATACAGTCATTTGCCAATTACCAATGCTATGTTGTTTCTTATTATGATTATTAATATAAATCAGAGGATGTTTTATGTCTTTAATACCAACTTTATTAATATTTATGTCTCTATTATCTATTTTATTTTGAGTATCTGCTAACATAATTTATTGATAATAAGTAGCACAAGCTCTTGGAGTTTCCCAAACGCTAACGCTACCTACGTGAGTATTATTTGTAGTAATTAATGAGCTAAGTTTATCATATAAATATTTAGCAATATTCTCAGCAGTTGGATTGATTTTATCAAACGGTTTTATTTCATTTAGATATTTATGGTCTATTTTAGATATTATATCTTGCGTATAATTTTTTATAATACGAAAATCAATAGCTATACCATTCTTATCTAATTGCTTACTATTTATTATTACTTCAACCTTCCAAGTATGACCATGAAGATTAGCACAATTGCCAGTATAATTTCTAAGAGCATGAGCTGCAGCGAAATCAGTTAAAATTTTGAGACTATACATGATTTTTTAAGATGCAAATTTAATTGCAGAAAAATTTTAAAATAGTCAATTATACCTATTTATTAAAATTAGTACGACTTATAACGTCAAGGTTAATATTATAAGTTTATTAGTCTTTTTGCTTGCAAAGTATTATTATTAATAACACCTAAACCTAAAAATATATTTTTATTAAATATTTTTATTATTTGCGATGGTTTATTGCAATAAACCCTTTGTCCGAACTTTATAGCGCTAGTTTCTTTGTCAGTTAAATTAATATTATTAAAGTTTATTAATACATTCTCACTATTTAATAATTTAGCATCTAATGCTTTATAATCAATAGTTTTAAGTTTAATTAGATCAATCAGTTTAATACTATTATCTAAGTTGAAATGAGCAAATTTATTACGTTTTAGTTTTGCTACTGTAGCACCGCAATTTAGCTTATTACCTATATCATGTATTAAACTACGAATATAAGTGCCTTTAGAGCAAGCTACTTCAATAGTTAGTTGTTCATCAGTGTAACTAATAAATTCTATACTATATATAGTAATTGTTCTAATTTTTGGCTGTACAGTTATATTTTGTCGAGCTAATTTATACATTGGTACGCCATTGACTTTAAGTGCAGAATATATAGGAGCCACTTGTTTTATAGTACCAATAAATTTTTTTATAGTTTGTTTTATTTTTTGAATATTAATATTATCAATGGGTTTTTGTTTAGTTATTTCTCCTTCAATATCAAAGGTTGTAGTGCTTATACCTAATTTTGCTGTTACTATATAAGATTTATTGTCATTTAACAAATAAGTAGCAAACTTAGTAGCCTCACCTAAGCAAATTGGCAGAATTCCATTAGCCAGCGGATCAAGACTACCAGTATGACCTGCTTTTTTAGCATTAAATATTTTTTTTACTTGTTGTAATGCTTTATTAGAGCTAATACCAGTATCTTTATTTAATAATAATATTCCATTTATATTTCTACCTTGTTTATTTTTTGCCATTAAAATAATACTATGAATGAATTTGATGTAATAGATAAATATTTTACTTGGAAAAAATATAATAATAATGTTATTGAGTCAGTAGGGGATGATTGTGCTGTATTAAGTTTTAATAAAAGAATATTAATTAGTACTGATACTTTAGTAGGCGGAGTGCATTTTTTGTCTGATGCTTTAGCAGATGATGTGGCTTATAAAGCATTAGCTGTTAACTTAAGTGATATTGCGGCTATGGGAGGATCTCCTAAAAGTTTTACTCTTAGTTTAGTTATGCCAAATATAAATAATACATGGCTGGCAACATTTTCTTTAGCATTAAAAAAATTAGCTGCTAAGTATCATATTGATTTAATAGGCGGTGATATTGCACGCGGAGCTTTAAGTATAACGATTACTATAATTGGTGAATGTAAGCAAGCAATATTGAGAAGAGGGGCAAAAATTGGTGATGGAATTTTTGTTTCGGGTGATTTAGGTGGAGCAGCATTTGCACTGAGAAGTATTAATAATAATCAAGTTATTGATATAGAAATGCTTAATAAATTAATGAAACCTGAGCCGCAAATATTTTTAGGATTACAAATAAATGGTATTGCAAATTCTTGTATTGATATATCTGATGGTTTGTTGCAGGATTTAAATCATATTCTCACTGCCTCTAAAGTAGGAGCAGATATAATTAGTAATAAAATACCTGTGGCAATTAATGCCACATTAAATGATGCTTTAAACGGTGGCGATGATTATCAACTATGTTTTAGCGCTCCAGCAGATAAAATCAATATTAAAAATGTAACAAAAATAGGAGTTATTAGTAAAAAATTAGGATTAAGAGTAGATGGTATAAGTAGTAAAATTAATGGTTATCAGCATTTTAAAGATACAAATGTTTTATAGAAAAGATTTAATAAAACTTAAACAGAATTTAATAATAAATACAAAATTATTAGGCTTTAATTTACGTTTGCAAAGCACTTGGGGTATTTTTAGCCCTAAAGATATTGATGAAGGAACAAGATTGTTATTGAATTATATTGATATAAATAGCACAGATATTTGCCTTGATTTAGGTTGTGGTTATGGCCCTATAGGTTTGTCTATTGCTAAGATAGCTAATAGTGTTGATATGGTTGATAAAGATTTTATTGCTATAGAATTTAGTCAAATAAATGCTAAAAATAATAATATAAATAATGTTAATATTTATTTATCTAATGGCTTATCTAATCTCAATAAATATAAAAAATTTAGTCATATTATTTCAAATGTCCCTGCTAAAGTTGGTAGAGAACAATTGGCAATTATATTATATGATGCTTATGATCATATGCAAGTTGGCGCTAAAATTACTTTTGTTACCATTAATGGGTTACGAAAATTTATTAAAGATAATTTTAATAATGTGTTTGGTAACTATAAAAAGATTAAACAAGGGGCAAAGTATACCGTTGCACAAGCAATAAAAGTTAATTAACTCTTTAATTTAACGTTAAATAAAAATAATAAGGCAATATAAATAACAATACTAATAATTACCTCATAACTAAGCATTATAATTCTATTTATAGCTGTTGCATCAAGGTAATTATTATTATTATAAAGGATAAATGCAGCCATAACTAAACTTGCTATAATAATTTTGATTAATAATTTATAAAATGTTGCGGTTAAATGGTAAATATTATGTTTAGATGAATACCAGATTAATATAATAAAATTAATTATAGCAGCTATAGTAGTTGCTATAGCAAGGCCTATAAATGAATAATAATAAGACAATATTAGATTAAGTAAAATATTGCTCAGCATAGACACTACTCCAGCTCTTACTGGAGATTTTGTGTCTCCTCTAGATAGAAAAGCTGCAGTTATTATTTTAGTTAGTATAAAAAATATTACTGCTAAGGAGTATGATATTAAGGCTAGAGATGAATTATTGACATCAGTATTGCTAAATTTGTCATATTGAAATAAAGTTATAATAAGAGGTTTAGCTAATAGCATTAAACCAATAGCACTTGGAATAGCAAGAATAATTCCAATATTTATACTATTATTAAGTAATTTTTTAAACCCTATTTCATCACCCCTAGCAAATAATTTACTAAGTTTAGCAATACTAACAATTGCCAGAGCTACACCAATAATTGCAATTGGTAATTCTAACAATCTATTAGCATAATACAACCAAGATATGCTGCCGCTTATGAGAGTACTAGCAATAATTGTATCTATAAGTAAATTTATTTGAGCAATAGAGCTGCCAAATAAAGCTGGTAACATGCGTTGTTTTATAGTAGTAAAGACTTTATGTGCTTTGAATGTTAGCTTTGGTAGTTTATTAATTTTCATTAAAAATGGTATTTGCAATAATAATTGTAGTATACCGCCAATAAACACACCATAAGCTAAGGCAAAAATTGGCTGTTTTAGATGTGTTGATAAAAATATGGCTGACAAAATCATAGCAATATTAAGTAAAACAGGTGTAAATGCTGGAACAGCAAATTTTTTATTAGTATTTAAAATGCTACCAGAAAGTGCTACCATTGATATTAACAATAAATAAGGAAAGGTAATTTTTAATAAATCACTAGCAAGAAAAAACTTAGTATTATCTTCGGCAAAATAGAATCCCCATGCAAAAATAAAAATAAAAATTGGAGCAAATAATATAGCAATAATAGTAAGTATTAATAAAATACTAAATAATCTACCACTTATATGGTTGATTATTTCTAATTCTTTTTGTTGCTCTTTAGCATCAGCCAAAATTGGCATTATAGCTTGTGAAAAAGAACCTTCAGCAAATAATCTACGAAAAAAATTAGGAATTTTAAAGGCAACTATAAAGGCATCTAACGAGGCATTTGCGCCAAAATATTTTGCTATAATAATATCACGTATTAAGCCAAATATACGTGATAACATAGTCATAGATGAAACAATAAAACTAGAATATATAAATTTTTTATTGCTCATATGTAGTTAATATATATTGCCAGTTTTCATTTTTAATTAATATTGGAATATAGTCAAATTCTGGAGCAAAATAAGCAGTAATTTTATTATTATCACTTACCTTAATAACATTTATATTTTTATTTAAGACAAATATCTGCTCTTTTGCAATTATTTTAAACTGATATTTTTTAATCTCACTCTCATCCAGCATTTGATAATTTAATGGGTAATTATATTTTAAATCATGACCAATTGCTAAAAAAATATTTAAGATGTCGATAACATTATTATTTAGCCATATTTTTCTATATGATTTATTAATATTACTATTATTTATCTCAAGTTGTATATTTTTTTTTATTTTCTTTTCATCTATTTCTAGTAAGCTAAATTTAATAGTTTTAAATCTATTATTATTAAGGATGAAATTGCTATTTACATTAATACTATATTTTTTAATAAAAGCAGCTAATCCCTCTGTTTTTGCACGAGCCGTATAAGTATAAATATTGTTTTTTATGGTTAATTTTCTATATTCTGTAGCCACATTAAAACCACTTACTGATAATTCATAAGTTAGTTTATGCGGTGTAAGTGCTAAAGAGTTTATTGAGATTAATAATAAACAAATAATTTTTTTCATAGCAGTGTTTTTATGAAGTATTTAATTGCTTTGGGGTACAAAAGATGCTCTATAGTTAATACTCTTTTAGCTAAAGTAGTTTCGTTATCATTTGTTAATATTTTTATTTTTTTTTGCATAATTATTTCACCACCATCTAACTTATTAGTTACTAAATGAACACTTGCTCCGTGAAACTTTTCTTTAGCTATTAGTACTTTTTTGTGGGTATTTAAACCTTTAAATTTTGGTAATAATGATGGATGAATATTGATAATTTTATCTTTATATTTATTAATAAAGCTACTACTAAGTATGCGCATAAAGCCAGCTAAAATAATAAAGTTAATATTATAACTATCAATAGTAGTTATTATTTTTTGCTCAAAAATATCTGTATTTAGCGCTCTGCTTGGTATTATTCTAGTAGCAATATTTGCTTTTTTTGCTCTATTTATGCCATAAGCATTTTCTTGATTGCTAATTACTATTTGAATATCAATACCTATATCTTTACTATTATCAATTAATGCTTGTAGGTTAGAGCCATTACCTGATATAAGTATAGCTACTGCCTTCATATAATAATTTTTTTATCTTTTTTATCTATAATATGACCAATAACAAAAGCTTGTTCGCCAGTGCTTTTTAATTGTGCTATAGTTTTTTTTATATCTTTATTAGCTACAATTATAACCATGCCAATACCACAATTAAAAACTCTAAACATTTCTATATTTTCTATATTACCTGCTTGTTGTAAATAAGTAAAAATATCTGGTAATTGCCAGCAATTGGTATCTATTTTAGCAGTTAAATTATCTGGAAATACTCTAGGAATATTTTCAATTAAACCACCACCTGTAATATTAGCAATTGCTTTTATTTTAATTTTTTTAATTAAAGACAATATAGTTGTTACATAAATTTTAGTTGGTTCTAGCAGTGCAGATAATTGCTTATTATCAATCTTTTTATCTATAATTAACTTATTAACAAGTGAGTAACCATTAGAATGAGCGCCGCTTGATGCTATAGCAATAATGCTATCACCTACTGCGACATTATTACCATCAATAATGTTATCTTTTTCTACAATACCAACACAAAACCCAGCTAAATCATACTCTTCACGTTGATACATGTTTGGCATTTCTGCTGTTTCACCACCGACTAAAGCACATTTTGCTAGCAAACAGCCATCAGCAATACTATTTATAACTGCAGCAGCAACATCATTATTAAGAGTTGATGTAGCATAATAATCTAGAAAAAATAAAGGTTTGGCGCCACAACATATGATATCATTAACACACATTGCTACTAAATCTATGCCTATAGTGGTATGATTATTAAGTATTTGTGCTAATTTTAATTTGGTACCAACGCCATCGGTTGCCGATATTAATACTGGATTTTCATAACCTTTTGGTACAGCAAATCCAGCGCCGAAACCACCAATAGTGGTTAGTACGTTATTTGTTTTTGTTTTTGCTGCAAGTGGTTTAATTCTATTGACTAATTCATTGCCTTTACTGATATTAACACCTGCGTCTTTATAAGTTAGTGATGACATTGTATAATTGTTGTATTTAATAATAATAATAAAATATGAGTTTTTCTCAATTCCCTAATTTGCTTAGCCTGTTAAGAGTTATTTTAACAGTACCTATAATTATAACGCTGCTAAATGCTGATTATTTTAGCACTTTAATTTTATTTATTATTGCAGGTGTAAGTGATGGTTTAGATGGTTTTATTGCAAAACGTTTTAATTATTGCAGTAGAATTGGCTCTATTTTAGATCCAGCTGCTGATAAAATTTTATTAATTGGTGCTTTTTCTACATTAACAGTTATAAATATTTTACCACCATGGTTGTTTGTTATAATTTTTATTAGAGACATTATTATTGTCGCTGGTACAGTTGGTTATTTTCTTGGCTCTAATACTAAGTCATTACTACGCCCATCTAATATATCAAAAATCAATACTACTTTGCAAATATTATTAGTATTATTTTTAATTTTAGAGGAATTGTACCCATATTTAAAAGACTTTAAACAACATATGCTAATTATAGTTGCTACCGCTACAATATTAAGCGGTATTGACTATATTTGGTTATGGTTAAAAGAGTTTATTATTAATGAGAAAAGATAGATGCAATTAATATTACCATTTGTTATTAACCCACAATTATCTTTTGATAATTTTATTATAGGTAATAATACTATTATAGTCCAACAACTAAATATGGTTTTAACTAAACCATGCGCTTCATTGTATATTTTTGGTGTTAAAAATAGTGGTAAAACACATATATTACAAGCATATACTTTACTTTCATTGCAGTTAAAATTAAGTGTTTTTTATTTAGATTTACAGCAAGTAGTTAATAATGAAATTAATAAATTATTATTAAGCAGTGATATTATTTATTTAGATAATTTAGATAAGGCTTGTATAAAAAACCAACAATTGGTTTTTGATTTATATAATTTTAGTAAAAATAATAAATTAAACTTAGTTATAAGTAGTGCTAATAATATAGCAGATTTAGATATTTTTATAGATTTAAAAACTAGACTGCAACAGTCGTTAGTTATGCAAATATTAACACTAAATGATAGCGATAAAATATTAGCGCTTATTATGCGTGCTAAAAATAAAAAAATCTCTATAGATAGCCATATATTTCATTATTTAATTAAAAATTATTCCAGAGATTTAGGAGATTTAATGAATATGTTAGAAATTTTAGATAAAACATCGCTAATTAAAAAACATAAAATTACTATTAAAATGGTAAAAGATATAATTAGTAGTATTATTTCTTAATTAGTTGCGCTAAATATTTACCAGTCCAAGATTTTTTTACTTTACTAACTTGTTCTATAGTACCACTAGCAATAATTTCACCACCGCCTTCACCGCCTTCTGGCCCTATATCTATAATCCAATCAGCAGTTTTTATTACATCTAAATTATGTTCTATAATAATAATAGTATTATCTTTATCACGTAATCTTTTTAATACTATTAATAGTTGTTTTATATCGTGAAAATGTAGTCCGGTGGTTGGCTCGTCTAAAATATAAAGCGTATTACCAGTAGCTATTTTTGCTAATTCCTTGGATAATTTTACTCTTTGCGCCTCCCCACCTGATAAAGTTAGTGCATTTTGTCCTAATGTTATATAACCTAAACCAACATCAATTAGTGTTTGTAATTTTTGTCTTATCTTAGGAATTGCATCAAAAAAGATTAAAGCATTAGTTATATCCATAGCTAAGATTTGTGATATATTTTTACCTTTATACTTTATTTCTAAGGTTTGTTCGTTATATCTTTTAGCCTTGCATATATCACAAGCTACATAAGTATCTGGTAAAAAATGCATTTCTACTTTAATTAAACCATCTCCCTTACATGCTTCGCATCTACCACCTTTGATATTAAAACTAAACCTACCAATCTTATATCCACGTACTCTAGAGTCTTCAGTTTGTGCAAATAATTCTCTAATAAGGACAAAAGCCCCAGTATAAGTAGCTGGATTAGAACGTGGAGTTCTACCGATGGGGTTTTGATTAATATTTATTACTTTATCAAAATATTTTAGACCTTTAATATCTTTATATGGCAATGGCTCGCTAGTAGCTCTATGTAGTTTTTGGGCAATTAGCGGGTATAAGGTGTTATTAATTAAGCTAGATTTACCAGAGCCAGATACTCCAGTAATGCAAGTTATAACACCAATTGGAATTTTTATATTAACATTTTTTAGATTATTACCATTAGCACCTAATAATTCTAAATATTTAGTAGATTTTTTATGTTTAACAGGCAGAGCTATAATTTTTCTACCACTAAGATAATCACCAGTTAATGATTTTTTGTTATTTATAATCTCCGCTGCACTGCCTGTGGCAATAATATTCCCCCCTAATACTCCAGCTCCAACCCCTATATCTACAATAAAATCCGCAGCAAGTATAGCCTCTTCATCATGTTCTACCATAATAACCGTATTACCTAAGTCCCTTAAGTAAGTAAGAGTAGACAATAATTTTTTATTATCACGCTGATGTAATCCAATAGAAGGTTCGTCTAATACATATAATACACCAACTAATCCAGCGCCAATTTGGCTAGCAAGCCTTATGCGTTGCGATTCACCTCCTGATAAAGTATTAGCACTTCTAGCTAAACTTAAATAATCAAGACCTACACTTATTAAAAAATGCAGTCTTTTTTTAATTTCTATTAAAATTGAAGCAGAAATTTGTTGTTTACTGCCTTTAATAGATAACTTATCAAAAAAATTAAATATTTCACTAATAGACATGTTAACTAACTTAGGTATATTTTGTTTGCTTATAAAAACATTTCTAGAACTAATATTAAGTCTTTCACCATTACAACTACTACATGTTTCTTTAACAATGTATTGGCTTAAGTTAGATATAGTTGCTGACGTCTCACTTTCTTTATAGCGTTTTTCTAAAGTTGGGATAATACCTTTAAATATTTTTTTACTACCAAAACCTTTGCCAGTAATATTATTAAAATTTATTTTATCTTTGCTGCCATATAAAATTATTTTTTTATAATTTTCAGCTAATTTATTAAATGGGACATTTAAACTAAAATTATAATGTTTAGAAACTCTTTCTAGGACTTTGTAAAAATAACCATTAGTTTTACCCCAACCATAAATTGCTCCTTCCGCTATAGATAAATCTGGATGAGCAATAACTTTGGTTTCACAAAAAATATCACGTACACCTAAACCAGCACAACTATTGCAAGCACCAACAGGGTTATTAAAAGAAAATATTCTAGGTTCTAATTCATTTAATGAATAACCACATTTAGTGCAAGCAAATTTAGTAGAAAATGTTATTTCGGTAAAATTATTATCAATAGAAATTACTTTTATTATACCGCCTGATAAGTTAACACTAGTTTCAATTGATTCGCTTAAACGACTGCTAATATCTGAGCGTATTTTAATTCTATCTATAACAATTTCAATAATATGATTTTTTTTTGCATCCAATTCACCTATACCATCAATATATTGTATTTCGCCATCAACCCTAGCTCTTAAAAATCCTAAATGTGCTATTTCTGCAAGAAGTTTTTGTTGCGATCCTTTGCGATTTACTACAACTGGCGATAACAATATAATCTTTTCATCTATAGGCAATGCTAAAATATTATTAGTTATTTGTGATATAGTTTGTGCAGTTAATTGTTTTTTATGTTGCGGGCAAATAGGCTGACCTATTTTGGCAAATAATAAACGTAAATAATCATAAATTTCAGTAATAGTGCCAACGGTAGAGCGTGGATTATGTGAGGTAGATTTTTGTTCAATAGCAATAGCGGGAGATAAACCAGTTATACTTTCTACATCTGGTTTTTTCATAATTGATAAAAATTGTCTAGCATATACAGAAAGAGATTCTACATAACGCCGTTGACCTTCTGCATAAATAGTATCGAATGCTAAAGAAGATTTTCCTGAGCCAGATATACCAGTTATAACAATAAGTTTATTGCGAGGAATTTCTATATTAATATTTTTAAGATTATGAGTTTTAGCGCCACAAATCTTGATTGTTTTCATTTTCACAATAAATTAAAGTTAATCTGCAAATTATAACAAAATTTATACATTTAATTATAAAATAATAATTTAACTTACTATTTTTTATTATGATAGATTTAATTACATTAAATACTAACAAACAAGGATTGGTAGAATTTAGTGAGTTGGCAAATATCGTTGTAACTAAAAGCGGCATAAGAGATGGTTTGGCAACATTTTTTATTCAGCATACGTCTGCTAGTATTATTATTCAAGAAAATGCTGATCCTAGTGTTTTATACGATTTACAACATTGGTTAAATAAAATAGTTAAGGAAGAAGATAGTTATACACATACTAACGAGGGAGTTGACGATATGCCAGCTCATATAAAGTGTATGTTAACTCAAACTAGTATATCAGTGCCTATTATTAACAATAAATTAGCGCTTGGTGTTTGGCAAGGAATATTTTTATGGGAACATAGAGTAGATAGCCATACTAGAGTTATCATTACGCATATATCTTAATTAAATTATAATTTAGTTAGCTATAATCATGTAAAATGTTAGTCTATTTTGTTTTATAAAAATATATGAGCGAAGAGAATAAAAAACCTACAAATATATCACACATAACTATAGAAGATGAAATGCAGAATTCTTATTTAGAATATGCTATGAGTGTTATTATTGGTAGAGCACTACCTGATATTCGTGATGGTCTTAAACCAGTACATAGAAGAGTTTTATATACTATGCATGAGTTTGGTAATAATTATAATAAAGCTTATAAAAAATCAGCAAGAATAGTAGGTGATGTAATGGGTAAATATCATCCGCATGGTGATAGTGCTATTTATGATACTATAGTTAGATTAGCACAACCTTTTGCTATGCGTTATACTTTAGTAAATGGTCAAGGTAATTTTGGCTCTATAGATGGAGATAAAGCAGCTGCCATGCGTTATACTGAGATTCGTATGCAAAAACTTACCCATGAGTTGTTGCGTGATATTGATAAAAATACTGTTGATTTTATTGATAATTATGATGGTTCTGAGAGCGAACCAGTGGTATTGCCAACACGCATACCTAATTTATTATTAAATGGTTCATCAGGCATAGCAGTTGGTATGGCTACTAATATTCCACCACATAATTTAGTTGAATTAATAAATGTATGTTTAGCAGTGATTGATGATGTTAATATAAGTATAGACGATTTACTGCAAATTATGCCAGGACCAGATTTTCCAACTGCTGCAATTATAAACGGAACAGATGGCATAAAACAAGCATATGAAACTGGTAAAGGCAAAATTTATTTGCGCGCAGTATCGCATATTGAAGGAGAAGACAAGCAAAGTATTGTAGTGACTGAGCTACCATATCAGGTTAATAAAGCTAGACTTATTAGTAAAATTGCTACTTACATTAAAGACAATAAAATAGCAGGTATTACTGCTTTACGCGATGAATCTGATAAAGATGGTATGCGCATGGTAATTGAACTGCGTCGTGGTGAAGTAGCGGAAGTTATGCTTAATAAATTATATAAATTAACAGAAATGCAAACATCATTTGGTATTAATATGGTTGCCATTGATGGCGGTGTACCTAAATTATTATCACTAAAAGATATTATTACTGCATTTATTAACCATAGACGTGAAGTAGTTACTAGACGTACAATTTTTGATTTAAATAAAGCAAAAGCAAGAGCCCATTTATTAGAAGGCTTGTCTATTGCTCTTAGTAATATTGACGAAATCATTAAACTTATTAAATTATCTTTAAATCCAGCAGAGGCAAAATTAGCATTATTAAATAGTGTATGGCAAGGAAAGCTGATTGCTGAATTAATTGCAGGTAGAGATATGAATGATTTAAAACCTGATGACGTTGATACTACATTAGGATTGCAACAAGATAATAGTTATAAGTTAAGCGAAAAACAAGCGCAAGCTATTTTAGATTTAAGGTTGCATAGGTTAACTGGTTTGGAAAAAGATAAAATTTTCAATGAATTTAATGAGGTACTGGAAAATATTAAATATTTACTTGATATTCTGCAAAATACTGAAAAATTAACATCTGTTATTAAAGATGAGTTAATAATAATACGCAATGATTTTAGTGATAATAGACTTACTAAAATTTTAACCAATAAAATAGACCTTACTTTGGAAGATTTAATAGCAGAAGAGGATAGGGTGGTAACGCTTAGTCGTAGTGGTTATATAAAATCACAAGCATTAGAGGATTATAGAGCGCAGCGTCGTGGTGGCAAAGGAAAGAGCGCGACTAAAATGAAGGATGAAGATTTTGTAGATCAACTTTTTATTGCTAATTCGCATGATAATGTTTTATGTTTTTCTTCAACAGGTAAGGTTTACTGGTTAAAAGTATATGAGTTACCACTTGCATCTCGTATTTCTAGAGGCAAACCAGTAGTAAATTTATTACCGCTAGATAAAAACGAAGTTATAAATGCTATTTTGCCTGTTAAAGAGTGGAAAGATGATGAATTTGTATTAATGGCAACTAGTAGTGGTACTGTTAAAAAAACTAAGCTTAGTAATTTTTCTAAACCAAGAAAAGGTGGTATTATTGCTATTGAACTTAGAGATGATGATAAATTAATTGGAGTTGAAATTATTAACCAAGGTTTAGACATTATGTTGTTTTGTGCTGCAGGCAAAAGTATTCGTTTTAATGAGTCTAATGTAAGATTGGTAGGCAGAACAGCTATTGGAGTGCGTGGTATAAAATTACAAAATAAAGATAATGTAGTTTCATTAGTTATCGTTACTAATGATAATCCTATTTTAACTACAACCAAAAAAGGTTATGGAAAAAGAACCAATATTGATGAATATCGCTTGCAAGCAAGGGCAGGTAGTGGTGTTATTTCTATTAAGACTAGTAAGCGTAATGGCGAGGTAGTAGGGGCGCTTCAAGTAGATGATAATGATGATATTATGCTTATCTCTAATAAAGCTACATTAGTAAGAACTAGTGTAAATACAGTATCCATTATTGGTCGTAATACGCAAGGAGTTAAACTTATTAATATAGCTAATGACGAGGAATTAGTTGGAGTAGCTAAAATTATTGAAGATAATCAAGATGAATAAAAAGTGCACAGGTATCATTTTATTGTTATTAGCTATAATAATATTTGGTCTTTATAAATTTTATAAAGGCGATGTAAGGCAAGGTAATGATAAACGTATAGCAATACAATTAACTATAGATGAAAGGAATTTAGTGCTAAAAGAAATGCGTGATTTTTTATCTAGCGTACAAAATATTATCAGTGCTAGTGTAAAAAATGATATGCTATCAATTGCAGATAGTGCTAAAAAAGTTGGCAATAATGCTAGACAAGCAGTACCTGGTGCTTTAATGAGAAAGTTGCCGTTAACATTTAAAAAGCTTGGTTTTGATACACATGAGAAATTTGATGCATTAGCTCTTAACGCCTTGTCTTTAGGTGATAATGAGCAAATAATTAGTAATTTGGCAGTATTAATGCAAAATTGTGTTAACTGTCATAATTTATATAGCTTAGAGGTTGTAAAATAATATGAGTATAAGAAAATATCGTTATAATGAATCAAGAACTATGAAGGCACGTCCTTTTATGTTTTTAATGGCAATATTATTAATTGCCGCTTTTGGATTGGGTATTATTATTTTGCTAGTTTGGCATATAAAAAATAAAAGCGTTAGATTAATTATTACTAATGATGATATTTTATTCGAGCAGGGAATTTTAAGCAAAAGTAGATCTGATATTAACATACAAAATGTTAGAACTGTAAAAGTCAAACAAAGCTTTATTCACAGAATTTTTGGCGTAGGAGATATTGAAATATACACCTCAGGAGATGATCCTGAGATAACAGCAATTAATATGCCTAATCCAAATAAAGTTAGAGAATTAATTAAAAATTAATATGACAGATTTAGATGTTAAGGATAAAAATGAATCACGTAAATTATTGCTTATCTTTAGTTTACTTATAATTAGCATAATAATTGGCGCTGTATTGCTTATGCCAGCTTTAAGTGATATTTTAGCTACACATATAAATCCTGGTATTGGCCTTAAAAGCGCAGCAGTGATTGCTTTTTTTGTAACTTTAATATTAATGGTTATTTTAACTATATCTAGTGGCGATGGTATTTTAGGTGAAATTCAATTTTTATTAGTAGGTTTTATAGTATTTTTTATAATTATTTGGTTGATGATTGCTTGGATTTTTTAGTAAAACTATCAAGTAATTTTATTGATACTTCGCCGCGCATAGCATTAAACATATAACCAGAAGCTACTACTGTTGTAATAAAAACACTTATAAATAAAGGTATAACAGCTAATATTAAAAATATATTATTTATAATATTTTCTCCATCCATACTAACTGGTGCATCTTTTCCTGCTATAAAGCCAACAATAGTGATAATAAAATAAAAAATATAAGCAATAATTAATATTCTATATAACCTCATAGATGAATGCCAGTTTAATTTAACTAAGGTGGTTGCTGTTAATTGTATGTTTTTATTATATAAATAACTAGCAATAATAATAATAACTGATATTGCTATTGGTATAATAATTGCTAATTTTGGATTAGCAAATTTTAAAATAGCTACTGCTAAAAATAAATGTATTATAGTGGTATTAATCGTAAATATTTCATGTGGTATTTTGGCTAATTTTCTCTCTTTAATATCATCTGTTATTATCTTCATTTTAGTTTTTTGTTTAATATTTCATTTACTTGCTTTGGATTAGCTTTGCCAGCCGTTTTTTGCATAACTTTTCCAATAAAAAAACCTAATATTTTATGATTACCATCTTTAAATTGTTGTACTTGTTTTTGATTATCAGTGATAATTTTATCAATAATTATACTAATTTCATTGGTATCAGTAATTTGTTTTAAACCTTGTTCCTTAATAACTGTATCTACATCTTTTTTATCTTGCCACATAACTTTAAATATTTCTTTAGCTATGTTATTAGAAATAGTATTATCAGTTATTCTATTAATTAGCTGTGCTAAGTTGGTTGGTGTTATTTTGCTGTGTGTTATAGATAGGTTATTAGCATTTAAATAACTACTTAATTCACCCATAATCCAATTTAACGCTAATTTAGCATCAACTATGACAATCATACGTTCAAAATAATCAGCAATATCTTTATCATTTGCTAAGATTTCACTATCAACCTTATTAAGAGATAATTGTTCAATATATCTTAATTTTTTAGCCTCTGGTAATTCTGGTAATTCTGCCTTTATTGTTGCTATTAGTTGATCGCTAATTTGTACTGGTAATAAATCAGGATCAGGAAAATAACGATAATCATTAGCGTCTTCTTTGCTGCGCATTGAACGAGTTTCATCTTTTATTTCATCGTATAAACGTGTTTCTTGCTTTATGTTGCCCCCATCTTCTAATATATTTATTTGTCTATCTATTTCTAATTCTATTGCTCTTTCTAAAAACTTAAAAGAATTAATATTTTTAATCTCAGTTCTAACACCTAATTGCTGTTGTTCAGGTTTTTTAATTGAAATATTAGCATCAAATCTAAATGATCCTTCTTGCATATTACCATCACAAATAGATAAGCATTTAACTAAAGTATGAATTTTTTTTGCATAAATTACTGCTTCTTTAGCACTACTAATATCTGGCTCTGATACAATCTCGAGTAATGGAATACCAGCACGATTTAAGTCAATTGCGCTATAATTTTCAAATAAATTATGTATTGATTTCCCTGCATCTTCCTCTAAATGAGCTCTAGTAATTCTTATATTTTTTTTGGTATTATCTATATTTATACTTATTTGTCCAGTTCCAACAATTGGTAATTCCATTTGCGATATTTGATAGCCTTTGGGTAAATCTGGATAAAAATAATTTTTGCGTGCAAAAATATTTTCTTTATTTATAACTGCATTAATGGCTAAACCAAATTTAATTGCCATTATAACAGCTTGTTTATTTAATACTGGCAGTACACCTGGCATTGCTAAATCAACTTCATTAGCTTGTATATTAGGAGTACTGCCAAAATCTGTACTAGCATTAGAGAAAATTTTAGCTTTAGTTTTAAGCTGAGCATGAATTTCTAAACCAATAACTACTTGCCAATTTATCATAAATCCTTAGGTGTTAGTATATGAAAATCAGTATTTTGTTGAAATTTATGGGCTATATTTAACAGCTTATTTTCACAAAAATGATTAGCAATAATATGCAACCCTACTGGCATGTTGTTAGTTAAACCAGCTGGAATGCTCATAGCTGGTAGACCTGCTAAATTAACGCTTAAAGTATAAATATCAGATAAATACATACTAACAGAGTCTTTAATTTCTGTTAAATTCCATGCAGTAGTAGGAGCAACAGGTCCCATTATTACATCAACTTTTTTAAAAACAGCAGCAAAATCATTAGCAATTAAACTGCGAACTTTTTGTGCTTTTAAATAATAAGCATCATAATATCCTTCGCTTAAGGCATAAGTTCCTACCATAATTCTTTTTTTAACTTCAGCTCCAAAACCTTCACTACGACTTCTAACATATAGATCCTCTAAATCAATAGGGTCTTTGGCTCTATAGCCATAACGCACTCCGTCAAAGCGTGATAAATTAGAGCTTGCTTCGCAAGGAGCTATAATATAATATGCTGGAATACTAGCGCTTAAATTAGGTAGTGATACTTTACTAATTATTGCGCCTAATTTTTCAAATTCAGCTATAGCTGCAGTTATTTTAGTCGCTACACCGTTATCTAAGCCATCAGTAAAATACTCATCAGGTATGCCAATTTTTAGACCATTTATATTATCTTCTAATGTGGCAGTATAATCTATATCATTTTGCTGAATAGAAGTTGAGTCTTTATCATCAAAACCAGTTATAGTGTTTAAAACAATAGCACAATCTTCACTGCTCTTTGCCATTATCCCAGCCTGATCTAAACTTGAGGCATAAGCAATCATACCATAACGAGAGATAGAGCCATAAGTAGGCTTAATACCAGTAACGCCACACATGCTAGCTGGCTGACGAATACTACCGCCAGTATCAGTAGCGCTAGCAAATACAGCCAAATTACTAATTACAGCTACAGCGCTACCACCTGATGATCCGCCAGGTATTTTATGAGTATCCCATGGATTAAGACTACTGCCGTAAAAGGAGTTTTCATTTGATGAGCCCATAGCAAATTCATCCATATTAGTTTTACCAATCATCACAGCCCCAGCTTTATTTAACTTATTATTAATAGTAGCATTGTACTGAGGAATAAAATTATCTAACATTTTAGAGCCAGCAGTTGTTCTTACTCCTTTGGTACAAAAAATATCTTTATGAGCATAAGGAATACCTAGTAATGAATTATTATTATTAAGCATTATATTATCAGCTGCCGCTGCTTGTTTAAGGGCTAATTCAGCTGTTATAGTAATAAAAGCATTTAGATTAGAATATTTTGTGATATTAGCTAAATATTCTTTAGTAAGCTCAACAGCTGATATTTCTTTCTTTCTTAATTTTAAAGATAATTGTTTAATAGTCTGATTCATTAGGCAAGTACTGTTGGCACTAAGTAATAATTTTCTTTAATAAGAGGTGCTATTTTTTGATGTTGGTTGGATAATGTATTAGTTACAGCTTTATCCTCTCGTAGTCTTTGTGTTAGAGCAATAGGATGATACATTGGTATTATATCTGTAGTATCAATATTTTGTAATTTATCAACTAAATTTAATATAGCGCTAATTTCTTGAGTAATTAATACTAAATCATTATCTTTAAATTGTAATTTAGCTAATTTAGCAATTTGTAATATTTGTTTATTATTCATAGTTAAAAAAATGGTATGTTATTTACCATATCCATAGGACCATCAAATTGCATACGCATAATATGTATATCTTTGCTAATTTTATTAATTGATTTTTTCATATCAAACATACTATCATTCATATGATTCATATTACTTAACATTGGCTTTATATGGTTTAAACTATCAGCAATAACTATCATTTTATGATCTATATGACTCATAGTATTTGTCATTTTATCTATATTTTTTGTTAATAATTCTACATTATTTGCCATTTTAGTAATATCTTTACGCATATATGGTATTTCATTTGCTAATTTACTCATATCAACAGTAATAGAATATATAATATAAAAACCACCAATAGCTAATAAGGAGAAAACTGTTAAAGCTGGTATAAAAAATTTAACAAACAGACTATTATTAGCTTCAACTCTTTTTGTTAGAGCTTCAAAAAATTTTTTATCTGTTGCAGTATCTATTATGAGATTTTTATCTGTTGTCATAATTATCTTCCTGTAAATATTTCAATTGATTTTATTAAATTATTATATTTGTAACTATTAGAAATAAAGGCATGACCGTTATTTTTCAATAAAATTAAATTAATATCTCCAGTTACATTTTTTTTATCAAGTTTCATTATTGTTATAAATTTATCTATATCTATTTTACTCATATTAGTAGGTAAATTAAATTTGTTGAATAACTTTTTAATATCACTTATTATATCAGCATTAATATACCCTTCTAAAACAGACATTTGAGCTGCCATTAATATACCAATTGCAATTGCTTCGCCATGTAAATATTTACCATAACCAAATAAATTTTCAATTGCATGGCCAAAAGTATGACCTAAATTTAATAATGCTCGCATACCTTGTTCTTTTTCATCTTGTGACACTATATTTGCTTTCATTTGACAAGAAGTAAAAATTATTTTAACGATAACAGCGCAATTAAAATTTATAATATTATCTATATTATTTTTTATGTAATTATAAAATATTATATCTCCTAACAACCCATACTTAATTACTTCTGCTAGACCAGCATTAAATTGTCTTTTAGTTAAAGTTTTAAGGGTATTTATATCAATGATAACACATTGTGGCTGATAAAAGCTACCTATCATATTTTTACCTAAAGCATGATTGACACCAGTTTTTCCACCTACACTAGAGTCTACTTGAGCTAACAATGTTGTTGGTATTTGGATAAACTTTATGCCTCTTTGATAAATACTAGCGACAAAGCCACTAATATCGCCAACAACTCCACCTCCAAGAGCTATAATAGTTGCGTCTCTATTTATTTTATATTTGAGCATTGTTGCTATAATGCTTTCAACACTTGCCATGGTTTTATGTATTTCACCATCAGGCAGAATAATTTCATATATTTGATAATTACTTAAGAGCTTTTTAACTCTATTTAAATATAATGGAGCAACAGTAGTGTTTGATATTATTATGACTTGCTTAGCAGTAATATATTTGCTAATTATATCATTATCATCAAGTAAGTTTTCTCCAATATATATATTATAAGATTTATCTTTTAAGCCAAGATTAAGTGTTAACATTTATTACAATAAATCATTAAAGATTTTAATTTCTGTATTGCTTCGTAAATATTTAATAATATTAGCAAACAATGTATCACCAATAATATTAGTAAAATAACTATAATCATCACTAATATTTTTAGTTATCTTAGTAGCGGTTAAACGGATTATTATTAAACCATTTAAGGTATTTGTGTAAGCATAAGTTACTTTATTTTTAGTAGGTTTTTTCATAGTAAAAATAAAATTTATTACCTCAGACGAGAGATCTGTATTATTTCTATTTACCCAAATATCTTTTGACCATTTAGCTTTTGTTGTTTGTATAATATTTTTAGCAAATAAAGTATTTAAAGCTGCTGTTTTTTGTTGTAATAATAAATTTTTTATTTTTAGTGCTACTTTATCAAATTTCTCTGGCTTTGCATTAATAAATTTATTTTTTTTAATAGCCACTATTTTCTCGTCATTTATTTCTACTATTTTTATTTCATTATTATTTATTACTTCATTACTAAAAGATGCGTTTATAAATTTCTTATTATATGTAGTGCTATTTTTAGCAAAGAAATTACTGCTTTGTATAGCTAAATTTAGTTTTTCAGCAGCAACTTGTAATGAAGATTCATAAGTAAGAGTGGCTAATTCATCGCTAATAGTATAGAACTTTTTTTGCGCCTGCTCTTTAGTATAATTCTCTATTAATTGTTTTTTAACAGCGGTAAAATTTTTGGTAATTGATGGAATTATTTTATTTAACTTAATTATATGATAACCAAAACTTGATTTAATTAGATTAATATCTTTTATTTGCATATTAAATATAGTATCTTCAAGCTCGGGTATCATTACTCCAGAATTTTTAGTTAATAAGCCTAAATCACCATTCTTATTATTTGTACTAGTATCTATTGAATATTTCTTAGCTAGTTTAGCAAAATCAGCACCATTTTTTATCTTCAGTATTAATTCTTCCGCTTGTTTTTTAGTGCTTAATAATATATGCTGAGCCTGTCTTTTTTCTTGAGTAGTAAAGTTTGCCTTTTCTTCTTCGTAAAGGGCTGCAATATCATCTTCATTATATTGGATGTTTTTAGCAATTTGCATTAAATCTAAAGTAATAAAATTTACTTTTATTGTTGCAGCTAAGTTAAATTTATCTTTATTTTTCTGGTAAAAATCTCGCACTTCTTTATCAGTGATACTTGCTTGTTTGCTAAAATCAGTATTCTTTGATTTAATATAAGATATTTTTCGCTGTTGGTACAATAAATTATTTAACTGTTTTTTTTCGTATTTAGTTAAAAAATAAGATTTTTTTAAATTATCTTTAATTTGTATATTAGTTAAATTATTTTTAACAAGCTGTTCGTATTGTTGTATGTTATAGCCATTAATTCTAAGTATATTTTTATATTTTTCTAATGAAAATTTATTATCATCAAAAAAATTTTTATTATTTAAAATTTGTTCTTTTACTTCAGCATTAAGCGTTGTTAGATTTAATTCTCGATTAAGATTTATTAATAATTTTTCATTGATTATTGAATTAATAATATTTATTTTTAAAGCATTTTCTGCTTGTTGATTGTATTTATCTTTTAATTGCTCTTGCAAGGCTCTTTTACTACGTTCTAACGCTATTAAATATTCATTTTTATTGATATCTATGTTTCCTACTGTTGCCACTATAATATCATTGCTATCATCCATGTATTGGTTAATACCAAATAGTGCAAATGGTACTATTATTATTGCAATAATAGTATAAGCTACCCAGCCTTTTATTTTTTGTTTAATTGCAATTAACATAATATTATTAAAGGGAAATTCAACTATTTTACCAAAATTATAATAGATTTTGTTTTGTAATCTAAAATAATTCTATGGTATTTTTAATAATAGCAATATATATTATTGATGTTATGGAAGTACCGGCAATAATTCCAATCAAGATATTTCTTAATCTAATACCACTAATAGATAAAAAATAAATTAATATATTGATTGATATACCAGGAATAAAACATAGTAGAAATATAACGATAATTTGTTTATTTTTTAATTTTTCTTTGTATTTTAAGATTTTTTTCGGTACATTAAAATTTAATTTATGAGAAAAATTATAAATAATTAAACAATAACAAATAATAGCAATTTGAATGGCAAAGAATACCTCTATTGTTTTAAAAAGATAAATACCAATTAATAAAAAACCAGTTCCTGGTAATAAAGTAAGGTCTCTTATAATTAATATTGCAGTATAACTAATATAAGATATTACAAAATTTTGTTCACTTAAATTTTGTTTTAATTCATTAAAATCAATAAAATTATTAGTAACATACATATAGGATATTGCGATAATATTTTTTATAATAAACAAATATAATAAGTATTTTTTATTAGTAAATATCTTTGTCATTGATAGAGATAGTTGATAGTTTTTTATAAAAATATGATAAATCTTCTGTTTTTCCATATCTTGGATTATCGTACATAGCTAAAAATGGGCGAGAATTTACTTCTAAAAAAATGCTGTTTTGTTTATTAAAATCTAAGTGTATACCTTTTGTACAAATAACATCAATCCCCAATATATTAGCATTAAATGCCTGTAAAATTTTTATTAAATCATTAGTATTATTTTTGCTTAATAATGATTTATTTATTACTTTTACGCTAGAACCTAATGTCAGTGCAATCTTATGGTGTAAATATATTTTTTGTTTTATAGTTGGTACATCGTTAAAATTTAATTTTAATTTTTTTAAGTGTTTTTTAGTAGTAGTATTTTTTTTAATAAATTGAGTAGTTGGTAATAATTGCATTTTTTTTCTAAATAAATTCTCTGTATCAATTAAGCTACCTATAGTGCTTTTCCCATCACCAATTACAAAAGGTGGGTAACGCCTAATAATAGACATTACTCCCCATTTAGTCACTACAATTCTATAGTTTTTGCCTAATAAAAATTTTTCTATAATACTACTATGCCAATATTTTTTAACATTTATAGCGGCATATAATAATGATAAATTATTCTTGATAGGAAAATATGCTCCACGAGAAAAACCACCAACATTAGGTTTTATGACTACTGGAAAACCATATTTTTTAGTAAATTTAATAGCTTTATATGGATTTATAAAGACCTCGCCTTTAGCGTAAGGCAAATTATTTTGTTCAAATACTTTTCTTGCTTTTTCTTTGGAACGACAGGCAATACGCACAGACAATGGATTATAATTACTGCAACCAGATAGTAAGCTTGTATTAATAAATGAATAAATTATTTTTTTCATAAATTATTTTTCACTTTATAGTGATTTAGTATAATTTTTAAAAATATAAAACTTTTAAAGTATTTTTTAGGCGTTTGTTTGCTAAGCAACACTAAATCATGCATGGTTTTTTTAATAAATTTATTTTTATTTGTGAACGATTTATCTAATAAATTAATAGGGAGTGGAGCAAATAGATTAATTTCAATTATATGAAATATTCCTTTTAATAAAGCATTTTTTGAATTTGTTTTAAGATAAACTCTAGCAAAATTAATAGTTTTTAATTGTTGCATATATGACTTTAGTTGTTGTAACTCTGTAAGAGAAAAATCATTGCTAATATCTTTATAAGTAGTGTAATTATTATTAATACTGTTAATCGGATTGTTGTCGTTAGAAGTATTAAAAACTTGTGTTATAGTAAAGATAGCATAATTTTTATTTATTATATTTTTTATGTAGAAAATCTCATATTCATTTTTTGCTGTAGCAATTTGTTGCATTATAAGTGGAATTTTAGTTTTTTTATTAACAAGCGATAAAAATTCTTGCTTGGTATTAATTTTAATAACTCCATTAGCATTTTGTCCCCATTCTGGTTTAACAAATATTGGAAACTGATATGGCAGTTTATCTTTAGTAGCATAGTGTTGCGCTAGTAGCCATTTTTTAGGTATTAGTTTGTCAATGTCAATTTTAGAATATATTCCTTTAACAGCATTGAAATGTTTAGCATTTATTTGGAAATATCTCCAAGGGAGAACTCTGCAGTATAAAGACCAATAAATATAATAAAAAATTAGTTTAAATGTCAAACACCTCTCCTTTTTCAGGATTATCGGAATAAAAGTGTAATGTAACGCTTTTTTTTAAGGCTTTTATTTGATGAATATTATTATGTAGATGAGATGTACCATGATGATAATCATAATTTTTTGACCGCATGGTTTGTTTTTTTTGTATTGTTAAATTATTATTGTATTTCGTGCATAATAATTTACCACTAAGCACATAAACAAATGATTTTTCTGGGTGCCCATGTATTGGACTTTTAGCGTATTTAGCCCAAGTGATTAAGGATAACCAACATTTTTTTTATTGATAATAATATGTCTATGATAAATATTTTTAGTAAAAATTAATTTTTTCACTGATAATTGTTTGCTAAATATTATTATTTGCTTAATTAATAATTTATGATGCCTTTTTCGGTTTAATGATAAGCATAAATTATTAAAATTAAATATATTATTATGAATATATCTATAATTTTTTACAGCCATAATTATTTATTTTCTATTGATAATAATCATAACTATGCTTAATATAACAATTGATAAAGCCATATTTGCTAAGTTAGCATCAATACAATAATTTGGTAATTCAAAAATTCCTTGGCATTGTTTTAAATTTGTTACCTGCCAAGTTACCCTCCATCCTAAAGGGGTAAAGGTGTGAAAAAAAACTGCACCACTCATAATAAAAAAAGACATAAAACCACCTATGGTATGTAATTTTTTTCTGTGTTTAATGAATATAATTGGAGACAACAATATTACAGATGCAACTAACTCACTAAAACCAATTATATATGCTCCATACTCAGCAAATATATTGCCTATTGTGATATTAAAGCCACTTAACCATTGTGACCAATAGTATTAAAAATATATTTAGGTTCTAATGCTGTATTATCAAATTTATAAAATAGTGATGTTAAAAATATTTTAGTATTCCATAAAGCAATTAGCCAGCTTATGATTATTATTATTTTATTTTTCATTTTTTTATTATTCTGCAGGTATAGAAAATATTATAATGGCAATTAAAATAATAGCAAGTAAGGCATATGATGCACCACGAAGTAATGATGGTAATGTATTATTTTTTAATTTTCTATACCAATAAAATAATGCTAATAAAGTTTGCAATAAATAATAAGACGCAAAAGCCTTAGAAGCTAAAGTTATAATATTAAATAAATCAAATGTCCATATAAGCACAATAGCAAATATAGCAACAGCAATATAACTTACATTAGTTGACAACATATTACGACTATTTTCATTTAGTAGGCCACCAGCACCACTAATATCAGCCACAGCAGCACTAAATTGACTCATGATAGCAGCTATTATTAGCATAACAGGCAGAACTGTTGCCGCTAATGCAGTAATATTTATTATTTGTGATAATTCTACGTGTATTAGATTTATATGTTGTATTAGTGGCATAAATAATATTACAGATACAATGTACAGTACTCCAGATAATAGTTGTGCATAACGCATACTTTTTATTCTAATCTCTGCACTATATTTTTCACCAATAAAACGCGAGGTTTCAAAACCTTGCACTATAAGCAATGCCCCAGCTAACATTTGAATTTTAACTGGGATAGATCGTTGCTGATAATCAAATACTAATGCTTCGCTGCCATTAAAAAAACTAATAGCATATACGCTTAGTCCAGTAATAAGGGCTACTACAATTGATAATTGTATAGTCATAGACAATGATTCCATTTTTTCCAAACCACCTAAACCTTTTTTATAGCCTGTTATAGCTATAAAAGATATAATAATAGTGCTTAATATTTTTTCTAAAATTGGATTAGATAATTCAAGGTAGGCTAATAAAAAATCTACCAATAACGCTATATAAAACGATACAGCAATTACATAGGCAAACACTAATACTACATTGCTTAAATATTCTATATCTCTATCTAAACGTTTTAGCTTTTTAGCTTTTATAAGTGGCTCTATATTTCTAATATTAAAACGAATAATATGTCCTATTGAGTATGCGATAATTACAATAACTGTAACAGCAATTGGTGATAACGGCCCAACTATGCTGGCAAGTATTGGAGCCATAACTAAGAACCCACTGCCAATTATTGAAGAAAGCGGGGTAAGCGTTGCTTCCCAAACATGATTACTCCTAATTTTAGGTCTTAATAAGAAAAATACAGCAATGAAAGCAAGTGATATTAATATTATATTTGTAAGCATAATTTTTTATAGTTTAATCAAGGCCTATTATCGATAGCTTGTATATCTTTTTCATTAGGCAATAAATCTTTTTTACTAATTTTCATTAATAGAATAGTAGTAGGTGCTACATATATAGATGAATATGTACCTATTATTACCCCGATAATAAGTGCAAAAGCAAAATTATGAATAATTTCACCACCAAAGAAAAATAATGCGATTAATACTAACATAGTAGTAGCAGAAGTCATTATTGTACGTGATAATGTTTGGTTAAGAGCATCATTTATTATAACTTTGCTATCATTTTTACGAGTTAAAAGAAAATTTTCTCTAATACGATCAAATACCACAATAGTATCATTTAAGGAATAACCAATTATTGCTAAAATAGCAGCTAATACAGTTAAATCAAATTCTGCTTGAGTAATAGAAAATATACCTATAGTTATAATAACATCGTGTATTAGAGCAATAATTGAGCCAATAGCAAAACGATATTCAAAACGAATAGCAATATAAATTAAAATACCAATTAAAGCATATAGCATCGCTAAAGCACCATCATTTGTTAGCTCTTCTCCAATCTGCGGACCAACAAATTCTACTCTACGCATTTGCCAGTCATTGCCTAAAATTTTTATTACTTTAGAGCTTAATTTAGCATTTGATGTATTTTGTGGTTGTAGGCGAATTAAAATTTCATTAGTAGAGCCAAAATATTGTACGTTAAAGCTAATAAAGCCATTATTTTTTAATTTATTGCGCACAACATTTAAAGTAATATTTTTATCTGTTTGCATTTCAATAATAGTGCCACCAGTAAAGTCAATTCCTAACTTTAGACCTTGATAGCTAATTGATATAATAGATATTAAAATTAATATAATAGATAATATTGTGGTAATTTCTTGTTTAGCAATAAAATTAATATTAGGTATTGTTAGTGCTTTCATATTGCTAAATTTTTAGTATTATTTTTATAGATAAAATTAACTAACATTCTTGAGAGAACTATAGCAGTAAACATTGATGTTACAACGCCAATTGATAACGTGATAGCAAAACCTTTTATTGCCCCAGTGCCAAAACTAAATAATACTATAGCAGCAATTAAGGTAGTTATATTAGCGTCAGCAATAGTTTTAAATGCTTTAGCATAACCACCACTAATAGCTTTTTTAATGTTACTATTACTTCTTAACTCCTCTTTTATTCTTTCAAAAATAAGTACATTAGCATCAACTGCCATACCAACTGTTAGTACTATTGCGGCAATACCTGGTAAAGTAAGAGTAGCTTGTAAAGATGATAAAACAGCAATAATAATAATTAAGTTGAAAAATAATGCTATATCAGCAATAATACCAAAAACTCTATAACGCCAAGCCATAAATAGTAGTACCAATATAAAGCCAACAATAACACTAATAAATCCTTTTTTAATATTATCAGCCCCCAAACTAGGACCTATTGTGCGTTCTTCTATAATTTCAATAGGAGCTGATAGTGAGCCAGCTCGTAATAATAATGCCAAATTTCTAGCTTCTCTAGCACTATCTAAGCCAGTAATTTGAAAACGAGTAGAAAATGTTCCTCTAATAGTTGCGGCATTAATAATATCTTTAGTGGTTTTTTTGATTTTAATTTCTTTATCATTTTTATAAATAGTATTTACTTTGTTTTCAATAAAGAGTACAGCCATACGGTGATTAAGATATTTTTTTGTAGTAGATAGCATAGCTTTGCCACCAGCGCTATCTAAGGTTAAATTAACCATAGGATTCGCGCTATTATCAACACCAGATGCTGCATCTATGACATTATCACCAGTTACTATTATACGGTTTTTCAGTAATAGTGGTATCCCATCTTTAAAGTAGTATAACTTACTGCTGCTGGTTCTATTGCCACCTCTTTTGATTAAATTAGCAACATCTGCTTGTTCGTCTACTAAACGAAATTCTATAGTAGCAACTGAACCTAAAATTTCTTTAGCTCTTGTGGTATCTTGCACTCCAGGTAATTGCACAATAATTCTCTCCATTCCTTGCTGTTGAATGATAGGTTCTGCCACTCCTAATTCATTTACCCTATTTTTTAAAGTAGATATATTTTGTTTAATAGCATATTTTTTCGCTGTAGTTATAGCAGTCTTTTTTATAGTTAAGTTAATTTCATTGCCAGTATTTGTAGCATTGAAATCACTAAAATCATCTCTAATTATTTTTAATGCTAATTCTTTATTATTAAGGTTTTTAAGTATAATATTTATAGTGTTATCAACTATTTTAATGTTTTTATATAATTTATTTTCTCTTAGAGCGCTACGTAATAAATAATAATTTTTATTAATCTTATCTTTAATAACAGATTTTGTATCCACTTCTAATAAAAAGTGTACTCCACCACGTAAATCAAGACCTAAAGACAAGGCTTTGGCATTTAAATAACTCAGCCAATTAGGAGTGGAGTTTGCTAAATTAAGTGCTATAGTAAAATTACGCCCTAATTTTTGTTTTAAATAATTTTTAGCTTTTAATTGATTGATATTATTACTAAATCTAATTAGTACTTTATTATTTTTAAGTTTGATAGATTTATAATTAATATTATTATGCTTTAAATTATTAATTATAATATTTTTATCGGTTATAGTAATATCATTAATATTATTTTTAGATATTTGCACAGCTAAATCACTGCCAAAAATATTTGGTAAAGCATATATTATCGATAAAAACAAAATTATTATGATAACTACATTTTTCCAATATTTATGCATAATGTTGGATTAGTTATTTGTTTTAAAACTACCCTTTGGCATTTTTTGGTTTATTGCTTGTCTTTGCACTTTTATTATAGTATTTTCAGCTATTTGCAAGCTAACAAAATTATCATCAATTATTTTTATTTTGCCTAATACTCCGCCATTAGTAACTACTTCATCGCCTTTTTTCAGAATACTTAACATAGCTTTATGCTCTTTAGCTTTTTTTTGTTGCGGCCTTATTAATAAAAAATACATAAGTGCAAACATAATAATTAAAAATGGCAAACCACCAAAAGCACTAATAGGGTTATCTGCTGCTAAAACTTGTGTAGTTATAGTTGTTAAAAGTATGACTAATATTTGTTTCATAATTTATTGACTCGAAAAATATAGCATTTTACTGTTTTTATAAGGTTTTTTTTGATAAATTGTAATTATTTTGTAGTTATTAAATTTATACCTTCCATATATTTTTGTAATACTTTTGGAATAATAATTGAACCATTAGCATCTTGATAATTTTCCATAATAGCAACTAAAGTACGACCAACTGCTAAACCAGAGCCATTAACACTATGCAATAACTCATTATTATTATTATTCTTATAGCGCAAATTAAGTCTACGAGTTTGAAAGTCTGCAAAATTAGAGCAAGATGATATCTCTCTATAAGTATTTTGTGCTGGTAACCATACTTCTAAGTCATATGTTTTACAAGCAGAAAAACCTAAATCACCGGTACATAATAAAACTTTTCTATAAGGTAGATTTAATTGTTGTAATATAGTTTCTGCATTATTAGTTAATTCTTCTAATGTTTGTTGTGAATTTTCTTTTGTTACTATTTGCACTAATTCTACTTTTTCAAATTGATGTTGACGAATAAGCCCGCGAGTATCTTTGCCATAAGCGCCGGCTTCACTACGAAAACTTGGTGTATGAGCAACATATTTAATAGGTAAGTTTTTTTTAGTAATTATTTCATCACGGTGAATATTAGTTAGCGGTACTTCTGCAGTTGGAATTAAATATAACTCTTTAGCGCTATTGTGTTCTCCATGTAACTTAGTTTTAAATAAATCTTGAGAAAATTTTGGTAATTGCCCAGTACCATATAATGATATGCTGTTAACTAAATAAGGCACATAAGTTTCAGTATAATTATAATTCTTAACATGAAAATCTAACATGAACTGTGTAAGAGCCCTATGTAATTTAGCAAGTTTGCCGTAAATAATACTAAACCTTGCGCCAGAAATTTTACTTGCTGTAGCAAAATCTAAGCCTAATTTTTCTCCTAAATCAACATGGTCTTTTATCGTAAAATTAAATTGCGGTATCTCTCCCCAACTACTAATAATTATATTGTCTTTTTCATCATTACCAATTGGCACTGTAACATCCGGAATATTTGGTATAGATAGTGTTATATTTTTTAATTGCTGTTGTACCACAATTAATTCTTCTTTAGCAGCTAACAATTTATCAGAAAAATTATCCACTTGCTGTAATAAGATACTAATATCATCATTATTTGCTTTAGCTATGCCAATATTTTTGCTAATCGTGTTACGCTTATTTTGTAATTCTTGAGTAGTTATTTGTAAATTTTTACGTTTTTTTTCTAATATATTAAATTTTTCTGTATCAAACTTATAACCACGAGAAGCTAATAATTGTGCTATTTTTTTTGTGTTATTTCTTAAAAATTTGTTATCTAACATAGTGTATAATGATTTGCTAATATAATTCTATTAAAGGAATATTTTACAATGAATAATGCTACAGGTGACAAGGCTTGTGAAATTTTAAAAAATGGCGGTAAGTTAGTAGATGTTAGAAGTGTTGAAGAATATGACAGAGGCTGTTTACCTAATGCTATTAATTTGCCATTGCAATCAATTATGACAGCTGATAATATGTTTAGTAAAGATGAATATTTAGTGCTTTATTGTGTTAGCGGGGCTAGAACAGCTAGCGCTAAACGTTATTTAGAACAAATGGGTTATAAAAATATTTATGATTTAGGGTCTTTTAAAAATTATAACTGCCAACAGTGATTTTAAGTTATAACAAGTGAGAATTAAAAGTAAATGGCATAATAACAGCAAAAAAAGTATTGCAGAGATGGGTAGTGCGCTTGCTTTTATTTGTTGGCGTATTACAAAAAATCATTTAGAAGATTTAATTAATGAAGGCTTTAAGGTAGAAAAAAATCAATTATTTGCGATAATTAGCTCTTATTTGTATTTTTTAATTAATTGCATTGATAGATTAGTGTTTGATAGGTTAACTAACGAACAAAGAAAGCAACTATTAAGTGCTATTGTGAAGCAATGTGCATTTTATTATCAAGAAAATAAAGCAGATACGATTATTAGCGGGGATTATATAGATGAATTTATTGCTGGTTATAATTTTAAGAGCAAGGAATACTCTATTTGCAACTTTTTAGCTGAACCAGATTATAATTTTCTTAGAATATTTGCTAGTGATATTAAAAACAATACAGCTAAGATTGATGAGAAGTGGATTATGCAGCAGATGATAGAAATTCAGGCACCAAAAGCATTTAAAAAAATACGCATCAGTGTAGATGATATTATAAATGTTGGCAATATTATTTCTAAAGCAGAAAAATCACAACGAGAAATTAATAAAATTCCACGCGCTAAAAGAAAGAAATAATTAACATAAATAAACAAATAAGGTTATAATTTGCCAAGTTTTTTTAATTAAATATGTATGAGTTTTATATTTTTTGCCTTAGTTATTATTTTTCCTTTATGGAAAATATATGAAAAAGTTGGCATTAATCCTTTTTTATCATTATTAGTATTTGTGCCTTTTGTAGGTATATCTATTGTGCTGATAATATTAGCTTTTAGTAAATGGAGCTCAACATGAATGATACAGGATTTTTTGTTGTGTTCTTGGTATTAGTTTTAATTATATTCCACTTATGGTTAATTACTAAAATTTTAAGTAAAGCAGGTTATAACCGTTGGTATACAGTACTTATGCTTGTTCCTGTAGTAAATATAATTATGATATGGGTATTTGCCTTTGATAAATGGGTAATTAAAGAAATTAAAAAGTTTTAGGAGAAAATATGAAATTAATAAAAAAAATATCAGCAGAGTTTATCGGTACTTTTTATTTAGTAATTGGTGGCTGTGGTAGTGCTGTTTTAGCAGCTACATTTCCAGATGTTGGTATAGGTTTATTGGGCGTTTCATTGGCTTTTGGCTTAAGTGTTCTTACAATGGCATATGCTATAGGGCATATATCTGGTTGTCATCTTAATCCTGCAGTATCTATTTCTCTTTATGTGAACGGTAGATTTCCAGCAGATGAATTATTACCATATATTTTAGCGCAAGTTTTAGGTGGGATAACAGGAGCAGCTGTACTGTATATGATAGCAAGTGGGCAAGTTGGTTTTGACGCGGCTACTACAGGGTTTGCTGCTAATGGTTACGCCGAACATTCGCCTGGTAATTATGATTTAACAGCTGCATTTATTAGCGAAGTAATAATGACTTTTATATTTTTAATAGTAATCTTAGGCTCAACAGATGAAAGAGCTCCTAAGGGTTTTGCGCCTATAGCTATTGGCCTTGCCTTAACATTAGTGCATCTTATTAGTATACCTGTTACTAATACCTCTGTTAATCCAGCTAGAAGCACAGCTGCTGCTATTTTTCAAGGTGACTGGGCCTTGTCACAATTATGGTTATTTTGGGTTGCACCAATTATAGGTGGTATTTTAGCTGGAATTGTTTATCGTTTTTTTAAAGCTAAATAATTTTTTATAATAATTAATCTTTTTATAAATTAACAATCTTTATTTTGTAGGGTTAAACTATGAGACTTAGGCGATTATTGTTATTTATAATCATTATTAGCTTTTATACACATATTAATGCATTAATTGGTCCTATATATATCTACCCTGACACTAAATATTCTGCCGCACATTTAAGTACAACTATAATTAATGACAATGACATTGCTAATTCTGCAGCTGGTACTTTTAAGGCACTACTTAGCAGTATTTCATCTATAGGGTTTATTAATGCTTATGGCAATACTCCAGCAATATTTATGCGAGGTACAAATTCAAACCACACATTATTATTAGTTGATGGTATTAAGATGCAAGATATTTCTGCAATAAGTAATGTAATTGATTTTGATACCATAATGTTATCGCAAATAGATAATATAAAAATTATGCAAGGACCTTTTTCAGTTTTATATGGCAGTGGTGCTGTAGGAGGTGTTATACAGATATTTACTAAAAATAATAATTCTAATATTAGTTTTAGTTTAGGTAGTAATAATACTCAACAATATGTTTTAAATGCTATAAGTAATAATAATAATAATAATTTTGTTAGTTTTTTAGCTGCTAAATATCATACAGATGGTATATCAGCTAAAACTAATAACGATGAAAGTGATGCTATAGATAAATACTCTTATAGTTTTAAAGCATCTTATAAGATTAATGTAGATAGCAATATATTATTTAATTTATTAACTACAAATAGCGAATCTGAGTATGATAGTTGTTATAATGCCAATTTTAGTTTGAGCAATAATTGTTTAGTTAGCAAACAATCAAATGCTATAACAATTAACATTAAACACAATATTAGTGATACTTATAAGATTAATTTTAATTATAACAGCACAGATAGTTTGAGAAGTCATTATGAGAGTAATGTTCGTAATTTTCAAGCTAAATATAAAACTACAGCATTAAGTTTATTAAATACAATAAACTTAAATAATTCTTTACTTAATATTGGTATTAACTTAAATAATGATAAAAATATTTTTAGTAAAAAGTCATTAAATAGTGATGATATATTTTTGCAATGGCAACAAAAAATTAGTGACATTTATACTACAGTTGGTTATAGAGTAAGCAATCATAGTGATTTTGGCATACATAATACTTATAACGTTAATCTTAGTAAAAATTTATCTAATTCGCTTAAATTAATAGCTAATTATGGCAGTGCATTTAGCGCTCCTTCTATTTTTCAAGTTAATTATAAAAAAACAAAAAACTTACAACCAGAAGCATCTAATGCTATAGAAATAGGACTGGAGCAAGAATATAATTCTGGATTATTTGTAGCTAAATTATTTAAAAATACTATAAAAAATATTATCATTTATACTGGTATTTTCCCCGATGATTATTATGAAAATAAAGATATATTAAATATTTATGGCATTGACTTATCGTTTACTACTAATATAAACGCTTATAAACTAAAATTAATCTATAATTATGTAAATAGTAAAATTGACAACACAAATAAACAGTCATTAAGAAGACCGCAAAATACACTTAGTTTAATGATTAATAAAAAATATAATAAATTTACTTATAATTTACAAATAATAGGAAAATCATTTAGTTATGATATTAAGACAGATAATACTATTATTAAATTAGGAGCTTGGGTTAAGGCAGATTTTGCGGTAAATTATAATTATAATAACAACATAAGACTAAAATTTAATTTAACTAATATGTTTAATAAAAAATACACTACTATTTCTGGCTATAATAATTTAGGTAGAAACTTTAATTTAACTTTAAACTATAAATTTTAATGAAAAATATAATAATCTTAATTTCACTACTGTTGCTTGTAATTATTTCAAGATCTGATATATCCTATGGAGCACATCTAACAGATTTTACTCTTGCTGCGCTTTTTATAACTGGTGTATATTTACGCCAAGGTTATATGGCTTTAATTATCATACTAATAAGCATTTTAGTTGATAATTATGCTATTATTTATCAAGGAGTATCAGCTAATTGTATTACTCCAGCATATAGCCTACTTATTATTAGTTATTATTTAGTATTTTATTTTGCTAAAAATATTAATACTTTAGTTATAGATAGAAATATTTTAAACAATACGTCCTTAACTACTATTATAATTACCGTGCAATGGTTGGTTGCTACACTTAGTTATTATATTTTTAGCGGACTTAGTTGGAATAATTTTTTACCATATTTATTAAAATGGAGTATAGAAATTATTAGCACATTAGAGCAATTATTATTAATTAGCATTATTATTACTATTTACCATTATCTACAACTTTATTATATAAGACGTGTCTGATTATAAAAAACGTATGATAGCGAAAAAATCTTACATAGATAAACAAATACAAATAACAAATATAGAAAAATCATTAATTATCTTGCTTACTGGTAATGGTAAGGGTAAGACCTCATCTGCACTAGGTATGATTATGAGATTTTTAGGATGGGAAAAAAAAATAGTTATAGTGCAATTTTTAAAAGGTAATAAGAAAACAGGTGAGAATTTATTTTTAGCGCAACAAAAAAATGTCAAATTAATAACCATGCAAAGTGGATTTACCTGGGAGACACAAAATAAAGAAATTGATAAAAAAAATGCTTTGATAACATGGCAACAAGTATGCCCATTATTTTTAGATAAAACGATTGATTTAATAGTTTTAGATGAATTAACTTATATGTTAAATTATAAATATCTATCTACATCTATAATAATAGATACAATACTGCGTAAACATGATAAGCAGCATATTATCATAACTGGTAGAGCTGCGGGTAAAGAATTAGTTGCTATAGCAGATACAGTAAGTGAAGTAATAAATATAAAACACGCTTTTAATAGTAAAGTTAAAGCACAAGCAGGTATTGATTATTAATTTTGTCTATATTTTCTACACAACATAGTAAAATTATTATAATTTAATGGATAATAATGAACAGGGTTTATAATTTTTCTCCAGGACCAAGCGCATTACCTGCTCAGGTGATGCAACAAATAAATGATGAATTTTTATCATATAATAATACAGGTGCATCAATTATAGAAACATCACATAGAGGTTTAGACTTTATGGATATTTATTATTCTATGCAACAAGATTTACGTGAGTTGATGCAAATAAATGATGATTATAATATTTTATTTACCCATGGTGGTGCATCAGCACAATTTTCTATGGTACCGATTAATTTACTTGCTGGTAAAAAAATCGCTAATTACGCATTAACAGGACATTGGAGCATTAAAGCAATCACCGAAGCTAAGCGTTATGCTAATATTAATATAGTTACTGATAATTCTACTAATAATTTTACTAATATTAATGAATTTAATACATGGCAGATTAATGAAAATGGTGCTTATCTGCATTATGTATCAAATGAAACAGTAGCTGGTATAACTCTTGATTTTGTACCAGATGTTACAATGCCAATAGTAGCTGACATGTCTTCTGATATTTTATCAAAACCAATAGATGTAAATAAATTTGGTTTAATTTATGCAGGTGTACAAAAAAATATAGGAGCCAGTGGTTTTGCTGTAGTTATTATTCATAAAGAATTATTAGGAAAAGCTATGATAAATCAGCCAAAATTATTTGATTATTTGACATACAATGATTATGATTCTATGTTTAATACTCCTTGCACTTTTGCTTGGTATAGTGCTTATAAAACATTTAAATGGTTAAAAAAAATAGGTATAAATAATATTTATGATAATAATATTTTAAAAGCTAATAAACTGTATGATTTTATTGATAATTCATCTTTTTATTATAATAGAGTAGCAAAAAAATATCGCTCTAATATGAATATTGTTTTTAGTATTGGTGATAAAAAGTTAGAAGAATTATTTGTTAAACAAGCAACCGCGAATAATTTATTATTTTTAAAGGGACATAAATTAGTAGGTGGTATGCGTGCTAGTATTTATAATTCTATGCCAGTTAGTGGAGTTAATGCATTGATTGAGTTTATGCAAAATTTTAAGGAAAAATATGGTACTTAAAGATGAATTAAGAGCATCAATTGACGCTATAGATAAAAATATTTTATTACTTATCAAACAGCGAGCTATAGCTGCTAAAAAAATTGGCACTATTAAAAAAAATACTAATGACAGCTATTATAAGCCAGAGCGAGAAGCACAGGTGTTAAAAAAAATTATAAGTCAAAATGATAGCGAATTAAAAGATAATGACATTGCTTATATTTTTCGTCAAATTATGTCGGCATGTCTTGCTTTAGAGCAGCCAATGAAAATTGCATATTTAGGACCAGCAGGCACTTGGACCGGTGATGCTGTTATTAAACACTTTGGCAATAGTGTTAATACTTTTGATTATATAAATATTGAAGAGATTTTTATTCAAGTGATAAAAGCTAATGTTGATTATGGCGTAGTACCCATTGAAAATTCTTCTAGTGGAATAGTAACAGATACAGTAGCTATGTTGTATAAATATAACATAAAAATTTGCGGTGAAGTAGAGTTGCGCATTAATCATCAGTTATTAGCTAGCAGTGATGATATAAAGATTATTTATGCTCACGAGCAAGCACTTAGCCAATGTAGTATGTATTTGTATAATAATTATAAAGATATTGAGCTTAAAGCAGTATCATCTAATGCAGTAGCAGCCCAAATAGCTGTTGATAATAAACATGCAGCTGCTATTGCTTCTAAATATGCTGCAAATATTTATAAGTTAAATATTATTGCTAAAAATATTGAAGATAATCCTAATAATAGCACTAGATTTTTAGTAATAGGTAAAGAAGATATAAATAAAAGTGGTGAAGATAAAACTACTATGTTATTACTTATTAAACACACATCAGGCGCATTATTTGAGGTACTTAGTTGCTTTAAAAAATATGGCATTAATATTTTAAAACTTGATAGTTATCCAGCGCCTAATAGCAACAAATGGCATTATTTATTTTTAATAGATATAAAAGGCCATATTGCTGATGATAATATTAATCAAGCAATTATAGCAGTTAAAGATAAAGTATTAACTATTAAAATTTTAGGCTCGTATCCAGTAGCTGTGTTATGAGATATAATAAGATTTGTATTATTGGGGTAGGGCTTATAGGTGGCTCTATTGCTAAACAAATAAAAGCACAAAACATTGCTAAACAGGTAATAGGTTACGGTAGAAATATTGCTAATTTATCTTTTGCTAAAGATAATAATATTATTGATGATTATCAGCTTAATATAAAAAATGCTATAAGCGGTGCTGAGATAATAATCATTGCTACACCAGTAAATAGCCTATCTAATATATTAGTGCAAATCAAGCCACATATGAGTAGTCAAACAATTTTAAGTGATGTTGGTAGCACTAAATGTAGTGTTATTAAAGATGTGGTTAATATATTTGGTGATAATTTTAAGAATTTTATTCCAGCGCATCCAATTGCTGGCAATGAAAATAGTACTAATAAATATGCTGATAAAGATTTATTTATTAATAAAAAATTAATTATAACTCCAATGATATCAAACACAGCAACTAATATTAATGCTATTAAGTTATTATGGCAACAAATTGGCGCTAAGGTAGAAATAATGGACGCTAAAACACATGATTATATTTTTGCCATAAGTTCACATTTACCACATCTATTAGCATTTTCTTATATTACTTATATGGCAAAACACAGTAAATCACATTATTATACTGGTGGAGGATTTAAAGATTTTAGTAGAATTGCCAGCAGTAATGATCTAATGTGGGCAGATATTTTATTAAATAATAAGGTAGAAATATTACAGCATTTAAAGGATTATCAGCAACAATTAGATTTGATAGCTACATTAATTAAAGATAATAAACAGCAACAATTACAAGAACTTTTTTCTTCAGCTAAAAAAAATAGAGATAGTTGGTTAGCAGATATATCTTAAGTTCAAAAATAAGCTAGCATTGCTTGTAATAAAGTTTTTTCTGTATAATAATTATAATGTCTTAAGTAGATTTTATCTTGCACAACTGTTAGTAATGTTTTAGCTATAAAGTTTAATTTATATTGTAATAAATAGTATTGTATAAATTTTATATAAAATATAAAATTATTTTAATTTATCTTGTTTTTTGTTTAAATTTTTTAGCAACATAATTGTTATGAGCGTATAATAATGATATTAATAAATAGTTAGAGCCGACCCTACGGGTCGGCTCTAACGGTGCGAGTTAAACATTTCAAGCCTTGACAAAAAAACCCGTAGGGTTTGTCTAACAAGGCGTTGAAACGGACATTTGCTTCGCAAACTATCCGCCAAAATTTACTTTTACTACGAAAACAAGTTTTCTGGTAAAATTAAAAATTTTGGTGCAGTTTAACTCGCACCGTTATGCCAATGTCATTGACTTAAGGATGTAAGTATCTGAATCAATGTCATATTTCTTTAAACCATTCATTTCACAGATATGCTGTAACTATCTGATAGAATGTGTGTTTTAAGGTTCAATAAAACGACTAATAAATACAGATGTGATTTTTAACTAAAAGTCACTGTTTTATAAATATCAATAACTTACGCCCTTAAGTCAATAGCATTGGGCGTTATGCTACAAAAATAATCGGAGAACATGAAATGTTTGGAAAGCTGTTTGGTAAATCGCAAACACATAAATTTAATTATAAAGAACCCGATATTGGAAGTAAGATAATCTCGGAATACGGTGGTGAACTAATGGTTGCCTGCGTAACTGGGATGTCTGGCATTGGGCAAGTGGAAAAATTAAATGAATTTTGTAGCCATATGGCAGCGGCAGCACTTCAAGGGGATTCTTTCGGTATTGCATTATCATGTTTTTCTCAACATGGTGAGCCTTTTAATCAATACTTGCCTGTGCCTATTCACTCTATGCCTGAAGAGACATTTGCAATATTCGTTGAGTTATTAAATAACAATATTAATTTTGGTTTTTCGAAAAGTGCAAAGAAATATTTAAGTATAAGCAAAGATGAAGTAGAAAAAAAAGCAAGTGAAGAAAATCCCTATGCATTATGGCTGATGGGGGCTTGGTATGCCTTTGATGACTTTGAAACAAAAGGTCAGGATGAATGTATGATAGAAAGGCTGTATTGGTATGAAAAATCAGCATTTAGAGGCTACCTTCCAGCAATTAAAGCTGTAGCGGGGCTTTATGATAATGGTGATGATACAGAAAACTTGTCATTACCTACGGATCTTAAAAAAACTGCTTTTTGGTATAGGCACGGAGCATTAGAGGGGGTGACCCCATGTGTGCTTACAATTTAGGTGTAATGTATTCTCAAGGCGACTTTGTAGAGCAAAATAGAGATGTAGCAAAAATGTGGTTATCATTATCGTATAAAAATAATGATGATCCATCATTTGAAAATCACATACAACAATTCGTACAAAAATTTGATATTCAATTAACAAACACTCCTAATTTAAATCAAGATCCAGAGCTAAATAATACAACTTCTGAATTTCAAGATGCATATGAAGATAACTCCAACAGCAACTCGGGAGATAAATTTTGGGAATGGGTTCAAAGTAATTGTAATAGTATCAAGTTTGAACCACAAGAAATTGGAGCATGGAGTGATTTAAAAGAACTCGAACTTCAATCAAACGATCTTAGTAATCTAACAGATGATATATCAATACTTACAGGCTTAGTTGATCTCAGCTTGTTTCATAACAATTTTTCAATAGTTCCTGAAGTCATTTTTAATCTAACTGAACTAACGTGGTTGAATTTGGGAGTAAACCAAATATCTGAATTACCACGTGGTATTGGGCGATTAAAAAAAATTAAAAATTCTTGATTTAGGGCAAAATCAATTGGTTAGATTGCCTAGTGAGATTGGGGAATTAACGAATTTAGAACAACTTATTGTACATAATAATAATCTAACCATCCTACCCGAAGAAATAGGAAAAATGACTGCACTTAAGCATATTTCCATAGGGGATAACGATTTAAGTAGCCTGCCAGAAGAAATAATGAATCTAACAAATTTAGAGACAATAGAGCTACAAAATAATAATTTCACAGATGAGAATGTAAAAAAGTGGACGGACAGATTTAGCAACACTAAATGTAAAATATCGTTTAGCTATCAACAAGGTAATATATCCGAGCCAATATATGTGGAAATGAATATCAAGGGAGGAAGCCCAGAAGACTCTTTTCTTGAAATATATTTAAATTCAAAAGATGGAGATATGGTATCTAATATCTTTCATTGGTCTAGTTCAGCTTCAGATGAAGACGATCTATTTAGCTCGATGATGGCTAATAGCAGATATAATAAAATTAGTGCAAATGAAGGTTTGAATGCAATTGACTCAGAAGGCAATATTGTGCCAGTCAATATAGGGCTGAATGCAGAAACCCCTTCTACTGAAGATGAATTAATACAGTGGGTCAAGCTCACTTATATTCAAACATGTAATGAACATAATTTAAAACCAAACTCAAAACTGAGCCTTGTGAGTGTTGGTAGTAGTGGAAATAAAAAGACCTTAAAAATGATGGAGCTATAGAAAAATAATTGTGACTATTGAGGATAATCTTAAAAAACTAATAAAAACAAAAGCTAAAGAAATGAATCCTAATGCTTTGCATTGCTGTAATTCTGTATCAGAAATAATCAAACAACTGAATGATTACATTGGCGGGAGAATTAGTCTAAGCGAAGAAAGGATTGCATATCTTTTAGATCATTTAGTCGGTTATTATACTATCACACTAGATATTCCGTTAGATAGTGGTCTTAAAATACTAAGGGCAGTGAAATTTAACAACCTTGAGAAAAAACCATGTTTTAGTGATGTTAGTAGACTTTCATACATTCCGAAACAATCTAACATTACTCAATCTATTGGCAGATTAAATAAGCACGGAGAATCTATATTCTATGGTTGCGTGTACTTTGATAATAATTTTGGTGGCTATAATGTTGCATTTTCAGAAGTTAATGCACTCAAAAATGAAAAAATTAATATTCTAAAGTCGGAGGCTACCGCTGAAATCAAGGTAAATTATGTCGGTATTTATGACCACATTAAACGAGAATCAAAGCCATATTTTTTATCGGAAGAAGTTTATTCATATTTTAAGTTTGTTTACGAATATGAAGAAAAAACATTTGATAAATATGTTTTTGTTGCATTTCAGTTATGCGATGCCTTTTTCTCTGATATTTTAAGAAGAAAAGAATCAGATAGATTATATATTGTAACATCTATACTGGCTTCACACTTTTTAGAAGGAGATAGAGTTGATGGGCTGATTTATACTTCTGTTAAAGCAGAAGGGGCGCCAGTTATTGCAATTAAGCCATCATCTGTTGATAGCAAAATATCTCACAAAGAAGCTGTCTCTTTTGATATTCAAGAAAACTACGGCTATGCGATGTATAAAGCGAATCCTCTTTATCAGGGCGTTGTTAATGGAAATAAAATTGACTGGAAGTGATGCTGTAAGAAAAAGCATAACAAGTAATTCGAGAGGGACTTACTAACTCAGCGGTTAAATTGACGTTCAAAACGTTCGTTTATCCTTTTGTGTGCCGGAGCTTTACGGGCTTCAAATCGTAAGCCCCTCAATAAGGCGTTAGAGCCGACCCTACGGGTCGGCTCTAACGGTGCGAGTTAAACATTTCAAGCCTTGACAAAAAAACCCGTAGGGTTTGTCTAACAAGGCGTTGAAACGGACATTTGCTTCGCAAACTATCCGCCAAAATTTACTTTTACTACGAAAACAAGTTTTCTGGTAAAATTAAAAATTTTGGTGCAGTTTAACTCGCACCGTTATATAAAAAAGGAATTAACATGTTTCGACTAACAACTATTGTACTTTTTGCAGCGTCATTTTTAACAGGGTGTGCCGCAGCACTTGTTCCCTACTCAAGTAATCCAAAGCAAAAAATAGCAGATGCATATTGGTTATTTGATGAAAAATATAGAGCATTACCTGCTGAAAGACTTTTACATGAAGCCATTACAATTTATCAAAAAAAGAATGACAATGCTGGGTTAGCAGAAGCCTATAAAGCCTATGCTGTATTTCTTCGTTCATACTCTGTAGAAAGGTATAGTAAAAGATACATTGAAAGAGGATTTATTGAACCTAGCGTTACATATAAGAACAGGTTTATCAAATCTATTGAGTTCCTTGATAAATCTGAAAAATACTATGCCAGTCAAAATCAGTTCGGTAAGTTGACCAATAATTATCTCCATAAAGGTTATACATATTCTGCTGGTGGAATGGATAAAGAAGCATGTTCTTCTTTCAAAAAAAGTCTTGATGCCAATCATGCCATGATGAAACAAAAACCTGATGCAAAACTAGCCTTAGCAGGGTTTAAAACTTATGATGATTTTATTGATGACCTTAATAAAAGAGCAAAATGCCCTTCATTAAACTAATGCATTCATTATTAAATTTATATAAAAATAAGGGGACGCTACCCTTTTTTATGCTAAAATATCCAAATGCCAAGACAACCAAGAAGTGTATTTGCCAATATTCCACACCATATAACCCAAAGAGGTAACCGTGGTAACGATGTTTTCTTTGGTGATAGCGATAAAGATTATTATTTAGAATTATTACAAATTTACACCACAAAACATCAAGTTGATGTTTTAGCTTATTGTTGATGACAGGCCAAAAAAAAGGGTAGCGTCCCCTTATTTCTAAAAAAAAGGGTAGCGTCCCCTTATTTTTCCTTATTTCTCTCCCTTATTTCTCTCCCTTATTTCTCTTCCTTATTTCTCTTATTTCTCCTTATTTCCCTTATTTCAAATTTATGAAAAAGATGAAAAAATAGTTGAACTCGAAACTAATCGCCTTATTCTGAGGCAGTGGCGTAAAGAAGATTTTGAAACATTTGCTTTACTTAATGCTGATCCAAAAGTAATGGAATTTTTCCCGAATGTGTTGAGTAAAAAAAGAAAGTGATGAGATAGCTAAAAAAATCAAAAAATTAATATCTGATAAAGGCTGGGGATTTTGGGTAGTTGAAGACAAAACTAATAGAGAATTTATAGGCTTTGTTGGTCTTCATGAGCCGCATTACGATCTACCATTTAACCCATGTGTAGAAATAGGATGGCGTTTATCCAAAAAACATTGGGGAAAAGGGTATGCCACTGAAGCAGGCAATGCCGCTCTCAAATTTGGTTTTGGTAAACTTAACTTAAATGAGATATATTCTTTTGCAACAGTTAACAACATGAAATCACGGGCGGTTATGGAGAGATTGGGGTTAAAGAACACAAGGTCTAATTTTAATCATCCAGCTATTCCCAAAGATAGCTCGCTTAGGGAACACGTATTATATAAAATTAATAAGTAAAGTTGGGTGCTAAATCACATATAACAAGCCACATTAAGTTTGATCGTTTTAAACCTAAACCCATTAACACTTCTGTTAATTTTATTTATTATAAACACTTTTTCCAGTGTCTTTAATTAACACACCTAAATGTAGGTTTATTTTAACTTTAAATATTTTTTAATTTCATTTAATAGTTTTTCTTCTTTATCATCAAAAAAGTGGTTAGCACCGATAATTTTTATTTGTTTATATAATTTATTATCAGCAGAGGCTTGTAGTCTTTTAGTGGTAGAGTTAAGTGAGTTTTGATTGTCATCGCTACCAAATATATCTAGTATTGGCAAGTTAATATTAATTAAGTATGGTATGGTAGTAGCAAGCATGCTAATACCAATAAATGAGGTTATACTGTTATCAATTTTGTTTTTACTAAGGTAGAAGGTTGTCATTTGTGTGCCTAAACTATGAGCAATGAGCGTAATATTGTTAATACCATGATTTCTTAAATAAATTATAGCCATTTTAATTCTTGTAGCTGCTGCTGACATAAGAGGTAGGTAATCATCTGTAGTAGCACTATTTTGTAAAATTGGCATTTGTATAGATAATGTGTGTAATTTGGCTTCTGCTAAGCCAATACGAATAGGTTGTATTATTTGTGGCCAATTTGGGTGTACGCCAATACCATGAATGATAATAGCGCCTTTTTTATTATTAGTAACACTTGGCATATCTATCGCTAAAAATTTTGCACTATCATCGCCTAAATAAATTATTTTGCCATCCATTAAAGTATCAATAATTTGACTTTCCCAACGTTTTTCTTTAGCTTTATCTGAGGCAAAAGTAGTTATGCTGATTATCATCAAAATATATATAAATAGTTTCATATTAGTTATGATTTATTTATTAAACCAATGTAGTTTATCATGTAACTTAACTACAGCACCAATTATAATGATAGTTGGTGCTGTTATTTTATTATTATCTAACACTTGTGAGATATTAGCTAAAGTAGTGGTATAAACTTTTTGTTGAGCTGTAGTGCCTTTTTCTATTAGTGCTAACGCTGTATTATTATCCATACCAAATTCCATTAATTTGTTCGTTAGATATTTTGCTCCAGTTAGTGCCATATAAAATACAATAGTTTGATTTTTTACTATTAATTCTTGCCAAGGTAAATTCATTGATCCATCAGCTAGATTGCCAGTAACAAATCTTACTGATTGTGAATAATCACGATGAGTAAGAGGAATACCGCTATATGTAGAGCAGCCACTAGCAGCTGTAATGCCAGGCACTATTTGAAATGGTATTTGATTTTCTGCTAAAGTTTCTATTTCTTCGCCACCACGACCAAAGATGAATGGATCACCACCTTTAAGCCTACATACTCTATTACCTTTTTTTGCTAATTTAACTAATAATTTATTGATGCTATCTTGTGCTAAAGTATGATTATTTCTTTCTTTTCCTACATAAATTAATTCTGCATCTCTACGCACTAATTCCATTATTTCATTTGATACTAATCTATCATATAGCACTATATCTGCTTGTTGCATAAGTCGTAGTGCTTTAAATGTTAATAAATCTGGGTCACCAGGTCCTGCACCTACTAAATATACCTCACCAGTTTTATGAGTTGTTGCTGTTTGTAATTCTTTATTTAATAGTTGCCTGGCATGTTTTATATCACCACTAAAAGATTTTTCTGCAATAATACCACTAAATACTTTTTCCCAAAAATATCTTCTATCGCTTATTCTATTGAATTTGTTTTTAACAGCATCTCTAAATTCTTTAGCTAATAATGCCAAATTACCATAAGC
>CBDCHC010000010.1:0-212719 GCA_965217075.1 Gammaproteobacteria bacterium | reverse complement strand
GGTAAATCTTCAATTGTTACCTCTACTTCTTTATCAGCTACATCAGCATCTTTACTAATATCAGCAAACCCGATAAATTTCCAAGGAGTGTTAGAATTAAATTTAATTGGTGGGTTATTTTGCGTCCAATATTTAGACTCAAATACTCCATCATCATACAACACTTTAGTGCCTTTTTTTGTATAAATTCTACTAGAATTCCATTTGTTTATACCTAGTGCATTAATTAACTGGACTTCTGCTTGCTGTGATGGAGGAGCAATTGCAATCATACCTTCTTGTACAGTTCCATCATATTTTGTCCACCACTTAAAATTATACCACTGACCATTATCAACACAACGCTCACCAGAATTATAAACTTGACTTCCGTGACAGGCATTTAACTGTGTTTGTAGAACTTGCAAATCATTCTGAGTTGGAGGAGCTGGAACAGTTACTGTAATAGGATTAATATCGCTTATAGTTTTTATAATTTCTGTTACTGTAGTTAGCGTATTTTTAGGCTCAACAGCTTTATCGGCTTTGATATTAGCAATAATCTCTTCAATCTCTTTTTTAACTTCTTCTTTAGTAGCAGTAGTAGGCTCTACAGCAACTACAGGCTCATCAGTTAATAAGTTCCAATCGCTTAAATCATTATTTGGATTTTTTATTACTCCACCACTTAGCTTGTGCAACCTTTCCACTATTTTCACCAGAATTTAATAATACTTTATCGCCTGCTTCGTAATGTTTATTCCATTTAGGACCGTGTTCTGGATCATAAAAAGCTAAAGCTCCTATATTTGTAGGAACTGCTGCTGAACCTGTATCACCTTCTGTTGTTTTCTTGCGATTTGTGCCTTGTAATTGTTGATTATATTGTTTATTTATACTAGTAATTTTCTTTTTTTCTTCAGTAATTTCTTCTGGAGTTTTAAAATCAGTATTAGCAAAAGTTGGTCCTTTATTATCTGTATGAAAAGTTTCAAAAATTACATCTATTAATTTTTTAGTAGAATCACTATCAACAGCTGACGCAGTGCTTTTAGCTAAAGCTTTATTACCATCTTCTGGCTTATTTAAATCAGTTGAAAGATCCCAAATAATAATTCCACCGTACTCATTTTTTTTAACAAATTCAGCTCTAACCTTAGCGGAAACATCATCTTCATAAGTGTAGAATTCCTTTTTTGTAGCACTATATAAATAAGGCACTTGTGAATATTGGTCGCGATAAATTTTAAACTCTCCATTAGCAATTAACTCATTAACAACCAGATAATATGGATTTTGACCAGCCTTTCTACCACCATCATATGCGCCTTTAGCTCCACTTGTAGCTGAGCCACCTAATCCAGGTAAAGGCGTACCATCTTTATTTTTAATACCGCCATCATCTTTTACACCAGCCCAACCGCGTGTATAAAAAGGAGAACCTACAATAAGCTTATATTTAGGAACTCCGGCTTTCACAAACTCATTTAAAACCTCTTCAACAGTCAACCCTTTACCGTCATCAAGCTGTGGATGTTTATAAATAGGCGCCTGGTGATTAGTTTTATCTTCAAAAGCACCATGAAAATCATAAGTCATTACATTAATCAAATCTAAATATTGCGGATAACCAGTATTTTTATCTAAATCAGTTCCAGCCATATTCTTTGTAGATGCAGCTACAGCAGCTGTTAATTGATAATATCTACCATCAGCTAAACCAGCTTTATCTAAAGCTGTTCTTAAAGTTTTCAACATCAAAGTAAAATTCTCTTTATCCTCTTTTGTAGCATAGGGTGTACCTGTATCTCTGATACTATCAATTTTATCAGGCGCACGAACACTTGATGGATATTCCCAATCAAAATCAACTCCATCTAAATTATGCTCTCTTATAAATTCTACTGATAAATCAGCTAAACGATCTCTGCCTGCTTGGTTTGCTGCTACATGATGAAAACTAGCGCTTAAAGTCCAACCACCAATAGAAGCCAAAACACTTATATTAGGATAATCTAATTTGAATTTTTTAAGTTGTCCGTATATACCTTTATAAGGACTATTCCATCTTTCTCCAAAAGCCATTTGTAGCTCAGGGTAAGCATCAGCAGGTTTTAAAATAAATGTTGGCTCGTCTTTTGTTTCTATAACTACTCTATCACTGTCAGAGCTCTCAGGATCAACAATAGCTAGAAAAGCAACATTAATATGTGTTAATTTATCAAATGGAATATGTTCTGGAAAATAATTTCTATGTCCGCCATAAACTGCCCAGTCTGGAAAATACCCTACTATTTTTTTGATATTTTTTAATTCCTCTTTAGTTGGTGACGCGCTAACTAAACCAATAATACTAAAAATTGATATTAACAACAATACTTTTCTAAACATAATAAATCTCCAACTTTCCAAAAAAAAATAATTATACCTTATTATACACATATATTCTATACAATTATTTTTCAACAGTAATGCTACTGATTTGCTAACGACAACTGTATTAATAATTGTAAATCCTGTTCCCGTTGGTGCTCCCGAACCTCCATATGAAGAATTCCCCCAGGCAACAATGGAACCGTCTTCTTTTAGGGCGGCGAAGGCCCATAAATTGGGATAATTTGGAGCGTTAAAAGAACCTCCATAATTATTTATTACCGAAGAATAATCTAAGGCAAAAGATGGTGAGTAAATTTTTATTCCACTAAATTCTTCGCCAAAACTAGTGCAACAATTTTTTATATCTGCTGGATTAAGTCCTGAAATTTTTCCAGCCTTTGCTGCCGCCAAAAAAGATTCTCATTCTTCTTTGGTTTTGTAGGGAACAAAAATATCGTTTTTAGCACCGGCGGATAATTTTATTTTTTTACATCTGTCTTTATAATTTTCCAGAGAAGTTGCTCAATCTTTTTTTTGAGAACCAGATTTTAGATTTATTTTAAATGCTGGTTTATTTTTTTTAATTTTTTGACTATTATAAATTTCAGTACTTGAAAAAACTGAGCCTGAGATAATTAGTAAAATTAAAACTATTCAGAGATAATTCTTTTGGAAAATTTTTATTTTTTTCATAAAATAAATATAACAAAAAAAATAAAAAAAACAAGAGAGAAAATAAAATTTTCAATAAAACAACCTCTTCCAAAATGAAAAGGTTATGTCTAAAATTTAAAATGTATTAATATGATTAACAACACCATATTTAGGACAAATAATACTTGTAAAAATTTTTGCCGTATCATATTGGGCAATAAAATTATATTTTTCACAAGATAAAACTTTTGTGCCAACTGCTACACCAAAAGTATTTGATGCATCGGTGAGCTCAAAAGTTCCCGCCCGAGTTAGAGCCATCATTATAAATTTCTCGTGAAACCGAATAATTAGCTCCCTCAATATTTATAATTTTAGATGTTCCCAAAGGAATATCTGCAATTACTGGAACTGTCATTCCTGTGAAACCATTTGCTGGATTAGCAGGGTCGCTTGCAAAAGTGCTAGCAAAAATAACATCACGGGCAATGTTGTATTGAAACAACGCCTGTCCATTTAGTTTTAGGCTACCCATTTTTCCGTGAACTTCACCATAGCCACAACGAAGAAAAACATTATAACTACCATTTTCACTATAATCCTGATCACAGTGATTTGACTCACTAGAATTTGCCACATTAAATTGGCAATTCTCCGTCAATTCTTCCTCCATTTACCCCGTTCCAATATTGAAAGAAACTTCTTTATCAATATTTTTATCTTCTGGCAAATAAATTCCGCCGAGCATTCTTTGCAATAGGGTCTGTTCAACCGTTAAAACAAAAGTTGCCGAAGCAGTTTTGAACTCAGAATTTTCGGCGGATTTAGCAGTCATCGTTGCTACGCCAACTTTTAAAATAGTAATTAAACCACTATTCATATCAATTGTCGCAACCGATGAATCACTTGATTCGTATAAAACATTATCAATTTTTTGATTTGTCGCAATTCTTGTGAAAGGCGTCGCATCTCTTTTTAATGTTAAATTTGAAGCAAATGAAAAACCTAATTGCTCAGATTTTTCAACCACTAAAATCGTTCTTGTTGCCGTGGCAGAATTACCCGCTTCGTCTGTTGCCGAATAAGTGATTTGATAAGTGCCAAGAGTATTGGTATCTACCGAACCGCTTATTGTAACAGTTACCGAACCATCTACATTATCAGTTGCCGAAGCGCTTGGTTCTGTGTATGGATTACCAATAATAATTGTCATTGGATTATCTCCGTTGATTTTTATTACTAGAGCTGTTGTATCTTTGGTTGGGGTTGGGGTGGGTGTTGGGGTTGGTGAATTATCTCCACCGCCTCCACCGCATGAAACTAAAAAAAAATATTATTAATGATATTAATATTGTTTTCATAATTATCTTAAGAATTTAAAAGAACAAAAAGACTTATTTTAAAAAAATCTTTAACTAAAATAATTATACATTATTTTTTTAAAATGCCTAACAAGCAAAGGTTTATGTCATTTGACATAAACCTTTGCTTGTTGGAAAAGTTATTCAAAATTAACATGTGTTGCTGCTATTGATTGATCATGCGTATGTATTCTTATGTATCTGCCAATTGCCTTACTTAAGTTTGATTACTTATTATGTAGTAATAAATATGATAAGGATAGTTACAGATAATGATTTTTTCTAGCCTTGCCATTACCATTAAGGTATTAGTATAATTAATATTTGTGCTTCCCTATATTTTATATATCATATCCATCTCCACTATGAACAAACGGATAAGATATTTTCCATACTTCAGTTTTGGTATAAACCCGTAAATGTGCAATCCAATTAGTCTTTTCTAAAGTGCATAAAGATAAATATACCTCACCACTATAGGTTTTATTGTCAATATTATTTAATTGTATGATAGGCGGATGATAATCCAAATCAATACCTTCAAATTCTAAATTAATACTATAAGCATCTATATTTTTTAACTTTACAGTAACTATTGCTGATTTTGTAGGCGGCATTCCTCTTGGTGTTATATCAAGACTAACACTAGCTGTTGCTGAAATATTAACAGAACACAAATCTTGCATTATTGAACAATTTTTAACCCCTATAAATTTCTTATTTAAAACTTTATGTTGCTTAGGAAAATTATAAATAATTATGGCTATAATTACAATAAAAAATAATATTTTCTTCAAAATACTTCCATAGAATGTTTTATACTTTTTGCCATATTATCTATATTATGCGATGAAGGAAAAGTCGTAAAAATACTTGCATTTGGCGAAATTAAGTAAACCGAAGTACTATGGTTAATAGAATAATTTTTAATATTATTAGGAATAATTTTACCTTTTTTAAATACAATTGGTTTGTTTTCAATATAAGCAATTCGCTCATAATAAACACCAAAATAATCAACCAAAGAATCAATACTGGCTTGATCACCTGTTAATCCTAAAAAACTATTATCAAAAAATGGAATATATTTTTTTAAAATACTTGGTGTATCTCTTTTTGCATCAAGTGTAATAAATAAAACTTTTGGCGATTGAATTCCTTTTTTTTCTAATGCTTTTTTTAAGTTAGCTATATCCATAAGTGCTGTCGGACAAATATCAGGGCAATGTGTATAACCAAAAAACAATAAACTCCATTGTTTTTTTAAATTATTATTAGTAAAAACAGTTTTATTATGATCAAGTAAAACGAAGTCAGGAATAACATTCTTACTACCAGCCTCTTTATTATTTACAAAATAAAAACCTATTACTATTAAAATTAAAACTACAATTAAAACTTTAATTACTTTGATAGAAAACACAGTCAATTTAATGATTTAAGTGGTTTAAATGGTTTGAGTGATTTGATTTTTTAACTTTCAATTCAACATTTTTAACAACACCATTATCAAAGACTAAAACAACTGGCACTATACTCCCCAACTCTGGAACAGAAGTTGGTCCAATTAACATAATATGCCAGGAACCTGGTTTTAACACTAATTTATTATAAGCAGCTATTGGAATAAATTCCTGCTTTACCATTTTCATCATACCATCAGCTTTGATTGTCCTATGAAGCTCAACACGCTGAAAATTTTCAGCCGTAGCAGATACTAATCGTAAGTCAGACCATGTTTGATTATGTATCGTCATAAAAGCACCTAAAATTGGTGCATTAGAGGGGGCAGATCTTACCCAAGAGTCTTCAATATATATATTATCAGCATCTATATTTATAGCATTTACAAATTGAAAAATCATAATCAATGGAGTCGCTAACAATAGTTTAAACTTATTTAGTTTCATAAAATGCTTCTAATAAAATTAAAGATTATATTTAAAAAAAAACTAATTACCTTGATTTATATCAAAATAATAAATTATTACATGAGACCTTTACATATAAAGAATATTATTATTTTTTTAAATAACAAGTTTCAATAAGACCAAATTATATCGCTTATTTTAAAGGACAAAAAAATACTAATTTTGTTGTGATTATTAAAATTGCAAAAGATGGTCAGTTGGTATGAAATGCTATTCAAAAAAGTAAATCAATTGATGAAAATAGGGAAGAACTACAATATATAAAAAAACAGCAACTGCTTTAGAGGGGTCTCGTAAATTTACCTAAGCATTTAGCCCCGTTTCAAACAATTATAGAGAATAGGCTCAATTATTATCAATCGCAATCACTATTTAGTAAAAATGTTACTCTTTAGATATAAATTTGTCAATTTTTAAAAAATATTCTAATTATAAATAATACAATCTAATTGTAAAAGTAATCCCATTCAATCCCAACTAATCCCGCAATATCCCACATTTATCTTGCGTCAGCCCTATTATTTATCTCTCCCTATAATAAGTCATTTATTATAAAACCACTAAATACCAATAATAGATTCTAATTGATTTGGTTTGAGTAATATAATATCATTATTGTTAATTTTTATTAAGCCCTGTTTTGAGAGTTCATTAAATAAACGAGAAAGCGTTTCTGCTTTAATTGAGAGTTGTGAGGCTAGAATATTTTTTGGAAAAGATAAATGCACACTATTTGAAGTTTCTGTTTGTCTTGTGTTGGCTAATAAAAATTTAATCAATCTGTACTTACCATTGTATAAAGCCATGCGTTCAATCTCTCCCGATGCCCATTGTAAACGCTGTGATAATTTACCCATAATTCTAAAACAAGATTTAGGTGATGCTTTCAATATTTTTAGATAATTATCAGCATTAATACGCAATACTTTACTGTCTCCTAATGCTGTTGCGTTTAAATGATATTTTCTTTGCTTAAAAAACATTATTGCCTCAGCAAAACCATGTTTTGGCAAAATTACCTTAATTACTTTTTCATTACCTTCTGGCGATAAAAATGATAATTTAATTCTTCCCTTAAGCAATAAGAAAAAATCTTTGGCTATCTGATTTTGTGCAAAAAGAAGATGCCGATTTAATACTTTACAGAGACTAACTTGTAAAATACTTTTTTTAAATTCAGTGTTAGTAAATTCAGAAAATAAAATACTTGTTTGTAAAATTTTTTGATGTTCAAGGTTTAACATATTTACTTCCTCTAAAAAAATCTAATAACTTTTTAAAATTTCCTGTATTAAAATATTTTAAGAAATTTCTACTATTTCTTCACTTAATTTTATACTTTATCAATACATATTAATTGATTTTTTATAATTTAATATTCAATAAATTCCCTTGCTTTTTAAACTATTTATTTTTTTAATATATTATCTTGAATAATATTTTCTTATTTTCTAACAACATTTTAAGCGCAAGTTTGGTTCTTTAACTAACTCTATATTTAGTTAGTTTTGTGCTTTATTTGCTGTCTTTTTTTTCTCACGCATTTCTTGATGACGCAAATCACGCTTAACTTCTTTTGATTTAGCAGGACATTTGTGTTCATCTTTATACAATACTTGACAATGAAAACACTGCATACATTCATTATCATTAATATTGCCTTCAGGGTGAATAGCATCCACCATACATTCATTAGCACAAGTTTGACAAGGCGTGCCGCAATCTCTTGGGTATCTTTTTAGCCAATTAAATATTCTCAATTTAGCGGGAATTGCTAATACTGCACCAAGCGGACATAAATATCTACAATAAAAACGCTCAATAAATAAACCAATAAATAATAAGATCAAAGCATAAACAACAAATGGCCAAGTACGATCAAAGTTTAGAATGATAGTTGTTTTAAAAGGTTCAACTTCACTAAAATGCTCTGCTAATTCAAGCGAGTAGAGAGAAATGCCAAGTAGCCCTAAAAATATCAAATACTTAATAGCCCATGATTTCTCATGCAGCCCCCACGGGAGTTTGATTTGTGGTATTTTAAAATATTTTGCAGTTTTATTTAAAAGCTCTTGTAATGCACCAAAAGGACATAACCAACCGCAATACATCCCTCGTCCCCATAAAAGCACAATAGCGGCAACAGATGCCCATAAGATAAATATTAAAGGATCAAATAAGAAAAAGTCCCAAGTAAATTTATCCATAATCACATGGATAAAAGTCAAGACATTAACAACTGATAACTGAGCATTTGACATAAAGCCCATCCATACAAGAACAAATACCAGAAAAGAATTGCGAACAATAGCGGTTGTTTTGGCGGATGAGGACAATCTATCTTGCTCAAAAAATATAATTGTCAGAGTCAATAAAGCAAAGATTAGAATAATAATATCTATTTTTTTATCTTCCCAAATACTTATAATTAAACTACTTTTATTAGATTTTATGGAGCTTTGATTTTTCTGTTCTTTTTGAACTTCAACTTCTTCATAGTATTGCTTTGGTAATTGATATTTAACAATATGATTATAGAATTTTTTTTCATCAACATTAATGACACGATTAACCAATAAATTAAATTTCCAAGGATAACTTGGGTTAAAGCTAGATTTTTTATGGAATCTAAATAAACCAATCTCAGTAAATTTAGGAGAGCCTTTAGCGTAAGATTTTGCTAATCTTTTATATTGCATATCTCTAAATCTATAGATATTAGTATTTTGTTCGATTGTGAATCTATCAAATAAACCACCACGAACAAAACCAGTTCCTCTAAATGAATACAAGCCAGTAGCCATCACCAAAATGGCGTGCTGGTCTTTAGCTATTTTTTTAGTTAAATTTTTATACTCCGCCTTACCTAAAATACTTTGGCCAATTTCTTGCACGCTAACAAGTGCAATATTAAGATTGATAAAAGTATCTTTAGGGTTGTCTGATTCGGTTATATTCGCAGCAACATTATAATTATTTTTTAAGTATTGCTTGCTAACATCTCCAACACTAATTGTGCTATTAGAGATAGCTCCAGAAGATAAAAGCTGCTGCCAGCTTTTATCTTCTGCTGGTAAATTTTTCTTAATTCTTCTGACTTTGGTATTAGAAAAACCATCCGCAAATCCTGACAAGTTGATTTTCTTTGCAAATTTTAATATGGTGTGCAAAACACTATCGTCAATCACTCGGTCAGTTACTGTTGCGCCACTAACTGCGTCAATTTTTCTATTTTCAAACTGGTCTTTAATCCAAGTTTTAATGACATTAAAATCTTTATATCTGACAAAGTTATCCGTTAATCTTTTTACTGGAATACCAGCAAGAACAATAGGCTCTGAATGTTTTAATAATTGTACCCCTTGAATTTGTCCTTCATTATCAATACCAATAGCGACATGAATGGGCTTGCCAGAATAACCAATTGATTCATTAAAATCAGTATTGACAAGTATATAACCCACGGGTTTTTGATTTTGATAAACACGCAATACAGGCATAGTATTCATTTTTTTAGTGGTAACTAAACCCGGATAGGTGATGGAAAGATCAATCTTATCTTCAAATTTTTCCAACTGACTTCCATGCACAACAAAAGACAATAATATAAGCGGTATAAAAATTAACTTTTTCATCAAACTTATTTCCATAATAAATCCTTTAATATAATTTTTTATCAATCTAAAATACAAACTATGTCCATAGCTACCTAAACCTTTATTTCTAAATCTACAAATTCTTCTTTTTAAATAAATATATCGCACTAACAAGCGGCGCTATTATCCATAACATTAAAGCTAATATTGATATAAAACTTGGTAATGTGGAAATATTGGTTAATGCCTGCAAAGGCAACAAATTATTACCTTGTTCGCCAATGCTAGTAATTCTAAAAATATCCACGGGGTTGAGCAATAGTAAATTACTGAGCATATCCGAGCTAATTAGATAACTGTATTTGCTGACTAAAATAATTAATAAAATCATATCAAAAAAGATAATAAAGAATAACCAAACAGCGATACAGTAAATAATAGCGGTGCTTCGTTTATCAACAATTACGCTAATTAAAGAGGCAATTGCAGTAAAAACTCCGCCAAGAAGAATGGAGGTACCAATTAATACAAAATAAGTACCTACGAGCTCAATGGTTATGTTTTCTTTAGTGAGCAATATGAAAGTAAAAATAACCCCATAGCCCAAAATAATGGCAACTGACAAACTTAACCAATTAGCAAAAAACTTGCCTAGGATAAATTGGTAGCGTTTTATAGGGTAGGATAACATTAGCAAAAGACTGCCTTGTTCGTATTCACCAACAATCGCATCGTAACTCATAAATAATGCCATTAAGGGAATAAAAAAGATACTCAAGCTTGATAAGCTGGTTATTTGCATACTTAGTGGGCTCGCACCTGTGGTGCCAAAAGGTGTATCACCAAGTAAGACTAAAACTAACGCTAAAACAGCCAGCAATATTGTCATCCCTAATAAATAATGATTGCTGATGGCATTTTTAAAGCCTCTTAATGTGATAATAGAAATAGTATTTGTCATATTATTTATTATAGATATGGTGGTAAATATTATTAATGTTGGCTTTTGTTATATTGATATCAATAATATCTGGGGTTTTTGTAATCATTCGTAATAAATCATAGTTATTCTCCCCCTTATAATTGATTGATAGCTGGTTATTATCTATCTTGTAGGAGTTAATCATAGACTTAATAGGAGCGATAATTTTTTCAATATTTAGGTTATTGGATAATATAAGTTCTATGTTGTGATCAAGGTTTAAATCTTGCATAATTTTGACGATGCTTCCAGATAACACAATCTTTCCTTTGTTGATGAAAATAATATTATCAACAAAATCATCAAGCCCATCTAATGTGTGTGATGAGAAAATAATGTTATTATCTTTATCTTTTATTGTCTTAAAAATTTTACTAAATAATTTCCTACTATTGGGATCAAGACCAGAGTATGGCTCATCAAGAATAAGAACTTCTGGATTTGATAGTATTGCTTGAGCCAGCATTAACCGCTGTTTCATCCCCTTTGAATAGTCGGATATTTTTTTGTCTGCAGCAAAATCAATATTGACCAATTTTAAGGCAGCCGTTATGGCTGATTGATTGATATTCTTTAAACTTGCATAATATTTCATCAATTCAATACCAGTAAAATGAGCATATAGAGCATTATGTTCTGGCATAAAGCCTAATTTATTAGATTGGATATATTGCGTTGTATTAATAACGCCAGAATTAGGTTGTAAAACACCAATCAAAAGCTTAATAAGGGTTGTTTTCCCTGCGCCATTATGACCAATAATAGCAACACTTTCTCCTTTTTGGATTTTCAAGCAAATATCAAATAGTATTTGTTGTTGTTTATAAAAAAAACAAACATTTTTATAATCAATTATTGTATTCATTGGCTTTTTTAAGAGTTTTTGTGGCAATATTGACTGGCGTTGTTAGTGGGTATGAATCCACCACGCCGCCAGGCAATAATGTCGGGAAATGCTTATTAGCATATTTTAATAACAACATTATTGGGCTATCTAATAAAGCCGTTGCTTTTGGATAATTCCATAAGATTTTATCAGTGATATCATTTGGTCTGTATAAACTATCGGCAATGCCATTATTGTTAATATCATAAGAAGTATGATCGCTCCAATAATTACCTTGTTGCTCAAAAGACCATTCTAAATTTTTAGTACTAACATATTTGACTTGTTTTTTATTACCAATAAAAGCATTTTTATAGAAAATATTATTATTAGAGCCGGCAGTCCAATGCACGCCTATCAGGCATTTTTTAAAATAATTATCTGTAATAGTATTGAAATTTGAGTTATAGACAAATAAACATTTATTTTTACCATTTAACACAACATTACCTCTTATATCGGAATTATTTAAAAAATTAGCAAATAACCCATGTTCTTTATCATTAATAGATATGTTATTAGTTACATTTAATTTATTAGAACTCATTAGTGCAAAACCAATATCGTTACCAACTGAAATATTATTACTTATGGTGCTATTATTGGTATACATATAATGAATGCTATAACGCAAGTTACTAAAGATATTGTTATTAAAAACATTATCATTACTTGTAGTAACAAAAATACCATCTCTACCATAACTTACAGAATTAAAACTGACCTCTGAACCGGTGCTATTCCATAATTGAATTCCATTACCACGTTCATTTTCACGTAATTTTTTTTGTCCAATAATTTTATTGTTAATAACTTTAGCATTTGTTGCCCCCCAAAGGTAAATACCAATTAGGTTATTTTTAAAGAAATTATTTTTTATCAGCACATTATTGGCTGTTTTATTAACAAATACAGCACTGTCTTGACTTGATAAGTCTAACCCAGAATTTGAAATATTGAGATTTTCTAATACAACATTATCGGCATTTATTGTAACAACGCTTCCTTTATTATTGCCTACAATTTTTGTATTACCGCTACCTTTGAGGGTGATTTTGTTATTGATTATTAAGTTTGTTTTATAGATTGTATTTGCAAGAATAAGCAAATCACCGTCCTTGGCTGTAAAAATGACTTTTTTCAAATCATCATTTTTACCAACCAAAATGGTTTGAGCAAATAAAAAATTGCTACTTATAAAAAGTAGCAATTTTAATATTATTCTAATATGCAATATCAAGCTGGTTTAACAAGCATCCTACCACGCATTTCCATATGTAGTGCATGACAGAACCATTGACAATACCACCAATGAACACCAGGATCATCAGCAACAAAAGTAACAGATGATGTTGCCTGTGCGGCTACTTCCATAGCGATGCCATATTTACCCAGAGAAAAGCCATGCGTTAAATCATCAACTTTATCTAAGTTTGTTACATAAATTGTTACTTCATCGCCTTGGTTAACCGTAAATTTATTCATACTATAATTAGGGGCAATAGACCACATATAAACACGAACTTTTTTGCCATCACGAATAACTTTACTACCACCTTCTAAAGTAACACCATCTTTTTTTGCTTGTGCAACTGCATCAGCAAACATTGGGTCATTACGGCTATAAATACTTACAGGGTTAACAATCGAAGTATCTACCATAATACAATCGTGTGGTTCAGCAAAAGTAGGGCCGTCATGCACAAGTTTCATTTTTGCACCAGAAATATCAATTAATTGATCATTTTCAGGTTTCAATGGACCAACATTAATAAATCTATCTTTAGAAAATTTATTAAGAGAAACTAACCATTTACCATCAGCATTTTTTGTTTCACCCATAGAGGTATGGTTATGACCTGGTTGATAAGCAGTATCAAGTTTTTGAATAATTGGATTAACTTTTTCACCATTGTATTGTCTAATAGCCTTTTTGATATTCCATTTACACGCTTGACTATCAAGAAATAGGGTTGTATATGCATTACCACGATTATCAAATGAGGTATGTAATGGACCTAAGCCTAATTTTGGTTCTGCAACAATTACGCCTCTTGGCTTTATTTTATCTGCAAATAAATCAGGCAATCTTCTTACATCAATAACTGATACAGTCGGAGATAATTTACCATTAACCACAACATGCTTTTTATCAGGTGCGGTATTAATACCATGTGGTGAATTAGATACAGGAATATAACGAGTATATTTTGAACCCTTTTGACCGTCTAATACTTTAACGCCATTCATGATTTCATAATCACCATTTTTTACGCCGACCTCAATAGCTTTAATATCAAACACCACAACATGATCTTGTTCCCACGCCATCATCTCAGCTAAAGTTACTCCTTCTTCTGAATTATAACTTGTTGAAAAAGTATATAAACCTTGATAATCTGAATCATTATTATCCAAATTTCCATCAACAATAACCTGCCATTCAATTTTCATTGTGTCGCCATCAATAGCAGTAAAAACTGAATGATATTTTTCTGGCTCGTCTAATATTAACCCGTCATTAGGAAGTGGTACTCTATGCTCGCCATTAGCAAAAACATAACCTGTTCTAGGATATTTTTGTGGTCTAAGACCATGAATATCTGCTGCATTCGGAATCTCAATTATTTTATCAGTTTTCATAATGTCACAACGAATTCTAGCAACCCTTGAGTTTAATTTATCATTAACAAAAAGATATCTACCGTCATAAGTACCATCAGTAAAAGACATATGGGGATGATGAAGGTCACCATTATCCCAAGTTTTCATGCCACGTTTTTTAAATAATTTTTTCGTTTTATCTGTAAGACCATCAGTTAAGATTTTTAAACTTTCATTAGTTTGTCCCCAACCTGTTGCACTACATCTATTAAATACTGGTATACGACTAAGTTCACGCATAGAAGGAACGCCAACAATACGAACTTCTCCAGCCTGACCACTACTCCAAAAACCGTAGTAATCGTCTAATTCACCTGGCGCTATAGAGCCTTTTTGTGAAGATGCTTCTGCATTAGTTGCTCCTAGTATACCTAAACCACCAGCTATTGGAACAGCCGTAGCACTAGCACCAATGGCAACACCACTTTTTAGAAAGTCACGACGACTAGCGCCAGCTTGAATATGCTTTTCTTTTGTTTTTTCTATATCTTTCATTACCTTCCCCTTTTATTAAAAATAAGATTAAATAAAATTAATACGATATTTTAATTAAATAAGTCAAAATAAACATTGATATAAGTCAAGCAAGCAGATAAGCAAAAGAAACATAATGTAACTCCCTTATTTAACTAAACACTGAATAATTACTTTACTCACTTTCTTATTAGCAATAATTTATCTTTGGCTATTTTTTAATAAAACATCCTTTCATGGTTTTTTTTAGGAGAGTAATAATTAATTGTGGTCTGTTGCCGACTTTATTAAAAAAACCTTAACCATTACATTATCACAACGCTTACCTTGTCTGTTCATACTTTAAGTTATGTTATTTATTTAATAACATTGATAGTAAAATTTATGCACATTTTGGTTAAATTAAAAAATGTATTATATTTAACAATAACTCGTCTGATATACGGAACGAAAAACCCTAGCTGCCTTTATATCTAGATCTGCCACCCAACTAAAATTACACGCAAGAATTGCTGCCTAAAGCTATGTATGGCGTGTAATTCACTAACCAATTTTAAGTTTTTCATAAGAACTTTAGTTAGTAACGAACACAATTTCTGAAATTTGGCTCGCTTAAATGGTAAATTTCTCAACCATACATAAAATAATCTTTCCATTTACTGTGTCATATATCTGAAATGCTGTATTATTCTGATATACTTCTAATAACAATTTTACTTTTATATTTTTAGGTTAAGCCTTATCTGAAAGCAACTACTCTATTTCTTTAATTATATACGCCATTAGTCACGAACAAAAAAGTTAGCTAACGTGTTAGTGGTTCGGCTAGAGTGATTTGTTGAGTGTCTTTAAATAATTAATATTTGTCCCTTTATTTGTCTTTTTTAATGAGAAGCTTTTTTGGTAATTTTATCTAATGCAACTGCCATCTTATCAATCAGTTTGTAGTTATTAAGATTATAGCTTTTACTCCACTTTTTAGGATGATGATAGATGATTTTTGTGTTACCGTTATAATCTTGATAAACTAAGATTTTCATAGGTAAATCTAATCCTGCTCGCTGATCTTTAAGCATAATTTTAGTACCTATTTTTGGATTGCCAAATAGTATAACCTTCTCCTTAGGCATCTGTAATCCTACTTTTTTAGCATTAGCCTGATGATTAATAATAGCAAAAACACTTAACCCTTTTTTAGCCTCAATTATCATTTTGATATTATTTATAGTCTTATCTACGCTATATTTACTTGTTTTTACTACTAAATCACTTGTGGACTTATTGTTAATATTAATTGTCGTAGAATGCGTAGCAGCAAAAGTAGCGCTAATTGATATACATAAAATAACAAATATTATTGCTAATTTAAAGATATTACTTAAAAAAATTTATTTAAAATATTATTGTAAAACATACTTTTTTAAGTTGTATAAATCTCAATATTTTAAGCTAAAAAAAATATCATGTAATGGTAATATACTTTACAGTATCTGTAATATTAATAGCATTACCAGACTTAGTGCTCCATTGCCCTAAGACAAATCTTTTATAATCTTTATATGAATGTATTTTTTGTTTGTGTGTATGCCCGTGAACAATATCACAATTCGGATATTTTTTCATAAACAAATCAAGTGCCTGTTGGTTGATATCCATTATATGTTCTTGTTTATTTTGCTTTTCTTTATGGCTTTTATTTTGTATTTTTTCAGCAAGATATTTACGATATTTTTTAGGTAGCTGTAGGATTAAAAATTTAATAATTGGCTGGTTAATAATTTTTTTAAATCTTTGATAAGCCACATCACCGCTAACTAAACTATCGCCGTGTGATAAAACAAATTTATCAATTTTATAAGGATCATTGATAAAATTTACACCACTTAACTTAAAAAAATTTTTACCAATTAAAAAATCTCTATTACCATGCATAAGAAATATCTTAGTAGTGTTGCTTAATTCTTTTAAAACATCTATTACTTGTTGATAATATATTGGTATAAAATCATCGCCCAAATAAATATCAAATAAATCACCTAAAATATACAGTTCATCGGCTTTAATAGCTTGTGTATTACAAAAATTTTTAAATAGTGTAATATTATTACTAAGATGTAAATCAGCAATAATAAGTATACTCATGTGCTTACTCAACTATCACTTCGTTAATAATAATATTATCTTTAGGTACATCGCTATGCCCTTTAACTCTAGTAGTTTTTACTTTATTAATTTTATCAATAATAGCAAAACCATCTACAACCTCGCCAAATACACAATATCCCCAATTATCATCAGCAGGATAATTTAAAAAACTATTATCATCAGTATTAATAAAAAACTGCGCAGTAGCAGAATGAGGTAGATTAGTACGCGCCATAGCTATACTGTATTTATCATTTTTAAGACCATTATTTGCCTCATTTTTAATCGGTTCATTAGTATCTTTTTCTATCATATTCTTATCTAAACCACCACCTTGAATCATAAAGTCCTTAATCACTCTATGAAAGATAGTATTAACATAAAATCCATCTTTAGCATACTTGGTAAAATTATTACAGCTAAGAGGCGCTTTATCGTAATTAAGCTTAATAACTATATTTCCTTGATTAGTTTTTAAAATTATCATATTAAAAATGCTAAAAAAATAAAATTATCCCATAAATTTATTGTATAATTAAGAGTTTTTTAAATCAAATAAGTGCGTTAATATGTATGCAGTAATTAAAACAAGTGGCAAACAATATAGAGTAAGTGATAATGATATTATAACTATCGAAAAATTAAATAAAGAGGTAGGCGATAAAGTTAGCTTTGATGAAGTGCTTATGATAGGTGGCGAAACAGTTAGCGTTGGTTCTCCTTTTATTAAAGGAGCAAAAGTAGAGGCTGAAATAATTAATAATTACAGAGGCAAAAAAATTCATATTATTAAGTTCAAGCGTCGCAAACACCACATAAAAAGACAAGGTCATAGACAACTATACACTAAAGTTAAAATCAACAAAATCAACGCAGGAGGCTAATAATGGCACATAAAAAAGCAGGTGGTAGTACTAATAATGGTCGCGATAGTGTATCTAAAAGACTTGGGGTAAAAAAATTTGGCGGAGAAAAAGTATTAGCTGGCAATATTTTAGTGCGTCAACGAGGTACAAAATTTCATGCTGGAGTAAATGTTGGTAGAGGCAAAGACGATACATTATTTGCCACCAAAGATGGTTTTGTTTTTTTTGCTACTAAAGGTAAATTTAATCGTAAATTTATCTCTATACAATCATCATAATATAGATAAATAATTATTAACTAACCTACGTATGAATTACGCTCTTATTTTTCCCGGACAAGGATCACAAAGCGTAGGTATGTTACAAGAATTAAATACTAGTTTTAGTGTTGTTAGCGATGTATTTAATACAGCAAGTGATATTGTTGGTTTTGATTTATGGCAATTAACACAGACTGATAAAGAAAAACTTAATCAAACACAAAATACACAACTAATTATGTTTTGTGCTGCTATTAGTTGCTTTAAAGTTTTAACTCAACATAATAATTTATCACCTAAGGCAATGGCTGGGCATAGCTTAGGCGAAATTAGTGCTCTGTGTGCAAGTAATAGTTTAAATTTTACTGATAGTATTAGAATAATACAAAAAAGAGCAGAGCTAATGATAAATGCTGTGCCTAATAATACTGGTGCTATGGCAGCTATATTAGGTCTTGCAGATAGCGATGTTATTACTTTATGTAAAAATTATAACGATGATGGGGTTGTTGAGGCTGTTAATTTTAATGCTAATGGTCAAGTAGTAATTGCCGGTACTAAAAATGCTGTTGATAAAATATGTCAAATAATGAAAGATAATGGCGCTAAAAAAGTAATTGTACTGCCTGTTAGTGTGCCATCACATTCAATACTCATGTTAACTGCTGGCAAAAAATTTGCAAAATTTATAGATGATTTTAATTTTAAAATGCCTAACACTAAATTACTGCATAATATTGACGGCAATCAGGCAAATAATATTAAAGAGTTAAAACAAAAGCTTGCCAAACAACTATATAATCCAGTGCTTTGGTCTCTTAGTATTAATAATTTGCAAGTTGAGGCAACAATTGAGCTGGGTCCAGCTAAAGTATTATCTAATCTTAATCGCCGTATTAATAAAAACATAACATCATATATGGTTCACGATAACCTAACTTTAAATACAACTTTGGAATTTTTAAATGAACAACAATCTAACTAATAAAGTAGCACTGATAACTGGAGCTTCAAGAGGAATAGGCGAAGCAATTATGCTAAAGCTTGGAAAACATGGTGCTACTGTAATAGGCAGCGCTACTACCAAAAATGGTGCTGATAATATTGCACAAAAATTAACAAATAATAACATTATAGGTACTGGCATCAAATTAGATGTTTGCGATGATAATCAGATTAGCAGTAACATCAAATACATTAATGATAATTATGGTAGCATTGATATACTTATTAATAATGCTGGCATTACTCGTGATAATTTATTAATGCGTATGACAGATGATGAATGGGATACAATTATTAATACTAATTTACGTAGTGTATATAAAATGAGCAAGGCAGTATTACGAGCTATGATGAAAAAAAAATCAGGTAGTATTATTTCTATTGCCTCAGTAGTAGGTAGCATGGGTAACGCTGGTCAAACAAATTATAGTGCTGCTAAAGCAGGAATTATAGGTTTTACTAAGTCATTAGCCAGAGAAGTAGGATCAAGAGGTATTACAGTAAATGCTATTGCTCCTGGTTTTATTCAAACTGATATGACAGCTAAATTAACAACCGAACAGCAACAAAAATTAATCGCACAAATACCACTTGCTAAATTAGGCACTACAGAAAATATTGCTGATGCTGCTCTATTTTTAGCAGCTGATAGTGGTAAATACATTACAGCACAAACACTGCATATAAATGGAGGTATGTATACCGTTTAATGCACAATAAAACTTTTATTTATATATTTTTAAGCCTATTAATTGCATCTTGTAATAATAATAAATTTATTATAACTGGTAAAACAATGGGGACGACTTATAACATTGTTACTAATAAATATATTGATAAAAAAATAATAACTAAAAAACTATTAAATATAAATACTGTATTTTCTACCTGGAATGATAACTCAGAACTTAATAAAATCAATAATCAGCCTGCTAATAAATGGTTATTAGCATCAGATAATTTATTATTTCTGCTGCATAAATCACAACAAATACACGAACAAACAGATGGATTTTTTGATATAGCTATAGGTAATTTAATCAATATATGGGGTTTTGGCAATAAAAATATTAATAAAAAACCAACTATAGCCGCTATTAAAAATGCACTTAACCATTCATCAATGAAATATTTAACATTAAAAGATAATTATTTAAAAAAATTAAAAGATATTAAACTTAATCTATCAGCTATTGCTAAAGGTTTTGCGGTAGATAATATTGCTGAGATGTTATTACAACATAATATAGATAATTTTGTAGTAGAGATAGGCGGAGAAGTGCGAGTAATGGGTGATAAAACTATCGGAATTGAACGAATAAATAAAATACCAATTACAATACAATTACATAACAACGCTATTGCTACTAGCGGTGATTATCGTAATTATCGTATTTTTAATAAAAAAAAATTTATCCACATAATAAACCCAAAAACTGGCATGCCTAGCAATAGCAACTTAATAAGTGTTAGCATTATTCATCAAAAAACTTATGTAGCAGACGCCTATGCTACAGCTTTGCTTGCCATGGGTAAAAACAAAGCTATTAAATTTATTAACAAGTACAAGCTACAGTCTGTATTAATTGATAAAAACAATAATATCTTACAATTAAATTTATAAATATGAAAATACCGCTTGCAGAAAAACTTCGCCCACAACACCTGACCGACTTTATTGGTCAACAACATATATTAGCCAAAAATAAAGCTCTAAATGTTGCTATTACAAGCACAAATATACACTCTATGATTTTTTATGGTCCGTCTGGTGTTGGCAAAACTACTTTAGCGCGTATTATAGCTAATACAATCACAAGTAATTTTATAGAGCTATCTGCTATTAGTAGCAATGTTAAAGATTTAAGAGAAATAATAACTGAAGCTAAAAATATTATAAATATTAATAAACAAACTATAGTATTTATTGATGAAATTCATCATTTTAATAAATCACAACAAGATATACTATTGTCAAGTATTGAGACTGGGCTTATTACCCTAATAGGGGCAACTACAGAAAACCCATCTTTTGCACTTAACAATGCTTTATTATCTCGTTTAAGTGTATATATATTTAAACAATTATCTACTGATGAGTTAGAACAAATTTTAAATAAAATTATTAAATTAGATGATATTAATAAAAAAATAATTATCCAAGCAAGTAATGGAGATGCCCGTAAATTATTAAATATTGTCGAACAAATACAACAACAAAAACCGAACAATATTAAACATTTTATTGGCGCCAATCTAGCTAATTTTGATAAAAATGGTGATATTTATTATCAGCAATTATCAGCCCTACATAAATCCGTGCGTGGTAGTAATCCAGACGCTGCTCTTTACTGGTTTGTTAGACTTAATAATGCTGGTTGTGATACTAAAATTATTGCTAGAAGACTGCTTGCTATTGCTAGCGAAGATATTGGTTTAGCTGATCCACGCGCCTTAAGCATTACCCTAACTGCCTGGGATATTTATCATAGAGTAGGAGCCAAAGAAGGAGATAGAGCAGTAGCACAAGCACTTATATATTGTGCAATAGCTCCTAAATCAAACGCAGTTTATTTAGCGCTTAATGCCGCCAAAGCAGCTATTAAAGATGATAATTATGCTGTACCTAAACATTTATGCAATGCTACTACTAAACTCATGCAAAAACAAGGATATGGCAAGGATTATCGATATGCTCATAATGAAAAAGATGCTATAGCTACAGGACAAACATATTTTCCACATGAAATAGGAGAAAAACAATATTATCATCCAACTAATAGAGGTTTGGAGATTAAAATAACAGAAAAACTATTTAAATTAAGAAATAAAAGTGATTAATTATAAAGCAACTAACAAATGAATTTTTTACTAGTAAGTATAGGAGCAGTATTTGGCGCTAGCTTGCGTTATCTTTTATCTGAGCTTATTACTCATAAAATTTACGGTGTTTTAGTAGCTAACATGTTAGGTTCATTTATTGCTGGCACTGTATTTATTATTCTTACAGAAAAAATTCAATTAAGTGATAACTATCGTTTAATATTATTAGTTGGTTTTTGTGGTTCACTCACTACTTTATCAACTATTTCACTTGATAGTATTAATTTGTTTACTAATTTAAATCATAACTACATCACAGCTGTTATTAACTTAACTGGCAATGTTGTATTATCAGTAATGATGATAATTATAGCAATGCATCTTATAAGAGCGTTATGGTAGCAATAAAATCTTACTAAAATTAATATCAATTAAATGTAATGTAATATTTATTAAAAAAATTAAATGCAAGTATTAACCGACTTAAAAGCTATTCTTCATTCTAAACGAGCCAATATTTATTATTTAGATAAATGCCGAGTAATGCAAAAAGACGGACGAGTTTTGTATCTCACCGAAGAGCAAGATAATAAACAATATTGGAACATCCCCATTGCCAATACCACTTGTATTTTATTGGGTGGTGGCACCTCAATCACCCAAGCAGCCATGCGAATGCTTTCTCAAGCTGGAGTTTTAGTTGGTTTTAGTGGCACAGGTGGTACACCACTTTTAATGGCAAATGAAATTGAGTGGCTCACGCCACAAAGTGAATACAGACCAACAGAATATGTACAGGCTTGGATGTCTTTTTGGTTTGATGAAAATAAAAGATTATATTTTGCCAAATTTTTACAAGTTAAACGCATTGATTTTTTGCAAAAAATTTGGACTAAAGATAAAGATTTACAAATTGAAGGTTTTAATGCAAATAAAAAATTACTCACTGATTTTAAAACAAAAATTCAAAATGCACACAGCGTTAATAAATTGCTCACTGATGAAATGCAACTCACCAAAGCCCTATACCGCCAAGCTGCGACCGTTACCAAAACTACAAAATTTACTAGGCAACACGACAGCACAGATTTAGCCAATGATTTTCTTAATCATGGCAATTATTTGGCTTATGGTTTGGCTGCAACAACACTTTGGGTGTTAGGTATTCCGCACGGTTTTGCCCTAATGCACGGCAAAACTCGCAGAGGTGCTTTAGTTTTTGATATTGCTGATTTAATCAAAGATGCTGTTATTTTGCCATGGGCATTTATTGCCGCTAAAGAACAAATGAGTGAGCAAGAATTTAGACAACTTTGTCTGCAAAATTTCACCAAACATAAAGTGCTAGATTTTATGTTTAACACCGTGAAAGAGGTTTGCGAACAGGCAAATGAGAGTGAGAGTGAGAAATGTTAGTTACTTTCATCAGCGAATGTGAAAAAAATTCCCTTAAAAAAACCAGACGAGTATTAGACGCATTCGCTAATCGTATTGGTAATAATACTTGGCAAACACCAATCACACAGGAAGGGTTAGATGCTGTTAAAAAATTATTAAAAAGAACCGCCAGCAAAAATACAGCGGTGAGTTGTCATCAACTAAAATCAAGAGTTAGAACAGAATTATTGTGGGTAGTTGGCAATAGAGACAAATTTAATAGTGAGGGAGTTGTGGCAGTAAACTATACAGAACAAGATAAATTTATAGGGGAAATAAATATGAGTGAAATATATGCAAATACCAAAAAACAACCACTAGACCAGCATTTGTTTGCTGTTGGGGTTGTGGCAAAAGCAATAATGACAGAATTTAGTAGTGAAAGTCAATTGCATAATGCCGCACAAATGGCTGGATTTTGGCACGATATTGGTAAATTAGAAGAGCATTTTCAGGATTGGTTAAATAAAGAATTAAGAAAGAAAAATCTAAATTTAGAATTACCAGAAAATGGTTTTCATATTGAAAAATGTTCTTTTTCTTGGGAAAAATATCCAACGCATAATGAAGTATCTGCATTGATTTATGAGATTTTGGCAGATGATTCTGTTTTTGGAAAAGAAGAGAAGAAAGCCATTAAACACGCCATTTACTGGCATCATGCAAAGCCTTTTCGTAAAGACGATGTTGTAAATTTAGAACAAATAAACGACAAACTGCAAAATAATAATTTAAAAGAATTGATAGAAAATAGTAAAAGTATTTTTGTAAGTATTAATAAACTAATTGAAAATTATTTTGATGAAAAATCTATCTCAATCAAAGGGCCAACAAATTATGATAACGAGATTGAAGATAAAGATTTGCCAAAATATAAAACCTATAAAACCTTTGGCAATATAGAAAAATATCAAAAACAAATCAGCAAAAATGCCAAGGAAAATTTAATTCGCACGTCTGTAATAACCGCCGACAGATTAGTTTCATCGCTAAGCTGTGAAGAATTACAAAATTACATTGACAATAAAGAATTAGCAGGTTTTGCCAAAAAACAACTTATTCAAGATAGGGGATTAAATCAACATATTAAAACTTGCTTTGATGGTTTTGAGGATAAATACCCAAACAGTGAAAGAAATGAGCAACAAGCAAAAGTAGCTAAAGATTTGGCAGATGAAGAAAAAGATATTGCTGTTTTAAATGGCCCTGCGGGTTGTGGCAAGACTAAAATTGCTTTGGAATGGGCGTTAAATACTTCTGCTAAACAAATTTTATGGATTTGCCCAAGAGTGGCAATTTGTCAAAGTTTGTTTAAAGATTTGAGTAGTGATGAGTATTTACCAAATGCATTAATAGAAATTCACACAGGAGAGTTTAAATATACCAATAAACAACAAACTGATCAAGAAAAAGAAGATTTTAAATTAAAAACACAAGAGCATTTTAAAGGCGATATTGTTTTAACCACGATTGACCAAATTATTAACGGCATTACTACCCATAGAAATATTAGCAATTTAACCCTTTTTATGAATTCAACTATCGTTTTTGATGAGTTTCACGAATACTCCCCAATGGCTGGGTTTAATATTTTATTTGCTGAACTTATAAAATGTAAAAAAATACAACAAAATGAAGAAATTCAACCAAATACCTTGCTAGTTTCAGCAACACCAAATTATTATTTTGTAAAAGAATTTTTAGGCATCAATGAAGATGATATTGAAGGAATTGCAAGTTTTAATGATAAAAAATATCAGATTGAATTTGTAAATTATGATGAATCTTTGGAAGATGAAAATAATCCACTTTATCAAAAAATGGCTAAAAATTCATTTGTGATTAGCAACACCGCAACCACAGCCCAAAAGAGTTTTATCAAAAATCAAGAGGGCGAAAACAGCCTTTTAACGCACTCTAAATTCACCCCACAAGACAGAAAAGAGATTTTTGATAAAGTGATTAGTAGTTTTGAAAAAAATGGCAATCATCAGTTTGATATTGTGCGAAGTGGTCCAATTATTCAAGCAGCACTAAATATCAGTTGTCAAAATATGATTAGCGAAATGGCACCAGCAGAAAACATTTTGCAGAGATTAGGTAGGTTAAATCGCTTTGCAGAATTTGAAGTGGCTACTTTAACAATCGCACTTACTGACAATATAAGTGGTGGCAGATTAAAAGGTGTTGCTTATTCACTAAATAGAGACTTTCAATGGCAAAGCACTAAAATTTGGATTGATTTTTTGCAAAATAAAATAGAAAATGCTAAAACAACAACAATTACAGATTTATATGAATGGTATCAGGAGTTTTACAAGACTGATAGTTATTTAAAAATAATAGAAGATGACTTTATAACTTTATTGAGCGATAGCGTTGGAGTAATTGAAAATAATATTTTTGAACCAAAACGTATAAAATTATCCAAGGAAAGCAATATTAAAATTAAAAAACATTCTTTACGCGGTAATAGTCGGTTTGTGCAAATGGCAATTTATGATGTGCAAAATAATGAGGTTTTAAATGAATATTTACCAGAGGCGATAACGCTAGGAGTTAATGAAATTACTAGTTATGGTGACGAGGAAAATGCTTTAGGTTTTATGATTAAAAAACATCATAATTTGATCAATGATATTGAATCTTATAAAGTTAAAGCCAATACAAAACATAAAGGCAAATTATATTTGGAAAAATCAAGAGATCCAGAAACACCAATTTATGTGAGTTACACTAAAGATACTTTAAACAATATAGATGGTTTAGTAGCAGACGATGAGGCTATTTATTATATCAAAGGCATTAATCAATCAATTGGAATTATGGCGATTTCTAAAGTAAAAAATAAATAAAGATAAAACAGCCGCCTATGTGGCGGTAAAGCACAAAATTGATTTCAATTTTCTAAGTCGCCTATGTGGCGAATTGGATAGTATTTTATATTATTATTAAAAAACTAATTAAAAATATGACACATTTGATTTCAATGTATAAAATACAAACTGTGTTCATCTTGAAACACATTTTTAAATTTCATAATTAGGAGAAAAAAAATATGAAAAAGATAGAAGGTATAAAAAGCGTTGATTTTGAAATTACCGCACTAGGTCACGGCGTAGTTAATTGGAATGGTCCTACTACACTAAGCAATGAGGGCAAAACGGTAGATAATCATACACTACCAAAATTAAGAGGATACACAAATCTTACGGGCAGAGTCAAAGAAGAAACAGGTTATAAATATAAAAAGGAGGTAACTGATATTGACTTTAAGGAAAATCCTTTGTATATAAGTCAAAATTGCATTCGCCATCATCTATTTAGAAATCAAGCCTTTGATTTGCATTTTGCCAAAGAAAAAGATTTAACACCTGTAATTGCTTCAATTACGGGCTTAATGCGTGGTTTTGTTGTGCCATCGTCACAATGCAAACGCACCTCGCCACTTTTAATTGAAGATTTCGTTTGATGAGTTGAAAAATGGTAATTTTGAGCAATTTGGACAAGCAGGGGAGCGAGACAGTTCATCTTTTTTTTCAAAAACAACCTTTGGCGATACAAAATACACTTCTCACGGTTCAATCAGTATAGAGCAATTACAATTCATCGCACTTGATAATAAATTTGACCGAGCCGCTATGATTATAAAAGAGGGTCAAGGCGAGGAAGTAGCCCAGCAAATTCAAGATTTTATTAAATCACTCAATCCAAGTTTAGAGCCAAAAGCAACTTTTCATGAAAATTATGTGCGTGGTGGGACTATTTTTGAAGAAGGAGAAAATGGTGTTTTATTGGATGAAGTGGCAATTGGTATTTTGATTGATGAAACTTTGGATATGATGAAAAACTTAACTATTCGCCAAGCCAAAGGTTATATGTATGTTTCTGAATTAGAAATTGATTATAACAATAGCAATCAAATGATGCGTTTTAAAAATACCGATGCAGATAGTACAAATCCAAATAAAGAAGAAGAATTTGCGACTTATTTTTATGCTAAAGATAAATAGGAGGTGTTATGAAAATAACTATTCATTACGACTCTTGTTGGCGTAATTCTTTTTTAGATGGCGACAACAACGAGCCTATGCCAAAAAAGGGCAGGAAATATATTGCTTCAATGACTAGTCTCAAGAATGAGAAAAATTTTCTTAAACGAGAAATTACTAAAGACACAGTAATGGGTATTTTAAATCGTTTAGTTGGCGACCAAAGAAAACTTTATCAATCAAGAGCGAGTGATTATTATTATTTTAAAGATATTGAAAATAAAGTTAGTTGTGAAGACAATCCACAATTAACCCAAGAAATGACTTATCTTAGAAATATATCAGGCAGTACCGATCAAAATTCATTTACTGGCAGTATAAAATATAATGATGTTATATTTAATTCTGATTATTCCAAAGAGTTTTTTGGCATTTTGGCATTAAATATTGATGAATTATTAGATTTTATTATCAATGATAATTTTGTAATTAACGATATTTCTCTAGACCCAGTTACCATTATTAATCGTTTAGAATTTTTAAATAAAGAAAAAACAATTAAAAATAATGATAATTTTGTTAAAGTATTTCAAATATTTGAAAGCCATTTTAAAAATGACAAAGCTTTGAGTAAAAAAGATATATTTGAGGAAAATTACCTTAATGCAAAAAAAGAAATTATTGTTATTAGTTTATATGCTTCCGCCCTATATTTGCAATTAGAAAAGCTTTCTAAAAAATATAATATGGATAATGCAAAAACTAAAGTTGGTGGTATTAGCGGAATATCTAAAAGAGGTTTTACCAAAAAAGATTTTATGGATAGATTTACCTCAGGAGATAAAAAAATAATTTTTGGCAACCCATATATCCATGAAACTTTTGTAAAAGGAGAGGGTAAAACTAAAAATCTAATGACCAAAGCCAGTGGCGAGCTAGATATTAGATTAGATATTTCAGAGGATAGGGCAAAAGAAATTCGCTCAATGATTTATGATGCTGGCGTTTCTAGTTTTTATTTAGGTAAAAAAGGCTTGGCTTTTGTAGATGGAAAAATCAGCATTAAGGAGATTTCAAAATGAACTATTATCAAGAGTTAAAAATACAACCAGATAAAGAATTTAATCTGCCAACATTACGCAATAAAATCTATCAAAAATTCCACAAAGCAATTTGGGATTTAAAAAGTAAAAATATTGGTGTAAGTTTTCCGAAAGAGGGCGATAAGTTAGGTGATATTATTCGTATTCATTCCGACCAAAGCGATTTAGAAAAATTACAAAATCTGCATTGGTTGGGTGGTTTGTCTGGCTACTGTAAAGTGAGTGGGATTACAGCTGTACCTAATGAAATAAAGGGTTATCAAGTTATCTCTCGCATTCGTCAAAGTATGGATGAAAAAAAGTTAAAACAGCGGGTTGCATATCAGCAAAATAATGGCGAGTTAAAAACAGATAAAGAGGTTCAAGCGTATAAAAATCAATATCGGAAAAAAATGTTGGCAACAAGTTTGGATAATCCATATTTGGAATTAAACAGCTCCAAAGGTGGGTTATACAGAATTTATTTACATTTTGGCAAAATGCAAGATAACCCTATTATTGGTGAATTTAATAATTTTGGGCTTAGCAAAACAGCGAGTGTGCCAATCTTTTAACCATTGATTTGGTTGCTCTTTAAAAATTTGTTAAAAATCAAATAGTTGTAATAATGATAAAAAACATTGGTATAAATATTGTTTTTTACCTAAATCATTATTACAACTTATTTTTTTCGTTTAAAATTACTATTAACCGCTACACAGGCGGCTTAGAAAAGTCACCAATATCTTGATTAAATTCATGAGCAATTAACCGCTACACAGGCGGCTTAGAAATTAGTTTTGTTGATATTGAGTTAAAATTGGCTATTAACCGCTACACAGGCGGCTTAGAAAAAAAGTCGATACAGCAATTCAAATTAATAATAAATTAACCGCTACACAGGCGGCTTAGAAAGCTAATCACAATATTTTTATTTGTGTCTGTAAATTAACCGCTACACAGGCGGCTTAGAAAAAAAATTAACGCATTAATAATTGATAGTCAAAATTAACCGCTACACAGGCGGCTTAGAAATCTTGTTTTTTTGGTGGCACATGGGGTGATAAATTAACCGCTACACAGGCGGCTTAGAAAAGTACTGCGTATCTCAACATAATTTTCTTTTATATTAACCGCTACACAGGCGGCTTAGAAAACAAAATTTAGCGATAAAATAACGACAGATGGATTAACCGCTACACAGGCGGCTTAGAAATTTTTTTTAGTTTCTTCCTCTATTTTTTCAGCTATTAACCGCTACACAGGCGGCTTAGAAAAATTACCTATATCTTGATTAAATTTATAAGCAATTAACCGCTACACAGGCGGCTTAGAAACAATATCTACAATAGCAACAGTAGTCATAGGTGATTAACCGCTACACAGGCGGCTTAGAAATTTATCATATACAACCGCTGTAATATTTTGTTATTAACCGCTACACAGGCGGCTTAGAAATTGCATCATATTTTTTTAAATTATTTACATCAATTAACCGCTACACAGGCGGCTTAGAAAAATTGCTAATATCTTGATTAAATTTATAAGCAATTAACCGCTACACAGGCGGCTTAGAAAATTCTTTTGAATAATCATTTTTCACTCTATTATATTAACCGCTACACAGGCGGCTTAGAAAACTTAATTGTAGTGCTAAAATAATTAGTAGTAATTAACCGCTACACAGGCGGCTTAGAAAAATTACCTATATCTTGATTAAATTTATAAGCTATTAACCGCTACACAGGCGGCTTAGAAAACCCCCTCCGGTAAAGTTTCTTTACCACTTTGATTAACCGCTACACAGGCGGCTTAGAAACAAGTCTTGTTACACCTAAAATTGTAAGTTTTATATTAACCGCTACACAGGCGGCTTAGAAACAAAACATACTTCTCATATCAGTTACATTTGATATTAACCGCTACACAGGCGGCTTAGAAATGCACCACCTGCACCGCCTCAACCCGATTTTGATTAACCGCTACACAGGCGGCTTAGAAATTTGCCAAAAAATGACAAACACGGACTATACATATTAACCGCTACACAGGCGGCTTAGAAATACCTCCAGTTTTGACACCTTTTGCAAATTATATTAACCGCTACACAGGCGGCTTAGAAAATATCAATAGCTACCTGCTTTAAGCAATAAAATTATTTTTGGTAGTCGCGAGTGGATTCGAACCACCGACTTCCACCATGTCAAGGTGACACTCTAACCAGCTGAGTTACGCGACTATTATTTAAATTTTATCATAAAATGCTTTAACAAAATAAAGCCCATGTGCTTTAACATTTATACCTGCCTTTTCTCTATTCTTTGTTTGTAAAACTTTTTGCATATGATTTATATCATTAGCGCCTAAACCAATGTTAATCAGCGTTCCTACAATATTACGCACCATATGGTATAAAAAAGCATTGGCTTTAATATTTATAATTATTTCTTTATCTATTTTAACTATATTAATAAATATGATAGTTTTAATGCTGCTTTTTGCTTGACAACCACTGCCTCTAAAACTAGTAAAATCATGTGTGCCAATTAAATAATTTGCTGCTAATTGCATGGATTGAACATCTAAGTTTTTTTTAATCCATAAGCTACGTTTTTCTCTCAATGAACTACGCACGTTATGATTGTAAATTATATATTTATACTCTCTAGCGATAGCATTAAATCTAGCATGAAAGCTATCAGTAGTAGTTTTAATCCATAATAAATTTACATCTTTAGCTAAATATCTATTAGCACCAAAAACCCATTGTTGGTTATCACGCTTTGTATTGCTACAAAAATGAATACATTGTTCTATAGCATGTACTCCACTATCTGTTCTACCAGCGCAAAAAACTCTAATCTTATGATTAGCTATTTTAGCTAAAGCATGTTCTACTTCTTCTTGCACTGTTCTTGTTTTTTCTTGTATTTGCCAACCATGAAAATTTCTACCACAATATTCAACTCCTGCTACAAATTTCATTAATTTATTGTTAAAATTTATCAATTATACAATAATAAATAAATAATGCCTCAATTAGAAATATTTGAATTTGATATATTAGATAGTACTAATAATTTTTTGTACAAACAACTACCAAGCAATAAAAACCAGCTATGTATAACAAACAAACAAACTAAAGGTAGAGGTCAATATAATCGTAGCTGGTTAACAGAAGAACAACAAGCATTATTCTCTATTAAAACTAAATTTAGCACTGTTACTAATATCTCTGGTCTCAGTTTAATTATAGCTTTAGCTATACTAAAAATCTTAAAAAACAACTATAAACTACAGGAGTTAGCTATAAAATGGCCTAATGATATTTATATAAAAAATAAAAAATTAGCTGGAATCTTAATTGAAAATCAAGTTATTGGTAACATACAATATATTATTATTGGCATTGGCATTAATATAATTAGCAATAATTTTGGTAGCATTGGATATACCCTAGATAAAAAAGTACTTATTCTTACTATAGCAGATAAAATCTTTACCTACTTAGAAAAATTCACCACTACTGGTTTTAACTATTTTGCAGCTAAATGGCAACAATATGACTATTTAATACAAAATAAAATTAAAATTAAATATAATAATGCTATATACTTAAGTGCTGGTGTAGATGACAATGGTTTTTTATTATTAATAAATAACAATAAAACTACTACTATTTATAATTCTAAAGAGATAATTACTGATAAATGCAACATACTTTAAGGGCCGATAATCTTTATAAATCATACAATAAACGCATTATTTTAAATAATGTTTCTATAGCTATAAGTAGCAATCAAATAGTAGGTTTATTAGGGCCAAACGGAGCTGGAAAGACCACTTGTTTTTATATAATTTGTGGCTTAGTAAGTGATTATAAAGGTAGTGTATTTATTGATAATAATAATATTAGTAGCTTACCTATGCACAAGCGCTCTAACTTAGGTCTTGCTTATCTTCCACAAGATGCATCAATTTTTAGAAAACTAAGCGTAGAAAAAAATATTATGGCAATATTACAATTACGCCAAGATTTAACTAAACAGCAGCAGCAGCAACACTTAGATAAGTTGTTGAATGAATTCAGTATAACTCATATTCGTACTGATATGGGTTATAGCCTCTCAGGTGGTGAAAGAAGAAGAGTGGAAATAGCTAGAGCTTTAGCAATTAACCCAAAGTTTATTTTATTAGACGAACCATTTGCTGGTGTTGACCCACTATCTATCGTTGCTATACAAAATATTATTAATAAACTAAAAAATAAAGGTATAGGTGTGCTTATAACAGATCATAATTATCGTGAAATGCTTGATACTTGTGATTATTCTTATGTGCTTAGTGATGGAAAAATAATTGCACAAGGCGACAAAGAAAATATATTAAATGATGAAATAGTACGTAAAGTATATTTAGGTGATAATTATTAATGGAATACATTACACTTGGCATTGAAAGCTCTTGCGATGAAAGCGGTGTTGCTATTTACTCAAACAATCGTGGCTTGTTAGCTAATGAATTATTCTCACAAATTAAATTGCATAAAAAATATAATGGAGTAGTGCCAGAGATTGCGGCAAGAGACCATATTAAACGCATATATCCGCTAATAAAATTAGCGCTAAATAATGCTAAAATTAAAATTAGTGCAATAAATGGCATAGCTTATACTAAAGGTCCAGGTTTAGCTGGAGCACTACTTACTGGCAGCAGTATCGCTAAAAGTTTAGCTTTTGCTTTAAATATAGATGTAATTGGTATTAATCATATGGAGGGGCACTTATTAGCATCAATGCTAAATAATAAAATACAACCACCATTTATAGCATTACTAGTGTCTGGAGGACATACTATGTTAATTGATGTAACTGCTATTGGAGATTATAATATATTAGGGCAAAGCGTAGATGATGCTGTTGGAGAGGCGTTTGATAAAACTGCTAAAATATTAGGCTTAGGTTACCCTGGTGGAGCTAAATTAGCGCAATTAGCACAACAAGGAGATAAAAAAGTATTTAATTTTCCTCGTCCAATGATAAATAAAAAAACTCTTAATTTTAGTTTTAGCGGACTTAAAACATTTGCTAAAAATACCTTTGCTGCTAACCCAGATAAAAAAGCTGATATAGCTATAGCTTTTGAAGAAGCAGCGATAGATGTGCTTATTAATAAAACAAAAAAAGCATTAAAACAAACCAATTATAATACACTTATAATGGGTGGCGGGGTAGCTAGTAACATAAAATTAAGAAATAAATTAACAACTGAATTAGTAACAACTACTATAATTTACCCACCAGTGGAATTATGTACAGATAATGGGGCAATGATTGCATTTGCAGGTAGCATTCGTCTAATAAAAGGAGAAAAAGATAAAAGTTTATCAATTAATATTAAGCCACGTTGGCCTTTAAATGAAATATAGTTTTATAGCGCCTTTGCTACCAAGTCACCCATCTCTTTTGTACCAATAATTTGTATTTTGTTGTTTTTATTAGCAATATCAGCTGTTCGATAACCATCATTTAAAACCTTTATTACTGCATTTTCAATTTTTTTTGCCACTGTTTCATTTGCAAAAGAATATTTAAACATCATAGCTACAGATAAAATAGTAGCAAGAGGATTAGCTATATTTTTACCAGCAATATCAGGTGCGCTACCATGAATGGGTTCATACATACCAAAATTATTTTTATCAAGTGATGCAGATGGTAACATGCCAATAGAGCCCGTAAGTTGAGCTGCACAGTCACTTAATACGTCGCCAAATAAATTACTAGTTACTATTACATCAAATTGTTTTGGGTTCATAACAAGCTGCATTGCAGCATTATCAATATACATATGAGTAAGCTCTACCTGTGGGTATTGCTTGGCAATTTTAATTATTACTTCACGCCATAATTCACATACTTCAAGCACATTAGCTTTATCAACCGAGCATAGACGATTATTTCTTTTACTAGCAATATAAAAAGCATTATGGGCAATTTTCTCTATCTCACTCTCACTATAAGTTGCTGTATTAAAGCCAAATTTTTCATTATTTTTATAAGTAATACCACGAGGTTTACCAAAATAAATACCGCCTGTTAATTCACGCACAATCATTAAATCAAGCCCCGCTACAACTTCTTTTTTTAATGTTGAGCTATTAATAAGTTGCGGGTACAAGATAGCAGGTCTTAAATTAGCAAACAACCCTAAATCACTTCTAATAGATAATAATCCACGTTCTGGGCGCAACTCTCTTGGTAATTTCTCCCATTTAGCACCGCCAACAGCGCCTAATAAAATAGCATCACTATTTTTAGCGTCTATAAGAGTTTGCTTTGGTAATGGCAAGCCAGTTTTATCGTAAGCATCACCACCAATTAAACCATAAATTAAATCAACTTCTGTATCGGTAGTGTTGTTTAATTTTTTTATAACTTTAACAGCTTGTGCAATGATTTCTACGCCAATACCATCTCCAGCTAAAACCAATACTTTTTTCATGTAACTTCTATCATATTAAACTGATCTTTAGTAGCGCCACATAAAGGGCAAACCCAGTCTGCAGGAATATCTTCCCATTTAGTGCCTGGCGCTATACCCTCTTCTACTGCTCCTAAGCTTTCATCATATACCCAATCACATATTAAACATTTTAATTTTTTCATATTTTATAATAATGATAAAATGGCATATTTTACAATAATATACATGATAGTTGGCGTTGATGAGGTTGGCAGAGGTTGTTTAATAGGCAGTGTAGTAGCTGCTGCTGTTATCTTACCAAGCTCTTTAGTGTTAAATAATTTAAAAATAACTGACTCTAAAAAACTAACTGCTAAAAATAGAGAACAAGCTTTTAATGTGCTAATAAGTAATTGTAAATATGCTATAGGCAGTGCTAATTCAATAGAAATTGATAATTTAAATATACTAAACGCTACTATGTTAGCAATGAAAAGAGCAGTTATTAAATTAAATGTTGATTATGTTAAAGTACTAGTAGATGGCAATAAGTGCCCTAATATAAAAAATTGCACTGCTATTATAGGCGGCGATATAAGTGAAAGAGTAATTAGCGCAGCTTCAATTATTGCCAAAGTTACTAGGGACAAGCAAATGATATTATTAGATAAAAAACACCCTCAATATGGCTTTGCCAGACACAAAGGTTATGGTACTAAAGAACATATAGCAAACATTAAAAAATATGGTATCTTATCTCAACACAGAAAAACCTTTTCTCCTGTTAAATTATTTATTTAACATTAATATTGTTAAAATAATTACTAGTTTAACTATTTATAATTAATAAAATATCCAATGAAAAAAAATATTATTATAACAGGTTGCTCCAGTGGTATTGGCTTGTGTCTTGCTACATCAATTGCCAAAAAATACAACATTATTGCTACAGTACATAAGAAACAAGATATAAATAAAATAAAAAAACTAGGTATAGATTGTTATAAATTAGATTTAGCTAATCAAAGCTCTATAATAGATACTATTGCAATAATATTAAAGAAATACCACAATATCTACACTATAATTCATAATGGGGCTTATGGTCAGCCAGGCGCATTAATGGATATTAATAGAAAAACTTTAGAGCAACAATTTGCAGTTAATTTATTTGGAGTCCATCAGCTTACCAATTTATTATTACCTAATTTATTACAGCAATCAAGTGCTAAAATCATTTATATTTCATCAGTATTAGGTTTAGTAGCAGCGCCTCTTAAAGGTTGTTATACTGCTTCTAAATTTGCCTTAGAAGGTTTAGCGCAAACACTTAGATTAGAATTACAAAGAACTAATATCAAAGTTGCAATCATTGAGCCAGGCCCAATTGAATCAAATTTTCGTTTAAATGCTTATAATGCTTTTAAAAAAAATATTATAATAAATAACAGTATTTATCAAAATGATTATAAAAAAATGATTAAAAATCAGCTTAGTAAAAAAAAATCTAAATGGACTCTACCGGCTACAGCGGTATTAACGCAAGTTATGCATATTTTAGATAATAAACCAAAAAAATCATTATCATATAACTATACCAACTAAAGTTATTACATTTTTACAACGATTTTTACCAGCAAATATAATTGATAAAATTTTAATAAAGCAATAATTACAGTGTCAATTAGTATTTATCTAATTCTCTGGTGGCAGATGAAATAACGTGCAATGCAGAGCGTATCAATACTATTACTAATATTATAGCTACTAAAATATCAGGCCAATAAGAACTTGTTAGCCATACTGCCACAGCAGCAATAAAAACAGATATGTTTGATATTATATCATTTTTAGAGCATTCCCATACTGAAGTCATATTTATATCTTCTTTACGATGCTTCCATAATAAAAAAAGACATAAAGAATTAGCTATAATACCAACTATGCTAAAAATTCCCATAATTTCAAATACTGGGGTACTAGGAATAAAGATTTTATAAATAATTTGAGTAGCCACTACAACTGCTGCTAATAAAATCAAATAACCCTTAAACAAAGCTACCTTTGCTTTAGTATTTGCCTTTTTAGTAATAACATACAAACTAATAGCATATGTGAGCGCATCACCAAAATTATCTAAACTATCGGCTAATAAAGAAGTAGTATTACCATATACAGCAGCAATACTTACCACTATAAACATAATAGCATTAATAGCAAATACATAAATTAATGTTGTTTTTTTGATTTTTATGTAATATACTTAAAGAGCAGTCTTGTGTGCAATTACCCATAACATTTAAATAACAACAAAGTCATATATAACATGTAATTATTCTAACTGCTCTATTTGTTTATTAAGATTGGCTTTTTTTTGCTCTAATATCCTAAGTTGTTTTTCTTTTATTTGTCTTTTTTTTGCCTCTTGTTCGCGTTTTTTAGCAGCAACAATTTCTGCTTTTGGCGTGCTTTTAAGATAATTAAAAAACTTCACAACCTTAGTAACACCTTGGACTTTTGCTGCAACTTTAACTGCTTTTTCTGCCTCTCGTTTAGTTACATTTCCCATTAAATATACTACTTTATTTTCAGTATGCAATTTAATGTGTGCTGGGTTAACTACCTCTTGTTGATTAAGTGCTATTTCAATCTGACTATCAATAAAACTATCATTTGTTCTGCTAAAAAATGAACTAACTGGCATTATAGCAATCTCATCTAATGCTCTTGTTATTACAGGATAATTATCCGTAACAAACTGAAGTATATATATTTTAATGTCAGCATTATTAGTTTCACCAGTAATTAATACATTTTTATTAAAAACTGTAAAATTAAGATGGGTATTAGCTAGCTTTTTATCACTTACTGCCCATGCCTCTAATTTTAAATCAAGTGTTTTATCATCAGCAATAGTGCCAAGCGTTCTTCTATCGCTGGCAGTTGTTGCTATGCCAAATAAAGCCATGCCTGTTGTTGCTATGCATGAAGATAATAATAACGGTACAATTAATATTAATATTTTCATAAAATAAAAGCATCCTTAATCCAATTAAACTTTGGGTATTTTAAACTATTCTTAACACCAACAACATCAAAACGACAAATAAAATCTTGGTATTCTGGGTTTTGTTGCAAAAACAATTGCGCTGATTTAATAATTCTGCGTTGCTTACTATAATTTATAGAAGCAATATTACTAATAAAATCATTATTAAACAGATAACGAACCTCAATAAAGACTATGGTATAATCCTTAAACATAATTAAATCTACCTCACCTACTTTGGTTAAATAATTTTTTTTAATGAGCCTTAATGACTGTTTTTCTAAAAATTTTAATGTTAATTTTTCAGCAATATTACCAACTTTACGCAAAGGACTAAACATAATGTTATATATAGTAGCTACCCCTATTGGCAATCTTGACGATATTACTTTAAGGGCGTTAAATATCTTAAAAAATGTTAAATTAATTTTAGCAGAAAATATATTACATAGTAAAAAATTATTACAACATTACGTTATAAATACTAAACTAGAATCATTTAATGAGCATAATGAAAAAAATAAAATTATTACTATTATTGATAAATTAACAACCATAGATATTGCACTTATTAGTGATGCTGGCACTCCAACTATTAGTGACCCTGGTTATAATTTAGTTAAATTAGCTAAAGCGAATAACATTAAAGTTTGCCCTGTACCAGGAGTTAGTGCAGTCATAACCAGTCTATGTGCCTCTGGTCTACCGAGTGATAGTTTTAGTTTTTTTGGTTTTATTCCTACTAAAATTAACCATAAAGTAAAATTTATTCGCAAATTACAATACAATCATAATACCGCTATTTGCTTTGAATCTCCTAAACGAATATTAAATACTTTACAACTTATGCAGGATATTTTTGCTACTGATAGGGAGATTTGTTTAGCCAAAGAACTTACCAAACAATTTGAAAAAATTATAACTGCACCTATCGCTAATATATTAAATTATTTAATCGTTGATGACAAACATCAAAAAGGGGAGTTTGTGCTACTAATATCTCCCAACAAGGATAACAATGCTAATAAACAACAATTATCTATAATTTTACCAATCTTAAAACAAGAACTACCTGCTGCTAAAGCTGCAAAAATTGCTGCAAAAATTACTGGACTCAATAAAAAATACTGTTATGAACAATTTTTATAAAAAACATATCTTTTTCTGCAACAATGATAGAGGAGATAAATTATGTTGTCACAATAAAGATGCTAAAAAAATGTATTATTACGCTAAAGATAAATGCCGTGAAATTAAGATTTTGGGTAAAAATAATATAGGCTTCAGTGAAAGTAAATGCCTCGGCAGATGCAATAATGGTCCTGTATGTGTAGTATACCCTGAAGGTATTTGGTATAGTTATAAAAACCAAAAAGATATTGATAAAATAATAGACCTACATTTATTAAATAATAAAATAGTTTATGACCTGCAAATCAATTAATACTGTATAATTATTTAATTTTTGTACTTATGAAAAACGATATTCATCCAAATTATAATGAAGTTAAAATAGTTTGCAGTTGCGGCAATACTTTTAATACTAAATCTACTGCAGCCAAAGAAGAGCTACATTTAGACGTATGTTCTAACTGTCATCCATTTTATACTGGTAAGCAAAAAATTGTTGATACTGCTGGTAGAATTGAAAAATTCAAATCTCGTTACGGCGCATTCAAGCGTTAATTATTTTTTTTATACATTAGTGAATAAATAAATATTGGCATTATAGTACCCACCAACATTGCCGCTAAGATATCGCTTATAAAATGACTAGTAGCTAATAAACGGCCAATAGATACTGTAAAAGCTACAAAAACCCATAAGTAAGCGTGTTTTGTAAATAATATACTCATATAAGTAGCAACAGCAAATATAGTAGTGGCGTGTCCAGATGGAAAAGATAAATAACTAGCTTGCGCTGTTAGTATAACATCCATATGGTGTTGAATTTTCATCATCAAACCTAAATTAAAATCTTTAAATAATAAAAAACCATAATTACCATCTATTAAGCCTAATGGTCTAATTCTCCCAAAAATAACCTTAAGTATCAAAGTTAAAATACCAGAACATATAATAGCATACAATAAAAATAAAAAATTCTTACTAATTAATTTATCAAACTTGATGTATCTAAAAAATACACTACCAATTATAGCAATGGCAATATACCAAACAGAGTCTCCAGCTAAACTTAATATATCTCCAATATATTCATATTTATCTGTATTTGCCAAAAAAAATTGTGCCGCTATTTTATCGAAAAAATTATAAGATAAAATTATAAAAATAATAATTATAGTTATATAAATAAAATATTGTTTTTTAGAAAAAATCATTGTTATTGTACTTCCTTTATTCCTTGAAAATTTGTACATCGTATAAGTCTGATGCTATTAACTTTATAATTATTTAATTTGATATCAAAATTATCTACAACATTTACATGATCGCAAAGCATAAGTTTTTTAATATCATTATTAAAAAAATAACTATTGATAAATAATATATTTTGATGTATTGGTAATTTATGTTGCCAAATATCAAATTGATCATATCTATCATCAATTAAATACACAGTTGAATTATAAGAATTATTATAATACATAGCTCTAGATGCTTGCGTCCAATTACTAACAGCTAAAGACTCATTCAACATTAATTTTTTATTAGCTCTTTTCATAATTATATCCCAACCATATATATCTCTATGTATAGATTTATAATTATCTTGAGGTATGAACTTAAACGCTACTTCAGCGTAAAGCATAATACTTAGCAATAAACCAAAAAATACGGCAAATTTTACATATTTTTTATATATTGTAAATAAATAATAGCTACCGATTGGTACAAAAAGAAAATAAAATGCTACATTCCAATGTGGCAACGCCACCTCGTACAAGGAAGCATAACTAAAAAATAATATAATAGTAGCGCCAAATAAGGCGCTTAAAAATAAGTAGTCATTATTTGCTTTAAATGACCTATAAAGCCCATAAAATGCTACTGGCATCAGTAAAGGATTATAAACTACAAATTGGATAAAAATTGATAGTATAAATTTTTTAAATGAAATATCAGTACTGCCTATTACATGGTTTGCTTGATAAGTAAAACTTAACCAGTGATTATCTATATTCCAAAAAATAACAGGTAAGATTATTATAATCGCAGTTATTATGGTCCATAAAATATTTTTATTTATGACTAGATCAAATCTTCTTTTAATAATAATATATAAAAATATGGGTGGAATAAATAATATAGCACTATATTTTGCTAGTCCAGCTAAGCCTAATAAAATACCTAAAATAATCCAATTAAATATATTATTGTTTTTTGTTATATTAATAACACTAAATATAATAAGCAGCATTAATGGCAATAGTAGTGTGTCTGGCAATATCATTAAAAAAATAATATTAAACAATATTGTACTATGTAATGATATGATTGCCATAAAACTGCTTTTTACATCTTTATCTATATTATAAATTAATTTATATAATAATAAAGTAGCTACAAAACCCATAACAATAGCGCCAACTCTAGCACCAAACTCATTATCACCAAAAATAGCTGTAAAAATATATTGTACCCAGCCAATTAAAGGCGGATGATCAAAATAACTTAAAGCTAAATTTTTAGCATATAACACATAATGAGCCTCATCTACCCCCAAACCAAACATAGGTGAGATAACTAATCTAATAAGCGCTACTACTACTATAAAAAACAATAAAGGACGATGTTTATTGCTAAGCAAGTTCATCTAATTTATCTTTGATAATATTAAATACCTGTTCAGGGCTAATAATCTGTATACATAAATTATCAGTACAAGGGGTTTTTCTGTGATTAAAAGCACTTACACAAGGACTACAACTCATAGCGCTATAAATTGCTGTTGTAGAACCAATTGAGCCATATAAAGCAGGTGTTTCTGGACCAAAAATAACAAATGTATGCATATTAGTAACAGCAGCAAAATGCGCAGGGCCAGAATCATTAGTTAACATAAATTTACTAATACTATATAGTGCGGGTAATTGTAAAAAACTAATAGCTCCAGCAAAATTAATACACCTCTTATTATCTACATTAAGACAAAGATTATTTAAAGATGCCTTTTCATTAACCGAACCAGTAAGCACTACAATTATATTTTTATTATAGGTTAATATTTTATTTATTACTTGTTGGTAGTTATTTTGCTGCCATCTTCTTTGCGGTAATAAATCAGAAGCATTAGCGTTAATTAACACAATATGATGTTGATTTGATATAAATTTTTTATAGTGCAGCAATATAATATTATAAATAGTATTTTGTTCAGTTTTGCTAATATTTAATTTACTAATCACTACCTCATCATCTGCAATAACTCTTTTTACTGCTGGTAATTTTTCTTCATTATTTATTGTAGCATCAGCTAGAGCAATAAAATTTTTAGCAATATGTTGATGAGAATTATATGGTACTTTTTTAGTTAATAAATCACCTCTGTACAATCCTTCATTATAAAAAGCATAAAACCCAATACGATTTTTAGCCCCGCTAAATATACTAAGTAGTGCAGTAAACCTAGAAAATAATTCTAGGTCAATTACAGAGTCAATTTGTTTTTTTCTACACCAGAAAAAAAATTTTATTGTACTAAAACTAAGATTCTTTATAGAGCTCTCATCTATAGTAAAAACATTATCTTGTTTAATTATTTTTAATAATTGTAATGAGTATTTATTTTTACTAAAAATAACAAAATGCAAATTACCACTAATATTTTTTGCCAGTTTTTTCATAGCTGGTTCAGCTAATATAGCGCTACCCATTTCAGATAATTCTATTAACAATACATTTTTTACTAGATATTTTTTATTGGTAATAAAAATACCAATAGCTTTTTGAATAATTGTAACTATAAATGTAAGTGGCACACCAACATAATAATCAATATTTCTCATAGTATCAATATTCATAACTACCTTTAATATTTTTGTTTGTTTATTAAATAAAAATAAGCACCGGGTAAACTGCTGATAATAAGTAGTATTCCATATAAAATACTAGTCGCCATAATTTTAGTTTTATCAAGACCAACTAAAATAAAAATTCCCACCATCACTCCCTCTCTAATGCCCCATCCAGCTAAGGATATAGGTATGATGCTTAACAAAAAAACTACAGGCATAGCAATTAAAAAAAACTTAAAATCTAAACTAATAGTAAAAACACTTAGTGCCAAAATATAAATCACTATTATAGATAAAAAGTGTATAACTATAGATATAGTTATATGCTTTAATAATAATTTTTTATTTTTATATAATGAATTTAAATTAGCAGATAATTTATAAAATAAGCTCATAAATACCATTTTGGCTAAAAACTCTATACGATTAATTATAAATAATAACAGAAAACATAAAATACCCAATGTAGCTACAAGTATTATAAAGTTAGTAAAGTTCGTAGCAAATATTCCATAAAATAATATAGAAACTATCAAACTCATAATCAACATACTCACTAGACCAATTGCCCTGTCTACAAATACATTGTAAAAAGATTTTTTTTTACTATAACCTTTAACAACTAAATCAAAAATTCTAATTGCATCTCCGCCTATAGTTGATGGCAATACCTGATTAAAAAATGTACCTTTAAAATAACTTTTAAAATAAAAACTATTTTTTTCTTTAAACATTAAAGCTTTAGAGATATCAAGCCATCTATAGGCAGTTAGGCTTGTATTGATGATTTGCAGTAAAATTGCAGTGCTAATTAATATTAAGTTGCTATTGACCAAAATAGCGAATAATTGTTTGAAATCTACATGTTGTGATAACAAATAAAATATAATTATAGTTATAAATAACTTAATTATATTTTTAATAAATTGCTGCATATTTAGCCAATAAACCCTATAAGATTAATTGTCCATTTTATATTAACAATGCTTAAAAATAATACTTACATTGTATTTTTTATATAAATTCTGGTTATACAATAAATTTAAGTAGGTAAAAAATATTAATTAATAGACAAAAAGTAGTTTGTTAAAGAGATAACCTAGGATTGTATAATTTATTTATTACTTATATAGCAGTATTTTAGGCGATAAAAAAGCCCGCATAAAACGGGCTAATATGATGAATTGGTGGAGATGGCGGGAGTCGAACCCGCGTCCGCAAAACATCGCTAATAGAGTCTACATGTTTAGTTTAGTCTATTAATTTAATCTTAAAAACCCGACTAACAGGATAATATCAAGACGATTTTAGTTAGTTTAACTAAATTGCCCTAAAAACAACAATATAGCGAGTTTACTAATCGACCGCTACCTTAGCAACGCAAACAACCACTAAGGGCGGTTAGCTATTAAGCAGCTAAAGCGTAGTTGTTATTTTTTGCAACTATTTTTTTAAAGAATATTTTACAGGTTATCTTCATCCCCGACATGCATCTATAAGTATCCGTTTCCCGTCGAAACCAATGTCATCCCCATAGAGCAATAAATTTTACGCCTTAAAATTTTATTAATCAACTTTTTTGCTACAATTTATAACATTAATATAATAAGTGCTACCAAAAATATTAAGATGATTTAGATAATGATAAAGCATATACAGATATTTTCGTTTTTCAAAATCATTTTGTTTAGGGTGTAATTCAAAATATTGCTTGTAAAATTTATCATCAAAGCCACCAAAAATAAAACCAAGTGCTAAATCTGCCTCACTATGTCCATAATAAATCGCACTATCAATAAAATACACTTGATTTTTATTGCTTAAAAAATTACCACTCCATAAATCACCGTGTAATAAAGCTGGTTTAATTTTAATATCTAATAATTGATAAACCGTTGTTTTAAGTGCGATTAAAAACTTATAATCTTGCTTAGTTAAATACCCATTATTTTTGGCTAAATTGATTTGATAAAGCAGACGATGTTGCCAATAAAACTCTGCCCAATTATCATTTTGGCTATTGATTTGTGGGGTGCTACCGATTTTATTATCAAAATCTAGCCCAAAATTAGTATCGGTTTGGTTGTGTAAATTTGCCAGTTGTTCGGCGAGTTGTGCTTGTGCATTGGCGTTATAATCTTCAGTTAAAAATTCTAAAATCAGCATTTTTTCATCAACAAAAAGCACTTGTGGCGTTTTAACAAAATCATTTAACAATCGTAATTCTTTGGCTTCATTTAAACCATTGCCTAATTTCACAAACACAACTTTATTATTAGCTAAAGTAATTTGATAAGCAGAATTAACCCCTGTGCCAATATCAATTTTTTTTATGATTTTGCTGTTAAGTATTTTTTCTATTTTTACCTTATTCATAACTCATTTTTTATTAGACTCTTTTAGTATTTTTTATTGGTTTTGGCGTCTAAATTATTTTAAGTTGATTTTAATCTTTATTAATATTTTCAAATCTCCACTTCTGGCAATCTTTTTGCCAATTCTTATTATTTAAAATATTTTTATACGGATATTGGATTATTAATGGATGATAATCCTTATTGTTAATTTTATCCCTATTAACTAAATAAAGAAAATAATTATTCTGCTCTTGTTTAGCAACTTCGATTTCATTTTTCGACCAATAAAAATAGAGAGAATTTTTAGAGTAAGACTTTACTTCTATGAATTTATCTAATAAAACAGATTTATCATTTTTGTAAGATTTAATATCATAACCAGCACTAACATCCATGCTAGAAATAATTTTAATATTATTGCTTTTTGGATGCTTACATCGTTCTATTTTTTCATAGGACAAAACAAATCTTTCAGCTTTCAACCCCATATCTTCTTGTATTTTTTGTTTACTTTTAAGACTTGCTAAAGAATTTTTCCCAATTCTGGAATTCTCAATAAGAGGAATAACCTCCTCAAAAAACCATGTTGAAAAATTTTTACTAACAATAAATTGGTTATAAATTAAATTGTCATTTTCAAAAATTCCTAAACCAATTAAAAAATTCCTTATTGGTGAAAAACTAAGCTTAATAAAGCTGTTTTTAACATAAATATTTTGCTCAAAAATAAGATTACTACTATTTAAAAAACGGTGTAATTGTTTTTCTTTTGCCAATTGTATAAATAGTAAATTACAAATATCTATAATAAAGTTATCTAGATTTAAGTTGCTACGCAAACTAACTAAGTTGTCAATTTTAATGATACTTAGCCATTGTAATAAGCAAATTACACCGTCAAATGAACTGTTAAAAGAATATTCTTTTGAAATACACGCTTTTTTTAAATCTTGAATTGAGCAATTGCCTTTAGAAAGCAAGCCAACAATATAAGCAATCTGAGATTGAGAGCCAATATTACTATGTTGTAATAGATTTTCTAGCACGGTAATCTCTTATTATTGCCTTGATATCGTTCTCATCGTTTTCGCCCACATCTTCCATATTCATATTCAATAACGGAATTTTTTCGTTTTCTATAATATCCAGCATTCTTTGCTCTTTTTCTAAAACTCTATCATGTATTGTTTGATCAATAGAATTTTCAGATATTAAATAATAATAATTAACAACATCATTTTTATCTAAGCCGTATCTATGGATTCTATCTTTTGACTGCATATACATGGCAGCATTAAAACTTTTTTCTAGATAGATAGCATTATGACAAGCTTTGTGTAGTGAAATAGACTCGCCAACTGCGAACGGATTGGCAATAATTACTTTGCAAGGACAGTTTGGGTGATGAAATTGATTGATAATTTCTTCTCTATTAGCCACATCTACTTCAGTTTTATCAACGGGTATTGCACCATATAGTAATTCAGACTGGATGCCATTTTTATTAAGATATTCTTGTAATCCATGAATATTGCCAATAAAAAAACTCCAAATAATTACCTTTCCATCAGCACCTTGCTTTTTACTTATCTCTCTTATAATTTCCAAAGTTTTTATAAACTTTGGCGGCGTTTCTTGTCGGGGATTATAAGACTTTATGAGCCGCATAATGTCTCTATCATCAACAGCATAGCTGCTTGACATGCTTTCCTCGTTCAAGTACTCATCTAATGCTTTATTTAACAAACTAGGGTTGGTCACACATTGCATTAAACGAATTAATTTTGCTTTTTTTAATTTAGCCATAAAACTGGCGTCGGTATTTTCAAAAGAGTCAATATATTTTTTTTCAATAAAATCATATATTTGTCTTTGTGTTTGGCTCATTTTAACTATTATTGGTTGATTATATATTGGCTCCGGCAAACCTAAATCAGATTTTTTTATCCTAATGAAAAATGGCGAAGTTCTATTTACCAATGTTTTTATATTTTGTCTTCCGCTTGGCGTGCAATCTTCTGACATTGTTTGCAAGAAATGGACTGGAAATTTAATTACATCATGGCTAGGCCAAATAAATTGATAAAGATTATATAAATCTTGATAACCATTTGGTGCTGGCGTTCCTGTTAATATAACTCTGCTATTTGCATATTTAGCAATAGATAATACTGTCTCTGCCCATTTTCCACCCTCAGTATTTTTAATTCTATGAGCCTCGTCTAATACCAACATAACCTTATTCCTGCTCAAAAAATCTTTAATTCCTTGGATATCGCCTTCATGTGATGCGCTTTGATAAGATATAAGCGTTATTTCTGTATATTCATCAGAATAAAAATGGTTTCTTCTGTCATTAGCAGACACACCAACCAATTCTTTTATTGAGGTATTTTTTCCAAAGCATTCTTTGTATTCATTCTTCCAAGGCGCAAAAGCTGCTAATGGGGAAATAATTAAAAGCCTATCAACATGTTTTGAATCTGTATCAGGTAAATTTTTTAAATATCCGTAAGCACCATAAACAGTAGAAGTTTTTCCTGCGCCGGGAACTGAAAAATTACAAGCATTTTGAGCAAAGGCTAAGTGATAAGATGATAATAATTGAAGTGGATATAACTCCCTATTTAACTTCTTAGAGACAACATTTGTAAATTTTTTAAAATCATTATCTGCGTGAATATTATTGCGAATATTCTGCGCTTTTAATGAAAATTCTTCAAAATTAGTATTTTCTTGGTCTATTTTTGCTACAAAGTTTTTGAGTTGCTCAGTTTTTTCAAAATCAATATTGAATTTATCAAACAATTTTAATATTGCTTTATACTGGGTCTCTTTATCTCCAAAGTCATTAGGCTTCTCTTCAGTTGAAAATGGAATAATAATCTTATTATTCACATCAAAATCAGCACCATAAGATTCAAAATTAGATTTTGCTCGGCGTTTGTTTTTTATTAAATCAATATTGCCGGTTAAGATGTAGTGACTTTCACCCAATTCTATAAACATGCTTATTTATTTTTTTTAATAATTTGTTGAAAATCCCACAAAATACTATTAATACTTTTAACAATATCCAAAAGGTTGTCGTCAAACTCTTCTGAATCTGTGTTAATTGATTCTAAAGTATTTTTAGCTCTTTGTAAAAGTTCCATAGGAGCATTTGCTTGATTTGTATCATCTAATTTTCGTTTATATTTTCCTAAATTTTCCTTGAGTTTTGATTCAACTTTATTTTTCCAGTCTGTATCTCTGCTTTTTATAATGTCATTAATATTCTCATCTGGTCTGGTTTGCACCGAATCATTAAGTGATTTTTCTATATCGTTAATTGGTGTTATTTTATCTTCATAATCTTTAGTAAAATTATCCCATATCTCTTTGAGGTTAAAAAATCCTTGTCCTTTAGACGGGTTCCCTATCTCTCTAATCTTATGGGTGCCAAACCCAGCCCTTATGTAATCAAAATATATGTTTTTTAAATCATCAATATTATCACTTTCTGGCTGCCAGTTTCTTCCTCGAATGCCTTTGCCAGATTCCTGGGTTTCTAAGTATCCTCTTATATCTACAAATGGACCTTCAACTTTTTCTTCACTTAATCTGGTATACATTCCTTCATAGCCATAAGTGCTTAAATAGTTCTCCATTAATTTCAATATGCTTAAGTATTCTTTAATTTTCGCAGATTTTTCACCCATAAACTTTGCAATTTCTTCATGGGTAAAATCATCTTCTTCATGTAATTCCTTACATTTTAAATATTTTTCTATTGCGTTATAATCAACTGGCTGGTCAGCTCCCATTTGGTAAATAGTTTCTAACTTTCTAATTTCTTTTGGACTATCAATAAAAGAATCTGACAAAACAATTGCTCTAAAATAAGTTGGATTACTATGATTTTTCTTGGCTAGTTTTTTAAGGAGCATGCAACGACGATTGCCATCAATTATTACGCCATCCTTGGTAATAATTCCCACCTCTTTTTGTCCATATTCATTTATATCAGCCATCGTTTTTTTGTTTCTGCTTTCTTTGGACTTCCATAAAAAATTAACAATTAATTCCTCACCACTTTCAGTAGTCGCATTAATAGGACCGTATTGCTTTTCATGGGTTTTGACAAAGGTGCCAATACGACCGTTGTACTTATTAAAAATCAAATACTCTACTGGAATTTTATAAGCTGTCATTTCTGAAGTATTATCTTTGTAAGTAATATTTTTAGACCCGCTTTTGTTACTTTCTGCACTCATAATTTCCTGTATTTTTACTTCTCTTATATTTCTATCCATAGTTATCTCCTTTTATTAGCGATTCGTGTAATTTGATTTACTGTATACAAAGCATATAACTGCCTTTTATGCACTTGGTTTTTATGCTTAAAAATGTCTTTGGTATCTACAACCTCCCCATTAGCATACTGGCTGACTAATTCATTAGTTTTTGCTATTAAATCTACAGGGTGTAATTTACCGTTAGAGCAACTTTGTTCATACATATCTTGTAAATCTTTGCCGTAAGCAATTTTTTCACTAAAGCCGTTATGTATTTTTTCTATAAACTCGTTGCCATTATCAAATGTTTTAATTAATTTTTTAATTCTTGCCTGCTCCTTATTGCTAACTTCTTGTAATTTATAATTTTTTCCTGTGCCATAGGTTATAGTTGTTCGCCATTTTTTATCTGATTGCCCATTTTCTTTTAAACAATAATTCGTTAGGGCTATTGTCATATTACCTTCTTTAAAGGGGTGCCTTCTAAAACGAGAACCTTTTTTACGAATTGGGGGATTGTCAAATATTTTTCCCTTAAAAGTATTTAAATCAACCACATCCTCTAAATTTGGATTTTTATCAATAATTAGCTTCTCCAAAACAGGTAAATTTAGCGCTTTTAAAGTTGCTTTAGCAATTGCATTGCTAATTAAAGGACAAACCGCATTACCAACCAATCGCCATTTACTATTTTCAGACTGTCCAATAAATTGATAAGTAATTGGAAAACTCATTAAAATCGCCGCTTCTCTAACTGTCGGCGTTCTATACTGCCCATTACCAATCCTTTTAATTTCACTATTGTAAATTAATGCCTCTCTTGAGTTGTTTAATTTGGTGGCAGTAATCGTCCTGCTAGGATTGTCTAAATTTTCAGGAAATGACATCTTTCCCATATACGGATGGTTGGTTTTACAATACTGTGAATAATCCCAATGAGATTTATAAATACCAGTGTCGTAAAAATGGTCAATCAGGCTCTTACTATTTATTTTTATTTTATAATTCGGATCTACAATGTGTTTTAACTGTTGTTGTGGATTTGGAAAATATCTAAAAATATTTTTAACTGATTTATGTTTTTGTTGTTTTCCCAATTTTGGGAAAGATTGTGTTTTTATCACTTCACCAGAAAATAATCTTTTTCTTGCCTGAGCAACACCAAAGTCAGCAGAATTTAAAACTTGCTGACTATTTTTAAAATTAATTGCAACCATTAATGGATTTATATTATTTTCTTTTGCCCAGTTTTCCAAATTTAAATCTATAAAAGTATATTTGTCCTTTGTGTATTTGATAGAATTAGTAACATTCTCCATAAACCAAGCTTTGAGTTTAGAATTTGGCTGATATTTTTTAACAGCAACAATCTTTAAAAAAGTCTCAATTAGATTGATGCCTAATGATTTATCTGCTTTACCGCATTTATTAGAACTAGAAAAGCTAACGCAAGGTGGACTACCTAAAATAATATCTGTATTTGGTAGCGCGTTTATGCATTTTAAATCTTCAAACTTTAGCATATCTTGAGTTTCACTTTGTAAACCAAAATTATAATTAAAAGTATCAATAGCTGGCTTCCAATTATCAATACCTTGAACAATATTGAACCCTTGCTGTCTAAACCCTTCAGAGAAGCCACCTGCGCCACAAAAAAAATCTATAATTGTAAGTTTTTTTACTATTTTATTTATAATTTTCATTTTAAAACCACCCTTGCAAATTTTCTTTTTCCAACTTGATAAACCCCACTTACTGCTTCAAAATCTTTAGTTTGAATTTTCTCGCTCTCAAACTTTACTGCCCCTTGTTTTATCATTTGCATCGCATTACTGGTACTTGGGCAAAGATTGGCATCTTTTAATAAATTGGCAATTTTGATGCCATTTTCAAATTCAAATTCTGGCATTTCATCAGGGATTTGGTTTTTAGCAAAACGATTAATAAAGCTTTGTTGGGCTTGTTTTGCCTCTGCTTCATTATGAAAACGAGTAATAATTTCCTTACATAAAATAAATTTTACATCTCTTGGGTTTTTGCCATTTTCAACTTCTTGTTTTAAAGTCGCAATATCACTCAAACTTTTAAAACTTAATAATTCAAAATATCGCCACATTAATTCATCACTAATTGACATTAATTTACCAAACATCTCATCGGGATTATCATCAATACCAATATAATTATCCAGCGATTTGCTCATTTTTTGCACACCGTCCAACCCTTCTAAAATTGGCATTGTTAGGATAACTTGCTGCTCTTTACCATAACGCTTTTGTAATTCTCTGCCCATCAGTAAATTAAATTTTTGGTCAGTACCACCAATCTCAACATCACTTTCTAAAGCCACCGAATCATAACCTTGTACCAGTGGATATAAAAATTCGTGAATGGCAATCTCATCATCATTTTTATAGCGTTTTTCAAAATCATTACGTTCTAACATTCTTGCCACAGTTTTCATTGAACTTAATTTAATAAATTCCATTGGCGTCATTTTGTCCATCCAAGTTGAATTAAAAACCACCGTGGTTTTATCTTTATCTAAAATCTTAAAAATTTGTTGGGTGTAACTTTTAGCATTGTCTAATACTTGCTCTCTTGAAAGTGGTGGGCGAGTTTTACTCTTGCCTGTTGGATCGCCAATCATCGCGGTGAAATCACCAATTAAAAATTGGATTTCATGCCCTAAATCTTGCAACATTTTAAGCTTATTGATTAGAACTGTATGCCCTAAATGTAGGTCTGGTGCTGTTGGATCAAAACCTGCTTTAATTTTTAATACTTTTTTTTTAGTTAATTTTTGCTTTAACTCCTCAAATGGCAAAATTTCATCAGTGCCGCGCTTGAAAACTACTAAATTATCTTTCATTTATAAAAATTTATACCTAAAATTTGCAATTTTACAAGAACTGTGCCGTATAATTAGTTATAACTTATTTTTAATATAATGAATATGCTTAAAATACTGCTAATACTATTATCACTAACTATTACTGCAGAAGAAAACTTACTTCAAGCAGATAAAGCCTTTAGTTTAACAACTAAAATAGCAAATAATAATATTGTTCTGGATTGGAAAATTGCTGATGGATACTACCTATACCAGAATAAAATAACTGTAAGGCCAATAGATAATAGTGTTGAATTAGGTAATTTTATTTTTTCTACAGCTAAGGTTAAAGAAGATGAGTTTTTTGGTAAAGTTAAAATTTATCGCCATAACGCCAATGTAACTATAGCTATCATAAACAGTCAAGATATAATAAATTTAGAAGTGAGTTATCAGGGCTGTGCTGATATTGGTGTTTGTTATCCTCCAGTACATAAAAAAATTCAATTAAATGCTAGTAAAATCGCTTCTACTAATGATGGCACACAATTTTTTAAATCTATTATAAATAATGAAGCTTTAACAGATCCAGTGCAAGTCGACAAAGCCTTTCCTTTGCAATTGCTGAAAATTGACACTAATAATGTACAAATAGTTTTTGATATTAGAGACGATTATTATTTATATAAAGATAAATTTTCCTTTACTGCAAGTAAGGCTGATATTGTTGCTGTAAAACTACCAGCAGCTACAATTAAAGATGATGAATTTTTTGGTAAAGTAAAAGTATATAAACATCAATTAATAATTCCCATAGAGCTTAATAATATTAATAATAATGTAACGCTTACTATAAATTTTCAAGGCTGCTGGGAAGGTGGAGTTTGTTATCCTCCAGCTACTAAAACATTAGCTATAGGAGATATAGTTAAAGATAATGTTATAAATACGATATTAAAAAATAACACTAAAGCACAAACTGCTCCTATAGTTGCAGCAGAACTAAATGCTAGCGATAAAATTACTCACTTAATTGAAACAAGCAATGTATTTATAGTTATTCTTAGTTTTTTAGCGCTTGGACTATTATTAACATTTACCCCTTGTGTATTACCAATGATACCTATACTTTCTAGCATAATTGTAGGGCAGAAAGAAAAACCATCTACTGCTAAATCATTTTTTATATCTCTAATATTTGTATTATCTATGGCAATAACTTATACATTTGCTGGAGTATTAGCTGGAATTTTTGGACATAATTTACAAATTATCTTACAAGATCCTTATGTTATTGTTGCCTTTAGTTTAATATTTATTATATTATCTTTCTCAATGTTTGGTTACTTCGAGATTAAGTTACCAAATTCTTGGCAAAATAAACTAACTAATATTAGCAATAAAAACAAAGGAGGTAGCGTTATTGGAGTTGCTATTATGGGTTTTTTATCAGCTCTAATTGTAGGTCCTTGTGTAACCCCACCTCTTACTGGCGCTCTAATTTATATTGGACAAACAGGTGATGCTGTACTTGGTGGCATGGCTTTATTTGCTATGGGCATAGGTATGGGTATTCCATTGCTAATAATTGGTACTGGCATAGGAAGTATACCAAAAGCTGGTGCATGGATGGATAAAGTTAAAAATATATTTGGAGTGCTAATGTTAGCAATGGCTATATATTTATTAGACAGAGTTACTAACCAATTTATATCTTTAGTTATGTGGGCATCGCTTTTTACCATTTCTCCAATAGCCTTTGGCGCCACTATAAGACTACAAGAAAACTCTACCTACTGGCAAAGAATTTTAAAAGCAATTAACGTGATTATTCTTGGTTATGGTTTGTTGTTATGGCTTTTAGTAGCGAAAGGTGGCGGTGATATGTTAAGCCCTCTTAAGAGCTTTTCTGTGCAACAAAATACTATAAGCAACAATACTCATCAAGGCTTAGTTTTTAAAAAAATATCTTCCTTGTCTATGTTAAACAACATTACAACGAATAATACTGATAAATTAATAATGTTAGATTTTTATGCTGACTGGTGTATATCGTGCAAAGAGCTTGAGAGATATGTTTTTAGTGATGATAGGGTTGTAAAGCACTTAAAAAATAGCATCACCTTGCAGGCAGATGTTACTAAAAATACAATAAATGACAAGGAATTAATGCAGTATTTTGGTGTTATTGGTCCACCAGCTATTTTATTCTTTAAAAACGGTAAAGAATTAAAAAGCAAAAGAATAGTTGGCGAGATAAATGCAGATAAATTTTATAATCATTTGCTTAACTTATAAGTTGTGTTTAATATAAATTTTATCTATACATTTAGCAGCTTTGCCAGCAAACTACCTTGTCTTTTAGCTAAACTCTCCACCTCTTATTAGTTATTAACTGCAAACATAAGTATTTAATTTATAAGTTAAATTTAAACTACTTAAGGCGATAATCTGTAACTAGAATAAAAATACTGTTGCAAAGAGACTATTTTTAGTTGCAGTTAGCTGCGTCAATTTATCATAGCACTACTACTAAAAGATAAATTTTTTTTGTAAATTGTTTATTTGGTAAATTATTAACTCCATAATACAATTGCATAACAATGCATGAAATATAATGCATCTAAATTAGATGTGTAAATATTTTAACTATATTATAATAAAAATTATTTATTGCATTAAGATTGAAAGTAATTACTTTTTCGTTACAATATTTTTGCAAATTTTCCTTATTTGCTAAGCTATTGTCTTGTATTTGATTAAGAATTACTGTAGCGATCTTTAATTTTTTCTTTTTAATGGCCTCTATAACAAGCAATGCTTCTGATATTGCTCCAATTTTATCTACAATTATTAATACAATTGGTAATTTTAACGCTACTGCTAAATCACTATTTAACTTATTTTTGATAATTGGTGAATAAAATCCACCGCTGCCCTCTACTACTACAAAATTATTGCTTCTACATTTTTCTACTAAATCATCGATGGTTATATTGTGCTTATAGCTAGCAAGCTCGCCACTAGCATAACGTTTAAATTTATAGGCGCATATTTCATCAATATCTTGTTTATTTTTACAACTATTATTTAATATAATGGCATCTTGCGGCCATAAAATATTATTTTTTTTACTACAGTTTGTCTCTATTGGCTTTCTAACTACTATATTATAGAGCGGATTAAGTGCTGTTATTATATGGCTAGCAACAGTAGTCTTACCAACATTAGTGTTATTAGCAGTAACAAATAATCCTTGCATTATTTTGTAAATAAAAAACAACTTAACATTATACTTTATAACTACTGCATAATATTTTTTATTAAAAAAAGTAAAAACTCGGTATTTTTATCGTATAAAATAAGCTTAATTATTTTGCAACTTTAATAAGTTGATTTTTTTTTATCAGGAGAATATATCAATGCGTAATTTACTAACAATATTAATAATAACACTATTTACCGCCAGTTGCTCTATGCTTAATTTTAACAAAAAAGAAAGCGGTCAAAAAGTAAAAAATGCTGTAGTTTTGAAGAAAAAAACTCCCCAAACAGTAAAAACTAAAACCTTTACTAAATCTTCTTACAATAATTATATTAAATTTAAAAGCAAAAGAAAAGTTAGCTCTGTTGATGCTAGATACGCTAATCCTGCTGAAAAAGAAAATAATTATAAAAGAGCTGTATCTTTAATAAATAGTAATAGCGAAAAAAATAGAGTTGTAGGAATAAATATTTTACAAAGTTTAGCTAATAACTTCCCGGGCTACACTGCTGCTAATGAGTTATTAGATAGATTGGAGTCTCCTTTTAGCTTAGCATCTTCAAAAGTTGAAAAATATATAGAAGAGTGGGTTTCTCGTCCTAGCGAAGTACCAAATTTTAATATAAAAATCCCAGCTAGACCAAGATTTCCAGCCGCTCCAATTTTAACAAAAAGCGAATTTGAAACTACTGAGCAATTCAATAATCGTATAACGGCCTCTAAAAAAAGACATAAACAAGAAATTGATGTCATTAAAAATGGTTATTTAGCTGCTGTAGCTAAATACAACGAAGCTGTGCGTGATTATAATACTCAGCTAACTTGGGAGCATAAAAGCAGACAAGAAAAGGTTCCATCAATGCGTAAGCGTTATTTAAAAATTGCCTTTAATGAAATCTTAGGTAGACCGGTATTAACATCACTTGATTACAATGCTGATAATGAAATATTTTTTGGTAAAGTTATGGCTAATCAAGGTAATTTAGAATTAAATGTTAAAATTCCTGTGGTACTGGCTAAGGCAAAAATATTTGAGCAAAATATAAAAACAGTTAAGCCAATTATTAATATTGATGTAATTGATGGTGATGTAGTGTTCTCTAAAGTAGAATTTAAACATGGTAACGATATATATCCAGCTGAATTGGTGGCAAACGAGAGCGCTCAACTATCCTTGCCTAGTGTAACTGCTGGGATTAATACTATTAATCTTAATGATGTTACTATTGAAAAAGTAAAAGAATTAACTGTTGAAGATATCATTGAAAGCAATAGAAAATTCTTTGCTCCTAAATAAATAAAAAAAGGAAAGTTAAAATGAAAAATATTATAATTTTATTATTTATTTTATTAAATATCTCTGTTGTTAATGCATCAAATTGGGGTGAAAGTAATAATAGCGAATCTTTATTTTTTTCGCCATTAGGCGCTGATTTTTCTCCTAAATATAAATACCAACCAAAACAAGCTGTAAAGGTTAATGAAGAAATACTAATTACTAATAAAAATAATAAGAAAAAACTCACTGAAAAAACTCATAAATTAAGCCAACAACAGAAATTAAAACAGTTAATACATTCTGATAGTACAGTTAATATTGCTCATTTTTATAACACTTTGAGTGCTATAAAAAATAGAAAATTATCTATAATTAATAGTTTGAGGCCAACTATGACTCATATTTTTGGTGGTTGTATAGTTGATGATTCTAATACTGAGTGGCAATGTGTAGATAATTTTTATATATCTAATACAGAAGTAACTAACTCTCAGTATCGTAAATTTAAGCCTAATCATAATTCTGGAGAAGCAGAAGGTGTTTCTTTAAATGGTAATAATCAGCCAGTAGTCAATATAACTCTTGCTAATGCAAAAAATTATATTGACTGGTTGTCTAAAAAAACTGGTAAAAATTATCGTTTACCTACAAATATTGAATGGCAATATATTGCTAATGCTGGTTTAAAAGCTGATCAAATTTACTTTAACTCTGCTAATATTTGTAAATACGTAAATATAATAGATAAAAGCTATTGTCGTGACAATAATAAAGTAAGTGCAGATGTAGCTTCTTATCTGCCTAATCCATGGGGTTTATATGACGTTTATGGTAATGTTTGGGAACTAATAGAAAGCATTAATCGTCCTATAGCAAAAGGTGGTTCTTGGTCTGACAATGAAATTATAGGTGCAAAATATAGTTATAGACCTGAAAGTAAAAAATTAAATAACATTGGGTTTCGTATATTGGAGGAGGCTTTATGAGTATATTATGGTTTATAATTAAATGGGTATTAATTGCAATTGGTGCTTTTAGTGCTTTTTATATGGTACAGTTTCAAGTTAAATACGATGGCTTTACTGCTAAATTTTTTAACGAATACATGCATCCACAATTACACCCTAAATCGCTTAAAACATATATGCACATGGCTAATATCTTACTTGATACTAAAGATATAACAATGGCAAGTATTCGCAAAGTTAGGGTTGAGGATGATGTTAGCAATAAAGATGTTGAAGAAGCAATGTCATCTGTTGCAACAGAAATGGGCATTAAAGAAGTAGGAACACTACCTTTATCTGAACAGGTAGAATTACAGTTAGATAAAAAACAACGTTTTTTAAAAATTTATCAATATTGTTCGCCTACAACTGCAATGATTATGATCGATCATTCTGATGCATTCTCAGCATACCTTCCATGCAGAATAGCTCTTATTGAAGATAAAAAAGGAGTGCGTTGGTTATATACCCTTGATATGGATTTTATGATTTATGGCGGCAAGCCTTTATCGCCAGAGTTAAATAAATTAGCATTAAATGTAAGAAAAATAATTTATACGATTCAAGATCGTGCAGCAATAGGTGATTTTTAAATAATTTTTATTGTTTAAACTTTTTTTTTAAAGATATAAATACAAAAAAACAACTATTAAAATAGTTTTTATTTGATTTGATTTTTTAATAGTCATTTTTATTGCTAATAAAATCACTATATAAATATCTAATATTAACACAGTTAGCTGCAATAACTATCTATATTTTTAATATCTTTTTATTGTAACAATTACAACAATTTATCCTTCTACAATAAATGATAATAAAAATAGCAACGAATAAAGAGTCGTTATCGCAATAAATACTATTATTGTTATATTAAATATCTTTATATTTAAAGCTAAAATTTTATTAATTATAAAGTGTAGCAAATAAGTAATTATTATAATAATAATTAACAATCTTAATATAAACATATTATTTTTTTGTATTGAAGAAATTAAATATTTTAGTAGCAATTTTAATGCTTACGCCACTAACTTTTGCTAATTCATTAATATTAACCTTTTTTATCTCATTTAATCCACCAAAATAATTAATTAATTGTTTGCTTTTATTTTTACCAATACCTGATATATTTTCTAACACAGAGGAATTACGTTTTTTAGCGTATTTTATACGGTGATTTTTTATGGCAAATCTATGTGCTTCATCACGCACATGATTAACTAAAGCTAAAGCCTTATTATCTTTTTTTAATTTTATTTTTTTTACTATATTGTCAATTTTTAAAATTAAAGTCTCTAAGCCGTATTTTCTTTTTTCACCTTTAGCTACACCAACTAACAAACAACTGTCAATTCCTAATGAATTAAATACATCAATAACTATATTTAACTGCCCTAAGCCGCCATCGACAAATAATATGTCTGGTAAATTTTTATATGTTTTATAGCGTCTAAAAATAGCCTCTGCCATAGCCCCACAATCATCTCCAGCTTTAGCATTATTAATAATAAACTGACGATAATATTTTTTTGCTGGCATGCCATATTCAAATCTAACACAAGATGCAACGGTATTCTCCCCTAAATTGTGACTAATATCAAAACACTCTATATAATTCGGGCTAGACTTAAGTGATAATATTTTTTGTAAAACAGATAGTTGTAGTTTTTTATAACTGCTATTATTTAAAAATTGTCTTAAGTTTTCATTAGCAGTCAGTTTTGCTATTTGCATAAAATATTTTTTTTCTTGACTTAATTTAGTTATTATTTTGCTATTTATTGCTTTTTCTAAAGATGCTTTATGTTTGATGTTATAATTTATTACTACTTGTTGAGGGCTATCTTTACCTATATAATATAAAGATAAAAAAACAGATACAATATCTTCTTGAATTGGATTTTTCATAAATAAACATTCGCTACCTACTTGCTTTGAGTTTCTGATAAATAAAATTTGTATACAATTTATAGCATCTTTATTTACTGAAAATATAATATCCATATCAATATTGCTATAATTTCTGCGCCTATCTTGCAATAACCTTAACTTTATCATTTGCTCGCGATAATAAACTGCGCCTTCAAAATCTAATTTTTGTGCTGCATCCTGCATTTTTTTTTTAATATTTAATAAAATATTGCTATAACTACCTTGTAAAAATAATATAGCGTTAGCTACATCTTTATGATAATCATCTGCGCTAATTTTATTTACACAAGGCGCTGAACATAATTTAATCTGATAATCTAAACACGCTCTAGAACGTGATTGGTAAACGCTATTTGCACAAGTACGCAGCCTAAATATTTTCTTAAGCATAGTTAAAGATGAACGCACAACACTAGCGTTAGTATAAGGGCCAAAATACCGGTATTTTTTATTTTTAGTGCCACGATAAAAATTAATTTGCGGGTATTTATCGTTTGACATTACTATATATGGATAGCTTTTCGCATCTTTAAGTAAAATATTATAGTATGGCTTATGTTGCTTTATTAGTTCATTTTCTAATAATAGCGCATCTACTTCTGTAGCTACTACAATTACCTGAAAATCAACAATTTTTGCTACTAAGGACATTGTCTTATTATCTTTGGCAGTGCCATTAAAATAACTGCTAATACGTTTATTTAAATTTTTAGCTTTACCTATATATATGATTTTATTGTCTTTATCTAGCATTTGATAAATACCAGCACCTATAGTTAAATTTTTTAATTTATTGCCGATAGTAATTGGTAAAATCATAATTTTTTAATTAATAATATTTTATGTATAAATATTTTATTATACCTATACTTATATTGATAGTTAGTGCTACCTCAGCGACTGAAGTTAAACAAGAATATAGTGTAGATATCGTTATGAAAAATATTGTCAGTAAATCAATTGATAAAATTATAGAGTTAAAAAAACAAAATAAAAATAAAACATTAACAATAGCTAATATTAAACAATTGATCAGAGATAATTTTATTCCATTTATAGCTGTTGAAATTAGCACTAAAAACTCTTTAAAAAAATATTGGAAGCAATTAACTAATAAACAAAAAGAACTAGCACAACAACATGTAATTAACTTACTAATTAATGATTATGCAGCTATATTGCTTAGTTATAATGATTTTAAGGATATTATAGTTACAGCTGACCCTAATGTAAAAAAGTTACGCAATAAAGCTATTATTAAATTAAATTTTAAAATAAAAAATAATAACCCAACTATTATCGCCGTTAAAGCTATAAAAAAAGAAAAATGGCGTATTTATGATGTAATAATTTTTGGTGTTAGTTTGGTAAAAAACTATAGAACACAATTTAACTCATACATCAAAAGAAACGGCCTTGATGACTTTATTGCTAAATATTTAGGTGGATAAATTAGTCATTACAGGAGGGCAACCATTATTTGGTGAAATTAGTGCTTCTGGTTCAAAAAATTCAGCTTTGCCTATTATTTTTGCTTCAATTTTAACAACTGACATAGTAACAATAAAAAATACTCCAAGGTTATATGATATAGCTACTGCTATGCGGATACTGAGCAAAATGGGCAGTGATTTGATTCAAGACAGCAATGGTAGTTTAATTATAAATAATGCTAATATAACTAATCTTATTGCTGAATATAATTTAGTAAAAACTATGCGTGCTGCTATACTTACACTAGGTCCGTTATTAGTTAAATATAAACAAGCCAAAGTTTCACTGCCTGGAGGTTGTGCTATTGGAGTACGCCCAGTTAATTTGCATATAGAGGCGTTTAAAAAAATGGGAGCTAGTATAGAAATTAAAAACGGCTATATATATGCTAAAGCAGATAAGCTGATTGGTTGTGAGATAAGTTTTGATAAAACATCAGTAACAACTACAGAAAATATCATTATGGCGGCTACTTTAGCTACAGGTCAAACTATTATAAATAACGCTGCTAAAGAGCCAGAAATTTTAGATTTAATAAAATTTTTACAAAAAATGGGAGCTAAAATATCTGGTGCTGGGACTGATACTATCATTATAGACGGTGTAGATAAATTAACAGGCACAGAATATAAAATATGTTATGATCGTATTGAAATTGGTACATATTTAGTAGCAGCAGCTATTACTGGCGGAAAAATTACCGTTAAAAATGCTAATAGCAACTCTCTTAATTCTGTTATACAAAAACTAAGAGAGCTAGGCTGCTCCATAGATATTAATAATGATAAAATAACCATAGATGCCACTAATAAAAAATTAAAAGCAGTAGATATAATTACTGGCGCATCTCCGGGTTTTCCTACTGATATGCAAGCGCAGTTTAGTGCCTTAAATTCTATAGCAATAGGAAATAGCATTATTACTGAAACTATTTTTGAAAATCGTTTTATGCATATTCCAGAACTTAATCGTATGGGGGCTAATTTTGAAATTCAAAATAATAGTGTACTTTGTCGTGGAGGAAATAAATTAACTGGAGCTAAACTAATGGCTACAGATTTACGTGCGTCAGCTAGTTTAGTTTTAGCAGCATTATGCGCTAAAGGCGAAAGTATTATTGACAGAGTATATCATTTAGATAGAGGTTATGAGTTAATAGAGGAAAAATTACAACGACTTGGGGCTAAAATAAAAAGGATAAATAATTGATAATAGCGATTGCCAAAGGCAGAGTATTACAACAAACTCTGCCAATACTTGAAAAAATTAACCTTATTGTTGCTAATAATGAGTTAAAGAGTAGAAAATTAATTTTAACTACTAATGATAAAAGTATAAAGATTATCATTGCCCGTTCAATTGATGTTCCTGTATTTGTTAAGCATGGTGCTGCTGATATTGGTATTGTTGGCAAAGATATATTATTAGAGCAAAATACTGATAATATTTTTGAAATGCTGGATTTAAATATAGCAAAATGCAAACTTATGCTGGCTGCTAAAAAAAATGCCAATATTAATAAAAATATAATTAAAGTAGCAACTAAATACAATAACTGTGCTAAAAAATATTTTATTGAAAATAATCAGCGTTGCGAAATAATAAAATTATATGGTGCTATGGAATTAGCACCAATCATAGGACTTAGTGATGTAATAGTTGACTTAGTAGATACAGGAAATACTTTAGCAGCTAATAATTTAGTGGCTATTAAAAAAATATATGATATTAGCTCAAGGCTTATTGTAAACCGTGCATCTTATATTATAAATAATAAAAAAATTAAAAATTTAATAACAAAAATAACCGCAGTTATATGATTAAAATACTATCTAGCATTAAAGTTGATTTTTATAATGAATTAAATGAATTATTATTTAATTTTAATAAAAACCATAATGTTACATCTATAGTCAAAGATATAATAAAAAATGTTGTCTTGCATGGAGACGAAGCAGTTATAAGGTATAGCAATAAATTTGATGCTATTAATATAAAGTCTATAACAGAAATAGTAATCACAAATGATAAATTAAAATTAGCATTTAATAATTTAGATAAAAATACTGCAAATGTTTTATTAACTGCTAAAGATAGAATAGAAAGTTACCATAAAAAACAAATAATAACAGACTGGAGTTACACAGAGAAAAATGGTACTATGTTGGGGCAAAAAATAACACCTATAGCAAAGGTTGGTTTATATGTTCCTGGTGGCAAAGCATCATATCCATCAAGTGTTTTAATGAATGCCATTCCTGCTAAAATTGCTGGAGTAGAAGAAATAATTATGGTAACTCCAACTCCAAATAACAGTATTAATAATTTAGTACTAGCAAGCGCTTATATAGTTGGTATAGATAAAGTATTTACTATAGGAGGGGCGCAAGCCATAGCTGCTCTTGCTTATGGTACAAAATTTATCCCAAAAGTTGACAAAATTGTAGGCCCTGGAAATGCCTTTGTTGCTGCTGCTAAAAAAGAAGTATTTGGTACAGTTGGGATAGATATGATTGCAGGTCCATCTGAAATTCTAATAATTTGTGATGGTAAAACCAATCCTGATTGGATAGCTATGGATTTATTTTCTCAAGCAGAGCATGATGAAGATGCCCAAAGTATATTGTTATGTCCAGATACTGAGTTTATAACACAAGTTCAGTTAAGCATTAAAAAACTACTGCCAACGATGAATAGAGAAAAAATTATCAGAGCTTCATTAAAAAACCGTGGAGCTTTAATTCTAACTAAAAATATTGATGAGGCAATAGAAATTGCCAATCACATTGCACCAGAACATTTAGAGCTTTCAGTTGATAACCCACAAGATTTGTTAAATAAAATTACTAATGCTGGTGCTATATTTATGGGTCGCAATACTTGCGAAGCCTTAGGTGATTATTGCGCTGGACCAAATCATGTGCTACCAACTGCTGGTACTGCTAAATTTGCCTCTCCTTTAGGGGTTGAAGATTTTTATAAAAAATCTAGTCTAATAATGATGAGTGAAAAAGGTGCAAATGAACTTGGTGAAATTGCAAGTACTTTAGCAGAAATAGAAGGATTAGATGCTCATGCAAAGTCTGCTAGATTTAGAATTAATAACTAAATAATAACTTCTATATATAAATTATCACTTATTTTATAGTTTTAATTAAGATATATTTATTACCGATTTTATTGATTTAAAAATAAATTATTAAATTATATTAACTAAAAACTACTGGTTAATAAAAATTAACGCTATTTTGTATAAATATTAAACACTATAATACATATTAAACTCAACAGGGTGTGGTGAGCTACGAAGTGCTAACACGTCCTCATTTTTAAGCTTTATATATGAATCAATAGCGTTATTAGTAAATACTCCGCCTGCTGTTAAAAACTCACGATCTTTATCAAGAGATTCTAAGGCCTCTTGTAACGACCCGCAAACCTTAGGAATACTGTCTTTTTCAGCAGAACTTAATTCATATAAATCTTCATCTCCAGGTTTACCAGGGTGGATTTTATTTTTTATACCATCAATCCCTGCCATAAGCATAGCTGCAAAAGCAAGATATGGGTTGGCTGTTGGGTCTGGAAAACGCACCTCAATGCGACGACCACGAGGATTAGCAACAAAAGGAATACGAATAGCAGCAGAACGGTTACGCGCTGAATAAGCTAACATTTCTGGCGCCTCAAAACCTGGAACTAATCTTTTATAAGAATTCGTAGAGGCATTAGTAAAAGCATTTAAAGCTTTAGCATGTTTAATAATTCCGCCAATATAAAATAAAGCTATTTCACTTAAATCACCATACTCGTTACCATCAAATAAATTTTTACCATTTTTAGCTATTGACTGATGTACATGCATACCATTACCATTATCCACAGCAATTGGTTTAGGCATAAATGTCGCTGTTTTACCATACATATGTGCAACATTGTGTACACAATATTTTAAAATTTGTGTCTCATCTGCTTTTTTTACTAAAGTATTAAACAACGCACCTATTTCACACTGTCCTGCAGTACCAACCTCATGATGATGTACTTCGGTAGTAACTCCCATATCCTCTATAGCAAGACACATTTGTGAGCGTAAATCATGTAATGAATCGACAGGGGGCACCGGAAAATAACCACCTTTTATCCGTGGACGATGTCCTTTATTACCTTCAGCAAAATCTGTACCACTTTCCCAATCTGCCTCTTCTGAATGAATCTCATAAAAAGCCTTACCAAGTCCAAAACCAGTATCCCATTTCACGCTATCAAAAACAAAAAACTCTGGTTCGTTGCCAAAATAAGCTGTATCGCCTATGCCAGTTTGTTTTAAATAATCCTCAGCACGTCTTGCTATAGAACGTGGATCTTTTTCATAACCTTGCATATTATTAGGCTCAATTATATCGCAAGTTATATTTAACGTACTTTCTTCTGTAAATGGGTCAATAACTGCAGTGCTTAAATCTGGCATTAAAATCATATCTGACTCATTAATAGGCTTCCAACCTGCAATTGATGAACCATCAAACATTTGCCCTTCTTTTAATTTATCAGCATCTATAGTATGTGCAGGAACACTTACATGCTGCTCTTTACCATTAGTGTCAGTGAAACGAAAATCAATAAACTTAACTTCATTATCTTTTATCATCTTTAATACATTATCTGCAGACATAATCCAAACCCCTTCCCTGTTAAAATTAAAATAAACTTTTATTTTACTATAGTTTTATTTTTAATGATTTAATAATATTAAAATATTATAAAATATCACTATATTACTAAGGATAAATTATATGTATAAAGGAAGTTGTTTATGTGGTGCAGTAAAGTTTATAATTAAAGGAAAAATAACTGATATTGTGATGTGTCATTGTAGTGAGTGCCGCAAAGCACAAGGCACGGCTTTTGCTACTAATGCTAACGTGGCTAAAAATGACTTTAATTTTATTAGTGGTGAAAGTAATGTACAAGAATTTATAGAAAATGATAATAAAAGTAGGTTTTTTTGTAAGACTTGTGGCTCGCCAATTATGGCAAAAATTAAAGATAATAGTGCTTTTGTACGTATTCGTTTAGGAACGATCACTAATAATATAAATGAATTAATACAAAAACATATTTTTGTAACATCAAAAGCTAATTGGGACAATATTTGTGATAATATTCCCCAGCACAAGGAGTGGTAAATGAGTGGTAACACTATTGGTAAGCTTTTTAGCTTAACAACTGCCGGAGAATCGCACGGTACGGCATTAATTGCTATAGTTGATGGTTGTCCTCCTAATTTATCACTAAATGAAACTGATTTACAACCAGATTTAAATTTACGTAAACCTGGTACTAGCAGACATGCAACACAACGAAGAGAAGATGATATAGTAGAAATTTTATCTGGTGTATTTAATGGCAAAACTACAGGGGCGCCAATTGCACTTATAATTAAAAATACTAATCAACGTTCTAAAGATTATGATGCAATAAAAAATACTTTTAGACCCGGACATGCTGACTGGACTTATCAACAAAAATATGGCATACGTGATTATCGTGGTGGAGGCAGATCATCTGCCAGAGAAACTGCCATGCGTGTTGCTGCTGGTGCTATAGCAAAAAAATATCTAAAAGAAGTACACAATATTATTGTATATGGTTATTTAGCGCAATTAGGCGATATTAAAATTAACCCAGTAGATCTAACTATAATAAAAAACAATCCTTTTTTCTGTCCAGATATAAATAAGATAAAACAACTAGAGCAATATATGGATAACTTGCGTAAAGAAGGTAATTCTATTGGAGCAAGAATAAATATTATTGCTAAAAATATACCTGTTGGCTTAGGTGAGCCTATATTTGATAGGCTTGATGCTGAAATAGCCCATTGTCTGATGAGCATAAATGCGGTTAAAGGGGTAGAAATTGGTGCTGGATTTAATTCAATTAAACAAAAAGGCACCGAACACCGTGATATCCATACTAAAGATGGCTTTATCACTAATAATGCTGGTGGCATATTAGGCGGTATTAGCTCTGGGCAAGATATTATAGCTTCTATTGCGCTCAAACCAACCTCTAGTTTACGTATACCAGTTAAAAGTTTAGATAATAACGGTGAAATGAGTACAGTAATTACAACAGGTAGGCACGATCCGTGTGTTGGTATTCGCGCTACTCCTATTGCAGAAGCTATGCTAGCAATTACACTAACAGACCATGTTTTGCGTCATAAAGCACAGTGCAGATAAACACAACATTAAATATCTTTTTTTACTAACCTAAGAGCATTACTAACAACAGTAACAGAGCTTAGACTCATAGCGCTGGCAGCAATCACTGGACTAAGTAATATACCAAAAAATGGATATAAAATACCAGCAGCGACTGGTATGCCAATTATGTTATAAATAAAAGCACCTAATAAGTTTTGTTTAATATTATTCATAGTAGCTACAGATAATGCTATAGTCTTACTAACACCATATGTAGATGAGTGCATTAAAGCAATATCTGCTGCTTCAATAGCCGTATCAGTACCTGTGCCTATAGCAATACCAACATTTGCTTGCATGAGCGCAGGAGCATCATTAATCCCATCGCCTACCATAGCTACAATCTCACCTTTTTTCTGTAAAGCCTTAATTTTATTAATTTTATCTACCGGCATTACTTCAGCTATAATTTCATCTACTCCTAAAATATTACCCACAGCTTTAGCAGTTTTTTTATTATCTCCTGTTAATAAAATTGTCTTAATACCTAATTGCTTCAATCTCATTATAGATGCTTTAGAGTCCTTTCTAATTGGATCTGTAATACCAATTAAAGCAATGAGTTCGGTGGTATTTGCTAAATAAATAAGCGTAGCTCCTTCTGCAGCTAATTTAGCCGCTTGTTGCTCCATAGATTTAATAACAATATTATTTTCTATCATTAGTTTATCATTACCTAAATAATATTTTTTATCATCAACTATAGCGCTAACTCCACGCCCTGTAATAGCATGAAATTCCTTTGCCTCATTATAATTAATTTTTTGTTTTTTTGCTTCATTTAATACCGCTAAACTAATTGGATGCTCTGATGTAGCTTCCATGCTTGCTGCAACTGATAACGCCTGTTCTTTGCTATAATTAGCATTTAAAATTAATGCAGTTAAATTAGGATTGCCAATAGTCAGCGTGCCAGTTTTATCAAATACTACTGTACTAAGTTTACTAGCTTGCTGTAAAGCCTCACCATTACGAATTAAAATACCATTTTCAGCAGCTCTGCCAATACCAACCATAATTGAAATAGGAGTTGCTAAACCTAGAGCGCATGGACAAGCAATTACCATTATTGTTATCGCTACTACTATAGCATAAGCAATAGATGGCTCAGGTCCTACCATATACCAAACAATAAAAGCTATAATAACTATAATTAGCACAATAGGTACAAATATTGCAGCAATCTTATCAACCAGTCGCCCAATAGCTGGTTTACTTGATTGTGCTTTACGCACTAAGTCAATAATACCAGCTAAAGCAGTATCGCTGCCAATACTACTTGCTACCATTAAAAAAGTACCATTAGTATTTAAAGTTCCGCTAAAAACCTCAGCATTTACAGTTTTCTCTACAGGCATAGATTCTCCTGTAAGCATTGACTCGTCAATAAAAGATTGTCCTTTAATTATCGTACCATCAACAGCAATTTTTTCACCAGGACGCACTCTAATAGTTTCTTTTAAACCTACCTCAGCAATATCAATATCAATCTCTTTACCATCGCGCACTACTCTTGCAGTATCTGGTTGCAAGCCAATTAAGCGTTTAATTGCTATTGATGTTTTACCACGTGCTTTAGTTTCTAAAGCCGCGCCTAAAGACACTAAAGAAATAATTATAATGGCTGTTTCAAAATAAACTCCGTGTGCTATAGTTGGTATAATTGTAGGGAATAAAACAACTAATGTAGAGTATAACCAGGCAACGCCTGTGCCCATGGCTACTAATAAATCCATATTACCTCTTAAATTTCGTACTGCTACCATAGCGCCACGAAAAAAATGACCACCAACAACAAATAACACAGCAAACGTTACTATGCTAATTATTAACCAAAATATTTTGCCATTAATTAAATCTGGTGCATAACCAAGCATAGTAACAAAAAACAAAGAAAAACCAATTACTCCAGCAGAAATTGCACACCACCATAATGTGTGGTAGTGTTTTAGCTCCTCAGCTTCTTTTGCAGATTCGTCTGCTGTGGACATTAATTCTTTAGCCCCATAACCAGCGTCTTTTACTGCTTTTTTTAAATCTATTACAGCAAAATCACCGTTTATTATAGCCGTACGTTCTCCTAAATTTACTTGAGCACTGCTTACTCCAGTTACACCAACAAGAGCCTTTTCTACAGCATTAACACATCCAGCACAAGTTAACCCTGTAATTGACAATTTAATTTCCTGCATCACTTTAATTCTTTAAAACTGCAGTATAACCAGCGTCCGCTATAATTTGCACAGCATCTTTTGTGCTAATTGAGCCTGTTATGTCAACAATTTTATTAGCTAAATTTATTGTAATGTTATCAATGCCATCTACTTTACTAAAAGCATTTTTTATATTAGTTTCACAACCACTACACATCATTTTTTCTACTTTAAATACCATGTCTATCTTTATATTACATTTAAATCACTTGAAATTGTACATTATAATCACTATAATAAATAACTTATTTATGGGGGTAATTATGAAAAAAATATTTATTTTAATGTTAATGGCTTCTACGCTAAATGCTAATCAACTAAATAATAAAGATCAGCGTTATCAGCAATTACACGATGATATTATCGGTTTTTTTAATAACAAAGGTTTTTTTAATAACAAAATATTACCAACATTTTCTAAAAACTTATTTAAGCAATATCCGCGGATAAATATTATTACAGATGATAAAAACTATATCATAAGTTATGCTTTGCCTGGTATGAATAAAAAAGATATTAAAATTACTATTAATGATAAAAATACGCTAACAGTAAGTGGCATTAAAAAATCATTTATCAAAAAACAAAGTAAAAACATGCTTAAACAAGAACAATATTATGGTAGTTTTAATAGAAGCATATCATTACCTAAAGATATAGATAAAAATCATATTGATATTAGCTATAATAACGGCATATTAAAGCTTGTGATTATTAGAGTAAAACAAAAAATTAGCAAAGTTAAAACCCTTACTATCAATTAATTGCAACATATTATTAACTACAGATATTAATATAAAGCTATTTAATATTTAATCCTTTAAACATTCGTTAAAAATAAGAGAATTGCATTTCATGCATATATCTTTATTTAATCTTTTATAAATAACGGCTATAGCGCTATCTTTTCTATCAAAAAAATTATTCCTACCGATTTGTTTAATAAAACCAGATTTAGCAACAAACTCATATACTGAAGCCTTAAGTCCTACAAAATATAAGCCACCACCTACTTTTTTAAGACGATTATTTTCCGCTACTAAAGCCTCTGCTCCAGCTAAATCTATAAAGTTTATACCGCTAGCAACAACAAGTATATGATATATTCTTTCATTATCTGATATTTTAGCCAAACGTTTTTGTATATGTGTAATTGAGCCAAAATAAATAGACATGTCTATCCTAATTATTTTAAGTTGAGGGCATTGTTTAAGGGGTTTTTTATCAATATTAATTAATTTTCTTTTTTTGCCGTCAAATAATACATCAACTGTAAGTGTTGGTATTTTTGGGGTAGATGTTTTAGCTAAAAATAAAATTAATGAAAGCAATACACCTAGATAAATAGCAAATTCTAATTCTAAAAATAAAGTAGCGAAAAAAGTTGTTAGCAATATAGCTGATTCTGTAGCACTAAATTGTAATACTTGTTTAATATGATGAAAGTCAATTAAGCTATAAGCAACTAATAAAATAACACCACCCATAGCGGCAATAGACAGATAAGCAGTAAAAGGAGCGATTAGCAATACTATAATCATTAAAATTACAGCAGCTATAATAGCAGAAAGTGGAGTTTTAGCGCCAGCTTCATAATTTACTCCAGAGCGAGTAAAAGAACCAGAGCCAGCATAACTAGATAAAAAACTACCAACTATATTAGACATGCCTTGACCAATAAATTCTTGATTAGCATTAATTCTTTGATTAGATTTATTAGCTACAGCACGACTAATAGATACTGCCTCTATAAGGCCTAATAAAGCTATAGCAAATGCTTGTGGTGCCAACGATTTTATAGTATCTATTGATAAATTTGGCACAGAAAAAGGCGGTACCTGTGCTGGTATTTCACCAATAAACTTTATATCTGCATGTAAATGTTGCTGAAAATAAACAGCTATAGCGCTACCAAGCACCATTCCTATTAACAAATAAGGTAGTTTTGGAAAAAAAATCTTAATTATTAAAGAAGATATTAGAGTAACTAAAGCTATAATTATTATAAAAATATTTATATCGCTTATGCCATTTGATAAATCTATCCAAGTATATAAAAATGACTCTCCATTAGGAATAAAAATACCAGTAATATGTTTTAACTGGCTAGTAACAATTAAAATAGCAGCACCGGCAGTAAAGCCAATAACAACAGTATGTGAAACAAAATTCACTAAAGAGCCTAATCGAGCAAGACCGAAAGCTAACTGATATGCCCCAGCTAAAAAAGTAAGAGTAAGCGCCATAGAAATAAACTCTGGACTACCAACACTTGCGTATTGACTAATAGAGGTAAATACTACAATAGATATAGCTGTAGTAGGGCCCGATACTAAATGAAAAGATGAACCAAAAAGAGCAGCAATAATTGGTGTTACCATAGCAGTATAAAGACCATATTCTGGAGGAAGACCAGCAATAGTTGCATAAGCAACACCCTGTGGCAAAACTATTATTGCCCCTGTTATTCCTGCAATAAAATCTGCCTTAATGCTGTTTTTATTAATAAATTTAAACCAAGCAAGAAAAGGCAATATTGATTTTAATTTCATAACAAATTTATGCAGATACCTAAGAATTATTGAGTAAATATAATTTTACACTATAGAGCTTAAAAAATACCTACAATAACAAGGTTATTATGTAAAAGTTTTTACCCCATCTGTAGTGCTTAGCAATAATACATCAGCACATCTATTAGCAAATAAACCATTGTTTACGATGCCAACTATAGCATTTAATTTGTTTTCTAAATCAATAGCATTGGTAATTTTTAAGCCATGAATATCTAATATTTTATTGCCATTATCAGTATAAAAATCTCTTAATATAGCCCTACCTGTAGTAATTTTTTCAATTTGCATCTTCACGGCATTAACTGCCATAGGTATTACTTCAATAGGCAGTGGAAAATTACCTAGCAACTTAACTAATTTTGATTCATCAGCAATACAAATAAACTTATCAGCAGTGCTTGCCACTATCTTCTCACGCGTAAGAGCGCCGCCTCCGCCTTTTATCATATGTAGCTTTTGATCTATTTCATCAGCACCATCCACATAAATACTTAAGCTATCTACTTCGTTTAAATCAAAAACCTTAATACCGTGTTTTTTAAGTTTATTTTGTGTTATTACAGAAGAGGCAACAGTGCCGATAATATCTTTTTTTATAGCAGCTAAAGCATCAATAAAAAAATTAGCTGTAGAGCCAGTACCAACACCAACAATAGTATCTTTTATTACGTATTTAAGCGCATAAGTAGCTACTTTTTGTTTCATCTTATCTTGTGTCATTAACTAATATTGGTTAAAATTATTAAATACTAATTTTAACATAACTTAATGCATGATATAGTTTTTGCTAGCAATAATGCGGGAAAAATCAAAGAACTCAAAGCGATACTAACAAACTTTAATATAATTTCTCAAAATACGCTGCAAGTTAATGCTATTGCTGAAACAGGTTTAAGTTTTGTAGAAAATGCTATTATTAAAGCTCGTAATGCTTGTTTGCAAACTAATTTGCCAGCGATAGCCGATGATAGCGGCATTATGGTTGATGCTCTAGATGGCAAACCAGGTATATACTCTGCTAGATATGCTGGCAACAATACTGCAAATATAGTTAAATTATTACAAGAAATGAAAAATAAATCAAATCGTAATGCCATTTTTTATACTGTTATAGTGTATTTAAAAAGTGCTAACGATCAAACCCCTGTTATAACTGAAGGTTACTGGCATGGTAAGATTTTATATCAAGCAGTTGGCGATAATGGTTTTGGCTATGATCCAATTTTTTTTATACCTAATTATAATTGTTCAGCAGCACAATTAGATTCAACTATTAAAAATAAAATATCTCATAGAGCCAAAGCATTAAAGCAATTAGCGGCTATTTTATGCCCATAATTTTACCGCCACTATCTCTATACATTCATTATCCTTGGTGCATTAGTAAATGTCCTTATTGTGATTTTAATTCACATGATACTAAAATTAATAATAAATATATTGATGTTTTAATTGATGATTTAAAAAATTCTATTAAATACACCTATAATAGAAAAATATCATCAATATTTATTGGTGGTGGCACACCTAGCCTTATGAGCTTAAAAGAGATAGATAAGCTATTTAATGCTATTAATAAATACCTGCCTTTGGCAGCAAATGTTGAGATTACTATTGAAGCCAACCCATCCTCAGCAGAAGCATTTAAGTTTAAATACTTTAATGATATAGGTATAAATCGGCTATCAATTGGTGTACAGTCGTTTAACGATCAGTATTTACGTTTTTTAGGCAGAGCCCATAATAAGGTCCAAGCAATAAATGCGGTTAATATAGCTAAAGATGCAGGCTTTAATAACTTAAATATTGATATTATGTATGGCTTAAAAACACAAAATATTCTTAATGTAGAGCAAGATTTACAACAGACCATGCAGCTGGAGCCATCTCATATATCTTTTTATCAACTTAATATTGAAAATAATACTTATTTTGCTAAATATCCTCCTAAGCTACCTACTGATGATAGTCTTTATAAAATGTCAATTACAGGCAGTATGATGTTAATTGATAATAATTACAAACAATACGAGGTGTCGGCTTACGGCAAAATAGCTAAACACAATATTAATTACTGGCAATTTGGAGATTATATAGGTATAGGAGCAGGAGCACATGGAAAAATTACTACAGAAGATAGCATTATAAGAACTATAAAAAACAAATCTCCTGCACAATATATAATTTGTAATACAGAAAAAATTATTGCTATTAATAATATTGCCTTTGAATTTATGTTAGGCGCATTACGCCTTAAAGATGGTTTTGATATTAATCTTTTTGCCAGTAGAACTTATAAAGATATTAACGTTATTGACAGTAAATTACAAAAAGCACAACAATTAGGTTTGTTAAAAATAACTAAAAAAATTACTCCTACTATTTTAGGATTTAACTATCTAAATGACTTGCAAGAGTTATTTTTGCAATAACGGCATCATAGCTGTTAATAGATTTTTATATAAAGCAGTATTATTTTTTTCTTCTTTCAATAACAATTTTTTACAGTATGCTCTTTTAGTTGGTTTACTAAAACAGGCAGGACAATTTTCATTAATAACTGGTAAGTTAGCCTGTACGGCAAAAGCACGCAATTGCCTTTCTCTAACATAAGCTAATGGACGAATAACACGTACATCGCCAGCATCATTTAAGTAATTTGCCTTCATAGTCTGCAATTTGCCATTATAAAACATACTCATAAATAAGCTCTCTACCAAATCATCTAAATGATGCCCTAAAGCTAACACATTAAAATTATTGTCTCTGGCAAAACTATACATTAGGCTGCGTTTAACGCGTGCACAATACGAACAATAACTACTTCCTTTGCGCATCTTTTCTTTTGCACTATTTTCCATCGGAAAAGCTAATAAAAAATTCTCAACCTTTAACATAGACAGATACTCTGATAATTGTTGCGGGTTAAAACCCTTAATTTGTGGATCAACAGTAACAACACTCAAACTGAAATTAACTGGTGAATGGCGTTTAAAATGTAACAATAAATGTAATAAGCTTAAAGAGTCTTTGCCGCCTGAAACGGCTAATAATACTTTATCACCATCTTTTAACATAGCAAAATCAACCAAAGCCCTGCCTACCGCTTTAGTTAGTATTTTTGGTGTTTGTATTATAGCCATATATATTTAATTAGTTATTAAAAATAATTTACTAATTTTATACAAAAAACATTAAATAAAAAATAGTAAAATATCTGATTATGATTAATGAAGTTAAACAATTATTACAACAAAAAAATGCTGTTTTAGTAGCACATTATTATGTTGATGGTGCAATACAAGATTTAGCTGAACAAAGCAACGGCATTGTTGCTGATAGTTTAGAGATGGCTCGTTTTGGCAAAAATTCTACTGCTGATATATTAATTATAGCTGGAGTTAAATTTATGGGAGAAACAGCAAAAATACTTTCACCAGAAAAAACTGTTTTACTTATAGATAAAGATGCTGCCTGCTCATTAGATGATAGTTGTAATTTAGCTGATTTTAAAATTTTTTGCGCTAAAAATCCAGACAGAGAAATTGTAGTCTATGCTAATACTTCTGCTCAAATTAAAGCGTATGCTGATTGGACAGTAACATCAGGTAGTGCTGTTGCAGTAATTAATTACCTAAAACAGCATAATAAAAAAATTATTTGGGCTCCAGATAAATACCTAGGTAGCTATGTAAGGCAACAAACCAAAGCAGATATGCTACTGTGGAATGGCTCTTGTATAGTGCATGAAAAATTTAAAGCAGATGCTATTATAAAACTTAAAAAAAAATATCCAAACTCGGTAGTATTAGTACATCCAGAGTCCCCTAAAGAAGTTATTGCTACAGCAGATATAGTAGGCTCAACTACTACTTTAATCAATACAGTAAAAAACTGTAATAATAATATTTTTATTGTTGCTACTGATAATGGTATTTTTCATAAAATGCAACAAATAAAACCGCAAGCAAAACTTATTATAGCACCTACTATGGGTGAAGGGGCTGACTGTGAAAGCTGCGCTCACTGCAAGTGGATGGCAAAAAACACTATAGCAAAATTATTACAGGTACTGAAAAATGAAACTAATGAAGTTCATTTAACTAGTAGCGTTATACATAAAGCTCAGCAATCTATTAATAAATTATTAAATTTTACGGAACAGCAAAATGGCAGGACATAGTAAATGGCATAATATTCAGCATAGAAAAGGTGCGCAAGATGCTAAACGTGGTAAGGTTTTTACCAAATTAATTAAAGAAATTGTTGTAGCCACTAAAATGGGTGGAGCTATAATAGAAAATAATCCATCGCTCAGATCAGCTATTGACAAAGCTCTAGCTAATAATATGAAAAAAGATACTATTGATAATGCTGTTAAAAGAGGAAGCGGTAATTTAGATGGCATTCATTATGAGGAAGTACGTTACGAAGGTTATGGGATAAATGGCACAGCTATTATGGTTGATTGTTTAACTGATAATCGTAATCGTACAGTAGCAGAGGTGCGTCACGCTTTTAATAAACACGGAGGCAATTTAGGCACTGATGGCTCAGTAGCCTATCTATTTAATAAACAAGGAGTTATTAGCTTTAAAGAAGGTGATTTTGATGCTATTATGGAAATTGCCATAAATAGTAATGCTATTGATGTAATAAATAACGACGATAACTCTATAGATGTTATAAGCAGTGTTGATGATTTTTTTGCCACAAAAGATAGTCTAATTAAAGCAAAATTTCACCCTATATATAGCAGCATTACCATGACGCCATCAACAACTATAACTTTAAATAAAATAAATAGTGATAAATTTATAATATTACTTGATAAGCTTGAAGACTTAGATGATGTAAAAGAGGTGTATCATAATGCTGATATTACATATTAATATACTAACTAAGAGCTAAAATAATACATAAATTTTTATTGATTTTTACAAATTTTAGTATATAATTTTACACTTTGCCGACATAGCACAGTTGGTAGTGCAACTGATTTGTAATCAGTAGGTCCGCGGTTCGAATCCGTGTGTCGGCACCATTTTAAATAATCAAACAGAACAAATAGTTTATAAAAAACTAAAACAGTGCTATAATAAAAAAATTGTTTTATATTAAAAAAACTAAAATAATGATTCCACATTTTAGGTCTTTAGCTATTTATAGTGTTATTATTGTATTTTTTATATATGATTTAACTACAGATTACTTACACAGTGACCATTTAAATTTACACTTTTTCTTAGAAGTTATTGCTTTTATATTAGTTATATATTTATTAACCTACCAAATATATCAAATTATTTTAATACAACGAGAGATTAAACAAGCTCATATTTCTATTGATAATTTACAAGGAAAACTAAAACAATATATTGATCGACAATTTAATGTATGGCAGCTAACAAAATCAGAAAATGAAATAGCTTGGTTTATCATCAAAGGCTTTTCTTTTAAAGAAATTGCTCATTTTCGTAGTGTGGCTGAAAAAACAGTGCAACAACAGTCGTCCAATATTTATAAGAAATCAAAAACTAAAAATCGTCATCAACTGATAAGTGCATTTTTAGAAGACTTTATCGGTCTTAACAGCTTAGAGGCTGATAATAAAGCCTAAAAAAGCCTTATAGGTAATTACCCCAATAGAAAAAATAAAATATATGCTATAACATACAGTTTAATTTAATTTTTAAAAATACGACTATATTTAATAAAATAAAGTGCAATTATCATTGTGATTTTTAAGATGAAAAAATTATTTACTATTTATCTATTATTAATTTATACTAATACTTTGCTAGCATCAACTCCTATAGCAGCAAATAACATGTTATTACTATATCAGCAAGAAGCTAAATTAGAGTTTAATAGTGAGCAAGCGCGTAAAATGTGGAATAAAACTGGTATCAATAAAAACAATAAATCACGCTCTTGCGCCAGTTGTCATAACTCTAATATTACTAAATCTGGCAAACATATAAAAACAAAAAAATAATCAAAGCTATGGCTGTGTCTGCTAATTATAAACGCCTAAATAAAGAAAAAATATTAAGAAATGGTTTAAAAAAAAATTGTAAGTGGACATGGGGAAGAGAATGTAGCGCACAAGAAAAAGGAGATTTTTTAACTTATTTTTTAACTAACTAAGGAGATTGTTTTGAAACTAATCATTTTATTTATATTTAACTTTATTTTTATACAATATGCAGTTGCTGATTGGGGGTGGGATTTTTTTAGTAAAAAGGGTGTAACTCCTGTAAACGATAAACTCTACCTTGAGGAATGTGGTGCTTGCCACTTTCCTTATCAACCAGGGCTACTTCCTATGCGTTCGTGGCAAAAGATTCTTAATATCAACATCTATCTAATCATTTTGGAGAAAATGCAGAACTTGAAACAAAAGCATTAACCCAATTACGTACCTATGTTTCTGCCAATTCTAGTGAAAAATCTAATTACAAAAGATCTAAAAAAATTACTATATCTTTAAAAGCAAATGAGGCGCCTATTAGAATCACTAAAACACGCTACATAATAAGAAAACACAATGAAATACCTGTAAAACTAATTGCCGGTAATAGCAAAGTCGGCTCTCTTAGCAATTGTCAGGCATGTCATAAAAATGCAGACAAAGGTTTATTTGAAGACGATAGTGTTTATATCCCTAATTACGGCCTATGGGAAGATGATTGAAATTTATGTCTGGAATTACTTTATTAGAATATTTCACTGGCTCTTATTCGCCTTATGTGTTGTTATGTATTTTACTAGCAAGTATGGCGACATTACTTTACATACAGCATTTGGTTATATTTTAACTATATTATTAATTATACGAATTATTTACGGCTTTCTTTCCAGTAATAAATATGCTAAATTTAAAAATTTTATTTTATCGCCAAAATATATTTTTCAATATTTAGCAATAATAGCTACTAATAACATAAAAAAACACCGCTATACAGGGCATAATCCTGCTGGAGGTGCTATGATAGTTTTATTAATTACAACATTAATAATTAGCATAATAACCGGCATAATAACTCTTGCTGTTATTGAATTTGAGAGGCCTTTAGCAGTCCTTTTATTAAATATGTCTAATGTTTGTAGTTATTTATTTCGTGATTTTCATCGCTTAATATTTGATATTTTATTAATTCTTATTATTTTGCATATTGCTGGTGTATTAATTGCTAGCTGGCAACGCCAAGAAAATCTAATTAAAGCCATGATAACTGGTAAAAAAAATAAATTATAATCATATTAAGCTATTTATACTATTAAGTTTTAAATAGAGATTAAAGCTGATAATTCTAATTTAGTAGGCTAGTTGTTTTAGCTAGTATTTGTTGTTTTTTATCAATATATTCAATAAGCTTACTAGCTTGTTTTAATTGTGGCTCTAATTTTAATGCGTGTAATGTCATTTATTTTGCCATCGCATAATGATTTATATGTAAATAAGCAATCGCAATAGCGGCAAATAATTTAGCATTATCTGCTTTAATTAAAATAGCTTGCTGGTAAGTTTGTATAGCTTGTATGTTATTGTTATGAGCTAAATAATAATTAGCTAAAGTTATTAATTTTTTCTCATCATAAGGATTATCTGCAACAATCTGTTCTAATTTTGTTTGAATTTCTTTATTTTTTGCTTGTTGTAATAAATGTTGCAATGGCTTTATATCTGCTAATATAATTGTATTTACATTAAAGATAAAAAAAACAATGCAACCAAAGTATTTTTAATTTCATATTATAGTTATTTGGTAGTAAAAAAACCCCTTGGCAAGCGTAAGCCAAGGGGAGGAGAAAAGGTTAAACTTATTTATATTTTGCTTTAAACTGCTTAGTGGCATTTTTACGAATTTCAAGCTGCTTAGCAGACATTTTATTCAAGTACCATTTATGGTTTTCTGAATTTAATACCTCATCTAATTTAGCTCGTAATGCTTTAGCAGCAGATTTTTTATCATTATCGTTAGAATGCATACCTTTTTTCAATTAGATGCTCTAACTCTGGAATAAACTTAATATAAAAATGTTTTGCAACCTCATAAGTTCCATGCCAATGAGTATAATCAGGACCCATCATTGCTGCTCCGTGGCGTGCACGGCGACCCTCATGATGCCAAATTTCAAACCAAATCCAGTCTATTTTATTGCTAAATTTAGCTGGTCTAAGTAATGGTTTAGCAAATTTCATAAGCACTAAACCTGGTTTAGCAAATTTTTCATTATAAAGCTCAACTAAGACGTCATATTGTAAATAAAAACTATCAACATATTCGCTATTATGACAAGCAGCGCAAACATCTTTCATATTATCTCTACGCTCTTCCCATTTAATGTTGGCCTCTGGTAAGCCCATTTTAGCGTCTGATACCTCAGGACGAATAGAGACTGGTGGGCGATTATTCCATGAAATACGTAAGCCAACATCATGAGTAACCTCCTGATCTTTAGTTGCCCCCATATGACAGCTTGAACAAGTTGGTCCAGTATAATAGTCCTCACCAAGTATCCATTTAGACTTTTCCATACCAAGCTTGCCCTTATTAGCAGTATATTGAATACCGTGTTTTGATTCATTATAGATCTCGATATGTGGATGATCTGGACCCATATGACACTTACCACAAGTTGCAGGCTCCCTAGCTTGTTCTACTGAAAAAACTATGTCGTGCATGACAAGCGCTACAAGAGCCTTCAGAGCCATCAGGATTAATACGACCAATGCCTGTGTTTGGCCAAGTAGCTGGATCAAGCGCACCATCTTCATTTACTTTAACCTGAGCGCCGTGGCATTGCCAACAACCACTTACTGCTGCTGCAGAATTTCCACCTGGAAAGACCTCGGTAATCATTGCGCTATTGCCCTCAACTACCTCAGCTAATAAATTATCTAATGATCCTAAAATACGTCCGGTCTTAGCATGATGTGATTCTTCAGCCCCTCTAACCTCTTTTACATGACAAGTTGAACAGTCTTTCGGTGAAACAATAATTGATATATTTTTTTCATTATTAGCTTTGCCGTGCAAAAATGCATCTTTATCATTTTTATTAGCTGAGTGACACTCATAGCACCCTACTTTAGCACGATGATGCTTACTGCTGCCCCATTGCTGAACAATTCCAGGGTCATTTTTCTTATGACACTTAATGCATTGTTTGGTAGTTTTTTGAAAAAGACGTTGGTTTTTCACTTACAGCAGACCAAGTAATAGTATTTGCTAATAAAAATAAAAAAACCAATATAAATTTAATTACTATTTTCACCTTATCCTCCTTAATTTATTAAATAAATTTACAATGTTCAATATTATTATCTATACAAATACATATTAATAAAACAACTTATGTTGTTTTTTATTAATTTTTTTATTTATCAAAAAAAATTAATATAAGTTGTTTTATCGATTAAATATTTAGAGTTAAATTAAATGACAAGATTTATTAAAGTTTTAATTCAATTCTTCTAATTTCTTAGCTTTTTCAATAATATAACAAAAAAAGGAGTATTTCATATGACAAATACAATATCATTTAAATTTATGTCTATTATAGTTTTACTATTAATAGGTTTGCAAACACTAGCAACGCCATCTGCACAAATGTTATCTTATAGTTGTGCTGGATGTCATAGTACAAATGGCGCCAGTCATGGTCCAGCGATTCCATCAATAGCAGGGTTATCTAAAGACTATCTGGTAGAAGCAATGCAGGCTTATAAAAATGGCGAAAGAAACCCAACTATTATGGACAGAATTGCTAAAGGCTACTCTGATAAAGAATTTAAATTAATGGGGGAATTTTTCTCAGCACAGCCTGTGCATAGCATTAGCGGACAAAAATATAATAATACTAAAGCTAGAGCAGGTAAAAAATTGCATAAAAAATATTGCTCAAACTGTCATGCAGAAGGTGGCACAGAAGCTGATGATGAAGCTGGCTTATTATCTGGTAATACAGCGCTTTTTATAAAATATTCTTTAGAAGATTTTCATAATGGCTGGCGTGATATGCCTAAGAAAATGAAAAAGAAAATGAAAAAAATGCTAAAAAAAGATCCGCAGGCATTTGACAAACTAATCAATTATTATAGCAAAGGAGAATGATGATGAGCAACAAACATAATAGAAGAGATTTCTTAAAAAGAATTAGTGTCAGTAGTATGGCAGCGGCTGCTATATTAAGCTCCCCGTTTGCTATTGGTGGAGCATCTAAAAAAGTACTTATAATTGGTGGTGGCATGGGCGGAGCAACTGCTGCTAAATATATGCGTATGATGGATAAATCTATTGAAGTTACTTTAATTTCAGCAGATAAAGATTATTATACTGGCTTTGCAAGCAACGAAGTGATTAGTGGTGAACGCCCAATGACATCTATTACTTTTAGTTATAATGGTTTACGCAAACATGGTGTTAGAGTTGTAATTGACAAAGCTACTGAAATAAATGCAAATAGAAAAATAGTAAAAACCTTAAACGGTAGCAGTTTTAAATACGATCGCTTAATTGTATCTCCTGGTATTGACTTTAGATATGATACTATTGATGGTTACAACGAACAAGTTGCAAACAGTAAGATCCCTCATGCTTGGATAGCTGGCACACAAACTAAAATGCTACATAACCAATTACGTGCTATGCGAAATGGTGGTACTGTTATTATTGCTGCTCTGCCTAATCCTTTCCGCTGCCCTCCAGGGCCATATGAACGTGCAGCACAAATGGCGTATTATCTAAAACATAATAAACCTAAATCCAAGATTTTAGTATTAGATGCTAAAGATAAATTTTCTAAATTTAGTTTATTTACCAATGGCTGGAAAAAACATTATGGCTATGGCACAGATAATAGCATGATTGAATGGACTCCAGCTTATAAAGGTGGTACAGTTGATGGGATTGACGTTGCTAATATGACTGTTTCAGGTGAGTTAAATGATTTTAAGGCGAATGTAATTAATATTATTCCAGCACAAAAAGCAGGAAAAATTGCTTTTACCGCTGGACTTACCAATAACAGCGGATGGTGTCCAGTTAAAGGCAATACTTTTGAATCAACTATTCATCAAAATACTCATGTAATTGGCGACGCATCTATTGCAAGCCCTATGCCTAAATCTGGTTACGCAGCTAATTCAGAAGCAAAAGTTTGTGCCGCTGCTATTGTTGCCTTATTAAATCATAATAAATTGCCAGACCCGTCTTACGTTAATACCTGCTATAGTGTTATTGCCCCTGGAAACGGAATTTCTGTAGCCATGGTATATACTTACAAAGAAGGGAAAATTATTAAGGTCAAGGGCTCTGGCGGCTTAACATCAGATAAATTTAATGCTACACTTCGTGAACGCGAAGTAAAGTACGGTCATACTTGGTTTCACAACATTACCAATGATGCGTTTGGTTAATTTTTAGTTTAACTACTTAAGTTAAGTGCATAAATTGATTTACTCTTCACTTAGGCATTTAACTTACTCCTATGCTTTTTCATGGTATAGTTACTACTTAGTTACAATTTAATAAATAGTATAATGACTAACACTTAAAAGATGCTGATTGCGTTAAATGCACAGTAAGATCGCGCGCTTTATTTGGTGTAATTGATGATGAAAATATTCGTTTAACACAAAAATATCGCGATAAACATTGTTATTTTTCTGCAGATGAAATCATACATAGAGAGCAAAATAAAATTAATTATGCTTTTACTTTATACTCTGGCTGTCTTATTTTATATAACAACCTAATTAATGGCTCTCAGCAAATTCTAAGAGTAATACTCCCAGGAGATTTTGTTGGTTTTAGTCGTAACAATAAAGGCGAGTTACCATATTCTATCAGAACAGTTTCTGAATCAAGAATTTGCCTTTTTTTTGATGATAATACTACAAAAATGATTAATGAAAACCCTAAAATAGCTAAAAGATTAATAGATTTACAAGCAAATAATGCTGTTTTATGTCAACAACGATTACTTAATTTAGGGCAAAAAACTGCTACAGAAAGCTTAGCTTACTTGATTATAGAGCTTTATTCTCGTATTAAAGTACAGTCTCCAAAACAATTTAATTTTCAAACAGGCGAAGCTTTTTTTCCTCTCAATCAAGCAGATATGGGCGATATGCTTGGTTTAACTAAAGTACATATTAATAGAATTATCGCTAATTTTAAAGATAAAAACATAATATCTTGCGGGCATAAAAAACTTAAAGTCATAAATGAAAAGCGGCTTGCTGAAATTGGACAATTTAATATTAATTTAATTAAAGATCCTTTTAGACATTTTAGTTAGTGTCCTTGTGACAATAAGCTCTATAAAATAGATGGGGCTATAATAGAAAATAATCCATTACTCAGGTCAGCCATTGACAAAGCTCTAGCCAACAATATGAAAAAAGATACTATTGATAATTTTGCTAAAAGAGGAGGCGGTAATTTAGATGGTATTCATTACGAGGAAGTGTATTGGGGTTTGATAGGAAAAAGCTTCATCATAGTTTAAATAAGAAAATATTAACTTTTATACACAAATAAAATGTAAAATATTGTTTATATTTAATTTAGTGAGTTCAGTTAAAATATTGGAGGTGTAAAATAGTCGACAAAAATCATCTTTGTAAGACATGTGTTTTAGTGGTTTTGAGTTTATCAGTAAATTCTTATGCTGAATTGTTCTATCGTATAAAATAGTTGCCGAAAACTATCATCGTACAGAGCTAAGTTTAGAAATTACAAGTAATGGCGAACGTCATAATTGCTAGAATAGCAGGTCTGCCTAGTAGATATGCGACAAGAATAGTTTTGCGTGGATAGGCAACTCGACCAAGCTATTACAATATAGATTGGTGGCTATTTATATTTACAAGAATCTTCCAGAACATAGTTTTTCTACTGAAAATACTAAAAATATATTTACAGGAGAACAAAATATAAAGTCTAGAGAGTTTTCTAAATGTGAATAAAGCACAAGGGTTTTAAATTTTATTTTTATCTGGTTAATTTCATTATTCTTTGTTCTCCTCTTCTTCAACCGTGTTATTTTTATAGAGTTTTTAACAAAAACAACAACTTCTTTAACCTTGTTTCTTGCTTGATGCCATCTTTCTTTAATTCAGAATCGTAAAAAAGTTTAACAAAGAAAACAACTATATTCAACTTTTTGATATTTAATGCTAAATTTGTAATCACCTTTAACATCAAAAAAATCATTAAATTTTTTACTCTATAAAAGGATTTTTATGTCTAAAAGTAGCTACTGCCATGGCAACAGTAAGTAATATTAATGAATTAAAAAATATTGGCACTAAAACAAAAGCATAACCTAAATCATATATTGTTTGCCCGCCAATAACAGCAGTAATGGCTGTAGCACCTCCTGGAGGATGGTCGCATTTAAATAAATGCATAAAAAACATTGCCAAGGCAATAGCGACAGCAATAGCAATTAATTCGTCTGGAATAAATTTATAACAACTAATGCCAACAATAGCTGAAACAGTATGTCCGCCAATTAAATTCCAAGCCCTTGATACTTCGCTATAAGGAAAACTAAATAACAAAATAGCCGATGCTCCGGTTGAGGCTATAATAATATGAGCGCCATGACTAGTGGTGTTTAAGATAATATTACTAAAAAAGCTAGCAATAATTACTGCCAAAAAAGCTCCAAATATTGATAATGCCGTCTCTTTGATGCTCACAAAACTATTAAAAAATATAAAGCATTATACCTGATAAATCTAATTACCCGGTACTCCAGCCGCGTGGACGCTTCATACCAGCTATTTTACAAGTTTGCTTTACATAACCATAAGGAAACAAAGTAAATAATTTTGTTTTTGCAGTTTTTTTATCAACACCTAATTCAAGCGCCATTTGCTTAGTCACATGACGCACATCAGGCGCTACACCATTTTGGTTATAATAACTACGCATAAAATTAAAGATACCCCAATACTCATCACTAATGCTAATATTTTCGGTCTTTGCTATCTCTAAAGCAATATCAATGTTCCAATCTTCTGGGTTAATTAAATAACCTTCTTGGTCTAACTCTATCTCTTTATTATTAATATTCATTATCTTGCTTGTTGTATCTCTACATTTAATGCTGACGGGTCTTTAAAATCAAATCCTTGTATATTAGCTTCAGCAGCAAGCATTTTGATGTATTCATTGATGCCAGAAGTTGTAGACTGATTTTGTAAATACTCTTTAATGTGCGCTTCTACCATTTTAAATGGCAGTACTTCATTTTTTTCTTTATCAAAAAATTTATCTTTATTGTTAACATAATAACGCTTGCAAGCCTCTACATTTGCCATAGGGACAGCTACATGATTATCTAATAACTGATGAATTTTATCTTCTTCATTAGTATTATTTTTTTCAATACCCGCTGCCTGTAGTAATAACTGCTGCACAACTAATGCCTGTGCTGCCTTAAAAATAACTTCTTCTACATTCAAAGCATCCATCTGATATTGCATTTCTTGAAATATATCATCATCACTAATCTCTATATGATTAACTTTAATAGGCATTTTCTTTATTATCTTCTTCTAACTATTTGATAATTTGTACGTGTTAAATATTGTACTGGAACACTCCAAATATGTACTAACCTAGTAAATGGAAAAATAACAAATAAAGTCATTCCCAGTACTAAATGTAATTTAAACACCCAAGCTTCGGCAATAATAAAATCAGCAGCACCTGCTCTAAAAGTAGTGATGTGTTGCGCCCAATTAGCCAAAGCAACCATGGAACTACCATCTAAATGTTGTGCCGAGTAAGGAATAGTTAGCAAACCTAATAATAATTGTGCAAATAAATAAAATAAAATAAAAATATCACTAGATTTACTAGTTTTATTAATACGTTTATCAAACAGGCGTCTATTTAGCAAAATCAACATGCCAACCAAACACATTGTACCAAAAATTCCACCAGCAATCATTGCCATTATTTGCTTAGTGCCAGCACTCATAAACGGGTGATATACCCATTCTGGTGTTAATAAACCCACAAAATGGCCGAAGAATAATAAAATAATACCAATATGGAATAAGTTACTGCCCCACAACATACCTTTTTTTCGCAATAATTGCGATGAATCTGCTTTCCAAGTGTATTGATCTCTATCGTAACGCAGCGCACTACCTATAATAAATATTGTCATAGCAATATAAGGATAATAGCCGAAAAAAAACTGGTCTAAAAAAGTATTCATAATATATCTCCGTGTTTAATTTAGCGTTGCACTGGTCTCACAAGTGCTACACTCTGATGATTCACCACTAAATGCTTCTTGTTCTTGCCATAACTCATCTAACTCATCTAATGTTTCTGGCTCTTTAGGACTATTTTCTATTGCTTCTGCCACTTTAAATTGATTTGCCTTAATGTTAGATAATTCTTCTAATGCAGAAAAAATAATTTGATAAGGCGACTTATGCTTTTTAAGATGTCCGCCGATTAAAGCAATAATATCAATCGTATCCCCTAATGAAGTTGTTGCCTCTTTAATATCACATAAAGACAAATACTCTAAAAATAAAGGCAAATAATCAGGCAGCTCTTTTTTATCAATAAATAAATTTTTCTTTGCGTACATATCAACTAAATCAACCATAGCTTGGCCACGATCACGTGATTCGCCATGAATATGTTCAAATAAATTTAAACAATGGGCGCGACTTCTATCAAAAGTTGCCACAAAACGTTCTTGCAGCTCTAAAAAATCTTTATTTTTATAATCCTCTATAAAAGACAATAATGCTTTAAGAGTTTTTTTAGATAATAAAGATTCTTGTTTTAATGTCTCAGCCAAACTACCAACATTTTTATAAACATTGATATCTGGATAAGACAATAAAACAGCTAAAACTTTAAGTGTTTTCATGAGATATTTCCATTCATTGTATTAGAATGCGTTTTACCACCAAATAAAGTTGCTGTTGTGGCGCCTTCAGAGCAACCATTGCCAAAACTAAAACCACAAGAAGATCTGGTATCAAAAGCAATTTCATTATCAAAAGGAGTATCGCCTGCATATTCTTTATGATTAGTAGGAATAACAAATCTATCCTCATAAGCAGCTAGCGCCATAGTTCTATACATATCATCAACCATGTCTTCTGTTAAACCCACCTCATCTAATACTTTAGTTAAAATAGTATTATCAACACGTTTTGCACGCATAAAATTACGCATTGCAATCATTCTCTTTAAAGCAAATATGACTGGTTTATCATCACCTGCTGTAAGCATATTTGCCAAATAACGAATTGGAATCCGTAACTCCTCAACATTTGGAATAGGGCCTCGATTGTCAATCACACCTTTTTCAATTGCATTTTGAATTGGGGATAAAGGCGGTACATACCAAACCATAGGTAGTGTTCTATACTCAGGATGCAGTGGAAAAGCCACCTTCCAGTCAATTGCCATTTTATAAACAGGTGAGTTTTGAGCGGCTTCAATCCAACTATCAGGCACGCCATCTTTTTTGGCTTGTGCCTGAACAACTTTATCATTTGGATCTAAGAAAATACTCAACTGAGCTTCATACAAATCTTTTTCATCGCTCATATTGGCCATTTCTGCAATTTTATCTGCATCATAAAGAATCACCCCTAATGAGCGAATTCTACCAACACAAGTCTCAGAACAAACTGTTGGTTCTCCAGATTCTATCCTTGGATAGCAAAACGTACATTTTTCTGATTTACCAGACTGCCAATTATAATAAATCTTTTTATAAGGACAGGCGCTAACACACATTCTCCAGCCACGGCACTTGTCTTGATCAATTAAAACAATACCATCTTCTTCACGTTTATAAATAGCACCAGATGGGCATGCTGCCACACAAGATGGATTAAGGCAATGCTCACACAGACGTGGCAGGTACATCATAAATGTATTTTCAAACTGTCCATAAATTTCTTTTTCTATTTCTTTAAAATTATAATCTTTAGCACGTTTTTTAAACTCACCACCTAAAATTTCTTCCCAATTAGGGCCCCATTCTGGCTTTTCCATCACTTCACCAGTAATCATAGAATGTGGTCTTGCCACAGGAGGTGTTAACATTTCAGGTGCATTTTGCAAATGCGCATAATTAAACGTGAATGGCTCATAGTAATCATCAATTTCAGGCAAATCAGGATTGGCAAATATTTTTGCTAATAACCTAAACTTACCACCGACCTTGGGCTGTAATTTGCCATTTTTAGACACCCAGCCACCATTCCACTTGTCTTGATTTTCCCAATCAACAGGATAGCCAATACCAGGCTTACTCTCTACATTGTTAAACCAAGCGTACTCAACGCCTTGGCGCGAAGTCCATACATTTTTACAAGTAACAGAGCAAGTATGACAACCAATACACTTGTCCAAATTTAAAACCATTCCTATCTGTGCTCTTATTTTCATGAGTTAGCTCCCTTTGCTGGTTCATCCTTCCAATCTACTTTGTTCATTTTACGCACGACCACAAACTCATCACGATTAGAGCCCACTGTGCCGTAATAGTTAAATCCATAAGACAATTGTGCATAGCCACCAATCATATGGGTTGGCTTGGTAATTGTTCTAGTGACTGAATTGTGAATACCACCTCTAAAGCCTGATTTTTCTGCCACAGGTGTGGTAGTAATTTTCTCTTGAGCGTGATACATCATTGACATCCCTTCTGGTACCCTTTGTGATACCACGGCTCTTGCTGCAATCGTACCATTAACATTATATAACTCAATCCAATCGTTATCTACCACGCTAATCTTTTTAGCATCAATTTCACTAATCCATACCACTGGACCACCGCGATTAAGCGTTAGCATTAATAAATTATCAGAATAAGTAGAATGTATTCCCCATTTTTGATGCGGTGTAATCCAATTTAAAACAACTTGAGAGCGTCCATCGTCATTCTCATTAATAATAGGCGCAACTGTTTTGGTATTAATAGGTGGCTTGTAAGTACACAAATTTTCACCAAAATCTACCATCCACTTGTGATCTTGATAAAACTGTTGTCTGCCTGTAAGTGTTCGCCAAGGAATATATTCATGTACATTGGTATAACCTGCATTATAACTCACATGCTCATCTTCCAAGCCAGACCAAGTCGGCGATGAGATGATTTTTCTGGGTTGTGCTTGCACATCTCTAAACCTGATTTTTTCATCTTCTTTGGGTTTTGCTAAGTGAGTATGATCTCTACCTGTTATTTTTCCTAACGCCTCCCAAGCCTTAACAGCAACTTGCCCATTGGTTTCAGGCGCTAAAGATAAAATAACTTCAGTTGCATCAATATCAGTTTCTATTTTAGGCAGCCCTTTAGAAACGCCTTCTTCCCTAACAACTTGATTCAAACCACCCAATAAGGCAACTTCATCTTCAGTGTTCCAAGCAATACCTTTGCCACCATTGCCTATCTTAGACATCAATGGACCTAGTGCAGTAAATTTCTTATAAGTATCTGGATAATTCCTTTCAACTTCAATAAAGTTTGGCATAGTTTTGCCGGGAATGGCCTCACATTCGTCATTAAACCAAGCTTTAACATCAGTTGCTTGCGCCATTTCTGCTGGTGTATCATGCAAAATAGGCAAAGCAACTACATCTTGCTCCTTGCCTAAATGTCCAGGACAAAGTTCTGAGAATTTTTTTGCTAACCCTTTATAAATATCCCAATCACTTCTTGATTCCCATGCTGGATCAACTGCCTTAGATAATGGATGAATAAATGGATGCATGTCTGAAGTATTTAAGTCATTTTTTTCATACCACGTTGCTGAAGGCAGTACAATGTCAGAATATAAACAAGTTGTTGACATTCTAAAATCAAGAGTTACAAATAAATCTACCTTGCCTTCTGCGCCTTTTCGCCATTTAAGCTCAGATGGTTTTTTGTCTGTTTCATTGCCAAGCACTGCATTTTGTGTGCCTAACAAATGCTTTAATAAATATTCGTGTCCTTTGCCGCTAGAGCCTAATAAGTTAGAGCGCCAAATAAACATGTTATGAGGGAAATTTTTTGGATTATCAGGATCTTCACAAGAAAACTTTAAATCTTTAGTTTTTAGTTGTTGAACAATATAATCTTTAACATCCATTTTTGCTTTTTTTGCTTGTTTAGTGATGTTTAAAGGATTATCTTCAAGTTGTGGCGCCGAAGGAAGCCAGCCCATTTTTTCACTACGAATATTACAATCTATCATAGTATGCTTCTCCCATTCTTTTTTATTGGCCAACGGTGATAAAATATCATTAACTTCTAATTTTTCATAACGCCATTGACTAGAGTGGTTATAAAAAAATGAAGTACCATTCATATGACGAGGCGGACGATGCCAATCCAGACCAAATGCCAGCGGCAACCAACCTGTTTGTGGACGAAGTTTTTCTTGCCCAACATAATGAGACCACCCACCACCTGATTTGCCAATACAACCACACATCATAAGCATGTTAATAATACCACGATAAATCATATCCATATGGTACCAATGATTAACAGCTGCGCCTAAAATTACCATTGACTTGCCTTGCGTTTTATCCGCATTTTCTGAAAATTCTTTTGCAATACGAATGGTTTGCTCTTTTGGCACGCCTGTTACTTTTTCACACCAAGCTGGCGTGTAAGGCGTATCGTCATCAAATGAGACAGCTACATTATCGCCGCCTAATCCTTGATCAACACTATAATTTGCCATCATTAAGTCAAATACAGTGGCAACCTTAACCTGCTTGCCGCCAGCTAACTTAACTATCTTAATAGGTATGTTTCTCATTAAAACAGCATCATGATCTGTATTTGTAAATATTTCTTGCTCATGTGCTTTGTTATTAAAATACGGAAAACCAACAGATACGATTTCGTCGTTATCATTTTTTAAGGTAGTTTTTGGCTCAATATCTGCACCATTCATGGCATTTTTATTTTTAATGTTCCACTTGCCAGAACCATCCCAACGAGAGCCAACCGTTCCTGTTGGAACAACGATTTTATTAGTAACACCATCAATCAGTAATGGCTTCCACTCAGTATTATTTTTTTCGCCCAAAGCACCATCAATATCTGAAGCTCTAAGTGTTCTCCCAGCTGCAAGCACGCCTTGTTTTTCTTCCAATATTACCAAAAACGGCATGTCTGTATATTGCTTGATATAGTTGGTGAAATATTCGCTTTTGTTGGTGACATGATACTCCGTTAAAATAACATGTCCCATTGTCATAGCAAGAGCAGCGTCTGTGCCTTGAGTGGGACTCATCCACTCATCAGACAACTTAGCAACCTCACTAAAATCAGGCGTTACTGCAATAGTTTTAGTACCATTATAACGAGATTCTGTAAAAAAGTGAGCGTCAGGTGTACGAGTTTGTGGTACATTAGAGCCCCATGCCATAATATAAGACGAGTTATACCAATCAGCGCTTTCAGGCACATCAGTTTGTTCGCCCCATACTTGTGGTGACGAGGGTGGTAAATCACAGTACCAATCATAAAAACTTAAACAAGTACCGCCAATGAGAGATAAATAACGAGATCCTGCTGCATAAGATACCATTGACATAGCAGGAATAGGTGAAAAACCAACAACTCTATCCGGACCATAAGTTTTAGCCGTATAAATATTAGCGGCTGCGATAATTTCATTAACCTCATCCCAGTCAGCACGCACCATACCACCTAAGCCACGCACCTGTTTATACTCTTTTGTTTTAGCCTTATCGTCCATAATTGACTTCCAGGCATCAACTGGATCATTATGTTGTTTTTTAGCTTCACGCCAAGTACGCAATAATTTAGAACGAATTAAGGGGTATTTAAGGCGGGTAGCACTATATAAATACCATGAATATGTTGCCCCTCTTTGACAACCTCTAGGTTCATGGTCAGGCAAATCTGGACGAGTCCTCGGATAATTAGTCTGTTGCGTCTCCCAAGTAACTAGTCCATTTTTTACATAAATTTTCCAACTACAAGAACCTGTGCAATTAACACCATGCGTTGAACGCACAACCTTATCATGTCCCCAACGACCTCTATAAGCCCTTTCCCAATCTCTGTTTTCGTAAACTAATTTTCCGTGCCCACTGGCAAATTCTTCTGGTGCTATTTTTGTAAAAAAAGTTAATCTATCTAATAAATGACTCATATTTATCTCCTATCTGTTTTTATTTATATTATTATGGATTATGAAATTCAGCATTTTTACGTAAATAAAACCACCAATTAATCACCATACAAATAGCATAAAAAATAGCAAAGCCGTAAAGGGCATTTTCAGGTGTAGTTGCTTTAATCTGCTCACCAAATACTTTAGGAATAATAAAAGCGCCATAAGCTGCAACTGCAGAGGTCCAGCCTAATACAGGCCCTGCTTGCTCTTTATTAAATACTTGCGAAATTGTTCTAAAAGTAGAGCCATTGCCTAAGCCGGTCATTGCAAATAATATAACAAATAAAATCAAAAATGGCCAGAAAAACTCTTCAGGTGTTGCTGAAGCATAAGCTTGCTTCATAAAATAAGCCACACCAAGTGCTGAAGCTACCATAACAGCCGAAATAATCTGTGTTACTTTAGCGCCACCAATTTTATCGGCAATCATGCCACCAATTGGACGAATAAGAGCGCCAACAAAAGCCCCCATCCAAGCGTAAGTTAAAGCCGATGGTCCATTAGGGTTTACCGTGTTATGAGTCATCACACCATCAACTAAAATATGTTGAAAACCAAAAATAACTTTAATTGATAAAGCCAAAGTTGCTGCATAACCGATAAATGAGCCAAATGTCATCACATAAATAATCGTCATCGCCCAAGTATGTTTGTTTTCAAAAATTTTATATTGACGCTTTAGGCCTTCTTTATAATCGCTACCAAGGGGTAATAATTTAAGTAGCAATACAGTTAATGCAATAATAACAGGTAATACCACCCATTTACTTAACATTAAACCTGACCCTGAGGCAACTTCTGGCAACATTAACCACAAACCAAAAGTAGCTGTTGCTAAACCTAAAATTAACATCACAATAATTTTAATAAAAGCACCTAAAGTTGAACCGATTTTAGGAGATACATGGTTTTCAGTAATATTATTCATTCCTAACCAAGCAGCAATAGTAAGTGGAATTAAAATAATTAACCAAACATAACCAGCATTCTGTAAATAGGTATCTGTGCCAGCAGGAATTTTACCAATTAAAGTACCTGAGACAATTTGTAATTCTGTAGGGTCGCCCATTACCGCTAATGTCATTACCAAAGGAATAACAATTTGCATGGTAGTTACGCCAAAATTACCTAAACCTGCATTCATTCCTAAAGAATAACCCTGAATTTTTTTCGGAAAGAAGAAAGAAATATTTGACATTGAAGAGGCAAAGTTACCCCCGCCAAAACCAGAAAGTAGGGCTAAAATTTGAAAATGCCAAAATGGTGTATCAGGTTTGGATAATGCAATACCTAAGCCTAAAGCAGGCAGTATTAAAAGAGCAGTTGTCAGGAAAATAGTATTTCTACCACCTGCTAAACGAATAAAAAAGGTTGACGGTATTCTAAGTGTTGCACCGGCTAAACCTGCAATAGCTGCTAAAGTAAATAATTGTGACTTATCAAAACCACCATAACCTGTATTTAACATTTGTACAGTAATAATACCCCACATAAGCCAAGTAGCAAAACCCGCTAATAAGCTAGGAATTGATATCCATAAATTACGATTAGCAATATTTTTGCCAGTACTTTGCCACTGTTGTTCGTTATCTGGGTCCCAATTTTTTATATTTTTTGCCATATTTCTCCTTTTTAGGTGATTATTTTTTTACTATTGTGTTGTTTTAGTTGAAATAAATTTATCTGAACTATCTTGTTTTGCTGTATATTTTTTAACAGCATTATCTTTTGCTCGTTTAATATTTTTAACCTTTTGTTCTTTACCAAAAGTAAAGTACATCCATATTAGTGAAACTGCAGTAGCCCCGTACAATAGCATAAATATTATACTATTGATGCCAGTAAGATCAATTAAAGCACCAAACATAATAGGCAAAGTAAAACCTCCCATGCCTCCTGCTAAACCAACAATACCAGAGACAATGCCAATATTTTCTGGATATTCATCAGATAAAAATTTAAATACAGATGCCTTGCCAAAACCCCAAGAAATACCTAAAACAAATAATAAAGCTGTAAATGCCCAAACATTTAACCCAATATCAAGTTTTACCTCACCTGTAGTGGTTTTAATTAATAAGGCTGTTTGTGGATAAGACATAAAAAATAAACAAATTAACGAAATCCACATAACCCACCAAGTAACCTTATAAGCGCCATATTTATCAGAAAACCATCCGCCTAAAGCTCTAATAATGCCAGAAGGTAATACAAAAATAGCGCCCAATAAAGCAGCAGTTTTTAAATCAAAGCCGTATTCGCTAATATAATATTTAGTCATCCACAAAGACAAGCCTACAAAACCACCAAATACTAAAGAATAATATTGCATGTATTTCCAAACTTTAGGATCTTTTAAGACTTGCAACTGCTGTTTAATTGTTATTTTAGAAGCATGTTTGTGCCCTGGATCAGTATAAGTAAACATCCAGTATAAAATAACTACAATTGCCATAGCTATGGCATAGATCTTAGGTACCATTTGCCAGCCAAAAGCAAGCACAATAGAAGGGGCTACAAAGTTTGTAATTGCAGCACCTGCATTACCAGCACCAAAAATTCCCATAGCAAAACCTTGATGTTTTCTATCAAACCATTTAGCAGTATAAGCGATGCCAACAGTAAATGAGGCGCCTGCTACACCTACCAATAAACCTAAAACTAAAAATTGCCAATATTGCGTAGCGCTACCAATAAACCATAGCGGAATAAGCACTGTAAGTAGCAAAATAAAATAAACGATTCTACCACCAAATTTATCTGTCATCATGCCAACTGGTAGTCTAAAAATTGAACCAGTTAAAATAGGGGTGGCGACTAAAACACCAAATTGAGTGTTATTAAGAGACAACAATTCTTTAATTGGAATGCCAATAACAGAAAACATAACCCAAACAGCAAAACAAGCAGTAAATGCTATAGTATTTGAGGTTAAAACTGCAATCGCTCGAGATTGCTTAGTATCAAACATAATCTAATCCCGTAAATTAAAAATTTTAAGTTTAATAGATTAAAATAATTTTAATATTATAACTCTTATTTATGTGATTTATATCACGTATTATCTGTATAATTATTGCAATGCAAAAAAAACTAATTACTCTTAGTAAGATATTTAATTCTATACAGCAAGAAAGAGGAGCTGCCGTTCTTTATATTAATGAATGTAGCCCACAATCAAAAAAATTACTATTATCTTGTTTTTTAAATACTGATCAAAATATAAAAATGATTGATAATTGTATCCAAAAAACTCAGGTAATTAAAGATGTAGCAATAAATATTAACAATAATTTAATGAAACTGCCACAACAAAGAGAAAATATATTATTAGCAAAAATATCTAATATAGAAACTATTGATTATTATAGTAATTATCTTATTTCGCCTATTATGCAGATCATGATTAATATAATAATTAACGTCAACAATGTACATCCTAACGCTATTAGCGCCTATTGTTTCTTTTTACACTGGAAAGAAAAGACTGGTTTAGAAAGAGCTAAGTTAATTAGCGGATTTGCTCAACATAATTTTAATAATAAAAAATATTTAGCAAATATAGAGTTTTTATTAAATGAGCAAAATTATTATAAAAAATCTTTTTTATCTTTAGCCACTATAGAACAACAACGGCTTATATACCGTTTCAATAAGCTACCTATTATTAAAATCTTAGACGATATTCATTTTGCTATTAAGGTTAATAAGCAAAAATCATTGCATAAGATTAAAGCTGTAGACTGGTTTGACATTATTTCTAAAAAAATTGATGCTATGCATACAATAGAGCAATCTTTTATTAATAACTTATTAGATAACCATAGTTTATTTGCTAAAACAACTAAAAGCCGTATTAACATAGAACAAAGGTTAGCGCATAAACTAACTATCTTCTCTAATATTGACAATAGTACTGTAGAAAAATTACTCAAAAAAAGTAAAATTTATAGAATGCCAAAAAATAAAAATATTATTACTAAAAATAGTATTGTTTCTCATTTACATGTAATACTTAGTGGTTGGGTAAAAATTTATCAAGACAATATTGATAGCAAAGAAACTATTTTAAAGATATTAGACAATGGAAGCTCTATACTCTCTAATCATATTTTTACTAAACAATCTTTTATTTATGGTGCAAAAACTATTAGTGATGTATTAATGCTATCTATTCCTATCAATATAATTGATAAATATTTAAAAAACAATAGTGTATTTGCCACTAATTTAACAAAAAATATTGCTGTAGAATCAATGTTTTTATTGCAAGAACTATCAATTATAAAAAATTTATCTGCCGATCAAAGGGTTGGTTTGTTTTTGCTTGGTTTATATAAAAAAAATAAATTAAAGTCTAAGTCTATTGTTCTGCCTTATAGTAAATCTACTATTGCCTCTAGTTTAAATATGAGTAGAGAAGTATTCTCACGTATAATAAATTCCTTAAAATCTAGGGGCTTTATCATTAATAAAAATATTATTACCATTCCAAATAAGCTTGCTCTTTGTAATTACTGCAATAGTCATATTGAAAACAAATGCACAGAAAGACAGGGTGATAATTGTATAAATAATTATTAGTTCATCAATAATTTTTAGCAAAAAAATTAGTTGCTGCAATCAAACCACTTGCCTGCCCACAATCAAATCTTTGGCCTTTAAATTTATATGCAATGACTTTGCCTTGTTGTGCTAAATTAAGCAAAGCGTCAGTTATTTGCACCTCGCCGCCTACTCCAACTGCTGTTTTACTAATAATATCAAAAATATCATTAGTTAAAATATAACGGCCAATAATAGCTAAATTGCTAGGCGCCATAGCCGAATTTGGCTTTTCTATCATATTATTTATCCTATAAATACCAGTTGCAATTTCCTTGCCCGCAATAATACCGTATTTATTGCTATTATTAATATCTATCTCTTCCACAGCTACAATTGCACATTTATATTTATAGTACAAATCAATCATCTGTTTTAAAACGCTATCTCCTTCAGTATTAACACATAAATCATCTGTAAGTATTACCGCAAAAGCTTGTTCGTTTATTAAATTCTTAGCACCAACAAGTATTGCATCGCCTAAACCTTTAGTTTTTTTTTGCTCAATATAACTAAAATTAGTCTTATCTATAATGTTATTTAATTCTTTTAAACCTTGGTCTTTGCCTATATTACTAATATCTAAACATAATTGTTTATTTTTATTAAAATAATCTTGTGCTATGCAATGATACTTACTAACAATCATAGTTATATCATTAATATCACTACTTAACGCCTCTTCTACGGCATACTGCACTAATGGCTTGTTGATAATCGGCAGCATTTCTTTAGGCACAGATTTTGTTATAGGTAAAAATCTAGTGCCATAACCAGCAATTGGTAATACGCATTTTGTTATTATCATTATTTTTTATTCAATTTTTTCTTTAAAATTTGCTTACAGCGCTCTACCCCAGGCTGATTATAAGTATTAATATTTAACAATATGCCTGTCATAGAAGTTAGTATTTGATAATAAAACATTAGTTTGCCAATTTCTATTTCATCTTGTTTTTTTAGTATTATTTCATCAACAGCAATACCTTGTTGTTCTATTAACGACTGAATAACGCTATCTGCTTGTATATTAATAAGTTTAGCAAAAGATAAATTATTAATATAGTCTAAATTATGTAGGTTTTTAAGACTAATATTAGGTATAGATAATTTATCAGTTAACATAATTTTAATGAATGTTATAGTTTTATCTCTATTACCATCGGCAATTAGCTGTAAAAAAGAATGTTGATCTTTAGGCCCAATAAGGCCAATAGGGGTAAGCCCTATACGCTTATTACTTTCTAATTGTTTTTTACCTAAGCTCTCTCCCCATAATTGCACAAACCATTGATTAAAAAAATATAAAGAGTCTGAGTAGCTAAATAATGTGTTAATATGATATTTATCATGTTGATTACTATAAAAATATGCTTTTATTAATAACTCTTGACAATATCTACCACGACTAAATACTCCTTCATCAACTTCTTTAGCGCCTTGCAATAGCTTTTTAATGTCTATCCCAACTAATGCTAAAGGTATCATACCAACGCTGCTAAATACTGAAAATCTACCGCTAATATTAGCTTGTATATTTACTACAACAGCATTAATGCCTGCTGCATGTTTAGCTAAAGGCGATTCTTTGTCGGTAATAAATGAAAAATTCTTATTATCAATAAAGCCTAATAGATATTTATAAGTTGCTATAGTTTCTAAAGTAACTCCTGATTTTGAGATAACAATAAAATGTGTAGTTTCTATGTTAATACAGTTAAGAGTATTTTTAATAGCAATAGGATCTGTAGAACCAATAAAATGCATATTTTTTTTTATTTGATTAGCAGATTTAATAAAATGATATACACTACGAATACCAAGAGAAGAACCGCCAATACCAACTATCACTACATCTGTAATATTATCAAGTCCTATTTTTTTATCTATCTGTGTTATATAATTATCAATATAATTCGTGTTTTGATAAGGCAGTGCATAATAACCAACATATTTTTTTTCTGCAACTAAACTGCTAATTAATGCTGTATCTATATTACTATCAAAATATAATTTATTTAACATATTTATTCAACAGTTACTGACTTAGCTAAGTTGCGTGGTTTATCTATATCTGTACCTTTAATAAGAGCAACATGATAGCTAAGTAATTGCAGAGCAATAGTAAAAATAATAGGCGCTGTAATCCTGCCAACGTTGCTGGCTACCGGAATAATTGTCATATTTTTTACACTCATGACCTGTGAGTTTTCATCTTCAAATACTATCATTTTAGAGCCTCTTGACTTTACTTCTGCCAGATTTACTTTTAACTTATCTAAAAGTTCATCATTTGGTGCAACTACAATAACAGGTGTGTTTTTATCAATTAAAGCTATAGGGCCGTGTTTTAATTCTCCGGCTGGGTAAGCATGGGCGAATATATAGCTAATTTCTTTTAGCTTTAAAGCCCCTTCAGCAGCAATAGCATGCATAGCTCCTCTGCCTAAAAAAATTACATTTTCCTTATTACCCAAATCATTTGCAACATGTTTTATCATTTTTTCTTGATTTAAAGCATTATTAACTAATGTTGGCAGCTTTCTTAATCCGTCTACTATAGATCTTTCTCTTGCTACATCAACACTTCCGCTGCATTTTCCAATAGCAACAGTTAATAGAGCTAATGCTGTAAGTTGAGTAGTAAAGGCTTTGGTAGAGGCTACACCAATCTCAGGGCCGGCGTGTGTTAAAAAAACTAAATCACTATTTTGTACCATAGTAGATTCATTATTATTACAAATTGCAAGTGTTGTATTGCGTTCTTTATGTTCGTTAATTATTTTAAGTGCCGCCAAAGTATCAGCTGTTTCTCCGCTTTGTGAAATAAAAACAAACAAAGTGTTAGCAACCACAACCGGGTTTCTATAACGATATTCACTAGCAACTTCTACGGTAGTAGCTATTCTAACAATGTCTTCTAGCCAATATTTAGCCACTAAGCCAGCATTATAGCTGGTACCGCATGCAATAATTTGTATTTTTTTTATTTGAGAAAAAATAGCTTTAGCACCTACACCAAAAGCATCGGGAACAACCGTATTTTGTTTTATTCTGCCCTCTAAAGTATCACTAATTGCTTGTGGTTGCTCAAAAATCTCCTTATGCATAAAATGTTGGTGCTTACCTATCTCCACTTGTCTTAGGCTTAAATTAGAGATATTTATTTTACGTTTAACTTTTACGCCATTTTTATCATAAATACTAACCTTATCAATGGTTATTTCAGCAATATCTCCATCAGATAACGTAATAAACTTTTTAGTAAGCTGCAATAATGCTAATTTATCAGAAGCAACAAAGTTTCCATGTTTGCTAATACCAATTATAAGCGGTATGCCGCATTTAGCCACAACTATAGTGTTATTTCCTTTTGCTATAACAGCGATAGCATACGTGCCTTGAATAGTTTTAACAGCCTCTCTTACTGCTAATTGTAATTTTTTTTTTTAACTCATGAAAAATTGCATGCGTTATAGTTTCACTATCTGTATCTGAAGTAAATTTATAACCAAGTTTTTTTTGTTGTTCTGTTAATTTAGAAAAGTTTTCAATAACACCGTTATGTACGACTGCAACTTCATTATTGCATACATGTGGATGTGCATTATTTTGACTAACAACTCCATGTGTAGCCCATCTTGTGTGAGCTATACCTATATTACCAACAACATTATTAGTTTTTTTTATTAAATTAGCAACTTTACCAACTTCTCTAACTCTAACAATACCATTATCATTAACTACAGCAATACCAGCAGAATCATAACCACGGTATTCTAAAGCCTTAAGTCCTGTAATTAAGGTTTGTGTAATATTTTCTTTAACAATACCACCGACTATCCCACACATACTATAATGCTATGATGCTATTTAAATCCTAATTTTTTTAGAATTATTGCGGCTGGACAAAAACCAGTAAAAGATGATTGAAAAGTCATAAGACCAACAAACGCGGTTAAATACAACCAATTTTGGTGTTGTATAAGCGGGCTAATACTTGCGCCCAACAACAAAGATAACATAACTAAAAAACCACTCATCGCCATAACTGCATTATTCAAACTCATGTTTACTCCAAAATAATAATTAAAACGAAATTATACCTGATACTTAAAGTAAAAGGTATAATTAATATTATTTTGCGGGAGTGGTGGAATTGGTAGACACGCCAGATTTAGGTTCTGGTGCTTATGCGTGAGAGTTCGAGTCTCTCCTTCCGCACCAAATAAACACCATTGCTAACATGCATAGCTTAATTATCCATAATAATCAATTAACATTATCTCAAGATATTGCTAATATTTTTGGTGCAAAGGCATTAAAGCACAATACACATTATCGGGCAACTATTGTTAAAAAAAATATAGATTTAATGCCTTTGCGCAATAAATTTAAAACAGATATTAATTATCTTCCTTTTAATTTTAAAGCCAAAAATTTTAAACTTTTTATGAGTGATATGGATTCAACGCTTATAAATATTGAATGTATTGATGAAATTGCTGATTTTGCTGGCATTAAAGAACAGGTATCACAAATAACTGAGCAAGCTATGAATGGTACAATTGACTTTAATATGTCACTTAAAAAAAGAGTTGCTTTATTAAAGGGCGTAAATGTTGCAGTATTAGATGAGATTTATAATAAACGCTTAAAAATAAATACTGGCGGTAAAAAATTAATTAATTTTTTACACAAAAATAGCATTATAACTGCTTTAGTCTCTGGTGGTTTTGACTTTTTTAGTCGTAAAATAACTAATAATTTATCACTAAATCATCATTTATCCAATACTTTAGTAATCAAAGATAGTAAATTAACTGGCACATTAGTTGGCAACATAATAAACGCTCAGGCTAAAGCTGATTTTATGCTTAAACTATGTAAGAAATATAATATTACCACACAGCAAGTTATTAGTTGTGGCGACGGGGCTAACGACCTACAAATGATGCAAATATCTGGGTTATCTGTAGCTTATCATGCTAAAAATAGTGTAAACGACAAGGCTGATATTATTATCAAATTTGGTGGCTTAGATACAATAATTGATTTATTGATTTAGTGTTCTACCGCCATCAACACTTATTATTTGCCCTGTAATATAATTGCTTTGTGCTAAAAAAAGCACAGTTTCTGCTATATCTTTAGGACTGCCTTGTTTATGTAAAGGTATTTTATTCAACATCTTGTTTTTGTCGTTATTACTTAATTCTGCTGTATTTTCTGGCCATAAAATAGAACCAGGCGCTACTCCATTAACTCTAATAACTGGCGCTAATTCTTTAGCTAATGTTTTGGTTAACATAGCTATTGCTGCTTTTGATAAATTATAAACAATATAACCAGTTAATGGTCTTATAGCGTGAATATCAACTATATTTATTATATTGCCACCTGTTTTATTTAACTTTTTTTGTAGTTTCTGTGCCAGCAATAATGGCGCTAAAACATTAGTATTCATAATTTTATGATATGACTCTACAGTAATATCTGCCAATTGATTAGGATAAAAAATAGCAGCATTATTAATCAATAAATCTATTTTAGATATACTATTAACCAATATATCTATATCTTTATTGTTACTTAGATTTGCCTTTATAATTGTAGCGGAGTTAGTCCGCACGTTGTTTAATTTTTGTGCTAACAAAGTTGCTGCATGGTCTGAATGGTTATAATGTATTAAAACATTATATTTTTTATGCAACATGGTGGTTATTTCTGCACCAATTCTTTTAGCACCACCAGTGATAAGTGCATTTTTTATCATTTTTTTAAATTAAAATTATATATATGAGTCTTAAAAATATTATAACAGAAAAAATAAAATATAAAAATGGCATTATAAGTTTTGCGGAGTTTATGAATCTTGCTTTATATCATCATCAATATGGCTATTATCGTGCTAATACAACAACAATTGGTAGTGCTGGGGACTTTACTACTGCTCCAGAAATATCTGCTTTATTTGGTAAAACTATAACCAAACAACTCATAGAAATCTATCATGCTGATTATGATATTTTAGAATTTGGCGCCGGCAATGGTGTTTTAGCTATGCAAATACTTAGTCAGCTAGATTTAGAAGAATCTTTGCCAAACAAATATTATATTTTAGAGCTTAGCGCTAATTTAATAGCTGTACAGCAACAAAATATAACTAAACTTGCCCTGCATTTACAAAAAAAAGTTGTGTGGCTTAAGTCTTTACCAAAAACATTTAAAGGTATAATTATTGCTAATGAGGTGCTAGACGCCATACCAACTAAGCGTGTTATATCACAAAATTATAAGTTTTATGAATTAGGGGTTAGTTATATCAATAATGATTTTAATTGGCAAAAATTTGATACTGAGTTTTATCCTGCAATTAACCATAAATTAACAGACGGCTATGTTGCTGAAATAAATCAACAAGCAGATATTTGGTTAAGTAGTATTGCAAATATATTAACCACAGGAGCCATACTATTAATTGATTATGGTTATAATGATAAAGATTTTTTTCATCCTATGCGCAAAGACGGCACTCTCAGGTGCTACAAAAATCACATAGCAACAGATAATCCTTTTATAAATATAGGCAAACAAGATATAAGTAGTTGGGTAAATTTTTCTAATATTGCCAATACTGCTAAAAATAGTAATTTGCAAATAGCTGGTTATGCTACACAAGCTATGTTTTTAATTTCTTTGGGAATTGAAAAATTATTAACAACAACTAAGGATATCCAGCAATATATAAAACATGCTAATGAAATAAAACAATTAGTGTTGCCAGATGCCATGGGAGATAATTTTAAAGTATTATTGTTAACAAAAAATAAAACTATAAATGCTTCTGGGTTTAGTGAACAAAATTTATCATATACTTTATAATAATTAAAAACGCCAAAAAGTTCTATGAAAAAGCACTAATAAAGTTAATATTTCTAATCTACCTAATAACATAGCAAAACTAAGCACCCATTTAGCAAAATCACTAATACTACTATAATTATTAGCTACCTCGCCTAGACCTGGTCCTAAATTATTAAGACTTGCTGCTGTAGCAGAAAAACTAGTTACCTGATCAAGTCCGCTAAACATTAAAAGCACCATCACAACAGAAAAAGATATTACATATAAAGAAAAAAATCCCCATACAGACATTAAAATCTTACCTTTAACTTTGCGTTTATTTAACTTTATATTAACTTGCGCGCTAGGATGAATAAGTTGCTTCATTTCTCTGCTGGCTAATTTAAACATCAGCAAAACACGTACAACCTTTATTCCGCCGCCTGTAGACCCAGCACAAGCTCCAATAAAACTAGCAAAAATAAGCAATGCAGGCAAGGCTGACGGCCATAAACTAAAATTTTGTGAGCTAAATCCTGTGGTGGTCATAATTGATACTGCTTGAAAAACACTATGTCTAATAGATGTAGCTGCAGTATTATAATAATGGTGAAAAATTAGTACAAAACTAACAACAACAATCAATAAAATTAGTGTGCCGATATAAGCCTTAAACTCTGAGTCGTCAAAATAAGTACTAATTTTTTTATCATGAATGGCCATAAAATGTAAGGAGAAATTTATTCCTGCTAGTACCATGAAAATAACTGCAACCATTTCAATATTAGCAGAATTAAAGTATGCTATAGAATCATCGTGAGTGGAAAACCCTCCTATAGCAATAGTAGAAAAACTATGCATAATAGCATCAAATATATCCATGCCAGCTAAAAAATAAGCAACAGCGCAAACAGCTGTTAATGTAATATAAATAAACCATAGCATTTTAGCTGTTTGTGCTAATTTTGGCGTCGCTCTATCTTTAGATATAGAACTAGCTTCAGCATGAAATAATTCCATACTGCCTACGCCAAACATTGGCAAAATAGCAACCGCCAATACCACAATTCCCATGCCTCCTAACCACTGTAACTGCTGACGATAATATAATATAGATTTTGGCAGCTCATCTAAATTATTAATTATAGTAGCTCCAGTAGTACTAAGACCTGATATTGCCTCAAAAAAGGCACTACTAAAACCTATATTAAGACCGTCAACAAACATAAAAGGTATAGTGGCAAACAATGATAATATTGTCCAAAAACTAACAACTAATATAATTCCTTCTTTTGTTCTAATTGTTGCTTTATTATTTTTAAAAGGTAAATAACAAATAATTCCGCTGATAAAAGTAATAAAAAAGGTAACTAAAAAAATAAGTGCTTGCTGCTGCTGATAAATTAAATCAACAACAATTGGTGGTAACTGGCTAAAACTAAATATAATTAATAATAAACCAATAAATTTAAAAATAGCAGCAACTTGCATTAGTTTTTACTAGCAAATATTTTTTCTACAAACGATGCTTTGCTAAGATCTGTAATAATTAATAAAATATGATCCTTAGCATAAATAGTATGTTTTTTGCTAGGCATTAACAACTCATTATTGCGCACAATAGAACCAATTTCTACGCCGTCTGGCATTTGTATATCTTGAATATTTTTGCCAACTACACTAGCGTCCTCATTGATTATTATCTCTACTGCCTCTGATTTATTGTGTCGCATTGGTTTTATCATCATAGTATTACCTTTTCTAATATGCGCAAGAATACCTCCAGAGGTAATTTTATCTGGTGACAATATCATATCAATATATCTATTTCTAGCTACTAATTCTTCATATATATTGCGTTTTACTAAGGCAATAACCTTATGCGCGCCAAGTCTTTTAGCTAAAATTGCAGTTATTAAATTAATTTCATCTGTATCAGTCAGTGCTAAAAATAAATCAGTATTTTTTATACCTTCATCTAACAACAGCTCTTCATCAGAAGCATTGCCATTTAATACTAAAGAATTATTTAATCTTGCTTCTATAGTTTTTGCTTGTATAGGGTTTTTTTCAATAATACGTACATTATGATTTTTTTCTAAAAATAATGCCAAACCAAAACCGATTCTACCGCCACCAGCAATAATAATATTTTTATACGGCCGATCAAGTCTTCTAAATTCCTTTAATGCCTTATTAACACTATTTTTTTCAGTAATAAAAAAAATCTTATCACCATGTTTAATAATAGTATCGCTACATACATCTATTTCTTTAACGCCTCTATTAACGCTAACTATACGAACTTTAGTTCCTGGTAAATGCTGATGCAAGTCTTTAATAGGCAAGCCAACAATTGGTGTACCGGCAAAAGCTCTAGTTTCCACTAATTGAATAAGCCCATCTTCAAATTCTAAAATCTGTGTAACTCCTGGCACTTCTATAATACGCTTTAAATAATTAGTTACTAAAATTTCAGGACTAATAATAAAATCAATCGGTATAGCATCTGCTGAAAATAGTTTCTGATAATGCAAATATTCTGAGCTACGTATTCTGGCAATTTTTTTCTGAACCTTATATAATACATGTGCCATTTGGCAAGCCACCATGTTGCTTTCATCAGATTGAGTTACTGCTATTAATATATCTGCCTCTTTGATGCCGCCCTCTTCTAGTACTTTAGGGTAAGATGCTACGCCTGTTATTGTTTTAATATCTAAATGACGAGAAAGATCTATCAAAGTATCACTATTTATATCAATTATAGTTATATTATTGTCATCACTATTGGCTAAAGATTTAGCAAGCGCGCTACCAACTTGTCCTGCTCCTAAAATTAAAATATTCATTTTTTTATACCAAGTTCTTTAATTTTTCTGTATAAAGTTGTTCTTTCCATATCAGCTATTTTTGCTACCTTAGTTATATTATTGTTATTATTTTTTAAATGATATTGTAAATATTTTTTTTCAAAATTAGTTCTAGCTTTTTTAAAAGATACATTTAAATTATAATTACATGTGTTGCTAACTTTATTCGTATAACTATCATTTAATGCATCACGCACTAACAATAAAACGTCTTGAATAGGTTTTTTAACAAAATTAACTGCCCCTATTTTAATAGCACTTACTACATCGCTATGTGCTGCATGCCCAGACATCATAATTATTTTAGCCGTTATGTTGTGGTTTATTAATTCTTGCAACAAAGACATGCCGTCTTGCCCTGGCATCCATACATCTATAATTATTAAATTAAAACTATTGTGCGTTAAAATTTGTTTTGCCTTATCAGCATTATGAGCACAATATACCTTATAATTAACATCTTCTAAAATATCTTTAATGGCATCAGTATTTGCCATTTCATCGTCAACAATTAAAATCTTACTTGTACTTGTATTCATACTTTAAATTTAATAATAATTTTAGCACCGCTTTTATAATTTTTATCAATACTAATTTTACCACTATGTGCTGTTATAATTTTTTTTACAATTACCATGCCTAATCCGCTGCCATTACTTTTATTAGTTACATAGGATTCAAATGCTTTATCTATAATATTATCATCAAAACCCATTCCTTTATCAGTTATAGTAAGTATTATAAACTTTTCTAATTGTTTAGTCGCTATAGTAATCTGTGCTTTCTTCTTATCAATGGACGCTTCTATGCTGTTTTTAATTAAGTTTATAATTACTCTTGAGATACTATATTTATCTAATTTAATATTTGCTATTTTACCTAAATCAAGAGTAATATTAGCACTGCCCTCATATAATAATACTGCTTTTTTAATAATTTTATTTAAACTTTGTGTAGTAAATCGTGGCAAGCTATCATCATGACTCATAAACGCATTAACCATAGTATTAATAGAATGTACTTGAGTTGTTATGGTTGAGGTAATTTTATTAATAATATTTTTTTCTTTTTCAGTTAATTTATCATGAGTTAAAAAATTATTTTTAAGCCGTTGCGCTCCTATTAAAATTGGATTAAGTGGGTTTTTAATTTCATGCGCTACTCTCATTGCTACTTCGTTCCATGCCGATAATTTTTCATTTCTTTTAATAGCCGATATATCATTTATTATTACAATATAACCTAAAACAACATTATTATTTTTAAGCGTGGCTCCTTGACAATTTAGGAGGATATTTTGTTGTTTAATAATTAGCTCTATATTTATCAGCCAACTTTTATTAATATTAAACTGTTTTTCTATAGCTAAAAATAATTTTTTCATATGCTTTTTATCTTGGCAAATACTAGTATAAAATTTGCCAATAACATTATGATTATCACAATCTAAAATATTTTTTACTTTATCATTAATTAAACTTATTCTAAATTTATTATCAAGTGCAATAATTCCCGATGAATATTTAATTATAGTTTCTAAATATAAATTTTTAGTATCTAGCCCTGACCTTGATATTTGTATTTGCTTAGACATTGAGTTAAATTGCTCTATTAAATGATTAATGTCGTTACTTTTTGTACTCTTACCTACTACTACTCCATACTCACCTGTAGAGATTTTTTTACTCGCTATACTAAGATTATTAAGTGGTACCATTATTTTTTCTATCATTTTAAGAGAAATGATTAGTAAGCTAACTAAAGTTAAAACTATAGTACTAGAGAAATCAATTAAAAATTGTTTAGCTAAAATAGTATAACTTAATAATATTTTAGCCTTTTTAATTTTTTGCTGAAATAACTTAACTGTATTCATAATCACACCTAAGTCTTTGTTTTTAAAATAATAAGCAAACAAAATTAAATTACTGCTGCTGCTGATAATAGATTTTAGCGGCAGCTGAGTGAATAATGTATTTTTATCTACATGTTCCTCAACAGAAAAAATCTTATTACTTACCTTGTAGTTCTCCCAAACATCGCACTCTATATTATTATCATCACTACTAGAAATAATTTTATCGTCTTGCCATAACATAAGCTTACAGGCTGAGGTGCTTGCAGTTAACTTATTTAATACTAATTTTAAATCTTCATTATAAGTTGAATTTTTTTTAATGTTTTGCATAAACGACCAGACAATATTTAAAATATAGCTATTATTATTAGTATAAATGCTATTTCTAAATAAATATAGTTGTTCGCTAATTACATCGGTTTCTATTAATACATCTGCATTAAATCTTGCAATGCCTTGCTTGGTAAGTTGTAAATTATCTTGCACAGTTTGAAAAGAAAATAAATAAAAAGACAATACTGGAATTATAGTTAAGATAGGAATAATTTTTATTAGTGTTATAGTAAAGTTAGAGCCAACAACTTTTTGCTCTTTTTGTTTGTACACAACTCTAATTATCATAACAATATAATAACTTGCTAATAAAATAATAATTAAATTATATGTAAGTAGAATCCACCAATATTTATATAAATATTGCGGTTTAAGGCCAAAAATAAAAATACCAAAAATAGAACATAAAAAAGCTGACCACCAAAACCAATTTGGTGGCATTGTCAACAACTTAGTATGAAAATACATTAATGTTTATATATTATGTACCAGCTCCAAGTGAGGCTGATTTTGCTAATTTTGCATATTTTGCTAATACACCTCGCTTGTACTTAATAGCAGGAGGCAAATACGCCTTCATTCTATTATTAATAATATTCTTAGCAACCAGTAGCTCTATTTTATTCTTGTTTGCATCAATTAATATTTTATCATTATTTTGTACAACGGCCAATACACCGCCCACAAACGCTTCTGGGGTTATGTGTCCTACTACAAAACCATGTGTGCCGCCAGAAAAACGACCGTCTGTTATAAGAGCAACCTTATCCCCCAAACCCTTACCCATAACGGCAGAGGTTGGCGCTAACATTTCTCGCATACCAGGTCCGCCTTTTGGTCCTTCATAACGAATTACAACAACATCTCCAGCTACTATTTTATCGTTTAAAATAGCTTCTAAAGCATCCTCTTCACAAGCAAATACTTTTGCTGTACCTTCAAACAACAATCCTTCTTTGCCAGATATTTTAGCTACCGCTCCTTCTGGAGCTAAATTACCATATAAAATTCTTAGATGTGAGTCTTTTTTAATCGGATTATTTAATGGTTTAATTATTTTTTGTGTGCTGTTATAATGCTTTATATTGGCTAAATTTTGCGCTAAAGTTTTACCAGTTACTGTCATGCAACTACCATTTAACATGCCAGCTTCTAATAATATTTTCATTAGTGGTAGAATTCCACCAATTGCCACTAATTCGCTCATCATATACCTGCCGGATGGTTTTAAATCGGCCAATACTGGTACTCTACTGCCAATTCTACTCCAATCATCTAAGCTAACTTGAACATTAATACTATCTGCCATAGCAATTAAATGCATAACTGCATTAGTAGAGCCTCCTAATGCTATAACTACTGTAATAGCGTTTTCAAATGCTTCTTTAGTCATAATATCGCTAGGTTTAATATTTTGTGCTAATAAATGTAGTACTGCTGTACCAGCATTTTTTGCATCATTGTTTTTATTTATTGAAATAGCATTTTGTGCAGAAGAGCCTGGCAAACTCATACCTAATGCTTCAATAGCTGATGCCATGGTATTGGCTGTATACATACCGCCACAAGATCCAGCCCCTGGTATGGCTTCTTTTTCAATATTCTCTAATTCAATTGCACTAATATCTTTATTACCACGTTTACCAACTGCCTCAAATACACTAACTATATCTGTATGATTTTTCCCAGGCGCAATAGTGCCACCATATACAAATATACTAGGTCTATCAAGCCTTGCAATGCCTATCAAACATCCTGGCATATTTTTATCACAACCTCCAATTGCTACAATACCATCAAACCCCTGACAACCTACGACTGTTTCAATAGAATCAGCAATAATTTCACGTGACACTAAAGAATATTTCATGCCCTCTGAACCCATAGAAATACCGTCAGATACTGTAATAGTGCCAAAAATAACACCTTTTCCATTAGCATTATTAACTCCTAATTCTGCTTGTCTAGCTAATTTATCAATATGCATATTACAAGGGGTTACCATTGACCAAGTAGAGACAATACCTACTTGTGGTTTATTAAAATCCTCTTTAGTAAAACCAACTGGATATAACATAGCTCTTGACGCAGCTCTCTTATAACCATCTACTATGCCTTTAGAGTATTTTCTGTTATCAGTCATCTTATTTCCTTTGGTAAAATATAATTATTTTATCATTTTACTACATTGAATAAAGCAAAACAAATTCTTCAACTAATTCAGCCTTTTGTTGATAATAATACTATTTTGGCTAGAAGTTACGAACTTATAAATAAAAATATAACAGAATTCATCACTATTAAGGAAAATGGAATTATAGTTGCCTGCTGTGGTATAAAACAATATAAAAATATTAATGAATTATATTGTTTAGCAGTCGCAACAAACAAACAAAAACAAAAATTATCTACTAGGTTATTACAGCAAGTTGAAAATAAAAGCTTTAATAGGCAAATATTTGCTTTATCAAAATACAATAAAAGCTGGTTTCTTGCTCATGGCTTCATTCAAACAACCATTAATAACTTACCGCTTACTGTTCAAAAAAAGTACGATTATAATAGAGCGCCTAATATTTTCATTAAAAATTTAATTAATAACTAAATTTACAGAATAAGCGCTAAATTTGCGTACATTAAATACACCAGTGCTTAATATTAAGTATTGTCCTTTTATGCCTATTAATTTTCCTGTTATTTCACTATTTTTATCTAGATTAAGAGTGGTTATAGTATCAGGGTATTTATGCACAGGGTATTTAATATACTGTACTTTTTGCTTTACTACAGTTGCCTCTAATTTAATAATTAAATTAGTAATCTTTGCCAACAACTCGTCTCTTTTTAGTATTAAGTCAACGTCTGTTATAGTGTTTTTTAACATTTGCCGCCAATTAGTTTTATCAGCTACAAATTGCTTGAGTTTATGCTCAATCAACCCAGCTTTTAAGCGACTATCTGTTGTTAATATAACTAAAGCACTTTCTGCTCCTTGATCTATCCAGCGCGTAGGAATATCTTTACTAATACCAACTTTTACTCCAGATGTGTTAGCCAAATAAATATTATGTTGCATAAAGCAATTATCAAGGCCCCATTGCGGCTCTTTACACCCGCCTATATGATGATTACATTTTTCTGGCATCATTATACAAATATCACAACAAGCAAGCTGCAAGCAACATTTGTAACAATATCCCTGAGAATAGCTTTTATTGGTTTTTGTGCCACAATTTAAACAATAAATATCTCCATTAAATTTCAGTGTTATTTTAGCGCCTAAATATTTATTTAATGCTACTAATTTATCGCCAATTGATAGTTTATAAAAAGCACAATCATCTATTAAAGCTGTTTGCATTTTTTTTAACACTCCGCTTAATTGCATAATATATCTGCTATTTGTTGATATTTTTTTGCTGTTTTATTAATAATACTTTCTGGTAATTTTGGTGGTGAAGTTTTAGCATCCCAATTAATTTTTATTAAATAATCTCTAATAATTTGCTTATCAAAACTTTCTATGCAACCTGCTTTATATTGATTCTTGTCCAAAAATCTGGAGCTATCGGGGGTTAGGATTTCATCGATTAAAACCAAATCATTATTATCATCTAAGCCAAATTCAAACTTAGTATCAGCAATAATAATACCTCTTTTATATGCTCTTTGATAAGCAAAACTATATAACTTAAGGCTAATATCTTTAATTTGTTGTGCTATTTTTTTGCCAACTATTTTTTCACTTTGTTTATAACTAATATTTTCATCATGCGCCCCAAGTGCTGCTTTAGTTGATGGAGTATAAATTGGCTCTGCTAATTGCTCCGCTAATTGTAAATTAGCACTAAGTTTTATATCACCTACACTACCGTTTTTTTTATAATTATGCCATGCACTACCAAATAAATAACCGCGTACAATTGCCTCAACAAGTAGTGGTTTTATTTTTTTTACCACCACAGATCTATCTTTAATTTTTGTAGCTACTTTTTCACCTACAATACTTATTAAGTCTCTATTTACTAGATGATTTTTTATTATATGTCTTGTATTATCAAACCAAAAATTAGCAATTTTGGTTAAAATTTTTCCTTTATTTTGAATTTTTTCTGGAAAAACTACATCAAATGCACTAACTCTATCACTAGCAATTATTAAAATCGTTGTTTTATCTATACTATAAACATCACGCACTTTACCACTATAAAGCAAACTTAGTTTAATATCCATATCTTTTAATTTTTTGTTTAAAAGCAACTAACTCACTACCAGACAAGCTAGCTGTAATTTTTATTTTACTTTGTATGTTTGGATTTAAATATTTATTTCCTCGTCTAAGCTCATAATGTAAATGGTAACCAGTTGATCTGCCTGTAGAGCCAACAAAACCAATTAATTCGCCCTGATAAACCCTTTGACCTGCATATAAATTTTTAACAAAGTTAGCGAGGTGTGCATAGACAGTTTTATAATTTTTATGATGTCTAATAAATACAACATTACCTAAGGCACCAAGATAGCCGCTATATTCGATAATACCATTAGCACTAGCATATACACGCTCATTTTTATTTGCCGCATAGTCTATTGCTCTATGTGGTTTATATTTTTTAAGTATTGGATGAAAGCGTCTGTTAGTATATTGTGAGCTAATTCTAATATATTTCAATGGTGCAGATAAAAACATATTTTTTTCTGTAAATCCTTGTTTATTGTAATATTTTTCTCGCCAATAAAACAACATAATATTATGATTTTTTCTCTTGAGTTTAATAGCATCAACCCTGCCTCTATACCAATAAATATCAAAAATATCTCCTTTATGTAGATATTTTGGATTAACAATATAATTAAGCGCTATCAGGGCTTTATTTATTTTATTTGCACTTAACCCTTGTTTTTTAGCATCATACATAAATGAACGATTAATTAGGATGCTAGTTTTTTTGATATTATATTTATTTTTATGTATATAAGGCTTGTGATATATGATTTTTTTACTATAAAAAACATCACCTATCAACCATACTTTAATGCTAAATTTAGCATTTAATTGGTATTCTAAGTTTAAGAATTTACCCCCACCCCCTACGATAGTTAGAGTATGATTTTTTTTTAAATTTTGTAGTTTTTTTGTTAATTTAGAACTCTTTAATAATTCTTTAAGTAATGACTGTTTTAAACCAATTTTAGCAAAATATTTATTAAGCGTAGTATGTTCATTAATTATAAAACTGTGTTTATTAAAGTTAGCCATAGCTGAAAAACTAATAATAAAAAAGATTAATAATAATTTTTTCACAATAATTCTTGCGCCTTAATTCGCACATACTTATCATAAGATAAAATATCATCAATATTACTAAGGTTAGTAATGCTTAGTTTTTCTAGATTTTTTTCTACAACTTCAGTAATATCTAGCCAGCCTATTTTTCCGGCTAAAAATGCTGCTACAGCAATTTCATTGGTTGCGTTAAATACAACTAAACTGCTGCTACCACTTTGTATAGCATTTATAGCTAAATCAATGCTTTTAAATTTTTGTTTATCTACAGCAAAAAACTCTAATTTATGTTGGCTAAAATCAATACTTTCTACCCCACAATTCATACGCTGTGGATAACTCATGCTATAAGATATTGCTGTTCTCATATCTGGTTTACCAAGCTGAGATATTACACTACCATCTATAAAAAAAACACTAGAGTGCATGATACTTTGTGGATGGATAATGACATCTAATTTATCTGCCTCAATAGCAAATAAGTGGTGTGCTTCTATTATTTCTAACCCCTTATTCATCATAGTACTACTATCAATTGATATTTTTTTACCCATTGACCAATTGGGATGATTGCAGGCTTGCATTGGAGTAATATTTTTTAAATCTTTAAGTGGTGTAGTTAAAAAAGGACCACCTGATGCTGTTAATTGAATTTTTTTAACTCCATTATTATTGCCTTGTAATACTTGAAAAATAGCACTATGTTCTGAATCAACAGGAATAATTGTTGTTTTATTTTTTTGTGCTTCCTCCATTAATATTTTACCAGCAATAACTATTGATTCTTTGTTTGCCAATAAAATTCTTTTACCAAATTTAATACCTGTTAGTGTGGGTAAAATACCACAACTACCTACAATAGCAACCATTATCATATCAGCATCAGTATCTTTTACAATATCAAGCAAACCCTCCTCTCCTGTTAATACTGGAATATTTACTTGCTGTTGTAACTTAAGTGCAGCATTTTTATCAACCATAACCACTTGGTTTGGTCGATATTTTCTACATAAAATTAACATTTTTTGCCAATTTTTATTAGCGCTTAAGGCTATAACGCTAAATTTATCTTGATTGTTATCAATAACTCTTAATGTGCTGCTTCCAATTGAACCAGTTGCGCCTAAAATTACAATATTATTCATATTATTAGACCTAAAGTAAATATAGGAGCTGCAGCTAATATACTATCTATTCTATCTAATATACCACCATGTCCCGGTAATATATTACCACTATCTTTAACTTGTGCTTCTCGTTTATATGCGCTTATAAATAAATCTCCAATAATAGAAAAAACAGCAACAATAATGGTTAACACTAAATAATAAAAATACTGAGTTGTTGGTATATTTTGCCACAGCAAAAATACTATTGTTAGTAGTAAAGCGCCAATGATTCCGCCTATAACTCCTATTATAGTTTTGCCAGCACTTAAGCGTGCTAATAATTTTTGTTTACCGAACATCTTACCAATAAAATAAGCAAAAATATCAGCCCCCCATACAATACTAAAAAGCAATAATAAAAATACTGGTTTTTCTTTTTGTAAAAATAATAACGAAAAAATTGCAGGTAAAAACAATAAAATACTGCGAATAAAATTTTGTTTTATTCCCTGTATATGAGTATTTAATGCCGGATAATTAATTATTATTGCAAAATTAAATAACCACCATACGCTACCAATTATAAGATAAATCCATCTAAAATTATTAGTAAAAATATATAATAAAAATATTATTGCATATAAACTTATAGCAAAAAACAAAGTATTTATAGGTTTATTTTTAATTATTAATTTGCTAAATTCAAACACTGCTATAGCTATAACTATAAAGATTAATATAATAAAATAATAATCAACAGTAATACTAAATAATACTATCGGTGCTAGTATTAATGCGGTAATTATTCTTAACAACAAAATTTATTTGTCTTGTATTATTTTTTCTAAGCGTTCTCTAAAAATAATTTCCATAGCAAAACCCATTTTAGCTCCTGGTACAACCATAGTATTGGCTCTAGACATAAAAGATCCAGTAATCATATTTTTTAAATAAAATAAGTCATATTCTTTTGGTTTTTTAAAACGAATAACAATTAAACTTTCGTCTGGCGTTGGAATATCTCTAGCAATAAACGGATTAGAGGTATCAACTGTTGGTATGCGCTGAAAATTAATATCTGTTCTAGAAAATTGCGGGGTAATATAGTTAATATAATCCCACATTCTACGATTTATAGTATCTACTGTTGCTTTAGCAGAGTAACCTCTTTCAGTCTTATCTCTATGGATTTTTTGAATCCACTCTAAATTTACTACAGGAACCACTCCAACTAATAAATCTACGTGTTTTGCAGTATTTATATTTTGGTGTTTTACTCCGCCATGTAATCCCTCATAAAACAATAAATCACTATCGTGATCTATTTCTTCCCAAGCAGTAAACTCTCCTGGTTTTTGGTTATATGGTGTTGCCTCTTCTTCTGAATGCAAATAATATCTACGCTTACATATACCTGTATCACCATACTGCTTAAATGTTTGCTCTAACTTATCAAACAAATTAGCCTCTGGGCCGAAATGACTAAAATGCTTATTGCCTTTTTCTTCTTCTACCAAGGCTTTTTGCTTCATATCAACTCTATTGTATCTATGAAAACTATCACCCTCTATAACTGCTGGAATAATATTTAATCTTTTAAAAATATGATTAAAAGCATTTTTGACTGTAGTTGTTCCAGCTCCAGATGAACCAGTAATTGCAATAACAGGGTGTTTTTTTGACATAATATATCCTTTAAAAATCAATATTGTTAGTAAGAAGGGCGTTTTCTTCTATAAAATTTCTTCTTGGTTCAACTTCATCGCCCATCAGCGTAGAAAACATATTGTCGGCAGCAATAACATCACTTATTCTAACTTGTAAAAATGTTCGTTTATCCGGATCCATAGTGGTTTCCCATAATTGTTCTGGATTCATCTCACCTAGTCCCTTGTAACGCTGAAAAAACTGACCGCTTTTTGCTTCATTTATTAAAAAATCTATCGCTGCTGTAAAGTTATTAATATTTTTTTGTTTAGATTTTCTAATGATTTTAGCGCCAACTCCTATTAAGGATTCAACGTTTTTACTATATTCATTTAATATTTTAAAATCTTCTGAATTTAAAAAATTTAAATCTATAGTACTATTACAGCTGCTAACTCCGTAAGAGCAAATTATGTGTTCTAAGCAATTATCGGTTAAAACAACACTATGTTGTTGTGTTGGAGTATTTGTATGGCTTAATTTTTTATTCAAAGATTCTACCCATATATCTATATTATTATGTTGAGGACAGATAGCAATTGTCATTAATAGTTTTTTATCATATTTAAGACTAAGTTTGTTAACTGCTGCCATTGCCTTATAATGTTGATTAACCATATCTACAAAAGCTGCATTAGCGATTGCTGGTGTGCTATCATCAATAAAAAATTTAATATCTGTAATGGCATTTTGTAGTATATATTCGTTTAACTCATTATCATTTTTTAAATATGTTTCTTGCTTTCCTTGTTTGATTTTATATAGCGGTGGTTGAGCTATATACAAATAACCTTTTTCAATCAATTCTGGCAAGTATCTATAAAAGAAAGTAAGCAATAACGTACGAATATGTGCGCCATCTACATCAGCATCTGTCATAATTATGATTTTATGATAGCGTAATTTTTCTATATTATACTCTTCTTTACCGATTCCACAACCAAGTGCAGTAATTAGAGTGCCTACTTCTTGCGAAGATATTATTTTATCAAAACGTGATTTTTCTACATTAAGGATTTTACCTCTAAGTGGCAAAATAGCCTGTGTTCGTCTATCTCTGCCTTGTTTAGCTGAGCCGCCAGCGCTATCTCCTTCTACTAAATAAATTTCTGATTCTGCTGGATCTTTGCTTTGACAGTCGCTTAATTTTCCTGGTAACCCAGCAATATCAAGTGCGCCTTTTCTACGCGTCATTTCTCTAGCTTTTCTAGCAGCGTTTCTAGCATTTGATGCCTCTAAAACTTTGTTGATAATAATTTTTGCTTCTGTTGGGTGTTCCAACAGGTATTCGTTTAATTTTTCTCCTATAGATGATTCTATTGGGGAGCGAATCTCACTTGATACTAATTTATCTTTGGTTTGTGATGAAAATTTTGGATCAGGAATTTTAATAGATATAATTGCAGTCAAGCCTTCTCTAGTATCTTCCCCTGTAATAGTTGCTTTATCTTTTTTAGCTATATTAGCCTGATCGATATAATTGTTTATTGTTCTAGTAAGGGCCGACCTAAAACCAGATAAATGCGAACCACCGTCTCTTTGCGGGATATTGTTGGTAAAACAAAAAATTGCTTCTTGATAACCATCGCTCCATTGCATAGCTATATTAATTTCTATTTCATTTTTAATTGTATTAATAGCTATAATATCATGATGAATTGGGTTTTTACTACGATTTAAATATTCTACAAAATTTTTAATACCACCATCATAAGAAAACACAGCATTTTTATTAGTTAATTTTTCTGTGATTTCTATATGAATGTTAGAGTTTAAAAAACTTAATTCTCTTAAACGATTGGCTAAAATATCATATTTAAAATCTATAGTAGAAAAAATATCTTTATTGGGTTTAAATTTAATTGTGGTGCCGTTTGTAGTGCTATCACCAACCTCTTTTAACGCTGCCGTTGGTACACCATAATTATAAGTTTGTTTGTATATTTTATTATTTTTGTAAATTGTAAGCTCTAAATACTCCGATAAAGCATTAACTACAGATACGCCAACTCCGTGTAATCCACCAGATATCTTATATGAGTTATCGTCAAATTTACCACCTGCATGTAATATCGTCATAATAACTTCAGCTGCAGAAACTCCTTCTTCATGAATATCAACCGGAATACCTCTGCCATTATCGCTAATTTCTATAGAATTGTCTTCATAAATAGTAATAGTAATTTTATTACAGTGTCCAGCTAACGCTTCATCGATAGAGTTATCAACAACTTCAAACACCATATGATGTAAACCAGTACCATCATCTACATCGCCAATATACATTCCTGGTCTTTTTTTAACAGCATCTAACCCTTTTAATACTTGAATATTTGATGCTTCATATTGTTCATTTATTGTCATTAAAATTTAATATAAATTTAAACTTTTTATTATACGCTATTTTGTTATTTTTTGCATTGTAAAAGCTCTATTTCACCACACTTTATTTTATAAATATTGCAATTATTTATATTTATATTGTTAATACTGGTAATAAATGTTTGTAGTTTAGTTTTTTGAATAAATTCAATAATAACAGCTAATTTGGTATTGTCTATTTCTGAATTAATATCGTCTACAAGTATAATTGGTTTTATATTGTTTTTCATTAGATATAATGTTTGTGTTAATAAAAAAATAATAGATAGTGTTTTTTGCTCTCCCCGAGAAAGGTTATTTTCATCTACCCTGTTATAATAAAAATGTATATTTGCTAAATGTGAGCCAATTTTCAAGTACTTATGTTTAATTATAGTATTAATATTGCTGGCTAAATACCTATAAATACTGTCTTGTGTATTATTAATATTTTTACCCCAACCATTATTAAATTTATAGTTAAAATTTTTAATGTTTAAATCTATATTTTTACAGTAATTATGAACAGTTATTTTTTTTAATTGAAGTAAATATTCTTCTCTCATATTGTTTATATTAACAGCATATATAGCTATTTTTTCGAACCATAATAATAATTGTTTTTTATCGTTGGTTGCTAACAATATATTAATATTTTTTAATGTTTTTTGATAATTTTTATGTAGTTCGATAAACGATGGTTTCATGTGAAACACACCCCAATCTAAACAATGTCTTTTATTTTTTGGATCACTACCTACTATAAAGCCTTTATCTGGCGATATTAATTGTATAGGAAGTAGTTTATTAACAGTGCTAATATTATTTATTTTGTTATTATTTATAGTTAAGTTTGTATTATTATTTGTTTTAGTTAGGGTTATTTTATTATTATCAGTAAGCGCTATTATTTGTAATTTATTTTGTTGGTTTTTTACTATATCTTTAAACTTAGCAGACTTAAAGGATTTATTGTGACTTAAATAATATATAGCTTCAATTAAATTTGTTTTCCCTTGTGCATTATCAGCGATAAATAAATTTATATTTTTATTAAATTTTATTAATTGTTTGTTTATGTTACGAAAATTATTTATTTGTATTTTTTCAATAACTGCCATTACAGCTTAACTGCCATAATAATATATTTATAATTTTCTATTTTATCGTTTGTTAATAATGCTATTTTATTTTCATCGTTATTTATACTAAAAATAATATTTTCTGTTGTTAATTTTTTCAAGGTTTCTATTAAGTAACGTACGTTAAAACCAGCTATCATTTCACCGGTATAATTTTTTATTTTTATTTTTGTATTTGCTTCTCCTTTTTCTGAAATAGCTATTATATTTAAATTATTATTTTTAAAAATTAATTTAATAGTATTTGTTTGTTTAACAAAAATTTCAGTTTGTTTTAGTGCTGCGTCAAAATCTTTTTTATTAATGATGATTTTATTTTGGCTTTGTTGGGGAATAATTTTTTCGTATTCAGGATAATTTTCGTCTATTAATTTAGAAATAATTTGCGTAGTATCATTGTGAATAACAATATAATCTTGGCTAATGTTTATAGTTATATTATCTGTTTTAGTTTCTTTTAAAATTTTACTAATTTCTTCTATAGTTTTTTTAGGAATAACAGCTGTTTTTTTATTAGTAATATTATTATTTTGTATAATATTTGCTAAAGACAATCTATGGCCATCAGAAGATACTGTGGTTATATTGTTATTGTCTAAAATTAAATACAAACCATTTAAATATCTTTGTGGATTATCGTTTGCTATAGAAAATTTTGTTTTATTTATTAAATCTATTAGTTGTTTTGTTGGTATTGTAATAGGGTCTTTTAAAATATCTTTTTTATTGGTTATTAACTGGTGAAATTCTTGTTCAATTATTGTATTTAATTTAAAAACATTATTAAGTGTTGTTATTATTATTTGGTTATTATCTATTAAAAAATTAATATTAGCGTTATCATCTAATATTGAAATTAAATTTATTAAATCTTTTAAGCATATATTGAATTTAATATTTTCTTTGGCGTTTATGTTGGTAGTGTTAGTTATTTCTATTTCAGAATTTGTAGTTGTTAATGTAAGTTTTTGATTATTTGTTTCAATTAACACATGTGATAGTATTAAATGATTAGTATTAATTTCTACTCCACCACTTACTATTTCAAGTGGTTTTTTTATTTCTTGTGTATTTAGTGTTATTTCCATAAGTTATATATTATTTATTATTATTAGTAAAGCTTATTTTTGTTAATTTTATTCTTTTTTTCTAAAAAATCAACAAGATATCTTGTTGATATATTTTGTTTAAAAATGTTAACAATGTTAATTATTATTATATTTAATTATAGTTATCCACATCTTAACAAATTATTTTTTTATATATTGTTAAGATGTGGATAATTTTAATTTAATTAATTCATAGTTTTGTTTTATATCATTATTTTTTATAATTAATTTTTTAAATTTTTCACAAGAATAAAGTACAGTTGAGTGATCTCTGTTGCCAAATTGTTTGCCAATTTTTGCTAATGACAAGCTAGTAAGTTCATGACTTAAAAATATAGCAGTTTGTCTTGCTCTAACTAAATGTTGTTTACGGCTATTAGAGGTTAACTCATAAATGGTAATTCCATATTGTTTGGTAGTTTGTTTTTGTATATCTGCAATATCAATATTTAATTTTTTTGGCTTTATTAAATCATTAATAGCTTGTTTTGCAATTTCTACAGAAACAGGGGTGCCGTAAGAATAAGAGCTTTCTATAAAGATTTTTATTCTGAGCAACGCTCCCTCTAAGTCTCTAACATTAGTGTTGATATGACTAGCAACAAATAATGCTGCGCTTTCTTGTAGATTGAGGTTAATTTTTTTGTTTTGAGCTTTATTTAATAAAATTGCCATACGCATTTCTAGTTCTGGTGGTTTTATTTCTAAATTTAAGCCTTGTGAAAATCTAGTTTTTAGTCTATTTTCTATTTGTTTGATATCTTTTGGAATTTGATCGCAAGTAAGCACTATTTGTTTTTTAGTATTAAATAAGAAGTTAAAAATATGAAAAAATTCTTCTTGTGATTTTTCTTTACCAGAAATAAGATGAATATCATCTACTAATAATAAATCTGCATTTTGATAATAATTTTTGACTTTATCAATAGTATTGTGTCTAATACCAGCAGTAATATTTTTTACAAAATTTATAAGAGGCATATAAACTATTTTAGTATTTTTATTTTTTGCTAGTACCGCGTTACCTATAGCTTGCATTAGATGTGTTTTTCCTACGCCAGAGTTACCATAAATAATAAAAGGATTATAGGGAGAGGCGTAAATATTGTTAGTAATTTGTTGGGCGGCTAATAAGGCTAAATTATTAGTATCGCCTTTAACTAAGGTTGCAAAACAAAACTCTTTGTCTAAATTAGTAGTGTGGTGTTGGTTAGTTAGATTATTTTCAACACTAATATTAAGATTTATATTTTTAGTAAGATTGTCTAATATTATTTGTTTTAGGTTGTTATTAATATATTCTAAGGCAGCGTTATTAGGCGCTATTAATCGAATAGAATTGGTTTTTTTTCATACAATAACTTAAGTGGGTTAATCCAGATAGTAAACTGCTGTAATGATAGTTGGTTTTTTAGTTTTTTTTTACATGATTCCCAAGTCTGTGTCATTTATCGCCTTTGTAATAATTGTTAATAGTTTTTATCATAGCATTATATATATTTTTTTTAATATTTTGTGGGTTATTTTTTGCTATAGCGCTGTTATTAATATTTTGTAGTAATGTATATATGCGCTCAATATCCTTTGTTTGCAAATAAAAATTATTAAATACTGTTAATAATTTTTTAAATATTTTTCGATTATTTATAGCTTTTGTTTGTAGATAAAAATTTAATTTTTCTGTAGTATTTTTATCATTAAAATCACGCACAAAACGCCAATATGTATTACTTAATTTTGTTAATTTATACCAATTATTTGGTATTTTTAAATAGGAGCAAATATTTATTAAATCTCTATGATTGTAATTTATAAGCCATAATGCAAATTTTTCATCAGCCATTAAATTATTATCTAATATAGTAAAATCAATTATATTATCGCATTTAAATATTTTTTTAAATGCACCACTTAAAACTAAAGTTTGAAAAAAAAGCGAAGGTTTGTTGTAATTAAGAGTTTTTTTTAATTCTGTGAACACTCTTTCGCCTACCAAAGCGTCTAATTCTTTGCCATTTGCCATTTGTAGCATTAGTTTTTTTGTGTCATTCGCTATAGTAAAATTATATTTATTAAATTTAGCCATAAAACGAGCTATTCTTAAAATACGCACGGGGTCTTCTTTAAAGCTAATAGATATATGCCTAAGCACTCTATTCTTTAAATCCTTAGCGCCATTAAAATAATCAATAATATTACCGTTGTTATCGATTGCCATGGCATTTATTGTTAAGTCTCTTCTACTTAAGTCTTGTTTTAGCCCGATATTACTAGTGTTACAGCTAAAACCAGTATAACCTGCTGTGATTTTTTTTTCTGCACGTGCTAAGGCATACTGCTCTTTAGTTTTAGGGTGTAAAAATACTGGAAAATCTTTACCGACTTGTTTGTAACCTAAAGATAGCATTTTTGTTACAGTACTGCCAACTACTACAAAATCACGATCATTGCTACGTATATCTAATAATTTATCCCTGACATAACCACCAACTATATATATATCCATGTATAGTTTTTAAATATTGCTAACCTTGCTACTAATGGCAGCGTCTCTTACCGCAGTACTTATTCTAGCATTGAGTCTGGGGTCAAATGGCTTAGGAATGATATAATTTTTACCAAAAGTTAACTCTTCGCCACTATATAGCTCATGTATAATTTTAGGAATACTTTCTTCTGCTAATCTTGATAACGCCTTTACTGCAGCAATTTTCATAGCAGTATTTATAACTTTTGCTTTAGCTGCTAAAGCTCCTTTAAAAATAAATGGAAACCCCAGTACATTATTAATTTGATTAGGGTAGTCGCTTCTACCAGTTGCGATTATTATATCCTCACGTGCAGATAAAGCATCTTTTGGGCTTATTTCTGGATCAGGGTTAGATAAGGCGAATACTATAGGCTTTATCGCCATTGATTTAATCATTTTTTGGCTAACTAAGTTAGCAGCAGCTACTCCAATTAATACATCGGCGTCTATCATAGCGTCAGACAAGGTATAAACATTTTTATTAGTACTATAATCCATTTTATATTTATCTAAATTCATGTTATCACGAATAACCCCACACTTATCAACTAATAAAATATTTTCTTTTTTAAGTCCTAATTTACGTAGTAAGTTAATGGTAGCAATGCCGGCACTACCAGCTCCTAAACACACTAATTTAATTTTATCTATAGTTTTTTGTTGAATTTTAAGAGCGTTTAGCAACCCAGCAGCAATAATAATTGCTGTACCATGCTGATCGTCATGAAAAACAGGTATATTAAGCGCTTTAATTAGTTTTTTTTCAATCTCAAAACAACGAGGAGCAGAGATATCTTCTAAATTAATGCCGCCAAATGTTGGTGCTATGTTAATAACAGTTTTGACAAACTCATCAACGTCTTGAGTATTAACCTCAATATCAAAAACATCAATGTCCGTAAATTTTTTAAACAGCGCTGCCTTGCCTTCCATTACTGGTTTGGCGGCAATAGCGCCAACATTGCCAAGCCCAAGTACTGCAGAGCCATCAGTAATAACTGCTACAAGGTTGCCTTTACTGGTATATTTATAAGCATCATCGTGATTTTTAGCAATAGCCTTAACTGGCTCCGCTACACCAGGGGTATAAGCTAAAGATAAGTCTTTTTGAGTGGCTAATGGTTTGTGCGGGTGAATTGATATTTTGCCAGGTTTGCTGCCAAAATGATAATCAAGCGCCTGTTGTTTTATATTCATAGTTTATTTAGTTTTAGTTAGCATTTAATTTAGTAATGGTTGTTATAGCAATATCTTGTGGACAAATTGTTGCACATATTCTATGGTTGGAACAGCTGCCAAATCCAGAATTTAACATTTGTTTTAGCATATTTTTATGACGGTATTTATGCTCTATAGCCCCTTGTGGTAGTAAAGATAAGTGTGCTATTTTACTGGCAACAAACAAAGTAGCGCTAGCATTAGGACATGCAGCAATACAAGCGCCGCAACCAATACAAATAGCAGCGTCAAATGCCTTGTCTGCTTTGTGTTTATCAATTAATATGCTATTAGCTTCAGGAGCAGAGCCAGTATGTGTAGAGATATAGCCGCCTGCTTGTATAATATCATCTAAAGCACTACGATCTACTACCAAATCTTTAATAATTTTAAAGCTATTTGCCCTGTACGGCTCTATAAATAATTCTCTTTGTGTATTATAATCACGCATATATAATTGACAGGTAGTAGTAGACGGTTTTTTTCCATGAGGATAACCATTGATTACCAAAGAACAGCTACCGCAAATACCTTCTCTGCAGTCGTAATCAAAAGCTATAATTTCTTTTCCTTGGTGAATTAATTCTTCGTTTAATAAATCAAGAGCCTCCAATAAAGACGTATCACCGTCGATATTACTTAATTCATATTTAACAAATGAGCCAGCGCTATGGTTGTTTTTTTGTCGCCAAATATGTAAGATAAAATTCATTTATAGTTTCTGGTAGTAGGTTGAATAAATTCAAAATGCAGGTGCTCTTTATGTAGTTTAAATTGGTTGTTATAGTATTCCCAGGCAGCAACATAGGCGTAATCTTTGTCGTTGCGTTTAGCTTCTCCGCTATTAAATAGATATTCTGTCCGTGCATGAGTACCGCAAGATTCTTTTCTATTTAAGGCATCTACACACATTAATTGCCCTAATTCAATAAAATCAGCTACCCTGCCAGCATGCTCTAATGTTTGATTAAAATCGTCTTTTGAGCCAGTTATCTTAATGTGTTTATGAAAATCTTGTTGTAATTGTTGCAATTGTATTATTGCCTCGTTTAGTTTTTTCTCATTTCTTAGCATACCACAAGCTTCAAACATAATTTTGCCCAATTTTTTATGAAAAAACTCTGCTGAATATTGTGGTTTAGCAGCATTTATTAGCTTATTTATTCTATGTTTTGTTGTTTGTAAGGCTTCAAGTACAGCAGTATCATTTATAGCAATTTCTGGACTATTATTTCTTGCTAAATAATTAGCTATAGTAGGTGGTAGAATAAAATAACCATCTGCTAAGCCCTGCATTAAGGCTGATGCCCCTAAGCGATTTGCTCCATGGTCAGAAAAATTAGCCTCACCACCAGCAAACAAGCCATCAATAGCGGTCATTAAATTATAATCTACCCATAATCCGCCCATAGAATAATGTGGCGCCGGATAAATTATAAGCGGTGTATTCAGCGGGTTTGTGCCAGTTATCCTTTTATACATAATAAATAAATTATCGTATTTTTCTTGAATTTTATGTACACCATATTTATTTATAGCATCAGTTAAGTCTAAATATACGCCTAATCTTCTACCAGCTATTTTTTTACCAACGCCTAAACCTTTATCGCAAATAATTTTAACTGCTCTGGAGGCAATATCACGGGGAACTAAGTTAGCAAAAGATGGATACATTCTTTCTAAAAAATAATCCCGATCTTCTTCGTTAATTTTTATTGGATCTTTGGTGCAATCAGCTATATTTTTTGGCGCCCAAACCCTACCATCATTTCTAAGAGATTCACTCATTAGTGTAAGTTTTGCTTGATTTTCTCCAGTAGATGGAATACAGGTTGGATGAATTTGGGTAAAGCTAGGGTTGGCAAATAATGCTCCTTTTTTAAAGGCACGCCAAATAGCAGAGCTATTACAGTTTTTAGCATTAGTTGACAGGTAATATATATTAGAATAACCACCGGTGCAAAGTACTACACAATTAGCAGTATAAGCTTTTATATCGCCAGTGACAAGATTGCGAACTATAACACCTTTGGCTTGGTTTTCTACTGTAATAATATCTAATACTTCGCTACGAGAATAATGCACCACATTTTTAGCTTTAATTTGTCTGCTCATAGCGCTATAAGCGCCTAATAATAATTGCTGTCCAGTTTGTCCTTTAGCATAAAAAGTACGAGAAACTTGGGTGCCACCAAATGAGCGATTGTTTAAATATCCACTATACTCTCTGGCAAAAGGCACCCCGCTGGCGACTGCCTGGTCAATAATATTAGCGCTTAATTCAGCCATTCTATATACGTTTGACTCTCTGGCACGAAAATCACCACCTTTTATAGTATCATAAAATAGACGCCAAATATTATCACCATCATTTTGGTAGTTTTTACTGGCATTAATGCCACCTTGAGCAGCAATTGAATGCGCTCTACGCGGACTATCACTATAACAAAATGATACCACATTATAACCAAGCTCACCTAAAGTAGCGCATACAGATGCTCCAGCTAAACCTGTTCCTACTACAATAATTTTATGTTTATGGCGATTTTGTGGTGCAATTAATGCTAAATCAAACAGATGTTTTTGCCATCTGTGTTCTAAGGCGCCACTTGGCTCATAATTTATCATAATATAACGCTGATTATAATAGAGCTAAAACTAGTAAATAATATTAATAATATAAGCATTATAAGTGTCTTAAATTGTTTAGCAGATACAGCAAATGTTTGTAAAATATTATTTAGCGCATGATATAAATGCGCGCTTAAAGCAATCAATGCTAAAAAATAAAATAATGCCAACAGTGGTTGAGATAATATTTTTATTAAATCTCCGCTGATATTAGCAGAATTATAACCATAAATATGAGTAACAATAAAAATCAATAAAAACACTATATTTAGCCATACTAATAAACGCGGTATACTTTGTGGGTGAGTTTTATAATAAGAGATTTTTCCAACAGCAGAGTTATTTTTAATTTGCCTGTAAATTGCAATAAATACATGAAAAAACAACAATATAAGAAGAAATACAAACATAATTAAATAACTATACGATTGTTTAAAAAACAGATAAAAAGAATTTAATTCATCATTATGTTGGTGAAATTTAAGCAAAACTATAGCATGGAAAAATATATATACTAACCACAATAAGCCAGCAAATGCCATGACTTTTTTACCAGCAATACTATTAGTAAAGTTCGTTAAATTCATCTCTTGGTATTAGGTGTTGTTTTTCAATAGTTCTAAGGCAACTATTATAACGCAAGATAGCATCTGAGCAATCTTTATCAGCTAATTTTTCTGCTTGCTTATAAGCTTTAATAGCTTGCATAAAAGCAGCATAAGCAAATGATTTTGACATAGTATTTTTTAACATTGCTCTGGCTTTTTTTTCTAAAAATATACCAGTATAATAATCCTTATAAAATTTTGTAGATAACTTTGCTATAGTATCTAGTATTTTTTTATCAGTTACTTTGCAGCCATTACTGAGTTTGTCTGTTAATGCTAAAATATATATAATTAACGCTTCTTGATTATTAGCATCAATAGCAAATATATCAATGCAAATGCTAATTGCTAAATCAGGCTCAAGTAATAAACGATATTGTTTGGCTTTTTTTAATACATTAGGAATAGCTGTTTTATGTATTATGTGGTATTTCATTTTAATAAAAACTGATTAATTTTATTTGCGGCAAGCCTACCCTCTTGTATTGCCCATACCACTAAAGATTGCCCTCTTCTGCAGTCACCAGCAGTAAAAATTTTATCAAGGTTAGTGCTAAAATCATGATAATCAGCTTTATAATTACCACAAGCATCAAGAGTTATGTTTTGCATCGGCTCTGGGGAAACAAAACCAATGGCAATTAGCGCTAAATCAACTGGCCATATTTTTTCACTATTCTCTATTTCAGTTAATTTATTATTAACAAAAGATACATTTACAGTTTTAATAGCTGTTAGTTTGCCATTACTGCTAATAAAATCTTTAGTAGTAATGTTGTAGGCTCTTGGATCTTTGCCGTATAGTTTTTGTGCTTCAGCATGGCCATAATCAATACGATAAATGTGTGGCCATTGTGGCCATGGATTATTAGCATTTCTTACTAGCGGCGGCTTGTCAGTTAATTCAAAATTAACTATTGATTTAGCGCCTTGTCTAAGTGCAGTAGCAATACAATCAGTGCCAGTATCACCACCACCGATCACCACCACATTTTTTCCTTTAGCATTAATTTTTTGTACTGTATTATTAAGTAATGCCTTAGTGCTGTTGGTTAAATATTCCATAGCCAAATACACTCCACTATTAATTGATTCTGTAATATTTAAAGTACGTGCTTTAGTGCATCCAGTGCTAAGTAGAATAGCATCAAAATTTTTTTTAAGTTCGTTAAGAGTAATATCAGTGCCGATATTAGTATTAGTAGTAAATTTAATACCTTCTTCTTGCATAAGTGATACTTTTTTATTAATAATATTCTTATCAAGTTTCATATTAGGAATACCATACATTAATAGTCCACCAATACGATTATCGCGTTCAAATACAGTTACATTATGCCCTAACTGATTAAGCTCATCAGCGCATGCCAAGCCTGCTGGACCAGAGCCGATTATTGCTATTTTAAATTTAGTACGATTTTTTATAACTTTCGCAGTAATCCAGTTTTCAGTATATGCTTTATCTATAATAGCTTGTTCAATATTTTTAATAGCAACAGCATCATTGTTGCTACCAAGAACACAAGCACCCTCGCACGGTGCTGGACATACTCTGCCAGTAAATTCTGGGAAATTATTAGTTTTAAGTAAAATTTTAAGCGCCGATAAATAATCATCTTTGTAAACTAAATCATTAAATTCTGGAATAATATTATGTAGTGGGCAACCAGTAATTGACAGACAAAAAGGTACCCCACAATCCATACACCTAGCGCCTTGTTTTTTAAGCAATGCGTCATCATGTTGGTTAACAGTAATTTCTTGATAATCTTGTATTCTTAAGTTTATTGGACGATAAGGCTCTATAATGCGTTTAAATTCTTTAAAACCAGTGATAAGGCCCATTAATATAAAAAATAAATAAAAGCAATATTATATATTAATTAGCATAAAAATTCACTGTATAATTATCAATTTTTAAATTCAGTTTAGTTATGAATATAATTGATAATATAGAAAAACAGCAAATGCGTAGTGATATCCCAGATTTTAGTGTAGGTGATACTGTGGTTGTTCAAGTTAAAGTAGTGGAAGGAGAGCGTAAGCGTTTGCAAGCATTTGAAGGCGTAGTTATCGCAAGGAGAAATAGAGGGCTTGGTTCTGCTTTTACTGTGCGTAAAATTTCATACGGAGAGGGAGTAGAGCGTGTATTTCCATTACACTCTAAAATGATTGATAGTGTTAGCGTTAAACGCCGTGGCAAAGTTGCTCGTGCTAAACTTTATTATTTACGCAATTTAAGCGGTAAAGCTGCTCGTATCAAGGAAAAAATTATTAAAAAATAATTTGTGAGTAATAACAACCAGTTAATTAACGAATTTTTAGATAATTATTGGTTAAAAAGAGCAGTTAGTAAAAATACTACTAATGCTTATTTATCTGACTTAACTATTTTTGCTAAATTTATAAATAAAAATCTAATAACAGTAAGTGCAGATGATATTAAAAGATACTTAATTGCTAAAAATAGTAAAAATACTACCAACAGTAGAATCATTTCTTGTTTTAGAGCTTTTTATGGTTATTTATTAGAACAAAAACTAATAACAGTTAATCCATTAAAAAGCATAAGTCAGCCTAAAAATACACAAAAATTACCACTACATTTAACTATTGCAGAAATAGACAAATTACTTGATGCGCCTGATATTAAAACTATTATTGGCAAAAGAGATAAAGCAATGTTAGAGCTTATGTATTCATGTGGCTTAAGAGTTAGCGAACTTATCGGTCTTAATCATTTTGATTTGCACTTAACAGATGAGTATTTATTAATAAGAGGCAAGGGTAATAAAGAAAGACTATTGCCAATTGGTGCTGTAGCTATAACATACTTGCAAGATTATAGTGATAATGTTAGAAATTTTTTATTAAGAAATGGCGCTACAGATGGTTACTTTTTAAGTAATCGTGGCAAACAAATGAGCAGGCAAAATTTTTTTTATATTATCAAGGCATATGCTGCTAAAGTTGGCATTAATAATAGTATCTCGCCACATAGTTTAAGACATGCTTTTGCCACTCATTTAGTGCAAAGAGGAGCTGATTTGCGCAGTGTGCAATTGATGCTTGGTCATAGTGATATTTCTACTACACAAATTTACGCCTATATTCATAGTGTGCGCCTTAAAAAGCAGCACAATAAGCATCACCCATTAGGATAACAACCATGCTACAGGTAATAAAAAACCCCAGCTTATGGCCGGGGTTTTTTATATAAGTTAAATTTAGTTAACTATTAAAACTTAACATCAAGTCTAAGTCCTTGTACTGTAGCATCAGCAGCATCATCAACTTTTGAGTCAAACTTACCCCAATTAGCAGTAAGTTTAGCACCAGCTAATTTACGAGAAAAAATAAGCTCAGTACCAGTGCCTTTAAACGCAGTATCAGCGCCATTCTTAACTGATTTTAAATCTGTATAAATAAATTTAATATTATTACCAGATAAATCCATTGCAGCAGCAATACCTAGAATCTCAGTAAATGCACCAACGTTAGCAACTGCTGTAGCAGTTTCACCGCGAGCATTTCTACCTACTAACATTGAACCAAGTGGAGCAAATTTAGAGTTCCCATTATTCTTAGCAGTATTACTACCATACAAAGCATCATTTTTAAGTTGTGCAATATCTAGTTGCACACCACTTAATTTAGCGCCAATATGAATTAAACGAGTATCATTTTTAGTAACGCCATCTCTATTGTCTTTCCATTGTTCAAAACCAAAACTAACAATATCAAATTTACCACTTAATGCGACGTCTGTATAAGTCGCTGGATTATGTACTAATTTAATTGCAACAGGACCAGCTTTGCCTTTGGCAAAGATACTATTATCTTTGTGAACTTCATCCTGATTTGTGCGTGATAAATAAGCGCCAATTGTCCAACCAGAAACTTTAATTGAAGCCATTAATGCATCTTTTTTGCTACCACCTTTACTTCTAGCACCAAAACCAATAGTTGCCCACCAATCACCAACTTTAAGACTAACAGGACCAACTTTAGTAGTTAAATACAAGCTATCCATTTGTATGTCACTATCGCCATTATTTGCAGCAGTACCACCTGTTTGTACACGAGTTGAGCCATTACTACGCACAACAGCTGTTAATTTAGTAGCACCACTTCTTCCAGTAAAAAATAAACGCACACGCTGTGAGGCTTTATCTGAATATCTTCTATCGTTGCTTAAATCACCGCCGGCAATAGAGACAAACGCGTCACCTTTGATTGAAATATCAGCCATTGCTGGTACCGATATCATTGCTGCTGTTGCAGCTATTAATAAATGTTTTTTCATTATTAATCCTTTTTTAAAAAATAAAATTAATTAGCGTTAACTAATTACCAATTACTTAGCCAATAAAACTAGCAAAGTTGCAAAAATTATACTATAGTTTTACTAATTTGCAACATTTTTTTTAAAAAAGAATGTATGTTTTTATAAAACATTGTTTTTACATCATATATTGTTGTTGCAAAAATGCAACTATATAATAAAATACAGTTAAAATATATTTAAGCAGGTATAATTTATATATTTTATTCGCACCTATTATCATGAATTTAGATTATTTACTTGCTAATAATAGCAGATGGGCAAAGGATATTACAGCAAAAAAACCTGATTTTTTTCATAAATTAGCCAAACAACAGCGCCCTAAGTATTTATGGATTGGTTGTTCTGACAGTAGAGTGCCAGCAAATGAGATTGTTAACTTGCCGCCAGGAGAGGTGTTTGTGCATCGTAATATTGCTAATATAGTGGTATGCTCTGATTTAAATTTTTTATCTGTGTTGCAATATGCAGTAGAGATTTTATCAGTAGAGCATATTATTGTATGTGGGCATTATGGTTGTGGCGGAGTTAGTGCTGCCTTAGAAGATGCTGATCATGGTTTGATTGATAATTGGTTAGAACATATTAGAAAGGTGGCTAGAATTTATCATGACAAATTAGATCTGGTTGCTGATAAACAGCAAAAAATTGATTTATTATGCGAGCTAAATGTCATAACACAAATGAATAATGTTTATAATACTAGCGTAGTAAAACGAGCATTAAAAAATCATAAAAAATTACATATTCATGGCTGGATATACAGTATTAATGATGGAATTTTAAGAGATTTAAATGTTACAGCTAGTTAGATTAGCTATTTAATGGTTTATTTTTGTTAAAATAAATTATGCACTAAATTTTATTTAATAATGCAAAGTAAGAATTTTTTAAAGGTTTTTATTAAAAAATAAATTATTAAAAATCAATGTCCCAATCAAAAACAATTAATTTTTGAGCTAAATTTACACTAATTAAATGTGGTTTGATAAATGGCAACATGTTGATTTTATCATTTTTAGCCACCAATACTGTATTGCTGCCATTATAAAATAAATGATCAACTATGCCAAAATTATCTCCTGCTGTATTAATCACTTTAAATCCTATTAGCTGATAATAATAATAACTATTTTCAGGTTTTTTAAGTTGATTTTTATTGATATAAATATTTATACCTAAAACTTTTGTGGCTTGTTCTACACTATTTATATCAGATAGTTTAGCTATAATAGTTTTATTAGTTTTTTTAGCAACAATAGACACAAGTCTATAATCGTCAGTTGATTTTAATAACCAATTATTATAATTAATAATATTTTCTTTAGGGCTGGTATATGAAAATACTTTGACCCAGCCCTGTACCCCAAAAACACCGTTTATCTTTCCTACTAATAACTTATTTTTCAATTATTTTTTAGTAGTTATTTTTTTTATATCTTTAGCAGCTTTTTTTGTTGTAGTTTTTATTTCTTTTTTTGTAATTGTTTCTACTTTTTTAGCTGTCTTTGTTGTTTTTTCAGCAACCTTAGTATTGTCTGTAGCTATTTTTTTTACTGTAACTTTATCAGCAGGTTTTGTAGTAATCTCTTTTTCCACCGCTGTCGCATCTTTAGTAGTGGTTTTTTTCTCAATAATTTTAGCTGTAGTTGTAGTTTTTTTTAGGAGATTATTTTCCTCTTTAGTTAGTTTTTTTACTCTATCAGATAATTTTGCCCCTTTATTTTGCCATTGTTGTAGTTTTTCCTTGTCTAATAATAAACGCACTTCATTGCCTTTTGCAACAGGATTAAAATAACCAATTCTTTCTATATGACCGCTATCACGACGACGACGACTATCAGTCACTACAATAGAATAAAATGGTTTTTTCTTGGCTCCACCGCGGCTTAATCTAATTTTAACCATAGGTTTTTTGCTCCTTGATCTATATTTTAAAAAGCCATTAATTATACTATGTTTTTGTGTTGTTATTTGCTATTATTTTGTTATTTAACAAAATTAGTTTGTCGTTAAGCTGAGACAAACTATTGTTATTAGTGATTATATCAGTTGGCAGTAATGTTTTAATTTGTTTTCTTTGATTATTAGTTGCTTGAGATTTTATGATTTGTTGTGCCAACTGTTTATTTATACCATCTCTTAAACACAAACGCTGGAGCTGAATATCGTAATTACAAATAACTACAATGGCTTTATCAAAATAATGACTAATATTTTTTTCATACAATAATGGTACTACTATAATGATTATTTGTTTGGTATTAATCGCAATTAATTGTTGCATTTTATTAATAATTAACGGCTGGGTTAATTGCTCTAATTGCTTTAATTTTTTTTTATCATTAAAGACAATATAACGTAATTTTTTATAATCCAGCGTGGTGTTTTTTATAATTTTGTTGCTAAATATTTGTTGTAATTTTGCAATAATATAAGGGTATTGCATTATTTGTTTATTGATAATATCTAAATCAATTATGGCGTAATCTAATTTTTTAAAAAAATCACTAATATAGGTTTTGCCAGAAGCAATTCCACCAGTTAATGCTATTTTAGTTATTGACATTTTTTTAAAACATTAGATAATATGTACCTGTGGTTATGTAGCTCAGCTGGTTAGAGCACAGCATTCATAATGCTGGGGTCGGTGGTTCAAGCCCACCCATAACCACCATATCATTCAATAAATCAATTTTAAAAGCCAAGCTTTTTAAATAAGTTTTTAGCTTTTTCTTTTATATCTTCTTCTGCTTTTTTTGCTTTATCTTTAAGGTTCTTGCCAATATCATCTAAAGTATCGGCCTTCATACCAAGTTTTTTACTAATTTCTCTGCTAATAGTTGTTTCTATTTTTTTATTAATTAAATTAACACCTTTATCGCTCAATGATTGTTTTAGATTGTCTAAAATAGCTTGTATTAATTTAGCGCCAACTGCATTAATTGCTATACCTGTTGTTCCGCCAAAATCTGTTATATTTAAGTCAGGCACTGTAATAGTTTCGTTAAAAAATTTACTATTAATTTTAATGGTATTGTTAGTTGCGCTAAGATTGTTAATAATGACTCTGCTGCCAGAGTTATTATCGCTTGGAGCTTTGCCAACACTGCTATTATTAGGATTTTTTAGCATATCTATCAATATAAGCAGGTTAACGCCATTATTATTTTGTTCTATAAGTGCATGTATGCCGTTTAAGCTAATATTATCTATAACTATTAACTCCTTAGTAGTCTTATCGTTTAATTTAAAATTAAAATTATCAATTTGCAATATATTATTATTACTATTAAATCCAGCAGGATTTTTTATGCTAATTTGATTAATGGATAGTTTTTTATCAATTAAGTTAGTGGTTAATTCTTTAATATTAACTTTAGTATCTAGGGTATTAGAGGCATAATTTTCGGAGATATTCTTAATAGCAGTATCAAAGAAAATAAATAGTAAAATTAAGGCAATAATTATTAAAAATAATAAATAACGGATAATTTTCATAATGATTTTTTTAAATAAAAAACTTATATTTTATACTTACTTTTTTTTAATTAATTTTATTTTTAATAAATAACGGTTATCAGATACCAGCGGTACTTTTAGTTTATAAATAGTTGTGCTGGCATAAGATACAATCTCTTTACGATGGTTGCCCCCTTTCATTAATAAATAACAACCTTGTTTACATAACAGGTGTTTACTTAATTTAATAGTTTTGTCAATAGAAGCAAAGGCTCTGGCACTTATTTGCATAAAACAATGGTGTGATAAACTTTCAGTTCTAATATTTAGTACGCTTAAGTTATTTATAGCAAGTTCTGTTTTAATAAATTGCATAAATTTACATTTTTTGTTACTAGCATCAAGCACACTAACAGTTGTATTTGATGACATAACAGCAATAATAATACCAGGTAAGCCAGCACCAGAGCCAATATCTAATAATGTAGTTGGTTTTATGTAAGGCAAAATTGATAGACTATCAAGCAAATGATGGCTAATTATTTTTTGTATGTTGTTAAAACTTGTAAGGTTATATGTTTTGTTCCATTTAAGTAAAATAGTGCAATAAAGCAATAACTTATCTGTCTGTGTATTATTTAATTTTATCCCCATTTTATGGGCATTATCTATAAGTAGATTTTGCATTTATAAACGCTGTGCTTTTAAATAAACCAATAAAATAGAGATAGCAGCTGGAGTTATACCAGATATTCTACTAGCTTGTCCTATAGTTTGTGGTTTAAATTTATTTAACTTTTGCCTAACTTCAGTAGATAATGATTTAATATTATTATAATTTATATTTGCTGGTAATTTAGTTTTTTCATTTTGGTTGGTTTTAGCAATTTCTTCATGCTGGCGCTTTATATAGCCTTCGTATTTAATTATATTTTGTACTTGGGTTGCAGTTGTGTCGTTATTTAAAAAAACACCTACACCAGTTAATTGCGCTAAGTCATTATAACTAATATTTGGGCGCTTTAAAATAGCAGCTAAACTGTATTCATGTTCAATTGTTATACCTAATTTATTTTTAATTTGCTTGTCATCAGCTTGTATAAATTGTTTATTTAATCTATTTATTTCAGTAGTTATAGTTTTATGTTTTTGTAAAAATATTTGATAGCGTTTTTTATTTATTAAGCCCAATTGATAGGCTTTTGGCGTTAGACGTTTATCAGCATTATCTTCGTGTAGTAGTAAACGGTATTCTGCTCTTGAAGTAAACATTCTATACGGCTCAGTTGTTCCTTTAGTAACAAGGTCGTCTACCATGACACCTATATAAGCTTCGCTTCTGTTTGGGCACCAGCTTGGCTGCTTTTTAATAGCTAAAGCAGCATTTATACCTGCTAATAATCCTTGTGCTGCTGCTTCTTCGTAACCAGTAGTGCCATTAATTTGTCCAGCAAAATAAAGTCCTGAGACATTTTTATTTTCTAAAGTATTATAGATGCCAGTAGGATCAAAATAATCATATTCTATAGCGTACCCTGGTCGCATAATAAAGGCATTTTCAAAGCCAGAAATTGAATGGATAAATTTTTCTTGAGCAGCAAAAGGTAGTGAAGTAGAAAGTCCGTTAGGATATACTTCAAAAGTATTTAAACCTTCTGGTTCAATAAAAATTTGATGAGAGTCTTTATCAGCAAAACGTTGAACTTTATCTTCTATAGACGGACAATACCTAGGTGCTGCCCCTTTAATATTACCTAACAACATAGGTGAGTCTTGCATAGATTCTTTAATAATTTGATGTGTATTATTATTAGTATGAGTTATATAACATGGTATTTGTTGTGGATGCATAGTAATGTTGCCCATAAAAGAAAAAACGGGTAATTTTTGATCACTAAGCTGTATTTTCAATTTGTTATAGTTAATGGTTTTGCCGTCTAATCTTGGTGGCGTACCTGTTTTTAGTCGACCAAGTTTAAAATTATATTTTTTTAACGTTTTGGGCTAACTTATTAGCAGCAGCATCTCCGGCTCTACCACCGTTATAACTAACTCTACCAATATGAATCATACCATTTAAAAAAGTACCTGTAGTTAATATAACTTTTGCAGCATAAAATTTAAGCCCCATTTTAGTAACAACACCTTTTATTATATCGTTATTTATTATTAAATCATCAACAGATTGCTGAAAAATAGACAGGTTTTGTTGTGTTTCTAATATGTTTTTGATAGCATTTTTATATAATACTCTATCTGCTTGAGCACGAGTAGCTCTAACTGCTGGGCCCTTAGATGAGTTTAACATACGAAATTGAATTCCAGCTTTATCAGCAGCAATTGCCATGGCGCCACCCATGGCATCAATTTCTTTGACTAAATGAGATTTGCCAATACCACCTATAGCAGGATTACAAGACATTTGTCCTAGAGTTTCAATATTATGCGTTATAAGTAGTGTTTTTATTCCCATACGAGCACTGGCAAGTGCCGCTTCTGTGCCAGCATGCCCACCACCTATAACAATTACGTTAAATTCTTTATTCATTTTTATTTATACTAAACAGATAATTTAAATTCTTTATTTAATAAATGCTAAAATTAACCTTTTCAATTTACAGGTTATGTGTTTATATGGATACTAATTTTACTCGTATTGATAATTTGCCGCCGTATGTTTTTGCTATTACTAACGAATTAAAAGCAAGAGCAAGAGCAAAAGGTGAGGATATTATTGATTTTGGTATGGGTAATCCAGATCAGCCAACACCCAGACATATAGTAGAAAAATTAGTAGAAGTAGTTAGAAGACCTAATACGCATCGTTATTCAGCATCTAAAGGCATTAAAAGATTAAGAGAAGCTATTTGTAATAAATATAAGAAACTATACAATGTTGATTTAAATCCAGCCACAGAGGCTATTGTTACTATAGGCTCTAAAGAAGGGTTGGCAAATTTAGCGCAGGCTGTGGTAAGCAAGGGTGATACGGTGTTAGTACCAAATCCAGCTTATCCTATTCATCCATATGGTTTTATTATTGCTGGAGCTGATATTCTACATGTGCCTTGTGGCAGCCAAATAGATTTCTTTGTAGAATTAGAAAAGTCAGTACAAAATACCTTTCCTAAGCCAAAAATGTTAGTTTTAAATTATCCTTCTAACCCAACTACAGAATGTATAGATTTAGAATTTTTTACTCAAATTATTGATTTTGCTAAAAAACATAATATTTGGGTGGTACAAGATTTAGCATATGGAGATATTTGTTTTGATGGTTATAAGGCTCCTAGTATTTTGCAAGTAAGTGGAGCTAAAGACATAGCTGTTGAGTTTTTTTCTATGTCAAAAAGCTATAATATGCCAGGTTGGAGGATTGGTTTTATGGTTGGTAATGCTACACTTGTCGCGGCCTTGACTAAAATAAAATCTTACTTAGATTATGGGGCATTTACTCCAATTCAAGTAGCAGCAGTAGAGGCTTTAGAGGGCGATCAAAGTTGCGTTGAGGAGATTTGTTCTATGTACAAGCGTCGTCGAGATGTGCTATGCGATGGTTTAAATGCTATAGGTTGGCAAATAAAAAAACCAAAAGCGACTATGTTTGTATGGGCAAAAATTCCAAAATTTTATATTGATATGGGTTCGCTAGAGTTTACTAAAAAATTACTAATAGACGCTAAAATTGGTGTGTCCCCTGGTATAGGTTTTGGTAGTTATGGCAATGATTATGTACGTTTTGGTTTAATTGAAAACGAACATAGAACAAGACAAGCGCTGCGTAACATCAAGCGTATGTTTAAAAATGATAATTTTAACTAAACTATTTGCTGCCACCTACTATTATTTTATCAATTTTAAGACTTGGTTGTCCAACGCTCACAGGTACATTTTGTCCATTTTTCCCGCATACACCAACACCAGCATCTAACTCTAAATCATCTCCAACCATAGATATTTGCTCCAATACATCGCTGCCCTTGCCGGTTAGAGTCATACCTTTTACAGGGTGTTTAATTTTGCCGTTTTCAATTAAATATGCCTTGCTAGCTGAAAATACAAAATCTCCTGAGGTTATATCTACTTGCCCTCCAGCAAAATTAAGCGCATAAATTCCTTTTTTAATTGACTTTATCATATCTTCAGGATTATCTTTACCAGCAACCATATAAGTATTAGTCATGCGTGGCATAGGAAGATGCGCATAAGATTCTCTTCTAGCATTGCCAGTTGAACTAGTATTCATTAATTTAGCATTTAATTTATCAAACATATAGTTTTTTAAAATACCATCTTTAATTAATATCGTATTTTGTGTTGGCGTGCCTTCGTCATCAATATTAAGACTACCACGTTTACCAGTTAGAGTGCCATTATCAACTACACTGCATTTGCTGCTAGCAATTTTTTTATTTATTTTATTAGTAAATACTGAGGTTTTCTTACGATTAAAATCACCCTCAAGCCCATGCCCTATTGCCTCGTGCAATAATACGCCTGGCCAACCACTGCCTAATACTACAGGCATAACGCCAAACGGAGGTACTTTAGCTGATAAATTAGTGACAGCTTGTTCTACGGCGTCTTGTGTGTATTTTTTATATAAATCATTATTAATAAAATAACTATAATCATAACGACCACCGCCACCCCCGTTTGCACTTTCTATTTTGCCATCTTTTTCTGCAATAATATTTATGCTAATGCGTACCATTGGGCGATAATCATAAGCATAAGTACCTTCGCTGGAAGCTATGAGTATTTCATCATATGAGCCAGAAATAGATGCTTGTACTTCCTTGACATAGCGATTTTCTCTGGCAATTTTATTAATCTGATGCAAAATATTAATTTTTTCTTCATTACTAATGCTATTTACAGGAGATTTATTATTATAATATTTATTAACTTTTTCATTATGTTGGCAGAGTATTTTTTTATCAGCAGTGTTACCTGGAATAGTTTTAGCAAAATCAATGGCTTGATTAATTGATTTAATATCTAAATTATCACTATAAGAAAAACCAGTTTTATCGTCAATAATGCTACGCACACCAACGCCGCTAATAATATTAAAAGAGGCGTCTTTAATAATATTATTTTCTAAAAAATATGATTCAGCAGTGCTATATTGAAAATAACAATCGCCATAATCTTTATTCGCTGTTAGTTTATCAATAAAATTATTGATTTGTTTTTTGCTAATATTATTATCTTTAAGTAATTGTATTATCATTTTATGATTGGTTCCCTCCAAGTTCCAGTAATTTTATAATCAATATTGCTAATTGGCTCTAACAGGCCAGCTAATAAAGTACCGTTAAAAATAGTTTTATCCACTAGCCATGCACCTAAACCACTTAATCCGCCCCCAAGTAAATAACTAATGATAGGCACACCATCTTTAATTGATGGAGTTATAGTTGTATTTAAATCATAAGTTTCATTTATTATATTTGTACTACCACGTAATTCAATATTAGTTAGTTTGCTTAATAATTTAAATTTTTGCAAATAAAGAGTGCCTTTAGTTATTTTCGCCTCAAAATCTATACTATCATAATTAAAATTATCTATATCTATATCTTTAGAATTTAATTTTAATCTATCAGCTAAAGCATTAATATTTATTAGCAATAACAATTTACCTATACCTATATTTTGATTGGTAAATGCTCCGCTACCTAGGTGAATTTTTGTATTATTTTTTAAGTTTTTTAGCGATAAAAGCCAAGGGTCGCAATCACAATTTATAACAGTATTTATATTAAATTTAGCCGCAGGTACTTGTTTTTTTATATTAAGAGTATTAAATAATTTTGATAAATTATCTCCTTTTATATTTAAATATAAATGAGTTTTTTTGTCGCCCCAACTACCACCAACAGTAAACATATCGTTGTTTGTATAATCGTCAATTACAGTAAAATCATTAATTTTAAGGCTATTGTTTTCTCTAATAAATTCTACTTCAAAATCTGGCAATAAAAAATCGTTAATTTTAATATTACTAAATACAGCATAAAAACTACTAAAATCAGTTGCTTTGAGTTTTGTTGTAATTTTATTATCTTTAATATTAAAATCTTTAATATTAAAATCCTTAAACACTACAATGGGCAATAAATTATTGCCATTATCAAAAGTAATCTTGCCTTTAATATTTTTCTTATTTATAGCTATTAAATATTTATCTTTTTTCTTATGCATATAAATAGTTTCATTTTTAGCTCGTGTATTAAGAATTATATCTTGATCATTATTAACAAATAATTCTATTTCTTTGCGTTCTCCTGCAATATTACCTTGGCCAATAATAATTAGACTATTATTATAAGATAATGAAGCATTTAAGTTGTCAACTATGCTTTCATCAAATAATATTATTTGATTGGCAAATAAATTACCACGAATATCAAGCTTAACATCTTTAGTAGTATCAAATGGTATTAATATATTTATATTTGCTGTTACTGTGCCGTTTAGTTTAATATCTTTTAGCAATGTTTTATCAATAAAACCAACAGGAGAGTTTAGTAGAAAATTCATAACTTGTTCGCTTTGGTGATTGACTTTCAAGCTAATTATAGCATCATGATTAACTTTCCAGTCTAATACTACCCTGCCTTGCTTTATAGTTATACCATCTATAACGCCATTGTCTATATCAATAATAGTATTGTTTTTACTAAAATATAAATCGGCTGATATATGTTTTGCTATGGGCCAATTTTTAGTAAACCTAATAAAGCCGTTTTTGATCTTAGCATTTATTTCTATATCTTTTTTATCCCAATTAAAACTCCAATATATATTATATAAGTTACCACTCAGTAGCGAATAACTTAAATAATCTTTAGTATATTGACGTGGAATAAGGTTTAAGTTTTTTAAATTATCAGCTATATTAATATTATCAATAACCCCATGCATAGTGACAATATCATTATTAATAGTTAAACTTGTATTAAATATTGCATTTTTATAGTTTAGCGTTAATTGTTTGATTTTTATTGTATTAAAAAACACTGTAAGTGGTGGTGCGACTATATTTTTTTTTATAGTTAATTTAGCACTATCAATAAAAATATTTAACGAGTTAAAGTTAATATTAAAATCTATATTTTTTAATATAACATTATTATTTATATTTATTTTTTTACTACTAAGAATAATTTTATTGTTTTTTATAAAGACTACATTTATATTAGAAATGGTAATTTTATCACCAGTAAATGTATTGATAATATTAGCTATATGTTGTGGAAAGTATATACTATAAACTATCAACAGTATTATTACTGCCAATATTTCCAACATAGCTTCAACAAACTTTTTCATTCTATATTTTATTATTGTATAATTTATCATTTTTTTATTATAAAAAATATGAACGATAAATCAACACATTTTAAATCATCAGCATTAATTATAAGTACAATTATTATAATAATTTTTATCATTGCTAAATTAGTAATCAGTGTATTTAGTGTATCAGTAAGTGATAATTCTACTTTACAACAAAGAATAGCCCCTATTGGAGCAGTATATTTAGAAGGTGAACTTGAAAATATTAAATTAGTAAAAACAACAGTAATTGTTAAGCAGAATAATAGAGGCGGTAAAGAAATTTATCAAAGTATTTGCGCTACCTGTCATAATACTGGAGTAGCTGGAGCACCTAAATTTGGTGATAATAATGCATGGTCTGCTCGTATTAAAAAAGGATTAGCTGCTTTAGTTAAATCAGCTACTATAGGTATTAATGCCATGCCACCAAAAGGCACTTGTGTAGATTGTTCAACTGCAGAGCTAACAGCAGCAATTAAATATCTAACTAAACTAAAATAATAGTAAAATATAACTGCTGAAGTTAGTTGGGTAATCGCTTGATTATGATAATTAAGAGGAAAGTCCGGACTCCATAGAGTAAAGTGCTAGTTAATGGCTAGGCGTAGTGATGCGACAGATAGTGCCACAGAAAATATACCGCCATAAACGGCAAGGGTGAAAAGGTGCGGTAAGAGCGCACCGCATATTTAGGTAACTAATATGGCATGGTAAACCTCACTTGGAGCAAGCTCAAATAGAACAACGGTAATTGCTACTCGCATAGTTGTTGGGTAGAGTGCTAAAGATATTTAGTGATAAATATTGTAGATGAATGATTATCAATTACAGAATCCGGCTTATAGATTAACTTCAGCTATTATCTAAGTCAGCAAATTGTTTATCAATTTCTTTAAAGTCATCATCGTCCTCATTATCTTTATTATTTTTTTTACGGCTAGCCATAAAAAATGGTGCAAAAAATAAGCCAGCTTCAAATAAAAGTAACATAGGAATGGCAATTAAGGTTTGTGAAATTATATCTGGTGGAGTAAGTAACATACCAACAACAAAAGCTATAATAACAACATAATGACGATTTTGTTTGAGAGTTTTAATTTTTACTGCGCCAAATACAACCAGTAAAATAGTTGCAATTGGCACTTCAAAAGCCACGCCAAAAGCAAATGAAACTTTAATAACAAAATCAAGATAATTTTGAATATCTGGAGTAAAGTCGACAACACTAGGACCTACAGTAGATAAAAAATTAAATGCCAATGGAAATACTATAAAAAATGCAAATAATAAGCCAGTGTAGAATAAAATAGTTGAAGAGATAACCAGCGGTAATATAAGTTTTTTCTCATTCTTATAAAGCGCTGGAGCAATAAACGACCATAATTGGTATAATAAATAAGGCATAGCGGCATAAACAGAAAAAATTAAAGCCATTTTTAGTGGAGTTAAAAATGGTGAGATAACGCCAATTGCCACCATATTAGAGCCAGCAGGTAATGAATTTATAATTGGCATGGCAATAAAAGAATATATATTGTCGGCAAAAGGAAATATAACGATAAAAACTATAAGAATCGCTATAACCATATGTAATAATTTATCACGTAATTCTATTAAATGTTCTACCAGTGACATTTTCATTATTTTGTATTATTTTGTATAGATTTTTCTACAGCAGATAGTTGTTTTTTGCTATCTTTAACAACCTCTAATATTTTTGATTTTTCGTCTGTTAATGACATTTTTTGGACAAAAGTATCTTCGTTTATATTGTCTTCAACATCACTTTTAACATTTGCAATAAATTTTTTTAATTTGCCAATGTAGCTACCAACTTTTTTAGCTAAGGCTGGCATGCGCTCTGGACCAACGACTAATAAGGCGATAATAGCAATTAAAGCTAATTCCCAAAAACCAATATCAAACATTAGTTAATTATTTTTGTTTGTCTTTATCTTTAGTAACTTCTGCATCTATAACATTTTTATTTACAGTGTTTTTATTTTTATCCTCTTCTTTTGCCATAGATTTTTTAAAACCCTTAATAGCACCGCCTAAGTCACTGCCAATATTTTTAAAACGTTTAGTACCAAAGACTATAATTACTATTGCCAATACAATTAGCAGTTGCCATATACCAATTCCACCCATATTTACTCCTTACGATTTTTTTTCTCTATTAATCCGCTTACACCAAAACGCCGTGATAATTCTTTAGTAATTTTATCAGTTGTTATATTTTTATGGTTAAGTAATACTAATATATGAAAATATAGATCAGCCACTTCATGGATTATTTTCTGATTATTGTTGTCTTTAACAGCCATAATAACCTCTGTTGCCTCTTCAGTTATTTTTTTTAAAATTAACTCATCTCCACCAGCATACAATGAAGAAACATAGCTGTTGCTTGTATTATTTATTTTTCTATCTAACAATACCCGCTCTAATTTTTTTATTATTTCATCCATATATATCCTGAGGTGATTTAATTATTTTTTCTGTTAACTCCCAATTATCATTTACTAATTTATTAAAAAAACAACTATTTCTGCCGGTATGACAGGCAATATTATTTATTTGTTGAATTTTTATTAAAATTGTATCATAATCGCAATCTGTTAGAATTTCTTTAATAAGCTGTATATTGCCAGATAGTTCACCTTTATACCACAATTTTTGGCGTGTACGTGAATAATAAACTACCCTGCCATTATCTATACTTAGCTTAAGGGCCTCTAAATTCATAAAAGCTAACATAAGAACTTTATGGCTTTTATAGTCTTGAGCTATAACAGGAATAAGCCCGTTACTGTTAAATTTAATTTTATCTAAAAACAATTTATTATCATTTAAAATTAAATATTTTACATATAATATATATGTTATTTATTATTTTATTTTTATTAAATTTTAGCTTAAAAGCCGAGACATCAGTTATAAGTGTAACAAACCCCAATTCCTTGTATATAGTAGACGGTGATAGTATTAGTCTAAAAATGAGAATAAGAGGTATTGATACACCAGAAATATCACAGAAATGTCAAAAAAATAAAGGGGTAATTATAGATTGTGGAGAGCTAACTAAGAAGTATTTAAAAAAAAAATTAAATAACAGTAAACATAAATTAATTATAAAATTTATAGCTATTGATTATTATCATAGAATATTAGTAGATATTTATAAGGATGATATTAATATTGGCAGACAAATGGTGTTAAATGGTATGGCGTTTGCTTATGGCGAAAAATATAAAAAAGTTGAAAAATTAGCACAAGCAAATAATAATGGTCTATGGCAATTTTATCAACCACCGATTAAACCGCAAAAATGGCGTAGAACTAATAGGGCTAAACACTAAACACTTTTTTTGGTGTAATTATTTTATCCAGACGCACATCCCATGGTTGAGGTTTTAGTGTTATTTGTTGTTGATTAAATGCCAAACCATATAATTTAGGCATTTTATAGTTAAAAGAGTTTGATCTAGCATGCAATGCTTTATCGTAAAAACCACAACCCATACCTAAACGATTACATTTATTATCAAAACCAAGTAATGGTATAAAAATAATATTTAATTGTTTTATGGGAATAATATTTGTATACAATGGTTCATAGATATTAAATCTATTTTTTTTGTAATTTTTACTTATTTTAGCAAATTTCAGCGAATCTTTAACAATAACAGGCAAGTATATATTTATATTATATTTTTTTTTTAGCCAATTAATTATAAACCAAGGTTCTATTTCACCATTTATAGGTAGATATATAGCAACCTTAATATGCTTATTTATTTTTATTTTTAATAAATTATGAAGCAAGCTTTTACTGTGTTTATAGCTTTTAGCTATTGATATAGTTTGTCTTGTAATAGATAATATTTGTCGCATAATTATTTTGTATTTGTCTATTTATTGCATTGATAGACCTAAACCTGATTGGTATAAGGCGGAATTTTGTTATTTACCGCAGGATTCCAAGCTAAGTTGGCATTCAACAATAGTAAATGATACAAAGTCCTGTTAATTAAAATTATAGGGTTCGGACGCAAATCAAATACAATAAATAGACAAATAAAATTATACTCCTTAAAAATTATAAATACCATAAAATATTAAACTATGATAGATAATAAATTAAATATAGCCAGTGTTTTAATTGAAGCATTGCCTTATATACAAAAATTTAAACACAAAACTATAGTTATCAAATATGGTGGTAACGCTATGACTTGCGATAAATTAAAATCAAGTTTTGCACGCGATATTGTGTTAATGAAGTCAGTTGGTATAAATCCTATTATTATTCATGGTGGAGGACCACAAATTGGTAAGGTTTTAGCTGATATGAATATTAAAACTAGTTTTATTGATGGTATGCGTATTACTTGTGCGCAAACTATGGATGTAGTTGAGATGGTATTAGGCGGAAAAATTAATAAAGATATTGTAAGTCTTATTGAATCACATGGCGGTAAAGCCATGGGTATAACAGGCAAAGATGGATCTTTAATTGAGGCTAAAAAAATGCAAAGTAGTAGTAATTTAGGCTTTGTTGGCGAGGTAAAAAATATTAATATTGCGGCAATAAATCTTTTAGTTGCAGCTGATTTTATTCCTGTAATTGCACCAATTGGAGTTAATGGTGGTCAGAGTTATAATATTAATGCAGATTTAGTGGCTAGTAGTATTGCTAGCTTTATGGGCGCAGAAAAATTAATTTTACTTACTAATACTAAGGGTTTGTTAGATAAATCAGGTAATTTACTTACAGGTCTTGACAGCAAACAAGTAGAGCAGTTAATTAAAACAAATGTTATTTATGGTGGCATGTTGCCAAAAATAAATTGTGCATTGGCCGCTGTTAAAGGTGGTGTGCATAATACGCATATTATTGATGGAAGAGTGGCGCATGCAGTATTATTGGAGGTTTTTACTGATACAGGGGTAGGAACTCTGATAAGTAATGAGTAAAGTACAATTAGAGAATTGTGAAGTATTAGCGCATAGAGAATTTGCTGGTAAACAAAGAATTATTACTTTATTTAGTAAAAACATACCAAAATTATTTAAAGCTGGGCAATTTGTGCATATTAGTGTGGGGGGCAATATACAAATGCGTCGACCTATATCCATTATGACAGTAAATAAAGACAATAATTCTTTTGATTTATTATATAAAATTTTTGGCAGTGGTACTAATGAATTAGCAAAAAAACAAATAGGAGATATTGTTTCTGTTTTAGGGCCTATAGGTAATAATTTTATTATGGAGGACAAAAAATTACCGTTATTAATAGGCGGTGGAGTTGGTATGCCACCTATGATTGCACTTAGCCAACAATTAAAAGACGATAAATATTACAAACCATTTGTAGTTTTAGCATCAGAAGTAGAATTTCCTTTTAAGTTAGTTGATAGTAAAATTAATACCAATTGTCATATTAAAGCAACAATGCCGTTATTAGAGCGATGGGGTATAGCTTGTCGTTTAGCTAGTTTGTCCGGATTTGATGAGGTTTTTCAAGGGTATGCGACCGACTTAGCTAAATTTTATTTAGATAAATTAAGTGAGTTAGAATTAAAACAAGTAGTTGTTTATAGTTGTGGACCCAAAGCTATGTTAGCTGCTGTTAGTAAATTAGCAAAAGAATATAACTTGTCTGCATATTTATCATTAGAAGAATATATGGCATGCGGCATTGGCGGTTGCGCCGGTTGTGCTGTTGCTGTAGAAGAAAATAATATTAAGTCAATGCAAAGAGTTTGTGTTGATGGACCAATTTTTAAGGCTAATAATATTATTTTTACTTGATTAATAATGCTAAACAATACAGAGCTTAAGTTAATCAAAAATGGTAAAGTAAGGCTTGTAGCTGTTAGTAAAACAAGAGATTATAAAGAGATTATAAAAATTCATAATACAGGTATTAATAATTTTGGCGAAAATTATTTACAAGAAGCTTTAGTTAAAATAAATAAATTAAAGGACAAACAAATTATTTGGCATTTTATTGGTACTATTCAAGCTAATAAAACTAATGATATTGCTGATAATTTCCATTATGTACATAGCGTGGATAGGCTAAAAATAGCCAATCGTCTTAATAATCGTTGCCTGGAAACTAATAAAAAACTAAAAATATTATTACAGATAAATGCTGATAGTGAAATAACTAAGTCTGGTATAAAAACTACCGAAATAACACAGTTAGTTATGCAGATTAGGCACTTATCACAATTAGAATTAATCGGTTTTATGTGTATTCCTGATAAAAATAATGCCAGTGATGTTTTTAATTTGATGCATAAATTAAAAAATAAATTTAGTATGCCTGAACTGTCTATGGGTATGTCTGCTGATTGGCGTTTAGCTATTTCACACGGAACAACTATGGTACGCATAGGTAGTGCAATTTTTGGGAGCAGATAATGATACAAATACTTATAACTGGTGGGACTATAGACAAACAATACGATGTTGTTACCGGTAAATTAGTTTTTAATAATAGCTCTATCAAAACAATGATAGCGCAAGCAAGGCTTAATGATAGCGTATTAATTAATACTATTTTTTTAAAAGATAGCCTAGATATAGATACTAACGATATAACGCAAATAGTAGATTTTTGTCAACATTGCGATAGCAATAAAATTTTAATAATACATGGCACAGATACCATGATTAATACAGCAAAAAAACTAAGCATTATAAGAGATAAAACTATAATACTGTTTGGTGCTATGTTGCCCTATAGTGTAAATAACTCTGATGCATTATTTAATTTTGGTTTTGCTTTTGCTAGTATTAAGTGCACACTAAAAGATAATATTTATATTGCTATGAATGGTGAATTATTTCATTATGATGCAGTAGTTAAAAATAAAATTTTAGCTAAGTTTATGCAGCTATAGAACGAAAGTATTTGTAGTCTTTCTTTGTGATAAACCTTACATTATTTATAATTTTATTAATTTAATACCAGTAATTTTATCACCAAAAATAGATAATTTAAATTTATCGCCATTAGCTACTTTAAGTTTGCCTTGCAATAAAACAGTATATTTTTTATTATCTGCTATAAGCAATAGTTTTGTATAATCTTGTGCGTAAGAGATCCCGTATAATGCTTCCCCTAATTCAGAGATTAAATCAAGTCCTGGTATAAGATCAGTAATCAAAGTTACTTTGTCAATATGAGACTCTTCTTTTTTGCTAATCTCCTTTTCATAACTAAATGACTCAAGAGTCGTTATTATAGTATTATCTTCACTATTAATACCCTGCGCATCTATTTTAGTTGGCGAAGAGATACAAGACAACAAAGACAGGCTAAATATTATAAGTAGTAGAGCTTTTATCATCTTATTTAATAGAATTTGAAAAATATGCAATTATAATGTATTTAAATTTAAATTTGTTGTTATTTTGTGCGTGCTAATGTCAAAATATCTATAATAGGTTTTTGTTGTCCATAAGAGTTATTAATAGTTTTTGCTAATTCCAAAACACTACTGGTAGTTGTTATAATATCGTCTACTATTAATATTTTCTTATAATTAAATTGATGCTTAATAATAAACGCCCCTCTAAGTTCTTTTTTTCTTTCTACTGGTGATAAATAAATTAATGTTTGGGTATTTTTAATACGCACGCAACTATTATAATCAACTCTAGATTCTTTTTTAATTATTCTAAGCAACTCCATTACTTGGTTAAAGGTTCTTTGTTGTAGGCGTTTTTTATGTAGTGGCATAGGAATAATAGCATCATATTTAGTGCTTAATGTATTAAAGGCTTTATACATTTTATTAGCAAAAAATTTACCTATTGCTAAATCATTAGCATATTTAAATTGTTGTATTAGCATAGCAATAAAGCCACTATAATCATATAAACAATAAGTATTATTAAATATTTTGGGTTTCATTAGACACAAACCACAATAATTATTTTTTGTTATTGGTATTGCACAAGATATACACCTGTTACTGCTAGTTGATAAAAATTTTTCACAATTACTGCATACTCTATTAGTAGAAAAGCAACCGCATATGATGCATGGTTGTTTATTAAGGTTTAATAACGAGTAAACACCCATTTTTTATTATCACTTAAAGTACTATTAAAAGTATAGTTGTCGCTATTAAAATCTTTTAAATAATGTGGTTTATTAATATGATTTTTAACTATAAAATTTACCATTAAGCCTCTGGCATATTTAGCATGAACTCCAATTGTTTTATAAATATTATTAGTTTTTTCTTGAAAAACAATATCTATTAAAGCTGCGCTAAGTATTTTTTTATTTATTACTTTAGCGTACTCATTAGATGCTAAATTAATTATCACATCTTTTTTATATTTATTTATTTCATCGCTAATAACGTTACCCCAGAACTGATAAAGGTTATTATGTTGAGCAATCTTTAATTTTGTACTCATTTCAAGACGATAAGGCTGTATTAAATCAAAAGGCGCTAATAATCCATATAAGCCAGAAATAATTCTTAATGATTTATTTAAAAATTTAAGCTCGTTGTCATTAAAATTTTTAACATTAATACCCTTATAAACACTACCAGTAAAGGCAAAAATAGCTGGTTTAGAATTTTCTGGTGTAAATGGTGTGTGAAAATTTATAAAACGTTGTTTATTTAAGATGCTAAGTTTTGCACTTATTTTCATTAAAGCACTTATTTGTATGGTATTTTTTGTTTTAAGCGTGTTTATAAGCTTAACTGATTGTGTTAAAAATTGTGGCTTAGTGCAATCTGTTATAGTATTTTGTTTGTCAAAATCTAATGATTTGGCTGGAGAAATAATTGTTAGCATAATAATAAAATATTTTTTAATTTATTTTAATATAAAATAATACTTTTGGTATTTACTTTATAAAATAATGGATAAATTAGTAATCAATACTAATAAAGCGCCACAAGCAATTGGCACATATTCACAAGCAATTAAAGCTGGCAAGACTCTCTATTTATCAGGGCAAATTCCTTTAATACCAGATACTATGAAGATAATAAATAACGATATAAAACAACAAATTACCCAAGTTTTTTATAATTTATTGTCAGTTTGTAAAGCTGCTGGTGGTGATTTAACTAATATTGTAAAATTAAATATATTTTTAACAGATTTAAGTAACTTTGCTGTTGTTAATAATATTATGGCAGAGTTTTTTGTTAAACCATATCCAGCTCGAGCAGTAGTAGAGGTTAGTAAGTTACCAAAGGATGTTTTAATAGAAATAGATGGTGTTGCAGTTATCTGATAATATTAATAAATTACCTAAATTAGGTCAAAAGAGTGCAGAGAGATTAGCTCATTTTAATATTAATAATATAGCAGATTTTTTATTACATTTGCCACATCGTTATCAAAATAAAACTATAATTAGTAAGCTGACCAATCTTACTATTGGTGCCGAGCTATTGTTTCGTTTAACCGTACAAAATATAGAAAAATCTTACGGTAAAACTCAACAAATAATTTATCATTTAACAGACAATGACAACAATAAACTTATAGTTAGATTTTTTAATTATAGTAAATATATGCATTGTTCTCGTGGTGATATAGTTGAGTGTTTTGGTGAAGTTAAAATAACTAAACTTGGTTTAGAATTATATCATCCAGAATTTAGCAATATTTCACAAAATGGCACTACATTATTGGCGACAACATTTACTCCCGTATATTATTTAACTAAGGGCATTTATCAGCAACAAATAAGAAAATGGATAAAAGATAGTTTAGATATATTTAATAATAATAATATTTTTGAGATAAATTTTAATAAGACAACCTTTAAGCAGGCAATAAATACATTGCATTATCCATCTGCAACAGATAATATAGCTGATATTATAAATTTTAATCACCCAGCACAACAATATTTAATAATTGAAGAATTTATTAGTAAAAAATTAATTATGTTAAGAGCTAGAGAAAAAATTAGGCAACAAAAAACCATAGCTTGTCCTTTAATTAGTGATCTTAATATGCGTATAATATTAGATTTTTCTCTTACTAATGCGCAACAAAAAGCTATTAATGAGATAAATAGTGATTTAGCTAAAAATACCCCAATGCTAAGATTATTACAGGGAGATGTTGGCTCAGGTAAAACAATTGTTGCTATATTTAGTACTCTTCATGTAGTTGAAAATAATGCTCAAGTAGCTATTATGGTACCAACAACTATTTTAAGTGAACAGCACTTTATTACTTTTAGTAAATATTTAGCGCCGCTAGGAATAAAAATAGCTTTTTTACATGCTAAACAAAATAAAGCAGAAAGATTAAAACAATTGCATAGCATTCAAACAGATGCAAAAGTAATAATAGGGACGCATAATTTATTTCAAGACGAGGTTAAGTTTAATAATTTACTATTTATTATTATAGATGAACAGCATAAATTTGGCGTAGAACAAAGATTATTACTCAGCGGAAAAAGTAAGCACCATCCTCATCAATTGGTGATGACAGCTACCCCAATTCCTCGCTCTATTATTATGAGTGTATATGGAGAAATGGATATATCTATTATTAACGAGTTACCTAAAAATAGAAAAACAATTTCATACAATAGCAGTAAGTAATAATAAAAAAAATCAGTTATTAGAAAAAATTAGACAAGTTTATAATAATGGTAACAAAATATATTGGGTTTGTACGCTGATTGAAGACAGTGAAAATTTTGATGCTATTTCTGCTGAGAAAACATATAATTTTTTACAAACAAATTTAAAAGAGTTAAATATAGCTCTGATACACAGCCGTATTAAAGATAAACAAAAACGTCAAATTATGCAAGATTTTTCTAATGGTAAAGTAGATTTATTAGTAGCAACAACAGTGGTTGAGGTTGGGGTTGATATACCTCTTGCTACTTTGATTGTTATTGAAAATGCAGAAAGACTAGGTTTATCACAATTACATCAATTAAGAGGTAGAGTTGGTAGAAGCGATAAACAAAGTATGTGTATCTTAATGTATCAGCCGCCACTCGGGGTTAACGCTAAAAAGAGGTTAGATATCATTCGTAAAACTAATAATGGTTTTATTATAGCTAATAAAGATTTAGAAATAAGAGGAGCTGGAGAAATACTTGGTACCAATCAAACCGGTTTAGCAACTATGAAAATAGCAGATATTGTGCGTGATACTGCTTTATTGACACAGTCTAATAAATTAACACTAGAGATTAAAGGCAATATCAATAAAGAGCAACAAAATATACTATTTAGTAGATGGGGATTAATACAAAAAGAGAAATACATTAATTCTTGATAATAATGTAGCAGTATAATTAATTTTTTATTAAATTATGAATAATATGAAACATGAAATAATTGACTATATGGAAATATCAGTTAAAAGTATAGCAAAAACTAGGATATTTTTTAATTAAGTACAACTAATATACAGATTTTGATGCTGAATATACTAACAAGCAAAGTATCGTATAGTAGTTTTTTTAGATTAAAATTTACTACAAAAATAATACTATCTAATTGATATAATGTTTTGTAATCTAGTAATTATATTTTTTAACTTGTTATGTCTGTACGCATAAATACAGGCAGCTAAGCAAATAAAAAGTATGTGCACCCACCATAGCCCAATTATTGGGTTAATTTTAGCATCTTTAATAGCTGACATAGATATTTGCAGTAAATCTATGTAAGCAATAAAAGTTAGAGTACCCCATAAAATACCAAAATTTTTATTAGAACGAGGTGAGTTTTTAGCAAAAAGTATAGCTAAAAATATTAATACAAATAAACTAATAGGTATAGATATTCTCCATTGCCATAAAGCTATATCATTTAAATTAGATGATTGCATTAGTTTTATAACATTGTTATGGTTATCCTTTACTATATTTGGCTGTTTATGATTTGTAATCTTTATATCATAATTAACAAAATTCATAATATTTTTTTCATCATTACTAAGTAAATTTTGATAACGAACTCCATTTTTTAGACGTAAATAAATATTGCCATTATTATCTTTATATTTTTCACTATTTTGTGCTAATAAAATAATCTTATTATCATTTAAAGTTGTATATAAAAATATATTTTTTAAGTATTTATTTTCTTTGTTTGCATATAAAACAGCCTGCTTATTGTATAGCTTTAAGAACTCTCCTGATTTAATAATATCTATTTGAAAGGTATTAGCGTTTTTTATTAAAAGTTGGCTTTCAATAGCTTTAATAGACGGTGTAAGAAGTGAGATAATGGTGATGATTATAGCTATTGTAATTGTTAATGGTAGAATTTTAGTAAATAGCTTTACTTCACTTATACCTACAGCATTTAAAATTATAATTTCTGATTCTTTGTATAGTTTTCCCATAGCAACAATACATGATAAAAAGATAGTCAGCAATAAAATAAGAGGAGCATCAGTTAAAATTTTAACCGCCATAAGCAGCATGATATCTTGTATATTTGAATTGTTTTCAGCGCTATAATTTATAATAGGTACCAACATATCGCCAAAAATAATTATAATAATAATAATCAGCGTTATTGAAAATATTTTGACTAAATTTTTTATTAAATAACCGGAGATAATATCATTGATTAGCATGATTTACTAATAAATTTTATTGCTTCATTGAGTTAAAAAAGTCTTCATTAGTTTTAGTAAATTTCAGCTTATCAATTAAAAATTCTGTAGCTTCAACTGTATCCATAGGCTGCAATATTTTGCGTAAAATCCACATTTTTTGTAATTCTAATTTTGAAGTAATTAATTCTTCACGTCTAGTGCCAGAGGCATTAATATCAATGGCTGGAAAAATTCTTTTTTCACTTAAACGTCTATCAAGATGAAGTTCCATATTACCTGTGCCTTTAAACTCCTGATAAATTACTTCATCCATTTTAGAGCCAGTATCAACAAGTGCTGTAGCAATGATAGTGATGCTGCCACCATTTTCTATGTTACGAGCCGCACCAAAAAATCTTTTTGGTCTTTGTAAGGCACTGGCGTCTACACCACCGGTAAGCACTCTGCCTGATGCTGGAGATATAGTATTATAAGCACGAGCAAGTCTAGTAATTGAGTCTAATAAAATTACTACATCCTTGCCTTTTTCAGCTAATCTTTTTGCCTTTTCTATTACAATTTCTGCAACTTGCACATGACGTTTAGCAGATTCATCAAAAGTAGATGCTACTACTTCACCACGCACTGTTCGTTCCATTTCTGTTACTTCTTCAGGACGTTCGTCAATCAACAATACCATTAATTCACATTCTGGAGCATTAATAGAGATTGATGATGCTATATGTTGCATAATCATGGTTTTGCCAGCTTTTGGTGGTGCTACTAATAGTCCTCTTTGCCCTTTACCAAAAGGCGCAACTAAGTCAATTACTCTGGAGGTTATATCTTCTGTACTGCCGTTACCAACTTCTAATTTTAATCTTTGATTAGGATGAATTGGTGTAAGAGAAGGAAATGGGATACGAGTTTTTATATGTTCTGGATCATCGCCATTTACTTCAAATAATTTAATAATAGCAAAATATTTTTCGCCTTTTTTTGGTGCTCTAATTTTACCAGAAATAAAATCACCAGTAGCTAAATTAAAACGTTTAACTTGATTAGGAGATACATAGATATCATCGGGACCAGACACATAACTATCATCACTGGAACGCAGAAAACCATAATTATCAATTATATCTAGTACACCATCACCTATAACCTCTTCTTCATTAGCATCTTTGGCTTTAAGTATAGAAAATATAAGATTTTGTTTTTTAGCGCGTGATATATTTTTAATACCTAAAGCAGTAGCTGTTTCTAATAATTTTTCTGGACTTGTTGCTTTTAGTTCTGACAGCTTCATAAGATGTTATATATTAGCATCTAAAAAGGCACTTAATTCGGCCTTAGATAAAGCGCCAACCTTTGTAGCCTTGACATCACCATTTTTAAATAATAACATAGTAGGTATGCCACGCACTCCATATTCTACTGGAGATTTATCATTTTTATCAATATTTAGTTTAGCTATAACTAGCTTACCATCATAGTTATCCGCTATTTCATCAAGTATAGGTGCAAGAGCTTTACAAGGTGCACACCACTCTGCCCAAAAATCTACTAAAACAGCAGTAGTAGCGTTTAATACATCAGCCTCAAAACTAGCATCAGTTATGGTTTTTATTTTATTATTCATAGATAATTATTTGTTAATTGTTAAAAAAAATAGTTATAAAAGATATGCGTAAAAATATTTACGATGTTGATTAAGTTGTCAATTATACATAAAAAATTAATTATTTAATATATTTTTTAATTTTTCTTTTAATTCATCCTCTTGTTCTTTAGTTAAAAAATTATTATTATAACTAATAAAAAAACTATCCTCAACCCTACTGCCAAGTGTTGAAATAATAGCATTAGTTAACTTAAAATTTAATTTATAAAAAATATACGCTATATTAGATAATAAAGATTTCTTATCTGTAGTACAAATATTTACCTTTGTTAGACGCCATTTTGCATGTTTAGAGAAACTAATTTTAGTATTAAATTCAAAAGATATATACTTGGTGTTGATTTTAGGAGGTTTTGGTTGTTGTATAGAGGCGTTAATTGCCTTGTGTACATTATGGGCAATATTTTCATTATTATTTTTAGTAAGAAAGCTAATAGTGTTGTATGTCTTAGTATCTTTTGTAGTAATTATTTTAGCGTCTACAATATCTATAGATAATTTTTCCAATGCATTAATAAGCAAATAAAACATGCCATTTAAGTCGTTACTATATACAAATAAGTCAGTAATTCCATTGCTATTATTTTTAGTTTTAATAACTGTTTTGTTTGCATTGTTGACAATGCTATCAAAGTGCCAAATAATATCATTTAATTCAAAATATACAAAATAATTACTAGGCAAATTTGTTATAATTTTTTTTATAATATTTGCATTATACCCTCTAACTATTACCGCTTTTTTTACCTCTTGTTGTTGATTTATTATTTGCTCTTTAATGTTTTTTGGCTGAGCAGTATTAGCTGTTAAATATTTTGTAGTTCTATAAAATAAATTCCTTAGCAATAAATCTTTCCAATCATTCCAAAGTTCTATTTTAGTTGCCCTTATATCAGCAACTGTTAATAAATATAACATTTTTAGCAATTCTGTGTTACCAACAATATTAGCAAATTTAGCTATTACATCTATATCATTTATATCTTTAGTATTAATAAAATTTGACATAAGCAGGTGTTTAGCTATTAAATTTTTTACTACATTTGTATCTGTATAAGTTAATTTATGTGTCTGGCAAAATTTTACTGCAATTTTTGCACCTAATTCACTGTGAGATACTCCTCTGCCTTTGCCAATATCATGAAACAGACCAGCTAAAATTAATAATTCAGGCTTTATTATTTGTGTAGCAATTTCACTACAAAGAGGAAGCTCATTACTATATTCTTTAATAAAAAACCTACGTAAATTACGTACTACAAATAGACTGTGTTCGTCAACCGTCCAGCTATGAAAAAAATCATACTGCATAAGACCAGTTATGTGAGAAAAATCTGGAATATATCTCTCTAATACTCCATAACGATGCATGAGTTTTAAGGCCTTATTTACCCCATGTTTTTGTTGTAAAATATAGATAAATTGCTTATTGTTTAAGTATTTTTTATGATAATTTTGATCTATTATATTTAAATTTTTTCTTAACTCTCTTAATGTGTTTATTTCAATCCCTTTTATATAATTATATTTTGCAATTAATGCAAAAATAGCAATCATAGAGCTTGGTTTATTGTTAAAAATATTTAAATGTTTTGCTGTTATATAGTTATAACTAACAATAAAATCATTATCAATAGTTTTAAAATTAATAATTTTATTTTGCAATAGTTGCCAAATTATATCGTTATTTTGTAATATTTTACTAATATTTTTATAGTAATCATGCATAAAAATTTCAACAGCTTTACTCTGATTATCATAATAATTTAATAATTTTGCTACTTTAATTTGATAATCAAATAATAAACGATTTTCATTTTTTTTGGCAATATAATGCAGTGCAAAACGTACTTTATTTAAGAAGTTTTTTCCCGTTATTAGTATTTGTTTCTCTTTATCTGTAATAAATTCTTTATTTATTTCTATTTTAGCAAATTTTATTAACCATATAATAGTGTCTATATCACGTAATCCACCTGGACTTTCTTTAATATTTGGCTCTAAAGAATAACTACTGCCAGAGAATTTTTTATGTCTTTGTTGTTTTTCCTTTTGTTTTGCTAAAAAAAAATGCTGTGAACTCCAATCATTATAAATTTTAGCAAATAATTTTTTATCACCTATTATTAGCCTTTTATCTAATAAATTAGTAATAATACTAACATCCTCTATGTTTGTGCTGCATTGCCGATGATTGCATACATTATGCCCTACTTCAAAGCCAATATCCCATAAAATAGCAATAAATTTTGCAATTTTTTGTTGATAAATTTGTTGGTATTTTTTATCAGCTAATATTAATAAATCAATATCAGAATAAGGTTGCATTTCTTTTCTGCCATAACCACCGACTGCAATTAATGATAAATGGTTATTAAAATTACAATATTTATATATAATAATTATTAGCTTATCAACGCTATTACTGTAATTTATTAAAGCATCATTTACATTGGTATCACTGAAGAAACTATCAATTTGTTGTTTTTTAATATCGACTAATTTTTGCGACCATATCTCTATATTATTCATTATTTTTGATTATACCTATTAAAAAATAGACACACAGGTTAAAAAAAATAGTTAAAATAACCAACTTCATTATAAATTGGATTTTTTATTAAATTTAGTTGTTAATGTTATTTTTGTTTTTTTTTAGGAGAGTTATCCGCATGATAGGTAAAGTAAAATGGTTTGATGCCAAAAAAGGTTTTGGTTTTATTGAACAAGAAGATGGTGAAGATGTATTTGTTCATTTTCGTGAGATTCAGATTGATGGTTTTAAAACTTTAAAAGATGGACAGGAAGTTGAGTTTGAAGTAGAAAGTGGTGATAAAGGCTTACAGGCCACTAATGTTAAGGCTGTTTAATATAAATAGAGATACCTGAGTTATAATACCAACCACTGTTTAGAGAACCAATAAAATCGGTTTTTTTGTGGTGATTTTGCTGTGCAATTATATTTTGTTCTACCTTTTATTAGTTTTTTTGTTGCTGTGATAAGTGCAGTATTTTTTTGCCAAATAATATTTGAATTATTATTAGGTATAAAACAGCTTATTATTATTTTTTTAGTAAATTGAAGTTTTAGTGTTGGTGGGTTGCTAGTAACTACAGAAGAAATTGGTGAACTATTTAGTAGTGGCATAGCTATAGTATTAATTTTGGTAATAAAATTTGGCATAGCGCCATATTTATTTGTCATTGGGAATCTAGGAAGAGCATATAAATCGCTATTTATGTTAATAGTGCCTGAGTGCTGTCCAAAAGCAACAAAACCTAATTCTTTTATTGTATTGTAGGTGAGTAAATTGTATTCACCATAAGGATAGGCAAAGATTTTTTTATCTGTATTTAATTTAGATAATAATTTCTTTTGAGCAGTGGTAATATTATTTTTAATTTGTTGTTTATTTAGGGTATAAAAATGACTATGATCTGTACTATGGTTGTAGTATGATATATACTTTTTAGTGCTTTGCATTTGCTTGTAACTCATTAGTGATTTATAATTATCATCAATACCCTGAGTTGCTACAAAAACACTCATAGTCATATTGTATTTTTTAAGCAACGGCAATGCGTTTTTATAAATGGATATGTAAGCATCATCAGCAGTTAGTACTGCGCATTTATCCGGTAGCATGTGTTGGTTGTGTATATTGTTAACTAGCTCTTTAACACTTAAAACATTAAAATTATTATCTTTTAAGTACTTTAAATGCTGAGCAAATAATTGCGGATCAATACTAGTAGAAGGTGGAGTTTTAGTATCAAAGTGATGATATAATAAAACCACACAAGCATTGGCTAAATTCGTGATAAATATTATTATTATTAGTAATATTTGATAAAATAAACGCATGAAATTAACCCTTAATTTAGATAATAATAAGCTTAATCAGCTATGTGGAACTCTTAACGCTAACATTATTTTTTTAGAAAAAAAACTTAATGTGGTCATAAATAACAAAGGAGTAGATTTTCATATCAAAGGCACTCAAGCAGAAGCAGCAGCTTTAATATTAACCAAATTAAGTCAACAACAAACTATACACATAAATAATATAAATTTTTTATTAAAAGAATATAGCAGCACTAATAAAAAAATTATTCAGTTAACTAAAACACGTATTATAGTTAATAATTTAGCACAACTTAGTTATATAGATAGTATTGATAAATTTGACTGTATTTTTGCTATAGGTCCTGCAGGCACAGGTAAGACATATTTAGCAGTGGCTAAAGCAGTAGAAGCAATAGAACAATTATTAATTGATAAAATAATTTTAGTACGTCCTGCGGTAGAAGCTGGAGAAAAATTAGGATTTTTGCCAGGTGATATAAATGATAAAGTAGATCCGTATTTAAGGCCTATTTATGATGCTTTATATGATTTTTTAGGAGATAGTCTAACAGAAAAAATGTTAAGACAAAATATAATAGAAATAGCTCCACTCGCTTTTATGCGCGGCAGAACATTAAATAACGCCTTTATTATTTTAGATGAAGCACAAAATACTACTAAAATACAAATGAAAATGTTTTTGACTAGGTTAGGATTTAATTCTAAGATGATAATAGCCGGAGATGTTAGTCAAATAGATATCGAGCGTCCAAGAGAGTCTGGTTTGCTTGATGCTATTAAAGTATTATCTAATGAGCGAGATATAGCATTTTGTCATTTTACAAACGCTGATATTAAAAGACATGACTTAGTCAATAAAATAATTCAGGCTTATAAAAAATGAAAATTATAGTTGGTTTGTCTGGTGGTGTTGATTCTTCTGTTGCTGCATTATTATTACAACAGTTGGGTTATGATGTTGAGGCATTATTTATGAAAAATTGGGATGAAGACGATGATTATAATTGCAATGCTGCTGATGATTTACATGACGCACAACTAGTTGCAGATAAATTAAAAATAAAATTACATACTGTTAATTTTAGCAGTGAATATTGGCATGATGTATGGTTAGATTTTATTGATAAATATAAAAAAGGATTAACACCTAACCCAGATATACTTTGTAATCAAAAGATTAAGTTTAAGGTTTTTTTAGATTATGCTAAACAGTTAGGCGCAGATAAAATTGCTACAGGTCATTATGCACGTATTTTAGTTAAAAATAATAAATATTATTTACAAACAGCTATAGATAAAAATAAAGACCAAACTTATTTTTTATATTTACTCAATCAATATCAGCTTAAAAATACTATATTTCCTTTAGGAGGGCTAATAAAAGCTGCAGTAAGGAAAATTGCCAAACAGGCAGAGCTTATAACAGCTAACAAAAAAGATTCTACTGGTATTTGTTTTATCGGTAAGCGTAATTTTAGTGATTTTTTAGCTAAATATATCAAACCAAAACAAGGCGATATAGTTGATGAGCATGGTAATTTTATTAAACATCATAATGGAGTTTATTTTTATACGATAGGGCAGCGTAAAGGTTTAGAGATAGGAGGTGGATTTGGCGATACAGATAAAGCTTGGTTTGTAGTTGCTAAAGATATTAGTAAAAATCAGATAATCGTGGCACAGGGTAATTCAAAATTACTTTATCATCAAACAATTATCAGCAATAAATTATATTTAATAACAGATAAAATTAATTATAATCATAAATATTTAGCAAAAATAAGACATAGAGCTAAAGGTGAGTATTGTAAAATTAGTAAATTTGAAAATAAAATAAAAATTATTTTTGATAAAAAACAAAAAGCTATAACACCAGGACAAGCAGTAGTTTTTTATGATAATGACATTTGTATTGGCGGAGCAATTATTAACGATAAAGAGTAAATAAATATGAATAAATTACACGATAGGATTTTAGCATTAGCATCTATTATGCAAATTACAGCTTTGATTGATAATTTAGCCCTAAAAGGTGAGTGTGATGCTGATAGTTGTGAGGCAAGTATTGCTAGTTTAATAAAAGATAGTACAGATGTTAACAAGATCTATAAATCTTATAGTGAACTGTCTTTTGGCATTGCTGCATTAAAAAATATTCTTAATAAAAATATTATTAGCAGTAAAAGTATTTTAATTTATAGTTTTGCTCTTATTGCGTTAGAAAAAAAGCTAATGAGAAAAAAAAAAATGTTAGCTACTATCGCTATAGAAATTAATAAATTAAAAGAAACTAATTTTGATATTAATAGTCATAATTCTGTTGCTGCTTTAGCTATTATATATAAAAATACTATTGGTAAATTAAGGCCAACCATTATTATTAACGGCAAGGAGAGTTATTTAAAAAATCAACAAATTGCTGATTATATTAGAGCTTTGTTATTTGCTGGTATACGTTCTGTTAGTTTATGGAAAGCCACAGGAGGCAATATGTGGTATTTGATTTTTAATAAACAAAAAATACTTAAACAATTAAAAAAACATGAATACTTGGCTTATAATTAGGTAAAATTTTAATATTTTTAAGTTAATATAAATTATGGCAAATTTAGCAGGTTCTAAAAAGAGAGCCAGACAAGCAGTAACTCGCAATAAACATAATGCGGCAATTAGAGCAAAAATGCGTACTATGATTAAAAGGGTTTCATATGCTATTGATGCTAAAAATAAAGAAGAAGCGACTAGTAATTTTACCAATATGCAACAAGTTCTTGATGGCGCTGTTAGTAAAGGACTTATTCATAAAAATCTTGCAGCGCGTAAAAAATCTCGCTTAAATGCCAGAATCAAAGCATTATAGTAATATAAATAAAGCAGATATAGATTTATTTAGAAATACTATTGATAAGCTAAAAACTACAGATAAATGGATCAAACAAGCAACAGATAGATTAAAGCACCCAAAATTTTTACAATATAGCATTATTTCTGCTATAGAATATGATGCTAATAATAAATTATTGTACAATAAAGGTATTAGTAAAACATATTTAAAACGAATGCAACAAGGAAAAATAGTTGCAACAGCATCGATTGATTTACATGGTAAAACTAAGGAAGAAAGCTGCAAACTCTTAGCTGAGTTTATTTATTATAATCAATATAAAAAATATTTACATATTATTCACGGCAAGGGTTATGGCTCTAATTCTCCACAACTAAAAAATCAAGTTTTTTATTATTTAAAACAACACCCACAAGTAGTAGTTATTTGCTCATGCCCAGCTAATTTTGGCGGAACTGGGGCTGTTTTTATTAAACTGAAAAATGTTTAATATAGATGAAATTTATTCGGTTACAAATTTTTTGCAACTATGCAATAAAGCCATAACTAAATATATTCCATTAGTTTGGGTACAGGGAGAAGTGTCAAATATCAGCACACCTAGCTCTGGTCATATTTATTTTTCTATTAAAGATGATGACAGTCAAATTCATTGTGCTTTATTTAGGCTTTCTGTTTACAAATTACAATTTAAATTAGAAAATGGTTTGCAAATTATGGTACGTGCAGCTACTAATATTTATGAGAATCGTGGAGACTTTCAATTAATAATTAGTAGTATAGAGATAATGGGTGTAGGTAATTTAGAACTTGGTTTTGAGCAATTAAAAGCAAAATTAGTTAAAGAAGGATTATTTGCAGAAAAAAATAAAAAACCATTGCCACTACATATAAGCACTATAGGAGTTATTACTGCTAAAAGTGGAGCCGTAATTAATGATATTATTAGTATTATTGGCAAGCGTTATCCATTTGTGCATATTATTGTATATGATAGTTTAACTCAAGGAGATTTGGCAGCAGGTAAGTTAATTTATGCAATACAAAAGGCAGATAAGGATAATAAATGTGATGTATTAATAATAGCTAGAGGCGGAGGAAGTAGAGAAGATTTATGGTGCTTTAATGACGAAGGTTTGGTTAGAGCAGTATTTGCTATAAAAACACCAGTAATAAGTAGTATAGGGCATAAAACAGATACTACCTTAATAGATTTTGTTAGCGATAAAGTGGCACCGACACCATCTGCTGCTGCTGCTATGGCAGTACCAGATAAAATGGTAATTTTGCAGCAGGTAATGAATAATAAGTTGCGTATTGTTAATATAGCTAAACAACAATTATCAATTATGCAAGAGTTATTGATAAAAATAAATAATCAAATTAGCAGCCCTAACTTTTACAATAAATACCAAGTTATTGATAATTTATTAGCAAGACTTATAAATGCCATTAAAATAAAGATTAAGCTGCAAAACACCCAATTACAAGTATTAACAAATAAACTAAAAAAACACAGCTTGCAGGAAAAAATAATTAATAATAAGCAACTTAATAATTTTTATTATAAACAGTTGATAATAAAATCAATTGAACCAGTTAAAGTTAACAGTCAGCGGTTAATCGCCATTAATAATAAATTATTATCTATGATGCGTAATACTATTAACCACAAACAACAGCAATTAATTAAAAATATTGACGCACTTGATTACTTGGATCCATTGAAAATTTTAATTAGAAATTATAGTATTACTAGTATAAATAACCGTAGTATTCGCTCTATAGCTCAAATTAAGCTTGGCGATGTTATAACTACAAAATTAACAGACGGTAAAATTAAGTCCAAAATTATTAAAATAAATAAAGATAATATGCAATAAATACGGATTAACTTAGTAATTATTCTTTATTAAATCTTATTTAGTATTATTTTTTACAAACAGGTTTGTCATCAGGGTTTTGTACACAATTTGTAATATCATTTACAAAGCTTTGTAGTTCTTCAAAACTTATCACTGTAAGTATTTTACTTACTATTTCTGGATTAATCTTTATAGTGCATGTTTTACCATTTTTAAGGGCAACTTCCATGCCAGCCACATTGGTTAATAAAGCATCACCACTCGATTCTAAGATATTTTCCTGCTTTACTTGCAAGGTATCATATAAATATTGTAACTCATTTAAATGACTGTCTTTTGTATCTTCAGCAATACTGATAATACTTCCTTGTATAGTGCCAAAACTATCATCAGTCTGATTTGCATAATCTATTTTATTCTCATCAAGATAACTTATAAATTCACGAGTTAAGGATGAATTAAAAAATATATACTCTAACATAAGAAATATTTATTATTTTTTTAAACGCTCAATACCTAACATTTTAAAAATATATTTTTGATAGCTTGGTTCTGTATTACCAGTTTTCATATTACGTAAAAAGAATTTTTCAAAGGCTATTTTAGCTAAATGCATCATCTTACCTTTTTTTGCCCAAGTTACATTACGTGGTGGAATTTGTGGTAGCGCTACAAATGCTGCTCCAGTATCACCCATATCAGCGATACATACAGCGTTCCAAGTTGGTTTGTATTCAGGCTCTTTACCTGCAATCATGTTTTCAATATTATGCACAATAGCTGTTACCATAGATTCAATCATATAACCAGTTTTAGGAGTACCACACATAATAGGCGTAGCTTCAACTGGAGGGATAGCGACATTTACTCCTAAAGAAAATATATTATTTTTAACAGGCGATTGTTGATATTCATTAATCATAACAAAACCACGCGGGTTAACATAACCTTCGCCTTTTTTTGCTAGCGCACTAACCACATCAACCCCTTTAAATGCCGGTAGTAACATAGTGTATTTACTGGCTACTTCAACAGTTTTTACTACTTTACCTTCATCATCACAGTTTTCTACTATTACTTTGTCTGCGTGTACTGATGCTACTTTGCTATTAGTATGCCATTTTATATGACGATGTCTGCATTCTGACTCTAATAATCCTTTTGAATCTCCTACACCACCAAGCCCTAAATGACCTATATACGGTTCCGGAGTTATAAAGGTAATAGGACATTTATCGCGCAAGCCTCTTTTTCTTAAATCTGTTTCCATAATTGTAGCAAATTCGTAAGCAGGACCAAAACATGATGCGCCTTGAACAGCGCCAACTGCGATAGGACCACCACCACCAGCACAAAATTCTTCCCACTTTTGTCTGCCATTTTCTGCATGAGCAGTAGTACAAATAGATATACTATGCTTATCAGGTCCTAATCCCTCAACCTCATCAAACGCTAATTTTGGACCAGTTGCTAAGATTAGATAATCATAATCAATAATATTATCGCCATCTACTGTAACTTGGTTTTTATCGGGATTAATATCTGTAGCACTACCGTGAATAAAATTAATATCTTTTCTTTTAAGTTTTGGCTCTAATGGAAAACTAATATCATCTTCGCTTCGCCAACCAACTGCCACCCAAGGATTAGAAGGGATAAAATTAAAATTAGCATTATCAGAAATTACGGTAACTTTGTGTTGTTTGCCTAATGTTTTTTTTATATCATATGCACAAGGTAGTCCGCCAGTTGATGCACCAATTATTATTATATGAGCCACGTTAATCTCCTCTTAAACCTAAAATAGCTATTTTAGGTGTTAAAAATTAACTGTCAATTGTTTCATGTTATTATAATATTATTATTTAATAATATTATAATGCTTAAAATGTACCAGCAATAACATGAATAAGCCCTTGCTCTAATTTTTCTTTAGCTGTTATAAAATCTAAATTTGATTGATTGGCGATACTAACAATACGTGAACTATAAATTTTCCAATTAACTTTATTATTGGTTATTTTTTGTATTATCGTCGAGGTAGATCCTTGCGAAATATTGCTTTTTTGGTGCTGATTTATCAGTTCGCTAGTAGCTGATTTTTCTCTTATCTGTACATCAGTTACCATTGTGTAAACAGTATCTTTGACTATTGCATTGCTTAAAAAACCAACTGCAGCGCCAAATAGTACAGCATTTTTTTTGCTATTACTATCGCTACCACTACTTAAAACACCTCCAGTGACCCCGCCTTTAACCGCTCCTGCTAATGCTGAATTTGCTTGTTGTAGGTCTGTTTTAGCAACACTAAGAATATTAGTTTGTAAAATAAAATTTGCTTGTTCTGGATTATTAGTTATTATATATTTTTTAGCAATCAATATATTTTTGATTTTGCTTACTATATTTAATTTCTTATCAGAGGTATTACGGATATTTAGGTATATAATTTTTTTATCAGGAGCCACAGGATTTAAAAATATCGTATGACTCATTTTAGTTTGTACGTCTAAATTTTTCTTTTTTAGTAATGTATTAACACCAGAACATGAGCTAACAATAAGTGTTAAAGCAAGTAAAATAGTTCTTTTTTTCATAATCTTTATTATTACAAATAAATATTTGCTGATTATAAAGTGTAACAAATAATTAAGCAATTAAACTTATCTTATTATGCCACTTATTACTTTAAATGATATATCAATTAAGTTTTCTGATAAAAAACTTTTAAGCAACGCTAATGCTACTATATTAAAGGGAGACAAAATAGCTTTAATTGGTCGTAATGGTGCAGGAAAGTCAACATTAATGCGCATATTAGCTGGTAGTGTTGATATTTATGATGGTGAAATTAAAATTAAAAATAATATAAAAATCAGTTATTTAGAGCAAACAACAATTATAGATAACAAGATAATATTTGATATTGTAGCGAGTGGTTTAGGTGATATAGGCAGCATGCTTATTAATTACAAACAGTTAATGGCGGCTAATAGTTTAGATAAAGCAGCAAAAATACAAGAGAAAATTGATGCTTTAAATGCTTGGGAATATTTACATAAAATAGAGAAAATTCTTAATCGTTTTGCTTTACATCCTAATGATACATTATCATCTCTTTCAGGTGGATGGCAAAAAAAAGTAATGCTGGCACAGGCTTTAATTAGTGAGCCAGATATATTATTACTTGACGAGCCAACAAACCATATGGACATAAAAAGTATTCTGTATTTAGAAAAAATATTAATAAATTATCATGCTGCATTAGTGCTTATTACTCATGATCGCGCTCTTGTAAGAGCAGTTGTTAATAAAATATTTGATATAGATAGAGCTAAATTAGCAGTATTTAATTGTAATTATGATAGTTATATAAAACATAAAAATAATATATTAGATGCAGAAGAAGTACATGCAAAATTATTTGCTAAAAAATTAGCTAATGAGGAGGTGTGGATTCGTAAAGGTATTAAAGCTAGACGCACACGAAATGAAGGCCGAGTAAGAGCTCTTATAACCATGCGAGAAGACGCAAAACAAAGAATTAGCAGACAAGGTCAGCCTAAAATTACTGCTTATAGTGATGCTGAAAAAGCAGCAAAAATTGTTTTTTCTGTAAGAAAAGTTAGTTATAGCATTAAAGATAATATGATAGTTGATAATTTTTCTACTTTAATTTTAAAAGGAGATAAAATTGGTATTGTTGGTAAAAATGGTATTGGCAAATCTAGTTTTATTAAATTACTGCTCGGTAAGTTAGATCCAAGTAATGGCTCAATTAAAAGAGCTAAAAATATTAAACTTGCTTATTTTGAACAAATACATGATAAGTTGCCACTTAATAAAACAGCAATGGATTTTGTAGCACAAGGACGTAGTTATATTAGTGTAGGTGGTAAAGATAGGCATGTTATTGGTTATTTGCGACAATTTTTGTTTGATAGTAAACAGGCAATGTCGCCAATAAAGATGTTATCTGGTGGTGAGAAAAATCGTTTAATATTGGCAAAAATATTAGCAAACCCAACTAATTTACTGGTGCTTGATGAGCCAACTAATGATCTTGATGTAGAAACTTTAGAATTATTAGAGGAGATGTTAATAAATTATATGGGAACATTAATTGTTATCTCGCATGATAGAGCTTTTTTAAATAATATTGTCAGCTCTACTATTGTCATAGAACAAGGTGGAAAATTTACTCAATATGCTGGTAATTATGATGATTTTTTATTACAAAAACAAAATATAACAAAAAAAATAAATACAGATAAATTAGTTATTGATAAAAAAAATAATATTAAAATAAGCAAAAAACCAAGTTACAAACAACAACAAGAGTTAAAGCAATTATTGGTAAAAATAGAACAAACTGAAACTAAAATAAAGTCCTTACAGCAGACATTAACAGCTAATTTTATAAAAAACCAAGGTAACGAATCAATGATAGAGTTATCTAAACAAGAGCAATATCTTAAATTATTATATGACAGATGGTATGAGTTAGATAATTAATAAGCTACTTGCGTTGTGATGATGTAACGCCAAGAGTAGTTTGTGTATTTAACCTTCAGCCCGTAGTCGTTTAATAATTTTTGTAAGTCATGGGGTGTAAAAAAATTACCTGGTTCGCCTAATATTTTCTCTATTGTAGATAATATTTTCCCCCTAAAAGTACTTACATTAAATTCATAAATAAATATTCTACCATTTTTAGTCAATACTCTTTTTATTTCTTTAATAGATAAATTAATATTACTAAAATGATGTAGTGCTTCGCCAATTATTATTATATCTATACTATTATCAGCAAATGGTAGGTTTTCAGCGCTTGCTATTTCTGTTTTTATATATTGTGGCTGATATTTAAGCATTCCTATACTAGGGTCAACTGCAAAATAATTTAACTCATGATTGCAATTATAAGCAATTTTACTCATTACTCCAGTGCCAGAGCCTATGTCTAATACTTTAGTATTTTTTGGTGCTATAGTTATAAATTTACATAATGCTTGTTGTATTTTTTTTGGATATAATAAGCTACCAATGCTATTAAAAATAAATCCTAAATGATTAAATAACATTATTAAAAATTATCCGCCAGTAACTGGAGGGTAAAAAGCTACTTCATCAATATCATTTATAATGGTCAAATCATCAGCCTGTTGTTTATTAACAGCGCATAATATATTAGTATCAAAATCTATACTATATTTTTTTGTTAATATTTTTTTTAGCTCAAAAACTGTTAATTGTTTATCGATTGTCATCTGTTCATGCTTAGTATTTAATTGTTCTCTAAGCGCAGCAAAATATACAATATTCATCGTTTAATATGGTGTTTTATAGTTGTTTTCTTTATTTTATGTTTAGTTGCTTTATATTTTATATTTTTTTTGTTATGACAGTGATAAGTGGTATCTTTTTTATTATAATGACAATTAGTAGCATTTAGTTTACCGCTATGTGCTAGTATTGGCAAAGAAAATGTTAAAAAAACTATAATTAAAAATGTTTTCATATTGTGTTGTTATTATATAATTAACAATTGATTTTAACACTTTTTATCATAAAATAATATTTACTAATAATAAAATTATCATATATTTATGAATTTATCCAAGGTTTTTACGCGTGCAGAAGTAGGATTAAATGCTCCAAAAATTGCGATTGAGACACATATTTCCAGAGGACTACCGTCTTTTAATATTGTTGGCTTGCCAGAAACTGTTGTGCGTGAAAGCAAAGAAAGGGTAAGGAGTGCTATTATAAACGCTAATTTTAAATTTCCAGTGGGCAGGATAACCATCTCACTTACTCCAGCTAACTTGCCTAAAGTAGGAGCGCGTTACGATCTACCTATTGCGATTGGTATTTTACTTGCAGCTAAACAAATTAAAACTGATAAAAATTTAAATAAAATAGAATTTTATGGTGAGCTTAGTTTGTATGGTGCAATTAATGCTGTAAGCGGATTATTTGCAGCTGCACTTAGTGCGAATAAGATAAATAATAATAGCATTATTGTGCCAACTGCAAGTGATACCAAATTAGCTATAATTAAAGATATTAATATATTAACAGCAAGTTCTATTTTAGAGGTTTGTGATTTTTTAGTTAATAATAAGATTTTATCAAAATTAATATATGTAAAAAAAACTGATACAAGATATATTAAAAAAGATTTTGCGGAAGTGAAAGGGCAGATGATGGCAAAAAGAGCTCTGGAAGTAGCAGCAGCTGGAGGGCATAATTTATTATTAATCGGTACCCCAGGTGCTGGTAAAACTATGTTAGCCGAAAGATTTGTATCAATTATGCCACCAATGACATTTACAGAAATGTTAGAAGTTACAGCTATTTATTCGGTGGTAAGTAAAAAATTTATTATTGATGATAATATGAGGGCATTTAGATCTCCACATCATTTATCATCTGCTGTGGCTTTAATTGGTGGCGGACTTAACCCGCAACCTGGAGAGATTTCCTTAGCACATAATGGCGTATTATTTTTAGATGAGTTATTAGAGTTTCCTCGTTATGTATTAGAGGTACTAAGGCAGCCCATGGAAAGTGGGGTTATTAATATATCTAGAGCTAAATATCAAGTTGAGTACCCAGCTAATTTTCAGTTAATAGCTGCTATGAATCCCTGCCCTTGTGGCTATTATGGCGATGGAACTAGTAAATGCCACTGCACAGCAGACCAAATAGACCGATACAAAAACAAAATATCGGGACCGCTATTAGACCGAATTGATATAGTACTTAGCGTGCCGCCTTTACCTAAAAAGGTGTTACTTGATCAAACAGATACAAGTGCCGAACCAAGTAAAACAATACGAGAAAGAGTGTTAAAAGCCCACAATATTCAACTCAAACGTCAAGGCAAAACCAACGACAAACTCACTCCAGATAAAATCGACAAACTTATTCCACTTAATAAAGACAATAAACACTTACTAGAAATGGCAATCGACAAGTTCCACCTATCAGCCAGAGCCTATCACCGCATTCTTAAAGTCGCTAGAACCATTGCAGACCTAGACAACTCAGACAGCGTTAATACTCAACATCTCACTGAAGCAATTAGTTATCGACGCTTTGGTAAGTAAAAAAAGTAAATAAATTCAATGAGCACTTTAAAAATCAACACCACAAGTACTGTACTGTATTCAACTATTGTTGGTTTGTTGTATGCACTTTTGTTAGAAACAAGTGGTTATTTTGTATATTTATCAATAATTATCATAGCAATTTTGTTTTGCTTGTGGACTAGATTAAAACCGCTCACAGCTTTGTTAAATGGAGGAATATTTGGTTTAACGCTTTCCTTTTATGCCCTACGCTGGCTATTTTCAATCGGACAACATTTTGGCGTCAGTGATTTAGTTGCTAATATTTTTATTGTGCTTATTTTGTTAGCAATTTCTACCACTTTCGCTTTATGTGCTTTACTAGCGTCATTAACAGAAAAATACCAAACCAATGACTTTATATTTGTTATCAGATTAGCAAGTAGCTGGTTTTTAGCAGAATGGTTGCGAACTTGGATTTTTACAGGATTTCCTTACTTGCAAACTGGTTATCTATTTATTGACACACCTTTGGCGGGCTTTATGCCGATAATTGGCTCTATTGGTGTAAGTTTTATTGTGGCAGTTATTGCTGCATTATTTATTGTGCTGTTAAATGTTACTAGTATTAAAAAAGCATTGTTCACCATTATCTCAATAATCGCTATATTTTTTTCAGGATATATCTTAAAACAAATAGACTTCACTAATTATGTTGGTACCGCCTATGTTCGAGTTATTAATGGGTTAATCAGTAAACAAGATAAAAAAATACCAAATATCTCCGATAAAACAATTAATCATTACTTCTCTTTAAGTCAAATAAATCCAAAGCCAAGCCTTGTGATTTGGCCAGAATCTTCAGCGCCTAAATCATTTTATCGTTTATATAGATCTGGTTTTCAGCAACAATTTATTGATTTATCTAAACAAGGTACAGAAGTTTTATTAGGCACCTATCTAACAGAGTTAAATAATGGTATAAGAAAATATAATGTGTTACTTGTGGGTAATGATATTGATAAAAAATATTACAAAAGACACCCAGTGCCATTTGGTGAGTATATGCCTAGGTTATTTAGTTTATTATTTCCTGCTCATTTTTTAGAAGATGTTAGTCAAGTTGACTTTAAGCAGCAACCTATAAAAATAGGAGAAATGATTATCTCTCCAAGTATTTGTTTTGAGCTATTGTTTTCTGAATTAATCATGCAAGATAAAAACGTTAATCTTTTGGTTAATGTTAGTGACTTGTCTTGGTTTGAAAATAAGATTGTTTCTGATAAATCAGTAGTTGTCGCCAGAGTAAGAGCAATTGAATCAGGTAAATATTTGCTTAGATCAAATAATTATGGCAAAAGTGTTATTATTGATGATAAAGGAATTATTATTGCCCAAACTATAAAACAAGAATACATAGATGAAAACATTAAGCTATATAACGGCAATACACCTTATGTCAATATTGGTAATATACCAATATTGACTTTATCTCTATTTTTCTTGTTATCTTTTTTTAAGTTTTTGATTTTTTCAAAATTTGACAAGCTAAAATAATTAGAGTAAAAATTAAGATTTTATACATAGTTAATATAAATGCAAAAATCAATTTTAATAAAAAGCACAGCTATTACAGCAATCATTGCTTTAATTCTTTTTGTAGTGATACAGTCACTACAACAACCAACAACCAATACTCCAGTAAAAATCAATGATATCAGTAAGGTAAATAATAATTTGTCTGAGAATCAAAAATTATACAAAGAGATAAAACAAGCTAACCAAGAAATGGATTTGATAATCAAATCTGAATCTGAATTATCTATTCCTAAGGAATTTAGACAATTAGAAAAAGAAATAGCAACGGTTGAAGCCCTAATTGTTAAGGCTGAACAACAAACAGGACAAAAAATTACCAGTATTTTTGATAAAGATATCAAGCTTGACCCAATCAAGGATAAAGAATTTTACCAATTAGAGCAAAAATTCGAGCAGCTCAATGATGAGATGCTTGATGTTGTGAGGCAATTTTAATAAGAGGAATCAATGATAATTTCAATCAAACAAAAAATAGCACTATTATTAATAGTTTTCCTTTCTGCACATGCTTTAGCAAGTAATCTGGTTGGTTCAATTGAGGGTGAAGCGAATAGCAATATGGGTGTGCTTAATTATAAAATTCCATTGGAATTACCAGAAGGTGCTAATGGTATTCGCCCCGTTATCGGGATTAAATACAACTCTGCCGTAAACTCTGGTTTTTCTATATACGGCACTTCAGTTATTTCTAGGTGTAGTGCAAGCAAAGAGATAGATGGTTTTATTGGTAGAGTCAATTTTGATAACTTTGATAAATATTGTTTAGATGGTTCTCGGTTAATTGCAACTTCTAGACAAGCGGGTGAAGTTGATACTACTTACAGCAATAGGGTTAAAAACTTTAGTCGTATCACTTCTGTTGGAGGTAATACTAACAATTCTGACTCATGGAAAATTGAAACAAAAGACGGCTATGTTCTATACTATGGGGTTGATTCAAATTCTAAAAATGCGCAAGATCAAGGTAATTATCGCTGGTATCTTTCCAGTAAAGAAGACAGATTTGGCAATAAAATTAGTTATGTTTACAAAAACCAAGCAGGAAAAACTGTTTTAGATGCTATTAATTATAGCATTCATTCTGTTCAATTTGTTTATCAAACTGTTGGGCAATCTATTAAAAAATATGAATATGGTGCTACTTATTATGACAACGAAGTCCTTAAGCGTGTAGAGGTTAAAACTAATAATACATTACGCAGGGCTTATAATTTTGATTATGAAATTGTTGGTGTTTCCAATATTGTTAGACTTAAAAAACTTGAATTATGCGATGGTGAGAACAATTGCACCAAACCAACCGCATTTGATTGGCACCAAGCGGATAATACTAATCCAATGTTGCGCAAAGATAAAACTATTTTTACAGGTAGTAAGAAATTCTTATCTTATCAGTTAATAGATGTAACAGCTGATGGGCAAGCAGAAGTTTGCTACCCAGATTACAATGGTTATATTGTTTGTGGCAGTAAAAAATCTAGTATTGGCAAGTCTTTTTCCAATTTAAAGAAAACCCTTTCTACACTACAGTTTAACAATTTAAATCATGATGGTTACGCAGATTATTGTCTCTCTGATGAAAGCTCAGGTACTTATTGTGCTATCAACAAAGGTGATGGTAGTTTTACCTCAATTAGTAAATGGTCTAATAACAACTCATCAGATGATTCTAATTTTAGATATCTAGATATCAATGCAGATAAATACACCGATTTATGCATCCAAAACAAGACCTCATTAAACTGTTTTCTCAATAATCAAGGTAACAGTTTTAATGATGTTCTGAGTTTTAATATAGCTTTTAACGATCCTAAAAAAACCTTCTTTACCGATATTAATGGTGATGGTGCTAGTGATGTATGTGGCATTGATAATGGTTTTTCTTGTTATTTAAACACCAGTATTAAAAATAAAATTAGTTTCTCAACTAAGAAGGTGTGGTCTAACAACTCAAGCTTTACAAGCAATCATAATATTGTAAAAGACAGCTTAAGAATAACAGATTTTAATAATGACGGTTCTGCCTGATGCTTGTTATATTTATGCCGATAAATTGCGTTGTGCTATTAACAATGGCGAAAAATTTATAAGTATTGATGAAGTAGCCGATGTTGATGGCAATTGGGGCGTTAATATTAATGATAGTGCTAAAAACTTACTCATATTAGACATTAACCAAGACAGCAAAGTAGATGCCTGTATTCACTACAATACAGGTAGTTATTATTGTGCATTTAATAAGGGCGACGGCAAGTTAGGTGGCATGCAACAATATGCACAATTTGACCCAATGTCTGGTGAATATGATTTGTCGGGCTATGGGAGAGTTACAGGCGGTGCCAACCCAATTACTTTTGCAGATGTTGGCGGAGATGGTAAAGTTGATGTTTGTTATCATTCCACTTCAGGTATCTCCTGTGCGTTGAGTGATGCTAATGCTGGAGAAAATTTACTTAAAAAAGTAATAACACCTTATAGAACAAGTGAGTTTGAATATGGTGCTTTAACAGACACTACACTTTATACGCCTGCAGCAAATAACCTAACAGGTATGATTAATGTAATACCTTCCTTAAGGGTGTTAAAGGCACTCATTACTGACAATGCAGCTGGCACAACGAACCGTTTAGATTATCATTATCAAGGATTGCGTTATGATTTAGAAGACGGTATGCGTTCTTTTGCAAAAATCACTAAAACCAATAGTGCGACTAAACAACAAACAATCAGTAAGTTTAATCAGCAAGGCAAGCTTAATGGTAGGGCTAAAAACTCCACGGTCCTCATTGACAATAAAAAAATTAGTGAAAACATTTATGAATATGAGCTGATTGAGGATGGCAAAAGTTATGAGATTAGAAATACCAAAACCACTGCCAAGAACTATAACCTACAAGGTAATCTACTCAAAACCAAAACCAATAAAAGTTCTAATTATGACAAATTTTCTAATCCACAAACCATCGTTGAAAAAACCCAACTTGGAGATAGTTTTTATCAGCTAACAACCACAAGCACTTATTTAAACGATGAACAAAACTACTTAATATCTCAACCAATTACCATCAGTACCAAACATCAAAACAATAATAGCACAATTATTAAAAATATGGCTTTTTATTATGATAGCAAAGGCGCACTTACGATGGAGATTAAAGAACCTGGGCACATGTTATCACTCACCAGTAAATTTACTTATGACAGTTTTGGCAACAAAATAGCAACACTTATTAGTGATAACCAGTCTAATCAAAGAATAGCCGCTGTAGAGTATGCCAATAACGGTATTAATGTTATCAAAAAGGTTAATGCTTTAGGGCATTCGGAATTACTAACTTATGATGATTTTTGCTCCAAACCACTCACCTCTACAGGGCCTAATGGTTTAACTACCATTTGGCAATATGATGGTTTATGCCGTCAAACATTAGAGCGCAGGGCTGATGGTACAACCACCCAAACCAAATATGATTTTATTGAGGATTATCAGTTGGCAATTGGTGATGTTAATACCAGTAAATACAAAATCACCACAACTGTGAGCGGAACAAAGCCGAGCAGTGTTTACTATGACGCCTTTGGTAGTACAGTGAGAAAAACAAAAATCGGCTTTAATGGAAAAACAATACTAAAAGACAGTATTTATAATGACAGAGGTTTATTAGAAAAAACAACCCTACCTTATTATCAAGGACTATTTGCAGGCGATAATACCGCATGGACAAGTTATGAATATGATGATTTAGGTCGTAAAATCAAACAAACTAGACCCAGCAGTAATGGCGACATCAATACTGAGTTTGCTTATACAAATAACACAATCACAACCACTGATGCACTGGGAAATGACAGAACAGTATATAAAAACGCACAAGACAAGGTTTTTAAAGTCATTGATGCAGATGGTAGTACAGTGGTTAACCAATATGATGCTATTGGCAATCAAATATCCAGTAGTATCAATAGCAGAGTTGGTAGCACCATGGTATACGACATTATGGGCAATAAAACCAGTATGAATGATATATCTATGGGACAGTGGACTTACAACTACAACGCCTTTGGCGAGTTAATCAGTCAGACCGATGCCAAAGGACAAGTTAGCAGTACCCAGTATGATGATTTAGGTAGGGTTATTGCTAAAACATCCATAGAAGGAACAAATGTTTTTATTTATGATACTGCTACTAAAGGCATTGGCAAAATTGCCACCGAGCAATCTCTTATTAAAACCACCCATTACACTTATGATGAATTTGGACGACTAAAAACCACTAAGAGCAACATCAAAGGTCAAGAATTTGAACATAGTGTGGCTTATGATAGTTATTCTCGTCTAAGTGCACTTTTTTACCCAAATTATGTTTTTATTCAGCGTAGATATAATAACAATGGTTACCTAAAATCTATTAGCATGCCAAAGTCTCAAGTGTGGACACCAGAGTTGATAGGCATGAAAAGTGCGCTGAATGACTACATGGGTAAGATTAGCAAACTCAACAAACTTGCCGCAAAATATGAACAACAAGCCAAAGAGAAAATATCCCTAGCTGATAGAGCAAGACAATCCGCAGATGCATTAACAAAACAAGCCAATTATGAAGAATCTAAAGCCAAACGATTAGAAGGCTATGCAAATAATTATGAACGCTACTCAGCTTATTGGTCGAGACTCGCTAATAATTTCCGTTTTCAAGCAAGACAATATTACAATTGGATGGGTAATCGTGCCATGCGCCTCATATCCAAACAAAGCAATGGCTGGGTCAAATATCATGGTAGCAGGAAACGCGGCAAACATACCAATAATTATTACTACAGCTTAAAGGGATACTTTAGTAACAATGCTTGGCCGCAGTATTTACATGTAGGAAAAATGCTAAACAAATACGCTGCAAGATATCAGCGTTACACCAATAGCAATAAAAATACTGCAAATAATTATAATAATCAAGCTAATAAGTTAAAACAACAAGCTAGTCAGCATCGACAAGAGGCTGCAACACTCTACAAAACTGCTGAGAGCCATTATAAAGATGCTCGCAAGTTGGCAGACTCACTACGCATTGTACAAAAAGATTTAGTGGATTACGAAGGCTCAGCAGCTATCATTCAAGAAAATATAAATGCCTATATGGCAGAAATAGGTGATAAAGAAATTCTCATCTGGTCTGCTACTAGTATAGATGCCTCAGATCGTCTCACAGGACAAATCTATGGCAACGGTGTTCTTACTCGCCATCGTTATGACAATCTAACAGGGCAACTCAGCAGCATCCAAAGTGAATTTGGTTCGCAAAAATTACGTAATTTACATTATCAGTATAACGAACAAAACTCAGTAACCAGCATGACTGACAATGTTGCAAACGCCCAGCAAAACTATGCCTATGACGTACGAGACCAACTCATCAACATGGATGAAACTATTGCTGGCAATACCATCTATAAAACCTACAACTATGACAGTTTTGGCAATATGACATACAAATCAGACGCGGGATCTATGCGTTATAACAACAAAAATCAACTAACAAGCCTAAGCAAAAACAATGGGAGTAATACTAGCTACACCTATGACGCCAACGGCAATCAACTAACAGGTTCAGGCAGAACTATTAAGTGGACATCGTTCAACAAAGCCAAACTAATAACTCAAGCTAATGCCAGCACCGAACTGAGTTATGATGCCAATCACAACCGCGCTATGCAAACTATCCGCAACAACGGTATAAAAATCGAAGACGGCGAAGACAGATACTGGGTTAGTCGTGGTAAATGGGGCAGCTTTGAAACCAAAAAACGCTATATCTATGTTGATAATATAGAAACCACCTACTACTCAGCAAACGGCTATGAAATGGTTGAAGAATTCAAAAACAACAAAACCTATAAAAAGTTTAGAATCAATCTAACAGCCAACGGCAAACAAATTGGCATCTATGTTAAATCTTTAGAAGGCACAAACCAAGAAAAAGCCATAGATAGACTTAGATACTTCCACAAAGATGCCTTAGGTAATATTGACCTTATCACCGATATTGATGGCAAAGTCGTTGCACGCCAACACTATCAAGCCTTTGGCAAACGAGACCAAAACCTCAGTGATGATGTAGTAATAGATGAAGTCAAACGCGGCTTTACCAGCCACGAACATATTGACGAACTAGGCTTAATCAATATGAATGCCAGGTTATATGACCCACAAACTGCCAGATTCCTCTCCGCAGACAGCTTCATTCAAGACCCTAATCTCACCCTCTCTCATAACAGATACATCTATGTGATGAATAACCCACTTAAATACACCGACCCTAGCGGACACTTTTGGAACTTTATTGTTGGTGCAATTATCTCCTACGCAGCGAGCCAATCAGATAACCCATTTATCAGAACACTGGGAATGATAGCAGGTGGCGCCATGATGGGTGGTGCTTTTGGTGGAGAATCCTTATTTGCAAGTACCCTGCACACCAAGATGGCAGCAGGCTTTGTAATGGGTGGTATTAATGGTGGTGACGCTCAAGGTGCAATTCTTGGGGCAATGAGTGCTGGACTAACTTATGGTATTGGGCATGGTGGCGAGATAGATGCAATCACTGGAGAAACTACCTCTTACTTTGATAGCTTTGTTGGTACAGCAGTCGCGCACGGCACAGCGCAAGGACTGATTGCAGAGGCAAGTGGTGGTAGTTTCCAAAGTGGTTTTGCCGCTGGTTTCTCGGGGCATTTGGCTGGTGGATTAACAGAAGGGCTAAGCGCACAAGCATTAGGTTCTGAAGCTGCTGCTATTATCAGTCAAACAACTATTGTCGCCACACTTGGTGGGTTAGCGTCTAAAGCCACAGGTGGAAGTTTTGAGGATGGGGCTTATAGAGCGGCTACTGTACATCTTTTTAATAAACTTGGGGATATTTTCACAGCAAAACTCAAACTAGGACTAAATGCTGGAGTAAAAGCCAATGTAGGTGGTGTGGCTAAAGTAGAAGTCGGAGTAGATGCGGCTTCTGGAAACAGAGAGTTAATTTACAACTATAAAGAGGGATGGAGGGTTGATAAAAGTGGAAGTCAAGGAGTTGACGCCTCTATTAGCGCCTTAAATCGAGGTCTTGATATATCTTATACTAGAAATCATCCAGTAGGACAACCAAAAAATTGGAGTGACTGGGAGTTTGGTGGTGGAATTAAAGTTTATGACGTACCGTTAAATGGTGTAATAGATATTCAAGGTGGTGCCATAATTCAACCAGGAATAAAAGTAGATTTTAATGAGATTATTAACTGGTGGAATGAATAATGAATTTGAGGTATTTATTTGAACCAAAATACTTGTTTTATATTTCTATTTCAATACAACTGCCATCGTATATTATTAATTATTTATTGTCAATAACTGCGAATGAAATAAATAATAGTGGAATTTTATTAAAAACTGTATTATCTGTTGGCTTGGTTGCGTCAATTTTATTGTATTTACATATAATTATACATACCTATAAAAACAAAAGATGGCTTCATTTTTGGCTAACATTATTAACTGTTTATTACACATGGATTTACTACATATTTTTCTATGAAAAAGGCTTTAGCTTAGCCAAAAAAATTAGTAAATATAAATTAGGATAATCGTGGTAATTTGTATAAAAGTTTATATTAATTGGGATGAATAGACAGTTAAAAGCATCATTGTTTCTTGCACTTGTATATACTCAATATTTGAGTGCTACTGAACTTAAAGTTAATCCAATAGAAGGTACGGAATCAAATATTAGCGTTAAGCTCCCTGATGGCTCTACTTATTATGGAGGTATTAAAGACAGAAGATTTGATGATGTCAAGGGCAGGTTGGTATGGGAGAATAGAAGAGAGTATGTAGGTGGCTTTAAGAACGGTTTTATACATGGTATTGGTAAGCAGGTATTTGCCAATAGTGCTAAATATAAAGGTGAGTTTAAGAATGGTATGAGTAATGGGTATGGAATTTTTACTTTCGCAAATGGAGACAAATATGAAGGTTTTTTTAAAAATGATTTGTTTGATTGCAAAGGTTCTTTGACATATGCTAATGGCGGAGGGTATTATGGGTATTTTAAGAAAGATCTTTTTCATGGAAAAGGAACTCTACATTTTACCCTTGATGATATAATCAGCTTTAAAGGGCTATTTTCTGACGATATACCAAAGACTGGAAAGTTAGTATTTTCCAATGGTGATGTTTATACAGGAGAAGTAAACCAAGAATTGTATCCACACGGCAATGGTAATTATATTTTTCACAATAAGGGCAAGAAAGCTCTAATAGGTATTTTCGATTATGGAGTTTTATTGAAAAATAAAGCACAGAAGTTAGATATAAACGTAAGTAAGCCTGTGAATACGCATTGAAGTTTTTCTAACTCCATATACAAATAAAGGTGTCAGTGTAAATTAAATGCAAAAAAATATAAATCAAAAAAACAATGCCAGCAGCGAACTGAGTTATGACGCCAACCACAACCGCGCTATGCAAACTATCCGCAACAACGGTATAAAAATCGAAGACGGCGAAGACAGATACTGGGTTAGTCGTGGTAAATGGGGCAGCTTTAAAACCAAAAAACGCTATATCTATGTTGATAATATAGAAACCACCTACTACTCAGCAAACGGCTATGAAATGGTTGAAGAATTCAAAAACAACAAAACCTATAAAAAGTTTAGAATCAATCTAACAGCCAACGGCAAACAAATTGGCATCTATGTTAAATCTTTAGAAGGCACAAACCAAGAAAAAGCCATAGATAGACTTAGATACTTCCACAAAGATGCCTTAGGTAATATTGACCTTATCACCGATATTGATGGCAAAGTCGTTGCACGCCAACACTATCAAGCCTTTGGCAAACGAGACCAAAATCTCAGTGATGATGTTGTAATAGATGAAGTCAAACGCGGCTTTACCAGCCACGAACATATTGACGAACTAGGCTTAATCAATATGAATGCCAGGTTATATGACCCACAAACTGCCAGATTCCTCTCCGCAGACAGCTTCATTCAAGACTCTAACCTCACCCTCTCTCATAACAGATACATCTATGTGATGAATAACCCACTTAAATACACCGACCCTAGCGGACACTTTTGGAACTTTATTGTTGGTGCAATTATCTCCTACGCAGCGAGCCAATCAGATAACCCATTTATCAGAACACTGGGAATGATAGCAGGTGGCGCCATGATGGGTGGTGCTTTTGGTGGAGAATCCTTATTTGCAAGTACCCTGCACACCAAGATGGCAGCAGGCTTTGTAATGGGTGGTATTAATGGTGGTGACGCTCAAGGTGCAATTCTTGGGGCAATGAGTGCTGGACTAACTTATGGTATTGGGCATGGTGGCGAGATAGATGCAATCACTGGAGAAACCACCTCTTACTTTGATAGCTTTGTTGGTACAGCAGTAGCACACGGCACAGCGCAAGGACTGATTGCAGAGGCAAGTGGTGGTAGTTTCCAAAGTGGTTTTGCCGCTGGTTTCTCGGGGCATTTGGCTGGTGGATTAACAGAAGGGCTAAGCGCACAAGCATTAGGTTCTGAAGCTGCTGCTATTATCAGTCAAACAACTATTGTCGCCACACTTGGTGGGTTAGCGTCTAAAGCCACAGGTGGAAGTTTTGAGGATGGGGCTTATAGAGCGGCTACTGTACATCTTTTTAATAGATTGGGAAGAAGATTTTCAAACCCTAGGGAGCAATATTTAAGAAGCACAGGAAAAATTGACTATTTAGGAAGAAACAAACAACAACAAGCAAACGAAAAGTTCTTACAAAGAGAGATGCAGAAAGGTGCCTCTCAATTTGATAATAATTTTAGACAAGATATTTTGCCGCTAACTGTTAGATATAGGCATCAAATATTTGAAAACTTACCAGATTTAAGAATGGAAATGTTTCCAATCAAAGTCAATATACCTGCTGTATATATTGACCACAATAAATCGTGTTACCCTTACTACCCTAAATCAAAATGATAAATCTGTACAGGTATTTAATAGTAATATCAGTTTTATTGTATGTGATTTTTTGGTTATTACCGTATTTTGATTATATATGGTTAAACCAAGAAGAATTAAGCCTCGCATCTTATAATAATTTTAGTTCATATATAAACCATGGCATAATGAAAAGTTTGTCGTGGGTAGTATTTTTCGTTTGGATGTTTATTTATCTTGGTCTATTCTTTTTTATAAAAATAGCAAGATCCTTATTTTTTATGATATTAATTGTAGAAAACACAATATTCAATCTACTTTTTGGCTTTTCAATCTTGCCGCCTATAAGTTCGTTTATAGGTTCTTTTTTAGGGACTATTGATGGGTTTGTTTTAGCAATTTTGTATTTAACATCTGTTAATAAAAAATTTGAAAAGACAACGTAAATAACGGGTAATAAATAACAGAGATAAACTAAACCAAATGCAACCAAACCAACAAACTAAACGATATTTATGCAAATCAAACTGCTTTCAAGCAAAGCAAAATCTTAGCGTTTGCTATGAATCACACTCAAGCATTGACATCACTAACGGCATTGATATTTATACCTATCACTACCTTAAACAACAAAACAAATTAACGCTTTTTTCTACGCAGGCAAAACCTTCTGCTAAAAATCAAGCAGCAGGAATTGCTTCACAAGCCTTTGGCAAACGAGACCAAAACCTCAGTGATGATGTAGTAATAGATGAAGTCAAACGCGGCTTTACCAGCCACGAACATATTGACGAACTAGGCTTAATCAATATGAATGCCAGGTTATATGACCCACAAACTGCCAGATTCCTCTCCGCAGACAGCTTCATTCAAGACTCTAACCTCACCCTCTCTCATAACAGATACATCTATGTGATGAATAACCCACTTAAATACACCGACCCTAGCGGACACTTTTGGAACTTTATTGTTGGTGCAATTATCTCCTACGCAGCGAGCCAATCAGATAACCCATTTATCAGAACACTGGGAATGATAGCAGGTGGCGCCATGATGGGTGGTGCTTTTGGTGGAGAATCCTTATTTGCAAGTACCCTGCACACCAAGATGGCAGCAGGCTTTGTAATGGGTGGTATTAATGGTGGTGACGCTCAAGGTGCAATTCTTGGGGCAATGAGTGCTGGACTAACTTATGGTATTGGGCATGGTGGCGAGATAGATGCAATCACTGGAGAAACCACCTCTTACTTTGATAGCTTTGTTGGTACAGCAGTAGCACACGGCACAGCGCAAGGACTGATTGCAGAGGCAAGTGGTGGTAGTTTCCAAAGTGGTTTTGCCGCTGGTTTCTCAGGGCATTTGGCTGGAGGACTCTCAGGGAGCCTTATCGGTAAAGTAGGTAACAATACTGACTTTGTTTCAGTTGTTAGTAGAACCACCATTGCTGCTACAATAGGCGGACTAGCAGCACAAGCCACAGGGGGCAACTTCGAAGATGGAGCTTATCAGGCGGCTATGGTGCATTTGTTTAATTTTGAGTGGGATAAAATCGGCACAGCGACACCAAAAGGAAAAAATAAATTTAAAGGTAAACGCTACTTTAAAACCGAACCCAGAAATACCAATATTTTAAGCTTTAGTGACGGTTTTTATTACACAGCTAGGGGTTATCAAATAGATAATTATGGCAAGATCATTCCATCTGTGGCATCACCTAACTGGGGTAAATATACCTCTGGCTACGATGCTGTTATTGATGTTGGCAGACCTTCACAATATGGCAACAGGTTAAATATTAATATCAATACTAGAGCTCAACCATCTAATGGAAATTCTAATACTAATGGTTGGTATATTAATGTTTACACTAGCGATTAATAATGAAAGTAATTATTACTATACTCTTGTCTTTATTGTTGCCCTCTTGTGGGACTGAACAGCCAAAATATACTCGTAGCGAATGTATTACTAAAACAATATTATATTGGGATAATAATTTAACAAAAAAAGAATGGAGAAAAATTAATAATAATTTTTATTCAGCAAAACTATTGATGTGGATGAATAGAGATAAGCTTAAACTACTAATCCCTAGCGTTAGATTTCCAATGTTCTCTCAAATTAACAATAAAGGATTTCCAAAAGTTATGTATAGTGAATACGATAATGAGTGCGAAAATAAAGAAAAAATGTTGTTTGTTTTTTTAGAACATATTAAGTTTTATGTGCCAGACTTTCCAAAATATAAAATTACATTAGAGGTTATTAAGCCTGGTATAGGTACTGTATTATGATTAAAGTCAAAAAAATATTGGATTGATGGATAAAATGCAACCAAACCAACAAACTAAACGATATTTATGCAAATCAAACTGCTTTCAAGCAAAGCAAAATCTTAGCGTTTGCTATGAATCACACTCAAGCATTGACATCACTAACGGCATTGATATTTATACCTATCACTACCTTAAACAACAAAACAAATTAACGCTTTTTTCTACGCAGGCAAAACCTTCTGCTAAAAATCAAGCAGCAGGAATTGCTTCACAAGCCTTTGGCAAACGAGACCAAAACCTCAGTGATGATGTAGTAATAGATGAAGTCAAACGCGGCTTTACCAGCCACGAACATATTGACGAACTAGGCTTAATCAATATGAATGCCAGGTTATATGACCCACAAACTGCCAGATTCCTCTCCGCAGACAGCTTCATTCAAGACTCTAACCTCACCCTCTCTCATAACAGATACATCTATGTGATGAATAACCCACTTAAATACACCGACCCTAGCGGACACTTTTGGAACTTTATTGTTGGTGCAATTATCTCCTACGCAGCGAGCCAATCAGATAACCCATTTATCAGAACACTGGGAATGATAGCAGGTGGCGCCATGATGGGTGGTGCTTTTGGTGGAGAATCCTTATTTGCAAGTACCCTGCACACCAAGATGGCAGCAGGCTTTGTAATGGGTGGTATTAATGGTGGTGACGCTCAAGGTGCAATTCTTGGGGCAATGAGTGCTGGACTAACTTATGGTATTGGGCATGGTGGAACTGATGCACTGGGTGCTGCTGATGGTAGTAGTTATTTTGACAGCTTTGTTGGCACAGCAGCAGCACATGGCACCACGCAAGGGATTATTGCAGAGGCGAGTGGTGGCAATTTCCAAAGTAGTTTTGCCGCTGGTTTTGCAGGACATTTGGCTGGTACAGCAGGTGTCAGTCTTATGGGGGATGGTACCGATGCAGGTGCAATAATAAGCAGAACCACGATTGCTGCCACGATAGGCGGACTAGCGGCACAAGCCACAGGGGGCAGTTTTGAAGACGGGGCTTATCAAGCGGCTATGGTGCATTTGTTTAATAGAGAAGGAGATATTTTTAAGGCAAAATTAAGACTAGGTTTGCATGCGGGCGTTAAAGCAAATCTACGTGGTATAAAAGTAAATGTTGGGGCTGATGCAGCGTCTGCTGACTTGAAGTGGACATATAATGTTAAAGATGGTTGGCGACATGAAAGGGGCGGGCATCAGGGTGCGTCGTTATCTGCAGGGGTAAACAATAAGAATATAGGCGGATCTATAGATAGAACTCATCCAAGAGGACAATTTAACAAATGGAGTGATTGGAATACAGCTGTTGATGGTAACTATAACAATGTTCCGCTAGATGGAGTGTTAAGTATGCAAGGAGGGGCAATAATATCTCCAGGATTTGAGATTGACTTTAACGAAATTATCAATTGGTGGAATGATTAATGAAAATAAAACAATTATTTAAACCGCAATATTTATTTTATGTGTCTTTTATCTCTTATATGGTTATATTCTTATTAAATAATGATGCGTTTAATTATATTCCGAAATTATTTAGAGTTTGGGGTGGTTTTTTTGTAGCAGGATCTTTTGTTCTTTTATATTTTCAGGCATTGATAGAAACCTCAAAAAATAAACAATGGCTTCATTTTTGGTTGACATTGTTGACTATATTTTATGTGTGGATTTACTATATATTCTTCTATAAAAAAGGCTTTAACTTAGCCAAAAAAATTAGAGAATTTAGAAAATAACAGAAACAGGTTAAACCAAATGCAATCAAACCAACAAACTAAGCGATATTTATCCAAATCAAACTGTTTTCAAGCAAGTCAAGATGTTGTTACTTGCCATAAACCACAACTAAATATTGATATCACTAACGGCATTGACATTTATACCTATCACTACCTTAAACAACAAAACAAATTAAAATCTTTTACTACACAGGCAAAACCTTCTACTAAAAAGCAAGTAGTAGGAATTGCCTCATATATTGATGAGTTAGGTTTAATCAATATGAATGCAAGGCTGTATGCCCCTGAAGTGGCAAGATTCCTATCCGCAGACAGCTTCATTCAAGGACTTATTGCAGAGGCATCTGGTGGTAGTTTCCAAAATGGTTTTGCCGCTGGTTTCTCAGGGCATTTGGCTGGAGGACTCTCAGGGAGCCTTATCGGTAAAGTAGGTAACAATACTGACTTTGTTTCAGTTGTTAGTAGAACCACCATTGCTGCTACAATAGGCGGACTAGCAGCACAAGCCACAGGGGGCAACTTCGAAGATGGAGCTTATCAGGCGGCTATGGTGCATTTGTTTAATGATGAGACAGATTGGATAAACACAATAGGTGGTAGAAAATTATCCGATGGACCTACTAACGGAAATTGGGGTGGAAAGTGTTGGAGTGGTGGACAGTATTCTTGTAATGGCAAGGGAATGGGCAATTTACCACCTGTCGATAGTGCAGATGTCTTATACATGAAGCATGATTATTGTTATGCTGGAGGAGGGGGTGGTTGTGATACTATTCTTATTAACGACCTTAGAGGTTTAGGAACAAAGACTAAAAGCTGGAACATTCCCCCCTCTACTGGAACTGAAAAAGATACTATTAGATATATGTGGGGTGCTGATAAATGGTTTAAATATTTTCAATAATGAATATGGCATCAATAAAATTACCATTTTTAATTATTTTTTGTTATTTATTGGTTTTGATAGATATATTTATTATAGGCACGAATGCAAGTATTTTATTGATTGGGGCGGGAGTATATGATGCTTTATTCTTTATTCATTTAGCAGTTATTGCTTTGTTTTTTATATGTGTTTATTTATTATTTAATTCCTCTCTAAAAAAACAATATGCATATTTAAACTTAGTTATATTAAGTATGTTAATTTTTAGAATTGATATATTTTTATTATTGGTGGCACTTAATTGGAAAATTTATGGATACCAAGGATAAAACGTTCAACAAAGCCAAACTAATAACTCAAGCTAATGCCAGCACCGAACTGAGTTATGATGCCAATCACAACCGCGCTATGCAAACTATCCGCAACAACGGTATAAAAATCGAAGACGGCGAAGACAGATACTGGGTTAGTCGTGGTAAATGGGGCAGCTTTGAAACCAAAAAACGCTATATCTATGTTGATAATATAGAAACCACCTACTACTCAGCAAACGGCTATGAAATGGTTGAAGAATTCAAAAACAACAAAACCTATAAAAAGTTTAGAATCAATCTAACAGCCAACGGCAAACAAATTGGCATCTATGTTAAATCTTTAGAAGGCACAAACCAAGAAAAAGCCATAGATAGACTTAGATACTTCCACAAAGATGCCTTAGGTAATATTGACCTTATCACCGATATTGATGGCAAAGTCGTTGCACGCCAACACTATCAAGCCTTTGGCAAACGAGACCAAAACCTCAGTGATGATGTAGTAATAGATGAAGTCAAACGCGGCTTTACCAGCCACGAACATATTGACGAACTAGGCTTAATCAATATGAATGCCAGGTTATATGACCCACAAACTGCCAGATTCCTCTCCGCAGACAGCTTCATTCAAGACTCTAACCTCACCCTCTCTCATAACAGATACATCTATGTGATGAATAACCCACTTAAATACACCGACCCTAGCGGACACTTTTGGAACTTTATTGTTGGTGCAATTATCTCCTACGCAGCGAGCCAATCAGATAACCCATTTATCAGAACACTGGGAATGATAGCAGGTGGCGCCATGATGGGTGGTGCTTTTGGTGGAGAATCCTTATTTGCAAGTACCCTGCACACCAAGATGGCAGCAGGCTTTGTAATGGGTGGTATTAATGGTGGTGACGCTCAAGGTGCAATTCTTGGGGCAATGAGTGCTGGACTAACTTATGGTATTGGGCATGGTGGCGAGATAGATGCAATCACTGGAGAAACTACCTCTTACTTTGATAGCTTTGTTGGCACAGCAGTCGCGCACGGCACCACGCAAGGGATTATTACTGAGGCGAGTGGTGGAGAGTTTAAAGACGGCTTTAAAATTGGTTTTACCATGAGTATGGCAAGTAGTGCCTATAGTAAAGTTAGTAAAGGATACAACAAGACTGGTAAAGCTCATTTGTTTCAAGAGGGTAAGGCTGATGTTGGGTTTCAGTTAACTGAAACAGAATTGAAAAAAATTGCAAACGGAACAATGGAGATTCCATTAGGTTCAGATCAATCTACCTTTATGAAGACTATTGCTAAAGCACCATTTATGGATGCTTTTGGAGAGTCTCACGATGGCTTGTTTAGTAAATTAGTTGATTTTAGTGTTCCTAGAGTTATTGCAAATATTCCGACTATGCCACTTGCTTATGCTTTAACTGTTATGGCCTATTCTCAGCCTTATACACACTACTATCTTATTGATAAATATACCAGAAATGATAAAGAGGATGAGAGATGATAAAGTATGGTTTTTTACTCATCTTTGCTTTATTTTTATTAAACGGGTGTTCTGGCTCATGGGGGCAAAAGGGTTATATAGATTCTGAAAATCGTATGATAGGAAAAAAACTTGTTAGTATTAAACCGTTTACATTTAAGAATGCTGGAGAATTTACTCGAGCTAAATTTCAAATAGCAGGACAAGGTATTACTCATGTTACTAAAAATGAAAACGGTGATTTAGTTGTTCATTGGTTTTCTAGTGAAATTTTGCCTCATTATCCTAACAAAAAATGGGTTGGAAAATGTTTAACTTATGAAATAGTAGATTCAAAAACCCATATTCTTAAAGACTGGGGCTTTGACAAAGGTGGTAACCCGCTAAGTTGCAGACATTGGCCATGAATATATTATGAACGGCAACCAGCTAACAGGCTCTAATCAAAATAAGGGTAACGTCCCCTTATTCCCTACCCTTATTCCCTAAACAATAATGCTAATTTAGTAATTATTAAAGCAATAAAGCCAGTAATATTTAATGCTATTAAGGTTAGCAATAATAATATAGAGCATATAAATATTAATGCAGAAGGTTTGATAAAAAATCTTGCTATTATTATAAAATATAATGATAAAATACTTAGCATAAACAATAAAGGAGATAAGCTTTGAATAAATTTTTAGCGATAATATTTTTTATATTTATGAATTATAGTGTTATAGCAAATGAAGGTCAAGAGCTACATCAACAAAGCTGCAAAAACTGTCATATTGTAAAGCATAATAAGGATTTTTATAATAGAGCAGATAAAAAAATAAATAATTTTAAAGCACTTAAAATACAAGTTAACAGATGCGCTAGTATGTTTAATACTGGCTGGTTTCCAGAAGAGCAAAGTAGTGTAGTTACTTATTTAAATAATCATTTTTATAGGTTTAACGTTAAATAATAGGTTGTTATTTTTTTAAGTTTTTACTAAAAAAATATCAATATAAAAAAATACTTTTTTTAGTTTGTTAAGTATATTTTCTTATAAAAGTTTAAATTTTACAATTATTTTTTAATATAAATTTAGCGTAGAAAACGTTGTTATAAATGATATTATTGTTACTATAAAGTCTTTTAGTTAAGCTAAATATAAAAAAATCTTGCATATAATAAAATTATTAGATATAATATGCATTAATAAAGTTGAATTTTAACTTTATTTTTAAAAAAATATATTAAAATTTAGATGAAATTATTTTAACTAAACAAATTATTAAGGTACAATTACATCATTTTTTTTAACATTATAATTATTATATAGGAGCATTAATGCATGAAAAATACTAAAAATACTAACAAAGGCAAGGCTAAAAACATCAAAAAAACAGATGAACAAGTAAAAGCTTTAGAAATATCAGCTGAAGCTCACACAGCCAAGTTATCCGCTGAAAATATTAATGTAGTTAATGGTAAAAGCAAGTACATAAAAGCTAAAGCCGGCAAACATTATGTGTTAGATTTAACAAATAACAAAGATATTGATGGTAATTTCATAGTAAAAAAAGTTGGTCTAGATTTAGAAGTATTGTTTGAAGATAATACTAGTATAGCTATTAATAATTATTTTGGCGTATGTGCTAAAGATTTTTCTTGTGTTGCTTCCATAAAATATAAAGGTAGTTCTTTTACTGCTGATAATACTTATTATGTAGTAGATGGTAATTTTGTAAATGTAGCTGATGGCTCACAAATAGCATATATACATGGTGGTGAAAAAGAAGTTTTTGCTATTGCTAATGGACAATCAGCAATATTTTCTAGTAGCTTTAGTGATTTATATACTGCTGGTGCTTTAGCTCTTACTACAAGTTTTGATGCAGCATTGGTTGCTATAGGTGTAGCTGGAGCCGCTGCTAGTGCTGGTTCTTCTGGTGCAGCAGAGATTGCTGGTACTATAATTAATGGTATTATTGCTCTTGGCCCAGTTATAAAAGGACATGGCTTAGTTGCTACGATTTATGATGCTGATGGTAATATATTAAAAAGTAATATAGCAATAGATGCTGATGGTAAATTTAGTGTTAATTTAGGTGATTATAAGGGTTTAATATTAGTTAAAGTTATCGATACTAATGCTGCTGCTGATTATAAAGATGAAGGTAATAATGGTCAGGAAGTCGATTTAACAACTACATTGTCATCTCTTGCTGATGTTAGCAGCGGTGGAGCTATCACAGTTGTTATTACTCCTCTTACTACTATAGCAGCTAGAGTAGCTGGCGTTGGTAGTAACGGAGAAATGAGTGAAAAAGTGATTACTATTGTAGATGCTAAAGCTGCTAATGATAAAGTCGCAACAGGTTTTAACTTAGCTGGAGTTGATCTTAGTAAAGACACCCCAACTTTAGTAATAATAAAAACAGCAAACAATGATATTTCTTATCAACCAGGCGATGCTTATGGTCAAACATTAGCGGCTATGTCAGGTGTTGATAAACAAAATTCTGGTGATGTAGAAAAAACAATTATAGATTTTACTACTAAAATAATAGCTGATGATGCTACACTATTAACTGATTTACAAGCAGGAGCGCAAGTAGCAGTAGCAACAATTGGCAGACCTAACGAAGTTACTTTACCTAAAGTGATTTCAACTAACAATGCCCCTTCAGATATTATTTTAATTCTTAAAAATGATAATGGTATAAGTAATACAGACAGCGTTACTAATGATGGCACAATTACAGTAGTTAACCCACCAAGTAGCTGGGAATATAGTACAGATGGCGGAACAGAGTGGACGGATGGTACAGGCGCTAGTTTTGCTTTAACGGAAGGAACTTATGACAAAAACAGTGTGCAAGTGCGTGATGCAAGTAGTGCTTCTGGTACTAAAGCTTTAGGTGGTAGTGGTCAAGTTATTATTGATAGTACCGCCCCTGCACATACTATTAATATAAATAATGGTGTTATTTCTGTAGCTAACTTAGGTGATGCTACTTGGAAATATTCAGTTGACGCTGGCCTAACTTGGACTGATGGTCAAGGTAGTAGTGTTTTGCTGCCTCCTGCAGGTAGCGATTATGCAGTTGGTAGTATCAAGGTAAGAGCAACTGATAAAGCAGGTAATATGGCAGAAGTTATTAATACTGTTGCAGCTGAAACACCTGTTATTAATTTATCTTTAAATGCTGATACAGGTATAAGTGATATAGACGGAAAAACAAATGATGGCACTATAAATGTAGTAATAGCTGCTAATACAGCGTGGGAGTATACTACAAATAGTACTGATTGGGTTGATGGCTCTGGCACATCTTTTCTTTTAGGCAACAATACCTATATTACTAGTAATATTAAAGTTAGAGTTAAAGGCGATACTGCAACTGAAACTACTTTACAGTACTCTGCAAGCACGATAGAGGTATCTACTACTCCTCCTCTTGCACTTTCTTTTGCTTTAAGTGCTGATTCAGGCAATGTAAGTGATAATATTACTAATGTTGCAACTATTAGCGTTGATACTACTAATTTAGTTTCGAATGCTGTATGGCAGTATAGTATGGATAGTGGTATAAATTGGACCAATGGTACAAACACTTCTTTTGATTTAGCAACTAATACAACTTACGGAGTTGGTAGCGTACAAGTTAGACAAGTAACTGAAGATGGCAATATATCAACAATATTTGAAAATGATAAAACTATCATTATAGATAATAGAACTCCAAGCATTACTAACTTAACAAATGATACTATTACTATTAATGAGAATACTACAGTCGTAACAACTCTGATTGCCAGTGAAGAAGGTGCCTTTGATACTGCAATATCTGGTACAGATGCAGATAAATTTTCTTTAAAAGCAGATGGCACGCTTACACTTAATAATCCTGCTAATTTTGAAGATACAAATAACACAGACCATAGTTATAGCATTGATGTATCTTTTATAGATATAGCTGGTAATACAACAACTAATACTATAACAGTTAACATAGCTGATGTTAACGAAGCACCTGTTGTAGATACAGCTATAGCTGATACTACAGGAGTAATAAATCAAGAATTAATACTTGATATAGCAGCTAATTTTAAAGATGTTGATGCTGATGATAGATTAACATATAGTTTAGTTAGCGGTCCTGCTTTGGCACAAATTAGTGCAGCAGGTAATATTACTTTTACTCCAGATACTGCAGGAAAATATAGCTTTACTGTTAAAGCAACGGATAGAGCAGGTTTATCTTCTCAAACAGACACTTTTTCAGTAACTGTAATAAAATTACCAGTTATAACTAGTGCTAACGCTGATAAAGCTTTAGTAAAAGGCGGTGATACTGTTAATATTACTGTTACTATGAGTGAAGCCATCACAATAGATACAGCAAATGGCGCTAACATTCCAAGCATAACTTTTGATGTTGCAGGTACTGATGTAGTAGCATCTTATGTTGCTAGTGGTTCAACCACAACTAAATTAATTTTTGCTATTAGCGCTGCAAGCCCAATACCAACTATAGGTGATGGTACAGTTAGTGTTAAGAGTATAGAATTAAATGGTGCAACAGCCGTTGCAGTTTCCGATGCAGGCAAAGAGTGGCTTACAAGTGTAGTAGGTCAAATAGTAACAGACCTTACAGTTGATAATACCGCACCAACTATTACTAATAAAATAATATCTATAGATGAAGGAACTACAACTGTAGCCGACCTAGCATCTAGCGAAGATGTTACTTTTACCACTACCTTAACAGGTGCAGATGCTTCTGCATTTGAGCTAACAACTGCTGGTGTATTAACACTTAAACAAGACGGCGATTATGAAAGCAAATCAAGTTATGCTATTACTGTAAATATTACAGATACTGTTGGTAATCCGAACGCTGAAGATATTACTATTGCTATAAATGATATTAATGAAAAACCTGTAGCAACAACAATTCCTACTCAATCAGCAGATAAAGGACAGTCTTTTAATTTTGATGCTAGTAGTTATTTTACTGATGAAGATACAAATGATGCATTTACTTATAAATTAATAGATTCACCAAGTTGGCTTAGTATAGGTAAGAATACAGGCTTAATCTCTGTTACAGCACCAGATACTACATCTTCTAATTCTAAAGTTACTATCAGAGCAACAGACAAGGCCGGTCTTTTTGCTGATAGTATATTTAATATTAATGTAGTTGATAAAGTTGCACTAAATATTACTAACAACCAGAACAAAGATACAATCAATAGTACTGATGGCGATGTTATCTTTACCTTTACTTTTAGCGAAGCAGTAACTGGTTTTGACGCTACTGATATAAGCGTAAATAACGGCACTAAAGGAAGCTTTACAGGCTCTGGCACTACTTATAGCCTAACAGTAACCCCAGCTACAAACCCTGCAACTGGCTCTATAACTATAGATGTAGCCGCAGACGCTGCTAATAGCGTTGCTACTGCAACGCTTACTACCTCAGCAGCTACTAGCATTCAAAATTATGACTTTGAACCACCAGCTACCCCAACTATTGACTTAGCAGCTGCAAGCGATAGCGGCGATAGTGATAGTGACAAGGTTACCAATATTACTACCCCAACAATAACTGGCACAGCTGAAGCAGGCGCTACAGTTAAAATATATAACGGCGCTATAGAAGTAGGCAGCGCTACAGCAGATGCTAGTGGTAATTATATTATTACTGTAACTGCGCTTAATGAAGGAACACATAAGCTCACAGCTATTGCCACAGACACCGCTGGCAATACCAGCGCAGCTAGTAGTGCGCTTGATATTACTGTTGATACTACCGGCCCTACATTTACTAGCCCAGCAACTACAACTGTAGCACTAGGAGATACAGCTACTATATACACAGCTACTGCAACTGATACAAATGGTGCTACTTATAGCATTAGCGGCACTGATGCTAACTTATTTAATATAGACCCAGCTACTGGTGAGCTTAGCTATAAAGTTGCTACAACTACTGCTACTACTAATAATGTTATCATCACAGCTATAGACACCGCTGGTAATAGCACCGATCAAGCACTAGCTATTACTGTAGCCGATAAAATAGTACTAACTATTACTGATAATGCTACAACAGCAACTAATAGCGATGTTACCTTTACCTTTACTTTTGCTGAAATAGTAACTGGCTTTGATATCAGCGACATAACTGTAACTGGTGGTACTAAAGGAACTCTTACAGGCTCTGGCACTACTTATAGCCTAACAGTAACCCCAACTCCAAACTCAGAAGGCAGTATAACTGTAAGTGTAGACGCAGATGCTGCTACAAATACAGTGGGTATTGGCAGTGCTAGTAGCACTGCCTCTCAGGCTTATGATACCACAGCACCAGCTACCCCAACTATTGACTTAGCAGCTACAAGTGATACTGGTAGCGATAATACTGACAATATAACTAGCAATACCAAGCCAACAATAACCGGCACAACTGAAGCAGGCGCTACAGTTAAAATATATAACGGCACTACAGAAGTAGGCACAGGCATTGCAAATGCTAGCGGTAATTATAGTATTATCCTAACTAGCGCACTAAGCGAAGGAGTAAACAACTTAACAGTTAAAGCTACAGATAGCGCTGGTAATACAGGAAGTCCATCTAATATACTTATTGTTAACGTTGATACTACTAACCCTACAGTTGTGAGTACAACTATAGCAACTATGGCAATAAATACCACTGCAGTAAATAATGCTACAGATTTTGCCACAGACACTAATACCTTAACTTATAGCATTAGCACTACAGATGCAACTATATTTAATATAGACCCAGCTACTGGCGCACTAACTTATAAAACAGCCCCAACTACTACAGCCACTAACAGAGTTACTGTTATAGCCACAGATACCGCTGGTAATAGCACTAATCAAGCGCTAATTATTAATGTAGTTGATAAAGTTGCACTAAATATTACTAACAACCAGAACAAAGATACAATCAATAGTACTGATGGCGATGTTACCTTTACCTTTACTTTTAGCGAAGCAGTAACTGGTTTTGACGCTACTGATATAAGCGTAAATAACGGCACTAAAGGAAGCTTTACAGGCTCTGGCACTACTTATAGCCTAACAGTAACCCCAGCTACAAACCCTGCAACTGGCTCTATAACTATAGATGTAGCCGCAGACGCTGCTAATAGCGTTGCTACTACAACGCTTACTACCTCAGCAGCTACTAGCATTCAAAATTATGACTTTGAACCACCAGCTACCCCAACTATTGACTTAGCAGCTGCAAGCGATAGCGGCGATAGTGATAGTGACAAGGTTACCAATATTACTACCCCAACAATAACTGGCACAGCTGAAGCAGGCGCTACAGTTAAAATATATAACGGCGCTATAGAAGTAGGCAGCGCTACAGCAGATGCTAGTGGTAATTATATTATTACTGTAACTGCGCTTAATGAAGGAACACATAAGCTCACAGCTATTGCCACAGACACCGCTGGCAATACCAGCGCAGCTAGTAGTGCGCTTGATATTACTGTTGATACTACCGGCCCTACATTTACTAGCCCAGCAACTACAACTGTAGCACTAGGAGATACAGCTACTATATACACAGCTACTGCAACTGATACAAATGGTGCTACTTATAGCATTAGCGGCACTGATGCTAACTTATTTAATATAGACCCAGCTACTGGTGAGCTTAGCTATAAAGTTGCTACAACTACTGCTACTACTAATAATGTTATCATCACAGCTATAGACACCGCTGGTAATAGCACCGATCAAGCACTAGCTATTACTGTAGCCGATAAAATAGTACTAACTATTACTGATAATGCTACAACAGCAACTAATAGCGATGTTACCTTTACCTTTACTTTTGCTGAAATAGTAACTGGCTTTGATATCAGCGACATAACTGTAACTGGTGGTACTAAAGGAACTCTTACAGGCTCTGGCACTACTTATAGCCTAACAGTAACCCCAACTCCAAACTCAGAAGGCAGTATAACTGTAAGTGTAGACGCAGATGCTGCTACAAATACAGTGGGTATTGGCAGTGCTAGTAGCACTGCCTCTCAGGCTTATGATACCACAGCACCAGCTACCCCAACTATTGACTTAGCAGCTACAAGTGATACTGGTAGCGATAATACTGACAATATAACTAGCAATACCAAGCCAACAATAACCGGCACAACTGAAGCAGGCGCTACAGTTAAAATATATAACGGCACTACAGAAGTAGGCACAGGCATTGCAAATGCTAGCGGTAATTATAGTATTATCCTAACTAGCGCACTAAGCGAAGGAGTAAACAACTTAACAGTTAAAGCTACAGATAGCGCTGGTAATACAGGAAGTCCATCTAATATACTTATTGTTAACGTTGATACTACTAACCCTACAGTTGTGAGTACAACTATAGCAACTATGGCAATAAATACCACTGCAGTAAATAATGCTACAGATTTTGCCACAGACACTAATACCTTAACTTATAGCATTAGCACTACAGATGCAACTATATTTAATATAGACCCAGCTACTGGCGCACTAACTTATAAAACAGCCCCAACTACTACAGCCACTAACAGAGTTACTGTTATAGCCACAGATACCGCTGGTAATAGCACTAATCAAGCGCTAATTATTAATGTAGTTGATAAAGTTGCACTAAATATTACTAACAACCAGAACAAAGATACAATCAATAGTACTGATGGCGATGTTATCTTTACCTTTACTTTTAGCGAAGCAGTAACTGGTTTTGACGCTACTGATATAAGCGTAAATAACGGCACTAAAGGAAGCTTTACAGGCTCTGGCACTACTTATAGCCTAACAGTAACCCCAGCTACAAACCCTGCAACTGGCTCTATAACTATAGATGTAGCCGCAGACGCTGCTAATAGCGTTGCTACTACAACGCTTACTACCTCAGCAGCTACTAGCATTCAAAATTATGACTTTGAACCACCAGCTACCCCAACTATTGACTTAGCAGCTGCAAGTGATAGCGGCGATAGTGATAGTGACAAGGTTACCAATATTACTACCCCAACAATAACTGGCACAACTGAAGCAGGAGCTGCAGTTAAAATATATAACGGCGCTATAGAAGTAGGTACAGGCATTGCAAATGCTAGCGGTGATTATAATATTACCTTAACTAGCGCACTTAACGAAGGAGTAAACAACCTAAGTGCTAAAGCTACAGACACCGCTGGCAATACCAGCGCAGCTAGTAGCGCACTTGATATTATTATTGATACTATGACGCCATCTTCCCTGCCAACTATTGACTTAGCAGCTGCAAGTGATACTGGTAGCGATAATACTGACAATATAACTAGCAATACCAAGCCAACAATAACTGGCACAGCTGAAGCAGGCGCTACAGTTAAAATATATAACGGCGCTACAGAAGTAGGCACAGGCATTGCAAATGCTAGCGGTAATTATAATATTACCTTAACTAGCGCACTAAGCGAAGGAGCAAACAACCTAAGTGCTAAAGCTACAGACACTGCTGGTAATACAAGTACAGTTAGTAGTGAGCTTAATATTACCATTGATACTACAGCGCCAAGCACCCCAACTATTGTTTTAGCAACTGCAAGCGATACTGGCAGCAGCAATACTGATAATATAACTAGCAATACCAAGCCAACAATAACTGGCACAGCTGAAGCAGGCGCTACAGTTAAAATATATAACGGCGCTACAGAAGTAGGCACAGGCATTGCAAATGCTAGCGGTAATTATAGTATTATCCTAACTAGCGCACTAAGCGAAGGAGTAAACAACTTAACAGTTAAAGCTACAGATAGCGCTGGTAATACCAGCGTAGCTAGTAGTGCGCTTGATATTACTCTTGATACTACTGCACCTGATACTGATAGATTAGAAGGCTTATATATAGATACCAACAATGATCTTTTAATAACACAAGATCAGTTATATATTACAAAGAATGCTACGGTAAATATTAAAATATCTTCAAAGTCAGGTAATTTAGCAAGATTATATAATATGGATACAGGTGAGATAGTTCAGGATTATGTCCCGTCTGGCAATACTTTAACCTTATCGAATGTGCAAATTACAAATCGAAATGGAGATAATATTTTTAAAGTACTTTTTGTAGATGTTGCAGGCAATGAAAGCACTACTAATGTTTTGGAATTTAATATAAGAGGAGATACTACAGCGCCAAGCATCCCAACTATTGTTTTAGCAACTGCAAGCGATACTGGCAGCAGCAATACTGATAATATAACTAGCAATACCAAGCCAACAATAACTGGCACAGCTGAAGCAGGCGCTACAGTTAAAATATATAACGGCGCTACAGAAGTAGGCACAGGCATTGCAAATGCTAGCGGTAATTATAATATTACCTTAACTAGCGCACTAAGCGAAGGAGCAAACAACCTAAGTGCTAAAGCTACAGACACTGCTGGTAATACAAGTACAGTTAGTAGTGAGCTTAATATTACCATTGATACTACAGCGCCAAGCACCCCAACTATTGTTTTAGCAACTGCAAGCGATACTGGCAGCAGCAATACTGATAATATAACTAGCAATACCAAGCCAACAATAACTGGCACAGCTGAAGCAGGCGCTACAGTTAAAATATATAACGGCGCTACAGAAGTAGGCACAGGCATTGCAAATGCTAGCGGTAATTATAGTATTATCCTAACTAGCGCACTAAGCGAAGGAGTAAACAACTTAACAGTTAAAGCTACAGATAGCGCTGGTAATACCAGCGTAGCTAGTAGTGCGCTTGATATTACTCTTGATACTACTGCACCTGATACTGATAGATTAGAAGGCTTATATATAGATACCAACAATGATCTTTTAATAACACAAGATCAGTTATATATTACAAAGAATGCTACGGTAAATATTAAAATATCTTCAAAGTCAGGTAATTTAGCAAGATTATATAATATGGATACAGGTGAGATAGTTCAGGATTATGTCCCGTCTGGCAATACTTTAACCTTATCGAATGTGCAAATTACAAATCGAAATGGAGATAATATTTTTAAAGTACTTTTTGTAGATGTTGCAGGCAATGAAAGCACTACTAATGTTTTGGAATTTAATATAAGAGGAGATACTACAGCGCCAAGCATCCCAACTATTGTTTTAGCAACTGCAAGCGATACTGGCAGCAGCAATACTGATAATATAACTAGCAATACCAAGCCAACAATAACTGGCACAGCTGAAGCAGGCGCTACAGTTAAAATATATAACGGCGCTACAGAAGTAGGCACAGGCATTGCAAATGCTAGCGGTAATTATAATATTACCTTAACTAGCGCACTAAGCGAAGGAGCAAACAACCTAAGTGCTAAAGCTACAGACACTGCTGGTAATACAAGTACAGTTAGTAGTGAGCTTAATATTACCATTGATACTACAGCGCCAAGCACCCCAACTATTGTTTTAGCAACTGCAAGCGATACTGGCAGCAGCAATACTGATAATATAACTAGCAATACCAAGCCAACAATAACTGGCACAGCTGAAGCAGGCGCTACAGTTAAAATATATAACGGCGCTATAGAAGTAGGCAGCGCTACAGCAGATGCTAGTGGTAATTATATTATTACTGTAACTGCGCTTAATGAAGGAACACATAAGCTCACAGCTATTGCCACAGACACCGCTGGCAATACCAGCGCAGCTAGTAGTGAGCTTAATATTACCATTGATACCACAGCACCAGCTGTAGTTAGTATAACTCCTACTACAATTATTTTTGATGAAGCAGTTAATATAAATACTTTTACACAAGATTTTGGTTTAGCAACTAGCAAACTTACTCTAGCTAATGGTAAAACTTTTGGTACCGGTGCAACTATAGCAGCTGATATAGATACAGCAGCACACAGCATTGTTATAACAAATATTGACACTGATGTTAATGGTACTTATACTAAATTAAGTGCTACTGCAGTAGCAGGCTTAACTATTACTGGTGATTTTGATCCAATACCTGATAATATTAATAATAACATTGACACTAGTAAAGCTGTATATAGTTATACTAATAATAATGGTGAAACTTGGTATTTATGGGCTAGAAATACTAGCGGATACCATATCTCTAAATTAGGTAGTACTGCTAAATGGTTTTGGGAAGGTGCTGATTCTGTCGATGATTTAAAACAAAATCCTTGGGAAGTTAGTTCTTGGATGAAATCAACTGCTGCTGCTTATGACCCAGATTCAACAGAAGTTACTGCTGCCAGCGTGGATGCTTATACTGATAAATTTAGCATTACTGCAGGCACAGGTAGCACAGTTGCAGCAGGTGATACACTTAACATAGCAGCTAATGCCATAGTAGATAAAGCTGGTAATAATACAATAACAGCAACTAGCGCTAATTATCTTGTTCAAACACCTCTTCTTAGTACTTGGAAAACTAGTGCAGATAATGAAAAAGTTACGATTAGGGTAAATAATGATTATAAGTATAATTACACTATAGACTGGGGTGACGGTAGTGTTGAGAGCTCTCAAACAGCTAACGCTACTCATGTCTACGCTACAGCTGGTGATCATCAGATAGCTATTACTGGTAATTATCCAGCAATTAGTTTTAGTGGTGCTTCAAATACAGAACCAAACACTCAATTAATAAGCATTGATAGCTGGGGTAACACAGCATGGCAAAGCTTTAATAGGGCATTTACTTATGCAGTTAATTTAGTTTCTATGCCTACTGATATACATAATTTAAGTAGTGTAACTGATATGAGCTGGATGTTTTCTTCTGCCAGTAAATTTAACACAGATCTCAGCGCTTGGGATACATCCAAGGTAACTAACATGTTAGGTATGTTTTATAAATCCAGTAAATTTAATAAAGATATTAGCGCTTGGGATACAGGCAAGGTAACTAATATGAGTTATATGTTTAATGCTGCCATCGTTTTTGATCAAGACATAGGCAGTTGGAATATATCACAGGTAATTTCTATGAGTCATATGTTTTCTTCTGCCAGTAAATTTAACACAGATCTCAGCGCTTGGGATATATCCAAGGTAACTAACATGTCTGGTATATTTAATGGATCTGCTATGTCAATTACTAATATGGATAAAACACTTACAGGCTGGGCAGACATAAACACAGCTGATGGTGAGACTAGCCTGCAAAATGGTGTTTCTATAGGTGGCGCTACCATAACATATTCTAACGCTACTGCTATGCAGTATTTAACAGATACTTATAAGTGGACTACTACTGCTACACTTAAAGCTAATGATGCTAGTTTTACTGTAGGAGATAATACAGCTACTGATACTACTGCTACAGATAAAAGCGCCACAACTACTGCGCAAACCATTCATGGCCTTGGCGGCAATGATACTATTATTGGCGGTAGTGCTGCTGATGATATCTACGGCGGAGCTGGTAATGATACTTTAACTGGTGGCGCTGGAGCTGATATTTTCCACTTTTTATACAAAAATACAGGCACTGATACCATTACTGATTTTGTCAGCGGTACTGATAAATTAGACATTGCAGTATTACTTGATGGGTACGATGCTGATAAATCATTTAGTGATTTTGTAACTCTTAGCACTGGTAAAGTAGTAATTGACATTGATGGTAATAGTAGCACTACTAGTGATAGTATTACTATTAATTTAACTAACTCTAATGCTGTAGAAGCTGATTTTGTATTGTAAGTAATAATCTAGTTACAGACAGCACAAGGCGTTGTTGTAGGCGTTTGGCAATGTGCGTGAAGTATTTGTAGGTGATGCTGCTGACTAAATATAATACAGTTAATATTATTTTAAGCAATAGTTATAATTATAGAAGTTGATTTTGTATTGTTGTAAGATAGTAAATAAACTAAAGTATGGTGCCCGGGGCCGGAATCGAACCGGCACAGCCGCAAAGCCGCAGGATTTTAAGTCCTGTGTGTCTACCTATTTCACCACCCGGGCACTAAGAGTAATTATACTATAGAGTTGTAATATTTTATACAAAATAACTTATTTTTTTACGATCAGCTGAATATTAATTATATTATTAAATTGTAGTTTTCTGTAAAATATTTTCTTATTTTTCTTATTTTTTAATTAATAATGATTAAATTTATAGCAATTATTGTTCTTGTTTTGTTACTTTTTATTTTATTTAAAAATAAATTACGCAAAAATAACATAAAAGATACTAATATAGGCAGTAAAAAAATGCTAAAGTGTGTAAATTGTGCTACACATATTCCAGCTAATGAAGCTATTAAAAGGGATAATAAATTTTATTGTTCAAAAGAGTGCTTATGAAAATTTTGCTTGACTTTCTACCTATAGTTATTTTTTTTGTTGCTTATAAAACATATGGTTTGAATTATGCGATTATTGCTATGATAATAGCTAGCTTAATGCAGATATTATATACACGCATATATCAGCAAAAATTTGAAAAAATGCAATTAATTACTTTAGCGTTATTAGTAGTATTTGGTGCGCTTACTATTTATATAAATAATCCTATTTTTATTATGCTGAAAGTTAGCGCTCTATATGTGTTGTTTGCTATGGCATTATTATTTAGTGTTTTTAGTAAACAAACTATATTAGAAAAAATGTTAGCTAAAAATATTTCTTTACCAACTAGTATGTGGCATAAACTTAGTTATATATGGGGAGTTGGTTTTATTTTTATAGCAATAATTAATTATTATTTTGCTGATATTGCTATTAATGCGCGTGAAATATTTTTTAATAAAATACAAACAAATAAACAATTAATAGATATAGATTGCTTGCAATCAGTAGCAATAAATTTGTGTCAAAATGCTAAAATAACAGAACAAGATTGGGTAAATTTTAAGTTATTTGGTACTTTAGGTTTAACTGTATTATTTATCATAATAACTATAGCATTTATTTATCCATATATTAAGAATGAAAAAAACACCTCTATATGATAGTCATTTAGCAGCTGGGGCTAAAATGGTTGATTTTGGCGAATGGTTGATGCCGCTACATTATGGCTCGCAGATTAAAGAGCATAACATGGTTAGAGATGATTGTGGAATGTTTGATGTTTCTCATATGTGTGTAATTGATATAAATGGTAATGATAGTTATGATTTTTTGCGTATTTTACTTAGTGCAGATATAGCCAAATTAACACCAAACAAGGCGTTATATAGCTGTATATTAAACACAGAAGCTAAAGTTATTGACGATGTAATTGTTTATCAAATAGCTGATAATAATTATAGATTGGTAATTAATGCCTTAACAACACAAAAAATTATAATATGGATAAAACAGCAGATAAAGAATTTTGATATTAGGATAAATATGCGTGATTCTTTAGCAATAATTGCTGTACAAGGTCCAAATGCGCAAAATAAAGTTTTTGATGCAGTTGGCGGTGCAAGAGAGATGTGTAGCAATATGCGTAATTTTGAATGCAGAAATATAGGCGAGTTATTAATCGCTACTACTGGTTATACTGGGGAGCAGGGTTTTGAAATTATACTGCCAAAAAAAGCAGCCCCATTTGTATGGAAAATGTTGTTAGATGTTGGTGTTATACCATGTGGTCTGGGTGCTAGAGATACGCTGAGAATGGAGGCTGGTATGATGTTATCAGGGCAAGATATTAATGAAGAGGTTACTCCTTTTGAATCTGGTTTAGATTTTACAGTTGATTTAAATGATAAATATCGTGATTTTATTGGTAAAGATAAATTAAAAGATAGTAATCAAACAATTAAAGGCTTAATGCTAAATGAGAGAGCAGTTTTAAGAGCTGGTCAAATAGTTAGCACAGATTTAGGGTTTGGTGTTATTACTTCAGGTAGTTACTCTCCTACTATAAAACACTCTATTGCTTTTGCTAGAGTTGATAGGAATATTGTGAGTGCTAAGGTAAAAATACGCAACAAATATTATGTAACAAAAATTATTAAACTACCTTTTGTTTATAAAGAAAAAATTGTAACAATTTAAATTTAAAAGGAATATAGTATGCATAAAATTTTAACAGACATTAAATATACAGCCACTCATGAGTGGGTAAAAGATAATGGAGACAATACTTTTAACATGGGCATTACAGATTATGCTCAGCAACAATTAGGTGATGTGGTTTTTGTCGAATTGCCTAAAGTTGGTAGTAAAATCACTCAAGGCAGTGAATTATGTATAATTGAATCAGTTAAAGCAGCTAGTGATGTTTATGCGCCATTAGATTTAGAAATTATAGCAGTTAATGATTTATTAGCAGATAAGCCAGAATTAATTAACAATGATTGCTATCAACAAGGCTATTTAATAACATTTACAACTACTACAAGTACAACGCTATTAAATAATGATGAATACGATTTACATATAAATAGTGATTGACGCCTTAATTGCTTATAAAAAAAAATATGCACAAATTATAAGCCGTGAGAATAATAAATTTCATATAAAAATTGAAAATAAAATAACTAAAAAAGTTAGAGAGAAAGATTTCCGTTATTTATATCCAAAATTTAGCCCACCTCTGTCTCTACGGCAATTACAACCTAAGATAGAACATATTGATAATTTTGCTGGTGAGCTAATAACTATAGCTGATTTAGCTGAATTATTATTTGATGAATATAGCGCAAGTAGCGCCTGGCAGGCTTATGTGTTGGTTGAAGATGGTTTATATTGTTTTTGGCAACAAGATAAGATTTTTATACGCCCACAGATACAAGTAAATAAAATCAAAAGTGATAGAGAACAAAAACAACAACAACAGGTAGCTATAGATAGATTTTTATCTAATATGGCAAACGATACATTTGTTGAAAGTGATGTAGAGATTTTAACTATATTAAAAAAAATTGCATTAAACCAGTTAAAAGATAATAAGCTATGCAAATCTCTTGGCATATTAAATACTAAAGAACATGTGCATAAATTATTGGTAAAAATTGGTTATTTAGATATTAGTTATAATCCATATCCGGTACGCAGTAGTATTTTATTAGATCAAGAGCAAAAAGTTATCTTAAACACTGCTAAAAATAAACGCACTGATTTAACTCATCTTAAAAGTTATGCTATAGATAATCACCATAATAATGATGCTGATGATGCTATTAGTATTGATGGAGATAGAATTTTTATTCATACTGCTGATATTAGCAATATTAATTATAACGACATAGCGTCGTATATAGACAGTAGAGTTAGTAATTTGTATTTAGCTGATAAAGTTTTTCATATGCTACCAATTGGTATGAGCGGATTATATGCTTTAAACTCTGGTATATCAGCGGCAATATCTATTAGTTTTAAATTAAATGATGATGGAATTATTAGTGATATACATATTTGTCGTAGCACTATTAAAGTAGTAAAAATTAGCTATAATGAGGCTAATAATTTACTAAATAGTACATTACTGTCATTTAATAATATTGCTAATAATCATAGAAAATTTCGTCAAAAAAACGGCGCTATTAGTGTTAATTTACCACAAGTTGATATTAAATTAAAAAATAAGGTAGTAGTTATTAGTAGTCAATTTTTAAGTGATAGTCGTATTATGATTAGTGAATTTATGATTTTAGCTGGCCGTGTTATAGCTATGTTTGCTACTAAATATAATATTATTATGCCATTTGTATTGCAAAATAAAGCTGATATTGATTTAGCTGATAATAAGAACCTTACGATTAGTCAATCATTTGCTTTATTGCCACTTTTTAAGCGCTCTAAAATTAGTGTTAGCAGCGATAAACACCACGGCTTAGGTGTTGATAAGTATGTGCGTTGGACTAGCCCACTTAGACGTTATCTTGATTTTATTGCTCAAGTGCAATTGATTAATTTTTTAGATAATAGGCAAATGTTTGATGTGGAGCAAATGCAAAAATTTATTACTATCAATAATACCAAGTTAGGTTTGATTAATAAGGTTGTAAAACAAAGTAATATGCATTATAAACTACTTTATTTATTACAACATGTAACATGGCAAGGCAAGGCTATAGTGCTTGCAAAAAAAAGAGATAAAATTGTTATTAATATTTTATCTTTAGCACTTACTTCTTTAGTTAAATATACAGCAAATATAGATGATGAGATTATAGTAGCAGTTAAAGATATAGATATTTATTTACAAGATGTAAGCTTTAAAGTTATTTGCTGATTTTATAGTTTATTAAGCCATATATCTAAACCTTGTGCGCAAATAGTAATATCAGACAATAATATTTTTTGTTGTTCTTTGAATGAAGTGTTAATATTTATTACTTTAGAGGCTAAATAATCTAGCAAGGCAATTTTAATAGCGTTAGTACGATTTTTTTTATTTTTATGGGTAATAGCAATAGCACAAAAATCATCAATTCTTTGTTTTAATTGTCTGGCAGTATCACTATTCCAATTAATTTTATTATAATGAGTAAGATATGCTTTATTGACTTTGGTAGCAGTGATTCTATCAATGCTATCTTTCCATTCTTGCGGACTAAATTGTGTTGGTGTAGTAGGTGGAAAAATTAATATTTTGTCATTATTTAATTCATTGTAACTAACCCCTAAGGTATCTCCGCTAAATACACCATTAGATAATTTATCTATTATGCTAATATGGTGATAAGCGTGACCGTAAGTTGTCATTAATTGTAGTTTTCTATTATTAAGATTAATAATTTGTTCATTAGCAATTATAATTAAATTTTCTGGCACTGGAATAATATCGCCTAATTTTTGTTGAAAAAATAATTCACCATAAACAGCAATAGAGCTTTGTTTTAGCGTAGTTGGATCAATTAAATGTTTAGCACAACTGCTATGTGCTACTACTTTAGCATTAGGTAAAAATTGTAATAACCTGCCAACTCCACCAGCATGATCCAAGTGCACATGAGTGGCAATTATGTAACGCACTTTATCATAGGCAATATTTTTATCATCTAGTGTTGCTAGTAAATTTGGTACTGATAAATAAGTACCACTATCTATAAAAGCATATTCATCATCACTTTTTATTAAATAACTAGCAACATATTTATGGCGTATATGTGTGGTATCAATGCAACTTATATTAAAATCTAAATCCTTATAATACTTCATATTTAGTGTGATAATTGAGCTATAATATCTTTAGTAGTAGGTTTTTTATTATGCCATAGATAAAAAGATAATGCTGCTTGTTCTACTAACATACCTATGCCAGTAAAAGTTTTTTTTGCATTATTTTCCTTTGCCCACTTAAGAAATGGAGTAAGTTTTCCATACATAAGATCATAACAGATAGCTCCTTTAGCAATATCATTATTTATTAATGGCCTTGCATTATTATTAGCAGCACTGGT
>CBDCHC010000009.1:0-12573 GCA_965217075.1 Gammaproteobacteria bacterium | reverse complement strand
CTAAATCACATATTTATAAATCACTTACCCACCAACAAGCAGAAGAAATTGCTAAAGAATTAGGTGTAAAAGCTCATGAAGTATTAGAAATGGAGTCAAGATTACAATTTAACGATGTTGGTTTTCATAATGAAAATGATAGTGATAATAATAACTCCCCTGAATATTATTTAAAAAGTAACTCTGATACCCCAGAGCAATTATTACTTGAAAATGATAATAATAAACAATCACAACAATTTTTATATCAAGCACTTAAGTCTTTAGATAACAGAAGTTTAGATATTTTAGAGTCAAGATACTTGAAAGAAAAAAAAAACAACCCTATATACTTTAGCAGTCAAATACAATATTTCAATAGAACGTATAAGACAACTTGAAACAAAAGCGATGCAAAAGTTAAAAGATAATTTAAATTTTTATAAAAAAAGGAGTAATAAAAAATGAAAATTCGTCCATTACACGATAAAGTTATCGTGCGTAGATTAGAAGAAGAAAAAACTACATCTAGTGGTATTATAATCCCAGATTCAGCAGCAGAAAAACCATCAAAAGGGAAAATTATAGCTGTAGGTAAAGGCAAAGTAAATGATAGTGGCAATATTGTGCCTATGGATGTAAAAGTAGGAGATATAGTATTATTTACTCAATACTCTGTAGTGAAATTACAATTAATAATGAGAAATTGTTAGTAATGCGTGAAGAAGACATAAGCGCAATTATAGAATAAAAGGAGATAAATAAAATGAGTGCAAAAGAAGTAAAATTTGGCAATGATGCTAGAATTAAAATGTTAAATGGTGTTAATATTTTAGCTAATGCAGTTAAAGTAACACTGGGACCTAAAGGAAGAAATGTGGTAATTGATAAATCATTTGGCTCTCCTGCTATTACTAAAGATGGTGTCTCTGTAGCGCAAGAAATCGAATTAGAAGATAAATTTGAAAATATGGGCGCACAAATGGTTAAAGAAGTATCATCAAAAACTAATGATATAGCTGGTGACGGTACTACTACAGCGGCTGTTTTAGCGCAATCCTTAGTAACAGAAGGTTTAAAAGCAGTAGCGGCTGGAATGAATCCTATGGATCTTAAACGTGGTATTGATAAAGCGACTATTGCTGTGGTAGGAGAATTAAAAAAGATATCAAAATCTTGTGAAGATGATAAATCAATTGCTAATGTAGCAACTATTTCTGCTAATACAGATACAAGTGTTGGTGATATAATTGCTGAAGCTATGAAAAAAGTTGGTAAAAAAGGTGTTATTACTATAGAAGAAGGTTCAAGTATAGAAAATGAACTAGAAGTAGTGGAAGGCATGCAATTTGATCGTGGTTATTTATCACCTTATTTTGTTAATAATCAAGAAAAAATGCGTGTTGATTTAGAGAATCCTTATATATTATTACATGATGCTAAAATATCTAATATAAAAGATTTGTTGCCTACTTTAGAAATGGTACAAAAATCTAGCAGACCACTATTAATAATAGCAGAAGATATAGATGGCGAAGCTCTGGCTACTTTAGTAGTAAATAATATGCGTGGAGTAGTAAAAGTTGCTGCGGTAAAAGCGCCTGGTTTTGGTGATCGCCGTAAAGCTATTTTAGAAGATATAGCAATTCTTACAGGTGGTGTAGTAATATCTGAAGAAGTTGGTTTATCTTTAGAGAAAAATATAGAAGATAATTTAGGCACAGCGAAACGCATTGAAATTGATAAGGAAAACACTGTTATTGTTGATGGTATAGGTAATAAAAAATCAATCCACGATCGTATTGAGCAAATAAAAGCACAAATAGAAACAACTACTAGTGATTATGATAAGGAAAAATTACAAGAACGTTTAGCAAAATTAGCAGGTGGTGTTGCTCTTATTAAAGTAGGTGCTGCTACAGAAGTTGAAATGAAAGAGAAAAAAGATAGAGTTGATGATGCTCTACATGCTACTCGTGCTGCAGTAGAAGAAGGAGTTGTGCCCGGTGGAGGAGTGGCTCTTGTGCGTTCAATTAAATGTTTAGAAAAAATAAAAGGTGCTAATGCCGATCAAAATGTTGGTATTAGTATTGTTAAAAAAGCATTAGAAGCACCAATTCGTCAAATAGTAGCAAATGGTGGCGGCGAAGCATCTGTTATTCTTAATGAAGTTTTAAATAATAGTGGTGCTTATGGTTATAATGCTGCAACTAATCAGTATGGTGATATGCTTAAAATGGGGATTTTAGATCCTACTAAAGTAACTAGAGCTGCATTACAACATGCTTCTAGTATTTCTAGTTTGATGATTACCACAGAAGCGATGATTACTGAATTACCAAAAAAAGATGAAACTCCTGCTATGCCTGATCCTGGTATGGGTGGTATGGGTGGTATGGGTGGTATGATGTAATTTGTATTATTTATTTAATAAAAACCCCCTTTAGTTTAGGGGGGTTTTTATTATTTACTACATTAACAATAATTCCTAATAAACTACTGTATTTACATGCAATAAATAAACTATCTCTTAAGTACTATATTAATAATTCCCATTTGATAATTAATAATTTTAAACAAGCTTAATTTATAAATATAAAGGTAGTAAATCATAAAAAAATAATGTTAATAGGTCAATTAATTTTTAATACAGCAAATAAAATTAATGCCTTTGCTATAGTGCCAATATTATTACACAATTAAATTCAATTATCTACGTTGATACTGCTTATAGCTCATTTATATGGCAACCTTAATGTACATTGCTGGGGTATTATTGTCTGTACATAATACTGACTGGATATAGTTGTTAGCACGTGAAGATTCTCATTGGTACCCAGAAATTATGCGTTTATTTAGACAAAAAACTGATAGTAATTGGCATGAAGCAATTAAATCTGTAACAGTAGAATTAACTAATTTATTTACCAACACAAAAGCTAGCAAAAATTTTACCTAATAAGTCATCACTGCTGATTTTTCCAGTGATACGCCCTAAACATTTAGCAGATTGATTTAAGTTCTCAGCTAATAATTCAAAATTTTCATTATTGAGCTCTGTCTTAGCTTCTTTAATAAAAGCTAAACTATCTTTAAGTGCTACTATATGCCTTGTTCGTGCTAAGTTTATATTTTCAGTATTATTATAAATGCCGATAATACTAATAATTTTATCTTTTAACTCTTGTATGCCTATATTTTTTTTAGCTGATATTGATACTAAAGGATAATTAGTATTAATTTGCTCTGTCATAATATCAATTTTATTTTGTACTAAAATTATCTTAGCTTTAATATTATCTAACACAGAAAAATCTAATTTAGTTTTATTATCAAAAACAAATAATACTACATCTGCTTTTTGTAATTCTAATTTACTACGCCTAATGCCTTCTTTTTCTACTGCATCATTACTCTCTCTAAATCCAGCTGTATCAATGATATTAATAGGAATATTATTGATAGTAATATGCTCTTTTATCACATCTCTAGTAGTGCCGGCAATATCTGTTACTATAGCACTATCTTTTTGCGTTAATATATTTAATAAACTTGATTTACCAACATTAACGCTACCTATAATAGCTATATAAATACCATTTTTAAGTAACGCTCCTTGCTTGCACCCAGCTAAAATATTACTTAATTGTTGCTTGATTATTGTTATTTTTTTAGATATATCATAATTATCAATAAATTCAATATCTTCTTCAACAAAATCAATTGCAGCCTCCACAAACACTCTAATATCAGTTATATGTTTATTCAGTGTATTTATTTGTTTAGAAAAATCTCCATCTAATGAGCGTAATGCTAAATTAACTGCATATTTAGAGTCTGCTGATATAATATCAGCAATTGCCTCTGCCTGAAGTAAATCTATTTTACCATTTAAAAAAGCTCTCTTTGAAAATTCACCAGCTTCTGCAATTCTTACTCCACAATTAACTACTGCTGTAAGTAACATCTGCATAACAATATTGCCACCATGTGCTTGTAACTCTAACACATCTTCACCAGTAAATGAGTTTGGCGCAGGAAAATAAATAGCTATTCCTTGATCTATCTTATTATCATTATCATAAAAGCTACCATAATAAGCGTAACGTGGCTTAAGCTTAACCTTTAATACTTGCAATGCAATATCTTTGCATCTGTCGCCTGATATTCTTAGTATGCCAATCCCTCCTGCCGCCCCAGTTGCAATAGCACAAATAGTATCATTCATAGTTGAGAAAAATAATTAATTAAATATTTATCAAAACTAATCTTATTATTTTTTTCTATACATTGTTGTTTACGTTTTGAAATAATAGCTGCTTTTTTAAACATAATAAAATGCTCTTGATTTATTTTTTTATGTTTAAAGTATTGATATTTTTTTTTAGCCAAATTATTAATAAAGATATTAAAACATTTTTTATTCTCACTCATTCCCTGCAAAATAAGTTTTGATGGAGTTAAATTATTATTGGCCTTATTAATAATACTTATTACAGCCTTTTCATGCTCTACAGTTATTGCTGCAGCATACTTTTTTATTTTTTTAAGTATTTTATTATAAAAATCTGTAGCAAGTATTGCCTGATTATCTTTAGTAAGAATTAATTCTTTATTATTACCATCATGTGCTACTAAATTATTATTATTATCAATTTCAACTTGTTCAACACTTGATATAAATTTAGAGTCTTCAAGTAAACAAAATAATAAAAAACTTTCTAAAAATAATACCTTGCTCATTATTAATACCAATATTATCAAAAGGATTGATATCAATGCCTCTTATCTCGATATAATCTATACCATTGTTTGCCAAAGAGATACTTGGCATAATATCTTCTTCTAATTTTGCTTTAGGCCTAATAAAACTATAATATTCATTTTCTATTTGTAAAATATTAGTATTTAGCTGCTGATATTTACCATTTTTTTTTAAACCAATTGTTTTGTATTTTTCACATTCAATTTGCATAGCTGCTTGTAAACTACTAACGTAGTGCTGAATGCTATTATAATTAGCCTTAATACCAGCCTTATCTTCCTGTTGATTTTGATAGCCAATATCTCCCATTCTAAGTGAAGTAGCATATGGCTCATACAAGGTATTCTCATCAAATTTAATTAAATTATACTTATGATAATTATATAAAAAAGACTTACAAACACTATTTGAAGCACCGAATAAATAATACAATAACCACCCATAACGAAGCGCATTACGACTAAGTGCCATGTATTTAAAATTAATAAAATCCTGTAATCTACCATTACAGCCTATATGTTTTTTATATATTTGCCAAAATTTATGTGAATAAGAATAATTAAAGTGTATACCTGCTACTGTCTGCATTGTATCACCATAACGATTTTTAAGTCCAACACGATAGATGTGTTTCATCTTAGCTTGGTTAGATTTACCGTATTTAGCTATTTTTATCTTAGTTTTACCATGAATAACGCAAGGCATACTACTTGGCCATAAATTTTCATTAACTGCTAAGTTATGATAAACAAATTGCATACTATTTTCTAAAAAACCAATAACTTTATCTATAGCAAGAGGAGGGGTGACTATTTCTACCAAACTCTCAGCAAAATCTGTGGTTATATACGGATTAGTAAGAGCACTACCTAAATTAGTTGGATGATCACTAATAGCAATCTTACCATGGTTATCAATCCTAAGGGCTTCAAGCTCTATTCCAGCTAAATTATCTCTCAGTAAATTATCAGTTGATATTTGCTTTAAAATACTATTTTACAAAATAAATAAATCATATATTTTACTACTTATGCAAACAATAACTGCTGCAATTGGCATTATCTTTAAAGATAATAAGGTTTTATTAAGTCAAAGAAAAGAACATCAATTTATGGCTGGATACTGGGAATTTGCCGGTGGTAAAATAAAAACAGGTGAAAACAAACAAACTGCATTAATAAGAGAGCTGCACGAAGAGCTGTCTATCACAGTAACAAAATGTCATTTTTTAAAAACTATTAAACAATCATATATTAATAAATTAGTAATATTAGAGGTATTTATTGTAGATAAATATGAAGGCACAATTATTTCTAAAGAAGGACAAAATATCAATTTTTGTCTTATAGATAATGTAGAACAATATAAATTATTGCCAACAGTAAAGCCATTAATCAATACTATTACATTGCCAATAAAATATTGGATAACGCCTGATAATCATTATACAAAAGAGTGGAGAGTATTATTTGAAAAGCAAATATTAAATGGTATAAAAATGATACAATTACGATCAAAATATAATTTAACTGAAATATTTATCAAAAATATTTATCAAAAATGCCAACAAAATAATATTAAATTATTGCTAAATATACCAAATAATAGTAACTATTGCAACGGATACCATTTAAGTAGCACTAAGCTTATGCAAACAACATCTAAACAAAAAGATAAAATTATATCAGCCTCAACTCATACTATCAAAGAATTAAAATATGCAGAAAAATTATCTTTAGATTTTGTTAGTTTATCAGCTATAAAAAAAACTATCAGTCATCCTAATGCACCAACTATTGGTTTTGCTAAAGCCAAAAAAATGATAACAGATATTAATATTCCTGTATATTTTTTAGGTGGCATAAGTCATAAAGATTTAGTGTTAGCACAAAAAAATTATGCTCATGGTATTGCTGGTATTAGTAAAATTTAGTATATTATTGAATTTGCCCTGTACCGCCTAATATATCTTTGCCATTTTCATCAACTGTAGTAAGCCCTAAAAAATGCCAAGAATTCATACCACCTCTATAATACTTTAACCTTCTATCTATATAACCAAGTTTAAGTAATGTTTTTATCACTGTAGTAGTTTGGGCGCTCCAAATACCTCCACAAAATAAATACAATATTTTAGCGTCTTCAAAATTTAATTTACCATCTTCATCTATAGTAACTCCAAAATATTCTACTAATATTTTTTTTACTGCTTTTATATCTTTTTTAACAGCATAATTATTTAATTTATAATAAGGAATATTTATAGCAGTAGGAATAGTACCACCCTTTCTTGCGATTAAAAAAAATGGAATTCTGTTATCAACAATAAGTATATCTTCCGCCTCTTCTTCTTTTATTTTTTTAACAACCTCAATAATATCAAGTTCAGTTACTGCATCAACTCTAGCTGGCTTGAAAGGGTTAATTGGTTGAATACAAAATGGTGGACATGGGCGCGAAGTAAAAGTAAATTCTAATGGTATTCTAGCTTTATTATCTTGATTACGAGAAATTCCTGCTATAGAAATATCCTTTATAGTTAAAGATACTGGTTTAGCATAGACAATATTAGAAAATAATAAAATAATAACTAGTAATTTATACATATATTACCCGTTTATAACTGTTAAACCAACACTATGCCAATCATTTAATCCGCCGCGATAATATTTAATTTTATCTTCTGGGTAACCAATTGATAGTAATGAATTAATTACAGTAGATGCTCTAGGATCCCACTGCCCATCACAAAAAAAATACAGTGTTTTTACATTATTAAAACTTAAAACATTATCATTATTTGTTACATCAAATTTATTTACTATTAAATCAATTACTGCATTAAAGTTTTTATCAATTGCTTTTTTATCTAATAAATTAAAAACAATATTTACTGAATTAGGTATAGCTCCTCCTGCTACTAATTTTCTTTGTTTTTCTTCCCTAACATCTATTAATAAGTTATTTTCATCTCCTGCTAATATTTTTTGTACCAAGTAAATTATTTCTATTTCCCCAACTACATCAATTAAATAAGGTCTAAAGGGGTTAGTTGGTTGTAAGCAAAAAGGTGGACATGGTCTTGAACTAAAGGCAAACCTTTCATGTATTTTATTTCTATTATCTTGATTTCTACTAATACCTGCTACTTTCATAATACCTTTAGTAATATTTACTGGTCTAGCTACAACAGTATTGTATAAAAATATTATGCTTAATAATAATGTAAATTTCATATGTTTATTTTACTATGATTTAAGTATAAAAAAAGGCACCAAAGTGCCTTTTTTTATTTATAGCTAAACTTTTTTATCTAGAAACAGTACTAAGACCTAAAGAATGCCAAGCATTCATACCACCACGATAGTATTTAAGTTTATGTTCTGGATAACCAAGACTAAGTAAAGCACGGATAGCAGCAGGAGACTGACCACACCACAAACCATTACAAAATAAATATAAAGTTTTAGCGTCATCAAAATTAAGTATATCATCGTTAGATTTAACACCAAAATGTTTAACCATTAAATCAATTACTGCAATTGGATCTTTAGCTAATGCTTTAGCATTCATTTTATTAAATGGAATATTTACAGCGCCAGGGATAGTACCACCTTTAGCAGCTGTAGACCAAACAGGGGTTCTAGCATCAACTATTAACATTGAATTATCACCATTTTGCACATTATATGCAGCATGAATTATGTCTAACTCAGTTACAGTATCAACTGCAGCTGGTGCAAAAGGATGTGTTGGTTGAATACAAAAAGGAGGGCACGGTCTAGAAGTCTTTGCAAATGCTGGATGAATTGTAGCTTTATTATTTTGATCACGAGATATTCCACCAAGATCCATAACTCCTTTAACAATGCCAACTGGTCTTGCATTTAAACCTGTCATAAGCATAAATAACCCCATAACACCTACTACATATAATTTAACTTTCATATTTTTTTCCTTAAATTTATAAAATTATAAAAAGCAATATAGCAAAACTATATTACAACTACTTGCTGTTTAAGCAAATTCTTAATCACAACTTGGTTCTTCGTCTAAATTATGTTGGGCATAATAATCAGCAACACATTGTGCTCTTTGATCTTCATCATCTTGCTGACAATGTTTTTTTGCCCCATCACGTACTTTTTGCATAGCTGCCTCTGTTGGTTCGTCTGCTAATATTGGAATACTATCAGCATAAACTAACGAAGCACCAAATAATAATACACAAAGCATAATTTTTAATTTCATAACTAAATATCCTTATTTATAAATAAAACAAATTCTACATATAAAAAATATTTTTGCAAACATTTCGTAATACAATTATATTATAATAATGTGATATATTAAGCTATTAAATAATAGTATAAAAAACTAACATATGCTACAATTTATTATTTGGTAAAATCTCTAAACTTTAATAGATATAAAACATTTAAATAGAATATGGAAAAGACATATAATCCACATATTATTGAAAAAAAATATAATAAATTATGGGAAGAAAAAAATCTTTTTAGTGCCGAAATAAATAATAGCAATGATTATTATACTATTATTTTGCCTCCACCTAATGTTACTGGCAGTTTACATATGGGGCATGCTTTTCAATATAGTATAATGGATACTCTTACTCGTACTTATCGTATGAAAGGACACAAAACATTATGGCAACCAGGCACTGATCATGCTGGTATTGCTACACAAATGATAGTGGAAAGACAATTAAACGCTAAAAATATTACTAAATATGATTTAGGTAGAGATGCTTTTATTGACAAAATCTGGCAATGGAAAAAAAAATCTGGTAACACAATTACTAAGCAAATGCGCAGACTTGGAGCATCAGTTGATTGGCAAAAAGAAAAATTTACCATGGACGATGATATGTCTTTTGCTGTTAATAAAGCTTTTATTGATTTATATAATGATGGTGAGATTTATAGAGGCAAAAAACTAATAAATTGGGACCCTATTTTACTTACAGCTATATCAGATTTAGAAGTTATTGCTACAGAAGAAAATGGCTATATGTGGTCAATCAGCTACCCTCTTAAAGACAGCGATGAATTAATAACTGTTGCTACTACAAGACCTGAAACTATACTTGGTGATAGTGCAGTTGCAGTTAATCCTAATGATAAACGTTATCAGCATTTAATTGGTAAAACTGTAATCCTACCGCTTATTGGTAGAAATATACCTGTTATTGCTGATGAATATGTTGATATGAAGTTTGGTACTGGTTGTGTTAAGATTACCCCAGCACATGATTTCAATGATTATGCTATTGGTAAAAAACATAAACTTGCTAATATAAATATATTAACTAAAGATGCAAAAATTAATAAAAATGGTGGCAAATACGAGGGATTAGATAGATTTATTGCTAGGGAAAAAATTATAGAAGATTTAAAAATATTAAATTTGTTAATTTCCACTAAAAAACATACTCTAATGATTCCAAGAAGTGATAGGACTGGTACTATAATTGAACCATATCTTACCGACCAATGGTTTGTTAAAACAGATAAATTAGCAAAAAAAGCTATAAATGCTGTTAAAAATGGAGAAATTAATTTTGTGCCTAAAAGCTGGCAAAAAACATATTTTAACTGGATGAATAATATTGAGGATTGGTGTATTTCTCGTCAAATTTGGTGGGGTCATCGTATTCCTGCTTATTTTGATGAAGATGGTAAGGTTTATGTTGCAAATTCATTAGTCGCAGCACAAAAACAAGCTCCAAATAAAAAATTAACACAAGACGAAGATGTACTTGACACTTGGTTTTCATCAGCATTATGGCCATTTTCTACACTTGGTTGGCCCAATAATAAACAACTTATGCAATTCTACCCAACTAATGTACTTGTAACTGGCTTTGATATTATATTTTTTTGGGTAGCAAGAATGATAATGTTTGGTCTTAAATTTACTGACAAAGTGCCTTTTAAAGATGTATATATTACTGGTTTAGTGCGCGATATACATGGTAATAAAATGAGCAAATCAAAAGGCAATGTACTTGATCCAATTGATGTAATTGACGGTATTAGCTTAAATGAGTTAATAACAAAGCGCACTACAAATATGATGCAGGAAAAGATTGCTAATAAAATTAAAATACAAACTAAAAAAGAATTCCCAAATGGTATAAATGCTTATGGAGCAGATGCCTTGCGTTTTAATTTTATTGCTAATGCATCGTTTACCAGTGATATTAAGTTTGATTTAAAGCAAGTAGAGGGTTATAGAAATTTTTGCAATAAATTATGGAATGCAGCGAGATTTATTTTTAGCAATATAGATGATATTAATAAATATACAAATAATAAAACAACTCTTGCTACTACGGATAAATGGATACTTTCGCGCTTGCAGCAAATAAAAATTAATATTAATAAACATGTAGGAGATTATAGACTTGATTTGATGGCTAAAGAATTATATGATTTTGTTTGGCATGATTTTTGTGATTGGTATATAGAGTTATCAAAACAAAATATCACAAAAAGCAACACTAAAGCAACTTTAATTGTTGTTTTAGATGAAGTACTAGCACTACTCCACCCTGTAATTCCTTTTATAACTGAAGAAATTTATGCAAATTTCAACAATAAAGATTTATTATCACAAAAAAAATATCCATTAGTTAATAAAAAACTTATTAATAATAAAGCAATTGACGAAACTAATTGGATAAAATCTTTTATCATAGAAATTCGTAAAATTCGTTCCAACATGCATGTAGCTCCTAACAAAAAAATTCCTTGTTTTGTTGATAATATCGATAGTATAGCTAAAAAATATTTAAACAATAATTTAAATACTATAATAAATATAGCAAAATTAACTGACATAAGTCATACTTTTAATAAAAACGATGAATATGCTAGCGTTACATTACATAATATGAAAATTTTAATACCACTTAAAAATATTATTGATAAAAAATTAGAAATATCTCGCCTTAATAAGGAAATAAAAAAATTAAAACAACAAATAAATATATCTAATACCAAGCTTAAGAATGAAAAATTTATTAACAATGCTAAAAAAGAAGTTATTTTGATAGAAAAACAAAGATTATCAACTGCTAAAATTAACATAAATAACTTTATTGAGCAATTACAAAAAATTAATAAAATATGAAAATTACAATATTCTTAATACTAATATCAACTAATATCTATAGCTTTGCTGCTAATGTTTATATTTCAGATCAAATAGATATTCCTATTCGTAGTGATAAAAATTTTGAAGATAATATCTTAAGAGCAGTTTCATCTGGTAGCAAGCTAAATCTGATTGAAACTAGTGACGATGGTTGGACTAAAGTAAAATTTGAGACCACTATAGGCTGGATTCTTTCTCGTTATCTTACTAATAATGAACCAGCAAAAAAACAATTAAATAAGCTAAAAAAAATATTAAATATAAATAAGTTATCAACCACTAAACAAAAAAACAATATTAATAAATTAACCAAAAACGTAATGAAATTAACTAAAGAATTAATATTAAATAAAAGTAAACAACAAAAATTAATAACAGAGAACAACTATATTAAAAAAACTTATTATGAAACTCTAGAGTTAGAACGTAATAATTATAATTTAACAAAAAAAAATTTAAATTTAACAGCTAAATTAAAATTATTAAAATTAAATAATGATTATAGTATTGAAGAGTCTAATAGGCTGTGGTTTTTGTATGGTGGTATTTTATTATCTATAGGTGTTTTATTAGGTATTATAATTGTCAAAATAAAATAGGAGAATATTATGAAAATAGAACAATTATCTTTAACATTTGACGATGTA
>CBDCHC010000008.1:0-249025 GCA_965217075.1 Gammaproteobacteria bacterium | reverse complement strand
GATGATAATTATACATATAGTTGGAGGCAAATTTCTGGAATATCAGTTTCAATTTTTAATAACAACCAAAAACAAGCTGGCTTTATAGCACCTATTGTATCTGTTAATAAAGATTTAGTATTTGAATTTAGCGCTGAGCATCCATCATCTGCAACGCTTAAAAGAGCAGTTACTATTACCATTAAACCAAAAGAATTAGTTATTCCTTTGAGTATTAATTTATCGCACTTTCCTGTTAAAGAAATTTATCAACAAGATGAAAGTATATCTTTTGTAGCAAATGTTAATGGTAATAATATTAATAAAGTTGAATTTTATGTTGATGATATTAAAATTAGCACAATAAATAAAACACCTTATCAGTTTTTATGGTTAGCTAAAAGTGGGAATCATAATATTTTAGCAAAAGTTTACGATGCAACAAATAATTTTAAAGCAGATAATATAGATATTTTAATATCAAGCACAACATCTTTTGGAGAGCTAGAGGTTACAACTAATAGATTTACTGGAGATGATGCATGGAAAAAAGATGAAATAACGGTTACTAATAAGCAAGATAGTAATATTAATTTCAATCAAGGCATATTTATTATTACTGTTCCTAAAAGTATTGATAATTTAAAGGTTACAGCTATAAAATTTTCTAATAGCGCATGGTTGGGTAATAAAGGATTTATTGTTACAAGCTCTGTAAAAGGTAATATGAGGGAGTATCGAATATTAGTTGATTATCCAAAACAATCATACGAAGTAAATACATCTTTAAAAAAAGACGAATTTTTTACTATAGCAATAGCAAATAATTTTACTAAATTTACTGATAACATTTATACTGATTATATTAAAAATAAAGTATTATTTAAAATAGCTGATAATATTATTAGAGCAAAAGCAATTGTTAATATTGGTAATAAGCCAACAGAGGTTTTGCATACTAAAACTGTTAAATTAAATTTAAAAAATAACAACAAAGGTACTATAACTACACAAGAGGTTTCTTGGGGGAGTAGTTTTACATTTTTAGGTTTAGAAATTGGCTCAGAGTATAGCTTGTGGGCTAATTCAGTTATAGAAGATAATAAAGTTTTTGAGTCAATATATCCTGTTACAGATAAACATATTTTTACTCTACAAGAAAATAATATAAGCACAATTGATATTAATTATATTAAATCAGATATACAAAAATCAAATATTAAATTTACATTTAATGGTGTTCCAGAACAAGCAAAATTAGATATATCATTTATTAGTAAAGTCAATGATAAAGCAAATTTATTTTTATCAGCAAATAGTAATGAAATTCTTAATGCTGCTGTATGGCCAGGTGATTATATTTTAAGAATAAGTGATTTTAGAGATAGCAAAGAATACTATGTAGCGGATATTAATGCAGAATTTACAGTTACAACTAATAAAGATATTATTATTAATTTTAATAAATTTGAGTTTGGTGATATTGCAGGGTTTCCAGCAAACCTTGCTATGGGAAGCATAACAAATAATGATAGAACTCTTGATAATAAATTTAAAAAAGTAAAACTTGATGCAATTTTTAGATATGCTGGTCCTGGTGGCAATGGTGATAGGGGTAAAATTATAGAGCCACAACAGGTAACTAAAACAATAGAACAAGCAAGAGCTATTGAAACCAATGATAAAAGAGTTATGCCAGTTATGGTTGTATATACAGCAGAAGCAAGTGGCGGTGGCGGTGGAGAAGCTGATTTAGTTATATATGATAATTTAGTTAAACATAATATTAATCTTATTAAAATAGTTAGAGAGCTGCAAAAAAATAAAGATTCTACGCATCCAAAGCCGGGAGCTATTATATTAAATGCTGATTTTTTAGGTGCTTTGCAACAAGGACAAGGTGATTCATTAAATAATTCAGAAGGCTGGAATAATGGATTGTGGTATGGTCCTGTTAGTTATGCAGAAGGAGGTGTAGATGAGGGAATCACTACTATTGGCAGAAAAATTGAAGTATCAAGATCTTTAAAAGAAGCTATAGATTATGTTGTTGCGAGTGATGAAGCTGAAAATATTATTGCACCACAGTTTGAAGATAATTTATATGGATATTTTCAAATGCAAAATTATATAATAAGAGTTTTTGGACCAGATATTGCATTTGGTTGGATGGAAAATGTTTGGTCGGTAGGAACAGCAGATTGGGTGCATAAAGATAGATCTGGAGTGCAGCAAGTTAAAAAACATTCTCAGAAAGTTGTAGATTTTATTAAACTAACAGGTGCTTATGATGGTTTATGGAAGCCAGATTTTATAGTATTTGATAAGTATGAAAGAGATGGTTTTGGTGAAACAGGTAGAAGAGATTATGCATGGAATCATAATGATTGGGCTAATTATGTTACTTATATTGGAGAAGTGGCAAGGCAATTAAAATCTCCTCTTGTAATGTGGCAGATTCCAGGAGGGCATATGCCAACAAAAGATGAAAATATAAGAGGATATGATATAACAGAACATGCTGCATCAGCAGTTCCTTATTTTTTTGGTGATGAAAGAATTACATCAATTGATGTTTTAAGAGAAGATTTTTTAAATTTAGAATTAGGCGGTGGTAATGAGGCAAGACAAAATGCAATTTATGCTGGTAGTACTAATGTAGGAGAGTATTTAAGAGAGCTTCCAGCGTATGATTGGACGCAATCTAATTTAGAAAAATTAGTAAAAGAAGGAGTTTCAGTTGTTTTATGGGGAGGGGGCACTACTACATCTGTCGTGCCATTAGGAAGTACTACAGGTTATGATAATGATTTTTTATTAAACAAAATTAACAATTATTATGATAACCCAATTAGTTTAGAGACAAAGTATATTAATATAGATGTTGATGCTGGATTATCAAAAGAGGTCATGCAAAATACATTGGTTGATTTAATTGGAACAGTATCAAATAACGAAAATATAGTATCTTATAAGTGGAGCACAGATAATAGCAATATTAATATTATTAATAGCAATAATCTACATGCATCTTTTACTGCGAGTTTAGTTGGTAATATAAAATTTACTTTAAAGATTACAAATATTAATGGCTATACAAAACAAGATAGCATTATAATAACAGTTAAACAACAGCAGACAGCCGTATCATTACCTCAAATTAATATGGCAGCAGAAGTTGGAGAAGTAACACAATTAGATATATTAGGTGGATCAGGAACTGGTAAATTTGTTGTAGTTAACAATACCCCAGATATTGCAATAGCAACATTAATAAATAATAAAATTAAAATAGAATATTTACAAGTAGGAAGCGTAGATTTAAGTGTATTTAAACAAGCAGATAATGGTTATATAAAAAGCAATACAGCGACTTTTAATATAGCAGTAGTAGCGTCCACAAAGAAGCAACAAGATAATATTATTACAAGTATTAGTAAGTATAAGCGTTATATAGGCGAAGCTATAGAATTAAATATAACAGGTGGAAGTGGTGCTGGAGAATTAATAATTGAAAATAATAGCGATATTATAAGTATTAACGGTAATACAGTTCGTTTTTTACTAGCTGGAAATACAATTATAAATGTTTATAAAAAAAGTGATAATATTTATCAAAAAAGTAATATTGTAAAAATTAATATAGAATCTGTATTGAATATAGCCCCAGTCGCAAATAAAGCATCATTTATTTTTGATGTAAATAGTAGTAATAATATAATTAATTTAACTGCAAGTGATGCTAATAATGATGTTCTTACGTATAGCATTATAACTCAAACACAACATGGAACACTAGATAGTAGTAATATTCCACTGATAAAATATACTCCGAATATAGGTTTTAGTGGTATTGATAAATTTAGTTTTATAGCAAATGATACTCGCCTAGATTCTAGTATAGTTACAGTGAATATTGTTGTAGGTGAGCTACCAGCTTTAGCAGTTATACAAAATTATGCGCTAGAAAGTGATGCAAGATCTTTAAGTATTGAACAGCTTAACAGGTTATTTATCATAAATATTAAATCTCAATTATTGCCTATTTATAAATTAAAAATAGAAGAGGCAAGTAGTATTGATAATATAAGCACTTTACAAGATATTATTGATAAGGCTAATGAGTTTTCATTTGCTCCATATTGGACTACATGGTCAAGAGAAGATATTAATAATACTCCAAATTTAACATCAACTATCTATTTATCATTTGCAGAAATTACAGGTAGTCTTGGTAGTTTTAAGGCTGCTGGTTCTGGAGGTAATTTTTTAATTCCAAGTCAAGATACAGGGCATTCTTATCATATGTGGACTCAATATAAATATCAACATCCTCAAGTTGATATTTATATGTCATTTGGTGGCGCTAAAGGTCATAAATTATGGTTTGATCAAATTACAGACAAAGAGAGTGCTGAGCAAATAGCACAAGCTATGGCTGATGCTATAAATAAAGAATACGATGTATATGATACAACAACTTGGCCTGCAAAATCAAATGGTAAAAAAGTCAGTGTTAGTGGTATTGATTTAGATATTGAAGCCGGTACCGAGTTCTTTACTGATACACATTTACAAAATATTAAATATTTAGTAGCTAAATTAAAAGAATTAGCGCCAAATAAAAAAATTATACTTACTACCATTAGTACAGGAGCTGATCCAAAAATTTGTTTAGAAAAAATTATTAATGATAAATGTAGTTTTCCTGGATCTACCCACTCAGGTGAAGTTCTTGGGCTTTATAATGATATCAAGTTTATGAACAATATAGCCTGGGCAAATATTATGGCATATGACGCTGATAAAAATTATCCATTTGATATAGCACTTAAAAATATGGCAGATACACCATATATTGATAAAAGTAAAATAGTTTTAGGTCTTAGTGTAGATCAGCAATGGGGCGATCCTAATAGATTTTATGAAAATATTTTAGAATTAAAATATAGAGCTTATTATCAATATATAACAGGATATAAAGGTGTGTTCTTTTGGGCGTTATCAGATAAAAAAACTTTAGATACTAAAAAAACTTTAGTACAAAGATTAAATGCTATTAGCAGTATATTTGATAAAAAATTAACAGATTTTCATAAAGATGGCAAAGTATATACATTGCTTCATTATAAAAGAATTAATAAAATTGATGATTTTATTACAGCTGAGTTTTTAAGAGATATGGGGTTTAATATTCAAGACGATATCCTTGATGAATACATAGCTTATATTAAAGATAAAACTGAAGAAGAATTAGATACTTATGAAAAAATTAAAACTATAGTTGATATTGTAAATATTCCAAAAGCAACTCAAATAAATTTAACAATAGATGCGGCTAATACATTAATAGGTAATATTGGAAATACTAAAAATATAGTAATAAATGGCGGAAGTGGCATTGGTAGTATTGTTGTTACTAGCTCAGATAATGATATTGTTGCTGTAAGTCTTAATAAGAATGTTGCAACATTAACTTATAAAAATATTGGTAACGCAACTATTACAATTTATAAGAATAAATCAGCTAGCTTTAATAAGAGCAATATTATTGAAGTATCGATACAAATTATAAAAAAAGTACAAAACAATATAACTATAGATTCCAGCGCATCTATTAAAGCAGAGTTAGAAGGTAATCCTTTTATTGTAAATGTAAGTGGTGGTAATGGATCAGGTGTAGTGATAGTTGATAGTTATGATAGCACAGTAGTAAGTGTTGAAGTGATTGGTAATAAAATTACTTTAAATTATTTGCAAACAGGTAGCACTACTTTACATATTACTAAAGAAGGAGATGAAACTTATAATAAAAGTAATACTATAAATCTTAATATAGAGGTTATTGTATCTAATAAAATAAGTCAAGCTATTTTAGCTATAGACAAAACTTTATTTACTGCAGAAGTAGGTGATTTTACAGCATTTATATTAAGTGGTGGTAGCGGTAGTGGAGAAATTGTATATGACGTAGAAAAACCTAATATTGCTTTAGTTGATGGTGCAAATATTAGATTTACAGTGCCTGGTACTACTAAAATAACAATATATAAAAAAGGTGATGGTGTTTATAAAGTTAGTAATACATTAGAAATAAATATTATTACTAAAGCAAAAGCACAAACTAAAGGACTAGTTTTGGAATTAGTAAAAGGTAGTAGGAAGGCAACTCTATACTTAATAAATAAGGGAAAAAGTAAAATTGATCTTAGAGGCGCAAAATTAACGATTTTAAGTCCTATTGCTCTTTCATCATTTGCATTAGCACCAGTTGAAGAAGCCACTGGCTGGCCAAAAACATCAAGCGCTACAAGTACTACAGAAGATAATGGAATACATATTACTTTACCATTATTATTTGATGATGGCACAGACTCAATATTAGAAGTAAATAAACGTATGAAATATGATTTTTGGCCAACAATTGAGAAATTATCTAGCATTAATAGCAGTGAATTTAAAGTATTAAATATTGTTCTTGTGCCTAAAAAAACAGCGTTAGTAAATAATTATAATGTTGTCTCGCTGATAAGAGACGACCCTGTAGACTTAAAGGTTAATGGTTGGCCAAATCATTTAGTAATGGGGACAATTACAGATGCTTCAGTAAATAATTCTTTAGTTACTAAATTTGCAGATACAAAAATAGAAGCTATATTTAAATATAGTGGTGATGGTTTTGGTAATAGAGGTATGATTATAGATGCTTCAGTAACCCAGCAAACAATAAATCAGGCAAGAGCAGTAGAAGCAATAAATGGAGGTATTAATGTTAACCCTGTAATGGTTGTATATACGGCACAAGCAAGTAGTAGTAGTGATGGAGATACAGACGCAGTTGCTGGAGTTGATATAAAAAATAGCGATAATCTTTACAAGCATTTTGTAAATCTTATTAGAATTGCTACAACATTAGAAAATAGTAAAGACGAACAACATCCGTATCCTGGCAGTATTATTTTAAATCCAGATTTATTAGGTGAATGGCTTTTAAATTCATATAAAGCAATAAATGAATTTAAAGAAGTCTTTGGTTTTGTTGATAATTATAAAGCTATAGATATTAGAATTCAGCTAAGAAAAGCTTTAGATTATGTTGCAACAAATGATAATGCTCAAAATATAATCAATATACCGGATATAATTACAAATGATATTCTAGGCTTTATTCAATCTCAAAATTATATTATAAAAACTTTTGCTCCACATGTAACATTTGGTTGGCAACAAAATATTTGGCCTCTTGGTAAGAATGGTTCAAATAGTTGGATACGAGATAGATATAATAGCAATCTTCATATGTGGAATGATGTTAGTGCACGTAATATTAGGTTTTTAAAGGACTTAAAGGTTTATGAAGGAGTATATAAGCCAGATTTTTTAGTATTTGATAAATATGAATCTGATGGATTTTCAGGTGGAAAAAGTGCTTATGCTTTTAATAGTTTAGACTGGGAAAATTATTTATTATTTGTAAAACAAACTACAGACTTCTTAGATACTCCTGCTATGTTATGGCAAATACCAGGTGGTCATATGGCTACAATAAAAGAAAATATTACAGAACAATGGATAACAAATAGATCTGCAAGTGGTGGTAGTTATTTTATGGGAGATAAGATAATTGGCAATAATTTGCAAAATATAAAAGCAGAGGTTTTAGATATAAATTTATCTTCTGGTACATATAATGGCTTAAGTACAGTTGGAGAATATTTAGCAGAAGATAGAAAATTTAATTGGGGTAAAAATCATTTAAGAGAAGCAGCAAATAGTAATGTATTTTCAATTCTTTGGGGAGGAGGTAATACTAGTGCTGTTATTAATTTAGGAAGTTTAGATGATAATGGCTGGCTTTCTTCCAGAGTAAAACAGTATTATTTAAATGGTAAAGTGAAATTATATTACCCATTAAATACAGATAGTTTAGCAGTCAATAGCATTATTCCTGGTTTTTTTGATAATGCTATATTGAATAAAAATGATCAATATGATAAAAACATATTAGTTTTAGCTGGGGGCGTTATCGAGTCTAAAACATATCGATGGAAGGATTTATTGAAATCTGTAAAAACAATGTATGAAGATGGAGTAGCAAATTATAAATTTTGGTTAGGTGGTAATAAAGATGAAAAGAATAGTAATAATTTATCTACAAATGCAGAAACAAGAGCTAAATATGGCTTAGTAAATATAGCAGCATTTTTAGCGCAAAGTATACAGGAAACTATACAATATGATGCCTGTGATGAAAACAATTGGACTACTCTTGCTGTAATTAATAATCACGATCCTGAATTAGTTGGTAGCACGGTATTTCCTATTACATCTGCTTGTGGACAATTAGGACAAAAATATGTAAATTATGGGGAGAATTTAGCAGCTGGTACAACTAATCATTATATATGTCCAAGAAGTCCAAAAATGGAAGTAACAGCAGTAACAAATGCAAGTTGGTATGGAGCGCCAGGACCACTATTTGCTGCTCCAGATAGTGCGTTAGAGTATTCTGGTAAATGGGTGCCAGATGTAGTTCCTTATTGGGATCATTCAGCGATTTCTACTTCGAGCCCAGCAGTTGCTATACAGGATGATTTTAAATTAACAAAGGTTCAGGCATATAATAGAGAAGATTTTCAAGTATTTGTTGGACAAAAAGCTGGTAAATATGTATTTGATCCAGATATTTTAAAAAGCGGTAATGGTTCAGTTGAAGATTGTGGTTGGTGGGGAAGAGGAGTTATTCAAACAACAGGACGTGCAAATTTTGGTAAATTAAATCATTATTTAGGTAGAAGCCATTTGGATGTAAATACTGATTTTGTGCAAAATAATAAAGCGCCAGCAGAGCCATTATATTCAGATTTAGATTTATGTTATAACCCAGAACTTATTTGCAGTAGTAAAAAACATCCAGAATTAAAATGGATAGCAGGTTTATTTTATTGGATGACTTCAGTACAAGATTATAAAAGCACTATTCCTGAGTATGCAAGTTATAATTATTATCAAGAATTAAAGTCTTTTGTTGATGGTGGTATGACTGATGATTCATTCATTGAAAAAGTATCAGGAATTGTTAATAGAGGGTGTCCAAATGCAAAATTATGTGCAAGTGGCAAAATAGATGGACTTGATAAAAGAAAAAGTAACTTTAAAAAAGTTTTAAAAGCTATGGGTTTGTAATTAAGGCAAAATAATTACTAAAACTAGTTGAATTAATATTTTTATTTATTTAAATAAGCGGCATTTGCTATATTGCATTGTATGTTGTTTTAATGTACTAATAATTTTTATAGCTTGTTGTTAGATAATATTGAGTTAATAATAATTAAATTAATCTATTTAAAATATACAAGATAGTTTATGTTTAGTGTAATTGCGTGATAAATTTTGTTTCTTGATTAACAACAATTATTATCAGCAGGACAGCATTTTGAACTAAACCAAGATAAAATTGTTTTTTTATCAGGAATGCCGCCAGTATGGGCAATTTTTCCATCAATAATAACTCCAGGTGTTGACATTATGCCGTATGACATTATATCAGCTATATCCTCTATCTTTTCCAGTTTAATAGTTATGTCATTTTCATTGGTTACTTCTTCAATTAACTTTTGAGTTGTTTTGCAATTTACACACCCTGTGCCTAATATTTTAACGTTAATCATATTTACCTTATATTATTATATTAAAAAACCAGCCTACAAGAATAATTGAGACTGTAACAATTGTAGTGAAAAGTATTAATGCCTGCCATTTAATAACTTTTCTTAGAATCATTATTTCTGGCAATGAAATAGCCGCAATGCTCATCATAAAAGCAAGTGTAGTACCAATTGCTACACCTTTTATCAACATTGCTTCAGCTAAAGGGATTACACTAACTGCGTTTGAATAAAGAGGAATGCCAATTAAAACAGACATAGGCACGGCTAAGAAATTATTTTTTTCACTTAAATTAGCGACCCATTCTTGTGGAAAGTAACCATGAAAAATAGCACCTAAACTAATCCCTAAAACAACCCATTTCCAAATATTTCCAACAATTTTTTTTACTTCTTCTATAGCATAATAATGTATAGCATTGAATGAATTATCTGTTTTTATTACTGGAGTTTTACCTACTTGTATTTTCCAAACATATGCTTCAACCCAACGCTCTGGTTTAAATTTTTCTATAATAATACCACCTATAAAAGCTACAAATAAACCAGATAAAATATAAATTAGTGTTATTTTCCAGCCAACTATACCTAATAACATAATAATAGCTATTTCATTAATCATTGGGCTGGCAATTAAAAATGAAAAAGTAATGCCTAATGGAATTCCCGCTTCAACAAAACCTATAAATAATGGAACTGAAGAGCATGAGCAAAATGGCGTTACTGCCCCTAAAAATATAGCTAAAATTCTAGCCGTAAATTTTGATTTACCTTGTATATATCTTCTAACCTTTTCAGGAGAAATAAAAGACCTAAATAAACCTATTAAATAAATAATTAAAGTTAGCATAAAAAATATTTTTGTTATATCCATAACAAAAAAATGTAGACTTTCACCAAGCCGAGTATCTTTGGCTATTTGCAAAAATTGAAAAACAAGCTGATTAGCAAATAATTCAAACACAGCTACTTTGTACAATAGAAGGTCTATTTTTCATATTATTTAATTTATTTTTATCATCTTTATAAGGTAGACTATTTTTTAATTCATTAATGCTAATTGCAATAATATTCTTTTTAAAATCAGCCATATTTGGATCGATAGAATACAACACCCATTGTCCTAATCTTCTTTGTTTTATCAATCTATTAAGTCTGATAATTGATAAATGTCTAGATATTTTTGATTGTGGTAATGTTAGGGCGTGCATTAATTCGCAGACACAAATTTCTTTATTGTTAAAGATTAAAGCAATACATCTTAATCTAGTTTCATCTGCTAAAACTTTAAAAAAATCATTCATAATTATTAATCATATAAATCCGCATATTTGAATTTCCAGATATTATAAATGTTAATCATATATTTGTCAAATAAAGATAATAATACAAACTTATAATAGATCAATTAGAAAATAATTTTTATTGTATTTACAGTAATCAATATTAATAATTTTTTTATATAATGATAAATTAAGTTAGTTAATTTTATTAATAAATAATATTTTTTTATGTATTAAGGTAAGCTAATTTTGTTATTATTAATGGATTTATTTTATTTATTTATATCACTGTGTAAAATTATATTAATGATTTTTACTAATAGCTGTGTTATTTTAAAACAGCATATAATTTTCATGTTAAATAATATTAAGTTATTATCTATCAGGATATAAATCTGGCACTATATTACTTTTAACTACTTGTTTTTGTTGTATTGCAGTAGAGAATATTTGCCAAAATTTTAAACCATGCCAATTATTTGTTTTATTACTATATAAATTAAGTTGTAATTCTTGCATTGCATGTATTAAATTTTCATTTTTTAACTCAGTAATAAATTTATTAATATTTTGTTGCTTATAAGTAGCAAACAACCATTTATCTATAGCTAATTTTGTTTGTTTGGCATTATTGTTTTTTGCAAATTTTTTAATATTATGTAAATAATTATCGCTATTTATAGTTTTATTTATTTTATTAGTAGGTTTTTTATTTTTAAGATAACACCTTAACATGGTTACTATTAATAATACAGACAATATAAAAGATATTATTTGCCAAAATATAGCGCTATTTTTATTAACTATATTGTTATTGTTGTTTTTATTAGTAACAACTTGATTATTTTTATTTATTAATGGTTTTTGTGTTGTAACAATAGATGTATTAGGTGTTGGCAATACATTTATATTCATTGCAGGTAGCGTAGTGATTTTAATTATTTTTTTATTAGCATCAAACCATTTAATACTTATTGCTGGAATTGTTTGTTTACCAGCTTTATTGGGAATAATTAACATAGTTTGCTTTAAGGTAGTAATAATATCATCAGTCATTATTTGCTCTTGTGTAGTGTTGGCGTCTAAATATTGTTCTATATTGCTATTATTATTTAGTTTTATTTTTGGTATTTGTTCTTTAATTTGCGATGATACTTTAATAGTCAGTTCCCTAGTAATTGCTTCACCCACTTTAAACTTTTGATTTTTATCAATAAATTTTGCATCAATCTTAACATGAGTTGCAACTAACCAATCATAATTATCAGGATAATTAGCAGTAATACTTTCAATATTTAAAGTAATTGCTTTGGTAAATAATAATAATTCATCTATGCTTCCCCTATTATTAATATTTATCTTTTCTTTAACTGCTGGAATATATAACAAACCAGGTCTTTGTGGATAGATAGCAAAATTAAATTCTCTTAACCATAATTGTTCGTTATCAATAGTTATTTTTCTAGCTGCTTTAATAGTTTTTAATTTTTTAATTAAGGCATTATTTATTTTTGGGCTAAAATCTAATGTAGCATTGGAAGTATCTATTCTAGAATAAAGTTTTATACTGTAAATAATTTGTTCACCAATTTTGGCTTTTGTTTTATTTACTTTAGAGCCCAAATAAATTACATTATTTTGAAAATATTTTTCATCTACTTCAATAACTTCTATATTAATTGCTTTTGAGGTATGTTTTCCTATATTAAAAGCTGGAATAGTTAGAGTGCCAATTCGTTTGGGTTCTAAAATAAAAGCTAATTGTAATAAATTTGAACTCTTGCCATTAAAAGAACGAAAAGTATTACTTTGTGATTTAGAATTAATAATAAAATCTTGTTTTAATTTATTTATATTTAATTTAGTATCTGCTTCATTTTCTATATTTATAGTCAATATTATATTTTCTAAGCTAGTAATTTGTGTTTTATTTACTGTGGAATTAATACTTGCTATGGCGTTATTTATAATAAATACTATAAGTATTAATTTAATGATATTTACCATGATATTTCCTTCTCCTGATTTATAAATTTAGAATGATTTTGCTGACGAAAATATTGTTCAATTAAGAATTTTTGTTTTAATAAATTTTTTTGTTCTGTGGTAATTTGTTTAAAAAGATGCTCTAATTTTTGTTTATTTAGCTTGTTATTTATTTGTTGTTTGGTTAATTTTTTCTTAATTAATTTATCACTATTTTGTTTTTGTTTATCTTGTTGCTGTTTATTAGAATTCTTTTTATCTTTATTAGATTTTTTATCTTGTTTTTTATTAGAATTATTTTTATTTTTTTTAGTACTATTTTGTTGTTGCTGTTTATTAGTATTTTTTTTATCTTTTTTATCTTGTTTTTTATTAGTATTCTTTTTATCTTTATTAGATTTTTTATCTTGTTTTTTATTAGAATTATTTCTATTTTTTTTAGTACTATTTTGTTGTTGCTGTTTATTAGTATTTTTTTTATCTTTTTTATCTTGTTTTTTATTAGTATTCTTTTTATCTTTATTAGATTTTTTATCTTGTTTTTGTTTATTTTGTTGTTTTAATATTTGTTGCAATATAGTAATATTATATTGAGCGTCGTTGTATTCATTGCTTTGTTTATTAATTTTTTTATAAATATCAATTGCTTGTTGAAATTTTCCAAATTTGGCTAAAGAATTAGCATGGTTATAATTATCTGTTAATAATTTAAAAACTTCTGCTGCTTTTTTATATTTTTTATTTTTATATAAAGCACTACCAAGCCAATTTTGATTAGTAAATAATTTACTAGCATTTTTATAATTTTTTTTATCAAAAGCATTTTTTGCTATCTGGTCTTTTGTCTGCCATATAGTATCAAATATAGTTAAATCTTTAGCATTTATATTACTGCTAACTATTAATAACAAGATTAATAATTTATTCATATCTAAATAACAATAAAGTAATAATTATTAAAATAAATAACAAATAAACACCGTTATCAATACGATAATTTATCTCTTTTTGCTGATTAAATGTTGCTGATATATTATTATAAGCCAAGTATTTATTTATATTATTTATATGGTTGGTAATAATTTGATAATTACCATTAGTTGTTTTTACTAATGATTGTAATGATTTTTGATTAACTTTTGAATATTTAATCTTACCTTGATATTTAAAGGCTACTTTATTTTTTTTAGCAACTGCTATGACAGATAAATTAATTTTTTGTTTTTTAAGTTTTTTTGCATATATAAAAGATTGGTTGTTAATGGTCTGAGCATCAGTTAATAACAATATACTTATTTCTTTATCTGGATATTTATTAATAATCTCTAATATATAATTTAGCGCTAAATCAAGACGAGAGCCAGGTTTTGGTATAGTTTTTGTGTTTATTTTATCTATTAAATTAATAATTGGTTTATTATCTTTTGTAGCTGGAACAACTATATAGGGCTCACCAGCAAAGGCTACTAGCATCACTTCAGCATCTTTTTTTTGTTTTAGTAATTGTTTAATGATAATTTTTGCCATTTTAAGACGTGATGGTTTAATATCAGCTGCTATCATCGATGGCGAAGTATCTAATAGTATAATATGTAGCTTATTAGAGTTATAGCTTTTAATTTTTTTACTCTCTAAACTGATGCCGCTCATAGCTATAACGCTTATTATAAAAATAGTTATTATTAAAATATATAAAAAATAATTATTACTTTTTTGTTTAATTATTAATTTATTTAATAAATGTTTATCAATAACTTTTGCCCAATTGCCACTATTATTGCTTTTAATTATAAATGCTACTATTAATAATAAAGGCAGTATTATAAGTAATAATTCTGGACGTATAAAATATTGAGTTATTATCTGCATTTTCTTAATATAAATATAATAATAAGTATTAAAAATATTCCTAATGGGTAGTAGAATAAGTCTTTTTGGGGCCTATAAAGCATATCTTCTTTGGCGCTATATTCTAACTTGTCTAATTCTTGATAAATATTATGCAGTGATTTAGTATCTTTAGCGTGAAAGTATAACCCGCCTGTTTGTAATGCTATATCTTTTAATAAATCTTCATCTAAAGGAGAGCTTAAATTAAACCAATTTGCTGTATTACTACCTAAGCCAATTGTATATATTTTCATCTTTTGTTCTTTAGCTACGGTAATTGCTTGTTGTATTGGTATTTTGCTGGCTGTATCTTTGCCGTCTGTTAGTAAAATTAATGTTTTCTGTGTATGGTTGTTATTATCGCTAAAATGTTTTGCTGCTAAAATAATTACATCACTTATTGCCGTATTTTCTCCTGCCATATTAATTTGCACTTGTGATAAATATTTTTTAATTAATTCTTTATCAAAAGTAAGTGGTGAATATAAAAAAGCATTAGAACCAAAAACAATTAATGCTATTCTATCTTTATTACGTGCAGTTATAAATTTAAGCGCAGCTATCTTTACTACATTAAGTCTATTTACTACTTGACCATTAATAGTAAAATCTTTTTCTTGCATACTACCAGATAAATCAACTGCCATAATAATATCACGACCTTTAATAGGTAATTTAATAGCTTTATCAACAAATATTGGACGCATACTAGCTATAATTAAAAATGCCCAAGCAAGCCATAATAAGGTATTTTTATATTTTTTATGCTTAGTATTTAAATTTTTCAAATCCAATGCAAAAGGCAAATAAATGCTATTATTGTTATGAATAGTTCTTCTTTTTAGCCAATGTGTGATAAGAGGTAATGGTAATAATAAGATTAAATAAATCCAATCAAATTTAAACATTTTGAATCCACTTTTTACAATAATTTAATAAAATTTTTTTATCAATATTATTATCTTTTTTATAAATATCACTAATAAATAACTTTTTTAATTTATTATTTAATGGTAACTTATTATGTAAAAAATCTACCCATTGTTTTTCATTAAATGATTGTATTTTTAATGCTGGATAATAATAAATAGCATAACGGCGTAATAACATAGAATATTTTATAGCAAAATTTTTATCAATTACTTTAAGCTGTCGGTAAAATTCTTTTATTACTAATTGTTTCTTATATTTTTTATAATATATATTGATAGCAATAGCTATTGTTAATATTATAATAAATATTAACACATAAAAACCCCAAGCTAATTGAGAATCAATTGCAGGTGGCAAATGAATATCTTTTAATTTGTCTAATAAATTATTTTGTTGCATATTATTTATGAAAGATATTTATATTACTTAATTTTTGTATTAAATCGTCATCTGTTTTTATAGCAATTATCTGCATATTATTTAATTGTGTGAACATTTTTAAAAAATTATATTTTTTATTAAAAAAATCCTTATATTCATTATTATCTTTTTTACTAAAGATATTTAATTTTTTAATAGTAGAGTTGTTATTTATTAAATAACTGCCTTTTGGCGGTGGATTTTTTTCTAAATCATCATAAATAAAACAAAAAATAATATCATTATGGATAGTTAATTGTTGAATTAATTGTTGCTCTTGTTTATTTAATTGATAAAAATCACTAATTATAAATAATAAACTACCTGGTTTAACACTATTTTTAAGTCTCAATAATGCTTGATAAAAATTATTCTTACTAGTTTTTGTATTATCAGTATTATGTAACTTTACCATAGCTGATATTAAATTTTGTACACCGTATTTAGAGTTTTTTGCTTTCAGCTCATAATGATTATTTTCGTTATACATAACAGCGCCGATTTTATCATTATGCTTTAGGGCTGAAAAGGCAATTAAGGTAGCAACTTTAGCACAAATTACTGATTTAAAAGCAACTTTGCTAGCAAAATACATGCTATTACTAAAATCAACTAAAACAAATACTTGTCTTTGTTTCTCTTCTTTATAGGTTTTTATATAGGTTTTTTGTAATTTAGCTGTAGTTTTCCAGTCAATGGAGCGAATATCATCACCAAACTGATATTCCCTTACCTCGTCAAAATCAATACCATGGCCTTTAATTTTAGATAATTTATTACCAGTAAAATGATTATTAATCTTTTTATTATGATGCTTGCCTAGTGATTGTAACTTACCTATTTTTATTAATTCTTCTGTATTAAGAGTAACTCCAGTTGTCATTTTTATTTATACAGCGGGAACGCAATTTAGTAGTTTAGTAATAGCATCATTTTTACTAATATTTTTAGTTTCTGCTGCAAAAGTTAAAATTATTCTATGTCTTAAAACATCAAATGCCATTTCACGTATATCATCTGGAGTTACAAAATCTCTATTTTGCAAATAAGCATAAGCTTTACTAGTTTTATCAAGTGCAATAGATGCTCTTGTAGAGGCGCCATATGAGAAAATTCCAGATAATTCTTTATCATAGATCTCTGGTTTACGTGATGCCTGTATTATATTAAGCATATAATCTTCTACAGCATCATCCATATGTACATTGGCAATTTTATCTTTAATTTGTTTGATAGTTGATTGTGATAATTTACGATCATGTTGTGCTATTTGATTAGATCTTATAAGTTTTAATACTTGTTTTTCTGCTTTAATATCTGGATAACCAACTTCTATATGTAATAAAAAACGATCAAGTTGTGCTTCTGATAGAGTATAAGTTCCTTCTTGCTCTATAGGATTTTGTGTTGCCATTACTAAAAATAATTCTGGTAATTTATAAGTTTTACTGGCTATGGTAATTTGTTTTTCTGCCATTGCTTCTAATAAGGCAGATTGTACTTTAGCAGGTGCGCGATTTATCTCATCAGCTAAAATAAAATTATTAAATAGTGGCCCAGGTTGAAAATCAAAACTACCATCTTGTAATTTATAAATTTGTGCACCAGTTAAATCAGATGGTAATAAATCAGGGGTAAATTGTATGCGACCAAAATCAGCTTCAATACTATTACTTAAAGATTTAATTGCTGTTGTTTTAGCAATACCAGGCGGTCCTTCAACTAATAAATGTCCACCACATAACATAGTTATCAGCATTCTATTTATTAATTTTTCTTGCCCAATAATTTGTTGTTTTAAGGTATCTGATAACTCTTGTATTGTTTTCATCGATTAATTATCTAAATTTAATAAATAACTATTTAGTATCTAATTAATTAAATTCAAGTACTATATTTAATGTTTATTCGTCTAGCTCTTCAATTTCTAACATCATTTTAGCTAGGTGCTTGCCAATTTGATCATCGAAACCACGCCATAATTTATAATTATGTAGTTTTTTATTACTTTATCTTTAATTTCATATGCTTCTAATTCTTGTTTGTAGGCTTGTTGTGTTTCAGTTTTTATTATTTTTAAATAATTTAAAAATGGCGCCACTGCATATTTAAAGTCTCCACTTTTTCCATGTCCTGGCACATAAGTTTTAATATTTAATTTTTTAGCATATTCTAATGTTTTAATATTATTATGCATATTAGAGCTATTATCAAAACGACCCATTCTACCAACAAAGTCATTATCGCCTGTAAATAATGTTTTACTATTTATATGCTCTATCATAATATCTGTATCTGTATGAGCAGTTTTAGTAGGAATATGAATAATAAATTGTTCTTTATCTATGGTGATTTTTTCTTTATCATATGCCTCATTATTAGGGTAGAATATCTTAGTATCCTTTGTGGCGTCTTTAGTTAAATTATTCATTAGATTTACCCATCTTTTGCCTCATTAATCATTTTTTTACTGGCATAAATTTTAACTTGAGGAAATTTTTCACTAATAGCTTGATTTGCCAACCAATGATCACCGTGAATATGAGTGTTAAATACAGCTGATATTTTTTTACTACTAATTTTACTAATTTTGTTTAGCAATTTTTTACCTACTTGGTAGGCGCTACCAGGGTCAATGATTATTAAAGAATTTTCGCTGACAATAAGAGCTGGATTATTCATAAAACCACCATTTTCTTCATTTGGCTCATCAAGCGGACCATGAATTACATACACATTATTAGCAATTTTATCAAATTTGTAAGTGTCACTATTAATTTGCCATTGCTGCTTATTCTTGTTTGAGTTATAAAATATAATAATCAATGCGATTGCAATTAGTGTAATTATTAAGGATATTCTTTTCATGATTTTAAATATAAGTGGTATAAAATACTATCATAGCATAAATTTTAACATGTATTAAATTTATTTTTATTGTAACTAAATTTAAATTCATTATTATCAATTTGCCATTTCCATTCATTGTCATTATTAATATTGTAATTAATAGCAATATAAGTTGCAGCAGAAAAAGCTATAATAGCAGAGATTATAATGATGTATTTATATTTCATGTTTTTATAAAAATATTAGTAAAATACTATGTATTTTAAATAATAATATGAAATAATAATTTTTAATTTTAAGATCTTTTCATAAATAACTAATGGATACAGAAATTTTTTATAATAGACGCTGTAAATTATTACATAATTTAGCTGAGGATGCAGTGATAATTTTAGCAACTAATCAGCAAAATATAAGAAGCAATGATGTGACTTTTAATTTTCGTGCAAATAGTAATTTTTATTATTTAACTGGATTTAAGGAGCCAAATGCACTTATTATTTTAAGCGCTGATAGTTATATTATATTTTTACAAAAAAATAATAAAAAACAGCAATTATGGGACGGGAATGGTCTTGGAATAGAAAAAGCTAAAGATCTACTAGGTGCAGATTATGTTTTTGATATAAATACTATTTATAATAAACTACCGCAATTATTGCAATCTTATCAGCAAGTATTATTTGATTTTAATAACATTAAGCATCTTGGTATCTCTAATATATTAAGCATTCAACCGTATGAATCTTTAAGTGAAAAAATTCTAAATTTGCGCTTAATAAAAGATAATGTAGAGATTTTTAATATTAAAAAAGCTATAAATATTACTGCTATAGCTCATAATAAAACTATGAAAGAGTTAAAAAAATATAATTTTGAGTATCATATATTTAGTGTATTTGCTCAAGTCTTTGCTTATCACAACGTAGAATGTGCTTATCCAGCTATTGTAGCAGGTGGTAAAAATGCTAATATTCTACATTATACTAAGAATAATCAAAAGCTTAAAATGGGTGATTTAGTGCTAATTGACGCTGCTTGTGAGTATAATTTATATGCTAGTGATATAACTAGAACATTGCCGCTGAATGGTAAATTTAGTAACGCACAAAAGCACATTTATAATATTGTACTTGATGCGCAAAAACAAGCCATTGATAGTATTAAAATCGGAGTTCCTATTAATACTCCGCATATAGTTGCAACACGTATAATAAAAAAAGGCTTAACAGAGTTAAAAATACTAACAAAAAACCATAATATTAAAGATTTTTTTATGCACGGTACTAGTCATTTTTTAGGTCTTGATGTACATGATCCTTGCGCTTATAAAGCTAATGGTAAATATCGTTTATTTGCTAATGGTATGGTTCTTACTGTAGAGCCAGGTATTTATATACAACCAAGTAATAATGTAGATATTGCTTATCATAATATAGGCATTAGAATTGAAGATAATATTTTAGTAACTAAAAATGGTGCTGAAGTTTTAAGTAAAATGATACCTAAAGAGATAACCGATATAACAAGGATGATGCAATGAATATTTCTAAAGTTTTAAAAATTATTACAGCAAATAAAGATTTAACAATTTCTCAAGCACAACAATTATTGACAGCAATAATGACCGGCAAAGTTAGTAATGTGCAAATTAGTGCTGTATTAACTGCGCTGAACATGAAAGGAGAAAGTGTTAGTGAAATAGTAGGAGGAGCAAGTGTTATGCGTGAATTAGCTACTAAAATTATAATAAAAAATACAACGCATTTAGTCGATACTTGTGGTACTGGTGGCGATAATAGCAATATATTTAATGTTTCTACTGCAGCAGCTTTTGTAGTGGCATGTAGTGGAGCAAAAGTTGCTAAACACGGCGGTAGATCTAATTATTCCAATAGCGGTAGTGCTGATGTACTAGAACTTGCTGGAGTAAATATTAATATGAGTGCTGCTGAAATAAAAAATAGTATTGCTAAAATTGGTATAGGCTTTATGTTTGCCCCTAATCATCATAGCGCGATGAAGTATGTTATTAATATTCGCAAAGAACTTGCTATTAGGACAATTTTTAATTTATTAGGACCACTGACTAATCCAGCATTAGCACCTAATCAGGTAATTGGTGTTTATAAAAAATCACTTATAACTATATTTGCCAAAGCATTGCAGCAATTAGGAGCAAAAAGAGCTATGATAGTTCATGCTAAAGATGGTTTAGATGAAATATCTATTGCTGATAAAACTTTTGTTAGCGAACTTAAGGACGGCAAAATAATAGATTATGAAATTAACCCAACAGACTTTAATATTAAAATTGGTAATTTAAATAATATAAAAGTAAGTAGCGCTAAAGAATCTTTGGTGTTAGTACAACAAGCGCTTGATGGAAAAAATGGTGAAGCTAAAGATATAGTAGCAATTAATAGCGGGGCTGCTATTTATATTGCTGGTAAAGCAAAAACATTAGCAGCAGGAGTAAAACAAGCATTTGCTATTTTAGATAGTGGAGCAGCACATCAAAAATTAGATGAAATGGTACGAATTAGTACTAATTGTTAGTTTTTAATTTTACCACCATAAGTTGCAATGATTCGCTGCCTAAATAATAATTTACTGATAGTCTGTAAGCCAATACAACATTTATTGTTATTATTTTTGCAGTATTAAAGGCAATAGCATCAAATACTTTATCCTCTTTTTTTAACCTTAATTTTAAATGTTTGTTAAGCAATACTTTTTGCTCAACTATAAAAAAACTATCATAAAAAATTGGCTCAGTGCAACCACTGCCCCAAATATTATTCATTAATAATTTTGCGTTAGTTAAATTTATATCAATTAATGTTAATTGACCGTCAGTTAATAACTCATTAGTCGGTAATTTATTATTTAATATATCTTTAACGCTATTTTTAAAAATTTTATTAAATTTATTAAAGTTTTTAGGATTAATTAATAATCCAGCTGCCATTGCATGGCCGCCAAATTTAATAATTAAATTAGGATATTGACTATCTATTGATGTCAATAGATCTTTGATATGAATACCATCAATACTACGCGCTGAACCTTTTAGATTATTAGCATTTTGTGCAAAAACAATACAAGGACAGTGATAAGTTTCTTTAAGTTTACCAGCTACAATGCCAACAACCCCCTCGTGCCAATTTTTATTAAATAAAACAATAGCAAAGTTATTGTTTTGCAATTGCTGTTTACTTATAATTTCTTCGGCTTCAATAATCATTTCTTCTTGTATAACTTTTCTATTTTTATTGAACTCATCTAACTCTAATGCATAATTATAAGCATCATTATATTCTATACTTAATAGGCATTTAATACCACGAGAAATATCGCTTAAACGCCCAGCAGCATTAAGTCTGGGAGCAATATTAAACGCTAAATCTGTACTTTTTGCTTTATTTATATTAATTTTTGCTATGTTAAATAACGCTAATATGCCAATGCTACATTGTTTTTGTTTAATAACTTTAAGACCAGCATTAACTAATATTTTATTATTTCTATCAAGTATTACAACATCTGCTATAGTTCCGAGTGCTACTAAATCAAGAAATTGTTGCATATTTGGCACTGTTATATTATTTTTTTCAAAATATTTTTGTTGCTTAAGATGAGTCTTTAAGGCAGAAAATAAATAAAAAGCCACCCCAACTCCAGCTAAATTTTTAGATTTAAAATTACAATCAGCTAAGTTAGGATTAACAATAGCATCAGCTGCAGGTAATGTATCATTCGGCAGATGATGATCTGTAATTATTACTTGTATACCATATTTTTTTGCTAAGGTTACACCAGCATGGCTACTAATACCATTGTCTACAGTGATAATAATATCTGCTTGTTTATCATATTTAGCAATTTCAACAATGGCGGGACTAAGCCCATAACCATGTTTAAAGCGATTTGGTACTAAAAAATCTACATAAATAAAACCCATAACACGCATCGCTTTAATAGATAAAGCGCAGGCAGTAGCACCGTCAGCATCAAAATCACCTATTACTAATATTTTTTGTTGTTGTTTTAATGCACTAGTTAAAATTTTAATAGCAATTGGTAACTCATTAAAATCAGGTTTAAGTAGGTTTTTAAGAGATAAATCTAATTCTGTTTCACAAATATTACGAGAAGCATAAATTGGTTTTAAAAAATGTTTAATATCGTCAGAATAACTATTTAGTAATTGTTTATTTATTATGCGTTTTTTCATTATAATAACATATTTATTTAAACTTATTTTACTGTAATAATGAGAACTGCATTGCTGGTGTTATTAATTTTTACAAATAATATTTTTGCAAATGATAATTTAGCTATAGTATTTATTAGCCCATATGATTTAAATACCACAGCCAATAAAGTACAGGCTTCAATTAGCGCTACTAATTATAAAATTTATTCACCAAGAAAATTATTAGAGGATTTAGCTAGCAAAGATGAAATAGATAAATATTCTTCTGATCAAATTGTAATTCGTTTTTGTAATTTTGCTAATATGCAGAAATTTCTAAAAATTGAAATTAATTTAGGAATTATTCTACCTTGTAGAGTTACAGTGATTAAAGGCAATGATAATAAAGTTAGAGTGGTAATTGAAAATTATAGGAAAACTATTAATGAATTTAATAATAAAGAATTAAGTGCTGGTGTAGATGAATTAATCGATGAATTAACTGAATCTATTAAGGAGGCATTATGGTAAAAATATTATTATTAATAGTGATATTTATAATTAGCACTATTAGTTATAGTACCCAATTTATTAAAACAACTATTAATACTAATTTTATTAATACTTGGAATACTTTATATGATGAAATAGAGTATAACGATTATAAAATAGCCTATTTACAGCGTTGTGATGTAGCGCTTAAACAAAGACAGTATCAAACGGATAAATATCGTATTTTATTTTTTGGTAAGTACCAAGACATGCGGTATTTAAGTAAAAAATACCCACAGTTAGTGCCATTTTTACCGCTTAAAATAGTTGTTATGGAAGATAAACAGACATCAATAACAAAACTAGTAGCTCCTTCAGTGCTTAAGTTATTGCCAGTAGTAGAACTTAAAGATAAAAAAATTATTCAAAAATGGCATAATGATTTATTAGATATTTTTGCTAAAGTTTCCCAAAAATATGAAAACTAAATTAATAGTAATAAATATTGATAAACATAACAAAGATATGACCCTTAAGGCAATTACATCTTGCAATAGTTGTGGAGCTGTTAATACTTGCGGTAATGGTATTTTGAGTAAATATTTAGGCAATAAAACTATTAAAGAAAAATTTATAGCTGGTATTAAAATAGGTGATAAATTAGAATTGGAAATAAATAATAAGGTTTTTTTAACTAATGCTGCTTTGTTATATTTAAGTCCAATTTTTGCATTATTTATTGGTGTTTATATTTTTTCTTATAATGATATATTAGCTATTATTAGTGCATTATGTTTTTTTATAATAAGCATTTTTTTATTATATTATGTTAAAAAATAATAAAATTTTCATAAGCTATTTATAGTTAAGTATAATGCTGAGTTTTATATTTTAGTAGTATATTATGCAAAATAATTTTGATGCTGATCCTCTTGAAACAAAAGAGTGGTTAGATGCTTTTTCATCAGTTGCTAGGGTTGAAGGACAAGATAGGGCTAAGTTTTTACTTAATAAATTGATGGATATGGCGCATGTCAGTGGTATGGATTTACCAACTGGAGTGAATACTGCCTATGTTAACTCTATAAGTAAAGAGCGAGAAATAGCTACAGATATTAATATAGATATTGAAGATAGGATTTTAGCGATTATCCGCTGGAATGCTATGATTATGGTGGTGAAAGCTAATCAAGATTCATCAGACTTAGGTGGTCATATAGCATCATTTGCTTCCAGCGCTACATTGTATGAAGTTGGTTTTAATCATTTTTATCGCGGCTCTAATACTTCGCAAGGAGCAGATTTAGTTTTTTTTCAAGGACATAGTTCTCCAGGTATTTATTCTAGGGCTTATTTAGAAAAAAGAATTACAAAAGAGCAAATGATTAATTTTCGTCGTGAAGCTAATAGTTGTGGCTTGTCATCGTACCCACATCCATGGTTAATGCCTGATTTTTGGCAATTTCCTACAGTATCTATGGGTCTTGGTCCTATTATGGCAATTTATCAAGCAAGATTTATGAAGTATTTAGAGCACCGTAATATTCTTAAAACAGATAAACGTACAGTTTGGGCATATCTTGGTGATGGAGAAACAGACGAACCAGAATCATTAGGTGCTATTTCTTTAGCAGGGCGTGAAAAACTTGATAATTTAATTTTTGTTATTAATTGTAATTTACAACGTTTAGATGGACCAGTGCGTGGTAATGGTAAAATTATTCAAGAATTAGAAGCAATGTTTCGTGGTGCTAATTGGAATGTTATTAAAGTTATTTGGGGTAGTAAATGGGATGACTTATTAGCTAAAGATAGTAGTGGTTTATTAAAACAAAGAATGGAAGAAGTATTAGATGGTGAATATCAGGCATACAAAGCAAAAGATGGTGCTTATGTGCGTAAACATTTTTTTGGTAAATATCCAGAATTATTAACAATGGTAGAGCATATGAGTGACGATGAGATTTATGCTCTTAATCGTGGAGGACACGATTCTATTAAGGTTTTTAATGCTTATCAGGCGGCTAAAAATCATGTAGGACAACCAAGTGTTATTTTAGCTAAAACTGTTAAGGGTTATGGTATGGGAGAGGCTGGTGAAGGTAAAATGACTACACATTCACAGAAAAAATTAGGCTTAAAAGCAGTTGAGAAATTTGCTAAAAGATTTAAAGTACCTGTGACAACTAAAGATATAACTGAGCTTAATTTTTACATTCCAGGTGAAAATAGTGCAGAAATTAAATACTTACATGCACAAAGAAAAAAATTAGGTGGCTACTTACCAGAGCGTAAATTTGTTTTAGAAAATATAACTATACCAACGCTTGATTATTTTAATACATTATTTACAGGTAGCGATAAAAAGATTTCTACTACACAAGTTTTTGTACGTATATTAACTTTACTTATTCGTGATAAAAATATTAGCAATAGGATTGTACCAATTATTCCAGATGAAGCTAGAACTTTTGGCATGGAAGGATTATTTAGGCAGCTTGGTATTTATTCATCATCAGGGCAGCTTTATCAGCCAGAAGATAGTGATAAGGTTATGTGGTATAAAGAAGATATAACAGGACAGGTATTACAAGAGGGAATTAATGAAGCTGGAGCTATTAGTGATTGGATTGCAGCAGCAACAAGTTATGCTAATCATAATAAAACCATGATACCTTTTTATATTTATTATTCTAAGTTTGGTTTTCAACGTGTAGGAGATTTAATTTGGGCTGCAGGCGATATGCAAGCAAAAGGCTTTTTAATTGGCGGCACTTCCGGGAGAACTCCTTTATCAGGAGAAGGTCTGCAACACCAAGACGGTGATAGTCATATTTTAGCTAATATTGTGCCTAATTGTATTAGTTATGACCCAACTTATAATTATGAGTTAGCAGTTATTATTAGACATGGCATGGAAACAATGTATGTTAAACAAGAAAAAAAATTCTTCTATATAACAATTATGAATGAAGGTTATATTCATCCTGTTATGCCAAAAAATACAGCTGTAGGAATTATTAAAGGCATATATTTATTAAAAGAACAAAAAAATGCACAATTATCTTTGCTTGGTAGCGGAGCTATTTTATGTGAAGTAGAAAAGGCAGCGTTAATGTTAAAAACAGATTTTAATATAAGTAGTAATATTTATTCTGTTACTAGCTTTAATGAACTAACGCGTGAGGCACAAATAATTGATAGAGAAAATTTATTAACAAATAATGATAAAAAAGCATATATTACTAAGGTATTGTCTGATAAATTACCAGTTGTAGCTGCTACTGATTATATGCGTAATTATGCTGAACAATTACGTAAATATATTCCAGCTAAATATGAGACATTAGGTACAGATGGTTTTGGTAGAAGTGATACCAGAGAAGGTTTGCGCCATTTCTTTGAAATAGATGCAAAATATATAACCCTTGCAAGTATTAAAATATTAATTGATGATGATAAAATACCAAACAATATTTTTAAACAAGTAATAGATAAATATCATATTGATGTTAATAAGTTAAACCCAGCATTAATATAAAAGCAATTTATTTTATAAAAAAATTATATGACGATTAAAAGAGCATTAATTAGTGTAGCAGATAAAAATGGTATTATAGATTTTGCTAAAGAATTAGTTAAGTTAAATATTGAAATTTTATCAACTGGCGGCACAGCTAAATTATTAACTGATAATAATATAATAAATACAGAAGTCGCTGATTATACAAAATTTCCAGAAATAATGGCTGGTAGAGTAAAAACACTAAATCCTATGATACATGGAGGTATTTTAGCCAGACGTGGTATTGATGATGATATTATGAAACAACATAATATTCTGCCAATTGATTTAGTGGTAGTTAATTTGTATCCATTTGCTCAAACTATAGCACTGAAGGACTGCACATTAGAGCTGGCAATTGAAAATATAGATATTGGTGGTCCTGCTATATTGCGCTCCAGCGCTAAAAATTATAATTTTGTCAGTGTTATTACTGATAGCAATGATTATGCTATAGTATTAAATGAAATAAAAAAAAATGGTAATACTTCAGTTTTAACTCGTAAAAAATTAGCTGCTAAAGTTTTTGCATATACAGCTAAATACGATAGTTTAATCACTAATTATTTAACTCAAAAAAATGATGTTTTTGGTGAAGTGCTTAATTTACAGGCATATAAAAAACAAATAATGCGTTACGGTGAAAATTCACATCAGCAAGCAGCTCTATATACTTATAACAATAACAATAACGATAACAATATAACTAATGCTAAATTATTACAAGGTAAAGCTATGAGCTATAATAATTTTGTTGATAGTGATGTAGCACTTGAGTGTGTACGTGAATTTAGCAATCCTGCTTGTGTGATTGTCAAACATGCTAATCCTTGTGGAGTAGCTGAGAAAAAAGATATTTTTAGCGCCTACATAGCTGCATATAATACAGATAAGACTTCAGCTTTTGGTGGCATTATAGCTTTTAATTGTCCATTAGATAAAAAAACTGCACAAGAAATAATAAGTAAACAATTTGTTGAAGTTATTATAGCTACTGCTATAACTAAAGAGGCTATTGATATTATAGCTACTAAAAAAAATATTCGTTTATTAATAACGGCTGATTTAAAAAATATTACAGAAAATAATTTAACATATAAAAGCATAAATGGTGGTTTATTGGTACAAACAAATGATAATACTTTAATAGATAAAATGGAGATTGTTAGCAATAAACAGCCAACTTCAGACCAAATAGATGATTTAATTTTTGCTTATATAGTAGCTAAAAGCGTTAAATCTAATGCTATTATTTATGTTAAAAATAAAGCTACAATTGGGGTTGGTGCTGGACAAATGTCAAGAGTTTATTCTGCAAAAATTGCTGGTATCAAAGCTAAAGATGAGGGGTTAGTAGTTAAAGGCTGTGTGATGGCGAGTGATGCATTTTTTCCATTTCGCGATGGTATTGATATGGCATATGATGTTGGCATTACAGCTATTATTCAGCCAGGTGGCTCTATTAGAGATAAAGAAATTATAGCAGCTGTTAATGAGCATAATATGGTAATGATTTTTACAGGCACAAGACACTTTAAACATTAATATGCAAGCCGCCCCTAAGCATGTAGCAATTATCATGGACGGTAATGGTAGGTGGGCGCAACTTAGAAAGTTATCTAGAATACATGGGCACAAAGCTGGAGTCGAATCGGTGCGTAAGGTGGTTAAACAATCTATAAAGCTTAAGATAGAAACGCTTACTTTATTTGCTTTTAGTAGTGAAAATAATAAAAGACCAAATACAGAAATAAAGCTATTATTTGCCTTATTTTTACATGTGTTAAAAGCTGAAGTTATTAAACTTAATCAAAAAAATATTAGACTAAAATTTATTGGTGATTTGACAATTTTCCCTAATAATGTGCAAAAATTAGCCAAATTAAGTGTAAATAAATTAGCAAAAAATACAGGATTATTATTAGTTATTGCTGTAAATTATGGCGGCAGATGGGATATAGTTCGTGCATGTCAAAAAATAACTGGCAAGATAACAGAGGAAAAAATAAAGAATAATTTATCTATTAGTGATGTAGATTTATTAATTAGAAGTAGTGGAGAAATTAGAATTAGTAATTTTTTATTATGGCAGTGTGCTTATAGTGAATTTTATTTTACTAAGACTTTATGGCCTGATTTTGATGAAGATGAGTTTTTAAATGCTATTAATAATTTTAATAATAGACAGCGTACATTTGGTGCTATTTTAAATTAGATATATAATCAGCAATAGCTCTAAAATCTTCATTAGACATATTTTTTAGTATAGCTCGCATAATTATATCAGCATTTTTTCTGTAATCATCTCGTATCCATTTTAATTGGCGTAATAAATATTTATAATGCTGATTGCTTAATTTTGGTATGGTTTTTTGTGCATTACCATGAGCATACCTGCCATGACAATAAGAGCAATTTTGTTGATATAATGCTTCTCCTGCTGTAAGATACTTGCCACTACCAGTTCCATTAGCATTAAGATTAGGCATACTATTTATATATGCTGCAATATCAGACATAACTTGTACACCTCCTATAGTTTTTATATCTGTAAAAGGATACATAGTAGGGTTATAACGCAATTTATTTTGAATATCTTGTAATTGTTTTAATATTACTGATTTATGTTGTCCAGCTATAACAGGAAAACTGCCGTCTTTTTTGCCAATACCATTTTTTAGATGGCAGGTTGCACATAATTTATAATGCTTTTTACCATTAATTAAATCATTTTTTAGTACAATAGCTTTATCATACAAATCATTATTTTGCGCATAAACATTAGTCATAAAAATAAAAATAATAAAAAGTGTTTTCATATAATTAAAAATTAAGTAAAATATATCCATTTATTATTATATTATAATATACTTATTATGAAATATTATTTATTTATTTATTTATTTTTTATATTTACAGCAAATGTTGCTTCTGCTAACAATAAAAAACTACTAACTATCAGTCTGCCTTCAACAGAGGAATTAGAAATTAGAACTTTTGCAGCTAAAGGTAATAATTTACTTATAGGGTTCTCTTGTGATAATGGCAGCAGTGTTAATGAAGAAAAAACAGCTAAAGTTTTAGCTGATGATGGTATTACAGTATGGATGCCAGATTTTTTAGGAGCATATATGATTGCAAAAACTCCTAAAAATTTAAGACAAATAATAGACGAAGATTTAGTTTATTTTATAGATAATGCTATAAAAAATAATAAAAATAAAAATGCTTATGTTGTAGCCTCTGGCAAAGAAACAGCGCTTTTGTTACGTGCAGTAGTTGCTTGGGAGAAAAAAAATCTAAATTCTAATAAACTTAAAGGTGCAATTTTATTATTCCCACGCTTAAATGCTGCAACAATAGAGCCTGGTGTAGAGCCAAAATATGTTAATGCAGTTGGTAAAACTAAAATTCCTTTAATAGTAATAGAAGGCGGTAGAACTCCAAGTAAATGGGGATTACCTCACTTAAAAAAGGAATTAGCTAGAGGTGGTAGCAACGTTATTACTAAGATTATTCCTAAAGTGCGTGGTTATTTTTTTAGTAGAGATAACCCAAATAAATCAGAGAAACTAGTTAGCTCACAATTATCTGGTCTTATGAAGGTTAGTTTATTTTATTTAAGGAATATGTAATGAAGGTATTGTTAATAATTCTATCATTTTTCGCCTTAACTATTAATGCAGCTGAGTTAAAACCATATAAAGGTACATTAATTACACCAGAATTTAATCTTAAAGATTTAGCAGGCAATTTACATACATTAGATAAATACTTAAATAAAGTAGTGTTGGTGCAATTTTGGGCAACATATTGTCCGCCATGTATTAAAGAAATGCCGTCTATGAATAATATGCAAAAAAAATTATTAGCTGCAAATGTTCCATTTAAAATTTTAGCTATTAATATGGCTGAAACTAAAGATGAAGTAGTTACTTTTGTAAAAAAAGTTAAACCAAAATTTACTATTTTGCTAGATGAAACAGGTAATAGTATTCAAAAATGGAAAGTATTTGCTGCACCATCTAATTTTTTAATCAGCAAACAAGGGCAAATTAAATATACTTTATTTGGTGGAGTAGATTGGGATGATCAGAATATAATTAATATTATTAAAGATATGGCAAAATAATATATTTTATCAAGCAGCTAAATCAAATAAGTTATAATAAATTTTCTATAAAAAAATAGAATCAATACGGTTTTGTATGTATTTTATATATATCAAATATAATTAAAAAAGTAATTATTGCAATTTCCTTATAGTATCATAAACAAAAAATAAAAAATAATTAAAATTATGTTTGAACAAGTATTTAAAAACATAGACGATATATTGCACAAAGACGCAGGTTGTGGCAGTGAACTGGACTATGTAGAGCAAACCTCGTGGGTTTTATTTTTAAAATATTTAGATGATTTAGAAAAAGACAAACAAACCGCCGCACTTTTATCAGGCAAAACTTATACAAAAATAATTACCGATAAATTCCAATGGAGCGTTTGGGCTTCCCCAAAATTAGACAATGGTAAGATTGATCACAACGCCCAAACAGGCGATGATTTTGTGGATTTTGTTAATAATGAACTTTTTCCCTATTTTAAAAAATTCAAAGGCAATGCTCAAAATGCCAACACGATTGAATACAAAATCGGTGAGATTTTTAGTGAACTAAAAAACAGAATTCAAAGCGGTTATAACTTACGAGAGATTGTAAATTTAATTGAAGAACTGCGCTTTAGAACCCATAAAGAAAAACACGAAATGAGCCATCTTTATGAAAGTAAAATCAAAAATATGGGCAATGCGGGGCGAAATGGTGGCGAGTATTACACCCCTCGCCCACTCATTAAAACCATCGTAAAGGTGGTTGCCCCAAAAATTGGTAACACAATTTATGATGGTGCGGTTGGCTCTGCTGGGTTTTTGGTTGAAGCGTTTGATTATCTTAATAAAAAAGGTTTATCTACCAGCAATGCAGAAACATTGCAGAAAAAAACTTTTTACGGTAAAGAGAAAAAATCCCTTGCTTATATTATCGGTATTATGAATATGATTTTGCACGGCGTAGAAGCCCCTAATATTATTCACACCAATACTCTTGTTCAAAATTTATCTGATATTGAAGAAAAAGACCGTTTTGATATTATCTTAGCAAACCCTCCTTTTGGCGGCAAAGAACGCTCTGAGGTGCAGCAAAATTTCCCGATTAAAACAGGTGAAACTGCCAGCCTTTTTTTGCAACATTTTATTAAAATTTTGCGTGCTGGTGGTAAAGCAGGCATCATCATTAAAAACACATTTTTAAGCAATACCGATAACGCCTCTATCGCTTTACGCAAGGAATTATTAAACAGTTGTAATTTACATAGTGTGTTAGATTTACCAGGTGGCACATTCACAGGGGCTGGGGTTAAAACGGTTGTTTTATTTTTTGAAAAAGGCAAAACCACGCAAAAAACTTGGTTTTATCAACTCAATTTAGACAGAAATTTAGGCAAAACCAATCCGCTGAATGAAAAAGATTTAAGCGATTTTGTAAAATTACAAAAAACTGAGACAGAAAGTGAAAATTCTTGGGTGGTAAATATCAAAGATATTGACCAAACCACCTTTGATTTATCCGTTAAAAATCCTAACACGCCTGAAGAAGCCCCATTTAGAGAGCCAAGCATAATTTTAGAAAATATGGCTAAACTGGATAAGGAAAGCAAAATCATTTTGAACTCAATTTTGGATTTGATATGAGAAATGAGAAACAAAATATAATCATTTACAATACCATTGACGGCAAAGCTTCGGTTGCTCTTTATGCTAAAAATGGTGTTGTATGGATGAACCAAAATCAGTTGGCAGAACTTTTTGACACCTCTAAGCAAAACATCAGCTTACATATTGAAAACATATTAAAAAACAATGAGTTGCAGAAAAATTCAGTTGTCAAGGATTACTTGACAACTGCCGATGATGGTAAAAATTATGAAGTAACTTTTTATGCCTTAGATATGATTTTGGCTATTGGATACAGAGTGCGAAGCAAAAGAGGCACGCAATTTAGAATCTGGGCGACAAAAAATCTTAAAAATTACCTGATAAAAGGTTTTTTAATGGACGATGAAAGACTCAAAAATCCTGATGGGAGACCTGATTATTTTGATGAGTTATTAGAGCGAATACGTGATATACGCGCTTCTGAAAAACGATTCTACCAAAAAGTAAAAGACCTATTTGCGTTAAGCAGTGATTATTGACAAAACCGACAAAGCGACTCAAATGTTTTTTGCACAAACACAAAACAAACTTATTTATGCCGTTACCAACAAAACAGCAGCAGAACTAATAGTAAGCCGTGCCGACAAAGATAAACCCAATATGGCACTCACCTCTTGGCAAGGGTCGGTAGTGCGAAAACAAGATATTTACACCGCTAAAAACTATCTTACAGAAGATGAGATAGATACCTTAAACCGACTGGTAATTATATTCTTGGAAACAGCCGAACTTAGAACCAAAAACAAAGAACCTATTTCTATGTCTTTTTGGAAACAAAATTTAGACAAAATGTTAGACTTTAATGATAAAAAAACACTTAACCATAAAGGGGAAATTAGCAAAGCCCAAATGGAACAAAAAACGACAGAAATATATACGCTTTTTGATAAAAAAAGAAAAATGATAGAAGCACAAGAAACCGACTTAAAAGAATTGGAAGAGATTAAAAATCAACTGAAAAATGGGTTTTGTGATGAATAAAACATTACCAAAAGGTTGGGAGGTTAAGAAACTGGGGGATGTTTGTGATTTACAAAATGGCTTTGCTTTTAAATCTAAAGACTATATTGTATCTTCCAGTACTATGAATTTTCGCATGAGTCAAATAAGGCCTGGCGGAAGTATAGATTTAGAAAAAAACCCAAAATTCTTGCCCGACCATTACGCTGAAAAATACAATAACTATTTGTTAAAAGAAGGCGATGTTGTTATCGCAATGACAGATTTAGCAACAGAAACTAAAATACTTGGTGTTCCTACGATTATGCCAAAAAATGATAGAAAATGGTTGCAAAATCAGCGAGTTGGTAAGTTTTATAAAATTGATTACCTGAAAATAAATTTAGAGTTTTTAAGATACATTCTATCAAGCAATCAAGTGAATGAATATTATAAAAATTTAGGAAAGGGCGGATTGCAAATAAATATTAGAAAGCAAGATATATTAAATGTGCAAATCCCTATTCCAGCAATTAAAGAACAAAAACGCATAGTTACTATTCTTGATAAAACCTTTAAAGAAATAAACCAATCAATCGCCAACGCCGAACAAAACCTTAAAAATGCTAAAGAACTTTTTGAAAGTTATTTGAACAATATTTTTACCACCAAAGGCGATGACTGGGAAGAAAAAACTTTAGACAATGTCTGTTTAGTTCAAAGAGGGAGTTCTCCAAGACCTATTAAAAAATATTTAACAGATGGCACAGATGGTGTAAATTGGATAAAAAATTGGTGATACAAAAAACATTGAAAGATATATTTATAAAACCAAACAAAAAATAACAACAGAAGGGGCGAAAAAATCAAGATTTGTAGAGAAGGAAGATTTTATTTTTATCCAATTCTATGTCTTTTGGAAAACCATATATTATGAAAACCACAGGATATATTCATGATGGATGGTTTAAATTAAAATTATATAATTTTATTGATACAGAATATTTTTATCAATTACTTTCTTCGCCTTATGTTAATAATCAATTTCATAATTTAGCAAGTGGTTCTGTTGTTAAAAACATAAGTGGCGATTTAGTTAAAAAAGTTGTTTTGCCTATTCCACCAAAAAAAAATCAAAAACAAATTGTCCAAAAACTAGACAAACTACAAACCGAAACCAAAAAACTAGAAGCCATTTATCAGCAAAAAATAGTAGATTTGGAGGAGTTGAAAAAATCAATCTTGCAAAAAAGCATTTAGTGGAGATTTATGAAAAATCAACATAAGTTACAACTTTTTCAAGAACAAAACATAAGAAGCCATTGGGATGAAGTAGCAGAAAAATGAGGCTAACCGATGTTGCTGATACTAAGGATATTTTCCGTTTAATCCAATCTATCCCCATCCAAAAAAGCCGAGCCGTTTAAACTTTGGTTGGCACAAGTTGGCAAAGAAAGATTAGATGAAATAGAAAATCCAGAACTAGCCCAAGAGTGAATGAAAGCGATTTATGAGCAAAAAGGCTATCCAAAAGATTGGATTGATAAAAGATTACGAGGCATTGCGATTCGTAAAAATTTTATAAATGAATGGGCAGAAAGAGGAATTAAAGATCAAAAAAATTACGCAATCCTAACTGCTGAAATATCCAAAGCAACTTTTGAAATAACACCAAGTGAATACAAAAAATTTAAAAATTTACCTAGCAAATCAAAAATAAATCTGCGTGATAATATGGATGATTTAGAGTTAATTTTCACGATGTTAGGAGAACGCGTAACCACTGAAATATCAAAAACAGAAAAACCAAACACCTTGGTAAAAAATAAAAAAGTTGCTAAACGAGGTGGAATAGTCGCAGGTAATGCTATAAAAAATACAGAAAAGGAATTAGACAGAAGTGTATAATTTATTAGATTTAACTAAAAAATAGAACTGATTATGAACGAAGGCAGAAACCAGAGCAGATTTAATAGACCCACAACTAAAGGCAAGTGGCTGGGCGTGGTTGAAGATTCAAAAATATTGCGTGAGCGAAATGTTTATAAAAACATTGATGGCTTTAAAATCACTGATGGCAGAATTCAAACAGGGGGTGTGAGAAAGCCACCATTAATTGCTGATTATATTTTGGCTTATAAAGGGTTTAAACTAGCGGTTGTTGAGGCAAAAAGTTCTGATTTAGAAGTGAGTGAAGGCGTGGCACAGACTAAAATTTACGCTCAAAAATTAAACCTAGATTATACTTATTCTGCCAATGGCAAAGAAATCTATCAAATCAATATAAAAACAGGCGAGGAAAAATTAATAACACACTTCCCTAGTCCAGACGAATTATGGCACAGTGTTTATAGTGAGCAAAACGAATGGCGTAATAAATTTGCATCTATCCCTTTTGAGGATAAATCAGGCACTTGGCAGCCTCGCTATTATCAAGAAATTGCGATTCATAAAACCCTTGAAGCCATTATTAAAAACAAAAATAGAATACTTTTAACCCTAGCAACAGGCACGGGGAAAACAGCCATTGCTTTTCAAATCGCTTGGAAGTTGTTTCACACAAGATGGAATTTATCCGCAATTAATGATTATCAAAAAAGACAACCTAGAATATTATTTTTAGCAGATAGAAATATTTTAGCCGACCAAGCATTTAATAGTTTTTCAGCATTTACAGAAGATGCGATGGTTCGTATTAAACCTAAAGAAATTAAAAAAAGAGGCAAAGTTCCGACTAATGGTAGTCTCTTTTTTACGATTTTTCAATCGTTAATGTCAGATGATAATACGGCAGAATTATCAGAAGATGAGTTAAAAACTTGCAATGAATTTAACGAAGAAACTGCTTATTACAATCAATATCCAAAAGATTTTTTTGATTTAATTATTATTGATGAGTGTCATAGAGGTGGTGCAAATGATGAAAGCACTTGGCGTGGTATTTTGGAACACTTCTCTCCTGCCGTGCAATTAGGCTTAACAGCAACCCCAAAACGCAAAGATAATATTGATACTTATGATTATTTTGGCGAACCTGTTTATATTTATTCACTAAAAGAAGGCATCAATGATGGGTTTTTAACACCATTTAAAGTCAAACGAATCCAAACAACAGCAGATGATTATGTTTATACCAGTGATGACGAAATACTTGAGGGAGAGGTTGAAGAAGACAAACTTTATGAAGAAAAAGATTTTAATAAAAAAATTGTAATTCCCGCAAGAGAGCGTTACCGCGTGCAAACATTTATGAATAATGCCAGTGAAAATGAAAAAAGCATTATTTTTGTGCTACTCAAAAGCATGCGGCGATGGTTCGTGATTTGGTAAATCAACATAAAAAAAGTAGTGATGTAAATTATTGTGTTCGTGTTACGGCAAATGATGGTGCGATTGGTGAGCAGTTTTTACGAGAATTTCAAGACAACGAAAAAACCATTCCCACCGTTTTAACCACTTCACAAAAACTCTCAACAGGTGTTGATGCTAGAAATATTCGTAATATCGTTTTAATGCGAGAAGTTAAGCAAATAATTGAATTTAAACAAATTATTGGGCGTGGCACACGAGCTTTTGAGGGGAAAGAGTTTTTTACTATTTATGATTTTACAAATGCATACCAAAGGTTTTTAGACCCCGAGTGGGATGGTGATCCAATAGAGCCAGAAGTTTGTGATGGCTGTCATAAATATCCTTGTATTTGTGAAAAATCCCCACAAAAACTTTGTAAAAAGTGCGAACAATTACCTTGTATTTGTGTGAAAAAACCTTGTGAAATTTGCAATCAAACCCCTTGTGTGTGTATTAAAAAAGTAAAATAAAACTGGCCGATGGTAAGGAGCGAGAAATCCAACATATGACAGAAACTTTATTTTGGAGTGCAGATGGTCAGCCTATTTCATCAACAGAATTTTTAAATAAATTATTTGGAGAATTACCTAATTTTTTCAAAAATGAGGCGGAATTGCGAGAAATATGGAGTAACCCAGCCACAAGAAAAACACTGCTCGAAAATTAGAAGAAGCAGGCTTTGGTAAAGAAGAGTTAACAACGCTTCAAAAATTAATAAATGCAGAAAAAAGCGATTTATTTGATGTATTGGAATATATTTTTGACAGTGATTTTCAGCCAATAACTAGAAAAGAAAGAGTAATGAGAGCCAAAGCTGCTATTTTTACATTACTAAATGATAAGCAGAAAGAATTTATTGAATTTGTATTAAGTAAGTATATTGAATCTGGTGTTGAAGAATTAGAGCAAGAAAAGCTATCAGACTTACTTAAAAGTAAATATCAGTCACTAGAAGATGCTAAAACAATATTAGGTGAAGTGGCGGATATTATTCCTTTGTTTATTAATTTTCAGAAATATTTGTATAGCGTAAAAGTAGCGTGATGAAGTTAGTTATTTTATATAGGCTATAACAAAATCAATAATTTTCTCAATATTATTAATATCTAATATTATACGGTTGCAGTTTATATCATTAATATCACTAGCTATTGCAAATATATTAGCATCATTGATAAATAATTTTGGATGATCTAATGTTGTTCTATGTAATTCAATTTTTTTAAAATTTTCGTTTTTAAAGCCTTCAACTAAAATTAAATCTAAATTATCTAAATTTAATTTATTTACTAAAGCAAATAAATTTAATTCCTTTACATAACGACTAACTACAGCAAAATGTTTATTAGAGCTAATTAATACTTGCTGAGCTCCTGCATGATAACACTGATAACTATCTTTGCCTTTATGGTCAATTTCAAAATTATGGTGCGCATGTTTTAAATAGGCAATTTTTATATTTTGTTGGGATAATTGTTTAATTAGTTTAGTTATAAGTGTAGTTTTTCCAGTACCACTAAATGCTGAAAAGCCAAGTATAGGAATATTTTTTACCCTACTTGCAGTAGTAAATAACGCATAATCAGCTGGTGTATTTAGGTTAGCAAAAAAATGTTTATAATTAGAAAAATCAACTATTTTAGTTTTATGTTGTTTATACCATAAATCAATTTTTCTATTGCCTTGCTGAAGATATTGTAACAAATCTGGCAATAAACTTGTTTTTAATAATGCGAATGTTGGTTGCAGTCTTTTACCATCATGTGCTACGCTTATTTGCGTATTAACACTAAAATTAGTTTTTAGTTTATCTAATAATTTAACCTCAACCATAGGGCAATCACAAGGCAAAACTAATAAATAAGATGTTTTAGTAACACTCATAGCAGCAGAAAAACCAGCTAAAGGGCCACAAAAATCAGCTGTAATATCACTTATAATAGGATTTTTAGTAAATTTTTGATATTGTTGTTGATTGCGATTAGCATTTATTAAAATTGTTTCTATTTTATTAGTAAACATTTCAATTACAAATTTTATCAATGGTTTTTTATTAAGTTCTATTAAGCCTTTATCTTGTCCACCCATGCGTTTTGACCTACCACCAGCAATAATTACTGCTGTTATTTCACTGTTTTTAATCATTATATTCTAAATTTTTTTGTCTAGTTAAATGTAGTTGTTGATGCGGGATATTTATACCAACATCTGCTAAGTGAGTGGCAATAATAATACTACGATTATCAAGTAGAAGTTGATTTAATAATTGATAAAGTTGTTCTTTGGCATGCATATCTAAATGCTCTGTTGGCTCATCTAATAGCCAAATAGTAGGATTTATAATATAAGCTCTTGCTAATGATAATCGTTGTTTTTCACCACTAGATAAATTAGCAGAATGATGTTTTCTTATATGAGTTAGGTTTGACCACTTTAATGCTTTATTAATAAGGTTAGATTGATTTTTTTGACCTTTTAACCATAAAGGATAACGAATATTATCTTCTACACTACAATCAAATAAATAAGGTTTACTAAATAAATAAATACTATTTTTTATTAAAAGATGTTTTTTTTTGGCTAAAAATTTTTGTTTTTTAAAGGTAATACTACCATTATCGGCATCTATTAAACCATTAATTATTTTTAAAAAAGTGCTTTTACCGCTACCATTATTACCAGTAATAATTACACATTTACCTTGAAATATATCAAATTTTTTAATTTTTAATACTGGCTGTTGAAAAGATTTTGTAATATTTTCTAAACGCACTAATGGTTGTTCCATAAAAAATTTACCTTTTTTTATTAAAAAATAAAATAAAAATATTAAGTCCAAAAGCCAAAATAAGTAACACAATGCCAAGCGCAATACCTTGGCTAAATTCTCCTTTACTAGTTTCAAGAACAATAGCAGTAGTAATATTTCTAGTATAGTGAAGTATATTTCCACCAATCATAATAGCGCTACCAACTTCAGTAATAATACGCCCAAATGCTGTTATTATAGCAGTTAGTAGAATAAAACGACACTCAAACATTATTGTTAATGTTAATTGCCAAAAATTAGCTCCTAAAGTAATTGCTGTTTCTCGTGCCTCTTGATTTACTCCTATAAAACCGCTATAACTAATACTTAGTAAAATCGGAAAAGCTAATAATATCTGCCCAAATATCATTGCTTTTTGTGAAAACAACCAATGAAGATCTCCAAGCATACCTTGTTTTGATAATAATAAATACACTATCAATCCTACTACTACAGCTGGTATAGCTATTAATGTATTATTAATAACAATAATTACTTGTTTAAAACGTAGTTGATATTCAGATAAAACAAAAGACAATAAAAAAGCCATTGGTATAGTAATTAGTATTGCTGTTAATGATACACGTAAAGAAACAAAAATAATTTCCCATAAAGCATTATCACCAGAAAATAATAACATAATAGCATTCAAGATAATGCTTAATATATTTTCATCCATTATTTACGCTTGACCTCTTAACTCCAGTGCATTAGCAATTCTTTTTACGCCTAAAATATAAGCAGCTATTCGCATAGAGACATTGTATTTAATTTGTATATTTATTAAATCTTTAAAAGCATTAGATAGTATTTTTTGTAACTTATTAATAACATAAGTTTTCCTCCCAAATATCTCCGCTACGATTTTGCACCCATTCAAAATAACTTACACTAACACCACCCGCATTGGCAATAATATCTGGGATCACTACAATATTATTATTTTCTAAAATTATATCAGCTTCTTGGGTAATAGGATTATTTGCTAACTCTAAGATAATTTTTGCTTTAATATTATTGGCATTTTTTTGGTTAATTGTATTTTCCAGTGCTGCTAACACTAAAATATCAACATCAAGCGCTAATAACTCTTCATTAGAAATAACTTGTATGTTTTCTGTTTTCATTTTTTTTATATCACAAACATCATCTTGACAAAAATTAGCCCTTAATGATTTAAATGTTTTTTTATAAGCTTTAATTTTAGGTAACTCGCATTGATCACCTTCACAAAAAATACCACCTGATGAATCAGATACAGCAATAACTTTTGCCCCATTATTGCTAAGTATTTCAGCTGCATAAGAGCCTGCATTGCCAAATCCTTGTATAGCAACAGTTTTATTTTTAAGTTGTTGTTGTTTAGTTTTAAGAAACTCTTCTAAGATAAAAACACCACCTTGTGCTGTTGCATATAATCTGCCTAAACTTCCCCCTAAACTCAAAGGCTTGCCTGTTACGCATCCAGGTGATTTATAACCTAAAATACGCTCGTGTTCATCCATCATCCAAGCCATTACACGAGCATTAGTATAAGCATCAGGAGCAGGAATATCCTTATTAGCGGCAAAAATACCTGCATTGGTCCCTGCCCTAAAATAACTGCGAGAAATACGCTCTAGTTCTTTAATAGATAATGATTTAGCATCTACTTGCACACCACCTTTAGCGCCACCAAAAGGAATATTAACTACTGCACATTTAAGACTCATCAACCCAGATAAAGATTTAATTTCATCTAAAGCTACATTAGGATGAAAACGAATGCCTCCTTTGTATGGACCACGAGTATTATTATGCTGAACACGATAAGCATTTAATTTTTGTATACTACCATCATCTTTTATAAATTCAATTTGTGTTGAAAAAATATTATTAGGTTCAGTAATTTTTTTTGATAAATTATCATTTAAATTTAGCAATTTAAAAACCTTGTTTAATAAATTTATAAAATATTCTAATTCTTTATTCATTTTTAGTGATTAGCACTTATATTAATAAATTAGTATTATAAAGTGTTATCTTCAGTAAAAAAGAGCTGTTGATTATTAATTTTATAACTATTAATAATTTTTTTCACTCGATCAGATGTTATCCAATTGATAAATATTTGTGCAGACTTATAGTTAATATCAGGATATTTTTTAGGATTAACTAAAATAACACTATATGGATTAAGCATTATAGGATCGCCATAATAGAGTACTTTAAGTTGTAATTTATTTTTAAGCTTTAACCAAGTGCCTTGATCTACCAAGGTATAACCATTGAATTCATTAGCAATTTGTAAGGTTTTACCCATTCCTTGACCAACCTCCATATACCAACTTCCTATGGGTATATCTTTAGATTTTTGCCAAATATCAATTTCTTTGAAATAAGTACCTGAATTATCACCTCTGGATATAAAAATAGATTGTGTTTGTTTAATAGCTGAAAACGCCTTGGCAACAGTTTTTAGATTTTTAATATGTGCAGGATCATTAGTAGGGCCTACAACTAAAAATTGGTTATACATTAGTTTTTGTCTATTAACACCAAAACCATTAGCAATAAATTGTTTTTCTTTATCTGGAGCATGCACCATAACCATATCTACATCTCCTTTTTCTGCTAATTTTAGTGCTTTACCGGTGCCTGTTGCAATAACTTTGACATTTATATTATATGTTTTTTTAAATAAAGGTAGCAAATAATCTAATAATCCTGAATTATCAGTGCTAGTAGTAGTTGCCATAATAAATTGCTGTGTTTTACTAATAGACACAGAATAAATTGACAACAAAGTTAGTAGTAATATTACTTTAATTCTCATATCTTTTTAGCTATATATTGTATTTGTAAAAAAATATAATAAGTTAATTTAAAATTATTCATATATTATTTATTAAATAACAATCTTTTAGCAGCAGAAAATAATAAAAAATGTTTACCTTTAGCGCGGGCAATAATCATCATATCAAGGTTTTGTGCTATTTCTAGTCCCATTTGTGTTACTCCTGAACGAGAAAGAATAATAGATATGCCCATTTGTGCTATTTTCATTACAATTTCTGAAGTAATTCTACCAGTAGTGTAAAAAATATAATTTTTAGTTTCACTTAAATTATTTAGCCACATTAAACCAGAAATAATATCAGCAGCATTATGTCTACCAACATCTTCAACAGATATAATAACTTCATTATCTCTACATAAAGCGCAACTATGAACGGCACCAGCAGATTTATATATGGCATTATGATTATTTAAGTTTTTAAGCAATGCGTAAACAGTACTCTGTTTTATTTTAGTAGATGATAGTTTAGTGTTATAAACCTTATCTATAGTGCAACTAAAGACAGTTCCCTGTCCGCAACCTGTTGTTACAATGCGATTAGCAATTTTTTTACTAAGATTTTTAATACCATGTTTAGTTATTACTTGCGCTTTTTCTTGTTGCCAATTAACTGAAATACTTGTTAATTCATTAATATTTGTAATTAGTTGTTGATTTTTTAGATAACCTAAAACTAGCGCTTCAGGATGCGTGCCTAATGTCATTAAAGTAACAATTTCCTGATTATCTATATGAATAGTTAATGGATTTTCTCCTATTATATTTACTTGACAGGGTTGGTTAAATTCGTTAATAACTTCAGTTTTAAACGTAGGTAAGAGTTTATTATTGCTAATCTTAATGGACATTTATTTTACAATACTATCTGCAACAAGCTCTGTTAACCCAATAACCTCTATATTTTCATTGTTAAAGTGCTCTAGCCCAATTTCAAGCGCAATACGACAATTTGCACAAGGACTTACTAATAATTTAATATTTAAATCCTTAATTTGCGAATATTTTTTATTAAAAACTTTCAACCTTAGATCTTTTGCATCTTCAATAGCGCTAACACCACCTCCCGCACCGCAACACCAATTATAAACACCATTATCATCTGTTGTAATTAAATTATTACTAATATCGTTTAATAATTGTTGTGGTTGTGTAACACCACCTCGCCTAGATATTTGACAAGGATCATGTAAGGCAACCCTATCATTAATAGTTTTTTGTAATATTAACTCCTCTTGCTTTTGTAATTGCTGTAATAATTCAGTAATGTGTAGTACTTTAAATTTATACTGACGACCAATAAGATTTGGGCCATCCCAACGCAAAGCTGTGTAAGCATGACCACACTCTGGACTAATAACATAGTTTACTTTTAATTTTTCTGCTGTATTGACGATTTTATTTAATAGTTTTTTAGCTATTTGTGAATCTCCAATTTGAATGCCAGTGTTAGTCGCCTCAAAAGCTTTGCTGCTAATTGTCCAAGATTTTTTAGTGTGTTTAAATATTTTAGCTATAGAACTAATATATTCAGAAAAATTAACAATTTCCATTGAAGAGAAAACAACTAAATAATCTACATTAGCTTTATCAATTGGTAATAAAAAACCTAATTCTTTTTCGATATGTTTTATTTGCGCTTGTAAGGTTTTAAATGTAACCCCCATAGGACTGCCAATTGTAAGTGCACGCTTAGCAGCGTCTTGCATATCTTTTGGTGCATACCCAGAGGCAACCATTGCCTCGCGTGTTTTACGAATTATATAAACGATATCAATGGAAGCAGGGCAGGCTAATGTGCAGCGCGCACACATTGTGCAGCTATCATAAATTAAATGTTGCCAATGACTTAATTTTTTTTTATTAATAATGTTTTTTTTATTAAAGATTTTTTTTAAACGACCAGCTACTGTATATTCATGATGCCAAATATCAGCTAAAGGTTTAATTTTATTAATAGGGGTATATTCTGGATTACTTGTTTCAGTGAAAAATAAACATGCATCAGCGCACAGACCACAATGAGTGCAACTATTTAAATAATTATCAATCTTTTTATCAATTTGAGCTTTAAATAATTGTTGAATTTCTTTTGTAGTTTTTTTTATTGCTAATGTCATAACTTAACTCCTTTTCTACTATAAAGCACAGCTGTTTTATAGCGACTATTAATAATAGAAAATGTATGCATTAGCTTACTAAATGGAAAATATATTAGCAATAAATCTACAAACAACATATGTATTGCTTTTAAAATTTCAAATGATTGCATTAAAGCCATACAGCCAGTTAATATCACTAAAAATAATAAAATATTGCTAAGATGATCATCTAAATTTGATAATATTTTAAGCACAGGATCTAATAATCTTCTAAGTGATAATATAAGTAAACTAATAAATGTTAATTGAGTAATAATAATAAATATCCACTCAGGGATTTCTTGCCAAGAAAGTCCTATTTTTTTGCTTATAAAAACGATATGTGGTGCATAAAAAAATACTATAATAAATAAACCAATATGCAACATATAACTAAAAAATAAAGTTGAAATTTTCCTACTAGAATTACTATTGATTGCAGGATGTAATAAGTTAGATAATAGTGTTTTATAGTTATATTCTCTAGCAACAGAAAGATCTTTTTCTTGCTTTATAGATAATGAAAGAAAGACGCGATAAATAATTCCAAGAGAAAAAATAATAAGTGAGAATCTCCAAAAATATATCTCTGTAAATTCAATAAAGCTCATGCTAATTTATCTTTTTAATAGATTCTTTACTATTTTTATACCATAGTGAATGGTGTTCTTTTGCCCAATTTTTATCAACTACCCCTTTAGTCATAGCAGACATTGAGCCTTCTAATGCAATAGACATGTAAATATGACCAAATAAAGATACTATCATAAAAATTGCTGCTATAGTGTGAATAATATGGGATATTTCTACATATATTCTTTGTTCTGAAATTATATCTGGGAATAATAAAATAATACCGGAAAATGAAATTAATAAGCCTATAAAGAAAATAATCCAAAACCAAATTTTTTCACCAAAATTAAAACGTTCAGCATCTACATGTTTACCGAATAACCCACCAGCTTTAAGTAACCAGTCAATATCACCTTGTTGATAAAAATTATCTTTGATAAACTTAATAATCATAAGTACCAAAAAAATAATAAATATAGGCCCAAAAAGATCATGTATTTCTTTGCCAGCACTAATTATAGTTGCAGAGATATTTTTATCAAATAATGGTATAAGTAAATATCTACCTAATAATAAAATTAATCCAGTTAATGCTAATAGGATAAATAAAGCTGCTGTACCCCAATGTATCAGTCTTTCATTAAGATTAAAACGTGTAATCAATTCACCAGAAAAGCCATTTTTAATTTTAAATTGTTTAATAAAAAAGATTAAAAAAATTATAATTAATGCTGTTAAAACAATAACACTACCACCAATAAATGATAGTTGATTGCGATAATTACGCCAATCCTCCCCATAACTATTAATTAAAATACCAGCATTATTTCCTTGTATTTGAGTTGTATGAGTTTCACCTAATCTAATATTGCGCCATAATTTAGAGCCAGGATAGCTAGAGTAATTGATAACTGTTGTATTTTTATAATTTTTATTTTCATCAATATATAATTGCCTTAAATTATTAGTATAATTAGGGGCATTTACTATTTTATTCATTGCATAAGCATTAGAATATAAAATAAATAAGCAAATAATACGTATAAAATATTTCATAATTAATCTCTAATTTATTTAAAATTTACAGACAATAGATATAAATACCTATATATTTTTTTTATTATAAGCTGTGCCCCAACCCCAAGCTCCAGCTCCAGAACCTCTATAAGTAATTCTTTCACGAAATATATTAGCTACCTCGTTACCATCACCGGCAATTAATGCCTTAGAAGAGCACATTTCTGCGCAAATAGGCAATTTACCCTCTGCAATACGATTACTACCATATTTTCTTTCTTCTTCCGGAGAATTATCTATTTCAGGCCCGCCATTGCAAAATGTGCATTTATCCATTTTACCTTTTGAACCAAAAACACCAGTACTTGGAAATTGCGGTGCACCAAATGGGCAGGCGTAAAAACAATAACCACAACCTATACATAAATCTTTATCATGTAGAACCACCCCATCATCTGTTTGATAAAAACAATCTACTGGGCAAACAGCCATACAAGGCGCGTCAGAACAATGCATACAAGCAACTGATATACTGCGTTCTCCTGGCGTTCCATCATTAATAGTTACTACTCTACGACGATTTATTCCCCATGGAACTTCATTTTCGTTTTTACAAGCTGTTACGCAACCATTACATTCAGTGCACCTTTCAGCATCACATAAAAATTTCATTCTAGCCATAATTTACTCCTTATTATTTTATTATTAAGCAATCCAGATACGACATAAAGATGCTTTTGTTTCTTGCATTTGCGTAACAGTATCATAACCATAAGTCATTGCAGTATTTGCAGATTCTCCTAAAATATAAGGCTGCATACCTTTAGGGTATTTATTTTCTAAAGATTTTCCTTGCAAATGACCACTAAAATGAAAAGGGAGAAATACAACGCCAGGAGCAACTCTCTCTGTTATTAGCGTTTTTACTTTAATTTTTCCTCCTTCTGGACCTTCTAACCACATCATCTCTCCATCACGTAAATTATTATTATTAGCATCAACTACATTAACCTCTGCAAACATATCTTGTTGTAATTCGGCTAACCATTTATTAGAACGAGTTTCATCGCCACCACCTTCGTATTCAGCTAATCTTCCTGTGGTTAAAATTAGCGGATATTTTTTAGAATAATCTTCTTTTTGAATAGAAGCATAGCGAGTTGGTAAACGGTAATGCGAGCGCCTATCTGCGACAGTTGGATAGTCCTTAACTAAATCTCGACGATTAGTATAAAGTGGCTCTCTGTGTACTGGTACCGGATCTGGAAAAGTCCAAACTACTGCTCTTGCTTTAGCATTGCCAAAAGGTGAACAGCCATTTTTAATTGCTACTCTTTGAATGCCACCAGAACGATCTGTTTTCCAATTTTTATTATCTGCTAATTTTTTTTCTGCTAAAGTTAGTTGATTCCACCAACCAAGTTTTTTTAGCATTTTGTCGTTAAATTCTGGATAACCATCTTTAATTATAGATTCTTTAGTGTAAGAATCTTCTGCTAATAAATTTGTGCCATTACGTTCTACACCAAAACGAGCTCTAAAAGTCAACCCACCTTTAGCTACTGATTTGCTAGTATCATAAAGATTAGGCGTACCAGGGTGTTTCATTGTAGCAGTGCCCCAGCATGGCCAAGGCAGACCAAAATATTCACCATGACACTCACCTCCTTTAGCTATCAGTGAAGTTTTATCAAAAGTATGTAGGTTGCGCATATGTTTTTTTAAGCGTTCTGGTGATTGTCCAGTATAACCAATAGTCCACATTCCTTTATTAAATTCACGAGTAATATCTTCAATTAAAGGCTCGTCTTTATTTATCTTAATATGTTTAAATAGTTGCTTGTCAATACCCAATTTTTTAGCTAATTTATACATAATGACATGATCTGGTAATGATTCAAATACTGGTTCAATAACTTTATCGCGCCATTGCAACGAACGATTAGAAGCTGTTACTGAGCCATAAGTTTCAAACTGCGTGCAAGCAGGTAATAAATATACCCCATTTTTACGATCTGATAATACTGCGCTCGCTGTTGGGTGAGGGTCAATTATTACTAACATATCTAATTTCTCCATTGCCTTTTTCATATCTAATGTACGAGTTTGTGAGTTAGGTGCATGCCCCCAAAAAACCATAGCTTTAATATTATCTTTTTGCGCAATATTTTTTTTATCTTCTAGCACACCATCGAACCATCTGCCTACAGTAATACCTTTTGTGTTCATTGGTTTAACAGATTTTCCTTTAGATTTTTCATAACTACCTTGATCAAAACGATTCTTTATCCAATTATAATCAACATCCCAAACTTTACTCCAATGTTTCCATGCTCCAGCAGATAAGCCATAATAACCCGGCAAAGTATGGCTTAATATACCAAAATCAGTTGCCCCTTGTACGTTATCATGACCACGAAATATATTAGTCCCACCACCAGCAACACCCATATTACCTAAAGCTAATTGAAAAATACAATAAGCTCTTGTATTATTATTGCCAATAGTATGTTGTGTGCCACCCATGCACCAAATAAATGTTCCAGGGCGATTATCAGCCATTAATTTAGCTGTTCTTCTTACTTGTTCTTCTTTAACACCAGTTACTTTTTCTACCTCAGATGGCGTCCATTTAGCAACTTCATTGCGAATTTCATTCATACCATAAACACGCTGTTTAATAAATTTTTTATCTTCCCAGCTATTTTTAAAAATATGCCATAACATTCCCCAAATCAAAGGAACATCAGACCCAGGACGAATACGTACATATTCATCAGCATGAGCTGCAGTTCTTGTGAATCTTGGATCAATTATAATTAGTGGTGCATTATTACGCTCTTTAGCGCGAAATATATGTAGCATAGAAACTGGATGTGCTTCTGCTGGATTGCCACCAATAATTAATATTGCTTTAGAATTATGTATATCATTAAAAGAGTTAGTCATAGCGCCATAACCCCAAGTATTAGCAACTCCAGCAACTGTTGTTGAATGACAAATACGGGCTTGATGATCAACATTATTACTGCCCCACATGGCAGCTAATTTTCTAAATAAATAAGATTGTTCATTATTAAATTTTGCAGAACCTAATAAATATACAGAATCTGAGCCAGATTTTTTACGAATTTCTAACATTTTATTACCGACATCATTAATTGCATCATTCCAAGAGGTTTTTTTCCATTTTCCATTTACTAATTTCATTGGATACTTAAGACGTCTTTCTCCAACACCATGTTCACGTACTGAAGCACCTTTAGCACAATGTCCTCCTAGACTAAACGGATGATCAAAATCTGGTTCTTGTCCAACCCATACCCCGTTTTTAACTTCAGCTAAAACACCACAACCAACAGAGCAATGTGTGCAAACTGAGCGTATAGTTTTTATTTTGCTATTAGTATTTGTACTATCTGCTTGAGCAGACTGACTAACAAATATCATTGGTAGACTGTTAGCGGCAGTAACACCACCAGCTATTATGCCTGATTTTTTAATAAAACTTCTACGACTTAATGTATTACGCTGTAATACTTTATTATTATCTGTTCTAGCTGTTAATTTCATTTTTTTATCTCCTTTAATAAAGCAAAAATAATTTAAAATCTAGCATTAGTATAAAATTGACGATTATGCTTAGTATTTTTATAGGTAGCATGAATATTATTATCAGTATTATGGTTTATTTTTTGTATCATTGGCGATATATTCTTACTTAATACATAACCAGCAAAAGACACTCCACTACCTAATAATAAAGACTTTCTGATAAATTTTCTACGACTGCTATTCATTTTTTCTCCTTTTTTAATAATCAAATAACCCCTAAATGCTGTTGCTCTACTTTCATAAACCACTTACCAAACTTAGCAGCTAAGTGATAATGTTGAATATTTTTCATATTTATTAAATCAGTAAAAAAATCATTTACCCAGGGTAGAATATTTTTTTCAAAAAATATTTTTTGTTGTTCAGTTGATAAAGATAACTTTGTAATTGATATACGCATAATTTCAAAAATACCAGCAATATGATCAGTTGGTTCTGTTTGCGTTAATTGGGATTTTAAACCCATTAGATGAAAGTCATCTTTTAGATCTGATAATGGTTTGCCCATTAAAGTTCCTGTTAGATAATGAGAATAATAAGGTAATAGTTCGCCTGTACCTAAGCCAATAAAAAGTCGATGATACTCGTCATCTAAGCTTTCTAATTCAGCAGTAATAAAATTATTTTTAAATGTTTGCCAAGAAGTAGTTTCAATATTACAGTTATTAATAATATCAATTAAATTTTGTTTTGCAGGAGCAGCAAAAATAGCACTTAATAAAGCATAAATAGAACTTCTTTCTGCATCTAAATCACTAATAGATTCAGTTGTTATTACGTTTTCAGATAAGATGTTCATTCAATATTTTATATATTACAAAATAGATTGAAAGCATACTATCAGATGAATATTTTTTTGTCAACAACTATCATTATTACATAATATTATAATTTAGCTTATGATTTTATTCAATTAAAGCTAAAAAAAATTTAAAATAATGCTTTAACCCTGCAATTTTCACATTTTGTTAAATTATTTATCTTCCCCTCTGTAAACATGCTATGGTCTTTTAGCTTCTCTATCATTTTTTGGATAACTTGGTGGGAGCCAAAAATTTTGCCACAATCAACACATTTAAATGGTTTATCTTGATTAAGTATTCTATGTTGAGTGCGTTTTTCATAATTAAAAATTAAGCGAGAATTTAATTGCATCGCTTGCTCTGGACAAGAATTAATGCACAAACTACATTGAACGCATAAATTTTCTTGAAAATTAATAATCGGCTTATTAATATTGCCTGAAGTAAGTGCTTGTGTTGGACAAATAGAGGCACAAGCCATACACAGAGTACACAATTTTTTATCAATAATAACCTCGCCAAAATAAACATCATCAATTAAATCAAAATCACACTGTGATAATGTTGTTATGGTTTGTTTGTGTTTATATAAAAAGTCAGTTATTGCAAAAATACGATCACGTTTATTAGATAAATTTAACAAGCCTATAGTTTTAGATAATGGCGTTATATTGTTGTTTGTTGTTTGTATAATATCAGTTGATAATATTATAAATTTATTTAAATGTTTATAACCTAAGCTTTGTAAGATTTTATGTGTTATGTCTATTTGTTTATTCAAAGATTTAATAGTTTGTTTAGGCTCATCTAGGCAATGTATAATAATATTTTCAACACCAAGACAAAAAGCATAAAGAAAGATTTCTAAATCTAAATAACCAATCTCTTCTGATGTTAAAGGTAATATATAATTTTCTAATGGTGGTAATAATTTTTTATTTACTTCTGTATAAAATAATAACTGTGTTTTTTTACCATGATATGCTAAATAAGTATTAATCAAAGTATATATTTTTTTAGCATTATCTTTTATTGTCGGGTATGCATAGGAAATAGCGCCTGTAGGACAAACGCTTGAACAAGTGCCACAACCATGACAAAGATTAGGGTTTACTTTAACATAATCACCTTCGCTACTTATTGCCTCAGCCGGACAAAAGTTAATACAGCGTTGACAAAGCTCAGTTTTATTGCGACTATGTATGCATAAAAGTGTGTTTAAATTAAAAAACTTAGGTTTATCAAAAATACCTATAAATTGGTTAATTTGTGTAAATGTATCAAGATTATTAAAGTTTTCGCTTAGTGAATAATATCCAAATGGAGTAACAGGCGCTAACTTTATATTATTAACTAAATCTATTATAATATCAAAGCATTTTTTTTCCTTATTTGCTGTTAAATATTTAGTTTTATTATTTATTAGTATTTTAATTTCAAATTCACCTAAATAGCCATTGATTGCAATTAAATTTCCATAAGTTATATTAACAGCAGCACTATCTGTTTTACTTTGTGGTTGTAATAAATAGTGCAGTTTAAATTTAGTATTAAGATGTTTGACTATTTGTTGAGTTTGCTGAATAGATTTACATATAATTAGTACAAAACCTAATGATTTGTAAGAAACAATATTAGTTGGAGTGATGTGTATTTTTGTTATTGCTGTTATAGCTTGTTGTTTGGCTTCAGCGTTGGTATTATTAATGCTCATGATTATTTGTATTTTTAATCGATTTTAATTTTTAGTGTATTATTTTTAGTTACTTGTATTTTGTTCTTTTTTTTATCTTGTTCTTTTAAATTTTCTTTTTTTGATTTTAATATTTTCTCAGCAGCTTCTTTACTTTTTAACGCTAATTGTTGTTTTAAATCATAAGGGATAATATTGCCTAATAACTCAAATGATGTATAATTTTCATCATAATCATTTAACCCGTCTAATACATTTATAGATGAAGATAAAAATAATTTTTTCAGAGCTTTTTTTCTTAATACATTGCTTACTTTATCTGATAAAAACATTGAATAATCAGAATCTTCATTAAGTGTTGCAAGATTTGGCATATCATCGTCGCCTAATTCATTAATTGATTTTTTAAACTCTTCTTGCTGTTGTAACAATATTTCTTGCTCCTCCTTTAATTCTTCAATATTAACCGCTTGTTTGCATTTTATAAATTTTGTAAAGAGTCCCTTTTTTTGTTTATTCATAGGTGCTTAATTTTTTATAATGCTCGCCAGCACTTCCTTTGATTAATTTGCGTTTTTTACGTTTTTTTGGTTGATAATATTTTAATACAAATTTTTCTATTTTTTGGTAAATTTCTATATCAATTGCACTAGCGTAAACTATTTCATCTGTTTCCATATAAATAGCCGCCTCATCATAACTAAGTGTTACTAAAAAAGGAATAGGTGTATTTTTATCATCATAGCGACAGATAATAAATATACTAGCATTATTAGATGATATATTTTGATAATAACTATCTAATTCATCATAGACAAATTCTAAAATAAATCTACGATATTGATAAACAGGTTCATTGTTTATATTGCTAATTAAGGTAGATAAATTAGATGAATTCTTATTTTCTTTATTAGGTATAACTCCTAGTGCTTGCCATTTTTCATTTATCCAGATATTATTTTTAACTTTAATTTTTTGCAATAAGACATCAACATAATAAATAGTTTTGTTTTTTTTATTTTTAGCATTTATGTTTAAATTATTATTCATAATAAATTATTATATTAAAATTATAATCTACATTATATATGTATATAATATACATAAATTATATTATTTTAATCATACTCTTACTTACTTACTTATGCAAAAAATAAATAGTTGTTTAGATAAAAATGATACATCTATTACACTTGATCAGGCAAAAAAAAGATGTTTTTCAACTATTAATAAAACTTTATCTGCAGAAAAATTAGCCATTCGTTCAACATTAAACAGAATTCTTGCTCAAGATATTATTGCACCTATTAATGTGCCAGCTACTTTAAATTCTGCTATGGATGGTTATGCTTTAAGGAAAATTGATATTAATAATTCACAACTATTTGATATTATTGGTGTGATTTATGCTGGACAGCAAAGTAATAAAAAAATCTTTAAAAATGAATGCATTAAAATTATGACAGGTGCAGTTATTCCAAAAAATGCTGACATTGTTATTCCTCAAGAATTTGTCACAGAGCAGCAGTTAAATAAAAAAATTATTGTTAATAAATATACTGGTAATGATAATATTCGTTTTGCTGGCGAAGACTTAGCTAAAGATAGTATTGTACTTAAAGCAGGACACCTGTTAGGTGCGGCTGATTTAGGCTTGTTAGCTTCGTTAGGTATTACAGAAATAAGTGTTTGGCGTAAATTACGAGTTGCATTTTTTTCAACAGGCGACGAGTTGCGCAGTTTAGGAGAGCCTTTAAAAACAGGTCAAATATATGATAGCAATCGTTACTCTTTGTTTGCTATGTTGAATAATTTAAATGTTGACTTATTAGATATGGGGGTAATCAAAGACGATTATTTACTTTTAAGCAATGCTTTTATGCAGGCATCTAAATGTGCAGATATTATTCTTACTACTGGAGGAGTGTCTGTTGGTCAGGCAGATTTTGTTAAACAAGTGTTAAATGATATTGGCAGGATTGATTTCTGGAAGTTAGCTATAAAACCTGGGCGACCATTAACTTATGGAAAAATAAATAAGGCTTATTTTTTTGGTTTACCAGGCAATCCAGTCGCTGTTATGATTACATTTTATCAAATTGTACAGCCTTTTTTAAAAAAAATAATGGGACAGACGCAAGATATTGAGCCATTATTGATTAACGCCATTAGTGCAACTAATATTGCAAAACAACAAGGTAGAAGAGAATTTATTCGTGCTAAGTTTAGCAGTAATAATGGTAAATTAATAGTAAAAAAGCTAGAAAAACAAGGCTCAGGTATATTAAGTTCAATGAGTTATGCAAATTGTTTAATTGTTTTGACAGAAGATATGTCTGATATTAAAAAAGGTGATATTGTGCAAATACAACCTTTTTTTGATTTAACTTAAATTTTTATTATAATTAGCTAGTATATTTAATTTTTCAATAATTAGTTATATTTATTTTTAAAATTAGTAGTTTTATAATAGTAAATACATATGCTTATTTATCTTGCCAAAATTCCCCTTCTATGGTTCTGTTGTCAGTTGTATTGATTTTTATTTTATTAATTAAATAGTTAATAATATAATACCTGCTTAATGGGATAAGACCTAATAAGCCAATTATATCTGTAATAAAGCCTGGAGTAAGCAATAAAATTCCAGCTACAAAAATTATTGTACCTTCTATTATCTCAAAATTAGGATTAACTCCTTTTAATAGCTGTTTTTGTGCTTTATTTATTACAGCAATACCTTGTTGTTTAAGCAAAAATGATCCTATAGCAGCAGTAAGTATAATAAGTGCAATAGTGCTCATAGCACCAAACACCTCACCAACTTTAATAATAGTCCAAATTTCAGCTAAAGTTGCAATGATAAATAAAGGGAATAAGTATCTCATAATTTAGCTATTAGTTTTTTTATTATATTATTAAAGTTACCATTTGACATAAAAATTATATGTCCTTGCTTGTCAATCAATTTTGTGATTATTTCATCTATAGTATTGCAATTATAAATATTTTTAGCGACTAATTTATGCCCAAACACATAAGCTTCATCTGCTGATTTTAGACTATTTATTAATTTTTTATCAAAAATACCAGATTTCATGGTGTTTGAACGCATCTCTATTACTACAATGATTTTATTATGTATTATTTTTTTACGTAAACCAGCTATAGTAGCTTTAACACTAGTGGGGTGGTGGGCAAAATCATCATAAATAATTAAGTTTTTGTTATTATATTTAATCTCTAAGCGTTTTTTTACCCCATTAAAATCTAATAATGCTTTCGCACTATTTTTAAAACTAACACCACTATCGTAAGCAGCATAAATAGCGCTAATAGCATTTAATACATTGTGTTTTCCTAAAAGTTTTAGCTGAAAATTAGTATTTTCTATAGTGAAATTTACTCCTTTTTCATTAGTAAAAAATTGTGGTAATTTAAAAGATTTTATCCTGCTGTAGATACCCATTTTAAGCAATGAATGAATTGCTTTATTAGGCGGGTATATTATTTGCGCTTTAGTTGGCATAGTACGAATAAGATTATGGAATTGTTTTTTGATATCTTTAATTGAATTAAATATATCAGCGTGATCAAATTCTAAATTACCAATTATTAAATTATCAGGATAATAATGAATAAATTTTGAGCGTTTATCAAAAAATGCTGTATCATATTCATCAGCTTCAATCACAAAAAATATTGACGAAGTAAGGCGAGCAGAAGTTTTAAGATTATTAGCAATACCGCCAATTAAAAAACTTGGATTTAAGCCATTATATTCTAAAATCCAAGCTAATATTGACGAGGTAGTTGTCTTGCCATGAGTGCCGCTAACTGCTAATACATGTTTATGTTTAAGTACATTTTCACCTAAATAATTTGCAGCTGAAGTATAATTTAAATTATTATTTAAAATATACTCTACACAAGGATTACCACGACTAAGAACATTGCCTATAATGTATAAATCTGCTTTTGGTAGATTTTTAACCTCATAATTATCAATAAAATCAATATTATAAGTAATAAGCTGAGTACTCATAGGAGGATATATATTATTATCCATACCAGTTATTTTATGGCCTAATTGCTTAGCTATTATTGCAATTCCACCCATAAAAGTACCAGCAACACCAAGAATATGTATATGCATTTATAAAATATTTTTTTGAATTATTAAACTATGTAAATTATAATATATTTTTCTTGCACAAATAGAAATATTATGGGATAATTGTTCAATTATATTTTTGTTGGAGGGGTTCCCGAGTGGTCAAAGGGAACAGACTGTAAATCTGTCGGCTCTGCCTTCGAAGGTTCAAATCCTTCCCCCTCCACCATGTATAGGTTTGCGGGTATCGTATATTGGTATTACCTTGGCCTTCCAAGCCAATGAGACGAGTTCGATTCTCGTTACCCGCTCCAGTTGGCGCTAAGGATGTGCTCACCTAGCTCAGTTGGTAGAGCACTTCCTTGGTAAGGAAGAGGTCGCCAGTTCAAATCTGGTGGTGAGCTCCATTATTTATGTTTTTTATTTATGTTATATTTGAGGAGAAAAAAATGGCAAAAGAAAAATTTGAAAGAAATAAACCCCATGTAAATGTAGGTACCATAGGACATGTAGATCACGGTAAAACTACACTAACAGCTGCTATTACTAAAGTTATGGCAGAAAAAAATGGTTCTACATTTAAAGATTATGCAGATATTGATAATGCTCCTGAGGAAAGAGAAAGAGGTATAACAATTTCAACAGCACATGTTGAGTATGAGAGTGATGCTCGTCATTATGCGCATGTTGATTGTCCAGGACATGCTGATTATGTTAAAAATATGATTACAGGTGCCGCTCAAATGGATGGTGCTATTATTGTAATTGCAGCAACTGATGGTCCAATGGCACAAACTCGTGAGCATATTCTACTGTCTCGTCAAGTTGGCGTACCATATATTATAGTTTATATGAATAAAGCTGATATGGTAGATGATGAAGAATTAGTAGAACTTGTTGAAATGGAAATTCGTGAATTACTTACAGAATATGATTTCCCAGGTGATGATACTCCAATAATATTTGGTAGTGCTCTTAAAGCACTAGAGGGTGAGGATAGTGATATCGGTGTTAAATCAATTTATAAATTAATGGAAGCACTTGATAGTTATATTCCAACTCCTAAAAGAGATACAGATAAAGATTTTTTAATGCCAATAGAAGATGTATTTTCAATTTCAGGTCGTGGCACAGTAGTAACTGGTAGGATTGAAAGAGGGATTGTTAATGTTAATGATGAAATTGAAATAGTTGGTATTAAAGATACTAAAAAAACTATCTGTACTGGAGTAGAAATGTTCCGTAAATTATTAGATAGAGGTGAAGCAGGTGATAATGTTGGTATTTTACTTAGAGGCACCAAAAGAGAAGAAGTAGAAAGAGGTCAAGTATTAGCTAAACCAGGCTCTATTAAACCACATACTAAATTTGAGGCAGAAGTTTATATTTTAAATAAAGAAGAAGGTGGCAGACACACTCCATTTTTTAATAATTATAGACCACAGTTTTATTTTAGAACTACTGACGTAACAGGCGCTGTCTCTTTACCAAAAGATGTAGAGATGGTAATGCCTGGTGATAATATTAAAATGACTATAGAGTTATTAGCACCAATTGCTATGGAGGAAAGCTTAAGGTTCGCTATTCGTGAGGGTGGCAGAACTGTTGGCGCTGGTGTTGTGGCTAAGGTTATTGAGTAAGATTTTATTTTTTTATAGGTCAGTGGCTCAATTGGTAGAGTAACGGTCTCCAAAACCGTTGGTTGGGGGTTCGACTCCCTCCTGACCTGCCAAAATAAGGAATATAATGGCAAAAAAAGCCAGTAAAAAATTAGAAAACAGTAAAACTATTAATATTATTGCTATAGTAGCTATATCTATATTTGTAGCATCACTAGCAATGTTTTATTTTAATCCATTTGGTTTTACTAATACTTTGTATAAAGTATTATTATTATTATTTGGAGTAGTAGTGGCTGCTGTGGTATTTTTATCTTCAGAGCAAGGTAATAATTTTAAGATATTTTTAACGCAAACCAAAATAGAATTACGCAAGGTTGTATGGCCAGGACGTGATGATACTATTAAAACTACAGGAATTATTATTGTTATGGTGATAATTGCTGCAATTTTTTTATATTTGATAGATATATTTTGGACTTGGATAGTAAGTTTGTTGATAAATTAAGGTAAATATGGCTAAGAAATGGTATGTTTTGCATGCAAGAGGTGGTTACGAACAAAAGGTTAAAAATACTATTAAAGAAGCAGCACAGCGAGCAGATGTTGTAGATTTAATTGGTGATATTTTAATTCCTATTGAACAAGTGGTGGAGTTAAAAGATGGCAAAAAGAAAACAGCGGAAAGAAAATTTTTCCCCGGTTATATGTTAATTAATATGAAGTTAAATGATACTACTTGGTTTTTAGTTAATAATGCTAATAATGTAATTGGATTTATAGGTGGAGTTTCTGGTAAACCATCTCCTATAAGACAAAGTGAAGTTGATAAAATTTTTAATCGTGTACAAGATGGTGAAAATAAACCAAAACCAAAAATTATGTATCAACCAGGCGAAGAAATATTAATTACAAACGGACCTTTTAATGAATTTAATGGTAGTATTGAAAGTGTTGATTATGAAAAAAATATTTTAAAGGTCGGGGTTTCTATTTTTGGTAGAATTACAGTATTAAAATTGGAATTTTCACAAGTAGAAAAAATATAATAACTACGGGGAGCTTAAAAGCGTTTGCACCCATTTAAGGAGATATAATGGCAAAAAAAATTGAATCATATATTAAATTGCAAGTTCCAGCACAGGCTGCTAACCCATCACCACCAGTTGGTCCTGCTTTAGGGCAGCATGGTGTTAATATTATGGAATTTTGTAAAGCATTTAATGCTAGAACACAGGAGATTGAAAAAGATATGCCAGTACCAGTAGTTATCACAGTATATAAAGATAAAAGCTTTACCTTTGTTACTAAAACTCCACCAGCAGCTGTACTTATTTTAAAAGCAATAGGTTTAAAAAAAGGTTCAGGTGTGCCTCATACTGATAAGGTTGGTAAAATAACTATAAAACAATTAGAAGAAATAGCAAATATTAAAATGAAAGATTTAAATGCTAATGATTTAGATAATGCAGTAAAAATTATTGCTGGTACAGCCCGTTCTATGGGCATTACTGTGGAGGGTTAAATGTTAACAAAAAAACAAAAATTAATTAGTGAAAAATTAGTTAATAATAAAAAATATTCATTAGATGAAGCATTGTCATTGGTTAAAGATTTTGCTACAATGAAATTTGATGAAACTATAGACATTAGTATTAATTTAGGTATTGACGCTAAAAAATCAGATCAAGGTATTCGCGGTGCAGTAGTTTTACCGGCTGGTACAGGTAAAAAAGTTCGTGTTGCTGTTTTTACTCAAGGAGAAAATGTAGATAAAGCTAAAGCAGCTGGTGCTGACATTGTCGGTATGGAAGATTTGATGAAGACTATGCAAGATGGTGATATTAACTTTGATACTGTAATAGCTTCACCTGATGCAATGGGTATTGTTGGTCGTTTGGGACAACTTCTTGGACCAAGAGGTCTTATGCCAAATCCTAAAGTTGGAACTGTAAGCAATGATATTGCAACAGCAGTAAAAAATGCTAAAGGCGGTCAAGTTCGTTACCGTAATGATAAAGCAGGAATAATTCATTGTGGTATTGGTAAAGCATCATTTAAAGTAAATGATTTAAAAGCTAATATTGATTTTTTATTAGATGCGCTTAAAAAAGCTAAACCAAGTTCTGCTAAGGGTATTTATTTTAAAAAAATATCTATCTCATCAACTATGGGACCAGGGATTATTGTTGATATAGCTACATTAAAAACCTAATTTTTTTAGGGGTTTTAAAAAGATTTGATGGTTAATAAATATGTTTAACCTCAAAGACCATAGGTGCTATTTTGGCTTAATATATCAACCTATGTAGAGAGTGGAAGTAATTTATTACTTTCTTTGATAAATTTTTGGAGAGTTTTATGGCTTTAAGTTTAAAGACAAAAAAAGCTATTGTTGAACAAGTAAATACAATAGCAGTTAATACATTAGCTGTTGGTGTAGCAGAGTATCGTGGTCTTAGTGTTGAAAATATAACAACATTAAGAGTAATTGCTCGTGATAATAATGTGGTATTGCGTGTTGTAAAAAATACTCTTGCTAAAAAAGCTATTGTTGATACAGACTGTAACTGTATAACAGATGTATTAGTTGGTCCGGTTATTCTTGGTTTTTCTGCAGAAGATCCTGGCGCTGTAGCACGTGTATTTGAAGAATTTACTAAAAATAATGATACTTTAATAGTTAAAGGCTTAGGTGTAGCAGGTGATTTTGTAGAAGCAAGTGAGTTAAAACGTATAGCTTTGTTGCCTACTAAAGAACAGGCTATTAGTATACTTATGTCTTTAATGCTTGCTCCTACAGAAAAATTAGTAAGAACTTTAAATGAAATTCCTACTAAGATAACTCGTGTAGTTGCGGCTGTTCGCGATCTAAAATAATAAAATAATAAAATAAAAAAAAGGAGAAATATTATGGCTATATCTAAAGAAGATATTTTAAATGCAATTGCTGATATGTCAGTAATGGATGTTGTTGATTTGGTAAGTGCAATGGAAGAAAAATTTGGTGTTAGTGCTCAAGCTGCTGTTGCTGCTGCACCTGTTGCTGCTGTTGCTGATGTTGTTGCAGAAAAAACAGAATTTGACGTTATGCTTAGTAGCTTTGGTGAGAAAAAAGTTGGAGTTATTAAAGTTGTACGCTCTATAACAGGTCTTGGTTTAAAAGAAGCAAAAGACTTAGTAGAGGCTGCTCCTTCTGCTATTAAAGAGGGTCTTAGTAAAAAAGAAGCAGAAGACTTTAAAAAACAGCTTGAAGAAGTTGGTGCTACTGTAGAGCTAAAATAATAACATTATTAATTTTACCAAAACTCTGTTAACAGAGTTTTGGTGCATTAAGCTTTAAGTTATTTACAATAAATTTAAATAAATTTATAAAAAGAGGTAATAAATGAATTATTCGTTAACTGAAAAAAAACGCGTTAGAAATAGTTTTAATTCTAAAGAATCAATTATTAAAGAACCAGATTTGCTGACTATGCAACTTGATTCTTTTAATAAATTTATTCAAGCAGGAATTAAGGAGAAGGACAACAAGGAAGATACTGGACTTCATGCTGCGTTTAAAGCTTTTTTTCCCTTAACAGCATTAAATGGTTATGCAGAAATAGAATATGTTGACTATGCATTAGAGCAGCCAGAATTTAGCGTTAAAGAGTGTAAATTAAGAGGAATTACTTATGCAGCTATTTTACGAGTTGAATTAAATTTAATCTTATTTGATAAAAATGGTTCGATTCTTAAAAAAAAGAGAAAGGTAAAACAAGTTATAACAGAAAATGTTTATATGGGTATTTTGCCGCTTATGACTAAATCTGGTTCTTTTGTAATAAATGGCACAGAGAGAGTTGTAGTGTCGCAGCTTCATCGTAGTCCAGGGGTAATTTTTGAACATGATAAAGGCAAAACACATTCATCTGGCAAAATTTTATTTTCATCAAGAATTATTCCTTATCGTGGATCATGGTTAGATTTTGAGTTTGATCATGAAGATATTTTATATGTTCGTATAGACCGTTGTCGTAAATTATTGCTTACTACTTTTATGCGTGCTATGGGTTATGATGCCAACACTATGTTGGCTATGTTTTTTGATAGTATTAATATCAAATTAAAGATAAAATCTTGCGATATTACAATTAATCCTAAAGATTTGCAAGGCATAATAGCAGAATTTGACGTTAAAAATAATGATAAATTAATAGTAGAAAGCGGTAGAAGGGTTACGGCTAAACATGTTCAAGAATTAATTGATAATAAGATTAATATAGTAACAACTAGTCTTGAGTATCTATTAAATAAAGTTTTAGCTAAAGATGTAATTGATAAAAAAACTGGAGAAGTATTATGCGCAGTAAACAGCATAATTACTGAAGAAGTTTTAGCAGCTTTTAAGGAAAATAAAGTTAAAAATATTAGTGTTTTACATATTAATGAATCAACTGGTGGAGCTTATATCAGCGATACTTTGCGTTTTGATGAAACCACATCAGAAATAGAAGCACGTGTTTCTATTTATCATGTTATAAGACCAGGTGAGCCTGCTACAGAAGAGGCGGTAAATACTTTATTTAAGACATTATTTTTTGGTGGTAATAGATATAATTTGTCTAAAGTAGGCAGAATGAAGCTTAATCGTCGCTTAGGGGTTGATAGTAATAAAGGAGATCAGCTGCTTACTAATAACGATATTATTATGGTTATTAATAAATTAATTGACATTAAAAATGGTATTGACGTTGTCGATGATATTGATACTCTTACTAATCGTCGTGTGCGTTCAATTGGTGAGATGATTGAAAATCAATTTAGAATAGGCTTGGCTCGTTTAGAAAAAGTTGTTAAAGATAGTTTAAATTTAGCAGAAACAGATGAATTAACTCCTAAAGATATTATTAATTCAAAACCAGTATCAGCAGCAATTAAAGAATTTTTTGGTTCTTCACAATTATCGCAATTTATGGATCAGGTAAATCCACTTTCTAGTGTAACACATAAAAGAAGAATTTCTGCACTTGGGCCAGGTGGTCTTATGCGTGATAGAGCTGGATTTGAGGTGCGTGACGTACATGCTTCTCATTATGGTCGTTTGTGTCCTATAGAAACTCCAGAAGGGCCAAACATTGGGCTTATAAATACTTTAGCGGTATATGCTAAAACTAATACATATGGTTTTTTGGAGACACCATACCAAGTTGTAAAAAATGGTAAAGTTACTAAAGAGATTATCTATGTTTCTGCTATTGATGAAATAAAACATACTATAGCACAAGCTAACGCAAAAATAGATAAAAAAGGCAACTTAACAGAAGAATTAATTGCTTGTAGACGGAAAAATGATTTCATTCTTACCTCTAAAGATAATGTAACGCTAATTGATGTTGATAGCAAACAGATTTCATCAGTTGCTGCTTCTCTTATTCCATTTTTAGAGCATGATGACGCTAACCGTGCACTTATGGGATCTAACATGCAAAGACAAGCATTACCTTTGCTTAAAGCTGAAAAGCCATTAGTTGGTACTGGCATTGAAAGAATAGTTGCAACTGATTCTCGTGTTTGTGTGGTAGCTAAAAATGCTGGTTTTGTAGAAATGGTTGATGCTTCACGTATAGTTATTAGAGTAGAGAGTACAGATAATGATGGTTTGGGAGTTGATATTTATAATTTAATAAAATATTCTCGTTCTAATCAAAATACTTGTATTAACCAAAAAGTTTTAGTTAAAGTTGGCGATAAAATTGCAGTTGATGACGTGTTAGCTGATGGTCCTGCAACTGATTTAGGAGAGTTAGCATTAGGTCAAAATATGTTAATTGCATTTATGCCGTGGAACGGTTATAACTTTGAGGATTCTATTTTAATTTCTGAAAGAGTAGTGCAAGAAGATAGATTTACTACTATACATATTGAGGAATTTACTGCGTATGCTAGAGATACAAAATTAGGAGCAGAGGAGATTACTGCGGACATACCTAATGTTAGCGAAAGTGCGTTGGCTAAACTTGATGAAGCTGGTATTGTTTTTACAGGTGCCAGGGTTAAAGGTGGAGATATTTTAGTAGGAAAAGTTACACCAAAAAGTGAGACAGTATTGCTACCAGAAGAAAAATTATTATATGCAATTTTTGGGGAAAAAGTTAGTAATGTTAAAGATACTTCTCTACATATGGGTGCTGGAAAAAGTGGAGTAGTTATAGATGTACAAATTTATATTCGTGATAAAGTAGAAGTAGATAGTAGAACACAATTTATTAACGATGAAAGAATAGCCAAAATAAATAAAGATGTTAGTGATGAGGTTGATATTATTAGTAATAATATTTATTATCGTATTCGTAAAAAACTTAAAGACGCTAAAATTAAAAAAAGTGTAGATAAAATTATTAAAACAGGCGATATTTTAACAAAAGATATATTAGGTAAAATTGCAGATAATGACTTAGAAAAATTAGTTGTAACCGATGATAAGATAAATAAATCAGTTAATAATTTACTAAAAAACCTTACTAATAAAATTAAAGACCTTGAAGTCTTTTTAGCACAAGAATGTAAAAAAAATACCAAAGAATCTGAACTTTCTCCAGGGGTATTAAAGATGGTTAAAGTTTATGTGGCAACTAGAAAAGTTTTACAAGTTGGCGATAAAATGGCTGGTCGTCATGGCAATAAAGGCGTTATTTCTAGAGTAGCACCGGTAGAAGATATGCCTTATTTAGCAGACGGGACTACAGTTGATGTAGTGCTTAATCCATTAGGTGTGCCATCTCGTATGAATATTGGTCAAGTATTAGAGACTCATTTAGGTTGGGCAGCTAAAGGCTTGGGAGAGAAGATTGGTAAAATGTTGCTTGAAAAACGCAAAGATATGGTTAAGGAAATGAGAAAAACCTTAGAAAAAATTTATAATAGTTATGGTAAAAAAGAGGAGCTAACATCTTTTAGTGACGATGAAATTATAGAGCTTGCAGGTAATTTGAAAGATGGTGTGCCAATGGCGACTCCTGTATTTGATGGCATTAAAGAGACACAAATTAAAGAATTATTAAAAATGGCATCTTTACCAGAAAGCGGACAAACTGCTTTATATGATGGTAGAACAGGTGAGAAATTTGATAGAGATATTACAGTTGGTTATATGTATATGTTAAAACTTAATCATTTAGTTGATGATAAAATGCATGCTCGTTCTACTGGCCCTTATTCTTTAGTAACCCAACAACCTTTGAGCGGTAAAGCGCAATTTGGTGGTCAGCGTTTTGGTGAAATGGAAGTATGGGCTTTAGAGGCTTATGGAGCTGCACATACTTTGCGTGAAATGTTAACTGTTAAATCAGATGATGTAGTTGGTCGCGCTAAAATGTATAAGAATATAGTTGATGGTAATAATAAAATAGAGTCTGTAACACCAGAATCATTTAACGTGCTTATTAAAGAAATTAAGTCATTAGGTATTGATATTGAATTAGAACAAACTAATTAGGAGAGTATTTTGAGAGATTTTATAGAAAATTTAAAACAACAAAATAAGTTACAAGAATTTGACATGATTCGTGTGAGTTTAGCGTCTCCAGAAGCCATACGATCTTGGTCTTATGGTGAGGTGAAAAAACCTGAAACAATTAATTATAGAACTTTAAAGCCTGAGCGTGATGGTTTATTTTGTGCTAAAATTTTTGGCCCAATTAAAGATTATGAATGTTCTTGCGGTAAATATAAACGTATGAAGTTTCGTAATGTTGTATGTGAAAAGTGTGGCGTAGAAGTTACTGCATCAAAAGTACGTCGTGAAAGAATGGGGCATATAAATTTAGCCTCTCCTGTATCACATATTTGGTATTTAAAATCATTACCATCTCGTCTTGGTTTGTTAATAGATATGCCGCTTAAAGATATTGAAAGAGTTCTTTATTTTGAAGCATTTATAGTAGTAGATTCTGGTTCAACACCATTGCTTGAAAAACAATTACTTAGTGAAGATGTTTATGAAGAGATGTTAGATGAATATGGTGAAGATGAATTTGTAGCAAAAATGGGTGCTGAAGCTATTGAAATTATTCTTAAAGGTATGAATATTGAAAAAGAAATATTAACTATCAAAGAAGAAAATTTAGTAATCAAATCACAGACAAAATTAGCTAAAAATAATAAAAGATTAAAATTACTTGATTCGTTATTAAGAGCTGGTAATAAACCAGAATGGATGATTTTAACCGTGTTACCTATCCTTCCTCCTGATTTACGTCCTTTAGTTCCGCTTGATGGAGGTAGATTTGCAACCAGTGATTTAAACGATTTATATCGTAGAGTTATTAATAGAAATAATCGTTTATCACGTTTATTAGAATTAGATGCGCCTGAAATTATAGTGCGTAATGAAAAAAGAATGCTACAAGAAGCAGTGGATTCCTTGCTTGATAATGGGCGTCGTGGTAGAGCAGTAATGGGAAATAATCGCAGACCTCTTAAGTCTATTGCTGACATGATTAAAGGAAAACAAGGTCGTTTTAGACAAAATCTTTTAGGTAAAAGGGTTGATTATTCTGGTCGTTCGGTAATTGTTTGTGGACCTTATTTAAAATTACATCAATGTGGATTGCCTAAGAAAATGGCATTGGAGTTGTTTAAGCCTTTTGTTTATAATCTTTTACAAAAAAATGGTATGGCTTCAACAATTAAGGCTGCTAAAAAAATGGTAGAAAATGAAGCAGTAGAGGTATGGGATTTGTTGGAGAGTGTTGTGCATCAGCATCCTGTTTTATTAAACCGTGCTCCTACGCTACATAGACTTGGCATACAAGCTTTTGAGCCTATTCTTATTGAAGGTAAAGCTATACAATTACATCCTTTGGTATGTAGTGCGTTTAATGCTGATTTTGATGGTGATCAAATGGCAGTGCATGTACCACTTTCAGAAGAAGCACAATTAGAAGCTAGAGTTTTAATGTTAGCTTCAAATAATATCTTACACCTTGCTAGTGGCGATCCTATTATTATTCCATCACAAGATGTAATTTTAGGTCTTTATTATATGACACGTGAGATGGATAAACAACCTGGTGAAGGAATGGTTTTTGCTAGTAATAACGAAGTAAAAATAGCTTTTGATAATAAAGCTATTTCATTGCATGCTAAAATAAAAGTAAGAATAGAAGATTATATAAAAGATGAAAATAAATATGTAATTAATGGTAGTAGGATAGTTGATACAACTGTAGGTAGAGCTATATTTTCTACTTTATTGCCTGCTGGACTTAATTTTGATTTAGTTAATCAAAATCTTACTAAAAAAGCAGTATCAAAGCTTATTCATGAATGTTATAGACAGCAAGAGTTAAAAGACACTGTAGTATTTGCTGATCAAATGATGTATATGGGTTTTGAACATTCTACTAAATCTGGTATATCGTTTTGTTCAAATGATATGATTATTCCGGACAGTAAAGATAAGTTGATTGCAGAAGCAGAGAAACAAGTAAAAGACGTACAAAATCAATTTTTATCAGGCATAGTTACAGATGGAGAAAGGTATAATAAAGTAATTGATATTTGGTCAAGAACCTCAGAGCAAGTAGCAGAGGCTATGATGGATGAAATTAGTTTTGATAATAAAGAAGAGAAAAAAGCATCATTTAATTCAATTTATATGATGGCTGATTCTGGTGCTAGGGGTTCTCCTGCACAAATTCGTCAGTTAGCTGGAATGCGTGGCTTGATGGCAAAACCAGACGGTTCTATAATAGAGACGCCAATTACGTCAAACTTCCGTGAAGGTTTAAATAATATGCAATATTTTATTTCAACTCATGGAGCACGCAAAGGATTAGCTGATACTGCACTTAAAACTGCTAATTCTGGTTATCTTACACGTAGATTAGTTGATGTAGGACAAGATTTAGTTGTAAATGGTAGCGACTGTGGTACAAAAGCTGGGTTGACTATAAAAGCTATGATTAATGGCGGTAATATTGTACAGACTTTAGGAGAAGGTGTATTTGGTAGAGTAGTAATAGGTGATATAATAATTCCTAGTACCAGTGATATTTTAATTAAAGATGGAGAATTGATTAATTTAGATATTAGTAAAAAAATTGATGAAATTGGTATTGAATTAATTAAGATTCGTTCGCCTATAACTTGTGAAAATGAAAATGGTGTTTGTAGTAAATGTTATGGCCATGATATGGCAAGAGGCAATATGATTGGAGAAGGGGAGGCGGTTGGAGTTATTGCTGCTCAATCAATTGGTGAGCCTGGAACTCAACTTACTATGAGAACATTTCATATTGGTGGCGCTGCTTCTGCCTCAGTTATAGCTAGTAAAATTAGTACTAATATTGATGGTACTGTTTATTTTGAAAATATTAAATCAATTGCTAATGAAAAAGGTGAGTTGGTAATAATATCTCGTTCTAGTGGTATTTCTATACGTAATAATAAAGGTCAAGAAAAAGAGCGTTATAAAGTACCATATGGAGCAATTTCTTATATCAAAGATGGTGATAAAGTTAAAGCAGGAGAGATTATTGTTACTTGGGATCCGCATTCTCATCCTATTATAGCTGAAACAGATGGAAAAATAATTTTTGTTGATTTTATTGAAAATCAAACAGTTGTTAAAAAAACTGATACTATAACTGGCATGGTTTTATATGAAATTTTAGATAAAGTAAATCGTCCTACTATTGCAAAAAAGTTAAAACCAATGATAAAGCTTGTAGATAAAAGCGATAATGATAAAATCTTATCTACTCATTATTTACCAGAAAAAGTAAAAATTAATTTAGAAGACAATCAATTAATTAAAGCTGGTGAAATTTTGGCAAAAATTACTAAAGATCAATCTAGGCAAAGTGATATTACTGGTGGTTTGCCACGAGTTGCTGATTTATTTGAAGCAAGAAAGACTAAAGATCATTCTATTTTAGCAGATGCTAGTGGTATTGTTACATTTGGCAACCCTACTAAATCTAAAATTCGTCTTATAATTACTAATGATAAAGGCGATATTTTTGAAATGTTAATTCATTCTTGGCGTCAAATTAATGTTTTTGATGGTGAAATGGTAGAAAAGGGAGATGTGATTAGTGATGGACCATCTAACCCGCATGATATTTTAAGACTACTGGGAGTAGAGGCTTTAGCTCATTATGTTGTTAAAGAAGTGCAAGACGTGTATCGTTTGCAAGGTGTTAAAATATCAGACAAACATATTGAAGTTATTGTAAGACAAATGCTTAAAAAAGTAGAAATAGATGATGCTGGTGATTCTAATTTAGTTAATAGTGAAGTTGTTGATTTTATTCAGGTTGTTAAGATTAACAAAGAATTAGCAGAAAAAGATAAAGAATTAGTTAAATATAATAGAATTTTAATGGGTATTACTAAATCTTCACTTTCTACTAAATCATTTATATCTGCTGCATCTTTTCAAGAAACTACTAGAGTATTAACAGAAGCTGTTATAATTGGTAAAACCGATAGTTTATTGGGTTTAAAAGAAAATGTAATTATTGGTAGGTTAGTACCAGCAGGAACAGGCTTTACTTATCATAAGAAAAAAAGAGAACAAAGAAGATTAAGTGCTATTTCAAAAACAGCTAATGCAGAGGCGCAACTAAGTGCACAATTAAGCGAAGTATAGTGACAAAACAGTATCAGCGTATTTTATTAAAATTAAGTGGAGAAGCTTTTGCTGATAAAAATAATATAATTGCTGCTGATGCTTTAACTCAAGTAGTTGATGTAATTAAAGCTGTAGTAAATAAAAAAATAGAGTTAGCTATTGTTGTAGGTGCTGGTAATATTATTCGCGGCAGAAGTAGTGTAAAAAATGGTGTTGATAATATTACTGGTGATAATATGGGAATGCTTGCTACTATTATTAATGCACTTGCGCTTAATGATTTTTGTAAAAATAATAATATTAAATCTGTAGTTATGTCTGCTGTTGCAACAGGTAATATTTGTTCAACAATTAATATTAATAAAGCTAAATTTTTATTAAAGAATAATACAGTAGTTATTTTTGCTGCAGGAACTGGCAATCCTTGTTTTACTACAGATAGTGCTGCTGCTCTTAGAGCAATAGAAATAGAAGCAGATATAGTTTTTAAAGCAACTAATGTTGATGGCGTTTATTCTGCTGATCCAAAACAAGATAAAAATGCCATGAAGTATAAAACACTAAGCTTTGATGATGCTATAGCTAAAAAACTTAAAATTATGGATGTATCTGCTTTTAGTTTGTGTAGAGAACATAATATTGATATTTGTGTTTTTAATATGTTAAGCGATGATAAAGACATCTTGCTTAAAATTATAAATGGAGAAATTTTAGGCACTATTATTCATAAATAAAAATAATGATAATTAAACAAAGTTTTTTATGCTTAATATTTATAGTATTTTTAAGTAATTCTTTTGCTTTGTCTAAAGAGGATAAACAAGAGTTATTACATTTCTTTTGGGATAAAAAAAATACTATACAAAATATAGATTTAATTAACTATATTGATAATTTAGCTGCTAAGATTTACCCTGATAAGAAATTTAAACTTTTTGTTATTAGAGATAACGAAATAAATGCTTTTGCTACAGAAGATAATTTTATTGCTATCAATAGTGGTTTAATCCTGCATACTAATACAGAATCAGAATTGGCCTCAGTAATTGCTCATGAAATAGCTCATATAAACTTAAAACACAGCGATAGAATGTCTACTAAAATGCAAAATTATAACTACTTAGCGTTAGGCGGTATATTATTATCTGCTATAACAGGTAATACAACGGTTGGCTTAGCTAATATAGCTTTTACTTTACAAAAAAATATAACTTTTACTAAAGAGTATGAAATAGAAGCTGATAATTACGCTAAAAGTATCTTGCAAAAAACTAATTTTAATGATAACGCTATGAGTAATTTTTTTGCTCGGTTAAAAAGCAGTGGTATTGATGATTTTTTAACTACACATCCTCTACCTGTAGATAGAGCTTCTGATAGTTTTATGGCCTTTAATAATAAAAAAACACCTAGTTCTTTTAATTATTTAGTAATTAAAGCTCAAATTAAATATAAATTAGATAAAAAACTTGCTGAATATAATAATAAAGAGCTAGGTAATTATATGCATGCCTGGGTACTCTTTAATAATAAAAAATATCAAGAAGTAATTAATTTATTAAAAACAAGTAATAATAATATTAGTAAAATTTTATTAGCACGAACATATGCTAATTTAGGCGACATAAATAACGCTGTTAAGTATTTAACGACAGATAATAGTTTAAATAAATATTATTTAGCAAAAGCATATTTTATAAATAATAAATTAGATATAGGTATTAAAATTTTGAGACAACAAAATTACAAAACACCAACAATTTATAATTATAATTTATTAAAATCTCTATATCTAAAAAATAATCAAATAGATAGGTTTCATTTAATTAATGCTGAAATAAATTTATTAACAGGAAATAATAAAAAAGCACTAAAACAATTAGAACTAGCAAAAATTAATACTAATGATAGTGATTTATTAGCCATTATTAACTATAAAATTGATAAAATTAAATAATTTTTATATAAATTATTATGTTTAGCGGAATTATACAAGAAATAGGAGTGATAGCAGACATAGAAACGACTCAGTTTTGCTTTAGTGGTAGTGCTAAATTCTTAATAAATATAAAAACTGGCGATAGTATAGCAGTTAATGGCGTATGTCTTAGTGTTACTAAAATTATAAATAATATTTTTTATGCAGACTTATCTAATGAAACTCTAAGCAGAACTACTTTTATTACTGCTAAAGCAGGAGATAAAGTTAATTTAGAAAAATCTTTGCGCCTAAGTGATGCTTTAAATGGTCATTTAGTTACAGGGCATATTGATGGAATTGGTGTAATAAAAGATAAAATTGTTGACGGTAATAGTATAGTTTTTACTATTAATTGTGTTATTGCTATTATGAAGTATATTACACAAAAAGGCTCAATTTGTATAAATGGCATAAGCTTAACTATTGGTAATGTAGAGAACAATACTTTTACAGTTAATATTATTCCGCATACCTTGGTTGCTACTAATTTGCATAAATTTAATACAGGTGATAAAGTTAATTTGGAGGTAGATATTATTGCTCGTTATTTGGAAAAACTAATAAAATGAAATCAACTATAACAGAAATTATTAAAGACTTTAAACAAGGTAAGATGATTATTCTCTTAGATGATGAGAATAGAGAAAATGAAGGTGATTTAATTATGTCTGCAGCAAAAGTAAGTGCCAGTGATATAAATTTTATGGCAACTTACGCTAAAGGACTTATATGTTTAACATTAACAACTGAGCGTTGCCAACAGCTTGGTTTAAGATTAATGGTAAAAGATAATAAAGAGAGTAGTACTACTAATTTTACTACTTCAATTGATGCAAGTCATGGTATTACTACTGGTATATCAGCTGCAGACAGAGCAAAAACCATATTAGACGCAGTCAAAAAAAATGCTAATAGTGAAGATATTGTTCAGCCTGGACATATATTTCCTCTTATGGAAAGAAAAGGAGGAGTATTAGTGCGTGCAGGGCATACAGAAGCAGGGTGTGATTTGGCAAGAATGGCAGGGCTAGAGCCAGCAGCTGTTATTATTGAGATTTTAAATCACGATGGTACTATGGCTAGAAAAAATGATTTAGAAATATTTGCTAAAAAACATAATATTAAATGGGGTACAATTGACGATCTGATTAGATATTGCATTAAAAATAAAAAAACAATTAAAAGGTTAAATAAGATTCTTTTTAGCAGTACATATGGTAATTTTAATAAAATATCTTTTGTTGATACCATATATAATAAGACATATACGGCTTTAGTTAAAGGTAATATTACTAATATTACTAATGTACGAGTACATATGGAAAATAATGAAATTGATGTGCTTGGTAAAAAAAGTAAATCATTGAGTGTAGAAAAAGCGCTGCACTATATTGCTGATAATAATGGTATCTTTATTCTCCTTAAAAGAAAAGATAATATTATTAAAGATGATTTTAAAACCTATGGCATTGGCGCGCAAATATTATTAGATTTAGGAGTAACAAATATCAATATATTATGTACAAAACAAAATACAGATAATAAGTTTATTGGTTTAAAAGGCTTTGGCCTTAGTATTAATAAATATATAGAGTTGTAAGCATGAAAATCATACAACCAAATATTAATTTAAATAAAAAAAAAATAGCTATAGTAGCTGCTAATTTTTATAAAGATATTAGTAATAATTTAATAAATTCTGCACATAAAACACTTATAAAAAATAATATTAACGATAATAATATTAGTTTAATGTATGTAGCCGGGGCTTTTGAAATACCTTTTATTTGTAAGCAAATAGCTAAATATTTTGATGGAATTATCACTCTTGGCGCAGTAATTCGTGGTGATACTCCTCATTTTGATTATATTTGCTCTAGTTGTGCTAGTGGTATTACACAAGTAGCACTTAGTAGTAATACGCCTATTGTTTTTGGCGTACTTACTACTGAAAATAAAGATCAAGCTGTTTATAGAAGTAGTGCTAATAATAAAAACAAAGGTATAGAGGCTGCTACTGCGTTACTTAAAACTCTTAGTTTATTGCAGAATTATGAGTAATTTAACTTCTAAACAAAGAGCAAGATTATTTATAACACAAGCTTTATATCAAAAGCAGATAACAAATATGGCTACAGAAGAATTAGTAGCTGAGTTTTTAGCTAAAAAGTCTGGAAAAATATCTAAAGCTTTTTTTATTACAACATTAACTAATATAGCTGAAAATACAGTAGAATTAGATAATTTAATAATTAAATATATAGATCGTGAATTAGATAAATTAGGAGCAGTAGAGAGAGCAATTTTATTATTAGGTGTATATGAATTAAAATATTCTTTAACAGTTCCTTACAAGGTAGTTATTAATGAGTGTTTAAATCTAGCAGAGTTAATTGCTGCTGAAGGATCTTATAAATTAATTAATTTAGTATTAGATAGAGTTGCTACAGATTTTCGTATAAATGAAAAAGATAATAATTAATTGATTATGGAACAAATTATAATATATCCAGGCTCTTTTGATCCCATAACTAATGGGCATGTTGATATAATAGCAAGAGCAAGTTTATTATTTGATAAAATAATAGTTGCAATTACACAAAATAATAGCAAAAAACCGTTTATTGACCTTACTACCAGAGTAGAAATCTGTAGTATAATATTGAGTAAATTTAATAATGTTGAAGTTTTAAGTTTTGATAATTTATTAGTTGATTTCGTTAGACAACAACAAGCAAAAATTATTTTGCGCGGCATTCGTGCTGTTAGTGATTTTGAATATGAATTTAGCTTGGCTGGAATGAATAGAAAATTAGATTATGATATTGAGACTATTTTTATGACACCAAGTGAAGAATTTGGCAATATATCTTCAACCCTTGTACGTGAAGTTGCATTACTTGGCGGCGATATAAAGCAATTTGTACCTAGTATTGTTAATGAATTAATAATTAATAAAATAGCACAATAAATAATTTATAACAACATTAAAAAAAATATTATTAATTAATAATTAAATTTCAGCATAATTAAATTTATCTTTAGTAATATAATTATCAATAATAAGCCATTTTTTTAATATATTTATTGTGCTTTTAATGTGAATTATATTAAAAAATTGATCATAGCCTTTATATATATCATTATCTTTGGCATGAATAAATATTTCTAATATTTGTTGTTGCTGTCTAAATATTAAATTATTATTTTTTATTAATTCTGTTACTTGTTTTAATCTATTTTTTGCTATAGGAAGTGGCACTAATTTATTCATCAAAGCAGAATAAGTATTAGATCTTTTGCTATATATAAAAGCATGTATATGAGTAATAGGCAGTGTTTTTAAGTTTTTATAAGCATCTTGGAAAATACTCTCATCTTCTCCAGGATGACCCACAATATAATCTGTACCTATAGCGTAACCATGTTCGGCTAACTTGTGTAATAAATTATAGTCTTTTCTAAAACTATTTCTCCTGCGCATTATTTTTAACATCTTCTCATTTGTATATTGCAAAGCTATATGTAGATGTTTTTCTAACCATGGTTCTGTCAATAATTCAATAAACTCATCATTTATTTGCACAGGCTCAATACTACCTAATCTAATTCTTTTTACAGCTGTAATCTTAGATATTTTTTTAAGTAATTTAGGTAAAGATGACTTGCTATCTTTACCATAACTACCTATATTAGTACCAGTTAAAATAAATTCACTAAAGCCAATTTGTGTTAAATTTTTAATCTGCAAAATTATTTTATCTTCATTTTGACTTCTTGCTTTGCCCCTAACACTAGGAATAATGCAATAACTACAGTGGAAATTACAACCCTCTTGTATTTTAATAAAAGCCCTACTTTTATTAATAAAATTAATAACTAGTTGATTATCTATAAAACTTAAGTTACCTTTTAAGTTAAATTTATTTTCTTTAGCTAATAAATCATTTATTTTATTTTTATTAGACTGTCCAAAAGTAGCAAAAATTTGATTCTTTTGTAATAACTCTACTCCTTTAGTATTAGCTGCACAGCCAGTAATAAATATTTTTTTATTATTTTGTTTATTTACATAAGTATTAAGTTTATTGTCAGCATTATTAGTAACTGTACAGGAATTAATAATAATAATATCAGCTTGATTTTCATTATTTACCACAATAAAATTTTCTACATTATTTTGCATAAGTGCTGTGTCATATATGTTTGTTCTACAGCCAAATGTTTTAAAATATACTTTTTTAATATTATCTTTATTTACAGAAATTGTCATTATTTATAATAAAATTTATTTATTGATTTTTAATTAGTATAATCTAAGTTTTTTTAAATTTTCTTTATGTTATTAAATTATAAAACAATTATACTTATATTACTAATTATTATTAGTAATATTGCTTTAGCAAATCGTGATTTTTTAGTAGACAGTGATTGGTTATTAGAGAGAATAGATAATAAAAACTTAGTGATTTTAGAAATTCGCTATTATCCTCATCGTTATAATACTATAGGTCATATTCCGTCAGCACAACAAGTAAAAAGATTAAGTGATTTAGGCAATCTTAATGCTAATATAATTACACATTTTCCTGATAAAAAATCATTACAAAATAATTTAAGAGCATGGGGAGTAAATAATAATTCAACTATAGTTATTTATGATGATGCTGGTACTGTTTTAGCTGCAAGGTTATATTTTTTACTTGAGTTGTATGGATTTAATATGCAGCAAGTTAAAATATTAAATGATGCCATATATAGCTTTAGTGCTTTTGAAGATTTAACAAAAGATATAGTGGCAATAACAAAAGGCGATGTAACTTTATTTGCAGCTAATGAAGAATTAGCAATCAATTGGCAAGATATATATAATAATATAATAGCAAAACGTAATGATAATATTATATTAATTGATGCTAGAGATAAAAAAATGTATAACGGCGATGTTAGGGATGCAATAAATGCTGGTCATATTCCTGGCGCTATAAATATAGATAGTATGTTTGGCATTAAAGACTATAAATGGAGTAACGCCAAAAATATCGCTAAAATTTATAAAGATATAGATAAAAATAAAATTATCTATTTGTATTGTAATGATGGCTATAGAATGAGTTTGTCGTATATGCAGCTTAAAAGCTTAGGTTATAAAAATATAAAGCTTTATAATGGTGGTTGGGCGCATTGGGGCAATAATTTAGTTTTACCAGCTGTTATAGGTGATAACCCTTATACTGATGAATATAATTTGTAAAATAGATAAATTATGGTAAAAATAAGTAATTATATTTAATTATATTGATATGCAGAAAATAATTATTACAATATTATTTTTAATAACTATATTATTTGGTAGACATACTATTGCCGATAAAGAAAAAGATTTTTTTAATACTAATTTTAGTGATTATATAGAAAATTTAGCAGATGCTAAAGATGCAGGAAAAATTGGTATTTTTATTTTTTTTCATTTAGATGATTGTCCTTTTTGTCATAAAATGCGACAAACAGTTTTAAATAAAAAAGTAGTTATAGATTATTTTAATAAGTATTTTTTAAATTTTGAGGAAAATATAGAGTCAGATGTAGAATTAGTTAATTTTGCTGGTAAAACTATGAAAACTAAGATTTTTGCACAAAAATATAATAGAATAGGGGCTACGCCAGTCTTAGCTTTTTTTGATTTAAAAGGTAGAAAAGTGATGAGTAGAACTGGTTTTGTTGGTATTAAAGAGTTTTTATTGTTAGCTAAATATGTAAATGAAAAGGCTTATTTAAAAGAAAGATTTATTCGTTATAAAATAAAAAATATTAATAGCATAAAAATATGAAATTTATATTAATTATTATATTTTTAATAAGTAATAATATCTTTGCAGTCGATAAATTAGAAAATCCACTTAGCCTTAAAACTGCTATTAATATTGCAATAAATAATAGTTTAATAATTAAACAACTAGTAATAAAACATCAATTAGCGCGAAATAAATTAGCTAATGTATTGGCTATTGATAATATTAATATTAATTTTAATGCTATAGCAGAAAAAAAAGAAAATTATAGTAGTGATAATACACACTTGTCTTTACTTGTTAATAAAAACTTATATAATCAAAGTAATATTATTAAAACAGATAGTGCTAAGGCAGAATTGGATATTATCAAGCAACAATTAATTAAAGAGAAAATTCAACAAGAAATTATTGTTACTGAAATTTTTTTTTCAGTACTACTATCTGATTTAAAACATCAAGCTATAGTGGAAAAATTAGCAATTTTTGCAGTAAAAGAAAATCGTATTAAGGATAAATATGAGCTAAGTGTGCCAGAAACAGCAGATCTTGATTTATTAGCAGCAAAAAATAATACTCAATTAGTTTTAACTGAATTAAATAATGTCGAAGCTAAGCAAATTACTACTAGAGCAAATTTAGCTAGAATAATAGGGCTTGATTTTGATAATGATTTAGATGAATTAAAGACCCCAGAGCTTGCTAAATATATGGTATTTGTAACTAAGGATTTTAAAGACATAAAAAATAAAATTATTAATAATAATCTTAATATAAAAATTAATAATAATAATATCACTAACATTAAAAATACTATTAAAGCTGAAAGGAATAATAAGGAAATTAAGCTAAATAGTTATTTAAAAATTGGTCATAATTCTTCTTCTGAAAATAATATTAATGGTGATTGGAAAGTTGGTATTATTTTTAATATGCCTTTTGGTTCTAATATACAAAGTATAGCTGTAGATAGATTAAATATAATATTACACCAGCAACAAAATTTATTACAACAACAAGAAAATACTTTAGTGCAACAGGCATTAGAATTATGGTATAAATTAAAAACACTGAAACAGCAACAAAGCTCTTTAGCAGTGCAATTGGAGTATAGAGATTTTTATTTAGAAAGAGCTAGGGCAAATTATGAACTTGATTTAAAAAGTGATATTGGAGATGCTATGTATAAATACACTAATACAGAATATTTAATAGCTAAAACTAATTTTAATATTATTATTATTATTAAAAAATTAAAGTTACTTACAGGAGATGCAAATGAAAATTAAATTTTATTTATTATTTATAACACTTAGCATGTTTAATATTTATGCTATGGATATTTATCCGCAAGTATCAGCTAAAATAGTAGCTATTAAGGCGGTAGATGATAAATTTGAAACAGGAGATATTTTAGTAAAATTAGATAATAAACAAGCCGTACTTAAATTTAACTACCTACAAGCTATTAATAAATTTTATGAACAAAATTTTATAGATAGACAGTTGTCTCTTAAGGAAAAATTAGAGTTATTTGAAAGATTAGTAGGAACAAGAAGAGATTTAAAGCAAGCACAACTAGATTTTAAACAAGCAACCAGAGAATTAGAGGCTAGTAAATTAAGAGTAAAAATAGCTAAAATTGAATTAGAAAAATATTTAATCATAGCACCTTTTAATGGTGTAATAACTAAAGTAAATAATGCAAATGTTGCTAGCATTTATAGCAATAGATTGTTAATGCAAATTAGAAAAAACTAACCACAAAAATGACCGCAAATAGCGCTTTTAGCTGCGGTATACGGGCTAACTAAGTGAGTATAAGAGTCATATCCTTGTCTGCCTTCGAAGTTACGATTAGATGTTGAGGCACATCTTTCTCCTGTTTGCAATTTATCATCATTCATTGCTAAACACATAGAACAACCAGCACTACGCCACTCAAACCCTGCTTTAATAAAAATTTTATCTAATCCTTCATTTTCTGCTTGTTGTTTTACTAAACCAGAACCAGGTACAACTATAGCAAGTTTAATATTTTTTGCTATTTTATTATTATTTAAAACATTAGCAGCAATACGTAAATCTGTAATACGAGCATTAGTACAAGAACCAATAAATACTTTATCTATTTCAATATCAGTAATTTTAGTTCCTGATATTAACTTAATATATTTAAGTGCATTTATTATATGATTTTTTTTATCAATATTATTTATTAACGCTGGATCTGGGATTTTTTCATCTATAGCAATTGTCATTTCCGGAGATGTACCCCAACTTACTTGTAATTTTATTTCTTTTGCTTTAAAGTTAATAATTTTATCAAAAGTAGCGCTTGTATCAGAGTGCAGTGTTTGCCAATATTTAATTGCATTTTTTAATTTACCCGCTTTAGGCGCCATTGGTTTATTAGCTATATATTGTATGGTTTTATCATCAACAGCAATTATTCCTGCTTTTGCCCCCATTTCAATTGCCATATTGCATAATGTCATTCTCTCTTCAATAGACAAATTATAAATAGTATCTCCACAAAATTCTATAGCATAGCCATTGCCACCAGCAGTTCCTATTTTGCTAATTATAAATAGAGCTATATCTTTAGCACTTACATTAGTATTTAGTTGTCCATTTATATTAATTTGCATATTTTTAGATTTTTGTTGCCATAAGCAATTAGTAGCGAGCACATGTTCTACTTCGCTGGTACCAATACCAAATGCTAGCGCACCCAAAGCACCATGAGTGGAGGTATGACTATCACCACATACAATAGTCATACCAGGTAGCGTTGCTCCTTGTTCTGGACCTATTATATGTACTATGCCTTGTCTTTTATCGTGAAAATTTATTTCATTGATATTAAATTTTTTGCAGTTTTGACTTAGAGTTTCTATTTGTAATTTTGCTATTTTTTCAATATTATTAAAATCTCTATCTTTAGTAGGAACATTATGATCAGGCACTGCTAAATTGCTTTTTGTGCGCCAAATATTTCTATTATTAATAGATAAACTTTCAAATGCTTGTGGCGAAGTTACTTCGTGAATAAGGTGTTTATCTATATAAAGCAAAATATTATTATTTTTTTTTAAAATAGTATGTGCATTTATTAGTTTATCGTACAGCGTTTTAGGCATTTTATTTATTTATCAGTTAAAATTGTTAATTTTACATTAAATTATAATGTGTGGAATTTGTGGACAACTAAGATTTGATAATAAAGCAGTATTAAAGCATAATATAATACTTATGAATGATAAAATTCGTAGACGTGGGCCAGATGATAAAGGTATTTATTTAGACAAAAATCTTGGTTTTGGGCATCGGCGTTTATCTATTATTGACTTGTCAAATTTTGCGCATCAACCAATGGAAGACAAAGATTTAGGTTTAGTTTTAATATTTAATGGCACTATTTATAATTATCAAGAATTAAGAAACGAACTAATTAAGTCTGGCTATAAATTTTTTTCTAAATCAGATAGTGAAGTTATTATAAAGGCTTATCATCATTGGGGGGTAAAGTGTTTACAAAAATTTGATGGTATGTTTGCTTTTGCGATTTGGAATGGTAATGAGTTATTTATTGCTAGGGATAGAATGGGAATTAAACCACTTTATTATACTTTAGATAATAATTGTTTTAGTTTTGCCTCTAATACTAAAGCTTTGTTAGTACAAAATATTGATAAATCAATTAACGCTAAGGCACTTAATTTAGCTCTTAGTTTTCATGGAGTTGTGCCAGCGCCAGATACTATAATTAGTAGTATTAAAAAATTTAAACCAGCATATTTTATGCTAATTAAAAATAGTAAAATAATTGAAAAAAAATATTGGCAACCCATAGCTAGAAATAATAATTTGAATGAGGTAGAAAATTTAGAAAAAACTAATATGCTTTTATTAGAGGCAATTAAAAAAAGAATGGGTGCAAGTGATGTTGATATTGGTGTTTTGCTTTCCGGTGGTTTAGATAGTTCTTTAATTGTAGGTTTGTTAGATAAATTAGGACATAAAAATATCAATACCTTTTCTATTGGTTTTGAGGATATTGGCACAGAAATTGGCTCTGAATTTAAATATTCTGATGCTGTTGTAGATGCATTTAACACTAATCATAAAAAAATTATTATTCCTAATAATGAAGTATTAAAATGCCTACCAGCAGCAATTGAAAATATGCCAGAGCCTATGGTAGCACAAGATGCTGTTGCTTTTTATTTGTTAAGCGAACAAGTGGCAAAAAATATAAAAGTAGTACTTTCAGGTCAAGGCGCTGATGAAGTTTTTTGTGGTTATTTTTGGTACCCATTAATGCATAATGAAATAGGTAGTGAGGTCGGACGTTTTAGTAAATATTATGTAGATAGAGATTTTAGTGAATATAAACAAACTATCAGCAGTGATTATGTTAGTAAAGATTATGCTAATGCATTTTTAAATGAAGAGTTTAGTAAAGATCATGCTGATGAGTTTATTGATAAAGTTTTGCTGCTTGATATTACTAAATTAATAGTTGATGATCCAATTAAACGTGTTGATAGTATGACTATGAGTTTTGCTTTAGAGGCACGTGTACCATTTATGGATTATAAATTAGTAGAGCACGCCCTTAGTATGCCTTTTACTTTAAAAACCAAAGGTGTTGCAAAATATCCATTACAAAAAATTGCCAGAGGTTTGGTGCCAGATATTGTAATTGATAGAAAAAAAAGTTATTTTCCAATGCCAGCACTTAAATATGTGCGTGGAGAATTTTTAGATTTTATGACAGATATTTTAAAGTCAAATAAATGCATTAATCGTAATGTTTATAATCAAAAATTTATTGATAAAATTATTAAAAATCCAGATAATTATATGACAGCCTTACGTGGGTCAAGACTTTGGCATTTAGCACTTTTAGAATTTTGGTTACAGGCTAATAATATTTAAAAAACTAGGCATTATTTGCTTATTAACATAAGTTATTTTTTTTAAAATAATCATATTTCTTTTATTATTATATGTACAATTTTTAGTTTGTTTTACTGCATTTTCATTTTATAAAAAATAGTAATAATAAAAATGTATACTAATACTAATAATTGTAGTTTAATTATTTTAGTAATAATATTATGTGCTGAGCAGCCGATAATTTAGTTTATGTAATAAATGGTGGAGAGTGAGAAATCCAAAACAGTTTTTTATGCTGTTTCAATTTGTCTCAACGCCTATTGTTTTAATTATAAATCAAAGCGTTATAGTTTCAAGTTGTTTCACATGGTTTCTCTCTATTGCAATCAAAGTGGTATACGAATGGTATACACTTTATCTGATAAACTAGGGAAATACTATGGCAACAAATATAGAAATAAAGAACGCTAAGCCGAAAAACAACGATTATACCATCAATGTAGATGCTGGTTTATCGTTCTTGGTCAAAGCAACAGGAAGCAAATTATGGCGATTCAGATACTCGTTTTCAAAAAAACGCTGTATGGTTTCACTGGGTAAATATCCACAAATATCCATGAAGCAGGCAAAAGCCAAACAAAGGGAATATATGGATATGTTGGAGCAAGGCATTAATCCCTCCGCTCATAAGCAAACTCAAAAAATCAAACTAGCGACCGAGCGACCTTTTAGAGAGGTTGTACTAGATTGGCACGCTAAACATTACCAGCACAGCAATGATAGACATAATAAACTGGTTTTGCGTAGGCTGGAAATATACCTATTCCCTCTTGTTGGGAAAATTCCACTAAAAGATATTGAAGCTCCGATGCTTTTCAATATTATCGAGTCTATTCAAGACTTGGGATATGTTGAAACTGGTAAGCGCGTTAATTCTTGTTGTTCGATGATTTTTCGTTATGGCGTAGCTAAGGGTTATTGCAATCGTGATGTAACTCAAGATTATAGAGGTATGCTTAAAAACGCAAAAACCAAACACATGCCAACCTTGACGGATGAGGATAATATAGGCGAATTATTGCGGGATATGGGCGAATATCACGGCACAATTATAGTTAAATCTGCCTTACTTATATTACTATATTTTTGTTAGACCAAGCGAGCTAGCTAATTCAAAATGGAGCTATATTGATTTTGAAAAATCTGAGTGGCTTATTCCTGCCAAATATATGAAAATAAGACAAGATCATTTAATTCCGTTTCCCAGCTAAGTCAAAATTATTTTAGAATCACTACTTCCTATTAGTCGCAATGGAGAATATATTTTCCCAAGTAGTATAAATCAAGAAAAGTCAATGAATTCAGCATCAGTTAATATCGCAATAAAACGAATGAGAAATGGAAAATATCACAGTCGTATGGTATCTCACGGGTTTAGAGGTATGGCTTCAACCATTCTTAATGAGAATAAATTTAGGGGTGATGTAATTGAAAAACAACTTGCTCACCAAGAGCGTAAAAAAGTGCGTGGTGCTTATAATCATGCCGAGTATTTGGAGGAACGCACGGATATGATGCAAGTGGTATGCTGATTATTTAGATAAGCTAAAAAATCAAAGCGGCTAACACTTCCCTATAAATATATTTTCGAGTGTTTAAAAAATACTGATTAACCCAGTTATTTTCATTCACTAAAAATTATCAATTATTCCTATTATTTTGAGTATATTGAAATAACTAAAAATATTGATTTAATTGATTATTTCACAATAATTTGCAATATCAGTTTTTCTGATTATATTAGTATTTGTGAAATATCTTGTTAATTCGATTAACCCAATAATTATGAAAATCACCGTATACAGCACCAAGTGATCTGCTGGTAAAACCCCGATTGCAACCAATATAGCCCTAGATAGGGGATATGCTATTTGAACCAATGAGCCTTATCATGTGTTTGATGGCTTTATCGCTGATGAGCGTTTGTTTTGTCTTGATTTAAATGAGCCATTTCCCGAAGTGGGAGATAACATTGATATGGTTTTTGACTTAGCTGGGTCAATCTCAAAAACAGCACTCAGTATCACCACAGCGATTAAACAGTCTGATGCGGTGCTTGTACCTATCTACAACGAAGTTAAGGCAATTAAGGCTGGTTTAAATACTATTGCTGAGGTATTGGAGCTTAATAAAAACGTGGTTGTGATTGCCACCAAACTACAAAAGCGTAATAAGAATGATATTTTTACTAATTGGTCAAAATGTGAGGATATGCAAAATATCCAAAATGCGGTGCATTCTCAAATCAGCCCAAATATCCCCGTATTGCCACTTAAATACTCCAGTGTGTTCGGATAACTATATTTGAGCAAGAAAAATCAATCTCACAATTAATGCAAGCCTCTTGATTGGCAAACTACCAATACAGGGAAGTGAGTAAACAATTTAACGATATTTATCATTTAATCGATACAAAATATGCCAGGTAAAAACGATGTATCCGTATGGAAAGTAAAAAGTAAAAATACACTAATAAATTTAGAAAAATCAATCAACACTCAAAATATTCCAGCTTGACGCAAACCTAAACCAAAGGCTGAAAAACAATCTGAGCTTATTGGTTTGCGTTTTACTCTCAGTGAATATAAGCAAATTAAAACAAGGGCTGGACAGTCACTTATTTGAAAGATATTTTGAACAAAACCGAAGTTTTTGAAAAATAAATTTGATTTTTTAGCCACTTATGACATAATACTAACAACTTACTTGTTAAAATACATCATTATGACTAGATTAGATTTACTCAAAAGAGTGCAAAAAAGAAAAAGACAAATCGGCTTAACGATTGATAATATTGCCAAACTATCAAATCTTGGGAATAGAACTATCACTCGTTTTTTAGCAGGTGAAGATGTAAAAATATCCACAGTAGAAAGTATAACTCATCTATTGGGGCTTGATTTTGCTGGTAATGAAACACTCAGTATAAATGAGCTAGAACAAAACAGAGCCAAAGAAAAAGCCTTATATATAGTTTCTCTTGTACAGGATACTTCATCACTTGAAGAGCAAGGTTTGGATAATGAGCAATTAAATTTACTCATAGAACAAGCTAAAGATAGCTTTTTGCACCAGCATCAAAAAAGCCTGTGGATCAACTAGTCCATTTTTTAACTTTTAACCATATTAACTAATGGATGATAAAACCAAAATTGCCGATGCCACTTATGGGAGTGATTTATCGGGTTTAAAACTAGACAAAGATAAAACCTATAGTGCTAATGAAATTTATTTTTTCGAAGCTCAAAATATCCTAAAAGCAAGTCTTGATTATTTAGGGGGTATGCCAAATAAAAAATCAGCCTCTTTTGATGCTAATTTTTTCTTGAAATTACATGAAGAAATGTTTGATGATGTTTGGGATTGGGCAGGAAAAATAAGAATGGTTGAACTTAATTTTGGAGTTAAGGCTTACCTTGTTAGCACTGAGCTTAAAAAACTAGCAGATGATTTAGATTTTTGGCAGTCAAATAAAAGCTTTGATGTAATAGAAATTGCAGCAAGGCTACACTATAGAGCAGTGGTTATTCATCCATTTTTAAACGGTAATGGTAGATGGTCTAGGATGCTTGCTAATATTTATCTAAAGCAAAATGATTTAAGTCCAACAAAATGGAATGAAAATTTACTTGCTAAGGAAAATATCCATAGAGGCGATTATATTCAAGCATTAAAGCGAGCTGATAATGGTGATTATGAGGGGCTTATAAAAATGCAGGGAAATTTAACTTAAATAAAAAATGCAGCATATTGATTGGAATAACCTAGGATTAAGAGGAGAAAGCAAACAAAAATCTTTTGAAGATATTTGTATGTTTTTGTGTTGTAGGGAGCTAAAAATATCTAAGATAAATTCATATCAAAATCAACCTGGAATTGAAACTGAACCGTTTGAAGTGAATGGCAAAAAATATGGGTTTCAAGCAAAGTTTTTCGATAGTAAGTTTGATTGGAGGCAGGTGGAAAGCTCTGTTATTAATGGGATAAAACTTTATCCAGAGCTGGATAAAGTTTTTATTTATTCCAATAGAGATAGAACACTAAACAAAACTGAATCAACAAAATATGAAAAAGAAATAAAGAAAGAATCGCAAAAAAATGGTATCAACATAGAGTATGTAACTGATAAAGATTTTTTATTAAAACTTTCTCAACCTGCAAATTTAGATTTAGCACAGTTATATTTTGGCAGTAGTGATGAACTTGGATTTATAAAAAATAACTCTAACCCAAATCTTTTAACATTTATACAGTCAGAAGAGTATCTTGAGCTGCCATTTGTAGGTAAAGATAAAAAACCAGCAAATGTCTCAAACAGTATTTTAGAAAATAAAAATATATTTTTACTAACTGGTCATCCAGGAGCAGGAAAAAGTGTTTTTATGCATAAATTATTAGAAACTTTTGGAGGTTTAGATAAGGGTGAAGAAAATGAAATGATTGAAGTATTGACAGCCAACAATGCTGTGCCTGTTTTAATAAATCTAAAAAACTGTATAACCAATACTTTAGAAAATATTGTTAGAGAAAGAAAGAATGATTCTAAAGTTAATGGTCAAGAGCTAGGTTTTATTTATCTTTTTGACGGACTAGACGAATTAGATGAAAGTGCGGCTGATAATGCATTATTTCAAATGCATGAATTAAGTCAAAAATCTAATACAAAGAAAATTATAATTTCTTGTCGATCTGGTAATTCTAATAGAATAAAGGCAAAAAATTATTTTAATGATATTGTTGAATACCAAATAGCAGATTTAAAAGTAAATTATTTAGACAATTATTTCAAGGTCAAAAGTGATAAATTAAAGCAAAAAAAATTAGAGAAATTTAAAAAAATTAATTCAGTCATAATTTCTGAAATCAAGGACATTTTATTGATTAAGTTATTGTGGGACACAATAGAAGAATTAGATGAATCTAGCACAATTCTTGATCTTTTTTCTAAAAAGATAAACTTACTTTTAGATAATTCTGAACACAAGAAAAATATTGAAAATCTAAACTTACTAAATTGTAAAAAAGAGGAAATTTTAAATTTAAATCAAGATATTTCATTTGAATTTCAAAAGAAATTTCAGTTTCGCTTTTCACAAAAAGATTTGCAAAAACTTATTTTAGATAAGTTTCCACGCCTAGATTATAAGTCTATAAATAGCATCATTAATTATACTGCTAATTTATTTTTTGACAATTCATACGACTCTTCAGATAACTCTAATACTAGTTTTATATACCAACACAGAAGATACCAGGAATATTTTTTTACCAAAAAACTAAAAGGTGAGTATGAGAAAAATCCTAAAATTATAAGAGAGTTAAAACTCCTTGCAAACCGTGAATATTTTGAAAAATTATTTCTACCATACCTAAGAAAAGAATACGAAAAAGAAAATAATCTACCTGGTATGGTCGAATTAAATCTGATTGATGTTTATTTAGGTAAGCACAAAGGTTTTGGTGTTGATGAAGCTTATTATATGAATTCTAGTGAATTTATTCCCGCACTGACCTCGCAAGATAAAAATATTTTTAATGAATTATTAGAAAGTGAAAATCTCCAAATTAAAGATAAAATATCTATTGATTTTCAAGAGCTGGAAAGCCAGTTTAAGAAGTGGAATAAAGACAAAAGCAACTTTCGTGTAGATGATTATTTAAAAAGTATTTGGCAAATAAGTATCGCCTCTTTAATAGAAAATATTGCCTTATTGTGGAAGTCAGCAAATATTGAAATTGCAAATAGTCTTATAACACAATTGCAAAAAACTCAATCTTTGTTTGATAAACACAAATTTCATGAAAACCTTAGAGAAAATAACCATTTAGATGACCCTTTTTGGGGTCAGTTTGAAAATTGGGTTTATTATAGATTGGTAATAAAAGATGAAAATGTTAAAGAGGTTTTTACTAGCTTAATAAGAAAAAATTACGAAACTTCTTCAAATAACAACAACTGGCATCATAAAGAAAATGGCAAAGAAAAGTTAGTAAAATCATTTTTCCGCGTCTGCCTTAAAGAAAAGAAAGATAATTTTTATAAATTGATAAGTAGCTTTGACAAGTATGAATTTATATCTCTTTTAGAAGTCTTTAAATCTATTAAATATTTGCCAATTTTTGTGCAATCAAAATCAATACATAAAGAAATTAAATTATTTATTAAAAGTTATTCTAAAGAAAATATAAGCATTATTTTTTATAAAAAATATTTCAATATACATATTTCAAAAAAAGAGATAGAAGTTGTAAAAACCGCATTGGCAGAAATCAGAGAAAAAAGACCAGTGGATTGGAGTTGGGATAAGACGCATGTAAAATTTGCCATAGCTTCATACATACTTGATGAATTTTCCTTTGAAAAATATTTGCAACAACATTACAATGAATTAGGTTTGTATTCTGCTTTGTTCAAAGATTTTATTTCATTGTTAAAAGAAAAAAAAGAAATTGAATCAATTGTAAGGGATTATATTCGCTATATTAATTTTTATTATGAAGACAATTATTGTGGAAAATACTTAAAAGTTAATATTTCATTTCTTTGGGCTGATATATTTGCTCTTGAAAAAGATAATCAAAAGCTACTAAATCTAAAGAAAATATTAGTTAAAGATGAAAACAACATTATTCCGTTTAGTTTTTTCTTACAATTTAATCGCTTAGCTTCAAATAGATTTTTCAGAATAATAAACGAAAGTGATTTAGCTCCAATAGAAGAGCGATTATCTAATTGGGATGACGATTTTCCTTCTTATATTGACAGGTGTTTCGATCTCAGCATATTTTTCTCAAAAATTGATAATCAGAAATCAGTATCATATTTTGAAAAAGGCATAATTGAAGGGATTTTAAGACATGGTTGGCATAAAGATACAATAGTAAGCTATGCATTAACTGATGCTTTTGAAATAATTTGGATGAATAACTGGGCAGATGACAAGAAAAAAGAAAGTTATGCTAGAAAAGTTTTTGATTTAACAATGCGTGTGGTTCAAATTACCGATGGAGATCATACATGGAGAGGTCCGCATCTTTTAATTGAAATTATTGCAAAAACAAATATTAAACTTGCGGAGCAACTTAAGAGGGAATTGGTTGAAATAAAAGGACATAACAATGAGATTATTACTTCTATTTTGAAGGCAAAAGTAAAGCAGGGGTTTGGCTTTGAAGGAATTGAAAAGGATATGACTGAGTTTAGAAAAAATTATGGACATAAAGGAAAGCCAAGACCAGATTATTATGAACAAAAATTTATCGTTTATTTAAATATTGCGGAGTCTAATTTATATTCAATTGAAGAAAATAAAATTGCGTTTGAAAAAGCATACAATCAAGTTGAAAGGTTGATACAGCAGGATATTGATTATTACTTAAATGATTCTAGTTTCCAAAATGAAAAACTACACTTTCAACAATTATGTAGTAAGTATAACAAAAAATTTAATTTAACATTTGACGAAGAAAATAACAACGAAAAACCTTTCATTAAAAGGCAAAAAACCAACTTAGAGCAAAAGTTTATTAACGAAGTAAGAAAATGCACTACATCAAGGCAAGTTGCAGGTAAATATAAAAAATTAGATAATTATGACAATGGCATTATTTTAAGTAGTTGTGAATCTTGGAGGGTTCTTATAGAGAAGACCCTTGGAATAAATAAAAACCTTGAATTGCTTTTTGATTATTTAGTGAAAAATAACTTCCCTCACACAGATTTTTGGACAAGCAATTCTAAATATTTTCATTTACCTATTGCGATAGCGCTAAAAGATATAAATACAAGACAGGAAACACTGGACTATTTATTTAAAAATAGCGGGCATGAAGGGTTTAAAAATATTATGAAATCATACGAAGTTATAAATGATAAAAACATGTGTCTTTCTTTATTTAACCGTTATTTAAAATTTTGCAGACTTATTGTGGGTTAATAAGTAATTTATATGCATCATTAATTCAAAACAAAAACTCCCTTTCGGGAGTTTTTAAGTTTCAAAACCAACAGCACTAAAAATCAAAACCAAGCTGAATATCTGCACTTTTGCCAATATCAATGATATTGGTATCAGGCAGTTTAGACTCGTCAATTTTTGGCTTATCAGTTTCATCTTGTGCTTGTCGGTGTTGCGTGATTAAATTCTCAGATTTCCTAAGATTTAATCGCATATCCCACAAACCCATATAATGGGCTGGGGTATAAAACACTTCACGAGTTTCAAGCGTTAGCGAATTACCCACTATAACCTGTGCTGGCACATACCATAAACTCAACTGTACATAACACATTAGAGCGGCAAGCCTGTCAATATCAGTACACTGTACCCAAAGTTTATCAGCAGGGTTATGACCATGAGAAATCATAGTTTTAACAAAAGCTAAAACCATGCCACCAGCACCGCAAGTAGGCTCTAATAAAGTGATAAATGGCTGGTCAATATCTTTTAACTCATCACCATAAACCACCTCAGCCATTAGCTCAGATATATGGGGTGGAGTAAAAAACTGTCCAGCATTTTTATTGCCAAGTTTCAGCTCCATATACAGCTCACCCAATACATCACGAGGTGATGACTCAAGCGTCAAAACCAAATCAGCAAACAACTCAGCAAAAGTATTAACTTCATCTTTTGCATAAGGTTTGATGATTTGCTCTAACTCAGGGTATTTTTTAAGTGTCCGAGATTCAAGATTTTTCTTGAATTTATCAAACTGAGCTTTAGACATTCTTGTCTTTTTGCTCTCACCTAAAGCATTACTGCTAATGATGAAATGATAGTGTAAATGCTCATCGTGGTCATCGTGTAAAGTAGCAAATACAAGATTGTGTTCAGCTCTTTTGCTTGCGTATTCATAGGCAACACTTCGCAAGATTTCTTTTTGGACTTTATCTTCTAGGTTTTGTGTTTTGGTGATTGATAAAATCTCATGATAGAGATAAACCCCATTTTTTCGTTTAAACATTGTCCTGGCATTTTGTTTAAATTCTTGTTCAACATCCTCATTTTTTCGAGAGTAAAGATTTTGATAGATGTTGTATTTTTCATCTGCCTTATCAATATCAGACATATAGTCAATCAGCTGACCAAAGGACGGAACTTTACGGGACATGGATTTAATTATCATGGTTGCTTTGGTTAATTTGTCCTTTGGTGTACTCCTCTACTGCTTCCTCTAGTTGTTTAATATGTTGCAATAGATTGTTTTCATTAGTCGTGCTAACGCTTCGTACAAGATTAGAATAATGTGCAATTTGATTGACATTATTGGCAATATTACGAATGGCAAAACGCAGGGTTTTTAGCTCAGTTTCTAAATTCTCAGGAATGACGGTTTGAGAATATAAACCAGCCAAAGCCAGCTTTTTTACATAGGTGGTAATTTTGGTATTTTTTGCCTGAGTTAAAAAACTTTGATATTCATCATGGCTTAAAGTGAGGTTAACACGTTTGGCTGTATAGTGTTTTTTGTATTACTTGAAATAGTCTTTTCTTTTTTTATTCATTGGTTTATTTTAAGGCATTAGATTCATTTTCACAGAGCCAAGCAAAAAAAAGCCTTGTAAGGTAGAAAAAATATTAAAATTGACAATTACTTATTTAATAAATTGTCAAAATGATAAAAAACAACAAAGTATTATTTATAATATTATTAGCTCCCATAATATTTCTTTCAAGTTGTGCAAAGAAATATGACTTAATAACAAAAGAAGTTGTTAGTAGCCAAATATCTGTGCAACCTCAGGGTAAAGGAACTATTTTAGGTTCAGTGTCTACAAATAGAAGATTAACCAATAGTTATGCTTCTATTACCTTAAAACAATTATCAACTGGAAAAATTCAACTTTTATCTGCAAATACAAAGGATAACAATAAAAACTCTAGTCCTAAAGGTAGAACTTATTTAATAAATTTAGACCCTGGCAAATATGCTATTACTAATTGGAGATTATCTATACCGGGGTACCTATTTGATATATCTGTAGGTGATTATTTATATTTAGGTAATTTCCACCTTGAGGTTGTTAGCGGTAAAAATATTTTTGGAATAATAATTCCAGCTGGAGTAGATATAAAAGTAAGAGATAAAAAAGAACGAGACATTAAAGACCTTAAAAGAAAATTCCCTAAATTACCAGCTGACAAAATTACAGTTAATTTAATAACACTTTAGTAATTATGAAAAATATCACACTAGTTTTAATAAGTTTTTTACTATATAGTTGTGCAACATTGCCACCAAGACAGGCAGTGCAACTCCCAGCCCAAGACACTACAACAGAGGTGCCACAAGGTAAAAATAGAGTGGTCCTTTTTAATGACTCTATGTTTCTTAATTACTATCCAGTGCAAATCACAATTAATGGTAAATACATAGGGCAAGTTGGTAAAGATGAATATGTGCAACTATTTTTACCTAGCAATACATACGAAATAAAATTACTGCATAATGATTTGTTTTCTATCAAAAGCAATCATACAATTAGTATTACTAGAGATTCTTATCTTGAATTAAGATCAGGTCCCTTTGATCATGATTTAACGCTTGTTAAAAGCAAACCAAATAATTTTGATGCTAACTTCAAATATGCATATTGGGAGTAGAACATTTAAATTTTATAAGGTTTAAAAACAACAGAATCCAATAGATATTCCCCCCATATATTTAATAATTCAGTTTTTTGACTAAAGGGGGCTTTTCTAGATAACTGTATAAAAATACCAATATCCTTATTATGAGGATGTATGCAATACATTCCATACACTTCAAATATTGCATACTATCCATCTCTTTTGACCCCATGGTCTTTGCTTGATACAATGGCTTTAACACACTGTGTATTTTGATGTTGGTAAGAATTAAAAGACTCAGTTATTCGTTCATATCTGCCGGTTTTTGGAGATTCTTTCTCCATATTTTTAATAAATGATAAAAAATTATCTTTATTTATTTCTTTTGGAAGGTTAAAGACTTCTACCCCAATAACAAATGTTTCATCTCGGTATTGATTAAATAGCGTTGCATTATATGAATGATGTCTTGCTATAATCCATACTATATCACCAGAAGGAATAAAACTTACTCCTGCAATTGCAATCCTTTGCTTATTGTTGCCTCTCACTGTGTCAAAATTAGGCACTGATACGCAAGAAGCAGACAAAACGCAAAGCAGATAGATGATAATATTTTTCATTGTATAGTGGCTTTCCTTAATTTTCTCAGGATAAAATCTTTATTTTACAACCAAAAAAAGCCCTGAATGATAGAAAAAGAGGCATAATTTCTTCATACAAAGGCTTTTTATTGGGTCGTCAACAAATTGACACTACAAGCTAATCATAGAATTTACAGATTGTATAAAATTGACTAGTTGCTTATGGGATAGGGTGATGTAATGACTTTGGTTATAGTAATCATTAGAATCATCTGGCCATCTCTTTTTTACTGTTTTCAATTCTACGAGGTTTAAAACCTCTCAGGATCTAGCTCAGTTTGGAATTTCAAAATCATAAATTGAAACCGTAAAGTTTCACTCAGAGAACATTTCCTTTTTTGGAAATCTTTTTACTTCGGACATAATTGTGAAGTTAAGATATAAAATAGTTGGAATACTTAAGCGTTGCAACGACTATTTCTCGTATCCAAAATAACTATATCATTGTTATTTTATTAAGTCAAAATTATGCATACAAAAAGTATACATTTTGTATGCATAATATAAAAAGATGGCTGTTTAGTGCTATTTAAAAGAGTATTTTTTAGCTGTCAATTTCTTGATTTTCATAAAACCAAACTAAATAACTAATTTTGTCATCATAAGTTCTGAGTGTCACTCAAGATATTTCGATAGACAGGTTTTCCAATTTTTATTTGGTTTTTGGATCAATTCTAATAGGGATAGTTTTCTTTATCATAAGATATAAAATTAAAAAATAAGTGGATTAAGTAAGTTCTGACAAATAAAGACGGTCTTATTTAAGCCTAATAGCAAAGGCTTTAACAACCTATTCTGTTGTTTGTTTCTTGCAAAACAATTCTCAAAATATAAATCATTAAAGCCTTTCATTATTTTCTCTTTATTTAGCAGAGCTACTTTTAGTATATGCCCTATTGTGAGAATGCAAGATTTGTGTCGTTTTTCTGCTTTAAAAATTCTTTATCATGCATAATCAGGTCAGAAACTACAAATTTACCTTTAACGGCTTTTCAGTTTCTAATCTCATAGTGCGTGTATTTTTTTAATAACTTTTTGACTTTTTTGTGGGGTAGTCAGGTTATTAAAATTGTCTTGATGATTTCAAACAGCATATTTGCTTCATCGATTTGCTTAAATTTTATGTTCATGTTATTTTTTGTTATTGAAATAAAGAATCACTTTTCTTGAAATATGAATAGACTTGCAATTTTAAAAATGTCAAATTTTTCGTCCCTTTGTTGTGCTGTTTTTGTGGTCAACTTACTTTTAAGGAGAAGGTCCTGGGTTCGAGCCCCGGATACCCCACCATTGTCCGATTACTAAGGGGAAAACTCATTGTCCAGTTTTCCTCTTTTTTTCGCTAGGACTATCTTACAGGGACTTGTTTCCCTAACTGGTTTTTTACTAAGCAAATAACCTGATATTATCGAGTTGTTTTTTTAAATTACCAACATCAATACTCAAATAAATTTTAGTAGTATCAATTTTACTATGACCCAAAATTTTTGAGATATTATAAATATCAAAATTATTCCTCACCAGTTCAGTTGCAAAAGTGTGTCTCAACTGATGCCAGGTAAAATGAAAACTAATACAGTAGCGTATTTTTGTAATAATCCTCCTCATATTAACCCAATTTTTTACTATACCAAGTAGCCCTTGCTTTTCCATTACGCACAATTAAGCCTAATTCAATCAATCTAACCAATCTATTTTTAATGCTTGGTCTTGAAATAGTAGTAATTAATTTATTTGCTTGAGTGATAGTTATCCTGTTATGCTTATCTAAATACTGCATAATAATCATACACTCTTGAGATAAATGGCTGTATTGTTCAGCATTATCAGTCTTTGACTGCAAATGGTCTTTTTGCCTTTTTAATGAACGAAAAAAGAAATTTAGCCAAGGCAACCAATCTGTTTTTTCTTTCAAGGTCTTTTGTGTTCTTTGTAGAGCAAGATAATAGCCCTCTTTATTTTTTTCAATAATACTTTCAAGCGAGCTGTAAGGTATATACCCATAACCTGACTTAAGCATGAGTAATGATACTAAGCCGCGAGAAAGCCTGCCATTACCATCAGAAAAAGGGTGAATAGCCAAAAATACCACATTAAACACAGCAATTACAATCAGTGGATGGTGACTTTTATCACTTAAGGACTCCCTAGTCCAATGTACTAACTCCTGCATTTGCCTAGGAGTGTCAAAAGCCGAAGTGGTTTCAAAAACCACCCCCAAACTTTTACCTAAGCCATCAAAAGCCTCAACACTATTAGAGTGTTTTTTATATTCACCACGATGCCGAATATCTTTATCTGAATGCCTGAGTAAAATAATATGCAATTGCTTGATATAGTTTTCACTAGTCTCAATAGAATTAAAATTAGAAAATATCGTTTCCATAATTTCAGAATAACCAGCGACTTCTTGTTCGTCCCTATGTGCAAAAGACTGTTCTTTAACCTCACTAAGCAAATCTTCAATTTTACTATCACTTAACTTTGAACCCTCAATACGAGTAGAAGAACCAATACTTTCAATGGTAGCCACATGACGAAGATGTATTAAAAAATCAGGATTAAGATTGTTTTGCACTTTCCAACTCCCATTAAATTCATCAATCTCAGCAATGAGTTTTAGTAATTCAGGGGTAATATTTAAGGTTTTTAAGTCCATGAGGATAAATTTAATATTAATATTTATCCAATTTTATCCAATTTTATCCAATAAGCAAGTTTTTTATCCAATTTCATCAAATCTACCCGTAGAAATTCAGCAGAGAGACAATCAACCACTGAGGTAATTCTACAATAAGCAGTTTTAAAGGCTTTTTTAAAATATTCCAAAGGTAGTAAAAGCCTCTTAAAAACTGATAACTATCAAATGTTTTCCCGAAAATATTTTTAAGCCTAAATATCAATCCGCAATTTTTTCGTAAAACTGTGTTTTGCACTCTTAATTTCAAAGGTAGCAAAACACGACATTTGACAGCCATCACCTGCATTGTATTTAATCAGTGGGATTAATTATCCTACTATTTTATATTCTTAACTACAAAGTTATGAAAACAACACACAGAATTATTCAGGGAGACTGCCTTGAAGCAATGGGCAGGATGCCTGCAAATCAGGTAGATTTTATTTGCGCAGACTTTCCTTACAATATCTCAAACAATCCATGATTGACCATAAGATGAAACAAAATTGTTAAAGCGGACTTTTGAGAATGGGACAAATGGGACAATCAAAACGACTACCTAGATTTTGTCTTCAAAGTATGCGATGAGTACAAGAGAATCCTAAAGCCAAATGCCAGTTTGGTTTTATTTTTTAGCTACCGTTATTCAGGATGGATAGCGTACGAGCTAGAAAGAAGGGTTATTCACCTTTAGAAACCTGATTATTTTCAACAAAACCAATCCACAAATCCACTACAAGAAAAATGGATTTAGGAGTTGTCATGAGACTGGAGTTTGGCTTACTAATGATGGCTGAAAATTCCAAAAACCAAAAACCTTTAACTTTCTTGGTCAATTAAAAATGAAAAATGTACTAAATTACAAAATCTGACCAACGGGAAACAGACAAAGCAAACATCCAACCTGAAAAACCTGAATTTCTAATCGGTGGGCTAATTGAGGTATTTACCAACCCCCACGAAATCGTATTAGATAGTTTTGCAGGTGGAGGAACAACAGGAGTTGCTGCATTCAAGAAATGAAGACAAGCCATATCCATAGAGCAAGAGCCTTGATTTATTAAAATGATTAAAGAAAGACAACTCAGGGCAGAAAAGAACAAGGGCAAGTAACCCTTTTCTTGTTTCTTTATAGCCTAAAACCCCACCGCTTTCAGAATAAATTTAAGTGCGTAAACTCTATATATGCACATATAGATTTAGATTTATTTTTAAGTATTTAAACTGGTAATTTGAAAACTTTGGTTGTAATAAGCCATAAACAAACCATCGAAGCATATTGATGAAATACAACTGATAGACTTAATTTAATTGTTTCACCTAGGTGAAACACATATGCTAAATATAGAAGACAAACTTAAAAGGCAACCAAACAATAGATTAATCAAATATCTCACATGAAGAAAATTGATTTACTATAAATGATAACTAAACACTACCACAGTTCTATAACCAAGCTTATCGATGCTGTTAGTTTTTTGGTATCTGCTATGGGATTTTTAATAATATCCATAGCTATTCTAGTGGCATCTTTATCCTTTTCAGTTTTGAAAACATCTGTGCATCTGGATAGATGTTTGATTATCAAAATAGCCAAAATATTTTCAAAATCACAATAGATTAATCTTTTCTGGTATTCATAAATTTGATTTAATACACTCCTCCACAGCCATATCACCATTTCAGACATTTTCACATCCAAAGCCTTAGATAAAGCTTCAATAGTGGAAATAGTTGGTTGCACTTTATCACATTCAATTAGCGATATTGTTCTCATGGACAACCCCGCTTCTTCACTGAGTTTTTCTTGACTTATATTTTTGCCCAATCGTAAATCTCTAAGTACTTTTGAGAATGATTCCCTTGCTGTCAAAGTTATAAAAAGTGTTTTGTAAAACTCCATTTTGGCTGTTTATAAAAAATACTCTATGAAATATATTTCATTTGTGGTATAAAATATGAAACATAATTCATATTAAATTAAAGACTAAAAATGAAAAACCACCAAAAAAATTGCCTTTTCAAAAATATCATTACAATAAAACTAGCTGCCAAAGCAATTTTATCCCCTAACTTTAACCACATGGGAGGAGCAAATAAAACATTAGCAGCCGCAACTCTATCTGTTGTAATGGCTACTACATCACCTGTAAATGCAGAAATTAAAAATAACCCCAAGCAAGATAAAATAATTTGTGAAATACAATAAGCTTGTCAAAAATTATCAAAGGCTATACAAGTCCAAATTAATGAATTAGAAGAAAAGGGCAATTTGTCCAATGATGACAAAAAACTCAGATACAATTTAAGAAAACAACTTATAGCAGTCGAAAAATCAGAAACAAAACATAATAAAAATCTTATAGCCTCTGAAAATCAGAAGCAGGAAAAACAAAAAGAAACTATAGATGACATTGAGGAGACAAACCAAAAGCTAGACGAGTTAAGAGGTATCCTTTTATATAACCCAAAAATTAAGGAAAACTGAAAAATACAGGCTCTGAGTGGTATGTTTGATGTAGTCAATAAAAATGAAAGTCAGGATAAAATCAGGAATAAACTTAAAGAAATTATAGATTTTTTACAAAAAACCTGAACCATAGAATCGATTGCAAAAGAGCTGGGCTGAATTGAAAGCAAAGATTATCTAAATTTCAAAACTCAATTACTTTCAGTTGAACCAAATTTACAAGGTAGTTTTGACAGGGCAGAAATGAACTTACTTTGAAGTCTTGTCAAAGCAAAACTTTGAACCAATAATTTAGATGGAGTAAATCTTGAAAATGATATTTTGGTTAAAATTGATTGAAATTTGATAATTGAAGTTTGAAAAGACGCAAGAAATTTAAACCTTGTTTGAAGTGACTACAAGTTAAAAAGTGAAATCGACCCGAAATACGAAATCCAAATAGTTGAAGTAAATAAGCAAGCTATTCAAATACTAAAACCAATCAATGAAAAAATAAATACTTTATCTTCAATTCTAAATTTTCTGTAAAAAGCACAACAAAATGGTATCAACTTTGAAGAAGTCAAAAGACACATCAAAAGCCAAAATCCTGAAGTTTATATGTGTTATGACTAAAATCAAAAAACTCTTTTGGCGCTGTTATCTTTGCCATACAAACAAAAAAATCCACACTTGAAAAATCCAAGATATAAATCATCACAAAAGTAAGAACCAAGCTAGATTTACTGGTTTTTCAAAATAAGAATGAAACACAGGAAAAAGACCAACACAAAAAGAACCTGTTAGAATTTTTGCACTCTATTGGTTTTGATAGAATACTACCCCAAAGCAAAACCAACATCATTATTCACCACATCAATAGATTCCCTTGAGCCTTTGGCTTACAAGGAAAAATAGACTTTGAAAATGCTGACTTAGGGTTTAACAAAGACGGCTGAAACAAAAATATCAATACTGAAGAAAAGAAGCTATTTATTGAATTATTCAATCAAATGCTTTGAGGAAATTTTATTGATAAAAACATCTCAAAATCCACAACAACTTTAAGCCCTGAAGCGATTATGAAAATTCAAGTTTTGGCTAATAAGCCTGTTGGGTTTTTTATGGAGAATTTGGAGGAAGCTATCAAGTAAAACATTCAGAAAATATTTCATTTAACTAGTGTATTCTTCATATCTAGTGCCAACATTCGGCTGTCAAAATTATTATTCATGTCTTGATATTCGATAATAATATTTACTGAAGCATGCTCTTTTATCCGTAATACTAAAAGTTTAGCATCATTTTGTACTTTATAAAAATATTGACTGATAGCATGTGGCATTGCTCTTTTAAACATCAAAGGCTGAGGGATACTTATTTTGAAAATAACGATACTATTATTGCCCGATAAATTAAAAATCTTATTTTTGTGGAGAGTTAAATCCTCGGTGATTTTAATATTAAAAATAGAGCTACCATAATCCTTTAAGATATTGTCAAATATTTCAGTCATATTTGTAGAATTATTATTACCATCTAATAATGATAATTTTGCATTTCTAATAATTCCCTTTCTAATATTTCTAAGATAAATTCGATAGAGCGGAACAAGAAAATTGTCTTTGTGTGATGAGCTTTTTACAGACTCATATTCCAATGTTAAATATGGTTCTATGCTTAAGTTGATTGTAATGAGTTATCTCTTGATAAATAGTAATAGCCACCCATTGAAATAGTTGAAGATGTGGTAGTTAAATAAAATATTGTATTCTTGGTGTATTTCCTGATAAATTTGATTACCATTACATTCCAATGGTACGAGTTATATTACGCTCTTGTTGCCTTTTCTTTTCTAAGCGTAAAGATAACAAGTGCTTTTTGCCCAAAATCCATTAAACTCATGCAAGTGGTCTGTCCTGTGTCGCTGACACCAATAACAAGGGCATTGTTAGCAATTCCATTAGTACCAGAACTACCTTCTTTTTTATATTTGAGTAGAGTGGAAATGTATTTTTTAAATATATTCCCACTGATAGCATTGTCAATTATATTGTTTATGTCCACTGCTTGCTCTGAAAAGTATGTTGTAGCAATAAGCAAAAATTCAAAATTCTGTTTGCTATCATAATCATGTTTATTTTTAGAACTTTGCACATCTCCATAAATTAATAAATGGTGATTGTCTTGATTTCCTAATTCCCTTTTAGTGTTTTCAAAGTCAGAGAATTTTTTCTTTTCCACACTAACAGACCGTTTATCTCTTTTGAATTCAATAAGAATGAATTTATTATCCTTAAGAGAGAGAATTGCATCGCTAGTTTTTTCATGATTACCATCAAGAGGTGCAATAAACCCATGTGGTAGATGTTTTGCTACAAAAAAATATTCAACGGTTTTTTCCCACCAAATTAATTTACTCATACTATAATACCTCAAAATTGTTTTTTGATTTTTCATCATATTGTAATTCACACACGAAATGTGATAGCAAGATTGCAAGTTCGTAACGAACAGGTTAAAAAACCTGTTCGAAACTTACACTTGCATCTTGCTAGGGTCAACCCTAGAACTCGTAAGGAGGATTTTAAAAAATACCTCCTTCAAACCTCCTAAATTTTTTTGATAAATATGTCAATTTATCTGTTTATTTCCAATTTCCTACAAATTATTTTATTTGCACTAAAATGAATATAAATTAACCAACTTCGTGTTTTATAATTAAAATACTAGTTTTATGAAAGTAATCATTACAAAACTAAATGCAAATAAAATTATTTTACAGTTATTCACATAAAGATAGTGAATTTAGAGAAAACCTTGAAACTAACTTGGCAGCATTACTAAATAAAAAAATAATTTATGTTTGGCATGATGAAAAAATTGTTGCAGGAGATGACTGGAATCAAGAGATAGAAAATAATATGATGAATTCTCATATTGTCCTACTTCTTTTTAGTCCAGATTTTATTGCATCTGAGGCATGTAATAAAGAAGTAAATATGGCACTAAAACTAAAGAAGGAAAAAGGTGTAATTTTAATACCTATAATTCTAAGAGATTGTGCTTGGACAGATATTGATAATATTGCAAATATTGAGGCGCTACCAAAAAAAGGAAAGCCTATAACCCAATGGAATAATAGAGATTCTGCTTGGAAAAGTGTATATGAAGGAATTAAATTGCAAGTAGAAAAAATTAAAGACAGTTCAATACCAGCATTAAAAGATAGTTTTAGAAATGACTTATTAAAAAACCCCATTATTGATACTACACTAGATAAATTATTTGTTTATCCAGATATACTAGAAATTAATAAATCAAAGCAAAAATTAGAAAAGAATGAAATAGATTCAGAAAAATTAAAAGATATAACAAATTTTGACCATAAATATGTCCTTATTGAAGGAGATGAGCAAAGTGGAAAAACTTCATTATGTCGTATGCTATATTTACATTATGCTAATACAAATTTTTACCCAATACTTCTAAATGGGAGCAATATTACTGGTAAAGCAGATATAAAAAATATTGTAAATAAAGGATATAATATTCAATATGATTCTAGTAAAGAATACTGGTCTTTGCCCAAAGAAAAAAGGATTCTGGTAATTGATGATATAAATAATAGGAATGCAAATAATCAAAATTATTCTGTTTTTCTCCAGTCAATTAAAGAAGAGTTTGAATATGCAATTGTCTTAATTGATAAACTATCCAATCTATCTGACAAAAGTACAGAGCATAATTATTTTTATCTATTTAATGATTACACAATTAAGTCTTTGGGGTATCAAAAAATAGATGAATTGGTTAAAAAATGTATTGCAGATGATGATGGGTTAGAGTTTAGTTTAGAAAATACAGAGCAAGTAGCTAGGCTAGATAAAGATATAAAACATATAGATACGATTATTGGCTCTAATATTTTTCCAAGTTATCCTATTTTTATAGTATCAACATTTAACATTATTGAATCGGCAAAATCTCATGATATGACTAAAACCTCATACGGTCATTGTTATCATGCCATGATTACTCTTCAACTTAGTAAAATAAATGTAAGAGCCGATGACATGGATAAATATTTTAACTTGCTAACAGAGCTTTCATATTTTATATTCAATACAGGTAAAAAGCTTGTCTCCAAGAATGAATTAAATAATTTTATAGACTGGTATGGCAATGAATATAATTTTGAGATGAAAACTTTTAAAAATCTTATAAAGTCAAATATTCTGATTAACAACAATCAGAACTACTCTTTTCAATACATATATATTTATTACTATTTTGTTGCCAAATACATTGCTGATAATATTGATAGTATCAACGTACAAACTCAAGTAGATAAAATAATGTCAACTATACATAAAAAAGATAGCTCTAATATTATTGTTTTTATTACTCATCACACAAAAAACCAAAAACTAATAGATAATATTCTTACTCATACAACGTCAATTTTTGAAAATTTCACAAAGGCAACCTTAGATAGAGAAGAGATGAAATTTATTAGTGAATCTGTGTCTAAATTAGAAAAAATAGCAATTGCCCTAAAGATCATAATCCAGCTGATACAAGAAAAAAACAACTCAAAGAAAAAGATGTACTTAAGCCCATTGTTGATAATATAGAAAATGAAGTTGAAAATCAAGATAATGATTTGTTATTAGTAGAAATAAGAAAATCTGCTAAAAGCCTAGAAATAATAGGACAAATTATGAGAAATCAATATGGTACATTTAAAAAGGATAGGTTGTATAAATTATTTTTGGAGGGTCAAAACGCAGGGCTTAGACTTTTAAAAAGTTTTATTCAAATAATGGATGATATTGATTTATTAGAAAGCCTTATACAAGATAGATTGTTGTATATAGCAAAGGAAAAAAAACAAAAGCTATCCAAAGAAGAGATAAAGAAAATTAGTAGCCAACTTATAACTAGATTTTCATATAGTGTTATTTTTGGATGGCTTCATAAAATTATTGATTCAATAGGCTACGACCAATTAATAAAGATAGCTGATGATGTCAATCAAAAAACTAATACTACTGCTTCAAACTTAATTAATTTTTCTATCCATGCTTGGCATAAAAAAAATATTGATTCTAAGAAACTAGAATCGCTATATAGGGGTTTTGAAAAAGATAAAAATCAAACGGCAATATACCTTCTAAAAGATATAGTTTCTCGTCATATTTATATGCATAAAATTGATTTTAGAGATAAACAAAAAATAAGCTCTTTATTAGGCTTTGATATTCAAAAACAGGTTGCAATACAACAAAAAGCCAACTAATTTAAAAACTCTTTATTGGCTAATGATTAAGTTCTCTTATTCGTGCTTTTGACTGTGAGAATCTGATGATTCTTGTGATTTTTCTCTACTTGATTTCATTTCTTGTTGGCGTTTTTTTTGCACAAACTCAATTAATTCACCTTGATTAATAAACCCTCGTTCTTTGGCTTGTTTGATTTCATCAAGACTGATTTTATCAGTTGCCATCTTTAGGCTGTTTTGCATAATTTTCCGAGCTTGTTCTATCTCTTGCTTCTCACCAAGAGTATCCAACCACCTTTCATCATCTGCAAATTTAATGCTAGCTTCTACATTAAAATAGTCTTTGGCAACAGATTTATAAGCAGACACACGCTCAAATAAAGAATCATCTTTAGGTGTAAAGATATGAGCGTTATTAGACATGTTAAAATTATAAGCCAGTAGTTTTATTAACAATCAATTTTACACCATACTAATATACTTGCTTTGAATACTAAACAATCACCCCACAGCGACGAATTAAAGCATATTGCTGATAGTATGGGTATTTCCCTGTATCAAAGATTTTCTATAGCAGAAGCATCGCTATTTTTACGCATATCAGTAGCAGAACTTAGGAAAATTTTAAAGCAAGGCAATCTTAATTATATTGAGATAACAGCAAAAAATTATAAATTTTTTGGTTATCAGCTACTAGAATTTTTATTAAGCACCACAACTAATAATAAAATTCAGCCAATTATTCCTGAAAAAACACCTGATAGAATTATCAGAGTTAAAGAGGTGCAAAATATGACAGGGCTATCAAGAACGACTTTATGGCGATTAGAAAATAAAGGCGAATTTCCTTATCGGGTAAGCCTTGGAGGAAACAGTGTAGGCTGGAAGCTTAGCGAAATAAAAGAGTGGATTGACGAGAAGTAGAGAAAATTTATTGTGTATACATACTGGTATACATTTTTAAATCAGAAAATAAAAAACCCTTTAAAAGTCTTATTCTAAAGGGTTTTTGTGTATAATAATGGCGGAGAGAGAGGGATTCGAACCCTCGGAACCTTAAGGTTCACACGCTTTCCAAGCGTGCTCATTCGGCCGCTCTGACATCTCTCCTAAGTAACTAATTAGTTATTTTAGTTAATTGTACATCTTCTATTCTATTAATTAGCGGTTTAAAATTATTAATTTTATGGTTAACTAATGGTTGCTTTAACTGATGCCAGTTTAATTCTGTTAAATTTAAAAAATCTTTTGCTTTAGCAGCTGTTTTAGGCAATACAGGCGATAGGTAGGTTATAATTATTCTAAATAAATTAATTGCTAAGGTGGTAATATTGTGCACTTGTTGCTGATTATTTATATCTTTTATTAATGACCATGGCGCTGTTTTAGCAATATAACCATTAGCAATATCTGCTAGGTGCATAATTTCACGCATAGCTTGTGAATAATTTCGTTTTTCGTACATGATTTTAATAACATCTCCTTTGGCAATAAAATCATTGTATATTTCTTGTTCTATAATATCTTTAGATAAAGTTTTATCAAATTTTTTTATAATAAAACCTGCAGTTCGTGATGCTATATTTGCTACTTTTCCCACTAAATCCGAATTAACTCTTTGTTTAAAGTCTATTAAATTTAAATCAATATCATCAATATTATTATTAAGTTTATAAGCATAATAATAACGCAAATAATCACTATTTAGGTTATCAAGATATTTGCGAGCTGTAATAAATGTACCACGTGATTTACTCATTTTTTTACCATTAATAGTTAAAAAACCATGGGTAAAAATTGCAGTAGGAGTACGGTAATTAGCGCCAGTTAAAATAGCTGGCCAAAATAATGAGTGGAAATACATAATATCTTTGCCAATAAAGTGATACAACTCTGTTGTGCTATTTTTTTGCCAAAATTCATCAAAATTAATATTTTCTTTGACACATAGATTTTTAAAACTAGCCATATAACCAATTGGTGCATCCAGCCAAACATAAAAAAACTTATCTACAGTATTAGGAATTTTAAAACCAAAATATGGTGCATCACGTGAAATATCCCATTTTTGTAAGCCGCTCTTAAACCACTCATTTAGCTTATTACTCATTTCAACCTGCATATTTTTTTTTGTCCAATTTTTTAAAAATTTCTCAAATTGTGGTAAATCAAAAAAATAATGTTCACTGTCTTTTTGTATTGGCGTAACACCTGATAGGACTGATTTAGCATTTATTAGATCAGTAGGGTTATAAGTTGCACCGCATTTTTCACAATTATCGCCATATTGATCATTGGCGCCACATTTTGGGCAATCACCTTTAATAAATCTATCAGGTAGAAACATTTGTTGTTCTTTATCAAATGCTTGTGAGATAATTTTTGTGGTAATATAGCCTTTGGCAAAAAGTTTATTGTAAATTTCAGTCGCTAATTGTTTGTTTTCTTTACTATGCGTAGAATAATAATTACTAAAATCGATATCAAAATCATTAAAGTCAGCTATATGACGTTTAGCAACAGCGTTAATTAACTCATCAGGAGTAATCCCTAATTCTTTTGCTTTTAGCATAATTGGTGTGCCATGCGCATCATCAGCACATATATAATAACATTTATTACCTAATATTTTTTGTATACGCACCCAAATATCTGTTTGAATGTATTCTACTAAATGACCGAGATGAATTTCACCGTTAGCATAAGGTAATGCTGATGTTACTAAAATTTTACGCATTAAGGTTAAGTTAAGTATTTAAAATAAAGCTATTTTAATAGTTAGTAGCAATTAGATAGGTAATAATTATAATTATTTATTTTTTAAAAAGCTTTACTAATACCAAAAACAGCATAATTTTTTTTATTATGATTACTTAGATTATGCGTATGAAGGCTAATAGTATAAGTTAATTCACCGAGTTTTTTAACAAATATAATAGAAAAATATTTATTATTATTAATATAATCACCATAAATAAATGTAGTATCAACTTTAAATATATTTGCTTGATAACTAAGCTCTAAATTATTATCAGTGTTTTTTATGCCAACATATTGGGTGATATTAAAATTATTATAAGCAACACTAACATATATTTCATCGCTATTTAGAGTTGTTAAGCCAGGAAAAGTACTTTTAGTATAACCAATATTATAATTTATATCTTTATAGTTAATTGTATATTCGCCGTATAAGTCAAATTGAATTGAGGCAATTTTATCATTTTCTTTAAAACTAACGTTAGAGCCCCAAACACCAATATTAAAATTATTATGAAAATCATAATCAAAACCACCAGATAGTGTTAGTCTATCATTGCCACTATGCTGATCTATACCGCGAGAAATATAATCTGTTGCTATAGAAATATTAGCACTTATAGCTTTATTATTTGTTGTATTTGCTAAAGTATTAATAACACAAAGAATTGTTATAAAAAATAAATTAAATTTATTAAACATATTAATTATTAATAATAAAAAAAGCAGATCATTCTAGCTAATTAGTTGTAATTAGTAAGTATTAAAATAATCTGCTATTAATTAGAATATTTTGCCGATACTAAAAACTACATAATTTTTCTTAGCATTATTTATTGGATCATTATTGCTAATTGTAAGAGTATATATAATATCTTTAAAAACTTTGCTTAAACCAATAGATAAATATTTATTGCTTTTATCGTAATCTCCGTAAGTAAAAGTAGTACTAATATTTGCTATATTTACATTATAAGAAAATTCTAAGTTATCATTTGCATCTTTCATACCTAAATATTTAGTAAGAGAAAAGCCTTTATAATTAACACCAAAGTAAGCTTCAGCAATATTTGCTGCTTTCGCATTAGGAAATATATAGCTAATATAACCAATGTTATAACCTATATTTTTATAGCTACCTGCATATTCGCCATATAAATCAAATTCAACTGAAGCATTGTTGCCATCACTATCTACAAAACTAACATTAGAGCCCCAAACACCAGCGCTAAAATTATTATTAAAATCATAATCAAACCCGCCTGATAAAGTTATTTCTTTGTTATTACTATGCTGAGGCATACCACGCCATACATAATCATTAGCAATAGTAATATTAGCACTTAAAGATTTTATTTTTTCGTTATCAGCAGCTATTGTATTTATAGTAAACAACATTATTATTAGACTAATTATTATTTTATTTATATTTTTCACTTTTTCTCCTTTATTATTTATTATTAAACTCTGGATATGCTTCTATACCGCATTCAGCAATATCGCTACCTATCATTTCTTCTTCTTTATTAACTCTTATGCCAATTATTTTTTTTAGTACAAACCAAATAATAATAGAAGAAACAAATACCCATATAAAAATTGTAATTGCACCTATAATTTGTGCAATAAATGTTGCTTCATTGTTAGTAATTGGTACAATTAATAAACCAAACAAACCAATAACTCCATGCACGCTAATTGCTCCAACTGGATCATCAAGGTGAAGTTTTTTATCAATTACAATAATTGATACTACAACAATCAATCCTGCAATGATACCAAATGTTAATGCTTGCAACGGACTTGGTGTACTTGGTTCTGCTGTAATTGCAACTAAACCAGCTAAAGCGCCATTTAGTGCCATAGTAAGATCAGCCTTACCAAACCAAATTTTTGCTAAAATTAGAGCTGCAATTACACCGCCAGCAGCAGCAGCGTTAGTATTTAAAAATACCATTGCTATAGTATTGCTGCTAACAATATCTCCTAATTTTAAGACCGACCCACCATTAAAACCAAACCAACCCATCCATAAAATAAATGTTCCAAGTGCTGCAAGAGGCATATTGGCACCAGTTATTGCTTTAGAATTGCCATTTTTATCATATTTTCCATTTCTAGCTCCTAAGATAATAACTGCAGATAAGGCTGCTGCCCCTCCTGCCATATGTACAATGCCAGAGCCAGCAAAATCTTTAAAATTAGCTAAGCTGAATAAGTTAAAAACATCATTTCCTCCCCAAGTCCAAGAGCCTTCTAACGGATATATTATTGCAGTAAAAATAATAGCAAAAATAAAGAATGAAAATAATTTCATTCTTTCAGCTACAGCGCCTGAGACTATACTCATAGCAGTTGCAACAAATACTACTTGAAAGAAAAAATCAGCGGCTTTAGAATAAACACTATCACCAGCAAAGCCATTTTCAGCAGATGACTTAAGGGCATTTTGGACTAAATCAACCCCTCCATTAATGCCATTTAAAAAATAACTACCACCATACATAATTTCGTATCCAACTAATAAATATGTACTACAAGCAATTGCATATAATCCAATATTTTTAGTTAAAATTTCAGTGGTATTTTTAGCGCGCACAAGACCGGCTTCAAGCATAGAAAAGCCAGCTGCCATCCACATAACCAAAGCCCCCATAATTAAAAAATAAAAAGTATCTATTGCATATTGTAATTCAAATATTTGATTTTCCATAATTTTTACTATATTGCCTCAACACCAATTTCACCAGTGCGAATACGTATTACATTTCCTAAATCACTAATAAAAATTTTGCCATCACCAAAATTACCATTTTCAGTTTTTGCACTGCTGATAATAGTTGCAATGATAGTATCAATTTTATCTTTCGTTGTAGCAATCTCTATTTTAATTTTTGGTAAAAAATCAACTACATACTCACTACCACGATATAGTTCTGTGTGTCCTTTCTGCCTGCCAAAACCCTTTACTTCAGTGGTTGTAATACCAGATACACCAATTTCAGATAAAGATTCACGCACCTCATCAAGTTTAAATGGTTTGATTATTGCTGTTATCATTTTCATAAATTTACTCCTTATAAATATAAAAAATCAATATACTAATAATTTACAATATACTGACAACTATGTTTTTTTGGTTTTTACAGTAAAACTGGCAAAAAAATGACGCTAACATTTAAGATAAAAAATCTTAAAAGAAAGAACGTCATTATTCTTTATATCCACCTTTAGAATGAAATTATTATACCTTATTTGACTTATTGTGCGTTATTTTTTTTAATTCTCTATTGATTTGATAAATATCATAATCATTACAGCTATCATAAAATATATTTAATCTAAATTTAGTTTTTATATGAGGATGATAACTATAATAAACTATTGTAAGTAAGCTATTATTTACAATATTAAGATTATATAACTTATTGTCTTTAATGAATATTTCATCATTTATGATAAGTTTTATATTAGTAGTAAGTATTCTTTTTAGCTGCCAAATACTATAAATAATAATAATTAAAGTTAAAAATAATTGCAGATAGATGACTATATTGAAATACCAAACAATTAACAAAGTAGTTAAACTCATACTACTAAAGATAAATAATTCTATTTTTGAATAGTTAATTTTAATTATCATTTGACAATTCTACAGCACGATCTTTAGCAGCTAATATTGCTTTTTGTATAATGGTATCTATATTATTATCAGCAAAGCATTGCAGTGCTGCTTCAGTAGTTCCACCACGAGAAGTTACTTGCTGTTTCAATGTATGTATATTATTGTTTACTGCCATTTTTGCCGCACCAAGAGCTGTCTGTAAACATATTTTTTTTGCATCTTTAGCGCTTATACCTAGAATAATTGCATTGGATATAATTATCTCAAATATTAAAAAGAAATATGCTGGACCACTACCAGAGATTGCAGTAATACTATCTATTAATTTTTCATCATCTAACCAAATGCTTATACCAATACTAATAAATATATCATCTATTATTTTTTTATTTATTAGATTTTCAGCAAAAATACCGGTTACACTTTCACCAATAATTGCTGCACAATTTGGCATAGCACGCACTATATTATTAGTATTTAAATATTGTCCTAATTGTTTTGTGGTAATGCCAGCAGCAATAGAGATAATAATTTTATCTTGCTTAATTTCATGACATATTTGCCTGCATAACTCTTTAATATTTTGTGGTTTTACTGATAGAATAATTACATTACAATTATTAACCACAATACAATTATTAGTAGTTGTGTTAATATTAAATTTATCTTTAAGAGATGATAACAATTGATGATTGATATCACTGACTGTTATATCAACGGCAGTAAAATTATTTTTAAGCATACCAGTTATCATAGCATTTGCCATATTACCAGCACCAATAAAGCCAATTTTTATTTTTTTTTGCATTAAAATACTTTTTTTACAAACTATAGATTAATTTTAAATGAAAAAAATAAATACACAACTAATAATGATAGATGTTGATGGTACTTTAGTTGATAGTGTACCTGATTTAAGTTATTGTATCAATAAAATGATGCTTAAAATTGGTAGAAAAACATGGGAAGAGGATAAAATTAGAAATTGGGTTGGTAATGGAGTAGAGACTTTAGTTAGACGTAGTTTAGCTGGCAAACTAGAAGTTAATGAAGATGATGATATGTTTGCTAAAGCATATACTATATTTATAGATTTATATGCTAAAAATACAAGCAAAAGATCAAGTTTATATCCAGGCGTATTAACAGGAATTAATTATTTAATACAACAAGATTATATTATTGGCTGTATAACTAATAAAGCACAGCAGTTTACTTACCCATTACTTAAAGATTTAAATATTTTTGATAAATTTAAAATTATTATATCTGGTAATACCTTGTCTAAAAAAAAACCAGATCCACTGCCACTATTACATGCTGCCAATCATTTTAAAGTACCAGTAAAAAACTGTTTAATGATAGGTGATTCAATTAGTGATATTTATGCTTCTCGCGCTGCTGGCTTTAAAATTATTTGTATGAGTTATGGTTATAATCATGGTAAAAATATTGCTGATTTTAACCCTGATTTAATTATTGATTCTATGGTAGAACTTAAAAAGATTTTATAGTTTTTATTACTTCATTTGCTGTTATTGTTTGCATACATTGATGATATTTATTGCCAGTTAAATGGCATATTTTTTGCATACAAGGCTGGCAAGAAAAATATTTTTTTAAAATTACTGCATAAGGATTTTTCCATGGTGAAGTTTCATAATCTTTAGTAGGGCCGAATAAAGCAACAGTTTTAATATTAAATGCTGCTGCTATATGCATAGGACCACTATCTGCCGTTATAAATATATCTAAATTTTTAATATACTTACATAATTCTATAATTGATAATTTTCCAGATAAATTAAGATAATTATTAGTAATTAGTTGAGTTGTTATTTTATTAGCTATATTTGTTTCTTTATCGCTCCCAAAAATTATAATTTTTTTGTCAGTAAAATTATTAGCAACTGTAGCAAATTTATTAGCATACCAGCATTTGGCACTACCATAAGTTGCGCCTGGATTTATACCTAAAGACTTATTAGAGATATTTTTTGTTTGTGGTAAAAGATGAATTTTTAATTTTGCTGCTATAGTATTTATTTTAAAAGCATAATTGATAAAATTATTGTAACGAATAACCAAATGTTTATTTTTTATTTTAGATCTTTTATAAACATATTTAACTTTAGCCGTAATAAAAAATATTAAAATTTTAGCAAAAATTCTTCTTCTAAAAGAAATTGCAATGTCAAATTTATGTAGTTTTTTTGTTATTTTATATAGATAAAAAAATCTATTTTTACTTATTCTACTTTTATCTATAATAATTTTTTTTACTTGTGGATGGTATGTAAAAATTTGTGTAGCTATTTTAGAGCCAAAAATAGTTAGATGTGCCTTAGGATATTTAGCGCAAATATTTTCTATGGCAGGTGTTGTCATTACAGTATCTCCTAACCATGTAGGAATCTCAATAAAAATTTTTTGCATAATAAATAGTATAAAATAATAGCTTTAATTTTATAGTAATTAAATTTTTATAATTATGGCTAAATTTATTTTTAAACACAAAATATTATTTGTTGCTATATTAATTATTATGATTGCTATTATTGCTCGTACGGGGCAAAAATATTTTGATAGTAAATATGATGGTTTACGGCTACCTTATATGCAAATGGTAGGCAGTGATAGGGCTACTATTAAATTTCAAAATATAATTGCTAAGAAAATAACTCTATATTATGGTACTGATAAAAATAATTTAAGTCTTCATAAACAGGAAAAAATAGTTAAAAAAAAGCATAAAATAATACTTAATAATTTACATGCTGATACTAAATATTATTATAAAATTTTAGATAAAATTTATAATTTTAATACAGCACCATTAGTTAATAGTAAAGATTTATGGTTTTGGGTATTAGGAGATGCTGGTAAAAATAATAAAAATCTTAATAAAGTCATCACAGCAGCTTATGGGTTTTTACAAGAAAAAAATCAACAACAATTTAATTTAATTTTAACTACAGGTGACAATGCTTATAGATCTGGTAGAAATATAGAATATCAACAAGCTATTTTTAATACATATCAAAATACTTTAAGCCAAATTAATATTTGGCCAGCTTACGGCAATCATGATGAGCGTCGTGATGCCTTTTATGATATATTTGATTTTCCTACTAATGGAGAGTTAGGTGGAATTGCATCTGGCACAGAAAGTTATTATTCTTTTGATTATGCTAATATACATTTCGTTTTTTTAAATTCTGAAAAAATACCAATTCTACGTACTAATAAAATGGTAGAGTGGTTAGCAACAGATTTAGCAGCTAATAAATTAAAATGGACTGTAGCTTTATTTCACTCACCGCCTTATACTAAAGGTTCGCATGATTCTGACAGTTATCGTGATAGTTGGGGAAAAATGATTTATATGCGCGAACATGTTTTGCCAATATTGGAGAAATTTAGTGTTGATTTAGTATTAAGCGGGCATTCTCATTCTTATGAACGCTCACATTTAATTAAAGGTCATTATGGAAAAAGCGCTTCATTCTCAGCAAAAATGATAGTAAATAGTGGTGATAATAATATTTATAATAAAAAAGATACTGGTACTATTTATGCAGTAGTAGGCAGCTCATCTAAAAATGACAAAGAAACTCTTAATCATAAGGCTATGCTTATTGGTATTAATGATATTGGCTCTCTTATTTTACGCATTAGCAATAATAAATTAAGTGCTTATTTTGTTAATGGTAATCAACAGACATTAGATGCATTTAGCATTAATAAATAATATATTATTTATTTAGTATCTTGTTTTTTATTATGATAAAGCAAATATTTATTAGTATGATAAATAGCTAAAGTTAGTTGTTTCATTTTATGTAGTTTAATATTATGCTTTTGTATATCGGCTATATTATCTGTTAATGCAGATAATCTTTCTTTAGTGTCATCTGCACGCATACTAAATAAAAAGTTTTTACCAATAACACCAATAGTAGGAATCACTCCGTGTTCAATAAAAAAAGCGTATTGTTCGTTTTTATATTTATCGTTTAACATATTGCGACCTAACCCACTTAAAGTGTATTTCTTGCCCATTAAGCCTGCTAAGGTTGGCAGTGTGTCTATATGGCTCATTATAGTAGTATTCACTCTAGGTGTTATAAATTTTGGGGAATGTATAATAAGAGGAACATGATAGCTACCAATGTTAAGTTTAGTTTCAAATTTAGGGCGATGCTTGCCATTGTTATAATTGATACCATGATCAGCAAAAAATACAAAAATAGTATTTTCATATAATTTATTTTGTTGCATTTGTTTAATAAAAAGCCCTATACTGTGATCCATAAAATGAAAAGAATTTAACTCTTTAAGTGATTGAAAACCATATTTTTTAACTTCATTATCACTAAATTTAATAGCCTTAAAATTATAATTAGGTTGAGGAATAGTGTAAGGTCTATGATTACCAGATGTTTGAATTATAGCAAAAAATGGTTTTTTACTGCGTTTTAATGTTTTAGCTGCTGCTAAAAATAAATCAGCATCAGAAATACCCCATACATCTTGTATTGGTGCTTTATAGTCTCCTTCTTCAATTATATGTAAATTATCTATATTGTTTTTTAATACTCCACGAATATTGCCCCAATTAGCGTTACCACCTAAAAAATAAAATTTCTCATAGTTATTAAATACATCTATAACCGTATTTTGTTCAACAATAAGGGGATTTCTTGTTGCTGTTTTAACTAATTGAGTATCTATCAAACTGGTAATATTAGCAAAAACACTTCTAGCAGTGCCAGTATGTGCTACATAAAAATTTTTAAAAAATAAGCTATTTTTGGCTAATTTATCAAAATTGGGGCTAGAGTTAAGTGGATTGCCAAATAACCCTGTTTTATAACCAGCAAAAGATTCTAAAAATACTAATACTACATTTACTTTTTTATTAATTATAGTTGTTGGTATAAGTTCTCTATTGTAATTTAAGGCTTTATTATTAGGATTTAATTTTAAATACTTTTTAATAATAGGGAAATATTTTTGCGTAAGTTTTATGTCATAATTAGTATCAGCGTATCTTAAGGTATCATAAGCATATAGTGCTGGATTGTGTGTTAAATCAGCAATAAAACTATTAGGGCTAAAATAAGCGTCAACCCATCTAAGAGGGTAGGTGGATATTTTACCAAATAAGGCCATAAATATTGCTATTGCTATTGTGGTATTTATAATTATTTTGTATATAAGAGATAACTTGTATTCTTGTTGTTGTTTAATTTTATTAAAAATTATAGTAATGCTTTTATAAAAAATAATAATTAGAGTTATAAAAAATAATATTATTTTCAATAACGGATAACTTTGCCATAACATTATTGCTGAAATGGTAGTATTATAAATAAACCTTAAAATAGTTTTATCTAAATGAGTATGTAGATATGAATAATGACCAAAATCAAGAAAAAATACTAATAATAAAAAACTAAATATTAAGGTTAAATAAATTTTCCATATTTTATTAAAAATATTATTTTTTAAAGGTGATAAGTATTTTATCCAAGCAATAAAAAATATAGGCAATACAATAATAATTGCTAACCTTAAATCAAATTTCAGTCCTATATAAAACGCATAAATTATGTCATTTATAGCTAAATCATCTGTTTTAAATATAATAAAAAAAGTCAAACGATAAATAAAAAATAGCAATAAAAATAATAAAATTATAAAAATATTAAGACGAGTTATCTTAGAGAATTTATTTAACATGATTATTTATTAATGATTTAAAAGTATAAAATGCTTGAGTTTTTTTAATTTTAGAATTTCTATTATCAACTAAACCATACCCAGGCGCTATTAACTGATGCCAAAATACTTTATTTATTTTACCTGTTTTTTTAGCAATATTAAAATACTCCAACATATACTTAGTATATAGCTTCTCATTTATAGTTTCTTTATCGCTAGTTGGTGTATATGGTTTAGTATTTTTTAAAGGATAATTAGTTTCAGTAATATAAATTTTATTGCTACTTTTGTTAGAGTCTTTAACAATAGTCCATAAAAAATTAATTTTATTTTCTAAATTAAAAATACCATATTGCTTATTGTATGGTGAGCCTCTTCTATCAACATATAATAAACTTGCTACAATATCAAAATATATTTTATAGTTATTAAATAGTGTTTGAGTGGTATAGAAATACTCAAAATCAATTATTGATGAGCCAACTAATTTTATATGTGAAAAATTTTTATCTTTTATTTGTTTGATATGTTGACAGAAATTAAGATACTCATTGATATTAATAAACCCCCATTTAATCCTGTTAACTGCATTAGCTAGCATAAATTCTGTAGTAATGCCATTAAATTTATTAAAAATAATAGTTATGTTTTTTTGCAATAATTTGACATTAGTAATATTTTCTCTATCAGGAATTATAGTAATAAGTATCTGCTTATCACTGCCAAATGATTTAGTAAATTTTACATAATTATCTATATTTATTATATCAGCCAAAAAAACTCTAATTTGTAGAGATTTAACACCCAATTCTGCTATTAAATTAATTTGCTCGTATCCTTTATCTAAATTAATACATAAACCATAAAAGTAGTTATCAGTTACTTGCTTACTATTATCTTTTATGATAGTAAATTTTATAAATAAATAAATAAATTTCCATATTGCCTTCAGACTGATATTTTTTTTACCTTGACGTAATTTCTTTTTGTCTGCTGCATTAAGTATTTTCGGTTGATCTGAATATTTATCCCAATTATGCATCAATCAACCTTAATAATTTATTTTCAATTGTATTGTAGAAATCTTTATTATAATTTTTAGAAACTTCATAATTGTTCTGGCATTTAGTGTTACTAACCGTTGCCCATCTTTTACTACTGGCAAATAGATTATTACCAAAAAATGATAGCGTTGTAGTATTAGTAAGTCCAGCTAGATGCATTGGACCAGTTGAGGTGCTAATAAAAACTTTGCATGTTGCTATATAGTTGCAAAAATCATATAAACTACTAAAACCTTCTTTTATAGTTATTGTCTTATTTAACTTGATATTATTTATTATATATTGTTTTAATTTATTATCATTTGGACCAAAAGAAAATACAACATTTATTTTATTAGCTGCAATAATGGCTAATTTTATATAATCATTTAAAGTTAAATTGCCATCACTGCTACCACCAGAGCCACAATGTATTATTATAAAATCATCTTTTTTAGCTGTTAATTCTAATAGTGGTTTATTAAAATTAAGTTTTAAATTATTATCAAATTGATGTAATAAATCAAGGTTGTACATTATTTCAGTTTTTTCTATCTTGCTGCGTCTTTGTCTAACTGTTTTATTAAAAAAAATTTGTGCAAATTTAGTAGCAGGTGCTATGCGTAATGGGATTTTTGCTAATAATAAACAAAAACCAAGATAATTATCAATATAAGCACTAATACTAACATCAATTTTAGCTTGCTTGAGTTTTGTTATTAATGTATTAGCATTGGTGTTATATGTTATTACTTCATCAATAAAATCAATTTTTTTTGCTAATACAGTATTTACTTTTGCTACTAAAAATATAATTTTTGCATTACATTGCTCTTTTAAAACCTTTGCCATAGGTACGGCGGTGATAAAATCACCAATTTTGTCATGTCTTGTTAGCAGTATATTCATGTTTTGTGCTTTCAAGTTCTAATAATTTTGCAAATTTTAAAAACATACTATAAGCTGCGCCAACAGCAATAATAAAGCCAGGCAAACCATCTAAAAAACCTCTTTTATATATATAGGTTTCTAAAAATTTACCAATAGGTTTAAAATATAATTTTAAAAATGAAAATTTAACACCTTTTTTGTGTAGATCATAGGCCATGATAGAAGAGTATGAATTATTAGCGTCAACATTATGTTTTAAGTTTTTAAAAACATAGTGCAACAAGTCACCATTTATATGCCCTACCTTGCCATTTATAATAACTTTATCATGCGGATTATAACCACCCCAATAAGCTTGATTTTTATTAAATAATCTAATTTTAGCATCAGGATACCAGCCGCCATGTTTTATCCATTTACCCAAATGAAAGCTTAGTCTATTCATGCTATAAGCATCAAATTTTAATTTATTTTGCAATAAAACTATAATATTTTTTTGTAATTTTGTTGATATTTCTTCATCGGCATCAAGACTTAAAATCCACTCATTAGTACAATTATCTAGTGCTAATTGTTTTTGTGCTATATGTCCAAGAAATTTTTGTTGTATTATTTTTGCACCAAGTTGTTTAGCGATAGCACATGTATTATCAGTGCTTAAGCTATCAACAATAATTATTTCATTGGCAAATATACTAATACTGTCTATGCATCTTTTTATATTTTTTTCTTCATTATATGTAATAATTGCAACAGATATTTTTATACTCATTTATTTACCTAAAATATTTTTTTTCCATTTTCTTCTATTTTCTACAAAAGTTTTTAATTTTTTATCTTCTGCTAATATAATTTTTAAGCACTTCTTTTCATTATAGTTAGATATTTTCGCATATTCTTTAGCTATAATAGTTAAAGTATTGCTATTTGCCCATAATTTATTAAAATTTTTCATTGCTAAATATAAATTAATTTTTTTAAATTGTATTCTATTTATATCTACTACACTAAAACTATAAGTATTATTATTTTTAAATACTAATATATTGCCAGCTGAATAATCTTTATGATAAATATTTTGTTGGTGTAATTGATAAGTAAAATTAACAAAACATTTAATTATTGTTATTCTTGCTAAAAATTTATCATTATATAACGGCTCTCTTATTAAAAAATCATATGGCTGAAATACACTAATGGCAAATGATTTTTGTAATAAACCATATTTATAAAATTCTATATATCCAATTGGCTGAGGGGTAACTACATTAAGTTTAGTAAGCTTTATACCATTAAAAAATGATTTTTTTGCTTTACCATCTCTAATATAAGCATAAATAATTCTATTAATTATATTAGGAATTTTAAACGACTTAACTACTAATTTAGTATTATTATAGTTAATTATTTTTAGCTTATTTCTTGCTTCATGCATTATTACATCGCTACTGGCAAAGTATTTTTTAATATTTTTAACCAAATTTTTAAAGCCATCTTTAGCGTCATATTTATACATAATTAGCTTGTAAATATAATAAAGTATAAAATACGTATTTTAACTATAAATAATGCAATTATATTTGTAATCAAGTGAAATATGAAAGATAAAAATATTCTTGAATTTTGCCTATCACCAGATTTAGGCGGTTTAGAACTTTTTATGGTTAATTGTTTTAAATATTTTAAAAAAAAAACTACTACAAAAATAGCTATTGCTCCTGGTAAAAAAATAGATAAATATATAAATTACAAAGATAAATTCTATCTTAAAAGAAATAAATTATTATTAATTATTTCTGCATTTCAATTAGCTAAATATATAGATAAAAATAATATAAATATTATTCATTTTCATTGGAATAATGATATATTTATTGTAGTTTTAGCAAAAATTTTAAGCACGAATAAACCAAAAATAATTCAAACTAGAAATATGCATATGACTAGATATAAAAATGATTTTTATCATAAGTGGTTATATAAAAATATACATACAATACATGCTGTTACCAATCAAGTCAAACAACAAATTGAAAAATTTATACCAGATAATGTAAGGCCTAATGTAGCTATGATTTATATGGGGGTAGAATCAAGTTTAATTAAGTTAGAAGAAATTAAAATTTTAAAAAATAAATACAATCTAAAAGATGAATTTATTATAGGAATAGTAGGAAGAATTGAGCATGCTAAAGGTCAATATTTAATAATAGAGGCAATAAAAAGAATAGAAAAATTAAACATTAAAGCACTTATTGTAGGTGACACAATGGACAGTAAATATTTAAATCAATTAAAACAACAAACCATTGCTTTAAAAATCCAAGATAAAATAATATTTACAGGCTTTACAAAGCAAGTAAACACTTATATGCAATTATTTGATGTTAATGTACTTGCCACTACAAATGAAACATTTGGACTTGTAGTTATTGAGGCTATGATAAATAAAATATGTATAATTGCTGCAAATAAAGGAGGTCCTTTGGAAATAATTGAAGATGGAGTTGATGGGTTATTGTTTAATAATACTAAGAATGATTTAGCACAAAAGATAGAGTTTTTATATAAAAATACAAGGTGTAAAAATGATTTAGCTATAAAAGGCTATAAAAAAGCACAAGATAAGTTTGATTTAAAGCGTCAAAATGATAAATTATTTGTTGTTATACAGAATTTATAAAAAATGCAAATTAGTTTAATTATAGCAGTTTACAAAGACACACAAGCACTTGAACTAATTTTTAAGTCTTTATTATATCAAATATATAATAAATTTGAAGTAATTGTAGCTGAAGATGGCAGATCTGAGATAGTGCATAATTGTGTTATAAATGCAAGAAAAAAATATAAATTTAATATTCTACATACCACACAAAATGATAATGGTATAAGAAAAATGCGATCACTTAATAATGCTATTATTGCCTCCTCTTATGATTATCTTGTTTTTATTGATGGTGATTGTATTTTGTATAGTACTTTTTTACAGGGTCATTATTTTTTAGCAGAAAACAATTATATAATTAGCGGCAGAAGGTGTAATTTGGGTAAAAAATTTTCTACTATGCTAAGAAATAAAGACATAAAATCAATTGATATTGAAAATAATTTTTTTAAATTGTTTTTTAAACTAAACATTGATAATAAAGAACGGCATACAGAGGCAGGTATATATATAAATCCACAAGGTATATTTTATAATATCTTTTTAAAAAATAGACAACCTAATACTCAATTACTTGGATGTAATTATTCTTGTTTTAAAAAAGACATAATAGCAATTAATGGTTATGATGAGGGATATGGGCAAACTGCAATTGGTGATGATACTGATATGCAGTGGAGATTTGAGGCATTAGGTTTAAAAATAAAATCTGCAAAAAATATAGCTAATCAATTTCATCTACACCATACAAGAAATTTTAGAGACAATATATCTTATAAGGATGAAAAAAAATTGTTTCTACAAAATAAAAAAGAAAATAAATTTATTTGTACGTATGGCTTAAATACTCATTAAGGCTATCTACTCTTGCAATTTTATTAAATAAACCAGCAAAAAATGCAAAAAATATCATAGGGTCCATAGTATGAAAAGTTATGCCACCCATTGACCACATAAAAAACGTTGTAATAAAGGTATAATTTAATATTTGTATTTTAAGGCTTTTAAAATGTAAATTAAAAATAGAGTAAAAAATTACTATTAAAATCATAAGCCCTAATAGTCCTTGCTGTACTGCAATAGTAATAAAGGTATTATGATGATCAGAATTTGGTATAGTTGGAAAATTATCTGGATTAAAAGAATTTTTTTTTGCATATTGTTTTATACCCTGCATTTCATTGCCAATACCACTGCCTATAAATATATTATCACTAAATTTATCAATACCCACTTTCCAGAGTGCTACTCTACGAGCAAACGCCCCATCAAAGTTTTTATCGTATATCATTTTAGTTATCTCATGTTTTGTGTAATCCATTCTAGCCGTAAAATTTGGGCTAATGATGTAGGCGGTAATCAAAATACTGGTAAGTACTATTGCAGCTAGTATAATAGCCTTAAATTTATTTTTAAAACTCATAATAAAGCTTATAAATATAATGACTAAAAATATTACTTGTCCAGTTCTACCGCCATTAATAAATAAATTTGCAGTTACAGTGATAAAAAATATTATATACAAGAGCTTTTTAAAAATAATTTTCTCATAGATAGCATTTAATAGCAGCAATATACTGGTAAAAGCAAGATATGCACTATAATCAGTATGATTCATAAAAGGAGCCGGATCTGTTGAAGATATATTATTATAATTCCACCACTGAAAAAATATACCATAAGATGTTATTTCACTGATAAACATACCAAGTAGAAATACAGATAATACTTTATTTAAATATTTAATATCAAATAGAGAATAAATAACTAAAATTATTAAAAAATGCCAATATTTACTTATATAGTCTAGCGCATAACTTAAATCACTATAACCAAATAATGTTAAAGATAAAGCACTAAAGCCTATAAATATCAGAATAGTGATAGATAGTAAGTTATTTTTATATGTTAGCCACTTATATTTCCAGTTATTGCTGAATAACCAATATAATAATATTAAACCTGCAAATATACTTACTCCAGCCTTAGATATAGGCAAGCAAAATGCATACAGCATAAATAAATAGTTTATATTTATTTTAAATTTTTTAATAATTAGAGTTAATGGCATTATATAAGTATTTCTAAAAATTTATTTATTTCTTGTTCTAATGGGAATAATTTTTTTGCTATTATATAGTTATTAGATGATTTATCTTTTTCTATTTCTAAGGTATTCACGCTATTTAAAAGAGTATCTTTTAAGCCTTGTATATTTCCAGTTTCTACCATTTTAAAATATAAACCTAATTTTTTAAATTCTGGAAAAGTAGTATTATCATAAGTTATACAAATTATATTATTCATAATTGCTTCTATTAAAACATTGCCAAATCCTTCACCATAACTTGGAAATAAAAATATATCTGCTTCTTGGATATATGGCGCTACATTATCTTTAAAACCTACTAAATTTATTTTATCTTTATAGTTACAGTTATCATAAAATTCCATAAATTCTTTTTTATATTTTTTGTTAAGTTCTCCTACAATATTAAATCTAAAGTCTATATTATTTATTATTAATACTTCACAAGCTTTTATCGCATCTATGTGCCCTTTTTTTTGTACAATTCTACTTATATGTAGGATTGTTAATTTTTTTTGAGAAATATGTTTTGGCTTAGTAAATACAAACGAAGGATATATTAGTTTTTCTTGAGTATTTTTACTAAATGGTATAATTTTTCTAACATTTTTAAGCAAATATTTACAGATACTTACATGATAATTTACCTTGCTGTAAAGCAGTTGATGAATATAGTCTTTTTTAGGAGTATTTTTTACGCTACCATGTCGTATTATTAGGTTGATGTTAAGATTTATAAATGAAAAGTAAAGAGATTTAAGTTCACTGGCACCAAAAAATATTACATTATTTATATTATATTTTTTGATAATATTTCTTACACCAAAAATAATATTAAAACTAAGGTTGTTATAAAAAGATATAGTTTCTAAGCAAATTTTATCACTATAAATTTTTTTTGTTTTATCAGCTATAAAACTTTTTTCTTTTGCTATTAATATAATTTTTGTATAACTGCTTAGTTTTTTGGTAAGTTTTATACTATCAAGTTCCATACCACCACTATATGGACTAAGGCATATAATAGCTGTTACCTTAATTTTATTACTCATAAATTAGTTTATTTGTTGAGATACCAATCAATAGTTTTAATTATACCATGATTAAAATTTTCAACTGCTATCCAGCCTAGCTCATTTTTTATTTTTGTTGCATCAACTGCATATCGTTTGTCATGCCCAGCTCTATCTTCTATCAGGGTAATTAGTTTTTTGTATGACTTTTGTTGTGGAATTTTTTCATCTAATAACTCGCAAATTTTATCTGCAATTTCTAAGTTAGTTTTTTCATTATTACCACCTATATTATAAGTTTCTCCAGCTCGACCCGCATGATACGCTAAATCTATGCCTGTGCAATGATCAGTTACATATAGCCAGTCTCGTATATTTTTGCCATCACCATAAATGGGAATTATTTCATTATTTAGTGCTTTTTGTATAATTGTAGGTATTAATTTTTCATTATGCTGTTGAGGACCATAATTATTAGAACAATTAGTGATAATAGTATTTAATTGATAAGTTTTATTATAGCTTCTTACCATCATATCACTTGATGCTTTAGATGCACTATATGGAGAATTCGGAGCATAAGGAGTATTTTCAGTAAATAAATCAGTTGTATTTAAACTGCCGTATACCTCATCTGTAGATATATGATGAAAGCGATGATTTTTATAATTTATTTTGCAATTATTTATATTCTTAATCCAATATTTATAAGCTACATCAAGCAAAATAAAGGTACCGTGAACATTGGTTTTTATAAAAATTTCTGGATTTTTTATGCTATTATCTACATGAGATTCAGCTGCAAAATTTATTACCCCCGTTATATTGTATTTATTAAATATAGTTTCTATTAAAGTACGATTACAAATATCGCCATGAATAAATTTATATCTATAGTTATTTTCATATTTTTTTAGGTTTGTTAAATTACTTGCATAAGTGAGTAAATCTAAATTTATAATAGTATAATTTTTATATTTTTTTAAAAAATAAGGGATAAAGTTAGAGCCAATAAAGCCAGCACCACCTGTTATTAATATGTTTTTATTATTTTTCATTGGTAGTATTTAAACATTTTTTTAAACTATCTTTCCAATAAGGTATGACAATATTAAAATCATTTTTAATTTTTGCTTTATTTAGCGCACTATAATATGGCCTTATAGCAATTGTAGGATGGTCTTTTGTAATAATTGGATTTATTTTTATAGCTATATTTAATATTTCAAATATAGCTTTGGCAAAATCATACCATGTAATAATACCTTCATTTGCATAATGATAAATTTGTACTTTTTTATTATTTATTTTAGGTAGTATATTTAATATAACTGTTGCTAAATCTTTAGCATAAGTAGGGCACCCAATCTGATCATAAACTATATTCAAGGTATTTGATTTTTTAGACAAATTAAGCATAGTTTGTAAGAAATTAGCGCCAAAATTACTATAAAGCCAAGATGTTCTAATAATAATGGTATTAGTTGGATTAATTTTTATAATTGCATTTTCACCGTCAAGTTTAGTTCTACCGTATATATTATTAGGATTTGTATTATCATTTTCTTGATATGGTAAATAATTTTTGCCATCAAATACATAGTCAGTTGAGATATGTATTAATGATATATTTAATTTTTTTGCAATTAAAGCCAAGTTTTTAACTGCTAGATGATTAACATTATTAGCATGTTTGTGATTGTTTTCTGCATTATCAACAGCTGTGTATGCTGCACAATTTATAATATATGTTATATTGTTTGTTTGAAGAAAGTATTCTAACTCTTTTTTATTTAATATATTTAAAGTATTTTTTACGGTGAAAAAGTAATTATAGTTATAATTAGAACTTAAGCATTTTAATTCGCTACCTAATTGTCCTGCTGCACCTGTTATTAAAATATTATGCATATAAATTTGCGCTATATTTAAATAAAAAACTTGTATCTTTTAACGTTAATTGACTTTTATCTTTAGTAGATATGTTTAATTTATCTGCAGTTAACAACCAATCTATATTTAAATCTTTATCATTAAAGGCAATCCCATTGTCGTACTCTAAGTTGTAATAATTATCTACTTTATATGATAGTACTGTGTCTTTTTCAAGCGCTACAAACCCATGTGCAAAACCTATTGGTATTAATAGTTGTTTTTTATTTTCAGCAGATAATTCAATTGATATGTGCTGTGCAAATGTTGGACTATTTTTTCTAATATCTAATGCTACATCTAAAACCCTGCCATGGGTAACTCGTATAAGTTTAGTTTGAGCGAAAGGTGGTAGCTGATAATGCAGACCTCTTAATGTGCCTTTTGAATTTTTAGACTCATTTTCTTGACAGAAATTTATTTTATAACCTATAAATTTTTCTAATTTGTCTTGCCTAAATGTTTCAGCAAAATAGCCTCTATTATCATTATATATTTGTGGTTTTATTATTATTAAATCTTTAATTTTTGTTTTGATAAACTTCATTATATTTGATCTTGCTGAGCTATTTTTAAAAGATATTGTCCGTATTGATTTTTCTTTAAAGGCGTTGCTAATTTTATTAATTTACTTTTTGATATATAACCCATTTCATATGCTATTTCCTCTATGCATGCTACTTTTAATGCTTGTCTATTTTCTATTGTTTGTATAAACATACTAGCCTCAGTTAAGCTTTCATGCGTACCAGTATCAAGCCAAGCATAACCTCTACCCATAAGCTTAACCTTTAATCTATGCTCATTTAGATAATTTTTATTGAGCGTTGTTATCTCTAACTCACCCCTATTACTTGGTTCGACGCATTTTGCTTTTTGTACTACATCGTTTGGATAAAAATACAACCCTACAACTGCATAGTTTGATTTTGGCTTAGTTGGCTTTTCTTCAAGCGAAGTTACCATACCTTGGTCATTAAATTGTGCAACACCATATCTTTCTGGATCTTTTACATAATAACCAAAAATAGTAGCATTATTATCTTTGGTGGCATTTATTACGCCTGCAGCCAAAAGTTTGGTTAATCCTGAGCCATAAAAAATATTATCACCCAACACTAAACAAACGGCATCACTACCTATAAAATCTGCTCCTAATATAAAAGCTTGTGCTAATCCATCTGGAGATGGTTGTATTTTATAACTAAATTTCATACCAATATCGCTACCATCGCCTAAAAGTTTTTTAAAGTTTGGCAAATCATTTGATGTAGATATAATAAGCACTTCAGTTATACTAGCTAACATTAAAACTGATAATGGGTAATAAATCATTGGTTTATCATAAATAGGCACTAATTGCTTAGATATTCCCTTAGTAATCGGATAAAGTCTAGTGCCATTGCCTCCTGCTAAAATTATGCCTTTCATATTTTTTATTATTAATGATTATTTTTTAATTGTTTAATATACTCATCTATAGTATGCTGTGAATTCCAGCCTAAAGATTTAGTTTTTGTTGTTATAACTTTAGCATCCATTCTATTGCCAGCTCTGTCTGACAGCATTTCTATTTTGCCACCAAACATGCTAGCAATTTCTAAGATGCTAAATGATTCATCACTACCTATACCAAATTCATCACCATAACCATTATTACCAACCAATATTAAGCCGCTAATAATATCGTCTATATGGGTAAAATTTCTTCTTTGGGTGCCAGGACTTACTACAGTTAAGGTTTTATTATTTTTTATTCTTTCAGCAAATAATGCAATTAAAGTAGCATATTTGCCATTTTTTATTTCTCTTTTACCATACACATTATAAAAATATGTAATGGCATAAGATATATTAAACCAGTTGCTATAATTAATTACAAGTTCAGTATTAGATGCTTTGCTCCAAGCATAAGGAGAGCTGTTTCTACTTAAACCAGCATCGCCAAATTTAGTTGAACTACCAGCATAAATTAATTTTGCTCCTGTTTTACGTACAAATTCAAGTACTGCAAAGGTGCCATCTTTATTAAATTGCCATACTTTTTTTATATCATCAAAACTTTGTTCCACGCGTGAATACTCGCCCAAATGATAAATTATATCAGGGTTAAAATCTATTAAGGACATTATATCTTTGGTGCTTCCTATTATATAATTTACACCAGTGATGTGATTTTTTTTACTACCAGTAAAATAATTATCTAAAGAATAAACCTTGTTATTTTCTGCTATAAGTCGTTCACATAAATTACTACCAATAAAGCCAGCACCACCAGTTACTAAAATTTTTTTTTGCATAGTGTAAGTAGTCAAAAAATATTAAGAATTATATAGTAATTATTAATTAATAAGCTTAATTTAATTTATAGCACACAACTATTTTTTTAATTTATATTTCTTATTTTAATAAATTTATAGCAGTTAGAATAATTTCTTTTTCATTAATATTTGCAATATTATTTGGATAAACGCTAATTATTTTATTAGTATTAGTAGTATAACAATTGCGATAATAAGGCGTTACTCCAAATAGTACTATAGATGGCACATTAACAGCCCAAGCGATATAAGTAGGACCTGTATCTCCTCCTATTACTAAATTAACTTGCTTTATCAATGATACTAAAGAGCTAAGAGTTAATTTATTAGCTATAGTTATATGTGGTGCAATATGTTTTAGTTGTTTAGCAAGTTTAAGCTCATAATTATTACCCCAAATAATAATAAAATTAGCATGTATTTGTTTGATTAATATTTCATATTTTTTTATAGGTAGAATTTTATTTTTTTTTGATGCACCTAATATTAAAACTATGTTTTTATCAGTAGCTGAGATAAAGTTAAATTGCTTATTATCGCCATATAATGCTGGTTTTTTATTATTAATATCTTCTTTAGTTATTTTATCTTTTAGGATTGTAGATATTAGGGCAGCATTACGCAAAACTATATTAGCATTATAATCTATGTTACAAGTTTTATTGTAAAAAAAAGATGCTAATTTTTCTCGTATGGAGTATTTATCAAAGCCAAGAGTTATAGTGGATGGAATAAGTTTTGCCACAACAGCTGATTTTATTAATCCTTGCATGTCAATTACTATATCGTATTTAGCATATTTTCTTAATTTTTTTAATTCCTGAATAAGTATTAAGGGTGATTTTTTTTGTTTTGCTAATTTTAAATTAACTAAATAAATATTATTTATATGCGGGTTATTAGTTAAAATGTTACTAAATGATTTATCAGTAAAAAAATCTAATATTAAATTGTTAAACTCTTTTACTAAAAATTCTATTACTATTAAAGAATGAATAATATCACCTAAGGCTGATAATCTAACTATTGCTATTTTCATTGAAAAACTTGTCAATTAATTCACATATAATATGCCCAATAGTTATATGTGTTTCTTGAATTCTTGGAGTATTGTTGCTTTTAACTACCATATTTATATGGCATAACTTATTCATATCACCACCATCATACCCACTTAAACCAATAATTTTACAATTAATTTCTTTAGCTTTTTTTATTGCAGTTATTACATTTTTACTAGTACCACTAGTACTAATTGCAATAACTACATCATCTTTTTTAGCTAATGCCTCAATTTGACGTGAAAATATTTGTTCATAACCATAATCATTGCCAATAGAGGTTATAGCAGAAGTATCAGCGCTAAGAGAAATAGCAGCTAAAGCTTGTCTATTATGTTTATATCTACCAACTAATTCTGCTGCTATATGCTGGGCATCAGCCGCACTACCACCATTGCCAAATAAAATAATTTTATTACCAGTAGTAAGCGCTTTTATACAAATATTAGTCGTCTCTTCAATTTTATTTTCATTAATAACTATACTTTTTTTAGTTGTAGTTAAATGCTCTGTTAATGATTGCTGTATAAATTTTAACACTGTTGTTTTATTTTTTTAATTATATTGGTAGTACTTTTATTTTTAATAAATTCTACTAATTGTACTTGTCTGGCTATATCACTACCTACAACTTCTTTTTGTTGATAATCATTGCCTTTTACTAATATATCTGGCTGAATTATTTTAATTAATTCATAAGGAGTATCTTGTGCAAATAATACTACAAAATCAATCATGTCTAGTGAGCTTAATAAATATGCTCTATCAAATTCTGGATTAATTGGGCGTTTTTCACCCTTTAATCTTTTAACAGATTTATCGCTATTAATGCCAACTATTAAAATATCACCAAATTTTTTTGCTTGTTGTAAGTATTTAATATGTCCTAAATGTAATATATCAAAACAGCCATTAGTGAAAATAATTTTTTTCTGTTCTAATTTTAACTGTTTAACTATAATATTAATTGCAGCAAAGTCCTTAATCTTATTATGAATTTTATCATTTATCTCATTCATAGTAGTAGTAGACGAACCAACTTTGCCAACTACAATACCAGCTGCTATATTAGCAAAATCAACTGCTTTATCAATATTTTTGCCATTAGCAATTGCAATAGCAAGTGAGGCAATAACGGTGTCTCCTGCACCAGTTACATCAAAAACTTCAATAGCCTTAGTAGGGTGTGTACGTAAATTATCATCAAAAATTGCTATACCTTTTTCTCCCATAGTGATGATTGATACAGTTAAATTGCACTGTTTTTTTAATGCTATAATTGCTTTAGTTAAACTCAATTTATCATTAATTATAATACCTGTAGCAATACTCGCTTCTTTACTATTAGGGGTAAGTAAATAAGCACCATTATATTTACTATAATTACTGCCTTTAGGGTCAATTAATACTTTAATTGCATATTGATTTGCTGTGTTAATTAGATTTTTAACTAATGTAGTTGTTAGTAATCCTTTGTTATAGTCAGAAAGTATAACGCAATCATAATTTATAATAATTTTATTATAAATACGCATAATCTTTTCTTCAGAGACATTGTTGATATTAGTTATAGTTTCACTGTCAAAACGTATAACTTGTTGATGAGTTGCCATTAATCTACTTTTTTTTGCAGTTTTACGGTTTTTTTCTATAATTAGATATTTATTATTTATGCCAGCTGCTCTTAACATAGACAATAATTGTTTTGTATTGCTACAATCGCCAATTACACTTATTATATCAACATCGCTCCCTAATGATATTATATTATTTGCAACATTGCCAGCACCACCTAAAGATAGCTTTTCAGCATAAATATCTATAATTGGTACTGGCGCTTCTGGTGAAATTCTATCGCAATTACCATATAGATAATTATCTATCATTAAATCACCTATTACTAAAATTTTTCTCACTTTGTGCTAATTCCAAACATACTTTTAATGTTATTTATATAAGATTTTATACCTTGTTCTAAAGTTATTTTAGGATAAAAATTTAAATATTTTTGACTGCTGCTAATATCAGCTTGAGTATAATTTTGGTAATTAGTATATGGGTTGGTAAAATAATTAGTGCCAAGATTAGTACCTAATTCTTGTTGTAAAATATCGGATATATCTTGAAAGCTACGAGCTATTCCAGTACCAATATTATAAACACCATTTCTTTTAGCATTACAAGCTAGAATGTTAGCATCAATTACATCTTTTATATTAATAAAATCACGCATTATTTTAGCTGAATTTGTAAATAATTTTGGCGCATTGCCTGCTAAAATTTGATGTCCTAGCTGAATTACAAGTGATGCAGTTTTTCCTTTAAAATATTCTCCAGCACCATATACATTAAAAAATCTTAAACCAACTATTTTTAGTTGTGGATGCTGCTTGCTAAATTTTTTGGCAATGATATCCATCATATATTTACTAAAAGCATAAATATTTTCTGGATTTTCCTTGCCTATTGTTTGTGGGGAGGGTAAGCTACCATAAGTCGCCGCAGAACTAGCATAAATTAGCGTAGCACTGTTTGTTTTAGCCATAGTTAAGATTTTATAAAAAGAGTTTGTATTTGTTTGCATGACAATTTCTTGATTTAAAACACGAGTATCAGAGATAGCTGCTTGGTGAAAAATATAATCAAATTTATAATCATTGAGCAAAGATAAATCAACATCATTATTAATATTACCACAAATAATATCACCATTAAAATTTAATAAATTTTTATAATGTCCAAAACTTTTTAAATTTCCATTGTCAAATTTAGCATCACTTCTAAAGCAATCAAAAATTATAATCTTTGCTGTTGGATAATTATTTTGTAAGTACTTAGCAATATTAGAGCCAATAAAACCAGCCCCACCAGTTATTAATATAGTTTTATTATTAAAATTTATCATCGTATAATCGTTGCAATATCAGCCATAGATTTTAATATATATTTAGCCTTAGATTGTTTGTTATTAAAATTTTTATTTACAAATAAAATAGTATTATTTACGCCAAAATTATTAGCACACATAATATCGCTTTCTTTATCTCCTATTAACCAAGATTTTTGCTTGTTAATATTGTATTTTTTATTAGCATCGATTAACATTTTAGTTTTTGGTTTACGACAATCACAATTATCATAAGGAGTATGTGGGCAGAAAAATACATCTGTAATAGTAATATTTTTTTGCTTAAATTGCGCTAGCATCCAATTATTAAGTTTAATAAAATCAGATAATTTGTAATATTTTCTGCCAATACCAGACTGATTAGTAATAATTATAAGTAGATAATTTAATTGTTGCAAATAATAAAGTAAATCAAAAATACCAGTTATAAATTCAAATTTATCTATAACATGCAAATAACCAATATCTTTATTTATTACCCCGTCTCTATCAATAAAAACTACTTTGCTCATAATTCTAATTGTTTACTATTAATATTTTTTGTTGTTTTATTAAATAAATAAACTACAGCAGGACTTTTATCCTCAGGCAGTGGTAGAGCCGTTGTATTTTCTGCTGGATAAGCATTTTTACGCATTGTTGTTTTCATTTTATTAGGGTTTAGAGTATTTACTTTAATATTAGTATGTTCTAATTCTTCTGCCATTGTTTTAGCCAATGCTTCAATACCAAATTTGCTTACACCATAAGCGCCCCAATATGCTCTTGCTTGCCTGCCTACTGTAGAGGATAAAAATATAACTCTTGCATCACTAGATTTATTTAAAACTGGGATTAAAAACTGACTAAGCATAAATGGTGCGTGTAAATTTATTTGTATAGTTTCATACCAAATTTTAATATCATATTGATCAATTGGCATCATCGTACCTAAGATAGCAGCATTGTGTACAAGACCATCTAATTTATTAAATTTTTTTAAAATATTTGTTTGCAAGTCTTGGTAATGTTTAGGCTCTGCTCCTGCTAAATCAAGTGGATATAAAATAGGCTCTTGATATTTAAGTTTTAATATTATGTCGTATACATCCTCTAATTCAGCTAAATTACGCCCTAACATAATTACTGTGGCTCCAGCTTTTGCTAAATCAATAGTTATAGCTTTACCAAAACCAGTATTAGCTCCTGTTACTAATATAACCTTGTCTATTAATTCATCTTTTATAATTTTATAATTAGTTCTTATTTTCATTTTTTTAATACTGTACTAGAAACACTACCTAAGATTATAGTTTATTTTATTTAATTCATTTAGGCAATAATAAAATATTTACATTTAGTTATTTAATAATTTTTTTTAGTTCTATTAAATGATTTATAACATAATCATAATGCCAGTTTTTATTAGGTTTTGAATAACCATAACTAACTGCAATAGTAGTTATTTTTGCATCATTACCTGCTTTTATATCAATTATGTCATCACCTATGAAAGCGCAATTTTTACTATTTATATTTAATTTTTCTATAGCATATAAGATGGGTTTTGGGTTTGGTTTATTAACATTTAACGTATCGCCACACACTAAAATATCTGGCTTTAATTTTAATTTTTTAAGTAGTAGCTTAGTGAGTTTAGTTGATTTATTAGTAACAATACCCCAATTATCAAGTAAATTTATTATGTCATTGGCGCCAGCAAATAGTTGAGAGTTTTTAGCTATATTATTTTCGTAAATAGTTAATAATTCTTGATGATAGTAATTAAATTTTTTATTTTTTTCATCAATATTAAACCCAAATTTTATTAATTCTTTCGCTCCTTTTGACACTAAGGCCCTAATATCAACAAATTTTTTAGATTTTTTATTATATTTAGCTAGAACACTATTAAGAGAAGAAGCAAGATCTGGGGCGCTATCAACTAATGTTCCATCTAAATCAAACAATAAGGTGTTAAATTTCATATAAAATTTTATTTTTTTATTTATATTATTTTATGTTATTTGTACGTTCGTTATTTTACTTTATTATTTCTACTTTATTAGTAGTTACAATAACCTTTATAGGGTTAATTTTTTTCTTTTTACCATTTAGTTATCGTTATAATATAATTTCTATGTGGGCAAAATCTTCTATTTATTTATTAGATATTATTTGCAACTTAAAGATAAAAGTAATTGGTAAGGAAAATATTCCAACCAAAGCATGTGTAGTAGTTGTTAACCATCAATCAACTTGGGAAACGCTTGCCTTGCAAACAATTTTACCCAATCAAACATGGGTACTTAAAAAGGAATTATTATTTATTCCATTTTTTGGCTGGGGCTTAGCGTTATTAGAGCCAATTATTATTAATAGAGGCAATAAAATACAAGCAATTAAAAAAGTAATAAAACAGGGAGTTCTTAGGCTTAAAAATAATATTTTTGTAATAATTTTTCCTGAGGGCACCAGGCAGCCATATAATAAATTAGGTATATACCAAAGCGGTGGTTTTGTAATGGCAAAAAAAGCTAATAAAGATATATTGCCTATTTGTCATAATGCAGGTAAGTATTGGGCTAAAGGCAAATTTATTAAAAAGCCAGGAGTTATTACTGTAATAATAAATAAACCTATTAGTACTAAAGATAAAGAAATATCATCTCTTATAACACAAGTAAGAGAATTAAGTGTTAGGATATGTAAAGACTTATAGTTGTTTAGCTATAAAATTAACACTTGTTTGGTACCCAGGATACATGTTATTTAATGTTTGTATAAAGGTATTTTTATCAATTTCTTTTTTGTATGCTTTATAAACTAAATCAACATATGCTTCAAATTGCCCATCTTGATCCAAAGGAATTCTTTTATAATTATGATTAGCCACTATACGGCTGTTAAGCTGATCCATCCAGCTAGTAAAACCATCATCATCAAATGCTTTATTTGAGCTAAAACAAGCAGATAAAGTAAAAACCATAAGTATAGAAATAAGTATATTTTTCATGTTTTTAAAGTATAATAGGAAAATTGTTAATTATACCTTGTAAAATATACGAAACAGAATAATTTATTGGTAGTTTTGTTTATTGTAGTAGTGTTGGTAGTCGTTGTTGTTGTAAATATATTTACAGATAAAACTGATAATAAAACTATAGCAGCTAATAATCTAATTTTAGGCAGACAAGTATTTAATAATAATTGCGCTAAATGCCATGGTTATAGAGCCAAAGGTTTAGTATCAAATTGGAAGGCACCACTGCCTAGTGGTAAATACCCAGCCCCACTATTAAACGGTAGCGCACATAGCTGGCATCATTCGCCAAAATTACTACTTAATACTATTAATTATGGTGGTGCTAAACTTGGCGGTACGATGCCAAGTTTTAAGGATAAATTAACTCAAGTAGAAAAACAAGCTGTAATAAAGTATATAAAAAGTTTATGGCCAGAAACTATTAAACGTAAATATAATAAAAGATTTAATTAATATAAAACAAGGAAAAAAATGTTATCCAGAAGAAAATTTATGCAACTTATAAGTGCTAGTGCATTTATCTCTAAGAGTATCTTTGCTGCTAAAAAAATCCAATATAATAAATTTATCGTGCCTAAACTTGAAACAGGCAAAAGAATTGGTAATAATGTTTATTTTGATCTCAATATTAAAACTGGCAGCAGTAGTATTATGCGTGGTAAGAAAACTAACACGCTAGGAATTAATCAAGATTTTTTGGGAGTAACATTAAGAGCAAATAAAGGTGATACCGTGCATTTTAATGTTAAAAGTCATATTAATAAAATACTACTCTACATTGGCATGGTATGAAATTACCAGCAGCAGCTGATGGTGGACCTCATCAAGTAATTTATCCTGGTAAAACATGGCAAACACGATTTGATATTATACAACCAGCTGCAACATTATGGTACCATTCTCATCAATTGCACTAAACAGGTAGACAGGTTTATTATGGTTTAGCTGGTATGTTTATTATAGATGATGATAAAACAAATAAATTAAATTTACCTGCAACATACGGTATTGATGATTTGCCAGTAATTATTCAAGATAAAAAATTCAATAACAATAATTCTTTTTCTTATTTATATTCTATGATGGATAAAATGATGGGCCAAACTGGGGATAGTGTGTTAGTTAATGGCGTTATTAGCCCTACTTTAATAGCTAAAAAATCATTACTTCGTTTGCGCATATTAAACGGCTCTAATGCTAGAATTTATAACTTATCATTTAATGATAATAGAGATTTTTATATAATAGGAAGTGATGGTGGTTTATTAGAAAAATCTGTTAAAGTTAATAATTTAAAATTAGCTCCAGCTGAAAGAGTAGAAATATTAGTAGATGTGGCTGACGGCAAATTTATTACACTTAAACATATCGCACAAAATAATACTACGTCAATGGGCAGAGGAATGATGGGTAGAGGTGGTATGATGGGAAATATGATGGGTATGGGTTTAAGAGATAAAGATTTAAATATTTTTACCATTGACGCTACAAGTATAACTAATAGTAAAAAAGCTATACCAATAAATTTAGTAAAACATGATAATATTGCTGTATCAAGTGTTGTTAGACGCCGTATTATGGATTTACAAATGCAAATGGGTCCACAAATGATGTTTGGCGGCGATGCTTTTAGTATTAATAATAAAACTATGAATGTAAGTAGAATTGATGAGATAGTAAAACATGATACAGCAGAAATTTGGGTAATTAAAAATAACTCTAGCATGGCTCACCCTTTTCATATTCATAATGTACAATTTAAAATTATTAAGAAAAGTAGTGGTATTATTAAGGGACATGAATTAGGTTTTAAAGATAGTGTATTGGTTGATGTTAATGAGCAAATTAGTGTAATTATGAAGTTCCCTAAATTTAGTGATAAAAAAATACCTTATATGTATCATTGTCATATTTTAGAGCACGAAGATAGAGGAATGATGGGTCAGTTTTTAGTAGTTTAAATAAATTTATAATTTTTATTATCTTAACCTGGAGGCCATTTAAGTTGTCTTCCGGCTAATAAGTGTAGATGAATATGACCTACTTCTTGTCCGCCATCATCACCACAATTTATAATCAGCCTATAGCCATTAGCAGCAATAGATAATTTATGCGCTATATCTTTGGCAGTAATAATTAATTTCCCCATTAACTTTGCATTAGTTGTTTGGTTTATGTCTGTTATATGTTCTTTTGGTATGATTAAAATATGTACTGGAGATTGTGGATTTATATCATTAAAAGATAATATTTCATCGTCTTCATATATTATTGTAGCTGGTATTTTTTTCTTAATTATTTTACAAAATAAACAGTCCATATTCTTTCCTTTAGTTATTTAACCCACTCAGCTATATTATCAATTTCATTATATTTAGTTAAATCGATATGCAACGGGCTAATTGAAACAAAATTATTATTAATAGCGTAAAAATCAGTACCAATACTATTATCATCTTCTAAGCCATTTTTGCCTAAATAAAAACTATTATCACTATTGTGACATTTATTAATATTACCAGATTGATGTCTTTTACCTAATCTTGTAGCTTGCAGACCTTTTATTTTATCTATTGACTTATCTGGGATATTAATATTTAAGATTGTTCCTTTAGATAAATTTATGTGTTTTATATTGTTTATAAGTTTATTGGCAATAATTATAGCGCTATTAAAATTATGTTTATAGCTATCTACAGTTGTAAGTGGAGTCATAATATCTACTGCCAGCGAAAAAGCCATAGCTGGTAAGCCTAAATGTCTGGCTTCAATAGCGCCAGCCACAGTACCAGAATATATAACATCATCCCCCATATTAGCACCAAAGTTAATGCCTGTTACAACTAAATCAAAATCAAAATTAAAAAAACCTCTAAGAGCAATATGCACACAGTCACTAGGAGTCCCATTTATTTTATATACGTTTTTTGTTACCATAATTGGTGATAGTGTTCTACCAATAGTAAGCGAGCTACTGGCAGCTGATTTATTTTTATCTGGTGCAAAAATTACCACTAAATGATTTTTTGCTAAAGTTTTAGCAAAATTTGTTATACCTAATGCATCATAACCATCATCGTTACTAAGTAGTATTTTCATTAATAAAATTATATTTTTATAAGTATTTTATTATTTTTTACTGACACATAAACATTACCACCATTAGTTAATTTACCAAATAATATTTCATCAGCTAGTGGGGTGCTAATATTTTTTTCTATTAATCTTGCCATTGGTCTTGCTCCTAATTTATCATTATACCCCTGTCTAGATAACCATTTTTTTGCTTCACTACTCACTGTAATGCTAATATTTTTTTCTTCTAATTTTTCTTCTAAAGCAAAAATAAATTTATTTACTATCAAATCAATAGTTTTTTCATCTAAATTATTAAAGTTAATAACAGCTGATAAACGCCCTAAAAATTCTGGGCTAAAGGTTTTTTTTAATTCTTCATTATAATTAGCTTTATTTTCTGTTTTATTAAAACCAATAGTTTGTTTTTGCATTTTTTGTGAACCAACGTTAGAGGTCATAATAAGTAAAATATTATTAAAATTAACCTCTCTGCCAAGCGAATCTGTTAAATTACCATTATCCATTACTTGTAAAAACATATTAAATATATTGCTATGAGCTTTTTCTATTTCATCCAATAAAACTATAGCATAAGGATTACTATTAACAGCCTCTGTAAGTAGTCCACCTTCTTCATAACCTACATAACCAGGAGGAGATCCTATTAATTTAGCACTAGAATTTTCGTCCATATATTCACTCATATCAAAGCGCAATAGTTTAACATTAAGTAAAAATGATAATTGCTTGCAAAGCTCTGTTTTACCAACACCTGTCGGTCCTATAAATAAAAACGAACCAATTGGTTTATTGTCCATATTTAGCCCAGAACGAGATAATTTTATTGCAGTAGCGACGGCATTAATAGCATTATTTTGCCCAAAAATACTAAGTTTAAGGTTATGTGGTAAATTTTTAAGCAATAGTTTGTCATTATTACTTACTTTATTGGCAGGTAAACCTGTAATATTTGCTATTATATTTTCAATATCAATTGTATTTATTTTAGTTTTTCTTTTCGATTTTACTTGGGTTTGTTGATAACTACCGGCCTCATCAATAACGTCAATTGCTTTATCTGGTAAGTATTTATCATTTATATATTTAGTTGATAATTTAACAGCTGATTTTAAGGCATCATTGCTATAACGCACCTTGTGATACTTTTCATAGTACTTTCTTAACCCTTGTAGAATTTTTATAGCTTCATTCTCAGTTGGCTCTTTGATATCAATTTTAGCAAAACGCCTATTTAATGCATTATCTTTAGTAAAAATTTGTCTATATTCATGAGTAGTAGTTGAACCCATACATCTTAGACTGCCATCCGCTAAAGCTGGTTTTAATAAGTTAGCAGCATCCATGCTCGAGCCATTAGTATTGCCAATTCCTATGATAGTATGAATTTCGTCAATAAATAAAATACTATTTGTATCTTTTTTTAAATCAGCCAAAATATTTTTAAGTCTTTCTTCAAATTCTCCTCTATATTTAGTACCAGCAATTAAGCTACCAACATCTAAGGAATAAATAGTAGTATTTTTTAAAAATTCAGGTACTTTTTTTTGCTCTATTTTAAGGGCTATACCACCAGCTATAGCTGTTTTCCCTACTCCAGATTCGCCAACAAATAGCGGATTATTTTTACGTCTTCTGGCTAAAATTTGCATTGCTCGTTTTATTTCGTACTCTCTACCAAGCAACGGATCAATTAAGCCTTTAGCAGCTAAAACATTTAGGTTAGTTGTCCATTTTTGTAAATGTTTTAGGTATAGGGTTTTATTGTCATCTATTTTAATTTCAATTTGAATATCATCATTTGTACGCTCAAATGAATTTATTTCTTGATAAATATCACTTTTATTGATATTATTTAATTTAAGCAAATATAACGCATATGCCTCATTTTCTGAGAATATACTAGCTAAAATATTAAGAGCATTGATTGATTGTTTAGAAATTGATTGCGCCTGATAAACACTTCTTTGGATAACACGTTGAAAACCCACAGTTGGCATAGTAATATTATCTTGTTTGGTAAATGGAGTATTACAGGCGATATATTCATTTAGCGCAATTTTTAATTTTGCAATATTTATTTTTTTCTTATTTAAAAAATTAATAACTTCATCGGTATTAAGCAAGGCTAACAATAAATGTTCGATAGTAATAAATTCAAAGCCATTATTTCTGGCAGATATCATAATTTTATTGATTTGTTGCTGTAATTTATCGTCTAACATTTATCCTACCTTTCTTACAGTACACATAAGAGGTTGATTGTTTTCTCTGGCAAAAGCAATAACTTGTTCCGCTTTTGTTTGTGCTATATCATAAGAGTAAATACCGCATATTGCCTCACCATCGTTATGGGTTTTTAACATAATTATTTTAGCTGTTTCTTTGTCTTTATCAAAAAATTTTTGTAACACCTTAATTACAAACTCCATAGTAGTTTGATCGTCATTTAATAATAAAACCTGAAATTTACTTGGCGGTTTAAGTGTAATTTTTTCTTGTTGTAATGCTTCTTTCATTTGTTTGATTTTTTAAATAATAAAAATATAGATAAAATTAATATCAATATTACAGGCATAACTGCAACCATAATATAATTATAATCAAATTTAATAGCAATTGCACTATTTATTCTACTTACTAAATCAAAAAATAATGCTAAAAAAATACCTATAGATATATTTTTTACTATACTGGAGTTTCTAGGTAAGTTAAATAAAAATAACATTGCAATGGTAACAGCAGTTATTAAAATAATAAGCTTAAATAGCCTTGCATACAACTCTACTATTAAATATTTAGCGTTAATATTATTATTTTTTAAAAAATTAATTTGTTTATTTAATTCTAATATAGTTAGGCTATTTGGTTTTTTAACTAATGTATTGAGTAAATTATTATCAAAATGCAGCGATAGTTCGTAATTGTCGTAATGTTTAGTAGTTATATTATTGGCTTTTATTTCATTGATATTAACATCATTTAAAATAGAGCTGTGCTCGTTGATAGTAATTTTTTTAGCGCTTATAATTTTTATTAACTTATTATTATCAATCTGCATAATTATTGCATTAGTAAGATTTTGATTAATATTTATTGTATAGTTATTATTTTTTATCCATAAATTATTAATATTAGGACTAATTATGCCGTTTGTACTTAGCATTTTTACTTTATAATTATTAGCATATTCAAATGTTTTTGGTGCTATAAATTCACCAATTAGCATAATAATTATCATAATAACAGCGGAAAATGATACAGTAATGGCGCTAATTTTCTTAATAGAGTAACCAACACTCTTTATAATAATTAACTGCGAACTATTAGATAAATAACTAATAGCTAAAACTACCGATATTAAAATAATAGCAATAGAGATATCGTACACTAAAGTTGGGATTTTTAATAATAAAAAATATAAAGCATTTAAGACATTATAAGAATTAGTGCCAATATATTTAAATTCAGCTAAGAAATTAAATATACTGATAATAGCAATCAGTACGAATGATATTATAAAAATATAATGAATTAAAGTTTTAATTAGATATAAAGTAATTATTTTCATTAAAATATAATCTTTTTTTTAAATAAAATAGTGCAAAACATAAATATTTATGATGACAAAATTCTAATAATTGATTTTGGCTCTCAATATACACAACTTATAGCAAGAAGGGTACGTGAAATTGGCGTATATTGCGAAATTTGTTCTCATAGTATAAGTGATAATTTTATTAAAAAATTCGCTCCAAAGGGAATTATTATTTCAGGTGGCCCAAAAAATATTAGTAAAGATGATATTGATTTTATCCCAGAATTGATTTTTAAGTTAAAAATTCCAATATTAGGCATATGTTATGGCATGCAGATTATGGCTAAACAATTAGGTGGTTTAGTAATATCATCTACTGTTGCAGAATATGGTTTTGCTACTGTGCGCATGCATGCACACAGTAAATTATTTATAGACATAGCAGATAATATTAATGATAAAGGGCATGGTATGCTTGATGTTTGGATGAGTCATGGTTTAGAAGTAAATAAAGTTCCTAATAATTTTAAATGTATTGCCAGTAGCAATAATTGCGCTGTAGTAGCTATGGCAGATGAGGAAAAAAAATATTATGGTTTGCAATTTCACCCAGAGGTAACCCACACCAAGCAAGGTAAGAAAATTATCAGCAGGTTTATACTTGATATTTGTCATTGTAATGCTAATTGGAATACTAACAATATTGTAGATACTTTAAAAAATAATATAAAATCACAAGTTAAAGATAACAAGATATTATTAGCTTTATCAGGTGGTGTTGATTCTTCTGTGTTAGCAACATTACTACATTTAGTTATCGGAGATAAATTAATTTGTATTTTTGTTGATAATGGTCTTTTAAGGTTAAATGAAGGCGATGAAGTAATGCGAACTTTTGCCGACAATATGGGAATTAATGTAATCCGTATCAACGCACAAAAAAGATTTTTTAATGTTTTAAAAAATATCACTGACCCAGAACAAAAACGCAAAATAATTGGTAATGAGTTTATTGCAATTTTTAGCGAGGAAGCTAAAAAAATAACTAAGGTAGAATTTTTGGCACAAGGAACAATTTATCCAGATGTTATTGAGAGTTCTGCTGGTAGTAATGATGCAAAAGTTATTAAATCTCATCATAATGTTGGTGGTTTACCTAAAAAAATTGGTTTTACTTTGGTTGAGCCGCTTAAAGAATTATTTAAAGATGAGGTTAAAAAAATTGGTTTATATTTAAGATTAACAAAAAAAATATTATATAGACATCCTTTTCCAGGACCAGGACTTGGTGTTAGAATACTTGGTGAGGTAACTACAAAATATGCTGATATTTTACGTATTGCTGATAATATTTTTATTACTGCTTTAAAGAAAAATAATTTATACGATAAAGTTAGTCAAGCATTTGTAGTTTTTTTGCCGATTAAATCGGTAGGAGTGGTAGGCGATCAAAGACGTTATGGTTATGTAGTTAGTTTAAGAGCTGTAGTTACTATTGATTTTATGACGGCTACTTGGTCAAGATTGCCAGATGACTTTTTAGATAGCGTTGCAACAGATATTATTAATAAATCACCAGAGATATCAAGAGTTGTATATGATATATCTAGTAAGCCACCAGCCACCATTGAATGGGAGTAACTGATAAATATTTTATGGAACTGGCTTTAGCACAAGCACAACTTGCATATAATATAGCTGAGGTTCCAGTGGGCGCTATTTTAGTAATAGATAAAAAAATTATTGCAAGCTCTCATAATAAATCCATTACAACTAACAACCCAACTGCCCATGCTGAAATTGAAGTTTTGCGCTTAGCTGGCAAAAAATTAAATAATTATAGGCTTATTGGTAGTACAATTTTTATTACGTTAGAGCCATGTATTATGTGTTTTGGAGCATTAGTAAATGCCAGAGTAAATAGGATAGTGTATGGTGCCACTGATAGTAAAACTGGTGCTTGTGGCGGTTGTATTAATATGATAAATAATAATTGCTTTAATCATAAAATAAAAGTAAATGCTAATGTATTAGCTAAACAAAGCACTACATTATTACAAAGTTTTTTCACTAATTTAAGAAATAATAAATTAGTGGGCAATTAACCAATTATTACCAATACCAATATCAACTATAAGAGGTACTTTTAACTTTACTACGCCTTCCATTATTTGTTTAATTTCCTGAGTAATAACATTTATTTTTGTTTCTTCTACTTCAAAAACTAACTCATCATGTACCTGCATTATCATTTTAATTGAGTTATTGTTAGCAAATTTTTGTTGCAATCCGAGCATTGCATCTTTAATAATATCAGCACTACTGCCTTGTATTGGTGCATTAATTGCAGCGCGCATCATATGTGCTGCTAGTGCTTTATTATTTGATTTTATAGGTTCTACATAAAGACGTCTGCCATAAATTGTTGATACAAATCCATATTGTTGAGCAATATTTTTAGTATTTTCTATATAAGTTTTAATTTTAGGATAATTAGCAAAATAACTTTCTATATAACTTTTTGCTAAAGTATTTGTTATTTGTAATTGTTTAGCTAGCTTATAATGGCCCATGCCATATATTAAACCAAAATTAATAGCTTTAGCACTTCTTCTTTGTTCTTTAGTTATTTTTTTTATATCAATATCAAACATTAAGCTGGCTGTAGTTTTATGTACATCTATATTATTTTTAAAAGCTGTTATTAGGTTTTCATCATTTGATATATGTGCTAAGATTCTAAGTTCAATTTGTGAATAATCTGCGGCTAAAATTTTATAATTATGATTAGCTATAAATGCTTTACGAATATTACCGCCATCTATAGTTCGTATGGGAATATTTTGTAAATTTGGTTTGGTAGATGATAGGCGACCTGTAGCAGTTCCTGCTTGATGATAAGAGCAATGTAGACGCTGGGTAGCTTGATTTATATTTTTTGGTAAAACTTGTAAATAAGTATTGCTTAGTTTTGAGAAACTACGATAAGAAAGTAGTAAAGGTATAATAGGATGATCCAGTGTTTTTAATGCTTCTTCATTAGTAGAATTTGCTCCGCCTTTAGTAGTTTTTTTTGCTGATAAATTAAGTCCGTCTTTATCAAACAATATTTGCTGTAATTGCTTAGGAGAGTCAATGTTAAATTGACAGCCACAAATAACATAAATTTGTTGTTTTAATACAGTTAGTTTTTGTTGTATTTCTTGTTCTTGTTTTAATAATTCAGCTACATTAATTGCTACACCATTACGTTCAATAGTTACCATGACATCTATAAGTGGCAATTCTATTTGACGATATAGTTTATATAACGGGGTTTTTAGCACTAATTTTTCTCTAAATAATAAATATAATTCATAGGTTATAATGACATCTTCTAAGGCATATTTAGCTGCTTTGTCTATATGAACCTCACTAAAATTTAGCTGTTTATTGCCGCTGCCTACTATATCTTTAAAATGAATTGTATTATGATTTAAATAAAATTTTGCTAAATCATCCATATTATGTTTAGTAGCTGTAGAGTTAAGGCAATACGACATAAGTATAGTGTCTTCAGCAATTCCTTGTAATTTAATAGCATGATTTTGTAAAATATGCTTATCATATTTAAGATTTTGCCCTATTTTGCCAATTTTTTTATTTGTTAAAATAGGCTTTAATTTATTAAGCACTAAATCAGCAGATAACTGTTTACTTATTCCTAAATAATTATGAGCTATAGGTACATAATAGCTGCTATTATCTACCAAAAACACTAAAGCAACAATCTTATCATTCATATAATTAAGTCCTGTAGTTTCTAAATCAAAGACAAAATTATTACAATTATTTAATTTATCTATTAGCTTTATAAAGCTATCTTTATTTGTAACTATATATTGTAAATATTTATCAAGTAAATTATTATTATTTTCTTTATTATTATCTTTTTTAAGCCAAGAATTAAAGCCATATAGTTGAAAAAGTTGCTGTAATTTATCCTCATTCTTAATTGTTTTATAATTAAAAACATCATATGGCAATTCTACATTAAATAGTAATTTTACTAAGTTATAAGATAGATCTAATTTAGCAAAATTATCTCGTAATTTTTCACCAACTTTACCAGTTATTTGTGTAGCATTTTGCTTTAAATTATCAATATTATCATAAATTTTTAGCCACTTTGCAGCAGTTTTTATACCAACACTTGGTACTCCAGGAATATTATCAGCACTATCGCCACTTAGCGCCAATAAATCCAATACTTGATCAGGCCTTACGCCTAATTTTTCCATAACGGCATTTTTATCTATAATATCCCCTTTTAAATTTAATTGATAAGTGGTATTATTAACTAATTGATGTAAATCTTTATCTGAACTAGCTATTAAAGTATTAATTTTTTTATTATTAGCTTGCTTGCATATAGTTGCAATAACATCATCAGCTTCAACATTATCTATGCATAAAAAATTATAACCAGCTGCTTTGATAATGTCATATAACGGATCTATTTGTTTTTTTAAATCTTCATCAGTTTCTTTTCTATTTTTTTTATAATCTGCAAATAAAGCATGACGATGGTTATCTCCTTTGGCATCAAAAATAATAATAAATTTAGCTTCAGGATACTTTCTTTCTAACATTTTAATACTACTAATAGTGCCAAATATTGCCCCAGTAGGAAAGCCTTCATTATTAGTTAAATTTTGTCGTAAATTAGCAAAATATGCACGAAACAAAAAGGCTGAACCATCGACTACAACTAATTTTATATTCATAAAATTTTAATTAGCAAAAAATAATAATTTTATCAGTTAGAGTAATTTAGTTTAATCTTGATTAATATATTTTAAAGAATAGGATAGTTATTATTTTTTTGAGTAATGTATATTTTTATGCAAAATATTATAAAAATTACTGATATTATTTTCATAATATTTAAAGTAGAATTAATAAGAACCTTGCTTAGGTTTTATATAATAAAGCAACCAAAGTTTAATGTTGATAAATATGGAGTATAAAAATTTAAATTTAAAGATAATATTAGTCAACATATAGCCTTATTAATAATGTCTATTCTTTGTGATATTATTGTATTAAGCAGGTATTATAAATTAATAGTATTTAGCTTAAGTGTTTGCAAAAAGCAATAAAAAGCATATAATTGTTAACATACTAAATTATCAAGGATAAACAGTGCCAACTACTTTAAAGAATTTATGGTTTAGAGATACACAAGAAGAAGTCATTTATATTAATGATACAGCTATGCGTATTCGTGCTGGTATTTTATTATTGGTGCCTATATATTTATCATTTACCTTATATGATGCATTTTATAATAGTAAGTTTATTGTTGATACTAATACTTTAAATGATACTTATGAAACTAATTTTGATGATCAGATTATTTATGCTGCTGAAGTAGTTAAAAGAGTATATGAATACTCGTTACAAAGTATATTATTATTATATGTTTTATTTGAAATGTTAGCTGGTATGTTTGTTTTTACTTCAAGATTTTCACCGCTTATTTTGCTTAGTACGATTCTTGCGCGTAATGCTAGTGTAGTTTATAAGCCACTTACGCCTAAAAGATTTGCTTGGGCTATAGGAGCTATTTTTATCAGCATTTGTTTGGTGTTTTTTAATCCTGATACTGTAGCAGAGTTTACTAATAATTTATTTAAGAGTAATATATTGCCAACAACTTATAATTATATTCCTTATTATATTCCTATTAGTTTAGTGTTTCTTTGTACTGCTTTTATGTGGTTAGAGTCAATATTTGGTTTTTGTGTTGGTTGTAAAATACATGCAGCTTTAGTGGCAATAGGCGTGCTTAGTGATAAGTGTTATGCTTGTGAAAATATAGACTGGGAAGTAATTAAAAAACGCAATAAATCTTAATTTATTTTTTAGTCAACTATTTCTTTAGTAGTAAGAAATTGTAGTTTCGGATGTCTGTTTATAGTTAATTGTAAATTTGCCATAGTAGGAGCTAAGTATACGTAGTTATTATTATGATCTATAGCAATATTATTACTGGCTTGTAATATTAGTTTTTTAATTTTTTCTACACTACCTTTTAACCAACGCACTGCTGCTACATTAGTACTATTAAACATACAATCAGTGTTATATTCATGTTTTAATCTATGAGCCACAACATCAAATTGTAAAATACCAATGGCACCTAAAATTTGATTATTATTATTTATAGGGCGAAAAACTTGAGTAGCTCCTTCTTCACATAATTGATTTAAACCTTTTTGTAGAGCTTTGGCTTTAAGAGGGTTTTTAAGCATTGCTATCTTAAATAAATCAGGGGCAAAATGCGGGATACCGATAAATTTTATTTTTTCACCTTCAGTAAAACTATCACCAATTTTAATACCACCATGATTATTAATGCCGATAATATCTCCAGCTACTGCATGTGTTAATAAACTACGAGATTTAGACATAAAAGTTAGCGCATTATTTATTTTTATGTATTTATTGGTTGAGGTCTGTAATACTTTAATGCCTGTTTTATATTTACCACTTACTATACGCATAAAAGCTAAACGATCATGGTGCTTGGGATCCATATTAGCTTGTATTTTAAAAATAAAACCAGTTAATTTATTTTCATAAGGTAGAACAACTCTATTATTTGTTGTTCTTTTTTGTGGCGGTGGAGCATATTTTATAAAACCATCTAATAAATTTTGTACACCAAAATTATTAATTGCTGAACCAAAAAAAACTGGAGTTTGTTTCCCAGTTAAAAAATCATTTAATATAAATTTATCGGTAATACCTTGTATTAATTCAATTTCTTCGCGTAATTTAGTGATATTTTTAATTGTTTTATCTAATATAGGATTATTAATATTATCTATTATTTGTATATCACTAATTTTATTATTATTAGTCGCCATTAAATAAATTTTATTTTCTAATAAATGCACTATTCCTTGAAAATCTTTACCCATGCCAATAGGATAAGTAATAGGCACACATTTAATTTTTAATACTTTTTCTATTTCATCAAGTAAGTCAATGACATTTTTTCCTTCTCTATCTAATTTATTAATAAAGCTAATAATAGGAGTGTTGCGTAATCTACATACCTCCATTAACTTTATTGTACGTTCTTCTACACCTTTTGCACAGTCAATTACCATAAGAGCACTATCTACTGCTGTTAGTGTGCGATAAGTATCTTCAGAAAAATCTTCATGTCCTGGTGTATCTAATAAATTAATAACATGATCATTGTACTTAAATTGCATTACTGATGAACTAATAGATATGCCTCTTTCTTGTTCCATAGCCATCCAATCACTAAGAGCATGAGTTGCTGCTTTTTTTGCTTTAATACTGCCAGCACTTTTTATAGCACCGCTAAATAATAATAATTTTTCAGTAATAGTAGTTTTGCCAGCATCAGGGTGAGAAATAATAGCAAAAGTTCTTCTTTTTAATATCTCTTGCATATTAGACTAAAAACCCAATACATCTTGCATAGAGTACAAACCATTTTTTTTACTATTTAACCATAAAGCACTTTTAACAGCTCCTTTAGCAAAAATAATGCGTGAACTGGCTTTATGAGTTATTTCAATACGTTCTCCATCGCTTAAAAAATAAGTAGTATGTTCTCCTACTACGTCACCACCACGAATAGTGGCAAAACCAATAGTATTACTGCTGCGTCGTTGGTTAGTACCTTTTCTACTATAAACAGCATCTGTTGTTAAATTTCTATTTAAAGTAGTTGCTATGACTTCACCCATTTTTATAGCTGTACCTGACGGGGCGTCGACTTTATGACGATGGTGTGTTTCTATGATTTCAATATCACTCTCATTTCCTATAGTTGCTGCAGTTTTTTCTAATAATTTAAACATAAGATTAACGCCAATACTCATATTAGGTGAAAAAACTATAGCTATTTGCTGGGAAAATTGTTTTAATATTAATATTTCATCATCACTAAAACCTGTAGTTCCTATGACTATTTTTTTATGATATTTAGCGCATATAGCCATATATTCTTGGCTAGCTTCTGGTCTACTAAAATCAATTAATATATCAAATTTATCTATAAATTTTACTAAATCATTGTCTTTATTTATAAGAGCACCTATTGTTGTTGCTGGGTTATCTTTTACTACCTGTTGTAACATTAAACCCATCTTACCTGTTGCTCCACTAATTGCAATTTTTAGCATATATTTTCAATCTTAAAAACCATCTATTTTAATGTAAAATTAATTTATTTTGCTACGGAAATATGTCAGTTAAAAATAATCAATCTTTTGTTAATTTAATTTTTAAATTAGAAGAATTTTGGCGTAATAATAATTGTGTAATTTTACAGCCCATCGATATGGAGGTAGGAGCTGGAACTTTTCACCCTGAAACATTTTTGCGTGCTATTGGACCTGAGCCATGGAATTGCGCTTATGTGCAGCCATCTAGACGACCAGCAGATGGTAGATATGGAAATAACCCTAATAGATTGCAACGTTATTTTCAATTTCAAGTATTATTAAAACCATCGTCACTTAATATTCAAGAAATGTATTTAGAATCTCTTAATTACATTGGTATAAATTTTAACGAACATGATGTGCGTTTTGTAGAGGACAACTGGGAATCTCCCACTCTTGGTGCTTGGGGTCTTGGTTGGGAAATATGGTTAGATGGCATGGAAATTAGTCAATTTACTTACTTTCAACAAGTAGGCGGTAGAAGTTGTGAAGTAGTGTCTGGTGAGCTAACATATGGGTTGGAACGTTTAGCAATGTATCTGCAAAAAGTTGATAATGTTTATGACTTAAAATGGAGCGATGATATTAGTTATGGTGATATTTTTCATCAAAATGAGAAAGAACAGTCAGCTTATAATTTTGATTACGCAGATACTAAAAAATTATTAAATCAATTTGATATGGCAGAAACTATGTGTAATGAATTAATATTAGCAGAATTGTCATTACCTGCATATGAGCAGGTTATTAAAGCTTCTCATTTATTTAATTTACTCGATGCTAGAGGTGTAATTAGCGTAACAGACCGAGCTAGATTTATTCGTAAAGTACGTTTTTTGAGCGAACAAGTAGCTAATTGTTATTATAATACACGTAAAAAACTAAATTTTCCATTGATTAAAAAATAATGTCAATGAGAATATTTGCTAATTTATATAATAAAATACTTAACCTTGCTAATACTAAATATAGTATTTATTATTTATCATTTATAAGTATTTTAGAGAGTTTTATTTTGCCATACCCACCACCAGATGTATTGCTTGCACCTATGGTTTTACAGCAAAAAAAATATGCTTATAAGTTAGCTTTTATTTGCACTGTTTTCTCAGTATTGGGTGGTATTATTGGGTATTTATTAGGTGCGTATTTTATTGATATAATAATGCCATTTATTCAAGAATTTGGCTTGTTAGCACAATTTAATGATATTAAAAAATATTTTAATATTTATGGTATTTTAATTATGTTAATTGCTGGTTTTTCTCCAATACCATATAAAATATTTACTATAGCAGCTGGTAGCGTTAATATGAATTTATTATTTTTTATATTAATTTCTATTATAGCAAGAGGAGTTAGATTTTTTTTACTGACCTTTATAGTTAAAAAATACGGTTATAAGTGTGATAATTTTTTACAAAAATATATAGATTATATTGGTTATGGAGTAATTATAATAGTATTTATTTTTATTACTTGGAGTTATTATGAAAACAGTTAAGTGTGTAAAGTTAAATAAAGAATTAGCAGCATTAGATAGGGCGCCATATCCAGGAGATTTAGGTGGTATGATTTTAAAAAATATTTCAAAGGAAGCTTGGGCTGATTGGCTTAACTATCAAACTATGCTTATCAATGAAAATAATTTAAATTTATTAGATGATACTACGCAACAATACCTTAAAAAACAAATGAAAAATTTTTTATTTGGTGGTAAAGTAGATGAAATTAAAGGTTTTATTGATGAATAATTTATTTGTTGTATCAGCTCCTTCTGGTTGCGGCAAAACATCTTTAATTACAGCACTGGTGGCAAAAATTAATAATTTAATAGTTTCTACATCACATACCACAAGAAAAATTAGAGATGGAGAGACAAATAATAAAGATTATTTTTTTATTAATACTGATAAATTTAATAAATTAATACAAAATAATGAATTTGTGGAATATGCTAAAGTTTTTGATAATTATTATGGCACTAGCAAAAATCATTTAATAAAGTCCTTAGAAAAAAACGATATAATTCTTGAGATTGATTGGCAAGGAGCTAGACAAGTTGCTAATTATTTTGAAAAAGTTATTAGTGTTTTTATTATTCCTCCAAATTTATCAACATTAAGACAACGCTTAATTCTTCGTGGAGATAAAGAAGAGGTTATAAATCATAGAATGTTAGCTGCTAAAGATGAAATTAAACATTACGAGGAATATGATTTTTTATTAATTAATAATAATTTTAAGCAAACATTAGCTGAACTTGAAAATATTATTTTAACTGCACAACTTACAGTTAAAAAACAACAATTAAAATATAAAAAAATAATAAATATATTATTAGATGAATAATAATTTTCATATTCCGGTAATGCTAACAGAAGTTATTACAGCAATGAATATAAAAAAAGATGGATTGTATATTGATGCTACATTTGGCAGGGGAGGACATAGTTTTGTTATAGCAGATAAGATAACTACTGGCAGTGTTTTAGCATTTGATAAAGATATAGACGCCATTACATATGGTAAAAATAATATAAAACATAATATAGAGTTACTACATAGTGATTTTACAGATATATATCATATTATTAAACAAAAACAATTGTTAGGAAAAATTGATGGTATTTTGCTTGATTTAGGCTTGTCATCACCACAACTTGATAATGCTAGGCGTGGTTTTAGTTTTCAGAATGACGGGCCTCTTGATATGAGAATGGATACTACTAAAGGTGTTACTGCTAGCGAATGGTTATTCGCCGCTGATGAAAAAGAAATTGCTAATATATTATATAAATATGGCGATGAAAAAAAAAGCAGAATTATTGCTAAAAGAATTAAAGAATATGGTCAAATAAATAGCACTAAAGAGTTGGCTAATATTATTAAAAAAATTATCCCCAAAACATCTCATAAACATCCAGCCACTCGTTCTTTTCAAGCTATTCGTATTCATATAAATAACGAGTTAAAGGCGCTTGAAGTTATTTTAAATCATAGTATAGAAATCTTAGCTATCAATGGTATTTTAGCAGTTATTAGTTTTCATTCTATTGAAGATAGAATAGTTAAAAATTTTATTAAAAAACATTCAAAAGCTAATATAGTAAATAAATATTTACCACCTACAAATAACAATACCCAGTTAACTCTAAAAAATTTAGGCAAAAAAAAAGCTAATAGAGAAGAATTATTAGTTAATATCCGCTCTCGTAGTGCCATGTTAAGATTAGCACAAAAATGTTAAAAATAGTTAATATTGTATTAATTTTTATGATAATAATTTTATCTATTTATTCTATAGTAGTTAATAATAAATTATATAATTTGCATAACAAGATTATTAAAATTAAATTTAATCAACAGAAAATACGTGCTATAAATAATAAATATTTAAATGAATTTTATAAAAAAAATAGTAATATTTATATAAATAATTATGCTAAATATAGACTGAAGATGACAGTCCCTAAAAAAATATATTATATCAAAAGTGATTAAATTTTTTAAGTTTATTGCTTTATCGCCTTATTTTTTATATAAATTAATAAGTAATTTATTAAAATTAAATTTCTATAGAAACCAGCATTTTTTAAATAGACATTTAGTTGTTTATTTAGTTGGTTTTATATTTGTAATTATTATTATTATTAATATTATCATTAAACATAATGATAATAATTTACAAAAAAAGGCTATAAAACAAACTAATAAACAATACTTGCTTCCAGCTACAAGAGGCATTATTTTTGATAGAAACAATGTTGTTATTGCTGGCAATATTATAAATGCAGAAATTACTATTGATCCGTCTATTTTACCAAGCAATATTTTTAGTAATATTGACAGCGTATGGCAATTATTGCCAACTATTATTAAAAATAATAATATCTATGTGGATATTGCTAATATTCCTTTTAATATAATTAAAGATGAGTCAATGGCGGCAATTAATAATAACTATATAAAGTTAAGTGATTTATCTAATAAATTCTCTATTAAACATTACAAAAAGCATTATTATATTGCTATTAATCCAATTTCTATATTGGCTAATATTTTGCCAGTTAATAGCAATAAATTTAATAAAAAAATAACTATAAAACAAAAACAATGTGATTTATATAATCAAAAATATAAAGAATTATTACAAAAGAATTATACAAAATTAGCGATTAAACAAAAATTAAAGAACAATAAAATAACTTGCTCTCGTTATTATAAATTAAAAAAATCTATGATTTATCCAAGTGGCAATATAAATAAGTTAATAAAATTTATAACAGAAAGAAAATTAATATGTAGGATTGCAGATATTAATAACAATATAATTAAAGTTTTTTTTAAAAAGTTATTAGGAAAAACCATAGCATATAAGAGAGTTATATGTAGAAAAGGAAAAATTACAGGAATTAATATAAAATATACAGAAAAAAGGTTCTATCCACAGGCGGATATATTAACACCAGTTATAGGGGTTGTTAATAAAAAAAATATTGGCATTTTTGGTATTGAAAAGTCTTTTAATAAAATATTAACAGGTGTAGAGGGTTTTTTTAGCATCAATAAAGATAACAACTCTTGGCGCCTCTATTATGATTATAATAAAATTACTCAAGCGATAAATGGCACTGATATTAAACTTACAATAGATACAAGTATTCAATTTTATTTATTTAATGCTATTAAAAATAGTGTAATTCGCAATAAAGCACAACATGGCTCTGGCATTATTTTAAATAAAGATGGTGAGATTTTAGCTATGGTGAGTTATCCTACTACCAATCCTAATTTAGCTATTAAAAGTGATAATAATTACTCTTTTTATTTAAATAGAGTATTAGCTAGTAGTTATGATATAGCATCAACCATCAAACCATTTATTGCTTTATTGGCATTAGATAAAGATAAAATAACTTTAGATGAAATTTTTGATTTAAGAAAAAAAGAAGGAAATATACTGCCAAATAAAAGATACCCAGCTTTATCAGTTACTGATATTATTAAAAAATCTAATAATTTAGGTATTATTAAAATTAGTAAAAAACTTAAAGCTGAAACAATTTATAACACATGGAGAAAATTAGGTTTTGGTCAATCATTAGGTGTATTGCCTGGTATTGAAACTATAGGAATATTAAAGCATTATTATAATTGGGGTAGAGATGATAAAAGAAATATATCTTTTGGTTATGGACCTATGACTGCTAGCATTGCCCAGTTAGCAAAAGCATATTTAGTTTTTGTTAATAATGGAACAGTAGTAGATTTAAAATTATTTAAAAATTTTATAAAAAGCAATAAAAAACAAGTATTTAGTAAAATAAATACTAACAAAATGATAGCAGTTTTAGAGAAGGTTATAAAAAGTGGCACTGGTAAATACGCAAAATTATTTAATATAATAGCAGCAGGTAAAACTGGCACTGGCAGAATAAGAATAAAAGGCAAGTACAGCAAAAAACACCATAATACTTTTTTTGCAGGATTTGCTCCTAGTCAGCAAGCTAAATATATTATGGTAATAAATATACATGATCCACAAAATAAATATCAGTCTGGCGGCAGTGTTGCTGCACCAGTTTTTAAAGAAGTTATGAGCAAGTTACTAACTAAATAAATTACAATAGCACTCTATTAAATTTTTTTGTTTTTTTCATTACAGATTGACTAGCTTCTTTAACTACTATGGTTAAATTAGCTGCTCGCCATACAGGCATATCACGAATATGATCGCCTATATAATCAAAATTTTTCTTACCAAATTTTTTAATTAATACATCAGCTTTATTTATTGAAGAAAGATTAAAGTTTTTATTGCTTGATAATGTTTGGTCAAATAATTGTAAATATTCTGATATTTGATTAGCGTATTTATAATGTGATGCTGTAGCTAAAATTACTTTATGGCCTTTTTGTTTGCTATTTTTTATATAATTTAATACATGTTGATTATAAGGTAGTTTTGTAATATCAATATTTACAATTTTAGTTAATTTATCTTTCAGAAAACCTTTGCCACGCATTAACCAAAAAGGTATTAACAAAGCTTTTATAGGCTGTTTTTTAATAATAATTTTTATTGATAATTGCAATATATCTGTAGTTATAAGTGTATGGTCTAAATCAACTATTAGATTAATACTCATAATTTTAAATTTTAAAAAAAAGAGTATAATTATACGCTTTAATTATTTGTTTAAAATATGAGTAAATTAGGTAATAAGGTTAATTATCCTAGTAAAAAAATTGTTAGTTTTGTTAATCCAAATTTAAAAAGAGATTATATAATTAAAATAAATACTAACGAATTTAGCTGTGTTTGTCCTAAAACTGGTCAACCAGATTTTGCTACGATAAAACTAAAATATATTGCTGATAAACTTTGTATTGAACTTAAATCTTTTAAGCTATATCTTTGGTCCTTTAGAAATCAAGGTAGTTTTCATGAGGCAGTAACTAACCAAATATTAGATGATTTAGTAGCAGCTATTCAACCGAGATATATGGTGCTTATTATGGAATTTAATGTGCGTGGAGGTATTCATACTACTATTGTAGCTAAATATATAAGTGATAATTGGCAGTTAAAAAAATAATGCCACAATATATTGATTATAAGTTTGATAATAAATTAATAGATAAGCATGCAATAGATATTATTGCAAAATTAACAACTGCTGGTTTTACAGCATATTTAGTTGGTGGTTGTGTACGTGATTTATTACTTAGTATTGTTCCTAAGGATTTTGATATTGTAACTAATGCAAATCCTGAGCAAATTATTAAACTTTTTTCTAAAGCTAGAATTATTGGTAGGCGTTTTAAAATTGTACATATTATTATTAGTAATAGACATTTTTATGAATTATCCACTTTTCGTGGCAAAGAAAATAATACTACATTGGTTAAGAATAATAATAATTTTGGTACTATAAAAACAGATGCTTTTAGACGTGATTTTACTATTAATGCTTTATATTACAATGTACATAAACAACAAATAATTGACTTTCATGATGGTTTAAGTGATATTTTTAATAAAAAATTAATAGTTATTGGTGATGAAAATTTACGTTTTAAACAAGATCCTGTTAGAATTTTAAGGGTTATTAGGTTTTGTGTTAAACTTAAATTTACTATAACAGATGAAATAGAACAAGCAATACTAACTAATAAACATTTGTTAGCAGATATTCCTCCTGCAAGAATATTTGAGGAGTGTTTAAAATTATTTCATAATGTAGATGCTTATAACACTTACTTATATTTACAAAAATATAAAATTTTTCAGTATTTATTCCCTAATATAGAAAGAAATGATAGATTAGTTAAAGTATTCATGCAAAATACTGCTATTAGGATTAAACAAAATCTAAATTTATCACCCGCATTTATTTTTATTATATTTTTGTATAAAAGTTATTTTAAACAATTTATTAATAATAAAAAGAATATAAAATCATTGATAATTGCTAGTGAAAATGCTGCTAGTGCAGTTATTTTAATACAAAAAAATATTATTTTTATTCCTAAATGGAGTCATGCTAAAATTAAAAATACATGGATAATGCAATATAAATTAGAGCAAAAACAAACTAAACAAATCAAAAGTATTATTAGCGCTAAAGACTTTAAAATGGCGCTTGATTTTTTAATTCTTAGAAGCATGAGCATTGATAAACAATTAACAGATTGCGTTAGTTTTTGGCAACAAGCAAGTAAAAAATATTTATGAATAATGCAATTAAAATTAAAAATCTTTGTAAGATTTATAAGAATAATACAGTTGCTTTAAAAAATTTAAATATACAAATTAAAAAAGGTGATTTTTTTGCTTTGCTTGGATCAAATGGTGCAGGCAAAACTACTGCTATTAATATTATTAGTGGATTGTTGGCTAAAAGCAGTGGATATATTAAAGTTTTTGGTATAGATAAAGATAAAAAACCTAATGAGGTAAAAAAATTAATTGGCTTAATGCCACAAGAATTTAATTTTAATCCATTTGAACCTATTATTGAGATTTTAGTTAATCAAGCTGGATATTATGGTATACCAAGAAAAAAAGCCCAAGTAAGAGCAGAAGAATTATTAGATAAAATGCAATTGTTGGACAAAAAAAAATCAATAGCAAAGTATTTATCAGGTGGCATGAAGCGCCGTTTAATGTTAGCTAGATCTCTTATGCATCAGCCAAAAATTTTAATTTTAGATGAGCCTAGTGCTGGAGTTGATATTGAAATTCGTAATAGTATATGGCAATATTTAAAGGAATTAAATAATTCAGGTATTACAATTGTTCTTACTACTCATTATTTAGAAGAAGCAGAAAATTTATGTAGAAATATTGCTATTATTGATAATGGTAAAGTTGTTACACAAAGCCTTATGAGTGATTTATTAAATAAAACACAATATGAGTGTTTTATTTTAGAAAGCTTAACTAATCTGCCAAGTAAATTAAATTTAGCAATAAATTATGAAAGAATTAACAGTAGAAGTATTAAAATAGAGATTGACAAGTCTAATAATATTAGTGATATTATTATAGATTTAGTTAAACAAAATATTGTAATTTCTCGTATTGATAGTCCTAAAGGACGCTTAGAAAATTTATTTTTAAAGTTAACAAATAACAAATGAAAAATATTATTAGATTGCAATGCTGTTAATACCAGCAATAGATTTAAAAGACGGTAAATGTGTGCGGTTGCGTCAAGGATTGATGAATAGTAGTACAGATTTTGGCGTACCAATTGATATGGCAAAAATCTGGGTAGATCAAGGCGCTAAAAGATTACATTTAGTAGATTTAAATGGTGCGTTTGTTAAGACACCAGTCAATAAAAAAATAGCAATAGATATTGTTAAAAAATTCCCACATATAGATATTCAGATAGGCGGTGGTATTAGTAATATGAAAATTGCAGCAGAATATATAAACGCTGGAATTAACTATATTATTATTGGTTCTAAAGCAGTTACAAATCCTAAATTTATCGCTGAGTTATGCAATGAATTCCCAGGTAAAATTATTGTAGGCATTGATGCTAATAATGGCTTTGTAGCAATTGATGGCTGGGCCAAACGTACTAATATTTTAGCTACTGATATGGCAAAAAAACTTGAACAATATGGGGTAAATGCTATTATATATACAGATATTGCTCGTGATGGTATGATGAGTGGAGTAAATATAGAATCTACAGTTGATTTAGCAAAAAGTACTAATATAGATATTATGGCTTCAGGCGGTATTACTAATATTTATGATATAATTAAATTAATGCAATATAGAAAATATATTAAAGGAGCGATTACTGGTAGAGCGATTTATGAGGGAAAATTAAATTTTTCTAAGGCAAATAAATTATGTATATAGAGGTTATTTTTGCTTTACCAAATGAACAAAATATTATTAAAATTGAAGTTAAAAAAAATACAACAATTAAAGAGGCTATAAAAATATCTAAAATTTTAGATATTTATCCACAAATTGATTTAGTTAAAAACATGGTTGGAATTTTTGGTAAATTAGCAAAATTAGATGATATGCTAAGGGATAAAGATAGAGTAGAAATTTATCGTTCACTTATAGCTGATCCTAAGGAAGTTAGAAAAAGAAAAGCACTTGAAAGAAAAAAACAATTAATTATTAGCAAGGAAAATGTTTAAAAAAACTATTGATAAATTTTGTAAAAAAAGATTAATTACTATAGGTGATTTTAATAATGTTATAGCAGACGCTAACGAGAAAAATATTATTAACTCTTATACTAAACAAATTATTGAAGGAGCGTTGCAAAGCGTTAATCTTAAAGTGCGTGATGTAATGGTACCAAAGGTTAGTATGGTAGTAATTAGTAATAATTTGTCTTTTAAAGAGTGTATTGATATTATAAGTTCATCAGCTCATTCTCGTTTTCCTATAATAGATAAAAATGATAAAGTTATTGGTATAATTTTAGCTAAGGATTTACTTTCTTGTTTTATAAATGATAGTGTAGATAATTTTAATTATAGAGACTTTATGCGTGAGGCGATTAGTATTCCTGAAACACAAAATATTGAATCATTACTAAAATTTTTTCAGCAAAAACGCAGTCATCTAATGATTGCAATTGATGAGTATGGTGAAGTGGCAGGCCTTATTACTTTAGAAGATGTATTAGAGCAAATAGTTGGTGAAATTGAAGATGAACATGATTTTGAAAAAGATAATATTATAGATTATGGTAAAGGTAGATTTTTAGTTAAAGCACAAACCTCTATAGAAGATTTTAATAGCTTCTTTAATCTTAAATTAACAGTTAAAAATACTGACACTATAGCAGGTTTAGTTATTAAAAAAATAGGTTACCTACCTAAACAATTAGAAAGAGCAACCATTGATAATATAGAGTTTAAAATATTAAAAGTTGATAATAGAAAAATTAGATTATTAGAGGTAAAAATACCTGTTTTATAATTTTATATTAGGAGAAGTAATATGAATGAAAGCGTTATTAGTGCATTTTGGCTTGGTCTTTTAGGAGGAGTTCATTGTCTTGGAATGTGCGGCGCTGTAGTTGGGGTATTAACTAGTAATTTATCCACAACTATTACTAAAAATCCAGCTAAAATTTTAATTTATCAACTAACTTATAATATGGGTAGAATTATTAGTTATGTTTTAATGGGTATAATTTTTGCATCTTTTGCTAGTTTGTTAATAAAGTTTAATGCAACCTCAATGAGTTTTTTTGATTTTATTTTGCGTATTTTTTCTGCTATTGTTATGATTTTTGCTGGTTTATTTATTATGGGTAAAAACTCATTTATTCAAGTAATAGAAAAGGCTGGGCAAAAATTATGGGTAAAAATTCAACCAATTAGTAATAGATTTTTACCAATTAAAAACTTAAAAGATGCGCTATTTTTTGGTATATTGTGGGGTGGTATTCCTTGTGGTTTAGTTTATAGCGCTCTTGCCTTAGCTTTAAGCAGTGCTAATGTTACAGAAGGAGCTGCTATTATGTTGGCTTTTGGTATTGGCACCTTGCCGTCTTTATTAGCTATGGCTGGCTTTGCTATGTCTTTAATTAGATTTATGCGGCTTAAAATAGTTAAAACAATTGCTGGAATAATGATAATACTGCTTGGAGTATGGTCGCTTAGTATGCCTATTAAAATGTTAGTTAATAAAGATATGAAAATGAACAATAAAATAAGTGTAAATTTTAATTATTATAATAATTATTTAACATAAATTATGCAGAAAAATATTGAGTTAATTATTAATTTATTAAAGAAAAAAAATATAAAAATTTTTGAATTTAATTTAAGCAGTAGTAGCAGTATTTCTACTGTAGTTCGTTTAGGTAAAATAGAAGAATTAGAGTATTATCACAGCAGTTTTTTAGATATTAGCGTTCATATAAATAATAAAGTGGGCAGGGCATCTACAGTTAATTTAGCAAATAAAAGTATTGAAAAAATAATTGAAGCTGCTATAAATATAACTAAATATACTGAAAAAGATAAATTTGCTACATTAGCACCAAAAGATGTTATGGCATTTAATGCTCCAAATTTAGATTTATATCATAAATGGAATTTATCTAGCCAACAAGCGATTAATATGGCCAAAGAGTGTGAAGATATTGCACTACAGCAATCTTGTATTGATAATTCTAATGGCTCTAGAGTAAGTAGTAGTAATAATACTGATATCTATGTTAATTCTCATAACTTAGTTGCACAACATAAAAGCACGCAACATTATATTGATTGTAGCGTACTGGCAAAAAAGAATAATGATTTGCAGTCTTCTTATGCTTATAGTTTAGCTTTAGCTAAAGATAAACTATACAATGTTGTAGATATTGGCATACAAGCAGCTATGAATGCAAAAGATAAATTAGCAGCAAAAACTATTAAATCTAATAATTATGCTGTTATTTTTAGTAACAAAATATCTAATAGCTTAATAGCCAGCCTTTTAACTGCGCTAAGTGGTAGTAACCAATATAAAAAATCAACATTTTTGTTGAATAGTATTAATGAAATAATTTGTAATAAAAATATTAATATTATTGAAAGCCCTTTAACACTAGGCTCTATTGGTAGCAGAGCTTTTGATAATGATGGAGTTCTGAAAAGAAAGCAATATTTTATAAAAAACGGCAAGGTAGTTAGTTATATTATGGGGCAATATTATGCTAATTGCATGCAAAGTTTAACTACAGCTAATGGAGGAGGAGTAAATAATGTTGTAGTAACAAGTAAGGATAATATAACTTTTACAGAACTATTATCTATGATGGGTACAGGAGTTGTGATTAATGAATTAAAAGGTCAAGGAGTGGATATTACTAATGGTAATTATTCGCTTGGAGCAAATGGCTTTATGGTAGAAAATGGTAAAAAAATATATCCAGTAAACGGTATTACTATAGCCGGTAATTTGAAGGATATGATAAAAGATATGATTATAGCTAATGATATTGATCATCGTAAAAATATTAAAGTAGGTGCAATTTTAATTAATAATATGACAATTGCGAGTTCTTAATTAAAAATATTATTCGTAATAACAGTAAACGCCAAAAGATAATTTGTGTTTGCCATCTTCTTTTTCTTCTTTTTTAGAAATTGGTTTTGCCTCATTTATAAATTCTTTAGATGCTTTACGCCATACAACAGAAGCTAAATCTGATAAGTCTTTTGCACTTGCCAAATGAATTCCATCTACTTTTATAGCTTGCTCCAAAAATATAGCTCTTTCTTTAGATAATAGGTCGTTGACGCCGGCTAAAGAGTGTAATTTTATATTATCAGCAAAGTCAGTTAATAATTCAGCTTTATTGTCTGCTGATTTATTGTCGCTAAATAATAATAAATGTACATTTTTATCATTATCAATTGTAGCTCTACCAAGACGAATAAGCTCATCTAAAATAGTTCTTGGTGATTTATCAGTGGTTACACCTTTTGCTAAGGTTACAAAATCAGTTCTACCCTCTTTAGATGAATAAGGAATTATAGTGCCTAAATCTAATGATATCCATTCTGCAGTTACTCTGGCAGAATGACTAATCCATTTTTGTTTTTTATTTTTAAATTTACGTTTAACAGCGGCTGTAACTGCTGTTCTATCTATACCGCTTACCATGCTAATTGCTGCATTAGTAATTTTTGAGTTTTCTTCTTCTATTATCTTTCTTGCTTGAGAGATAAACTCTAATTTAATTAACTCATTAAATTCTTTGTAAGTAATGCCTAGTTTAAGCGCTAACTTTATAAGTGGAGCTATGGCTTGGGGAATATTTTCTAAAAATTTTACCTTCATAGGTTGCTATTATACATAATTTAAAGTGTGTTTTTAACATTTTAAAAAAAGAAATATTAATATTAATTTTTTTAATATATAATAGTTATTATGATTATTAAAACATTTATAATTTTTGTTGCTTCTGTATTGCTATTTAATAGCGTTATTGCTGTTACTCATTCTCATTTAAATATAAAAGAAATAGATAACCGTTATTTGAATGATAGTAATAATTTAGAGCAATCTTCTATGATAGAAGATATTAATTGTCACCAGTGTCATAACTCTTTTGTTATGCCTAGTTTTATTTTTATATCAAATGATACTTTTGTATTGCAATCAATTTTTAAAATAAGTAATAAATCTTATTTACCACAAACTAAATTCTCTTTATTCCGCCCTCCCAAAGCTTAATTTAATTATATCAATAATGCTATTTTAAAACTTTTAAAGTTTTATATAGCCTCTTCTAATTAAAATTAAGGTAAAAAATGATAATATATAAATATATATTACTATTAGTAGTAGTTGTTTTTAATGTACAAATTGTTAATGCTAAAGAAAATTATTATAAAGTAGATATAGCTAATTTTCTTACCTGTGTTTGGCAAAATAGTCCAATAATGCAAGAAGCTAATATTAATATGGATATTGCAACAGCAGAAAAACAAGCATCAGCTAAGTTTTTATATAATCCAGAATTTGAATTTTCTATTGAAAATAAAGCTAAAGCCAAACAAAGCAAGAGTTTTGGTATTAGTCAAACTATTGACTTGAATAGCAAGTACAAATCTAACAATAAAATAGCTAAGTTTAAATTAAAAACTGCTATAGCAGAAAAAGATAAAATTTATCAAGATTTTATTATTGATTTGTTATCTGCTTTTGTTGATTACAATTTGGCTGATGAATTATTATTATTAACTAATAGACATATACAAATAATGCAAACTTTAAAGAATTTTTCTAAAAAGTCTTTTGATTCTGGCGATATAGATAAAAATAATTATAATTTATCGCGTATTGCTTATATGCAAGCCTTAATGCAACAAATAGATGCTAAAAATAATATGATTGATAATAAAAAATCTTTTGATAGTATTATAGGCTTTGCTGCTAATTGTTCAATAAGTAAACTTAAATTACCAGATAAATTACCAGATATTGTTGATATTAATGTTAAGCAAATAATTAAAAATTTACCAAAAATTCGTATATTAAAAAATCAACAATATGCATCAAATGAAGGTATTAAACGCAATAAATTAAATAAATTATCCGATCCAACTATAAGTTTTACTAGTAGTAATGAAGGAGAAAGCATTACATCTTTATCAGTTTCTATACCGATTAATATTTTTAATAATTATGAAAATGAAGTAAATGTAGCTAAATATAAAAATATAGCTAACTTGCAATCATTAGAAGTAGCTAATTATTTAGCAAAAATTAATATAAATAGTAGTAAAAATAAATATAAATTAATAAAAAATGCTTGGGATAGTTGGCAATTAAATAAAGATGTTGTTGTGGAACAAATAAAAATATTAGATAAAAAATTTAAACTTAATGAAATAAATATTACTAATTATTTATTACAGTTACAACAAATATTAGCTGCTAAAATTTTGGCAAAAAATATATACGCTAAAGCATGGAAATCCTAGTTTAATTGGTTATTAGTATCTGGAAGCATTAAACAATGGTTAGGAGAAGAAACATGAATAAAATAATTCTATTTAAATTTTTATTAATTATGGCAATACAATTAGTTATTGCCACTGAAAAAGATAGTAATCGTCTAGATAAAGAGGGTGTAATAAATATAGATGTTGCAGCTTTAAAAGAAGCAAATATAGTAGTGAAGCCACTTTTTTTTAAAAATATTGCTAATGAGATTGATGCCCAAGCTGAGATAAAATTAAATGCATACTTAAGTGAAAAAATTACACCACGTATTACAGCACAAGTGATTAAAAGACATGTTAAATTAGGAAATAAGGTAGAAAAAGGTCAAGTGCTTGTTACTTTATCAAGTGTTATTATGGCAGAGGCTAAAGCTGAATTATTAACTGCACGTAATGAGTGGGTATTAGTGCAAAAATTAGGCAAATCTAATCTATCAAATAAACGCTATAGTATGGCAAAAATAAAATATAACATAGCCTATAGTAAATTATTAGTATATGGTTTGACTAAAAAACAAATTAGTAATATTTATCATCAAAATATTAATCAATTATTAGGAAATTTTCAATTATTTGCTAGTCAAAGTGGAGTTATTGTTGTTGATAATTTTATTAAAGGAGAATTGATAGAGCCTGGACAAGTGTTATTTAATATTGTTAATGAAAAATTATTATGGGTAGAAGCTCAATTATCACCACAATATGCTGAATTAGTTAAGATTGGCGTTAAGGCGCGAGTAGAAATTAGTAAAGATAGTTGGGTAAATGGTATTGTTATACAGAAGCATCATTTACTTAATAAAAAAACTCGCACAATAGGTATTCGTGTAGAAATTAATAATAAAGACGATAAGTTGCATCCAGGGATGTATGTTAATACAAAAATTCAAATAGATGAAAAAAATTATATTTAACTGTACCAGTACAAGCTGTATTGCGTAGTGATGACGGCGATTGGGTGGTATTTGTTGAGTACAAAATTGGTAGTTTTAAATCAGTAGAAATTCAAGTAATAAAAACTATTGGTAATTATATTGTTATTGATGGACTACTTGAAGGTACTAGAGTTGTAACTGATGGAGCATTTTTTGTACAATCTGAATTAGCAAAGTCAGGCTTTGCAGTCCATAATCATTAAGGGGGTTTAGTAATGTTAAATAAGATTATAGATGGAGCAATTCGTAATCGTTTAATGATAGTTTTAATGTTAATTGCTATTATTATTGGAGCGGTTATGATGCTGCCTAAATTAAATTTAGATGCCTTTCCTGATGTAACTAATGTACAAGTAACTATTAATACAGAGGCAACTGGTCTTGCTGCAGAAGAAGTAGAGCAATTAATTACATATCCTATTGAAGCAGTTATGTATTCATTGCCAAATGTTAAAGAAGTGCGCTCAATTTCTAAAACAGGGTTATCGTTAGTTACAGTAGTATTTAAAGAAGAGGTAGATATATATTTTGCTAGGCAATTAGTATTTGAACGCTTGCAAACGGCACAAAATGATATTCCTAAAGATATTGCTAAATTATCAATTGGGCCTAACACTTCTGGTTTAGGGCAAATATTTCAATATATGTTGCGTACTAATAAGCCAGAAAAGTATGACATAATTATGCTTAGGAGTTTAAATGATTGGATAGTAAAATTATTATTAATGCCAATTGATGGGGTTACAGAGGTACTATCTTTTGGCGGTAGCGTTAAACAATATCAAGTGCAAGTTAATCCTAATAAATTATTATCTTATAAGTTAGATATTAATAACATTGTTGATGCAATAGAAAAAAATAATTGCAATGCAGGCGGTTGGTATCTTAATCGCGGCGCAGAACAATTAGTTATAAGGGGGTGTTGGATGGGTAAGAGGCGATGAAGATGGTTTGCGTGATATAGCTAATATTGTTATTAAAAATAATAATGGAATTGCTGTAAAAATTAGCGATATTGCTACTATTAAATATGGCGGAGAAATTCGTCAAGGAGCAGTATCTATTACTATGAGAGATAAGAACTCTAAAGTAAAACAAATTGGTGAAGTGGTAATTGGTATAGTTATGAAAAGAGTTGGTGCTAATACTAAAACTACTATAGAAGAAATTAAAAAACGTTTACCAATTATTCAAAATGCTTTGCCAGATGGGGTAACTATTGAAGCGTTTTATGATCAAGCAGATTTAGTTAATAAAGCTATAAATACTGTAACTAAAGCATTAATTGAGGCATTTATTTTAATTGTTATTGTGCTTATTTTATTTTTAATGAATGTGCGTGCAGCAGCATTAGTTTTACTATCTGTACCAATTTCTATTGCATTAGCTTTGATGGCTATGTCTTATTGGGGTGTATCAGCAAATTTAATGTCACTAGGTGGTTTAGCTATTGCTATAGGTATGATAGTAGATGGCTCGGTAGTAATGATAGAAAATATTTTTAAGCATTTGTCATCTTATCGTGAAGAAAGCAATTTAAAAGGGATACGTATGCGTATTAGAAGCTTCAAGAGAAGTGGGGCGCCCAGTATTTTTTGCTGTATTAATTATTATTGTAGTTTTTACTCCATTATTTTTTCTTGAAGGAGTAGAGGGTAAATTATTTAAACCTATGGCAATTAGTATTGTTTTTGCTATGATAGCATCACTTGTAGTTGCTCTTATGGTAGTACCTGCATTATCAACTTATTTATTTACTAAAGGCGTTAAACATAAATCTATCTATATATTAAAAATGATAGATGAAGGTTGTAAAAATACATTAAAAAAAGCTTTAATTCACGGCAAAAAAATAGTTATTACTGCTATTATTTTATTTTTTGGTGCTTTATCATTGATTCCATTTTTAGGTACAGAATTTGTACCAGAATTAGAGGAAGGAACTATTAATGTTAGAATTACATTAGCTCCTTCGTCAAGTCTTGAGACTTCATTAAAAGTAGCACAAAAATTAGAGCAAAAATTAATGGAATTTCCAGAAGTTATTTATGCTTCTAGTCGTATAGGACGTGCAGAAATTGGCGGAGACCCAGAGCCAGTATCTAATATAGAAATATATGTTGGTCTTAAGCCAGTTGATAAATGGGTGTCAGCTAATAATCGTTTTGAATTGCAAGAATTAATGCAGCAAAAAATGTCATTATATCCTGGCTTGTTATTTACTTTTTCTCAACCAATAGCAACTCGTGTTGATGAATTATTATCTGGCGTTAAAGCACAACTTGCTATTAAATTATTTGGTTTTGATTTAAAAATATTAGCAAAAAAAGGTCAAGAAATTGAAAATTTAGTAAAGAAAATTAATAGTGCAACTGCAGTAGAAATGGAGCAAATTACAGGAGAATCACAACTAGTTATTCGTCCTAACCGTGATAAACTTGCTCGTTATAATATTACAGTTGATAAAGTTATGTCTCTTATAGCAGATGGCATAGGTGGTATTGTTGCCGGTCAAGTTATAAAAGGCAATAGTAGATATGATATTTATGTGCGCTTAGCAAAGGAATATCGTAATAATATAAATATTATTAAAAATCTAACCATACAAGCTCCAAATGATGCGTTAATTCGTTTAGGTGATATATCTTCTATGTTAATTGAATCAGGGCCGCCACAAATTCGTCGAGATAATGTGCAAAGAAGAATAGTAATTCAAGCTAATGTTATAGGGCGAGACATGGGTGGATTTGTAAGCGAAATAGATAAATTAATTAAAGAAAAAATTAATTTACCTACAAGTTATTCAATAGTTTATGGTGGTCAATTTGAAAATCAACAACGAGCTCAAGCAAAACTTATGATAGTTATACCTATATCTTTAGGACTGATATTTTTATTATTATTTTTTGCTTTTAATTCTGCACACCAAGCAATGCTTATTATGTTAAATGTACCATTATCTATGATAGGTGGCATAACAGCATTATTTATTTCAAACCAATATTTATCAGTTCCAGGCTCAATAGGCTTTATTGCTTTATTTGGTGTTGCTGTTTTAAATGGCGTAGTAATGGTAAATGCTATTAATTTGTTAGTTGAAAGTAATACTCCAGTTAAAAAAGCAATTTTAATTGGCGCATTATCTAGACTAAGACCAGTATTAATGACAGCTTCTATAGCTTCACTTGGTCTTATTCCTATGTTATTTTCTGCAGGAATAGGTTCAGAAGTTCAGCGTCCATTAGCAACAGTTGTAGTCGGTGGTTTATTTTCTTCTACTTTGTTAACATTATTTATACTGCCAGTGTTATATAGTAGTTTTTCAAAAAAAATTATAAAATATAGTAGTAAAGGCAATTAATTAGGGTATTTTTTTTAAAATTATAGCGATAATAGCAATGAAGCTAAATAATATTAATTGATGGCTAAGATAAATTATAAGGGCATTTTTTCCTAAAAATTCTAATAATTTTGATTTAGTTATAAATATTTTTTTATACCATGGGTGGTATGCTAAAAATATTCCACTAAAAACCATTGCTAACCAAGGAAAGAGCGGATAAAAATCTAATGTCCCTTGTTTAGGTAAAAAATTATTTAGAGTATGCGTTATAAAAGATAAATCTGGTAAATTAAAGATATTTGCTATAATAATTGCAATTGCTATAACTAAAGCTATATTAGGGTTTTTCTTAAAAAAGAAACCAATTATAGAAGAAACTAAAATAACATGCAAAATACCAAAATAAATCCATTTATTAGGAAAAGCTAAATAACTTACTAAAGATAATACTGCTACTATTATTGTTAGTTTATACAATCTTGCTAAAAAATAACTAAATGTTTTATTTTTATAGGCAATAACTAAACTAATGCCAACTGCATTCATAAAGATAGCAACTATGATATAACGCCATATTATGTAGATAATATCAGTAAATAAATTAATATTAATAAAGTTAAAATAATTTAAATCATAAATAAAATGAAATATTATCATCATTAAAACACCAACTCCACGCATTTGGTCTAAATATCTATCTCTGTTATAATTTTTAATCATATATAGCTAATTTTATTATAAATATATTAGAAATTAGCATTTTTTAATAACAATTTATATAACATAATATATTTGATTGATTTAAATAGAATTATTTGTATTTAACTTAATAACAGCATCTTAAATAGTATAATAACAAATCTTTATAATTGATATAGTCTAATAATTATAACATACAGATTAATTAGCTAAATTTAGAGATGATAAGATTGATACAATAATTATTTTTTTTACAATACAAAAAACTATTTAATAAATGCAACAACTTATAGATAAATTTACCAGAAAAATAAATTATTTACGCATTTCAGTTACTGATCATTGCAATTATCGTTGTTTTTATTGTAGAGATGAATTAGATAAAAGCAGAACAATACGTAAACAAGTACTTACGCTGGAAGAAATAGCAAGAATTGCTAAAATTTTTAGCGAGTTAGGAGTAACTAAAGTGCGTCTAACAGGAGGTGAGCCATTATTACGTAAAAATATTTTGTCTTTAGTTGAAATGTTAAATGCTATTGATGGTATTACAGATATACCGCTTTCAACTAATGCACATTTATTAGCAAAATACGCTAAAGATTTAAAAAATACAGGGATAAATAGGGTAAATATTTCATTAGATTCTTTAAACGCAGAAAAATTTTATAATATTACTCGTGGCGGTGATTTAAATAGTGTTTTGGCTGGAATTGATGCAGCAATTGCAGTAGGAATGAATCCAATTAAATTAAACATGGTGGTTATGCAGAAAACTAATAACAACGAAATAGAGGAAATGTTAGATTTTGCAATAAATAAAGGCATTGATATTCGTTTTATTGAAACAATGCCAATTGGCACCAGTGGTATTAATGTTTTAAAACAGCATATAAGTCAGGAACAAATTTTAATAAGGGTTAAAAAACATTTAACTCAGCCTTTGCAAAAAATTAATTCAAATGTTACTGATGGTCCAGCGCATAATTATCATATTAATGGGTTAAAATCAAAAATTGGTATAATTTCCGCTATATCTGATAATTTTTGCTCAACTTGTAATCGTGTCAGGCTAACTGCTAAAGGACGGTTAATTTTATGTTTAGGGCAAAAAAATTCAATATCTTTACGCGATGAAATGCGTAGTGGAAAAAGCGATGATATGATAAAAAAAATAATTATTACAGCTATTGAAAACAAACCTAAAAAACATGATTTTAATGATAATGAATATAATATTAGCAGCAGTCAAATGGTAGAAATTGGTGGTTAATTGTAATAAATGATATTGATGTAAAAAAGTACTAACAAACAGATTTAATTAATTTAAAAATATCTATAATAATAATTTTTTAATTAACTAATTTTGGTCTTTTTCTTAAAAATACTGGATATTTATAGTTGCCTTTTTTACTTAAACCATAATATTTAAATGTAATTTGAGTGCCAATAGCAGGTGGATTTGTACGTTCATAGTCAGTAAAACCACTACCAATTTTAATTATATTACCATGCTTTAACTGACACTTAATTGAACCCATTTTGTTTATGTATTTACCTTTACCATTTAGTATTTCAATTACAATGCATTCATCATCTTGATATTTTTTTATTTTTAAAGCATTAGCTGTTCGTCCTGTTTGATATGGTATATTAGGATTTCTTACTACTACTCCTTCACCTTTATGCTGTATTATTTTATATAGGAAATTATTTACTTGCACTTGAAATTTAATAGGAATCTGCTTAATAATTTTAATAAAATTATTAGGATTTTTATGCAAATATTTACGTAAAACTGTTAATCTTGCTAAGATACCACCAGCTTGATTAGGTACTTCAAAAATTTGATGTGTAATTTGTCGCCAGCGTTTAGCAGCATTTTTTGTACTAATAATAGAATTAATATTTTCAAAATCAGCTTGTTTTGTCCATAATTCACCGTCAATAGCAAATGGAGGATAATTTTTTGTAAACCATACAGGCGGATTAAGCACCTTACCTCCACGTGTTATTAAGCTATTTCCATTCCAAAATCCACGCACACCATCCAATTTTTCACTCATAAACCAACCAATAATATTTTGTTTTTTATTATAAGTTTTAAGTAAAAATAAATCTGGTTTATTAGCAAGTACATTGCATGATAATAGCCATATAGCTAATAATATTGCTGATATTTTTTTTATATCTAAATAAAATAATAAAACTTTAATTTTCATATTGTTTTTACAGTACTAATCAATTTATAGTATAACTATTATCAAGAATAAATTCCCTAAAATGCTTTGCTATAGGAGATAGTTTGTTATGAGTATTATTAACTATATGCCAATAACGCATAATAGGAAATTTTTCCACATTTAGCTGTTTAATAATATTATTTTTAAGCTCTAATTTTACTGTGTGCTTAGAGACAAAACCTATACCTAATCCAGCTTGTACTGCTTCAACAATTGCTTCATTTGAATTAATTTCAATTTCTGAATTAAATTGTATTCCTGTTAAATGTTCAATAGTTGTGCGAGTACCTGAACCTTTTTCTCTGGTAATTAAAATTTCTTTACTAAGATCTTTAATAGAGTTATTCTTATTTTTTAATAATGGGTGGGCAGGGTTAGCAATAGCAATTAATGGATTTTTCATAAATTCTACAGCAGTAATAGCCATATTTTTTGGTGGTTCACCCATAATTACTAAATCAATCGTATTATCATTAATTTTTTTGAGTAAAGATTTACGATTAGTAACTTCTAAGTAAAAAGTCATTTTTGGATATTGTTGTTTAAATTTAACTAATATTTGACTAATAAATAAGTTAGCTGTAGTTGCTACAGCAATTTGTAGGTGTCCAGTATTAGGATTTAAAATTTGTTCTATATTTAATTTAGATTGCTCAAGATTATTAATTATTTGCAGGCAAGTTTGATAAAGTTTTTTACCAATAAAAGTAGGGATTATAGTTTTTCCTTTAGTATTAATTAATTCTGTGCCAACATTTATTGTTAATTGTTGAATTTGCATATATACTGCCGGTTGAGTAATATATAATTCCCTACTAGCTTTAGTAAAACTTTTAAGCCGTACTACTGCTTCAAAGCTATATAATTGCTTGATAGTATAATTAATCATAAATTTTTATTATTATTTATTAAATATTTATTATTTTACATTATTTATTAACTCTAATATAATACTCATTTTTAATCACAAGGAGTAAAAATGGATCAATCAAATAGATACGCAGATTTATCATTAGATGAAGAAATTTTAATTAAAGAAGGCAAACATATTCTAGTTGCTTATACTATGACACCTGCTGAGGGTTATGGTTATTTATCAACTGCTGCGCATTTTGCAGCTGAAAGTTCTACAGGTACTAATGTTGAAGTTTGCACAACTGATGATTTCACTAAAGATTTAGACGCTATGGTATATGAAATTGATGAAGCAGCTGGTATTATGAAAATTGCCTATCCAAATGATTTATTTGATCGTAATATTATTGATGGTCGTGCTATGGTTGTATCTTTTTTAACCTTGGCTATTGGTAATAACCAAGGCATGGGTGATGTTAAATGTGCACAAATGCAAGATTTTTGGGTTCCTAAAGCAATGTTAGATATTTTTGATGGTCCTTCAATGGACATAACTGATATGTGGAATACACTTGGTCGTTCAAGAACTAATGGTGGTTATATTGCAGGAACAATTATTAAACCTAAACTTGGACTCCGTCCTAAGCCTTTTGCTGATGCTGCTTATCAATTCTGGCTAGGTGGTGATTTTATTAAAAATGACGAGCCTCAAGGCAATCAGGTTTATTGTCGCATGAAAGATGTAACACCTTTAGTGGCTGATGCTATGAAACGTGCACAAGACGAAACAGGTGAGGCAAAACTATTCTCTGCAAATATTACTGCTGACGATCATCATGAAATGATTGCTCGTGGTGAATATGTTTTAGAGACTTTTGGTGAAAATGCAAGCCATATTGCTTTTTTAGTTGATGGTTATGTTGGTGGACCTGGCATGGTTACTACTGCACGCCGTAATTTCCCGAGTCAATATTTACATTATCATAGAGCAGGTCATGGTGCAGTAACTTCACCAAGTGCTGTGCGTGGTTATACGGCATTTGTTCTTGCTAAACTTTCTCGTTTAATGGGTGCATCAGGTATTCATGTAGGTACTATGGGTTATGGTAAGATGGAGGGTGGCAAAGATGATAGAGTTATTGCTTATATGATTGAACGCGAAGAATGTCAAGGTCCTGTTTATTTCCAAAAATGGTACGGCATGAAACCAACTACACCAATTATTTCAGGCGGTATGAATGCACTTCGTTTGCCTGGCTTTTTTGAGAATTTAGGTCATGGTAATATAATTAATACATCAGGTGGTGGTTCGTATGGCCATATCGACAGCCCAGCTGCCGGCGCTGTCTCATTGAAACAGTCTTACCAGTGTTATTTAGAAGGCGCTGATCCAATTGAGTTTGCTAAAGATCATAAAGAATTTGCACGTGCATTTGAATCGTTCCCAGGGGACGCTGATTTACTTTATCCAGGTTGGAGAGATAAATTAGGAGTGCATAAATAGTTTTTTATTTATTAAGCATGTTAAAAACCTCTGCTATATGTAGGGGTTTTTAATTTATAAATATTAAAATTAAATTATTTATTAAGGATATATTCATGTTAGATTTTGATATCAAACAATTTAAAAATTGATTTAGAACCATTTTATGCAGCACAAAAAAATGAAGTAGAATTATATACTGCAGCTTATAATGCTCGCTTGCCAATTATGGTAAAAGGGCCAACAGGTTGTGGTAAATCACGTTTTATTGAATACATGGCATACAAACTTGGTAAACCTATTATCACAGTTTCTTGTAACGAGGATATTACAGCTTCAGATTTAATTGGACGTTTTTTACTTGATGCTAATGGTACATGTTGGGTTGATGGACCTCTTACTATAGCTGCAAGATACGGCGCTATTTGCTATTTAGATGAAGTTGTAGAAGCGCGTCAAGATACGATGGTAGTAATTCACTCATTAACTGATCATAGGCGTGAACTTATGCTTGATAAAAAAGGTGAACTTGTTAAGGCACATAAAGATTTTCAATTAGTTATTTCTTACAATCCTGGGTATCAATCATTAATGAAAGATCTTAAACAATCAACTAAACAACGCTTTACAGCCACTTGATTTTAACTATGCATCTGCTGAAATTGAGGCAAAAATTGTTGCTAAAGAAAGTGGAGTAAATAAAGAAATAGCCACAAAATTAGTACAATTAGCCCAAGCTACCCGTAATTTAGTAGGACATGGTTTAGATGAAGGAGCGTCTACACGTTTGCTTAATTATGCAGGAGTTTTAATTAAAGATGGTATTAACATTAAAGATGCTTGCCAAATGGCACTTATTTATCCAATTACAGATGATAATGTAGTACGCGAAACTATTAAAGATGCTGTTAATGCAATTTTTGAATAATTTTTTTATTCACAAATTATACAAAATCCGTTTCCAAATGGATCTGCGCAATAAGCAATAGAAACCCAATCACCACTATCTCCTCCTTCATGTAACCCACCAAATTTTATTATTTTTTCCAACATTATCACATAAAAAATCTAAGCGAACAGGCGTCCAGTGACGCTTGTAATCACGAAATATTTAAGATAAACTACTTTATTTTGTATATATTATATGTCGCCTAAAAAGAACTATGTCTATTTATAATGAAAAAAAAGAATTTGTAAATTATATCCTAGATCTTATGCAGTTAGTTGGACCAGTAAATGCTAAAGCTATGTTTGGAGGGTATGGGATTTTTCTTAATCAATTAATGTTTGGTTTGGTTGCTGATAGTGTAGTTTATTTAAAAGCAGATAAACAAACTAAATATAAGTTTGAAGATAGAGGTCTAGAGGCATTTACTTATAATAAAAAAGGAAAAGAATTTAAAATGTCTTACTATCAAGTTCCAGAAGAAGCGTTAGAAGATATTGAGCAGATGAGATATTGGGCAAATCAAGCATATAATGTAGCATTAAAAGCAGCAGATAAGAAATAAAAACTATAGATCAATAGCAACAATAAAGAGAAGGTTATGCAATTTATCCCTTTAAATAAATATGATAAAATTAAATGCAAAATTATTACATAAAATTTTTAAAAATTTAAATTAGCAATTATTTAAAAGAATTAATTAGGCAAATACTTAAATAAAAAACTAAGTGAAAAAATAAAAAGAGATTATAAATGAGAGAATTAAACTGTAGTTTTAATAGTGTACACAATATTTTTAATAAAAATATAGAACAAGCTAAAAATAAATTATCACCTGTTTTATTAGATGAGTATTTTAATGGAATAGAGTTTTTAGCTAAAATTGGACAAGGAGACGCACCTGCTATTGCTTTTTTAAAAGTAATGCCATGGGTTGGTGAGTTTTATGGTGATGGCGCAATCAAAAAAATTACTGATTTTGCATATCAAAAAATTATACGCAGTCCAAATAAAGAAGTATTAGTGAGTTTTTTAAATAGTTGGATCTATGTAATTGAGCATAATACTAATGATGTCGGTGAGTTGGAAAAATACACTGATTTAATTGCTTTTTTTTTAGATAATACTACTTTTTCTGTACATGGTATTCACGATACACATGCTTCTCCTTCTTTTTCATTTTTTTTAAATCAAATTAGTAAATTATTTGAGCAGCTTGACTACGAAGGAATTTATAAATGGATAAATTATGGGCTACGTTATTTTAAAAATCATCCAGAGCGTCAGCAAGAATATTTTTCGCTTTCTACCCAAGATGCAAAAGCTGTATTTCAACGCCAACGTAAAGGAATGTTGTTTAGTGATTTAGAAAGGCAAATTAATTTATTTCAACAAGCATTATTTAAAACAGATTTTATGTATGCTACTTATTCACCTGATTTTGAAAAATTAGAACATTTTCATCCTTATTTAGCAAATGATATTATTCGTTTACCAGATATTTACGATGAATTAAATAATATTTCACCAGCTAGGCGTTATATGGCATTAGTTGCACATCTGTTAGCGCATCATCAATATACTCAACGTATAACAGCAGATAATGTTTCTCCACAGCAACGTTTATTTGTTGAGGTATTTGAAGATGCAAGAGTTGAGTATTTAATGTTACTTAAGTACCCTGGATTAAAAAAACTTTGGCTTAGTTTGATTCCTATGGTAGACAATAAGAGTTGTAACGATATTTATCAATCATGTATTAGACACCGTGCTATTATGCTTGCACGTGCATTAATTGATGAAAATCATCCATACACTGATACACATCTTTTGCAATTTGTAGCAAAATTTAGAATTTTAATGCAAAAAGGCAATAGTACTTCACAAGATAGTCTTAATCTTGGGGTTGCATATTTAGTAAAAACTCACCAAAAATCTGACTCATTGCCAAATGTATATTTTGATAATACCGAGATAACTTATAGAGATGATAATCGTTTAATGTGGTTATTTATTGAGTCTTATGATGAAGATGATGAGATTTTTCAACATGAAAATAAAATTGAAGAAGAAAAAACAGAGTTTATCCCGCCACATTATTATGATGAGTGGGATTATGTTTATAATGCTTATAAGATAGATTGGGTTACACTTTATGAGCGCCTACATTCGCATAGTGATCCTGCAAAAATTGATAAATTGTTAGATAAAAATTCTGCTTTAGTCAAACAATTAAAAAAAGTTTTAGACTTACTCAAACCACAAAATAAAAAACGTATTCGTTATCAAGAAGATGGTTCTGAATTAGATCTTGATATTGCGCTTCGTGCTATGATTGAGATAAAAAATGGCTCACATCCTGATAGCCGTATTAATATTGATTTTAAACATGATTCGCGTAGTGTTTCAGTATTATTATTATTAGATTTATCAGCATCTCTGAATGAAAAAGTAGGTAATTCTGGGCAAAGTATTTTAGAGTTATCAACTGAAGCGGTATCGTTACTTGCTTGGGCAGTAGAGCAACTTGGAGATAATTTTGCTATCGCAGGTTTTAACTCAGATACACGACAAAAGGTAATGTATTATCATATTAAAGGTTATAGTGAGCACTGGGATGATGCAGTGAAGGCGCGTTTGGCTAATTTAACAGCAGAGTATTCAACACGTATGGGTGCTGCTATTCGTCATGGAGCCCATTATTTAAATTTACAACAAAGTGATAAAAAACTTATGCTAATTTTAACTGATGGTGAACCAGCTGATATTGATGTTAATGATTCTAAAGCATTAATTCAAGACGCTTATAAAGCTGTGCAAGAAACTCAGCAAAAAGGTATGTATCCATATTGCATTAGTTTAGATAAAAAAGCTGATGAGTATATTAAAGATATTTTTGGTAATCATTTTTCAGTAATTGATAAAATAGAATCTTTACCACAAGAGTTACCGAAATTATTTTTATCATTAACTAAATAAAATATTGATTTAAATAATTTTATAACTCCATACATAATTTATAAAAAAAGTTATATAATGTATTTAAATGTTTTAATATCTTTAGATTAAATAGGAGAAGAATGAATATAGTTGCTGAATTAAAGCCAAAAAATGCATATAACAAAATACAAGTAGATAAAGATATTTTATTTTTAGATGTGCGTTCTTGTGTAGAGTATAAATTTGTTGGTCATCCACTAGGTAGTATTTTATTGCCATGGATGGATGAGCCTGAATGGGAAGCCAACCCTAGATTATTTTGCCATGCAGTTTCAGCATTATTAACTGGCAAATCTTCTCCATTAGAAACTGAAATTATTTTGATTTGTCGTTCGGGTAATCGATCATTAGATGCAGGCAATATTTTAATCAAAAAAGGATTTAAAAATGTTGCTCATATTACTACAGGTTTTGAAGGTGATTTAGATAATTTAAAACAACGAGGCAATATAAATGGCTGGACTTATGATGGTTTACCATGGGAGCAGTGTTAAATATTAAACTTTAAGTGATAAAAATATAATAACGAAGATTTTATTAGGTTAAAGTGGTGGTGTATGAATTTTACTATTCCAACCATCATCTAATTATGGCATTCCACCTAAAACAAGGAATTTATCAGAGAAATTGTAAAAAATATGTTATTTTTACTAGAAACTGACTATTTTTTTGATTTTTCAATGTCGTTATAGCGGTATGTTTTCCCTAAATTCCCTGTTTACAATATTATTAAAGATTTTTTATTATGTTTTTACTTGGTATTTTTTAAAATTCTCTGCTTGTTCAAAAATATCTTTATAAACTTCATCCCTTTCTACTGGCGGATAACCATACTTATCAAGCAATAAAATTAACCCAACTTTTAGGGCTGATTTTATATCCTCTCGTTTACTCCAGTCAGGGAATTTAGCTTGTCCATCTACTAAGTCCTTTACAGCTTTTGCCAATTCAATTAGTTTGTCCTCTGGATATTTGAAGTCATATTTTACGCATAATTCTTTCAGAATATCGTAAAAGGCTTTTTCCTCAAAATCAATTCCTAATTCATCCCCTGCTGAGAATTCTTTCTGCACTTCCCAAATCAGGTTTGTCAAATGTTCTGCCATTTCCTCATAAACTTCACTACGCAAAACATCATCCTCTTTTCTTTCATTGTATTTCTCCACCAAAGATTGCATTTTTTTTGAAAAATTGGTTCCTTTTACTTTATTGACTTTCTTTATTTCTCCAATGGCTTTTGCTAAGAGTTGTTGGAGTAATTTTATTTTAGTGTTCGGCAATTTTATCTTGTCGATTTTTGCTAAATAATCTTTATCAAAAAGGTCTTGTTCGTTTTCTGCTTCACTTCCAAGTTTAAATATTTCTTGTACTCCATCACTTTCCAAGGCGTCTTTTATCATTTCTCGAACTTTGGTGTTCATTTGTGCTGTGTCGGGTGCATTTCCTTTTGTAAGTTTAAAAATGATTGAGCGAACAGCTAAATAGAAATGAGTAAAATCTCTTTCTTCTTGTGTTAATTGTTCACTTCCTGCACAAATATCATAAGCTGCTTTTAATCGTTTTACCAAGCCCATAAAACGAGTTTCAAGCTCTTTGGTCAATTGTACATATTCGGCAGCCATATTCAGCATATTTAACTGCTCTAATGCAGAACCACCAAAATATTTTGAATTGTCAAATTTGTGAAAGACTTTGGCTAATAAATCCAAATGATTTCTAACAACAATCAAGGATTCTTTAATATCCTCAAAGTTTTCTCTTTCACCTTTATTGTATTTAGCTAAAGCAAGATTCATTGCTTTTTTAATTCCAATGTAATCAACAACTAATCCTTTGTTTTTTCCTTTGAACTTTCTGTTTACTCGTGAAATAGTTTGAATTAAATTGTGTTGTCTAATTGGTTTGTCAATATAGATTGAATCTAAAAAGGGAACATCAAAACCAGTTAGCCACATATCAACTACAATGGCAATTTTGAAATTGGATTTTTCGTTTTTAAACTGTCTGTCTAATTCTTTTCGATAATCTTTTGTACCGAGTAAGTCGTACATCTCTTTTGGGTCGTCGACTCCTCTGGTCATTATCATTTTGATACGCTCCATTGGCTTGATTTCCCTTTTATCTTTATCGCTAAGTTCTGCTCCTTCTTCTTCTGCAACTCTTATTTCTGCCCACTCAGGTTTTATAGCAATTACATTTTTATAAAAGTTATAGCCAATTTCACGACTACTACAAACAAACATTGCCTTTCCTTTTACTGTTGCACCTTCAGAAACTCGATTATCATAATGCTTTACAAAATCTTCTGCTAATTTCAGTAAACGGTCAGGGTCGCCCAAAATAGAATTCATTGTGGCAGTTACCTTTTTACTTTCTTCTATTTGGTATTCGTTAGCACCTTCTTGTGCAGCTTCTTCATAATACTTTTCAATTTTCTCTAATTCGCCATTATGCAAAGCGACTTTGGCTGCTCGTCCTTCATAAACAAGCCGTACAGTAATTTCATCTCTTACAGATTCGGTCATTGTGTAGCTATCCACCACTTTCCCAAAAACATCTAATGTTGCATCAATTGGTGTTCCTGTAAACCCTACAAAAGTTGCATTAGGTAACGAATCGTGAAGGTATTTTGCAAAACCAAAAGTCTTTTTTACGCCTTTAGAGGTAACGACTACTTTTTGGTCTAAATTGGTTTGACTTCTATGTGCTTCATCTGAAATACAAATTACGTTTGTTCTTTCGGTTAGTAATTCTGTGTCTTCTGTGAATTTGTGAATGGTAGTTAAGAAAACGCCACCGCTTTTTCTGCCTTGAAGCAAGGTTCTTAACTCGGCCCTGCTTTCCACACTTTTTACATTATTGTCTCCAATAAACGTTTTAGCATTGGTAAATTGCCCCGAGAGTTGGTCGTCCAAATCTGTTCTGTCAGTTATGAGTACAATGGTTGGACTTTCAAAATGTTCACTTTTCATTAGTAGGCGAGTGAGATACAACATTGTAAAACTTTTACCGCTTCCAGTTGCACCAAAATAAGTTCCGCCTTTCCCATCTCCATCAGGTTTTTCGGCTTTTTTAATATTCTCGTATAGTGCGCGTGCTGCGTAGTATTGAGGATAACGACAAACTATTTTCTCACTCTGTTTTGAAGTATCAGGAATGTAAATAAAGTTTTGAATTATGTCTTTTAGTCTGTTTTGATTTAGCATTCCTTGAACAAGGGTAAACATACTATCAATGCCATCTACATCTTTTGCCAATCCTGCAACTCTACGCCAAGCATAATAAAATTCGTAAGGAGTGAAAAATGAACCTGCTTTATTATTTACACCATCACTTATTACGCAAAAGGCATTGTATTTAAAAAGTTCGGGAATATCTCTTTTGTAGCGAATGGTTAATTGCTCAAAAGCATTATGAATTGTGGCTTCTTCTCTAATGGCAGATTTAAATTCAAAAACAACAATTGGTAAACCATTTATGTAAATTATGCCATCAGGAATTCGTTTTTCTGTACCAACAATCTCCAATTGATTTATAAATTTATAGATATTGTGGTCTTTGCCATATTTGGCTTGTTGCTCGGCTACAATATTATCTAAATCACGACTTTGTGTTTGTGGTGAAAGTCCTGAATAATCAATCAGTTCAATATGAATATCTTTTTGTTTTCTGTCTTCTCTTTTTAAAATAAATCCATCTGCCAACCAACGCATTATTATTTTGTTGCTCTCGTAAAGGTCAGCAGAAGAAAGCGTTTTTAGTTGAAGAATAATAGATTGGGTTTCTATTTCGGTAAGTTGTTCTTTTTTATAACGATTAAACAAATAGTTTTTTAAATCTTCCTCAATTAAAACTTCATCATCTGTTCGGGAAATAGTGTTACCCAAGAAATGTGGAAAATCTTCAACTTCTAAAAGCTCTATAAAAACTTGTTCCAGTTTCGCTTCGCTGAATTTTGAATGATGAGTTTTCAATGATGAATTTTGGATAGTTTTATTTCCCATTATTTTTACCTTTTTGAGAAGTTTTTACAATGCTTGTTAATATTCTTACTAATTCGTCAGATTCTTTAATAATTTCACTAATCATATTTTCATCAACTAAATTAGTTGCCTTTAAAAGTCTTAGCCAGAAGAGTGTTTCTCTTGATTCTTTTCTCGCTATCAACATTTTGGCAATAAAATCAGCTTTACTTTGTCCTGCTTGTGCTTCTTCCGTGTTTGCTCCAATTGAAGTGCCTGAACGCAATAATTGATTTGCAAGAGTTCGGGACACACTGTCTTATTTTTCTAAATATTGACATAAGCGAATAATTCGAATTGCAAATTCAAAAGTTCTATCTGTTATCTTCAATTCAGCATTCATAATTTATCACTCATAATTAAATTTGTTGCCCATTTTCTAAAATGTACACCTCTGTGGGATTTCACCCTATAGCCAACCGAAATAACAACATCAAGATTGTAAAAATTAGTGGGTTTGGTAGAAAAATCGGAATTTCCGATTTTTCTCATGGTGGGCTCTTTTTCCAGTTCATTTTCTTTATAGGTATTGAGAATATGCTCATTAATGGTAGAACGGGATTTTTGAAACAGTTCTGCTATTTGGTCAATATTTAGCCATACTGTCTCATTTTCAAAATGCGTCTCTATTTTGACTTTCCCGTCTTCGGTTTGGTAGATGATGAGCGGGAGGTTTTTCATTGAGCATTTCCACTTAAAAGACCTTCATTGTCTAAAAGCTCAATAAAAGCCTGTTCTAATTTTGCTTCTGTAAATTTCATAATGTTTTTATAAAGCCATCATTTGCAGCTCTCCACCTTCTGCCGTTAACTAAATCTTCAAATTTTGCATTATCTAATTCTAAATTATCAGCATGGTCAGTAATAATAATTTGTGGAGTTGTTCCAGTATCTTTACTTGTTTCGTCACAGTGGCTTACTAATTGATTGAATAAATTGGTAACAGCTCTTATATCTTCATCTACAGCATTTTCATAACCTTGATTTTTTTTAAGATCTTCTGCGTTAAATATCTCTGCACTATCTTTTATTGAAGTAGGGAAATACACTTGACTTGGTTGATCTAAAAATAACACAGAAGGCAATAAAGATTTTTCTTTTAGTGAGCAAAAATAATACTGTATCGACATAAACAAAGTTAAATGACTATATAACCAGTTAGCTCCACTACCCATTGAACGCAAATAAATTTTTTCTTTATTTTCCTGTTGATGCCATAAATCAAAGCTTTCTAGTGAAAATTTTAGATTAATTGGCTGGTATGACTTTTCAAAATCAAACTTTTCACCTATCTTTTTCATTCGATTATTAATAATGTTTTCAGCTTCTTTAAGTTTGCTAGTTAAATTATATTTTGTATTGATTTCACTTGTTAAGTGTTTTATTTCAAGCTCTAATGTTTTTAATTCTTCATCGTGGTTTTGATGATTGTTATCTATTAACATTTCAAGAAAATTTTCAATTTTCAATCTAATCTTTAATGCTTGTTCCTCAAGGTTTTTATCTCGTTTTAATTTATCTGTGATTTCTTTTATCTTGAGTATTTGTTGTTGGGTGTTAGCAATGTTGTTTTTAATTGGAGTTATCTCTGCTCTTATTTCATCTCTATCGCTAACAAAAGAATCTATTAAAGGCGTTGTATTTGACAATTCACCGTTTAACCACAATATAGCCTCATTTAATTGCACAGCTTCTTCTGAAATTTTGTCATTTTCTGAGTGGCATATTGGACATTCTGTTGGTAAATTTTTTAATATCGACTCATTAGAGGATGAAAAATTACTTTTATAATCATTTGCATATTTAATTGAAGATTTTATATTGTTAAGTTTATATTGCAGACCCCTATGTTCAGATCTATACCCATTTAATTCTTTGTTTAATTTATCTAAAGTATCTAGTGAGGCATTTGATTCATAGTCAATAAAGGTCATGACCTGTTCCATTTTGTTAAGATAGTTCGCAGGAGCTGTCAATATACTTTCGTTTACAGTATTTTCAAATAATTGTTTCCCAGTAATTGAATAATATTCTTCTAATAGATTATTAATAGTAATTTTGTTTGTATTGGCTCTTTCTGAATCCGCCTGTTGTTGCCTTGCTAGACCTTTAAGCTCTCTTTCTTTATTTGCCAACATTTGTTTTTTAGAAAAATATTCAGCATCAACCAATCCAGAAAATATTTTAAATTGATCTATCACTTGCTCTCTTTTTTCTTTTTCATCAAAACGAAAAAAAATTGAATGTTTGTTGGCTATTAAATTTTGATGTTGCAATAAAAAAGAAGTCATATTTCTGACAGATGGCCTACCTTTTTTGCTATTATTCCTTCTATACTTCCTATCTTCTAAATCAGTGTCTGTATTATCTATATCTAGTCCAAATTCAAGCCCAAGATTCTTTTTAAAATCAGACGTAAAATAACTTTCATCAAAGTATTTTCTTATAAGAGAATTTATGTCTGGTAATTGAGTCTCATTTTTTAAGAAAATTTTATTTTTCTTTGGAATTCTACCAATAACTATATATGCGTTATTAACAGCCATAACCACAAAATACAAGCAAGCAGTACTTGTAATAACCCCTGATGGTATAGTAAATTCACTGCTTCCAAAACAATAATCAAAGATTTCAATCATTGCACTTTTCCCCGTTGATGAGCGTCCAGTGATAATATTTACACCAGTTGTAAATTCAACAGAATGAATGTTGTTATCATTATCTACTGCACCAATATATTTCACATAACTATTCATAAGTTTTTTATTCCAAGTAATTTATAAATTGTAACTACATCCATACCTCTAAATACTTTATGTAAATTAGAAGAGGCTTTAAAATTTAAGACTAAATTATCAGCCATATTGCTTTGCTCTTCCAGTATCTCTACTGACAAATTATCAGTGACTTTCAGCCATTTTTGATCAAACGCGTATTGCAAACAATTGTTAGTTATTTCTTTATAATCTTGCACTCTTTCTGGCAACCCAAATAAGTTATCTTTTTTATTTCTGTAGGTGTGAATTGAACTATTTACATTTACTGATTTCAAAGTATTACAACTATCTTTATATAGCACCATAGGCAATACCAAATAAGCCAATAATATATTTTTTTCAGTAACCTCAAGGGATGTATAAAAATTCACAATCAAAGGGGTGAATATAAAAACATTATTATGTATTTTATAAGTGCTGTCTATATATTTACTCATCTTCTGCCTTTAATTTCCACACTACTTTATCAATATTTTTTTCATCATTTGCCATTTCGTGCAAAAGGCCATTTTTGAAATAAATAGGAGTGTCGTTAAAGTTTCTAAATATTGGAGATTCTTGTCCAGTAACTTTGTCATAAAAATTTTTAGAATCTTTAATCGTGTCTTGAATATTTGTATTTCTTAATGATTCTCTATAATTTGCAATATATTTTTTATGAATATTATTTTCATAGTTTTCATAGTCTATTTTGTTAAATTGATATTGTTTTAATTCATTGTTTATAACACTTCTTGTGCGGATAAAATCCGATATTGCCTCAGAGATAACCTCTTGATATTCTATATCCTCAATTTTTCTAACAAATGGATAATTTGAACAATGATTACTTTCTTCTTCCAAAGGATTGGCACCATTAGGGAAAATAGTCGCATTTTGTCCATGTGTTTCCGTTAAGGTTCTAGTTTTTTGACTAAAATCAGCGTAGGTAATTTCCCACGCAACTTTATTATTACTGACTTCTGGAGAGATAAGATAGCCCATTAGTGCACTTATATAATTATCTTGATTGTCTTCTGGTATATGTTTGCAGTATTGTTGCCTTAGATTTGAATAATATTTTTCATCTATTGGGGCTGAACATTCAATATTAAACTTTCCCAAGATTTCTAACAATTTGTCTTCTTTATCTTTGTTTAATACAAGCTCTAGTATTTTTTTGGTCGATTCCGAGGTTTTATTTTGCTTATTAAAATTATTAAAAACATTACCTAATACAGCTTTCTTTTCTTCTTTGGTTTTACCATTCCAGCCAATAAAAGAAGAATTTGTACTAAATTTTTGTGTCGTTAATAAAATTAAACTCTTGTAATTGCCTGCATTAAAGTCCTCATCTAGCCAATTTTTAAGCGTTTTCCAAATGTTTAAATTCAAGTCTGTTAAGGTGTTTTTGTAGTGTTTAACCTCTATTTGCTCGTTATTAGAAGTAACATCGCCATATTTTTCTATGTATATGCTATCCCCCTCTAGCAAGCCAAAGCATTTTTCCAATGCCACATAAAACTGATAGATTGTACCTTTTATTGAGGCAGATGCATCATGCTTAAGTTTAGTCATACTGCTTTCTCCTTGTTATTCTCCACAACCCCACGAATTAAAACAGGGCAAAGGGGTTTAATACTATTTTTTAACTGCTCATTTATCCGTTTACGAGTTTCCAAAGTATGATAAATGGTTACAATCGCTTCTTGTATTTTAATATCAGGAATTGGTAATTGCACATTACACATTTCAGCCCAATCAAAGGTTTCTCTCGCACTTCCCCAAGAGTTGAAACGAGCATAACGGTCAAACTCTGTTCTTTGAAAAAACAAGTATAAATATTCAGGTAGTAATTCTTGAGTATTGCTTACTTCAAAAACAGTATAGATTGCTGAAACAATACAATCATCTGCACTATTCATCGCCAAAGCAATTTTGTCGCCTCTTCGTGATGTATCAGCCACATATACAAACTGACCATTGTGAACAATCTTGTAATTATGAAAACTTACACCTGTAGTGTTTGCCTTTGAGTTAATTAAAATTTTTGAAGTTGAAATGCCTTGCAAATAATTAATTTCTAAATCTGTATTTCTCTCATTTAATTGCTCAATATAATCACCCAACAATTTCGGTTCTTCGGTTTTTATTAAATCTTCAAGGTAAGTGTCACAAATCAACTGCAAATCTTCCAAACTATTTTCATATACTTTTTGGTTGTTGAGCAAGCCTTTGTAAAGTGCTACATATTTTCTTTGTTCGTCAATGTCAATATCAGGAATTTGCATATCACAAAGTCTATCCCATTCTAAACCGCCTCTAACACTTGAATCACAATATGTCCAAGCTTTTCTGTCAAATTCAGGTCTTTGAAGCTCCATCATCAAAAACTCAGGTAACAATTCTGTTTCGTCAATAACCTCAAATGTTTTGTAAGCAGGTGAAACCAGAGCAGGTTTTTCATCAGTATATAATGCAACAGGCAATACTTCATCTCTATTGACATGCATTAAGTTAGTTGCAAATTGTCCATTTGAAACTACTTTGTATTTTGATAAATCAAGCCCTGTCTGATTGGCAACAGAGGGCATATAATTTTTAAAAATATTAATTCCCAAGAGATTTGTAACCGCTAAATCTTTGTTTCGTTTATCCACCAATTGTATGTAATCGCCCAATCTTTTATAGCTACTCATCAGCGTTCTTGTTTTTAGGGTTTAACATTTTTACAGATTTATCGCTAAGCAATATTTTCATCTGGCTAATGGCAATTTGATTCAACTTTATGAGCCTATCGCTTTGCTCGTAGCCTTCGTTAATAAAAACGGCATTCAGGTTTTCTAAATTTGCCAAACATACCAATTGAGAAACATTAGCATAATCTCTAATATTTCCTTTTTCTTTGGGGTTTTCGTCTCTCCATTGCTTGGCTGTTTTTCCAAAGAGAGCCATATTTAAAATATCCGCCTCATTCGCATAAACAAATAATATTTGTGTTTTACTTAAGTTTTTTGGAATAAGATTTTCTTTAATAGCATCAGTATGGATACGGTAATTGATTTTGGTTAAACTTCTTTTAATGCTCCAATCAAGGTGTTTTGTTTCCTCATCTTTGAGTCTTTGAAATTCTTTAACCAAATAAATTTTAAACTCAGCACTTATCCACATACCAAACTCGAAGGCTATGTCTTTGTGGGCATAAGTTCCACCATATCTGCCAGCCGTAGCTTTTAAACCAATAGCATTTGTTTTCTTAACCCACTCTTTAACACTTATTTTGTAACTATTTAGTCCTGCTTGATTTCTAATTGTGGCATATTCGCCATAATTAAAATCCGGATTGTGTATTCTTTCCCAAATCCCCAGATATTCAACGGTGTTTCTATTTCTCAACCAGTCAGAAATAAAAAAATCTCCATCTTTTGATTTAAGCATATCAGTCAGTGAGATAAAATCATCTGGCGTAATCGTGATGCTATTTTCTAAAACTGTTATTTTGTTGTATTTCTTGTTCATAGCTCGTAACCCAAAGTTTTGAAAGCGTTAATCAATTGGTTTTGTGAGTCTTTTTCTTCTTGTAACAATATTTTAAAATCTTTTTGAATACGTTTCATTTCGCTGTCAAAATCAATTCCGCTATCTTTATCTACAAACTCAATATATTTACTTGGAACAAGCGAAAAGTCATTTGTTTTTAAATCTTCAAAACTGGCAGATTTACAAAACTCAGGAACATCTTTATAGGTGGTTTCAAAATCGATTTGTTGCCAGTTGTGGTAATTCAAAGCTACATTTTCAATGTCTTGTTCGGTAAGTTGTACATATTTCTTTTCGTATTCGCTTCCCCAACGCCTTAAATCCATAAACAAGATTTCCTTTTCACGGTTACGGTAGTTTTTATCTTTTCCGTTAATATGGGCGCTTCTGTCTTTTTTGTTTTTGTTAAGAATCCAAAGCGTTACGCTAATATCAGTTGTGTAAAAGGTATTTCTTGGAATTATAATAATAGCTTCAACTAAGTCGTTCTCAATTAGTTTTCTACGGATTTTATACTCTTCACCGCCACCAGATAATGCACCATTGGCGAGGATAAAACCTGCAACGCCATTTTCAGAAAGTTTGGAAACCATATTCAAAATCCAACCATAATTGGCATTGCTTTTTGGTGGTACTTCATACCCCATCCAGCGTGGGTCGTCCAACAGTTCATTTTCACCTCTCCAATCTTTTAAATTAAAAGGTGGGTTTGCCATTATGTAGTCAGCTTTTAAATCTTTGTATTGGTCGTTGGCAAAGGTGTCTGCGTGTTTGTCACCCAAATTTGCCGAAATACCACGAATTGCCAAATTCATTTTGGCCAATTTGTAAGTTGTTGGTGTGTTCTCTTGTCCGTAAATGGACACTTCTTTTTTTGTGCCTTGGTGGTTTTCAATAAACTTTATGGATTGTACAAACATTCCACCTGTTCCACAACAAGGGTCGTAAATTATGCCTTTGTAGGGTTCTATTAGCTCTGCAATCAGATTTACAATTGTTTTGGGTGTGTAGAATTCTCCTTTACCTTTTCCGCTACTTTCCTTTAATGCGAATTTGCCTAAAAAATATTCATAAACCCTACCGATAACATCTTGCCCATCATCTTTGAGCGTATCAATGTCATTGACTGTGTCTAAAAGTGAAGCAAGTTTTGTTTTATCTAGTGCTAAGCGAGAAAAGTAATTATCGGGCAATGCACCTTTTAGAGCAGGATTATTTTTTTCAATGGTATTAAGTGCAGTATCAATTTTTAGAGAAATATCGTTTTGTTTGGCATTTTTTATAATGTAACTCCAACGAGAAATTTCGTCTAAGAAAAACACATTTTTCATTGTGTAGAAATCTTTCATTTCCACATATTTCTCTTTTCCCTCTACAATCAGTTCCTTTTTTAGTTCTTCAAATTTATCACTTGCAAACTTTAAAAAAATAAGTCCAAGTACAACGTGCTTGTATTCTGCTGGCTCAACCGAACCTCTCAATTTGTCACACGATTGCCAAAGTGTTTCTTCTATTGATTTAGTTTTTTTGGCTATTTTTTTTGACATTAAATAAGTTTTTTATAAAAATATAATGCATTTTATCATTTTTGTTGTTTTTAATGTTTCACTAAAAAATGCTTTAATGAAAAACACATATTATGAACAAAAATGTTTTTAAACAACAGTATAAAAGAAACCAAATAGAAGAAGGCTATAAGTATTTTATGGTGTGTGAAGAGTTTGGCTCTAAAGTGAATGCAGTAGGCAATCCATCTGATAAATTTTTGTTGCATTTTAAAAGGTTGCTTAACTTAGATAGAAAAGAGTATATAGAAAAAGGCAAATACATTTTTTCGAAGATGAAGGGCAAGGCGCTGGCAAAGAAACTAAATTTAGTGGTTTTCATATGTTTTTGATGGGTCTTGCCTTAGACTTTATTCATATGGGCTTTGTGCAAAAAGAAATGTTATTTGTCTTATTTCATACCAAAAATACACTTAAACAAGTGTTTAGTGAGATTAATAATAATGAAAATAGAATTGCTACTTTTTGGGAAAATAGATAAATAATAGGTGAAATTGACGACATTTCAAAAGATTTAAATAGCACGCGGATTTTACGATTTATCTAACTATAAGACGCTTTGAGTATTATGACTGGGCAATTAGTAATAAAGCTGTTAATAAAGACGATATTAAATTTGTCAATCCAACTATATTTTGGGGAATTAAAGAGCTATCTAAAGAATTGCAACAAGCGGGTAATTTAATGCCATCATTTGCAGTTTTTGAGTTAGCTGATTTAGCATTGGCAGCGCCAAAAATAACCCAAAAAATAGAGCCACAAAAACAAGGTCGTTATGCTTCAAGGTAGAATTTAAAAAAAATTATCAATTTGAAGCATTTATAAATGCAAAATTTAATAAAATAAAAGGAGTTAGATTATGGAAAATAAAGAATATAACCATCAACAAGAAATAAAAGATTTGCCAAATAGAATTAAACTGGTAGATATTAATTTGTTAAAAGAAAATTCAAAGAATGCTTTTAGCATGGATAAAAATCACACTAATAATAACAACCTTAATTCTAATAGGCTGTAAAACAAACAAGGCAAAGCTGTTTGATTAAATATGGATTCAGTGTATTTATCAGGCAATACCAACAAGGCTCTAATACTAGCGCATGGACGAAGGTAAACACCCACAATGGAAAGTAGTTAACCTTGTTAGAAAAGTAGTTAATAAAAGACTAGGCTGGCATACATTGTCACTGTAAATACCAGTAAGTAGTAGCAATGATTTTGAGAGTTACGTTTCTGAATTTGACAAGGCTTACAAACGCATCCAAAAAGCCATTAATCACTTAAAAGCAAAAGGCGTAAAAACCATCGTTTTATTTGGCCATAGCATGGGCTCTAGAATGATGAGTGCATTCGTTAGAGAAAATCCAAAACTAGCGGATGGCTTGATTATTGCAGGTTGTAGAAATACTGGAATTTATCCACTTGATTGTGGCAACCATGTTGCTAATATCAATCTAAAAATATTAGATATTTGGGCTGGTGGCAATAGTAAAGATGCTGATTCAGCCAGTGATAGAAATTATTTGGTATCAGATAAGTACACATAAAGACCCATCAAAAACGCCAATCATAAATTTGATGGCTATAATCAAGAATTAACTAAAGCCGTATCTGACTGGTTATCAAAAAACTTCTAAACCAAAAACTCCTTAATACTAACCAAACTATCGAACCGCACCTTGAAAAGGTAGTGGCAGATGAGAGTTGTCAAAATAAGCCAAATTAACCCCAAAACAAAGAGATATAAATGTCATCAAAGTTATTTTGATGACACGAACAGCGACAACAGTGCCATGCGTGGGTAGTAGAGTGTGTTGTGCGTGAGATGATAAGAATAATGGTGGAGGGATAGAAATAAGAAACAGTGTTTTATGTTGTTTCAGTTTGTCTCAACTTTACCTATTTGTTGTTATAAATCATAGCGTTAGGTGTTCAAGTTGTTTCAGTCTGTTTCTCTACATTTCAAACAAAGTGGTATACGATTGGTATACATTTTCATCTGATAAAATGAGGAACAATTATGGCAACAAATATTGAATTAAAGAACGCTAAACCAAAAGAGAAAAATTATACCATCAATGTAGATGCTGGATTATCCCTCCTAATTAAAGCAACAGGAGGAAAGCTATGGCGATTTAGATATTCATTCTCTAAAAAGCGTTGTATGATTTCGCTAGGAAAATATCCACAAATTTCTATGAATCAAGCAAAAGCCAAACAAAGAGAATATATGGATATGCTGGATAAAGGCATTAATCCATCCAGCCACAAACAAACCCAAAAAATAAAACTGGCAACTGAAAAAAGTTTTAAAGAAGTCGCACTTGATTGGCACGCTAAACATTACAAAGACAGCAGGGATAGATTTAATGCATTAATTTTACGCAGATTGGAAATGTATCTTTTTCCTATGATTGGAAAAATCCCACTCAAAGATATTGAAGCGCCGATGTTATTCAACTTAATTGAGTCTATTCAAGATTTAGGCTATCTTGAAGCAGGAAAACGAGTTAATTCTTGTTGTTCTATGATTTTTCGCTATGGTGTGGCTAAAGGTTATTGTTCTCGTGATATTACTCAGGATTACAAGGGTATGCTTAAAAATGGCAAAACCAAGCATATGCCATCATTGACTGATGAAGATGAAATATCCCAATTATTAAGAGATATGGACGAATATCACGGCACAATTGTAGTTAAAGCTGCTCTAATAATATCAGCCTATGTTTTTGTTAGACCCAGTGAGCTTGCTAATTCAAAATGGAGTTATATTGATTTTGAAAAATCTGAGTGGTTAATTCCTGCTGAATTAATGAAAATGAATCAAGAGCATTTAATTCCATTTCCTAAACAGGTTAAAAAGTTGCTTGAATTGTTATTGCCTATTACAGGGCAAAGTGAGTATATTTTTTCAAGTAGCATACATCAAGAAAAGCCAATGAGTTCAGCCTCAGTCAATGTTGCACTTAAACGAATGCAAAACGGCAAATATCACGGTCGTATGGTGGCACATGGTTTTAGAAGTATGGCTTCAACCATTTTGAATGAAAATAAATTTAGGGGTGAAGTAATTGAAAAGCAACTAGCTCATCAAGAACGAAACAAAGTGCGTGGGGCTTATAATCGTGCTGAATACTTGGAAGAAAGAGAGGAGATGATGCAGTGGTATGCAGATTATTTGGATAAATTGAAGTTTTCTTAAAAATAAATTTGATTTTTTAGCCACTTATGACATAATACTAACAACTTACTTGTTAAAATACATCATTATGACTAGATTAGATTTACTCAAAAGAGTGCAAAAAAGAAAAAGACAAATCGGCTTAACGATTGATAATATTGCCAAACTATCAAATCTTGGGAATAGAACTATCACTCGTTTTTTAGCAGGTGAAGATGTAAAAATATCCACAGTAGAAAGTATAACTCATCTATTGGGGCTTGATTTTGCTGGTAATGAAACACTCAGTATAAATGAGCTAGAACAAAACAGAGCCAAAGAAAAAGCCTTATATATAGTTTCTCTTGTACAGGATACTTCATCACTTGAAGAGCAAGGTTTGGATAATGAGCAATTAAATTTACTCATAGAACAAGCTAAAGATAGCTTTTTGCACCAGCATCAAAAAAGCCTGTGGATCAACTAGTCCATTTTTTAACTTTTAACCATATTAACTAATGGATGATAAAACCAAAATTGCCGATGCCACTTATGGGAGTGATTTATCGGGTTTAAAACTAGACAAAGATAAAACCTATAGTGCTAATGAAATTTATTTTTTCGAAGCTCAAAATATCCTAAAAGCAAGTCTTGATTATTTAGGGGGTATGCCAAATAAAAAATCAGCCTCTTTTGATGCTAATTTTTTCTTGAAATTACATGAAGAAATGTTTGATGATGTTTGGGATTGGGCAGGAAAAATAAGAATGGTTGAACTTAATTTTGGAGTTAAAGCTTACCTTGTTAGCACTGAGCTTAAAAAACTAGCAGATGATTTAAATTTTTGGCATGAAAACAAAATATTTAACACTATAGAAATCAGTGCGAGACTGCATCATAGGGCAGTAGTTATTCATCCATTTATAAATGGAAATGGTAGGTGGTCTAGAATGCTTGCTAATATTTATCTAAAGCAAAATGGACTATCAGCGACTGGATGGAATGAAAACCTACTTGCCAAAGAAAACACACATAGAGATGAATACATCAAAGCACTTAAAGAGGCTGATAATGGGGAATATGCACCACTGATTAAATTGCAAGGTAATTTAACAAATCCCGATACTTTATACGGCAAAGTAGCCAAACTTGCCATTGAAGAGGGCTTAGCCTCTGAGAGCGAAACCAAGGATCTACTTGATAGTATTGACTAATTTTTTATAGGCTTGTTACAAGAGAATCAATATTACGGCTAGCATTAAAAATAAACAACACTTCTACAGTTTGTTTATCATCCATTACATGATAATAGCTGTTATAGTTTCCATGCGACCAAGTTCTAATTTCCTTACCCAAATCTAAATTTTCTACTACTTTTCCTGAATACGGGAAAATTGATAATGTCTTTTTTAGTGAGGTTGTTAGCTCCTTAACAAAGCTACCTGCTCTCACAGGATTGTCTAGGCAATATAATCAGAAATTTCCAATAACCCTTTTACAGCATTCTCTGAAAAGGCTACTTTGTAATGATTCATTTTTTGTTTTTAGCTAGTATTCTTTGTTCTGCTTCATTTTTTAAATCTTCAATAAATTTATCAGTTAGTTCATGTGTTCTACCAGCTTTTGAATCAGCTAAACCAGCTTTAACACCTGCTTTAATTGTTTCTCTCATAGAGTCTGCTAGCTCAAATATGGCTGGTAAGTTTTCCATAGAAAGCATCACCCCAACTGGGCGATTTCTTCTAGTAACCATCACAGGCTCACGTTGAGCGGTGTCTAAAAAAAGCACCAAATGAGTTTTGCGCTTCTTTTGAGGTCATTGTTTTCATGCTCATAACTCCAAAAAATTAATGATAATGTAGTTATTATAGCTACTTCAGGAATAAATCAAAACTTTTTTGCACAATTTACCTGTGCTGATAATTGAGAAAAAACTAAGAATATCAATAAAATCAGTTATTTCGATTAAATCGATATACTCAAAATAACAAAAACTCCCAGCTAAGGGAGTTTTTAAATTTCAAAACCAACAGCACTAAAAATCAAAACCAAGCTGAATATCTGCACTTTTGCCAATATCAATGATATTGGTATCAGGCAGTTTAGACTCGTCAATTTTTGGCTTATCAGTTTCATCTTGTGCTTGTCGGTGTTGCGTGATTAAATTCTCAGATTTCCTAAGATTTAATCGCATATCCCACAAACCCATATAATGGGCTGGGGTATAAAACACTTCACGAGTTTCAAGCGTTAGCGAATTACCCACTATAACCTGTGCTGGCACATACCATAAACTCAACTGTACATAACACATTAGAGCGGCAAGCCTGTCAATATCAGTACACTGTACCCAAAGTTTATCAGCAGGGTTATGACCATGAGAAATCATAGTTTTAACAAAAGCTAAAACCATGCCACCAGCACCACAAGTAGGCTCACTTAAGGTGATAAATGGCTGTTCAAACTCTTTTAATTGATCACCATAAACCAACTGTGCCATTAGCTCAGATATATGGGGTGGAGTAAAAAACTGTCCAGCATTTTTATTGCCAAGTTTCAGCTCCATATACAGCTCACCCAATACATCACGAGGTGATGACTCAAGCGTCAAAACCAAATCAGCAAACAACTCAGCAAAAGTATTAACTTCATCTTTTGCATAAGGTTTGATGATTTGCATGTATTCATCTTCTAACGACTCAACCTTATTCACTGCATTATGCAGTGATATGGCTGATATTGTGACAAAATCACGAAACACATCATAACGGTGTTTATGATGAGCTATATCGTTAAATTTTTTGATGAAACTTTGTTTGTTATCTCTATTATTTTCAGGCATTTACAAGCCCTCCATAAAAAGGTCTTGCAACTGGCTTTAACCAGTGCAAAACACTGGTTAAAAAAGCCTGAGTAAAAATCTTAGAGATTATTCACAAGCACATGACTTAACTGCTATTTTTTTAATAGCAGTTAAGATAGTGGGATTGTGACGGGTGAAGTTATCGAAAATTGCTTTATGAAAATTAATGCCAAGAATTGCTTAGCATTTCAGATTGTTAAAATACTAAATGACTGTTATTTGCCCCTTTTGACCATTGTCATCGTTAATGTTGATTTGAAAAATACTTGTACAAGATGTTTTAGATGTATAAAACTTTATATATATTATGATAAGGGTGATAAGTACAACAATTATAGTGGTTAATATATTATTCATCCAAGTCAAACTAGGGCTTGGTATTATTTTAACGATAATTAACGCAAATAGGGAGAAACCAATTATGACTCTAGAGAAGGTTATTAATTGATTATTCGACCTGCTTATTATATTCTTGCTCAAATGATTTCTTGCTAGTCGTTTTGAAATTTCAGTATCTGCACTATCTATATTGTTTTGAATAACTTTATCGTTTTGTTTAGCGTGATCGCTAATATCCATCCAACTTGCAATAAGTTCTTTTAATTTTGATTTTTTAACAAATGACGCAATAAGCACAATAAACAGGAGTGTAGTAAGTATTGGATTAATATTACCGTCAATAAGCCAGTTCCATAAGCTATCCTGCATTACTTACTGTATATTTCTTATTTTCCAAAATATCGCTTACCATTTGACCCATATAGTCTTCTGGCAATACAAAGGAGTTTGTTGGCTTGGAAGATAAAGAGAAACTATTGTTGTTGTTGTTAAAGTGTATGTCAAATAATGAAACTAGCCTGCTAGCCATGTCCCTTGCTCCAAAATTTATTGTCACATACTCTATACTATCATTATCAATTTTTTTTAGTTTAATTGCTTGATTATCAATAATAACAGCATTTTTTTGACATTCTTCTGCATTTTTAAGATTTATTCTTCTAATTATTATCTGCTCATTAAATTTTTTTGCCAATGAATAGAATTTTTTATTTTTTATATCAAATTTTTTTCTAACAAGAATATATAATTTTCTATTATCATCTTCTTCTTGAAGCCAGTCAATCAATGTGGAAATAATCATATTATTTCCATACATATCATCACTTAAATCAGATGTGTATATTCTTATCTCATTTTTCGCAAATTTAATCAATTCCCTCATAGCCATGAGATTTGAAAAGTAATTATTTTTTGAATCATTTATAGTAATGTCTTTATCTTCTTTTGAATGAGACAATCTTTCCAATTCATTGCTAAAAAATTCATAATTATGATTATTACTACCAGTAGTAATTTTTTCATCAATAAATTTATCTAAAGTAGTTTGCCCTTTACTCATCCCTTCCTTTTCTCCTCATGCATCCGCACGATTTTTGAAAAACATATTGTTTCTATTAATTGTTAAAATAAATAGAAATACCAAAAACTACAATTAAGTAGTTTGAATATTTCCTTCCTAAGATTATAATTCGCATAAATATAAATTAATTATGCAGTTTTTGATTTGCACACCAAACCCTGAATTAAGTTAGATGAGTGCAAGAGGCAGGAGTGTGATTTGCTGAAGACTAAAATAAAAAAACCTTTTTTGAAAAATTAAACACAATACCTTTTAAACTAGAGTTTCATATTAACATGGGGCTAGTTACCTGTGTGGCCTGTCATAACAAGGAAATTAACTAAAAAAATATCTTATTTTTAGATGCAAAAATCCTGAACTTATGCTACAACATAGTAAGTATTATATGATATTTTTATTGATTGTAAATATTATTTTCACAATCAGTGTGTCTCACGGTTACACCTGTCGTCCTTAAGTAAAAACTCTTTGATAATTAGTGCAATTGTGAGTTTTAATATTTTCAAGATATTGTCTTTTGATACGCTACTCATATTAGCCATTATCCTTCAACCACTCAAAAGCCTTCTGAAACTCAGCCATTTTTTTATTCAATCCCCGTAATTCCTCAGCACTCTTGTCCTGATTGCGGTCGGGATGATATTTCATATGCATTCGCTTGTAAGATTTTTTTAATTCTTTGAGTGTGTATTTTTTGGTAGGATCAAGCCTTAGTAAATTAAGATAATAGATTCTTAAGTCATCGCTACCACTGCTTTGCCTTTGATAACCACTAGACTTGCTTTTTTGTCCACTGCTGGATTTTTGCTTGCCCTGCTGTTTTGACTGATTTCCAGTGCCTGACTTTTCATTATTAGCTTTTTGCCTGTTAGTCTGTTCGTTGTATACACGTTCAGCTTCTTCGTAGGCTTGTTTAGCTTTTTCAAACGCTTGACGCAGTTTTTCTAGTTCTTCTGCCTGTTCTTGTAGCCTTTCTTGTGCTAATTCAATATTGCGATAATTATCACGATAACGAATACCATTAACAAAATCACTTAAACTATTACCAATAAAGCTCAAAATATGCAAATGTGGCAAGAAATAACCAAAAGCAAAAGCCACTGCAATAATGATAAGGTGGGCTTGACTGTGGTTAAACTGACCCATAAACATTAGCACCAGCATCCCAACAAACACTATACTAAAGATATTAAATTTTCTAGTATTACCAATAATATAGCCAAAAAATATCATCAAAATTGAGATAAATACTACAACTGAATAACTAAGTTCATACATAATTATTTGCGTAGTAGTTTAATGAGAAAGCCTGTTGCCAATGCAGTGCTTAGTACAATACTGTTGTATTTAGTGATAATCTCAGCATAATAGAGTGCACTTATAATAAATGGAAAAACAAAGATTACAAAAAAGCCGTATTTTTTGGCAAGGCTACCAATACTGGTAGCAATAAATGCTAGGTAATAACCTACAGTAAAAGAGATAATTGCATAAAAAATAACTTCAGTTTCGTTCATCGTTTTATTATATTTTTGATTGTCCAAAAAATCTCATTCCCGTAATACTTCACTTTATCCATTCCCAAATAGCCAATACCTATACCCACCAAAAATGGCAATGTGGCAATATAGACTTTGTTAATGCTCACTAAAATAGGCAAAAAGTGATACAAAAAGAAAAGTAGTAAGATTATTTTGTATAAGCCTTTTTCTCGCATAACCCAGCCCGACCAATAGCCAACAAGACTAAAAAATAGCACTGGGTAATTGCTAAAAAACAGGATGATTTGGTTAAGGGTATCTATCATAATTCTACATATTTTAGAGCAATGCTTTTGTTGTCATTTTTAATATTAATACTGCCTTTTTGCGCTTGCCTTTTAAGCTTCCAGTTTTCAAAATAGGGGGTGGTTTTAAGTTTTATTGCTTGCTTGTTGCTTGATACAATAAGCACTTCATCGTCAGCTATCATCCTTATTTCAGCAGAATTAATCAGGTTGTATTCTCGGTATTGGTCTTTGTAGTCTAGCACTTCATCCTTTTGTCTTTCTCTTACCCTGCCGATTATTTTTTCAAAAAATTCAGCCGTTGTTGGGTCTGAGCCTGAGTAAGCAAGGTAGGTATTAAATCCACCTTTGATGCTTTCTGCCATATCTTTACCATATCGACTATTTAATTGGCTAATGGACTGCAATACCACTGAGAGTGATACTCTGTATCCTCTAATCGTATTAGCAGTGGATACAAAATTGGGGATAGTTGAATGTCCAAACTCGTCATAAAGTATGTAAATTGGCAAGTCTTTTTTAGTGGGTATTTTTCTCATACAAGAGTTAAACACACTTCTAAAAAATAGGCTGGTAAAAAAGCTATAGTACTCAGCATGTTGAGCAGGAGTAATGAAATAGATAATGGTTTTTTCACCTCTAAGATTTTCAAGGTCAATATTAGATTTTGAGGTGATTTTGGCAATATTTTGATTTGATAAAGCTTTAAGTGAAGTAATAGCATTTAAAACAAAACTTTGTATTCCTTCTTTGTTACCAGTCAATAACCCCTTGTATTCATTCCACAAATTATCATCAAATGGATCGTTTGGGTTTGCACAATACTTGGACATGAATTTATCAAGACTTGTGCCATCGTCACCAAAGTTTTGAAACAAATAATAAAGGTTATGCAAAGTAAAATATTTAGTATTGGTTCTGCCAGCATTTTGCAAAACTTTTAAAAATAGACTGACAAACCTCATCGCACCTTGTTGCCAAAAATCATCATCAGACTTGCCACTACCTCCAGCTTTAATCAGTATTTCTGCTATTTGTTCTAACTCAATATCATTTTTTGCTTCAAGTAGGGGGTTAAATAAATTTGAACGATTGATATTTTCAGGGTCAATAACAATCACTTTAAAGCCTCGTGATTTCATAAAGGCTGAGGTCTCATAAAAGACTTCACCTTTTGGGTCATTAACTACGATTGATGACTTGGTATTGGCTAGTTTTAAAACATTGGGAATGATATATCTTGAAGTTTTATCTGCTCCAATACTAGCAATAACAGCCACATTTTGAAAACTCATTTTTTCATCTAAGCTCAAATTCTCACCATTAAGTAGCAAGCCTTTGTTATGCGAATTTAGATAATGTTTATAATCACTTTTGCTGGAAAAATCTGCCCCTGTTTTATTACTCAGCACTTTGCCTTTTACTAAATACTTTGCTCCTGTATAAAGTAAGCCAAATGATGATTTAAGTATATCTGCCCCTATGTTTTTTCCCATAATGTTTTGTTAAGTGAATGTTATTTTGTCTGTAAGTTTTGTGTTTATTTGCATTAAAGTTAGCCCTAAATTTTAAAGTTTTATTAACTTGATATTTAATATCATTTGTAGCCCATCTTGAATATCATTTTGGCTTGTGGCTTTTGCCAGTGGATTTTGAATTAGATTGAGATTCTCTAAAGTTTTTAATATCTTGTTTTCTTTTTTCATGGCTTTTATTTTTAGTTGATTGCTTATCACTTTTAACTTTCACATCATCAGCATTTTTAGTATTTTTCTTATAATTCTTAGCCTGTTCACTTTGCTTGGCATTTATCTCGCTAAGCTCAATTCTAGCTGACATTTGCTCAAAATCATCCAAAATACCTAAAGTTTTCAGACGGTATTTTTTATTATCTTGAGTGTCAAGCACGCCCATTGTATTTTTACCTCTGATGTAAAAATCAAAGTTGTTGTCTTTGAGGATTTTAAAAAATTCATCTTTGCTATTGGCTTTATCGAAAATACTTTGCAGTTTTGCTTTTACTTCGTCTCGTTTAGGGGTTTTTCCCATTCTGCGTTTGGTTTCACTGGCTTTATTTGAGAGTTTTTCTCCAGCTTGTTTATTAATCGTTAAAGTTTGATTAAGCTCAGGATAATCAGCCAATACTTTTAACTCTAAATCCTTTTTGAATTTATCAAAATCATATTTTGACATTCTAGTTTTGGTACTTTCTCCAGCTCTGTTGCTACTGATAATAAAATGGTAATGTAGGTGATTATCATGGTCATCGTGCATGGTGGCATAAACTAGGTTTTCGTTTGCTCTTTGCTGGATATACTGCCTTGCTATTTGTTGCAAGATTTGTTTTTGTTTGGCACTGTTAAGATTGGCATTTTTGGTGATAGACAATATCTCATGATAAAGATAAACACCATTTTTGCGCTTTCTAACAAACTTAGAGTTTGCAAAAAATTCATCTGCGATTTTATCTTGGGCTTGGGTAAATAAATTGTGGTAAATGCTATACTGCTGGTCGGCTTTATCTATATCGCTCATATAGCCCACTAATTGGCTAAATGAGGTCGTCCTACGAGACATAGATTTAATTATCATGGTTATTTTTGGTTAATTTGCCCTTTGGTGTAATTAGACACAACTTCATCAAGTTGCTTTAGGTGTTGTGATAAATTATGCTCATCTTGAATGCTAAGCTCACGGATAATATTTGAATAATGAGTTAATTGGTTGATGTTGTTGGCAATATTACGAATGGCAAAGTTTAAGGTTTTTAACTCTTTTTCTATATTTTTAGGAATCAAGGTTTGAGATTCAAGTCCAGCAACAGCAAGGCTTTTGATGTAGGCGGCTATTTTGGTATTTTTTGCCATGCGTGAAAATTCCTGATATTCCTTATCACTCAAAGTTAGATTTACTCGTTTGGCTTTGTAATGCTTTTGATATTGCTTCAAATATTCTTTTCTTTTTTCGTTCATATGCTTGGCTGTAAAAGTTATATATGCAATAATTTTATTGTATATTATCAAATTATTTTTGCTCTAAATACTACAAAACAATAAAGCCCTGTAAGATAGAAAAAGAGGCATAATTTCTATATACAAGGGCTTTATTATTTGGAAAATATATGTAGATTAACTAGGTTTAAGGGCTTTTAAAAAGCCAACTAACTGGTCATGGGAGATGGCAATATAATGGTTTTGGTTGTAGTATGAATTAGATTCATCAGACCATCTCTTTTTTATGGTTTTGAGTTCCACCATATTGAGAACCTCTCAGGCTCTGCTTCAATTTGGAATTTCAAAATCATAAGTTGAAACACTAAAATTTCACTGGCTAAACATTTCCTTTTTTTGCAAATTTCTTATTGGGGGCATAACTATAAAGTTAAGATATAAAGTATTGTGGATAGTGATGTTGCAACGATTTTCGTATCCTTAATAACTATATCACATACTATAAAATCCTGTCAAATTATTGCATACAAAAAGTATGTATTAGTGCATATCTTTTGTATGCAATAATACACAAACGGCTAGTTTATGCTGTTAATAAAGGGAGTAATTAATTGTCAAATTTTTGGTTTTCGTATAACCAAATTAAGTGATTTATTTTATCATCATAGGTTTTTATCATAACTCAGGAGATTTCTATAGATAAACTTTCCAGCTTATCTCTCGTCTTCGGAGCAACTCTAATGGAGGTAGTATTCTTTGTCATAATAAATATAAAAAACTAAAAAATAAGTAATTGTAAGTATATTCTCAATGAAAATAATGCAAGTATTGTGTAGGTTTTATTGCCTTGCATTAATCATTGGAGATAGTTTGCTCTGTTTTTGCCTTAAAAACTCATAATCATGAATTACCAAATCGGCAATTATAAATTTGCTTTTGATATTTTTTCAGTTTCTAATCTCAAAGTGGGTGTACTTTTTTAGTAGCTTTTTGACTCTTGAATAAGATAATCAAGTGGTTAAAATCGTTTTGATAATTTCAAACAAAATATTAACTTCATCAAGCTGTTCATGTTTTACATTCATGGTATTTATGTTATGGAAATAAAATCACTCTTGAATAAGGATTTGCAATTTTAAAAAATATGTAATTTTTCGTCCCTTTGTTGAGCCAATTTAGCCCTAATCTGCCTTACAAGCAGGGGGTCGTAGGTTCGAATCCTACATAACCCACCATTTACAGCATTACTAAGGGATAAACTTACTATAAAAATTCGTAAGTTTTATCCTTTTTTTCGTTTGGGAGTACTTGCCTTTGCTTGTTTTTCAGTTAAGCAAATAATCGAACATTATCTAACTGTTCTTTGAGTTTTCTAACATCGATACTTAGATAAATTTTAGTCGTATCAATTTTAGTATGTCCAAGAATTTTTGAGATATTGTAAATATCAAAATTATTCCTAACAAGTTCAGTTGCAAAAGTATGTCTTAATTGATGCCAGGTAAAATGAAACGAAATATGATAACGGATTTTTTTAATAATTGTCTGCATATCTCTTTTTTGTAAAGCATTGGCATATGCGGTAGGAAACAAAAATCATTTTTCAAAATGAAAACTTTTGTTTCTCTTCTTAAGATAATGATGCAAGATTTTCACTATCATATTATCAAGTGGCACAATCCTATCTTTGGCTCATTTTCATTTTATAATCTTGACATAACCATCAATGATTTTTATATTTTCTATTTTGATACTGGTTAGCTCAGATAACCTCAGCCCAGTATGCAAATAGGTATAAACCATGGTAATATTGCGAAGCCCCATAAAAGTATGTTTATCAAATGCTACATTTAGTGCATTTAATAATTCCCCAGTTTGTTCTTTACTAAGCGCCTTTGGTAATTTCATAGGCTCTTTTCTTTTGCTAATTTTATTAATTGGATTTTCCTGCAAATACTCTTCTTGATAGAGATAATTGCAAAAGCATTTTAAATATCTTCTGTAACTATTATAGGTAGCAGATGACCAATTTTTTTGAATAAAATTCTCTCACAAAAATTTCTTAAAATTCCTGGGTGTGTAGCTTGATAAATCAGAGACGACAATATTATCATCCTGCATCAGCAAGCTAAACACCGTGTAATAAATTTGGAGCATTCTTTTGGATATTCACTGGTTGATAAATTTTTCAAGTAAAAATTCATCAACATAAAAATTATTAAATTTTTTCATAATCAAAAATAAGGTAATAAACTATATCGTTTATCCTTATTTCAAGAGTGATCAAAAGATTAATAACAAAATATAATCTCTTAAAACAGGCAGTTTTAAACGTGCCTCTTTTTAAAATTGCTGGGACACTATATTTATAATTGCTTTATTGTCAAATATAAATGTAGAATTTCTGTATACATTTTGTATACAAATACCAATCAGAACTTACAACAATACAAGTGTTCATACTATTTTAAAAAAATGTATTTTTATCTGATAATCAAGTTTTTTATCTGCAAACTCATCATCAAATCTGCCTGTAGAAGTTCAACAAAGAAGAGCAGGAATAAATAATCTTTTTTGTTTCTTTTAATCATTAATTAAGCGTCTAATTCTATATAGCCCGTATATAGATGTTAAATTTATTTTAAGCATATAAACTGAGAATTTGAACACTTTTGTTGTAATAAGAAAGTTTAAATTGTTGTCTGAAATTGTTGGGGTTTTATATTTAATTGGTTTAAGACATCTTAAACCCACTAGTGAAATACAGTTGATAGAATTGCATAATTAGAAAAACCTTGGTTGTGTTTTAATTATTTCAAGTGCTTGAAACACATTAGAAAAATATATCCAATAGAATTACAGAATTAAAAAACTCAGCTGTATTTTAATTGTTTCACCTAGGTGAAACACACATGATAAATATAGCAGGTAGAGTTATGCAATCAGCCAATAAATTAGCTTAATACTTTGTATTGAACAAATACCCATATGAAAAAAATTGATTCACTAAAAATTACAAACAAGCACGACTTCCCCGTTGTAGTGCTTGTTTATGCTGTTAGTTTTTTAGTGGTTAGTATGGGTTTTCTAATAATTGCTGTAGCTTTTTCAATTTTTAAAACATTTGCATATATAGATAAAAATTTGATTATTAGAATAGTCAAAATGTTTTCAAAATATTAACCGATCCATTTTCAGGCACTGGAGGGTCTAAGCTTGGCAAAGCTAATATTTGCTAAGTAAATATTTAGTAAATTATCTCGCTCACTCCATAAAATAATTCTTCAATATCAACATCAAGAACTTTAGCAATATTTGCTAGGTTTTCAATGTTGAAGTGAATTCCTTTATAGTTTATTTCAGCCATAGAAACAGAACTAACTGATTTATAGCCAATCATCTCAGCTAAATCTAATTGCGATATTTTTCTTGAAGCACGATGTTTCTTGACATTTTTGCCAATTTGCAAGTGAATTTTTGCAACAGTATCACAATTTAATTGTTTTTTCAATTTTAAGTTATATCTAATATATTAGATACATTTTCTGTATAATTCAAAATATTCACAATCTAATATATTAGATATATAGATAATTAAATGAACATAAATCCTCACAAAACTTGCTTTTTCACAAAAATCAGTACAATTAAATCAGCTTTCAAAGCCACTTTATTTTCTAACCTCGCGCAGATGGGAAAGAAAACAAACACTCTAGCAACCGTAGCTTTAGCAGCTACATTAGCCACTTCACCTGTAAATGCAGAAGTTTCCAATACTACAGAGCAAGCTAAAATTGCTTGTGAAACACAATTAAAATGCCAAGAATTATCAAGCCTTATACAAGCCAAAATTAATGAATTAGAGAAAAAAGACAGTCTAACTAAAGATGAAAAAAGATTGAGATACAATTTAAGAAAACAGCTTATAGCAACCGAAAAATCAGAAACAACATTAAAAGTTGATAGAGACAGTAAAGAAAATAATCTTATAGAGGCAAAACTCCAAGCCCAAGACTTAAAGATAGCTTCATTAAGAGGTGCGCTTTTAGATAAATAATATGTGTCGAGAAAATACCCATCCTGTAAGGTGGGATTTTTTTTGATACTTATTTTTTCTAATTGGGTATTCAGTGTAAATCCTGCGAAAAACTATCAAATTTTTGCTCAAAAATTGTTTATGTGATAAAGTATATTCATATAAAACAATATCTTATGAACTTAGAGCAAAATAAATCAACCGAAACCTGACAAGAATCTTGAATAAAACAGGCAAACTCTTCAGAAACTTTACAAGCAAAAAATTCAGCTGAATTTTGAAACAAACTTCAAAAAATTAATAATATTTTAGGAGGTTTTGATTTTGCCAATGAAGAAGAAAAAGAATACAGGAATATTTTGTTAAAACAGGGTGGCAAAGCCTTAGAAGAGCTTTCAGGTAAATCCAAAATAGAAATATTACAGTTTTTTATACAAGCCAAAATTAATGAATTAGAAAAAAGTGATGACCCAGACTATGACAAACTGGATGAATTACAAAAACAGCTTATAGCAACCGAAAAATCAGAAACAACATTAAAAGTTGATAGAGACAGTAAAGAAAATAATCTTATAGAGGCAATTAATAAAACAGACTTAAAGATAGCTTCATTAAGAGGTGCGCTTTTAGATAATCCTAAAATCAAGGAAAACTCAAAAATAAAAACCATCAACGATTTTTTTGATGAGTACGGAGTAATAGCCAAAAATCCTGACAACCTAGATGGAGAAAAACTTGAACTGGCAAAGCAAAGTAAACTGGATGGCATTATTTCATTTTTGAAAAATCCTTGAACTATAGAATCTATTGCAAAAGATTTTGGATGAACAGACACAGCAGAATATCTTGATTTTAAAACTCAGTTGCTTTCAGCTGAGCCAAGCTTACAAGCAAGTTTTGATAGAGTAGAAATAGGTTTTTACGGAGGTTTAGCCAAACTAAAACTTTGAACGAATAACCTAAACGGAATAAATCTAGATAATGATATTTTGATTAAAACAGAGTGAAATATTACCACTGAAGCTTGAAAAGATACTAGAAATTTAAGTCTTGTTTGAAGCGAACACAAGCTAAAAAGTCAACTTGATCCAAGCTATGAGAAAAAACTCCAAGAAATAAACAAGGAGGCAAATAAAACACTAAAACCAATCAACGAAAAACTAAATACTTTGTCTGCTTTTTTAGATTTTTTGCAAAAATCAGAAAACAGTGGCAGTAATTTTGAAGAAGCTAAAAAACAAATTCAAGTACAAAATCCTGAAATTTATTATGAATACTGATTAGATACAACAGACTCTTTTGATGATGTGATTTTTTATTATTATGGTTCAAAAATCTGAGCTTGAAGAATCCAAAAAAGAGATTAAAAACAAACTCAAACAAAAGCTAAATTTACTTATTGCTAAAATAAAAAAGAAGCCCAAGAAAAAGACAAATCCATAGTAGAAATGCTTAAATTTACTAACTCTATAGGGCTTGATGAGATAAACCAAACAAGGCTTAAAACTATTATAGATACAGTAAATATAAGCCCTGCAAACCACGGCTTACAACAAAAAGTAGATTTTGAAAATTGAAGTCTAGGTTTTAATAAAGATTTTTGAGACAAGGCTATAAGCTCACTTGAAAAACAAGAATTTATCAAATTTTTTAACAAAATGCTTTGAGAAAGCATTATTGATGAAAATATTGCTTTAGGAATTACAACCCTAAGCCCCGAGGCTAGAATGAGATTGCAAGTTTTGAATAATAAACCAGTTTGATTTTTTATGGGGAATTTAAACAAAAAATAGGGCTTAGTCCGACTTGTTATTTTTCAAAAAATCTGAGTAAGGATTTGGCTTTAAAGATAACTCAATCATTTGGATGGCATCATTTTTCCGTATATTTGAAAAAACTAACTTTGCGGCTCTCATTACTGGGTCGTTAATCTTTGAAATATTATCATTCAAATTAGCAAAAAAACTTTGCACCTCCTCTATTGTTTTTCAAGAAAAACCATTATCTTTTTTGATTTTATCTAAAATCACCTCAGATGATTCAATGTAAAAATCATCCAATCTTCTTGACCTCCAATATTGGGCTTGTTTAATAAGCTGATGCCTCATTCTTTGGTCGGAAATTTTAGAAATTGCCCTATCAACATCATCAAAAAATCTAAGAATTTCTTTTAGATTTTTTCATTCTAGAATTTTTTCACAATCTTGTAGATTGGCAATAATAGAGTCAAAATTATTCAAAGACGAAAGAGTCGTTTCTCTAAGGTCTTTTGATATGGATAAAAATTTATCTCTAAGTTCTGCCACACTAATACCACTCAATATTTTATCTTGGACATCAAAAATTTCATTTGTTTCTTTAGTTGATTTTTTTCTTAACTGGTGATTTGCATTCTTCACAAATTTTTCAAATGTAGCCAGTCTTCTTGCATCGGTTTTGTTTAATTTTTGAGTCATTGAAATAGTTATGAAATATTAAGTTCATAATACTTGCTTTGATATAAAAGTAAATTTTTAGATTGAATTTATAAAACTTTTAATAAAATGCTAGGCGTTAATATTAAGTATATTTGGCACCAACAAATTGTTGCTAAAAAATAATATCTCTTTCCCTTCTCTTGCTCTATATGCAGAATGGTTAAAAGAATATTTTTTTGTTAATTTTTTTGAAACCCACTTATAGATTTTTTCTATTTCTGGAGTATTGTCATAGGAAATAATCCAATTAATATTTCTAATTTCTTTTATTGCCTCTGAAACCTCTTTATGTTGGTCGTCTTTGTAGTGATTCATATATAAAGAAGAGCCCTTTAGATAATACGGAGGGTCAAAATAAAAAATAGTTTTATTGTTGTTTGATTCTTTTTGTATTTTTTTAATTAATTTAAGTGCATCAAGATTATATAAGTCAATCTGCTTCTTATATTTTGCAATCAATTTGATCCTTCTAATCAAATCTTTTTTATTGAAACGACAATTTATTTTATATTTTCCTTTTTGCTCTATTCCGCCAATAACACCTGCGTTTATAATTCCAGAAATATTTGTCCTGTTAAGAAAAAAGGTAGCAAACCCTAATTCCAAAAGCTTTGCTTTAGATTTATTTTTTTGAGTTTTTTTTGCTTTTTGCCAATTTTCAATATTGATTTCCGTATTTTCAATTAAATAACAAAGTTTTTTTGTATTTTTTAATACTGAGTGCCAAAAAGCATAGATGGAGCGATCAAAATCATTTATTGTAATTTTTTCTACCTTCTGTTCTATGAGTAAATGGAGTGCAACAGCAGAGCCTCCTGCATATGGCTCTACATAATGACTATTAATATTATTATCAACACAAATCTTTGCAATAAATTTTGATAATTTATTTTTGCCTCCAGGGTATCTTAACGGTGAATAAAACATAATCTAAAACTTATTAAATAAATTATCAAAATTTAAAAGAAAATCATCAACAAGAGCTTGGTTTTGTTTTTTCCATGGGTTTAATATTTTGCTTGCGTTTCTTCCCCATAATTTAACATGTGAATTAAACCATTCTTTCGCTTTCTCTCTACCTTTATAGCCTTGTATTTCTTTATTTGAAATATTCATAAAACAATATTGCTTAGTAAATGTTCTGTCTATTTTTTGCCATAATTCATCAGATTCAGATAAATTGTTGAGAAAGTTAGAAATTATTTGCTCAGGTGAGCTTTGTGTAGGGAGTAATAAAATATTTTTAATTCTATTAATTCTATTTGGTTTTTCTATATCACCATCTAATATAATAATTGAATTTGGAAAAGTAAATGATGGCACTTTTGATGAAGCGAGCTGTATTAAATTACAACAGCCAAGTTTTACCTCAGTATGAAAATTTAAATATTTTGTGCGACCAGTGCCTAACAATGATTTTGCGAAAATAGCACCCTCAGGGTCTTCTGTAAAAACATCAATTTTTTTAATTTTTGTAGCCCCTGTTAAAGAGACATTTAGGTGGGCTTCTATAAATTTATAATCAATATTATTTTCAACAATTACTTTTTGGTCTTCTTTTCTTAAATATGCTAATTTTATTTGACTTTTTCTATGCACATCTTCTTGGTATCTTGATGCTTTTTTTAATAAAGTTAAAGAATGTGTTGTAAATATAATTTGAATATCAAAATCAGATGCGAATTTATTCAAAGCATCCAATAGTTTTATTTGAGAGCCAGGATAAAAAGTCGTATCAATTTCATCTATGGCTAAAATTCCTCCTTTATAATCGTTCTCATATTTTTCTTTTAAACGCTTAAAAGAAAGTATTGCAAGCAGTATTTTCCCTACATTGTCTTGTCCTGCTGAATTTGATTGCCAATCGTAATAAGGGGTATTTGCTCCTAGTGTTTGTTTATCTACACTCGATAGAGATGTTGGGCTAATTTTTTCATCTCCAAGAATAAGTATTTTATTGTGCCACTCTTTATAAAAATCTTTTTCATCGTCTGCGAGTCCCAAGGATTTATTTTCACTTAGTTTATTATCTTCCCCTATTGGTAATAACCTTTTTAAACTAAGGTAAATAACTGGTAATTGAACAAATCCAGAGCCTTTACTTTTGTCGGGTTTACCAGTTTTTTCGTTTACTTTCCATATGCGAATTTCACCTTTTTTCTTTCCGCCTCTATCTATACTTCCAGCAGTATAATCAGACTTATCATCAAAAAATAGTGTCCATTTATGATCACCTACCTTGTCAAACTTTTTTGAAATCTTAAATTTATCAGAAAAAGCCGATTTAAAATTACCACCAGACAGAGGCTGTTCACTATAAATAGGATTATTTTCATCTGTAATCGTAAATGGCTGGGTTAATAAGCCTAATAAAGTTGTTTTTTGAGTTCCATTTTGCCCTGCAATGACGGTTAAGTGAGAACCTAATGTAAATTCAACATTTTGAAAGCCTCTAAACTTTTCAATAAATATTTTTGTTATTTTCATATTATTTTTTAGAGGTTAAAGAGCTCCATAAGATTTCAAAAAATTCTTCTAAGTTGTCCCATTTTAATTTAAGGTCATTTGAGGTTGGTTGTGTTTTATAGCAATGAACATATCCATGAAAATTTTGAATAGACAGTAAATTATTTTTATCAGTAGCAACTGTTCTAATATTTTTTAATTGTCTACTAGTGGCCAAACCTTCTTGCTCCATGTATTGAGAAATGTTAGTTATTTTTCCTGCAAGTTTTGTGTTATCTGAAAAAGTTTCTCCTTTTCTCTTCTCCCAAAAATAATCAATATTTATTTCCAAAAACACTCTGAACAAAACTCCGATAGCATTTGGAACTGAACTATTTGTATCATCAATAAGTAAATTATCTCTCAACTCACGATAAATATTGTTGATTTTTTTTTCGTTAATATTTAAGCGACATGTTTTTGGAATAAGATAATTTCTCGAGGTGCTTTTAGGATTTATTTTTGTTTTCTTTTTCTTTGGAAAAATATCAGTAGATTTTTCTCCGAATAAATTATGAGTAGTGTTTTTTTGAATTTCTTTATCTACTTTTTTGGAATCATTATTTTGAATTGATTTTAAATACTCTTCTTTTTCCTTATTTGTATTTAAAGAGCGTGAATCAATTTTGTTTCCAGAGAAGTCTTCTTTCTTAAGAACATTTAAAATTATCACTTTCAATTTATCTTTGAAATTTGAATCTGTAATTTCTAACTCACCATCATCTTTTAGGTTAAAACCGTATTCTTTCCATGCAACAGAACTATCCAAAATACGCCAAAAATTTGTTACATAACCATGTCCTAGTACCTGATCTTTTAACCCTTCTGGAATATCTAAATCTTTTATAATTTTTGCTATAGCAACTTTAAACTCTTCTTTTTTTGTTGCATTTCCCCTGCGAACATTGTAATGAGTTCTTTCTTGTTCACCCCAGCTGACTTCGTTATTTCCATTTACATGCTTTCGTTCTATAAAACGAAAACCCTCCGTTTTATTTTCTGTAACAAGGCAATCAAACGAAAAATTATCACTAATATTGATTTCTTTTTTTAGTTTTTGAAATTTATCCTTTAGAGTATTACTCAGAGCTAATTCAGGGTTGTGTAATAATTTGTATGCAGTTAAACGACGATTACCTTCTAATACAATCAATTGCTCATCTGTACTGTAAATAACTAGTTTTTCTAATTGGGGCAAATCAAAATCTTTTACAATTTCTTTAGCTAAATTTTCAATTTTAAAATTTTCCTTTGTACAAAAATATTCAATCAATTCTTTTTCTGATTTATTAAAATATTTATCAGAAAAACGGGCATTTTCATCCCATAATGACAAGTCTTTTAATGATATTTTCTGTTCTTGCCAGTTTTTATTTTCAGATATACCCATAATTTTTAAAAAGTTTAAAATGTGTTTTTTAATTTATTATTTTAATAAAATTAACTTAATTAAGTATAAGTTTATTTTTAAATAAACCAAATTAAATTTGTATCCATTATTTTATCATTGTTTATGAGCTTTTTATCATCCGCCTGCTTATAGAAATATCAACTTTATTAATTAACCCACCTTATAAGTCTACAATAAGCAGTTTCAAGGGCTTTTTATTATTATTTCAAAGGTAGACAAAGCCTCTTAAAATCCACTTACTATCAAATGTTTTTTGAAAATATTTTTAAGCCTAAAGACGAGTCCGCAATTTTTTCAAAAATCATATTTTGCTTTTATTTAAAACTCAAAGGTAGCAAAACACTACATTTGACAGCAAGTGCTTGCATTGTGCTTAATCAGTGGGATTAACTATCTCACTATTTTATTTTCATAATTTTTTAAACTATGAATACAACACTAAACAAAACAAAGGAGCTACAATCTTATTTTTGTTCTTTTGGATGTCTTGATGTGAGGCAAGCCTGCAATATTGGTAATGAAATATGAATCTATGAGGCTGAATTATTTAAGATTATAGATGACACTCGTGAAAGTTTTTGATGCGAAACTTTTGAACATATTGACCCAGTAGCAAGTGTATTAGAACACGCACTACAAATGGCAAGAAATCATATTGAAGAAATTACTTGATACGACTTTCAAAATGATAACAACCTACAGGGTATTGAAATTTATACTTACTGAAACTATATGTGTAGTAGTTACGATTATTCATCTGAAGCAATAGAAAACTTACAACAAAAAATCAAACCATATGTTCAAACACTCATCCAAAATAAATGGTGCAAATATTTTCTTAAAGAATTAGAGCTGGGTTAAAAATACCAGCTCTTTTTTGTGTCAATCTATGATTGATTATTTTTTCTTTTAGATAAAACAAACTGTCAGTAAATCATTCTGTTCGTTACAAACACTTTTCTCAATATAATATGTTATGCAAGATTGCAAGTTCGTAACAAACAGGTTAAAACCTGTTTGAAACTAACACTTGCATCTTGCTATGGTCGACCCTAGAACCCGTGAGGAGGATTTTTAAAAAAAATACCTCCTTCAAGCCTCCTAAATTTTTTGACAAGCAGAGATAAATCAGCTTTGCTTTTGACTGTGAGAATCTGATGATTCTTGTGATTTTTCTCTACTTGATTTCATTTCTTGTTGGCGTTTTTTTTGCACAAACTCAATTAATTCACCTTGATTAATAAACCCTCGTTCTTTGGCTTGTTTGATTTCATCAAGACTGATTTTATCAGTTGCCATCTTTAGGCTGTTTTGCATAATTTTCCGAGCTTGTTCTATCTCTTGCTTCTCACCAAGAGTATCCAACCACCTTTCATCATCTGCAAATTTAATGCTAGCTTCTACATTAAAATAGTCTTTGGCAACAGATTTATAAGCAGACACACGCTCAAATAAAGAATCATCTTTAGGTGTAAAGATATGAGCGTTATTAGACATGTTAAAATTATAAGCCAGTAGTTTTATTAACAATCAATTTTACACCATACTAATATACTTGCTTTGAATACTAAACAATCACCCCACAGCGACGAATTAAAGCATATTGCTGATAGTATGGGTATTTCCCTGTATCAAAGATTTTCTATAGCAGAAGCATCGCTATTTTTACGCATATCAGTAGCAGAACTTAGGAAAATTTTAAAGCAAGGCAATCTTAATTATATTGAGATAACAGCAAAAAATTATAAATTTTTTGGTTATCAGCTACTAGAATTTTTATTAAGCACCACAACTAATAATAAAATTCAGCCAATTATTCCTGAAAAAACACCTGATAGAATTATCAGAGTTAAAGAGGTGCAAAATATGACAGGGCTATCAAGAACGACTTTATGGCGATTAGAAAATAAAGGCGAATTTCCTTATCGGGTAAGCCTTGGAGGAAACAGTGTAGGCTGGAAGCTTAGCGAAATAAAAGAGTGGATTGACGAGAAGTAGAGAAAATTTATTGTGTATACATACTGGTATACATTTTTAAATCAGAAAATAAAAAACCCTTTAAAAGTCTTATTCTAAAGGGTTTTTGTGTATAATAATGGTGGAGGGACAGGGATTTGAACCCTGGAAGGGTTTGACCCCTTGCCGGTTTTCAAGACCGGTGCATTCAGCCGCTCTGCCATCCCTCCAAATTAAAGAAAATAATAGCATTATTTCTCTAATAAAGCAAAATTATACCTTGTATGCCACCAAATAAAGGGTGAAAATTTTAAGAACAATGACAAAAATTTTTCTACCACAAAAAAATCTATCATATATTTTAAAAATTTACAACACTATTGCTTTTTAAAAAAATAATGTATAATTATTTTAGTTAAAGATTTTTTTAAAATAAGTCTTTTTGTTCTTTTAAATTCTTAAGATAATTATGAAAACAATATTAATATCATTAATAATATTTTTTTTTAGTTTCATGCGGTGGAGGCGGTGGAGATAATTCACCAACCCCAACACCCACCCCAACCCCAACCAAAGATACAACAGCTCTAGTAATAAAAATCAACGGAGATAATCCAATGACAATTATTATTGGTAATCCATACACAGAACCAAGCGCTTCGGCAACTGATAATGTAGATGGTTCGGTAACTGTTACAATAAGCGGTTCGGTAGATACCAATACTCTTGGCACTTATCAAATCACTTATTCGGCAACAGACGAAGCGGGTAATTCTGCCACGGCAACAAGAACGATTTTAGTGGTTGAAAAATCTGAGCAATTAGGTTTTTCATTTGCTTCAAATTTAACATTAAAAAGAGATGCGACGCCTTTCACAAGAATTGCGACAAATCAAAAAATTGATAATGTTTTATACGAATCAAGTGATTCATCGGTTGCGACAATTGATATGAATAGTGGTTTAATCACTATTTTAAAAGTTGGCGTAGCAACGATGACTGCAACTTCGGCTGAAAATACCGAGTACAAATCTGCATCAGCAAGTTTCACTTTAACAGTCAATCCGACATTGGCACAGATTATGATGGGAGGGTTATATCTTCCAGAAAACAAAGACATAACCAAAGAAGTTGCTTTTAATCAAGCAACTCTTCAGCTAGAAGATATCAATCCTGGAAATTGCCAATTTAATGTGGCAAATTCTAGTGAGTCAAATCACTGGGATCAGGATTATAGTGAAAATGGTGGTTATAATGTTTTTCTTCGTTGTGGATATGGCGAAGTTCACGGAAAAGCTGGGAGTTTAAAACTGAACGGACAGGCAATATTCAAATATAATACTGCCCGTGATGTGATTTATGCCAAGGGTTTTGCAAGCGACCCAAACAATCCAGCAGGTGGTTTCACAGGAATGGAAGTTCCAGTAATTGCCGATATTCCTTTGGGAACATCTAAAATTATAAATATTGTGGGAGCTAATTATTCAGTTTCACGAGAAATTTATAATGATGGATCTAATGCGGCGGGAACTTTTGAGTTCACCGATGCATCAAATACTTTTGGTGTAGCAGTTGGCACAAAAGTTTTATCTTGTGAAAAATATCATTTTATTGCTCAATACAATACTGATGAATATTACACAAATGTGATATGTCCCAATTATGGTGTAGTTTACCATTATGGTACTTGAATTATTTTTAAGTTTTTAAACATAAACCCCTTTTATTTTGAAAAGGGGTTTTATCATTAAAAATTTTTTCTCTTGTTTTTTTATTTTTTTTTGTTATATTTATTTTATGAAAAAAATAAAAATTTTCCAAAAGAATTATCTCTGAACAATTTTAATTTTACTAATTATCTCAGGCTCAGTTTTTTCAATTACTCAAATTTATAATAGTGGAATAATTAAAATTGGAGAAAATTTTAATGAAGGAAAAATAAATCTAAAATCTGGTTCTCAAAAAAAAGATTGAGCAACTTCTCTGGAAAATTATAAAGACAGATGTAAAAAAATAAAATTATCCGCCGGTGCTAAAAACGATATTTTTGTTCCCTACAAAACCAAAGAAGAATGAGAATCTTTTTTGGCGGCAGCAAAGGCTGGAAAAATTTCAGGACTTAATCCAGCAGATATAAAAAATTGTTGCACTAGTTTTGGCGAAGAATTTAGCAAAACAAAAACTTATTTACCTTTGCCATCCTTTACTTTAGATTATTCTTCGGTAATAAATAATTATGGTGGTTCTTTTAACGCTCCAAATTATCCCAATTTACAGGCCTTCGCCGCCCTAAAAGCCGACGGTTCTATTGCCGCATGGGGTTATTCAAATAGTGGAGGAACTGGAGCACCAACGGGAACAGGATTTACGAAAATCTATTCAACAGATGGTGCCTTCGCCGCTCTAAAAGACGACGGTTCCATTGTTTATTGGAAAATTGATTTTTTAAAGGCATTCTGCCTCTGATTTAGATTTTTTTAGGGAAGCTCTGTATGTCACCAAATAAATAGTAAAAAATTAAGTATTTTTATAGTATAATTGCTTTTATTTTATATAAATTCAAAAGGAAAGGTATGGCAAAGGTATGTCAAGTAACAGGCAAAAAACCAATGAGTGGAAACAATGTATCACATGCTCATAATAAAACTAAAAGAAAATTTTATCCAAACTTACATACACATCGTTTTTGGGTTGAAAGTGAAAATCGTTTTATAAAATTAAAATTAACAGCTAAAGGGTTGCGTATTATTGATAAAAAAGGCATAGAGGTTGTGCTTAATGAAATGCGTGCTAATGGACAAAAAGTTTAAGGGAAAATTATGAGAGAAAAAATTAAATTAGTATCATCTGCTAAAACAGGCCACTTTTATACTACTACTAAAAATAAACGTCTACATCCTGAAAAAGTTGAGGTTAAAAAGTTTGATCCAGTGGTAAGAAAACATGTGATCTATAAAGAAGCTAAAATAAAATAATTTTTTACTTTTACTTATAGCTATGTTTTTCTGTAGGAAACTTAGATAGTTTAACTTGCTTAATAAATTCTTTAGTGGCTTGTATGGTATTTAAGTTTTTAGCAAAATTTTTACTAAATTTAGTTTTAGTAGCACTAATGCCAAGCATATCATAACTAACTAATATTTGTCCATCACAATGAATACCAGCACCGATGCCTATAGTTGGAATAGTTAATTTCTCAGTAATTTTTTTTGCTAATAAAAATGGAATACATTCAAGCACTATCAAGCTAACTCCAGCTTGTTCTAATAATATAGCATCATTTAATATTTTATCCGCATCCTGCTTATTTCTTCCTTGTACTTTATAACCCATTGTTTTAAAAGATTGTGGTAATAAGCCTAAATGAGAGCAAACATTAATATTATTTTTTATTAATTTTGCAATTAAGTTTATTTTATCAGCTCCTTCTATTTTCACTATAGAAGCACCTGCATTAATTAGTTGTTTGGCATTGGTTAATATATCTTTTTCATTTTCAAAACTTTTATAAGGCATATCACTAATAATAAGCGCATTTTTTATAGCTTTTGCACTATTTTTAGTATGATAAATCATCTCCAACATATTAACTGATAAAGTTGTTTTTTCTCCTTGTATTACATTAGCAAGGCTATCGCCAATTAGAATCATATCAATACCACAGTTATCAAAAATCTTAGCAAAAGAATAATCATAAGCTGTTAAGGCAGTAATTTTTCTTTGCTCTTGTTTGTATTTTTTTAAATCTTTTATATGCATTTTATTTAATTAAATCTAATAATTGCATGTAATTATAATAAGTATTATGATACTGTTTTTGATAATTAATTTTCTCTAATTCAATTTTTTTTTGGTCATTTATTGCACTTATAACTAAACTAATATCTATTTGAGCCTCATTATATCGATTTTGTTGTTGTAATGTTTTTTCTTTTGCATTGATTAATTTTTGTTGAATTAATGTTATTTGTTGTTGTAAGTATTTTAGGCTTTTTTTAAGATTTATAACTGTTGCCTGATTATTATTTAAGAGTTCTTTGTAGTTTAGTTTTTGTTCATTTAAAGAAATTTTGCTTTGTATGATTTTTGCATTTTCTACTCTACTACCAAAAGATTTTTCATAATTAAGGCCTAAAGAATATTCTGTTGCAGGGTTATTCAGATTGCCAGTAAGAAAGTTAAAGCTTTTACCCGGTTTAGTTACTTTAAAATTAAGGTTTAATTTTGCTTGCTCAGCATCTTTAAGACCATTAAGAGTTCTTTTAGTTTTTTGCATTATTAGTTTTAATTGCTTAAATAAAGCACTATCTTCAAGATTTTTATTAATTACTGTATAAGTTGTATCAAAATTAAAAATTACTTCTTCATTAGCAATATCTTTGTTTATAAGTTTAGTAATTTGTTCTTTAGTATTAGCTAATTTATTTTCAGTGGCTAAAATAGCTTGTTTTGTATTAAATATAAATTCATTTTGCGCTAGTATGTCTACTTCTTCTACTAAAAAATTTATATATTTTTCTTTAATAATAGTTAATAATTTATTTGCTAATATAAGCTGTGTTTTGTTAATTTCTAACTGTTTTTTATAGCTAAGCCAATCAAAAAATAATTGTAACTTATTAGTTATATATTTTTGCTGTTCAGCAATAATTTTTAATTTAATAATTTTTGCATCAATTTTTGCTAAATCTATTGCTAGCATTGATGAAACTCCATTATTATTTTTAAGCAATGGATGCGAATATAAAATAGAATATTTATCGTTACTATAGTTATTATTATTTACGTTAGTATTATCTAGAGAATAGGATAAAGATATATTATCACCAGTTGTTATTATAGTTTTTGCTATTGTTGTTTTTAGTTTAGCAGTATTATAAGTTATATTAGTATATTTTTTATCGCGATCTAATATATCACCACTAACACTAAATTTCCAATCTCCTTTAGCAGTTGCTATATTTTTTTGTTGTAGCGTGCTTTGTAGTTGTAATGAAATTTTATTAAAACCGGCAGTTTTTTTAATTCCAGCAATGAACTCATTTTTATTTAAAGCTAAAGCAACCCAAAAGTACTGCATAATTAATACAGTAATAATAATTTTTATTTTCATTTTGATATATTTTTATGTATATTATTGCCTTTACTATCTAATGCTACTATAACAGGCATATTTTTTACTGTTAATTTATAAATTGCTTCCATACCTAAATCAGCAAAGGCTACTATTTTAGCACTTTTAATGGCTTTAGATATAAAATAAGCAGCTCCACCAACTGCAATTAAATATATTGCTTGATTTTTTTTAAATTCTCGTATAGCTGACAAACTCCTTTCTGCTTTGCCAATTGCGCCTAATATGCCAGTTGTTAATATATCTTTACTAAATTTATCCATGCGAATAGCTGTTGTAGGGCCTGCTGGGCCTATTATTTCATCTTTAGCTGCATCCACAGGACCCACATAATAAATAAATTTATTAGTTAAATTAACAGGCAGCTTTTTATTGTTTTTTATCATATATTGTAGTCTAGTATGGGCAGCATCTCTAGCTGTAAAGAGATCTCCTGTAAGTAATAATTTATCTCCAATGTGCCAAGCAGCAATTTTTTCTTTATTTAAGTTATCTAAATTAACCGTTATATATTTACTATAATCCATTGTAAAATCTGGATATATACTTAAATCTGGTGCTTTGAAGCTGTCACCTAATTTAAATTTAATATGTCTGGTAGCAGCGCAATTAGCAATCAGTGCTATAGGTTTTGATGCAGCATGAGTAGGGTAGTCTTTTATTTTTACATCTAATACTGTGCTTATACCGCCTAAACCTTGCGCACCAATAGGTAAGCTATTAATTTTATCAACTAAAGTTATTCTTAGTTTTTCTATAGCTGTTGTGGTTTTTTTTTGACGAATATTAGTTATATCTATTTCTTCCATCAAAGCTTCTTTTGCCATTAACATAGCTTTTTCTGCTGTACCACCTACACCAATGCCAATAATGCCAGGAGGACACCAGCCAGCCCCTATATTTTTTACTTGTTTAATTATCCATGTAATAATATTATCACCAGGGTTTAATACTGCAAATTTAGCTTTATTTTCAGACCCACAGCCTTTAGCTGCCACAATAAATTCTATGGTATTCTTGTTATTAAAGGTAGTATGTATTATAGCTGGAGTATTATCTTTTGTATTAATACGAGTAAAAATTGTATCAGTTACAATTGAAGCTCTTAGAGGATTTTTTTTATCAGTATATGCTTTTCTAACGCCATCGTTTATTGCATCTTCTAAGGAAAAATCATCAGCAAAATTAGCATGTATACCTATTTTAACAAATACATTAACAATACCAGTATCTTGGCAAATTGGTCTATTATCTTTTGCACACATTTTAGAGTTAATTAAAATTTGTTTAATAGCGTCTTTGGCAACTAGGTTAGTTTCTTTGTTATAAGCGTTTATCATAGCGAGTATAAAATCTTTGCTATGATAACAAGATATATACTGTAATGCCTTATAAATTATTGTAATAACTGCCTGATTGGTAATTATATTTTCCATAAAATTTATTAATGATTAAATGTAGTTAGTATATAATATTTCAATTAATTTTAGTTATTATATATTATGTTTAGTTTTACAAAAGGAAAGAGTTTATCAATTGATTTAGGTACTGCTAATACGCTTATTTATATGAATGGTGAAATTGTATTAAATGAGCCATCTGTTGTTTCGGTAAGTAGTAGTCATAAATATCCAGAAGGAAGAATTATTGCAGTTGGTGAAGAGGCAAAAAGTATGTTAGGTCGAACTCCTGGTTCAATTAAAGCTATTAGACCTATGAAGGACGGGGTAATTGCTGATTTTAAAATTACCGAAAAAATGCTACAACATTTTATTAAAAAAATTATTAGCACTAGTTTTTTTTCTCCAAGCCCTAAGGTTATTATTTGCGTTCCTTGTGGTGCTACTCAAGTTGAGCGTAGAGCTATTAGAGAAAGTGCTATTGGTGCTGGAGCAAAAGAGGTATTTTTAATAGAAGAGCCAATTGCAGCAGCCATAGGATCTGGTTTGGATATAGATAAAGCTATTGGAACTATGGTAATTGATATTGGTGGCGGTACTACTGAAATAGCTATTATGTCTTTAGGCGGTATTGTTTATTCTGACTCATTAAGAGTTGGTGGTGATTTTTTTGATGATACTATTATAAGGTATGTTCGTAACAATAAAAATATAGTAATAGGTGATAATACAGCAGAAAGAATTAAAAAAACTACAGGTTGTGCTTTTAAAACAGATAAAGTTACTATTTTAGAATTTAAAGGGCGTGATATAGCTAAAGGCATACCAGTTAGCTTTAAAATGTCTAATATTGAGGTATTAGAAGCATTACAAGACCCGCTTAATATTATTGTTAATAATATTAAATCTGCTTTAGAGCAAACTCCAGCAGAATTATCTGCTGATATTGCTGAAAATGGCTTGGTACTTACAGGCGGTGGTGCTCTTATGCCTGGTATGGATAAATTAATTGAAAATGTAACAGGCATTGGTGTTAAAGTGGCAGAGGATCCTCTTATGTGCGTTGCTAAAGGTGGCGGTATGGTGCTTGATATGGTAGGTAAAAACACTGACTTTTTATCAGAAGAGTGAGTTTTGTTAGAATAATAACACCAGTTATTATTGCTATTAGTGTTCTTATAGTTGATTATAAATTTAATTTTTTTAAAGAACTAAAATATACTGTAACAACTATTGTAAGCCCTATTTTATATGTTATTAATTATCCTTACAATATATATAATATTTTTAATATAAAGAGCAATAATAATGAGATTTTATTAAAGCAACAAGTTCTATCCTTGGGTGCAAAATTACAAAGTTACAATGCATTATTGTTGGAAAATAAGAAACTTACAAATATTTTAAATTCTAATTATTTAATAAATAATGAAAATTATATTTTAACAAAGATTACTAATCTTAATAAAACTCGTTTTAGTAAATATATTATTATTGATAAAGGTAGCAGTAGTGGTTTGAAAATAAATAATATAGTATTAGGTGCAAATGGTGTAATTGGTAAGATAATTGTAGTGGGTAAAATATATTCTACAGTTGCTCTTATTTCTGACCCATTACAATATACTCCTGTTATTAATAGTAGAAGCGGTGTAACAGCTATAGCAAAAGGTTTAGCACTTAATAAAGATAAAATGATAATAAAATTTTTAGCAGATAATAGTGATGTTAAAGTTGGTGATATATTTATGAGCAGTACTAAAGGAGATATTTTTAGCAATAAATACCCTGTTGGTATTGTTAGTGAAATAATTAGAGATAGTCAAGATTTTATGAGTATTGTATTAAAACCTATACAGAAAATAGATGCTACATACTTTGCAATTATAAATAAATAAATTATGCGAAAAAAACAACGTTCTCTATCTTTTTTATTAATTAGCACTATTTTAGTTATAATTTTAAATGCTATTAATTTTGGTCCGATAATTTCACAAATAGCTCCAATTTGGATTTTAATGGTGTATAGTTTTTATTTATTAAATTATAATGTTAAATATGAATTTTTTATTGCTTTAGTTTTAGGTTTTATAATAGATATTACTAATGGGGATTTATTAGGTCAAAATGCTTTAGCGCTTGTAATTGCTAGTTACTTTATTATATATAATAAAAAATCAATGGTAATTAGCAATATAACTACAATACAAGTATTTATTTTTATCGCTAGCATTATTTATCTAGCGGTAATATTAATCATTCATTTTATAGTCAAAGGTTTTAGTATTTATTATTATGTATTGCTTAGCCCTTTTAGTACTGCCATTATATATCCTATAATTAATATATTATTTAAAAATGTTACAAATAGAAAGTGATGTATTTAAAAAGCGTATTGTTATCGCATTATTTATTATCATTATTATGGTAATAATTCTTATTGCAAACATTTATAAATTGCAAGTTATAGAATATAAAAAATATAGCAAACAAGCAATTAATAATATAATATCTTTGACATCTATAGTGCCAAATAGAGGTAGAATATTTGATAGAAATGGTGAAGTTTTAGCTAATAATAAATTAGCTTATAAATTAGTTATTATGCTAAGTAAAATTAAAAACCTTAGTGCTGCACTTAAGACTTTAAAAAAATATAATTTTATTACGCAAGCAGATATTGTTAATTTTTTGAAAAAAAAACGTTATAGCAATAAATTTAAAAATATTATCCTTAAAAAAAAACTAACTGAAGATAATGTGGCGCGCTTTTTAGCTACAAATAATTTAGCAGGAGTTTATGTATTGCCATATTTTTATAGGTTTTATCACCATAGTTTTGCCACGGCACACATAATTGGCTATGTAGGTATAATGAATGATATTGATAAAAAGATATATAATAATAAAAAATATAATGGCACTGAATTTATTGGTAAAACTGGAATTGAAAGAAGTTATGAAAGATTGTTACATGGCTTAAAAGGCATAAAACAAGTAGAAAAAAATGCTTTTGGCAGGATTATTGATGAAAAAATAATTAAAGAGCCATTGTCGGGCAAAGATATTTATTTAACTATTGATATTAAATTACAGCAAAAAGCACTGAATGTTATAAAAAATAGAAGAGGTAGTATTGTTGTGCTTGATGTAAATTCTGGTGAAATTTTAGCTATGGTTAGTAGTCCTAGTTTTGATGCTAATTTATTTGTTAATGGTATAAGTCAGACTGATTATTCTATACTGAAAAATAATGCTAATCTACCGCTTTTTAATCGATCTATTAAAGGAACTTATCCGCCAGGATCAACTATAAAACCTATGATAGCTTTAGTTGGTCTTGAAAATGGAATTATCGATAGACATACTAATAAATTTTGTGTTGGTTATTATAAGCTAAAAAATTATTCACGTAGATTTAATGGTTGGAAAAAAACAGGACATGGACATGTTGATGTTACAGATGCTATTGCCCAATCTTGTGATGTATTTTTTTATGATTTAGCTAATAATATGGGTATTGATATGCTTTATAATGGTTTAAAACATTTTAGATTTGGTGAAAAAACAGGAGTAAATTTACCAGGGGAAAAAGCAGGAGTATTACCATCTAAAGCTTGGAAAAAAATTTATAAGAAAGAGCCATGGTATAAAGGAGAAACTTTAATTACAGGTATAGGACAGGGTTTTATAACAGTAACTCCATTGCAATTAGCCCTTGCTACAGCTGCTATTGCAAATTTTGGCAATATTTTTATTCCTACTATAGTGCAAAATAATAATAGAAGAAAGATAATTAAAACTGTGCCAATAAAAAATATTAAAAATTGGGATTTAATAATAAATGGTATGAAAAAAACAATTTATGATGCTAAAGGTACAGCCAGAAGATTAAATAGAAGATTAAAATACACCTTAGCTGGAAAAACTGGTACAGCGCAAGTATTTGGACTTGACCCACATGAGCAATATGTAGCAGAAAAATATCCTGAAAAATTAAGAGACCATGCACTCTTTATTGCTTTTGCTCCTATTGAAAAACCAGAAGTAGCAATTAGTGTAATTTTAGAAAATGCAGGCAGTGGTAGTTCTAAAGCGGCGCCAATTGCTAAAAAAATATTAAATTTTTACTTTAATAATAAATAATATGTGGATATCTTATAAAACTATATTAGTTGAAGAATTTATGCGTTTTATTCGCATTTGGGTACAAACTATTTTTCCTCCAATTATAACTACACTGCTTTATTTAGTAATTTTTGGTGAACTTATTGGACAAAGAATTGGTACTATGGAAAATATTAGTTATATTAAATATATTGTTCCTGGTATTATTTTAATGGCACTTATTTCTAACTCATATGCCAATACAGTTTCTTCTTTCTTTTTTTCAAAGTTTAATCATAGTATAGAGGAATTATTAGTATCACCAACCCCATATTGGATAATTATTGTTGGTTATGTTTCTGGTGGAGTATTACGGGGAATTATAGTTAGTATAGGAGTATTTATTACTACTTTATTTTTTGTTGATTTTGTAGTATTTAATTGGTTGATTGTAATAACTGTATCAATTCTTACTGCTATTTTCTTTTCTTTACTTGGTTTAATAAATGCTATTTTTGCTAAAAGTTTTGATGATATAGCTATTATTCCAACTTTTATATTAACCCCTATGATTTATTTAGGAGGAGTGTTTTATAGTATAAGAATTTTGCCAGAATTTTGGCAAAATATTTCAAAATTTAATCCAATTTATTATATGCTAAATAGTTTTAGATTTGGTTTTTTTGGTATTAAATCTACTGAAGTTGGTATCTCAATTATTATTTTATTAATGATGATTGTTGCTCTTTTTATTTTTATTTTATATTTTATAAAAAAAGATATTAGTTTTAAAGCGTAATGCATAATTTAATTAACATAGTATTATTTGAACCAGAAATACCTAATAATACGGGTAGCATTATTCGTTTGTGTGCTAATATAGGCGCAACATTACATTTAATAAAGCCATATGGCTTTGAGATAAATGATAAAAGACTACGTAGAGCAGGCCTTGATTATCATGATTTAATTTGTGTTAAGGAGTATGAGAATTTTAATAATTATTTATTAAAGGCTGATAAAAGACGTATATTTTGTTTAACTACTAAAACTAATAATTGCTATAGTGATAATAACTATCAAATTGGCGATACACTTATTTTTGGCTCTGAAACTAAAGGTTTACCGCAATATATATTAAATGATTTTAAACAACTAACAATTCCGATGCAAAATAACTCTCGTAGTATTAATTTAGCTAATGCAGTTGCTATTGCTAGTTATGAGTTGTACAGACAATTAAACTTTATTAGTTAATATTTTTTTCAATTCTTTTGGCATTATTTTAACAAAATTATTTATTTCGCTTGAAAAATTATCAATAATTCTTTTGGCTTTATTAGATTTAGCCCAGTTTATATGACTAGTTAGCATTTGTTTGAGATTTAAAGTGTCATTACTATTTAATGTTTCTAAATCTATAGATATAGGATTATACATTTTTGTTAATGTATTATTTGGGTTATAAATATAGGCTATACCGCCGCTCATTCCAGCTCCAAGATTACGACCAACTTCACCTAAAATTAAAACTTTTCCTCCAGTCATATATTCAAGAGCATGATCTCCAGCTCCTTCTGCTACAACTATAGCACCAGAATTACGCACACAAAATCTATCAGCTACTATGCCAGACAGGTAAATTTCACCTGCAATAGCGCCATATCCACATACATTTCCAGCAATAATTTCATTAGATGCAATAAAGTTAGCATTTTTTGGTGGATAAATGGCAATTCTACCACCTGATAAGCCCTTACCAACATAATCATTTGCGTCGCCTATTACTGTAATATTAACTCCGTTAGCTAAAAATGCCCCTAAAGATTGTCCAGCATGCCCAGTAAAATTTAGGTTAATACTATTATCTTTAAGTGAGTTGCTCCCTGTATTTTTAACTATAAATGATGATAACATGGTGCCAACAGCCCTATCAGTATTAGATATTTTATCTTTAATAGTTATTTGAGAATTGTTTTTTATATTGTCTTTAACTATATTTATTAATTTATTATCAATTTGTAAATTTAATTTGTGATCTTGAATTTGATTTTTATAAGTTATAACATTAAGATACTTGCTGTTGGCAAGCTTTAAAATACGATCTAAGTTGATATTTTGTTGTTTAGTGCAACTTATATCTTTATTTTTAATCAACATATCAGAGCGACCAACCATGTCGTTTATAGTTTTAAATCCTAATTTTGCCATAATTATGCGCATTTCTTCGGCTACCATAAATAAATAATTAACAACATATTCTGGTTTTCCAGTAAATTTTTTACGCAAGTCTATATCTTGTGTAGCAATACCAACAGGACAAGTATTAAGGTGACATTTACGCATCATTAAACAACCAAGAGTTATAAGTGGAGCAGTTGAAAATCCATATTCTTCAGCGCCAAGTAGTGTTGCTATTGCTACGTCTCTACCAGTTTTTATTTGCCCATCAGTTTGTAAGGTTACACGCGAACGTAAATTATTCATTACTAAAGTTTGGTGCGTTTCTGCTAAACCAATTTCCCAAGGTAACCCAGCATGTTTAATTGATGTAAGAGGCGAGGCTCCAGTACCACCATCATGCCCAGCTATTACTATATGATCAGCTTTAGCCTTTACTACTCCAGCAGCAATAGTACCAACACCAGTTCCTGCTACAAGTTTAACACTAATTTGCGCATCTTTATTAGCTCTTTTTAAATCAAAGATAAGTTGCGATAAATCCTCAATAGAATAAATATCATGATGTGGAGGAGGGCTTATTAAGCCAACACCAACAGTAGAATGTCTTAATTTTGCTATATATTTGTCTACTTTTTTACCTGGTAACTCACCGCCTTCACCTGGCTTCGCTCCTTGAGTTACTTTTATTTGTATTTCATCGGCATTATTTAGGTATTCTATATCAACACCAAAACGACCAGATGCTACTTGTTTTATTGCACTTCTACGATTATCGCCATTAGTATCTAATTTCCATCTATCTTTAGCTTCACCACCTTCGCCAGTATTAGATTTACCACCTAATTTATTCATAGCAATTGCTAATGATTCGTGAGTTTCTTTTGATATAGAGCCAAAGCTCATTGCTCCTGTTACAAAACGTTTTACTATTTTCTTAGCTGATTCAACTTCATCTATGCTAATACCATTTACATTGTCTTTAAAGGCCATAAGACCGCGTAAGGTAGCATTTTTAGTTAGTTCATTATTAGATTTATCAGCAAATAACATATAAGCATCTTTGTTATTATTTTTAGCACTAAGTTGTAAATTACTAATAATCTCTGGCGCCCACATATGAATTTCACCATCATTCCGCCAATGATATTGACCGTCATTATTTAGCAATGTTGTTTTATATGCTTTATTATGATTTAATGACATTTCTTGTTTTAAAATAGCAAAACCAACCCCTTCTATACGGGATTGTGTGCCAAAAAAACAAAAATCAACTACTTCTTTAGCTATACCAACTATTTCAAATATTTGAGCTCCTTTATATGATTCTAAGGTAGAAATACCCATTTTTGCTATAACTTTTAGTATGCCTTTATTAATACTCTTTATATAGTTAGTAATAATTTTTTTATCATCATATAATATATCACCCATAAAATCTTTATTAGTAATTACATCAAATGCAAGATATGGGTTAATAGCATCTACTCCATAACCTATCAAAGTACAAAAATGATGTACTTCAGCTGCTTCTCCAGTTTCAACAATAATTGATATTTTGGTTCTATTATGAGATTTAACTAAGTGATGATGTAGTGTAGCAGCTGCCATAAGAGCGCTAATTGGTATGCGTTTTTTATTAGTTGCTCTATCAGATAAAATAATAAATCCAATTTTAGCAGCTAAAGCTTGGTCTGCTTGTGCAATTATATTAGCCAGCATTTGTTTTAAGCTATTTTTATTGTTTATTGAACAGGTGATATCAATTACTTTAGTTTTCCATTTAGTAATATTTTTAATTTTTAATAATTCATTATTAGTAATAATTGGATTACCTAATACTAAACGAGCAGCATTTTTAGCTGAATTTTTTAATAAATTTCCATTAGGACCTATTGTTGTTCGTAATGACATTATTGCTTCTTCTCTAATTGAGTCAATAGCAGGATTAGTAACTTGAGCAAATATTTGTTTAAAATAATCATAAATTAAACGAGATTTATCACTAAGACATGCAAGAGCTGCATCATTACCCATAGAGCCAACAGGATCTCTACCATCTAAGACTAAGGGTTTTAGCATAAATTGTATTCGCTCTGTAGTATAATTAAAAGTTATTAAATTTGCTAATAAAGCAGCCTTGTTTTGTTTAATATTAATTATTGTACTGGAATCTTTTAAATCTGTTAAATAAATTTGTTCTTCATCTAGCCATTTTTGATAAGGATTTTCTTTGGCAAATTTATGTTTTATCTCATCATCATCTATAAGTTTTTGTTTATCAAAATCAATTAAAAACATTTTGCCAGGCAATAACCTGCCTTTTGTTTTAATATTAGTTATTTCAATATCAACTACACCAACTTCACTTGCCATGATAATTTTATCATCAAATGTTTGATAATAACGAGAAGGGCGTAGGCCATTTCTATCTAATATAGCACCAATCTGATGACCATCAGTAAAAGCAATTGAAGCAGGTCCGTCCCAAGGCTCCATCATATTAGCTAAATATTTATAAAATGTCTTTTTTTCTTTATCCATATTAACATCATTATGCCAAGCTTCTGGTACCATCATTAAAATACTTTCAGCTAAAGTTCTACCGTTTATCATTAGGAACTCTAATGCATTATCAAAGCTACCAGAATCAGACACATTTTTTTCAATTACAGGTAATATTTTTGCCAAATTATCGCCCAAAACATTACTAACAAAAGATCCTTCTCTAGCGCTCATCCAATTATGATTGCCACTACGAGTATTAATTTCACCATTATGTGACATATATCTAGATGGTTGAGCTCTAGACCAAGAAGGGAAAGTATTAGTAGAAAAACGAGAATGTACTATTGATAAATATGGCTTATAATTTGTATTTTGTAGATCACAATAAAATTTTTTAAGTTGGGAGCTAGTTAACATGCCTTTATATACTATTAATATATTTGATAAGCTACAAATATGAAAATCCTCAATATTGCTAGTTAAATGAGTTATATATTTACGAATAATATATAATGCTACACAAAATTCATCTATAGTGCTATTAGTGGATTTTTTAATAATAATTTGTTTAATAATAGGCATTGATTTAAGTGCTGTTTCACCAATGTTAGATTTATTAACATCAATATCTACATCACGAAAGCCAATAAATTTTTGCTTATTAACTTTTATTTCATTAATTAGTAATTTTTCGCATTTTTCTCTTAATATACTATCTCTAGGAAAAAATACATTGCCTATAGCATATTCTAATTCTGTTACTATTGTATTAAATTTTTTCTTAATTAGTGGAATAAAAAAATCATTAGATAAATCTGTCATAATCCCAGCACCATCACCAGTATTTTCTTCGCAACCACAACCACCACGATGCTCCATCCTTGCTAGCATCTCTAATGCATCAGTTAATATTTTGTGCTCTTTATTTTTTTTTATACTAGCGATAAAACCAATACCGCAATTTTCATGTTCAAATGAACTGTCATATAAATTTATTTTTTTTAACGGTAGCAAAGATTTGCTCATAACAACAAATATTTTAGTGAAAAACCCAATAATTTTATCATAATAATATAAAATTAATATTTTTTATCCGTAAATAGGGTTAGAAGTATGGCTGAATATTTTTCTTTTTTACCTTATGGTAAATATGCTTTTTATATATGGGGATCATATTTAATTTGTTTTATCGTGCTAGCACTATTAAGTTATAAGTCAATTATTTTGCATACCAATACAATAAAAAAATTATCACTTAAATACAATAGAGAGCAAAAATGACAAAAAGACATAATCGTATTTTTATTATTAGTACCCTAATAATTGGTTTTAGTCTAATAGTGTATTTTGGCTTAAAAACCTTTAATGAAAATTTATTATATTTTTTTTCACCAACAGATATTATAAATGGTAAAGCGCCAAAAAATAAAAGCTTTAGAATAGGTGGATTAGTAAAACAAGGTAGCGTGGTTAGAAGTGGTATAGATGTTAGTTTTATAGTTACAGATAATATTAATAATTTTAAAGTTAAATATAGTGGAATCTTGCCAGATCTATTTCGTGAAAATCAAGGTATTATAGCAATAGGATCATTGGTTAATAAAGTATTTATTGCTAAAGAAGTATTAGCTAAACATGATGAAAATTATATGCCGCCTGAAGTTGCTGAATTATTGAATAAAAAATAATGAAAAATTTTTTACCATTCATTGTTTTTATTATTTTAGCAGTATTTTTATTTATAGGGCTTAGTCTTGATAGTAAAAAAATACCTTCACCTTTTATTAATAAAAAATTTCCAGATTTAATTGTTAGTGATTTTAATAGTGGTAAAAAATATCAAATTCATGATGTATTTAAAAATAAAATGACTTTAGTTAATTTTTGGGCATCATGGTGTGTTACTTGTAGAGTAGAACATAAAATGCTTAAAAAAATTTACAGTGATAAAAAATTACAAATGTTAGGTATAAATTATAAAGATAAAAAACAAGATGCTAATTTATTTTTAAGTAGATTAGGCAATCCTTTTGATATTATTGTAAGCGATAAAAATGGCTCTATAGGATTAAATTTAGGAGTATATGCTATGCCAGAGAGTTTTTTAGTAGATAAAAATGGCATTATAGTTTACAAACATTTAGGTGAAATTACTAATAAAATTTATCAACAAGAAATATTACCATTTATAAGATAATGTTATTTAGTTAAATAAATAATATTTGCCATTCTGCCAGAAAATTCACCATCACGACGATAAGAAAAATATTTATCCTTATCATTATAAGTACAAGCAATGCTGTTAGTTATTTTAGTTACTCCTAATTTATTTAAGATTATTTTTGCACACTTATAAATATCAAATTTATATTTATTATTGAACCTTGTAAAGCATGTAGAAAAATCTTGGTTTATACTAATAAATTTCTGCTTAAAATCATTATCAACTTCAAAAAAATTTACCGATAAAGCAGGGCCAAATTTAATTATTAAATCACTTGGCGCTACATTAAATTTTTTAATAAAATTTTCAATCACCCCGCATATAATTCCTTGCCAGCCAGCATGAGCAACACCAACTATGGTGTGTTTATTATTATAAGCAAAAATTGGCAGACAATCAGCTGTTAATACACAGCAAATGGTATTTATTTTTTTTGTTATAATTGCGTCACCAACTATCTTATTACAATTATCAGTCAGACAAATATTACTATGAGTTTGTTGTAAAAATTTTGGTAATTGAGGTAGTTTGTATTTTTGAGTTAATAATTTATGATTTTTTTTAACAACTTCTATATTATCCTTAGTATAAGTTGCTAAATTAAAATTAGCATATTTGCCAATACTATTGCCATCTGCTATAAATCTTGTAGTAGTAATAATATTAATTTTATTCTTCATCTAATATTTTAAGAAAATTATTGATATCTACTGCTTGTGGTATTTTAAATATTATTTTTTTTTTAGTTGTAGGATGCATAAACGCTAATTTCTTTGCATGTAGTGCTTGTCTTTTAGAGTTTTTGATTGTAGTTTTTAATTTTTCACTAATACCCTTAGGGAACTTGTTTTTTACTGAATATAAGTCGTCACCAACAATTGGGTGACCAATTGATAGCATATGAAGTCTAATTTGATGAGTTCGTCCAGTTTCAAGTAATAATTTAACAAGAGTAAAATCATTATATTTTTTAATTACTCTATAATGTGTTATAGCTTTTTTACCACTATTCGTAATTGCTTGTTTTATACGATTATTTTTATCTCTACCAATGGGTTTTTCAATAGTTCCACCTGCTATTATATGCCCATATACAATGGCATTATATTCTCTTTTAACACTATGATTTTCTAATTGTTTTATTAAAAATTGCCTAGATTTTTCATTCCTAGCTACCACTAAAAGACCAGAAGTGTTTTTATCTAGTCTATGAACAATACCAGCCCTAGCTATTTTTTTTAGTTTTTTATCATAAAAAAGTAACGCGTTTGCTAATGTTTTATTAGGATTGGCTGCACCAGGGTGAGTAATCATGCCAGCTGGTTTATTAATAACAATTAGATCATTATCTGTATAAACAATATCTATTGTAATTTTTTCAGCTTGCCAGTTTGTTGTATTATTTTCAATAATATTAAAATTTACTATTTCATTGCCAATTACTTTTTTATTTGGTTTAAATGCTTTATTATTAATTAGCATATTTTTGTTTTTTATAGCAATAATAATTTTATTTCTTGAATAATTAGTGAGCATCTTAGCAATACTACTATCTATGCGCTTGCCAATTAACCGCCTGGGTATAATGATATGTATATTATTTGTCAAAATAGTTTATTGTATTACGATTTGCGTTTAGTTTTTTTAAATTAATACTATTTATTTTTTTGTTTGTAATTATATTAGTGTTAATCATATTTATTTTTTTTTGCTTGATAGTATTATTTTGTGCGTCCATTTCTATAATTTTTTCAATATTTTTTTGTAATGAGGTATTAGTTAAATTAGCGCCTGTTAAATTTGTATTATATAAATAGGCTTTAGCTAATTTTGCTGTAGATAAATCTGCGTTTGTTAAATTAGCAAGATATAAATCAGCTTGATTTAGGTTAGCTTCGCTTAAATTTGCTTGAATTAATTTTGTATTATATAACAAAGAATTAGATAAATTTGTTTGTACTAAGTTAGCACCGTTTAAATTAGCGCCACTTAAATTAGCACCACTTAAATTAGCGCCAAATAAAACAGCATTTGTTAAATTAGCATTTATTAGATAATTATTCAATAAAGTTGAATTAGATAAATCAGCTCCAGCTAAATTAGCGCCAGTTAAATCAGCATTTGTTAAATCAGCATCAGATAAATTTGCGTTATTAAGAGTTGAGTAAGATAAGTCAGCGCCTGTTAAATTAGCGCCTGTTAAGTTAGTTTCTTTAGGAAATACAATATATTTAAAAGATGAATTTTTAAAATTACGCATACTTAAATCTAAATAGTTTTTTGATTTTATTGCAGTATTAGTTGAATCTATTGTAATATTGGCCAATAAAAAGTCTGGTATATTGCTGTTTTTGACATATAAGTAAATTTTAGCATTATATAGCCCTGAAGTTAAGTACATTGCTAATAATAGACTGATTGTTATAATTTTTGTAAGTAATATTATATAGTTAGTTATTTTTGATGAAAATATAAATATAGTTGATAGTTCAGCTGAATTATTAAATTTTTTAATAAACCATCTTTTAGCTTTATATATTAAAATAATATCAGCTATAATAAATAATGCATGAAAAATATTAAAATATATATTTTGATAATCACTAAAGCGAATAAAAATAGTAATTAGCGTTATAGTTGATAAATTAAAGATTAAAAATGATACAATGAAAGAAGTTGTTTTATTAAGAATATTTGCTTTTTTATCAACTACTATGTGAGTTAATAAGGAAAGTAAAAATTTATCTTTATTGAATTTATTGATTATTAGTTTTAAATGTAGAGTTAATTTTAATAATATATTAAAATGTAGTGAAATAATTATAACAGGAGATAATATATAAAATACAAAAAGCGGAATTTTTATATTAAAAAGAGCTAAAGATAGTGAAGAATTAAGTAGCAAATCAGCATCAGTAGTGCTTATAGTGGTAAGTATTATTATAGTTATTATAGATAAAAATATAATAAAAAATTTTTGATTTTTACTATGAGAGTTGTAAATTATCGTTGTTTCTTGCATTATATTTTAGCAAATTATTTAAAAGTTTATTTTACACAATTTTTTATATTTTAATTAATTTATGATAAAAAAATCTAAAAGAGGAATTTATTTATTACCAAATTTGCTTACTACATTTGGTTTATTTGCTGGTTTTTATAGCATAATTTTAGCTATAAATTCAGAGTTTATTGCCAGTGGAGTAGCTATTTTTATTGCTATGATATGGGACAGCTTAGATGGTAGAGTAGCAAGACTTACTAATACACAAAGCTCTTTTGGAGAACAGTATGATTCAATGGCAGATTTATTGTCATTTGGTATTGCCCCTGCTTTTTTGTTATATTTTTATTTATTAGTAAATTTTAATAATATCGGAAAAATTGCAGTTTTTATATATATTGCAGCAGTAAGTTTACGTCTTGCTCGTTTTAATTCTCAAGTTGAAATTATTGATAAAAAATATTTTCAAGGGCTGCCATCTCCAGCAGGAGCAGCATTTATTGCTGGTTTTGTATGGGTTAGTAAAGATTTTAATATAGATATTAGTTATTTAAGCATTATTGCAATTTTTTTACTTATCATTACTGCTATTCTAATGGTATCTAATGTTAGATATAATAGTTTTAAAGATGCAAAATTAAGCGATAAAATTTCTTTTAAAAGTTTACTTGTATTAGTTATGATAGCGATAATAGTATCTATTTTTCCAAGCCTTATACTTTTTATATTTATTTTAATTTATATAATATCTGGTATTTTTTATACTGTTAGTGCAATTAATAAAAAGCGTAAATTAAAAAAATTTGCTAATTAGTTAAATTTATTTTATAATTCATATATGAATATTAATTATAAAAACCATTTTTTAAATCTATTAATGCTGCCGTAAGGCATATCATTACCACTACAGTCATTTATGGCTACCTTTTTTACAATACTTACAAATAACAATTTAATCAATTAGAGAGAAAAAATGGAAAAATTAATTATTTTTGATACAACACTTCGCGATGGAGAGCAGTCTCCTGGCGCTTCAATGACAACTGCTGAAAAAATCCATATTGCTAAAATATTAGAAAAAATGCAAGTTAATGTTATTGAAGCTGGTTTTGCTATTGCTTCAATAGGAGATTTTAATGCAGTTAAAGATGTAGCTAATACTATTTATAATTCAACTATTTGCTCACTTGCCAGGGCTATTGATAATGATATAGATGTTGCCGCTAAAGCATTAAAAGGCGCTAATTCTTCTCGTATTCATACTTTTATTGCAACAAGTCATATACATATGGCTAATAAACTTCATATGAGTAAGAAAGAAGTTATAGCAGCAGCGGTTAAGGCTGTTAAAAGAGCAAGAAATTTAGTTAGTGATGTTGAGTTTAGTCCAGAGGATGCTGGTAGAAGTGATTTTGAATTTTTATGTAGAATTATTGAAGCAACAATAGCAGCAGGCGCTACTACTATTAATATTCCAGATACAGTCGGCTATAACATGCCAGAACAATTTGGAAAAACTATTAAAAAAATTATACATACGGTGCCAAATGCAGATAAAGCTATTTTTTCTGCACATTGTCATAATGATTTAGGTCTTGCTGTCGCTAATTCCTTAAGTGCAGTGTCAAATGGCGTTAGGCAGGTAGAATGTACTATTAATGGTTTAGGTGAGAGAGCTGGCAATGCAGCGTTGGAGGAGATTGTTATGGCTATTCGTACTAGAAAAGATTATTTTAAAATTGACACTGATATAGATGCTAAATATATTTTACAGGCTTCAAAATTAGTCTCTAGTATTACTGGTTTTGCGGTACAGCCTAATAAAGCTATAGTTGGCGCGAATGCTTTTGTGCATGAAGCTGGTATTCATCAAGATGGTATTTTAAAAGAGCGCTTAACTTACGAAATTATGCGCGCTGAAGATGTTGGCTGGAGTGCAAATAAATTAGTTTTAGGCAAACATTCTGGTAGAAATGCTTTTAAAAAACACATGAAAGGTATGGGGATTGATCTTTTAGATGATGAATTATATAAAGTATTTAAAAGATTTAAGGCTCTTGCTGATAAAAAACATGAGATATTTGATGAAGATTTATTAGCACTTATTAATATAAATAATAATTACAATAGAGTTATTAAATTAGTAGAAATTGATGTTTGTAGTAAAACAGAAAATAATATTGCTAAGGTTGTTTTAGAAATTAATGGTGATAAAAAAACAGCTAATGCAAGTAGCGCTGGTTCCGTAGACGCTCTTTTTTGTGCTATTAATAAATTAACAAAAATTGATTGTAATTTAGAGCTTTATTCTGTGTCAAATGTAACTAAAGGAACAGACTCACAAGGAGAAGTGAGTGTGCGTTTAAATGCTTTGGGTAAAATTTTTATTGGCAAAGGAGTTGGTACTGATATTATTAAATCATCTGCTAAGGCTTATATTGATGGTCTTAATAAAATTTTAGCTAATGAAACAAGAGAGCATCCGCAGTTATGACTAATAATCAATATTTAACAGCTCTTGGTATTAGTAATTTTGAATTTTATGATAAGCAAAAAGAAAATAATAAAAAAGAAGAGGTATTATTATTAATTTTAGAAAGAAAAAATACTAAACCAGCAACTATCGGCAATGAAAAAAATATGTTAATTAAAATGTTAATAGCTATTAATGTCGATTTTAATGATTGTAAATATATACAGGTAGAAAATAATTATAATCAAGATATAGAAAAAATAACAGCTAAAGCAGTGTTGTTAATTGGTAATTTTACTAATTATAAACATAAATTTATTATTCCACATCCAACAGATATTTTGCTTGACAATAATCTTAAAAGAGATGCTTGGGAGGTATTAAAAAGGTTAAAAAAATGTCTAATATAGATTATTCTTTACAGAAATATCAGCGCCCTGTGCTTAAAACTCCCAATGGCGAAAAAAGATTATTACTGCATTCTTGTTGCGCTCCTTGTGCTAGTGAGATTATGTTGGCGCTTAGTAGTTCTAAAATAAGCACTACAATATTTTTTTATAACCCTAATATTCATCCACAAGAAGAGTATGAGATAAGAAAACAAGAGAACATAAAATTTGCCAATAAAATTGGTATGAATTTTATTGATGCTGATTATGATAAGGATAGATGGTTTTCAGTTACTAAAGGATTAGAAAATGAGCCAGAGAGAGGAAAAAGATGTAGTGTTTGCTTTGATATGCGTTTTGATGTTAGCGCTAAATATGCAGTAGAAAATGGTTTTGACTTAATTTCATCGACTTTAGGTATTAGTAGATGGAAGGATATAGAGCAAATTAATAATTGTGGTAAAAGTAGTGGTAAAAAATATAATATTAGTTATTGGGATTTTAATTGGCGTAAAAAAGGCGGATCTAGCAGAATGTTGGAAATATCAAAAGCAGAAAGCTTCTACCAACAAGAATATTGTGGTTGTGTGCATTCTTTGCGTGATACTAATAAGTGGCGTTTATCTAAAGGAAAAAATAAAATTAAAAGAGGTGCTAAGTTTTATCACAATATTGATAAATAAGTGGCGTCCCCTAGGAGAATCGAACTCCTGTTGCCAGGATGAAAACCTGGAGTCCTGGGCCACTAGACGAAGGGGACCTGATTTATAAATTTTGGTGGAGCTAAGCGGGTTCGAACCGCTGACCCCGACACTGCCAGTGTCGTGCTCTCCCAGCTGAGCTATAGCCCCACAAAGACTAAAATCTCAAAAGTTTATAAAGCGTGTGATTATAGCCATTATGATAAAATAGTCAAGAGTTAATTATTAATTAGTTGATTGTATGCAGATTAAATATAAAATTTTTAATGAAAAAAGTTACGATTTACTTGTTATATATAAGATAGGTATTTTAGAAAATTCTATTCATTTTATTTTTGATAAAAATACTAAAGAATGTGTAATTATAGATCCAGCATGGGAATCAGAATTATTTTTAAATATTATTAGTCAATACAAGAGTAAATTAACACAAATATGGCTTACACATTGGCATCATGATCATACAAATGCTGTAGATGAATTAGTAGAAAAAACTGGCGCTAAAGTATTTATTGGTAAAGATGAGTGTTTATTGAATATTGATAGCCAAGTTAGTTATTTAACAGATAAAGATATAATAAATATTGGCAATACTACAGCACAAGTATTATTTACTCCAGGGCACACTAATGGTGGAGTTAGTTATTTATTAAATAACAGATTTATTGCTGGCGATACTTTATTTATTTATGGAGCTGGTCATTGTCAACTTCCTATGGCAAATGCAGGGGATTTTTATAATACTATGCAAAGAATTAAAAAAAAAATCCCAAACAATTTTTATTTGCATTGTGGGCATGACTATGGCAGCAAAATTACTACAACAATGTATGAGCAAAAAATAGGAAATCCATTCTTACTTATTGATAATAAAGATGATTTTATTCTTTATAGAGAGTTAATTCATGATAAAACAAGAAATTTTCCTATGAATTTTATGAGTAAAGATGAATTATTTAAGGTTTTAACACAATGATTGGTTTTTTTGGTGGATCATTTGATCCAATTCATTTTGGACATTTAATTAATGCAGGAATTATTAAAAATGAATTTTTTTTAAATGAATTGTTTTTATTGCCATGCGGCAATCCTGAACATAAAAGTCAATTATTATTTACTCAAAAACAACGTTTAGAAATGCTGAAATTAGTTGCAAATGATTATGCATTGAAAATTGATAATAGAGAATTAAATAACAATACTACTTACACTATAAATACTTTAATTGATATAAAAAAAGAATACAATAATACAATAATATGTTTTATTATGGGTGCTGATAGTTTTATTGATATTATTAACTGGCATGACTATAAATATTTTAAAAAATTAATAAACATTATAGTGTTAAGAAGAGATGATATAACTATCAAAAATTATTATAATTTTAATGTAACTAGTAATAAAAAAAAATTATTACAGAAAAATGGTTATGTATATTTAGTAAAAAATAATCTTATTAATATTTCATCAACAACTATTCGTAGTAAAATACTAAAAAATAAAAATTTATCAACATTTTTACCGATTAAGGTTATAGAGTACATCAATGAACATTCAGCAAAAAATAATAAAAATTAAAACAGTATTAGCAGAAAGCAAAACACTTGATATTAAAATGTATATTGCACAAGATAAAAGCGCTGAAACAGAAGAGTTAATTATTGCTACTGCTCGCTCAAGTACACATTTAAAAGGCGTTGCTTACAAGTTAAAATTTGAAGCAAAAGAAGTTAAATTACCATTAATAGGCATAGAAGGAATAGAAAATGGTAGATGGGCAGTTATAGATTTGGCTTTTGTAGTTATCCATATTATGTTAGCTGATATACGAGATTTTTATCAATTAGAAAAATTATGGAGTAATTAGTCATCATTTATCTTTTAGTACATTAATTTGGTATAATTTACAATTTATTTTATTATAATTAGTAATGAATAAAAGTTCTTTTAATTACGAGGAATTAATAGCTTGTGCTAATGGTAAATTATTTGGCGAAGGTAATGCACAATTACCAAAACCACCAATGTTAATGTTTGATCGTATAACACATATTTCAAGTAAAGGCGGTAAATACAATAAAGGCGAAATTATTGCAGAATTAGATATAAAGCCTGATTTATGGTTTTTTGCGTGCCATTTTAATAATGATCCTGTTATGCCAGGTTGTTTGGGTTTAGATGCTATGTGGCAGTTAATAGGCTTTTATTTAGGTTGGTTAGGTGGTCATGGTAGGGGGCGTGCTATTGGCGCTGGTAGCGTTAAATATTTAGATCAAGTTTTTCCTACAGCTAAAAAAATAACTTACAAAATAAGTCTTATTAGAGTTTTTAATAGAAAATTATATATGGGAGTGGGTGACGCTATAATGGAAGTTGATGGTAAATTATTTTATGAAGTAAATAAACTTAAAGTAGGTTTATTTAAAATAAAATGATGACAAAAAGAGTAGTTGTAACTGGAATGGGTATTGTGTCTAGTCTTGGTATTAATAAAGACGAGGTTTTATCGTCACTTAAAAATACTAAATCTGGTATTTGTTTTAGTGATGAATATAAAAATATTGGGTTAAGATCTCATGTGTATGGTAAGGTAGCAGATATTAATACTACTAATATTATTGATAGAAAAATGTTACGCTTTATGGCTGATGCTGCTATTTATAGTGCCATAGCTTTAGATGAAGCAATTAAAGATGCAAAGTTAAACGACAAACAAGTATCTAATCCGCGTACTGGTATTATTGTTGGTTCTGGAGGAGCTTCTAATAAGAATATAATTAACTCTAGTGATATTTTAAGAGAAAGAGGCATAAAAAGGGTTGGAGTTTATCGAGTGCCAAAAACTATGGGTTCTACTACATCAGCTTGTCTTGCTACTAATTTTAAAATTAAAGGATTAAATTACTCTATAACTTCTGCTTGTTCAACTTCTGCTCACTGCATTGGCAGCGCTGTAGAACAAATTCAATTTGGCAAACAAGATATAATGTTTGCAGGCGGAGGAGAAGAAATAGATTGGTCGCTTGCTATGTTATTTGATGCAATGGGAGCGCTTTCTAGTAAATATAATGATAAACCAGAATATGCCTCTAGAGCTTTTGATATCAATGCCGATGGTTTTGTTATTTCTGGTGGCGGTGGTATGTTGGTGCTTGAAAGCTTAGAGCATGCAGAAAAAAGAGGAGCTAATATTATAGCAGAGTTAGTTGGTTATGGCGCTACAAGTGATGGTTTTAATATGGTAGCTCCAAATGGAGACGGTGCTATAAGGTGTATGCGTCTTGCTATGCAAGATACAGGTACTAATATAGATTATATTAATGCACATGGCACATCAACGCCAGTTGGAGATCCTATAGAACTGGCAGCAATTAGAGAAGTATTTGCTGATAAAATGCCTTATATAGGTTCGACTAAGTCATTATCTGGTCATGCATTAGGTGCTGCTGGAGTTAATGAAGCAATTTATTCTTTACTCATGTTAAAACATGATTTTATCACTGAGTCTGTTAATATTAATGAGATTTATAAAGAGGCTAAAAATATGCCAATAGTTCGTAAAACTATAAAGAAAAAATTAACAACAGTTATGTCTAATAGTTTTGGGTTTGGTGGAACTAATGCTTGTTTAATTTTTAGTAAATTTTAATTTTTTAAAATATTTTTAGTAAAATTTTTACTTTAAATGAGCACATTATGTATAATTTTCTTAGTTTTAATTTATTCCTAATAATAAATAGTTTTTTATGATAAATCAATCAATTAATGTAACTAAAAGAAGTGGTAAAACTGAAAATATTGATATGGAGAAAATTCATAGAGTTGTTGATTGGGCGGCTGGTGATTCTGGTGGAAAAAGTTTTAAATTAAGCGGCGTTAGTGTGTCACAAGTAGAAATAAATTCTCGTTTAGCTTTTTTTAATGGCATAAAAACAGCTGATATACATGAAACAATAATTAAATCTGCTGCAGATTTAATTAGCGAAGATAGCCCTGATTATCAGTATTTAGCAGCTAGGTTGGCAATCTTTCATTTGCGTAAAAAAGCCTTTAAACAATTTGACCCATTACCATTATTACCCCACATTAAAAAATACAGTAAACTGGGTATTTATGATAAAGATATATTAGAAAAATATAATAGCGATGAGATTAATAAATTAAATGATTATATAGATCATTGGCGTGACATGAATTTTAGTTATGCAGCTGTTAAACAATTAGAAGGTAAATATCTTGCGCAAAATAGAGTAACAGGTGATATTTATGAAAGTCCGCAGCAATTATATATGCTGATTGGCATGTGTTTGTTTAGCGAATATAAAGATAATAGAATATATTTTGTTAAACGTTTTTATGATGCTGTATCTTTATTTAAAATATCATTACCAACGCCTATTATGGCGGGAGTAAGAACTCCTACTCGTCAATTTTCTTCTTGTGTATTGATAGAAACTGCAGATGATTTAGATTCTATTAATGCTACTAGTAGTGCTATTGTTAAATATGTTTCTCAAAGAGCAGGTATAGGTGTAAATGGTGGTGCTATTCGTGCACTTGGCAGCCCTATTCGTGGTGGCGAGGCTGTTCATACTGGTTGCATTCCATTTTATAAGCATTTTTATACGGCAGTTAAGTCTTGTTCACAAGGTGGTGTGCGTGGTGGAGCTGCTACTCTTTTTTATCCAATATGGCATTTAGAGGTAGAAGACTTATTGGTTCTTAAAAATGGCACTGGAACTGATGAAAATCGTATTCGTGGTTTAGATTATGCAGTACAGTTTAATTCTCTTATGTACCAACGTTTTTTAGCAGATAGTCATATAACTTTATTTTCTCCAAGCGATACTCCTGGTTTATATGCGGCGTTTTTTTCTGATCAAAAAAAGTTTGAAATTTTATATAATTGTTATGAAAAAGATAAAAATATAAATAAAAAAACTATTAATGCAAGAGAATTATTTAAAAAATTTATGCAAGAAAGAGCAAATACAGGTAGAGTTTATTTGCAAAATGTTGATCACTCTAATACACATAGTGCTTTTGATGCAAAAAAAGCTGCAATTAGGCAATCTAATTTATGTATGGAGATTACGTTGCCAACAAAACCTCTTTATGATATTAATGATAAAGATGGTGAAATAGCATTATGTACTTTGAGTGCAATTAATTTAGGAACTATTGAAAATTTAGATGAATTAGAAGAAATTACAGAAATTATTGTGCGTAGTTTAGATAATTTATTAGATTATCAAAATTATCCAATTATTGCAGCAGAAAATGCCAGTAAAAATAGACGAACAATTGGAGTGGGTGTTACAAATTATGCTTATTATTTAGCTAAAAATAATGTTAAATATTCAGATTTTTCTGCTAATAATTTGACGCATAGAACTTTTGAAGCATTACAATACTATCTTCTTAAAGCCTCTAATAAATTAGCTAATGAATTTGGTAAATGTAAGTGGTTTGATGATACAAATTATGCTAAGGGTATATTGCCAATTGACACATACAAAAAAGATATAGATAGTTTTTGTGATGAAAAATTACATTTAGATTGGGATAAATTACGACAAAATATAATAAAAACAGGATTGAGAAATTCAACATTAAGTGCTATTATGCCTTGTGAAAGCTCCTCACAAATATCAAATTCTACTAATGGCATTGAACCGCCACGTGGGTTTATTTCTATCAAACAATCAAAAGATGGTGTACTAAAGCAAATAGTACCAGAATATAAAAAATTAAAAAATAATTATGAATTATTATGGGATATTAAAGGAAACGATGGTTATTTAAAGCTTTGCGCAATTATGCAAAAATTTATTGACCAGTCAATTTCAACTAATACTCATTACGATCCTAGTAATTTTAAAAATGGTTTGGTACCTATGGATATACTGCTTATGGATTTATTAAAAGCGTATAAATATGGCATTAAAACTCTTTATTATCATATAACCAGAGATGGCAGTGGTAATAGTATTGAAAATACTGACAATGAATGTGAAGATGGCGTGTGTAAATTATAATAATAATTAATAGAATAAAAATATGTATAGTGTTTTTAATAACAAACAAATTAATTCTTTAACGCAACCTATGTTTTTTGGTGATAGCGTGAATATAGCTCGTTTTGATAGGCAAAAATTTCCTATTTTTGAAAAATTAACAGAAAAACAATTATCTTTTTTTTGGCGCCCTGAAGAAGTAGATGTTAGTAAAGATAAAATTGATTTTGCTAAATTATTGCCACATGAAAAACATATATTTATTTCAAATTTACAATATCAAATCTTACTGGATTCAGTGCAGGGGCGCTCACCAAGTATTGCTTTTTTGCCTATTGTATCATTGCCTGAGCTTGAAAATTGGATCGAAACTTGGAGTTTTTCTGAAACTATACATTCTCGTAGTTATACCCATATAATTCGTGCAATTATTAATGAACCTGGTGTAGTTTTTGATGATATTATGAAAATAGACGAGATTATTCAAAGAGCAAAGAGCGTTACACAGCATTATGATGATTTAATTAATTGTAGTCAGTTATATTTAACTTCTAATGCTGTAAAAATTGATTTATATGCGCTAAAAAAGAAATTATATTTAACATTTATGTCAGTTAATATTTTAGAAGCTATTAGATTCTACGTTAGTTTTGCTTGTTCTTTTTCATTTGCTGAACGTAAGATTATGGAAGGCAATGCTAAAATTATTAAATTTATTGCTAGAGATGAAGCTCTGCATTTAAGTGGCACTCAACATATACTTAATATTATGGCACAAGGCAAAGATGATAAGGATTTTAAAAAAATTGCTATAGAGTGTAAAAATAAAGTTATAGATATGTTTGTTTCTGCTTGTAACGAGGAGAAAAGCTGGGCAGAATACTTATTTAAAGATGGATCAGTTATAGGTCTTAATGCAGAAATTTTAAAACAATATTTAGAATATATTACTAATATCAGAATGAAGGCTTTAAATTTAGAGCCAATTTTTGCTAATAGAGATAATCCGTTACCATGGGTAGATCATTGGTTAGAATCAGATAATGTGCAAGTTGCTCCACAAGAAACAGAAATAACATCTTATCTTGTTAGCGCTATCGATAATGAAATGAAAGAGGATAGTTTTGATAATTTTAAATTATAAATGTATAAAATTAGTATTTGGCAAAATAATAGTAAACATAATGTTTTTGTGTATGGAAAAAAAACATTATTAATAGAGTTACAAGAAAGAAATATACCAATGAATTATAATTGTAAATCTGGTCATTGTGGTATCTGTATAGCTAAATTAATAAAAGGCGAGGTTAGACATAATAATGCAATTTATCCTTTAGTTGCAAAAGAAATTTTATTATGTCAGGCCATAGCCAAATCTAACATAGAAATTAAAATAGAATTTTAATATGTTAGTTTTAATTTTTTATAAACATTTTTACTTTATTATAAGTTTATAAAGATAATTGTATTAAATTCATACTAACAACACTATTTAATAGCCTTATTATTTTTGTTTAAGCGCGGCTTTAATAAATATATCTAAATCACCATCAAGTACAGCATTGGTATTACGGACCTCTATTCCAGTGCGTAAATCTTTAATCCTGCTATCATCTAACACATAAGAACGAATTTGTTGCCCCCAGCCTATATCTGATTTAGAGTTTTCTAAATCTTGTTTTAATGTATTTTTCTTTTGCACTTCTAATTCATATAACTTAGATTTAAGTTGTTTCATTGCTTGTTCTTTATTAGAGTGCTGACTCCTACCATCTTGACACTGAACTACAGTATTAGTTGGTAAGTGTGTTATGCGCACGGCACTTTCAGTTTTATTTACATGTTGACCACCAGCCCCACTAGCACGATAAGTATCAGTACGTAGGTCACTTGGATTAATATTTATTATAATATCATCATTAACCTCTGGAGAAACAAACACAGAAGCAAAAGATGTATGTCTTTTGCCACTAGCATTAAATGGTGATTTACGCACTAAACGGTGAATACCTGTTTCACTTTTTAACCAACCAAAGGCATGTTCACCAGCGGCGTAAATAGTCGCAGATTTAATACCAGCTACATCTGCATTTGATACTTCCATTAATTTTACCTGCCAACCTTTTTTATCAATAAAACGTAGATACATTCTAAGTAATATTTGTGCCCAATCTTGAGCTTCTGTGCCGCCAGATCCAGATTGTATTTCTACAAATGCGTTATTTATATCCATTTTACCAGTAAACATACGTGAAAATTCTAACTGTATAATTTGTGTTTTTGCTAAATTTATATCGGCAATAATATTATCAATTGTATCTAAATTTTTTTCATCAATAGACATTTGTAATAATTCAGCGCTATCAGTTAATATAGAATTTATATTATCAACAGTTGAAATTATATTCACTAAACTTGATTTTTTTTTATTAATCAGTTGTGCTTTTTTATTGTTTTGCCATATATTTGGATTTTCTAATTCTAACTCTAATTCTTCTAACTGCATTTTTTTATCAGCTATAGATAGATACTTATTAATAGATGTAAGTCTTTGTATTAAAGCTGTAATTACTTGTTTTGTAGCAGGTAAATCTTCTAAATTATAACTCACCATGATGAGTTTTTTTAATGCAAGCCAGCTATGTATTGCGATAAAGCTTCAATTTCATCGTCAGTTAAAGATTTAGCAGTATTTTGCATCATCTTTTTATAATCATTATTTCTGCTTAAATTACTAGCATTTGTTTGTTTATTAAATGAAACTTGTCGAAAATTGCGTAATTGTTTAGCGGTATATGCAGCATGCTGATGGGATAATTTAGGAAACTTAGCGCTTGGCAGTCCTGCTCCAGTTGCTCCATGACAAGCAGCACAAGCTGTTACATTGTTTTTTACCATTTTTATATATTTTTTTAGCTAAAGACAACATTTTTTTATCATTTTTTGCAGCAGAAATTGATGTTTTTTGCTGGCTAAAATAAGCTGATAAATCGAGCATATCTTGTTTGTTAAGAGAAGATACGATGCCAAACATTATAGCGTCTTTACGAGTAGAGTTTTTAAAATCTTGTAGTTGCTTATAAAGATATTTTTTTCCTTGACCTGCAATTTTAGGAAAAACACTAGATAAGCTATTACCATCAATTCCATGACAAGCAATACAGGCAGATGATTTTATTTTACCATTATCAGCATTACCAGCAGCAAAACTATAAAATAAGATTAAGTAACTTAGTATAAACAACAATTTTTTCATAACAATATAAGGTAAAGTAGGCAAAAAATAACGGCATTAAATTATTTTAATGCCGTTATTTTATTATTTTTATTTTAGTGAGGACAAATAATCAGCTATCTCTTTTTCTTTACCTTTAGTTAGGACGGCCATAGCATCCATAGTAGGGTCTTTTCTTGCACCTGATTGAAAATCTTTTAATTG
>CBDCHC010000007.1:0-53415 GCA_965217075.1 Gammaproteobacteria bacterium | reverse complement strand
ATAGCTAAAGACCAAGAATTGCCTGAGGCTGCAAGTATTGCTATTACTTGATTATATATAATATTATTGCTATTATTAACATCCACCATACTTATCACAACACTATCAATCTCGCCGTTTGCATCAGATACACTACCTGAGAGCACAACTTCTGTAAGTTTTTCAGTAGCACTTATATCGTCGTTTTGAGCTACAGTATCTATTGTTATAGTAGGTCCAGTAGTATCAAAAATAACATTACGAGGAACAGCCACAGCAGTATTACCATCTATAGATGTAGCAGTAGCAGTAATACTATAATTACCATCAGCTATAGCACTCATCTCAGCAGCATTGAACTCAAGACTCCAAGTATCATTTAAAACTCTCGCTGTTTTAGTAATAGTATCTATTTTTACAGTAACTGTTCTATTATTTAAATTTGAGGCTGTACCAGTAATAGTAAACGCAGCTATTTTTGTAGTCGCATCAATTACATAATTATCAGTAGGTATAGTAATATCAATAGCTGCTGCTATTGATGCTACAGTAATATTTTTGCTAACAAAGTTAGTATTATTATGATTATCAAAAGCAGTAGCTGTTATTTTATAACTACCAGCTGTTATTTGAGCAGCAACATTTGCAGGTATAGCTAAAGACCAAGTATTGCCTGAGGTTGCAAGTATTGCTGTTACTTGATTATATATAATATTATTGCTATTATTAACATCCACCATACTTATCACAACACTATCAATCTCGCCGTTTGCATCAGATACACTACCTGAGAGCACAACTTCTGTAAGTTTTTCAGTAGCACTTATATCGTTATCTTGAGCTACAGTATCTATTGTTATAGTAGGTCCAGTAGTATCAAAAATAACATTACGAGGAACAGCCACAGCAGTATTACCATCTATAGATGTAGCAGTAGCAGTAATACTATAATTACCATCAGTTATAGCAGCCATCTCAGTAGCATTAAGCGTAACACTCCAAGAGTTATTTACAACATTTGCTGTTTTAGTAATAGCATCTATTTTTATAGTAACTGTTCTATTATTTAAATTTGAGGCTGTACCAGTAATAGTAAACGCAGCTATTTTTGTAGTCGCATCAATTACATAATTATCAGTAGGTATAGTAATATCAATAGCTGCTGCTATTGATGCTACAGTAATATTTTTGCTAACAAAGTTAGTATTATTATGATTATCAAAAGCAGTAGCTGTTATTTTATAACTACCAGCTGTTATTTGAGCAGCAACATTTGCAGGTATAGCTAAAGACCAAGTATTGCCTGAGGTTGCAAGTATTGCTGTTACTTGATTATATATAATATTATTGCTATTATTAACATCCACCATACTTATCACAACACTATCAATCTCGCCGTTTGCATCAGATACACTACCTGAGAGCACAACTTCTGTAAGTTTTTCAGTAGCACTTATATCGTTATCTTGAGCTACAGTATCTATTGTTATAGTAGGTCCAGTAGTATCAAAAATAACATTACGAGGAACAGCCACAGCAGTATTACCATCTATAGATGTAGCAGTAGCAGTAATACTATAATTACCATCAGTTATAGCAGCCATCTCAGTAGCATTAAGCGTAACACTCCAAGAGTTATTTACAACATTTGCTGTTTTAGTAATAGCATCTATTTTTATAGTAACTGTTCTATTATTTAAATTTGAGGCTGTACCAGTAATAGTAAACGCAGCTATTTTTGTAGTCGCATCAATTACATAATTATCAGTAGGTATAGTAATATCAATAGCTGCTGCTATTGATGCTACAGTAATATTTTTGCTAACAAAGTTAGTATTATTATGATTATCAAAAGCAGTAGCTGTTATTTTATAACTACCAGCTGTTATTTGAGCAGCAACATTTGCAGGTATAGCTAAAGACCAAGTATTGCCTGAGGTTGCAAGTATTGCTGTTACTTGATTATATATAATATTATTGCTATTATTAACATCCACCATACTTATCACAACACTATCAATCTCGCCGTTTGCATCAGATACACTACCTGAGAGCACAACTTCTGTAAGTTTTTCAGTAGCACTTATATCGTCGTTTTGAGCTACAGTATCTATTGTTATAGTAGGTCCAGTAGTATCAAAAATAACATTACGAGGAACAGCCACAGCAGTATTACCATCTATAGATGTAGCAGTAGCAGTAATACTATAATTACCATCAGCTATAGCACTCATCTCAGCAGCATTGAACTCAAGACTCCAAGTATCATTTAAAACTCTCGCTGTTTTAGTAATAGTATCTATTTTTACAGTAACTGTTCTATTATTTAAATTTGAGGCTGTACCAGTAATAGTAAACGCAGCTATTTTTGTAGTCGCATCAATTACATAATTATCAGTAGGTATAGTAATATCAATAGCTGCTGCTATTGATGCTACAGTAATATTTTTGCTAACAAAGTTAGTATTATTATGATTATCAAAAGCAGTAGCTGTTATTTTATAACTACCAGCTGTTATTTGAGCAGCAACTTCAGCAGGTATAGCTAAAGACCAAGTATTGCCTGAGGTTGCAAGTATTGCTGTTACTTGATTATATATAATATTATTGCTATTATTAACATCCACCATACTTATCACAACACTATCAATCTCGCCGTTTGCATCAGATACACTACCTGAGAGCACAACTTCTGTAAGTTTTTCAGTAGCACTTATATCGTCGTTTTGAGCTACAGTATCTATTGTTATAGTAGGTCCAGTAGTATCAAAAATAACATTACGAGGAACAGCCACAGCAGTATTACCATCTATAGATGTAGCAGTAGCAGTAATACTATAATTACCATCAGTTATAGCAGCCATCTCAGTAGCATTAAGCGTAACACTCCAAGAGTTATTTACAACATTTGCTGTTTTAGTAATAGCATCTATTTTTATAGTAACTGTTCTATTATTTAAATTTGAGGCTGTACCAGTAATAGTAAACGCAGCTATTTTTGTAGTCGCATCAATTACATAATTATCAGTAGGTATAGTAATATCAATAGCTGCTGCTATTGATGCTACAGTAATATTTTTGCTAACAAAGTTAGTATTATTATGATTATCAAAAGCAGTAGCTGTTATTTTATAACTACCAGCTGTTATTTGAGCAGCAACTTCAGCAGGTATAGCTAAAGACCAAGTATTGCCTGAGGTTGCAAGTATTGCTGTTACTTGATTATATATAATATTATTGCTATTATTAACATCCACCATACTTATCACAACACTATCAATCTCGCCGTTTGCATCAGATACACTACCTGAGAGCACAACTTCTGTAAGTTTTTCAGTAGCACTTATATCGTCGTTTTGAGCTACAGTATCTATTGTTATAGTAGGTCCAGTAGTATCAAAAATAACATTACGAGGAACAGCCACAGCAGTATTACCATCTATAGATGTAGCAGTAGCAGTAATACTATAATTACCATCAGTTATAGCAGCCATCTCAGTAGCATTAAGCGTAACACTCCAAGAGTTATTTACAACATTTGCTGTTTTAGTAATAGCATCTATTTTTATAGTAACTGTTCTATTATTTAAATTTGAGGCTGTACCAGTAATAGTAAACGCAGCTATTTTTGTAGTCGCATCAATTACATAATTATCAGTAGGTATAGTAATATCAATAGCTGCTGCTATTGATGCTACAGTAATATTTTTGCTAACAAAGTTAGTATTATTATGATTATCAAAAGCAGTAGCTGTTATTTTATAACTACCAGCTGTTATTTGAGCAGCAACATTTGCAGGTATAGCTAAAGACCAAGTATTGCCTGAGGTTGCAAGTATTGCTGTTACTTGATTATATATAATATTATTGCTATTATTAACATCCACCATACTTATCACAACACTATCAATCTCGCCGTTTGCATCAGATACACTACCTGAGAGCACAACTTCTGTAAGTTTTTCAGTAGCACTTATATCGTCGTTTTGAGCTACAGTATCTATTGTTATAGCAGGTCCAGTAGTATCAAAAATAACATTACGAGGAACAGCCACAGCAGTATTACCATCTATAGATGTAGCAGTAGCAGTAATACTATAATTACCATCAGCTATAGCACTCATCTCAGCAGCATTGAACTCAAGACTCCAAGTATCATTTAAAACTCTCGCTGTTTTAGTAATAGTATCTATTTTTACAGTAACTGTTCTATTATTTAAATTTGAGGCTGTACCAGTAATAGTAAACGCAGCTATTTTTGTAGTCGCATCAATTACATAATTATCAGTAGGTATAGTAATATCAATAGCTGCTGCTATTGATGCTACAGTAATATTTTTGCTAACAAAGTTAGTATTATTATGATTATCAAAAGCAGTAGCTGTTATTTTATAACTACCAGCTGTTATTTGAGCAGCAACATTTGCAGGTATAGCTAAAGACCAAGTATTGCCTGAGGTTGCAAGTATTGCTGTTACTTGATTATATATAATATTATTGCTATTATTAACATCCACCATACTTATCACAACACTATCAATCTCGCCGTTTGCATCAGATACACTACCTGAGAGCACAACTTCTGTAAGTTTTTCAGTAGCACTTATATCGTCGTTTTGAGCTACAGTATCTATTGTTATAGTAGGTCCAGTAGTATCAAAAATAACATTACGAGGAACAGCCACAGCAGTATTACCATCTATAGATGTAGCAGTAGCAGTAATACTATAATTACCATCAGTTATAGCAGCCATCTCAGTAGCATTAAGCGTAACACTCCAAGAGTTATTTACAACATTTGCTGTTTTAGTAATAGCATCTATTTTTATAGTAACTGTTCTATTATTTAAATTTGAGGCTGTACCAGTAATAGTAAACGCAGCTATTTTTGTAGTCGCATCAATTACATAATTATCAGTAGGTATAGTAATATCAATAGCTGCTGCTATTGATGCTACAGTAATATTTTTGCTAACAAAGTTAGTATTATTATGATTATCAAAAGCAGTAGCTGTTATTTTATAACTACCAGCTGTTATTTGAGCAGCAACTTCAGCAGGTATAGCTAAAGACCAAGTATTGCCTGAGGTTGCAAGTATTGCTGTTACTTGATTATATATAATATTATTGCTATTATTAACATCCACCATACTTATCACAACACTATCAATCTCGCCGTTTGCATCAGATACACTACCTGAGAGCACAACTTCTGTAAGTTTTTCAGTAGCACTTATATCGTCGTTTTGAGCTACAGTATCTATTGTTATAGTAGGTCCAGTAGTATCAAAAATAACATTACGAGGAACAGCCACAGCAGTATTACCATCTATAGATGTAGCAGTAGCAGTAATACTATAATTACCATCAGTTATAGCAGCCATCTCAGTAGCATTAAGCGTAACACTCCAAGAGTTATTTACAACATTTGCTGTTTTAGTAATAGCATCTATTTTTATAGTAACTGTTCTATTATTTAAATTTGAGGCTGTACCAGTAATAGTAAACGCAGCTATTTTTGTAGTCGCATCAATTACATAATTATCAGTAGGTATAGTAATATCAATAGCTGCTGCTATTGATGCTACAGTAATATTTTTGCTAACAAAGTTAGTATTATTATGATTATCAAAAGCAGTAGCTGTTATTTTATAACTACCAGCTGTTATTTGAGCAGCAACATTTGCAGGTATAGCTAAAGACCAAGTATTGCCTGAGGTTGCAAGTATTGCTGTTACTTGATTATATATAATATTATTGCTATTATTAACATCCACCATACTTATCACAACACTATCAATCTCGCCGTTTGCATCAGATACACTACCTGAGAGCACAACTTCTGTAAGTTTTTCAGTAGCACTTATATCGTTATCTTGAGCTACAGTATCTATTGTTATAGTAGGTCCAGTAGTATCAAAAATAACATTACGAGGAACAGCCACAGCAGTATTACCATCTATAGATGTAGCAGTAGCAGTAATACTATAATTACCATCAGTTATAGCAGCCATCTCAGTAGCATTAAGCGTAACACTCCAAGAGTTATTTACAACATTTGCTGTTTTAGTAATAGCATCTATTTTTATAGTAACTGTTCTATTATTTAAATTTGAGGCTGTACCAGTAATAGTAAACGCAGCTATTTTTGTAGTCGCATCAATTACATAATTATCAGTAGGTATAGTAATATCAATAGCTGCTGCTATTGATGCTACAGTAATATTTTTGCTAACAAAGTTAGTATTATTATGATTATCAAAAGCAGTAGCTGTTATTTTATAACTACCAGCTGTTATTTGAGCAGCAACATTTGCAGGTATAGCTAAAGACCAAGTATTGCCTGAGGTTGCAAGTATTGCTGTTACTTGATTATATATAATATTATTGCTATTATTAACATCCACCATACTTATCACAACACTATCAATCTCGCCGTTTGCATCAGATACACTACCTGAGAGCACAACTTCTGTAAGTTTTTCAGTAGCACTTATATCGTCGTTTTGAGCTACAGTATCTATTGTTATAGTAGGTCCAGTAGTATCAAAAATAACATTACGAGGAACAGCCACAGCAGTATTACCATCTATAGATGTAGCAGTAGCAGTAATACTATAATTACCATCAGCTATAGCACTCATCTCAGCAGCATTGAACTCAAGACTCCAAGTATCATTTAAAACTCTCGCTGTTTTAGTAATAGTATCTATTTTTACAGTAACTGTTCTATTATTTAAATTTGAGGCTGTACCAGTAATAGTAAACGCAGCTATTTTTGTAGTCGCATCAATTACATAATTATCAGTAGGTATAGTAATATCAATAGCTGCTGCTATTGATGCTACAGTAATATTTTTGCTAACAAAGTTAGTATTATTATGATTATCAAAAGCAGTAGCTGTTATTTTATAACTACCAGCTGTTATTTGAGCAGCAACTTCAGCAGGTATAGCTAAAGACCAAGTATTGCCTGAGGTTGCAAGTATTGCTGTTACTTGATTATATATAATATTATTGCTATTATTAACATCCACCATACTTATCACAACACTATCAATCTCGCCGTTTGCATCAGATACACTACCTGAGAGCACAACTTCTGTAAGTTTTTCAGTAGCACTTATATCGTCGTTTTGAGCTACAGTATCTATTGTTATAGTAGGTCCAGTAGTATCAAAAATAACATTACGAGGAACAGCCACAGCAGTATTACCATCTATAGATGTAGCAGTAGCAGTAATACTATAATTACCATCAGTTATAGCAGCCATCTCAGTAGCATTAAGCGTAACACTCCAAGAGTTATTTACAACATTTGCTGTTTTAGTAATAGCATCTATTTTTATAGTAACTGTTCTATTATTTAAATTTGAGGCTGTACCAGTAATAGTAAACGCAGCTATTTTTGTAGTCGCATCAATTACATAATTATCAGTAGGTATAGTAATATCAATAGCTGCTGCTATTGATGCTACAGTAATATTTTTGCTAACAAAGTTAGTATTATTATGATTATCAAAAGCAGTAGCTGTTATTTTATAACTACCAGCTGTTATTTGAGCAGCAACATTTGCAGGTATAGCTAAAGACCAAGTATTGCCTGAGGTTGCAAGTATTGCTGTTACTTGATTATATATAATATTATTGCTATTATTAACATCCACCATACTTATCACAACACTATCAATCTCGCCGTTTGCATCAGATACACTACCTGAGAGCACAACTTCTGTAAGTTTTTCAGTAGCACTTATATCGTCGTTTTGAGCTACAGTATCTATTGTTATAGTAGGTCCAGTAGTATCAAAAATAACATTACGAGGAACAGCCACAGCAGTATTACCATCTATAGATGTAGCAGTAGCAGTAATACTATAATTACCATCAGTTATAGCAGCCATCTCAGTAGCATTAAGCGTAACACTCCAAGAGTTATTTACAACATTTGCTGTTTTAGTAATAGCATCTATTTTTATAGTAACTGTTCTATTATTTAAATTTGAGGCTGTACCAGTAATAGTAAACGCAGCTATTTTTGTAGTCGCATCAATTACATAATTATCAGTAGGTATAGTAATATCAATAGCTGCTGCTATTGATGCTACAGTAATATTTTTGCTAACAAAGTTAGTATTATTATGATTATCAAAAGCAGTAGCTGTTATTTTATAACTACCAGCTGTTATTTGAGCAGCAACTTCAGCAGGTATAGCTAAAGACCAAGTATTGCCTGAGGTTGCAAGTATTGCTGTTACTTGATTATATATAATATTATTGCTATTATTAACATCCACCATACTTATCACAACACTATCAATCTCGCCGTTTGCATCAGATACACTACCTGAGAGCACAACTTCTGTAAGTTTTTCAGTAGCACTTATATCGTCGTTTTGAGCTACAGTATCTATTGTTATAGTAGGTCCAGTAGTATCAAAAATAACATTACGAGGAACAGCCACAGCAGTATTACCATCTATAGATGTAGCAGTAGCAGTAATACTATAATTACCATCAGCTATAGCACTCATCTCAGCAGCATTGAACTCAAGACTCCAAGTATCATTTAAAACTCTCGCTGTTTTAGTAATAGTATCTATTTTTACAGTAACTGTTCTATTATTTAAATTTGAGGCTGTACCAGTAATAGTAAACGCAGCTATTTTTGTAGTCGCATCAATTACATAATTATCAGTAGGTATAGTAATATCAATAGCTGCTGCTATTGATGCTACAGTAATATTTTTGCTAACAAAGTTAGTATTATTATGATTATCAAAAGCAGTAGCTGTTATTTTATAACTACCAGCTGTTATTTGAGCAGCAACTTCAGCAGGTATAGCTAAAGACCAAGTATTGCCTGAGGTTGCAAGTATTGCTGTTACTTGATTATATATAATATTATTGCTATTATTAACATCCACCATACTTATCACAACACTATCAATCTCGCCGTTTGCATCAGATACACTACCTGAGAGCACAACTTCTGTAAGTTTTTCAGTAGCACTTATATCGTCGTTTTGAGCTACAGTATCTATTGTTATAGTAGGTCCAGTAGTATCAAAAATAACATTACGAGGAACAGCCACAGCAGTATTACCATCTATAGATGTAGCAGTAGCAGTAATACTATAATTACCATCAGTTATAGCAGCCATCTCAGTAGCATTAAGCGTAACACTCCAAGAGTTATTTACAACATTTGCTGTTTTAGTAATAGCATCTATTTTTATAGTAACTGTTCTATTATTTAAATTTGAGGCTGTACCAGTAATAGTAAACGCAGCTATTTTTGTAGTCGCATCAATTACATAATTATCAGTAGGTATAGTAATATCAATAGCTGCTGCTATTGATGCTACAGTAATATTTTTGCTAACAAAGTTAGTATTATTATGATTATCAAAAGCAGTAGCTGTTATTTTATAACTACCAGCTGTTATTTGAGCAGCAACTTCAGCAGGTATAGCTAAAGACCAAGTATTGCCTGAGGTTGCAAGTATTGCTGTTACTTGATTATATATAATATTATTGCTATTATTAACATCCACCATACTTATCACAACACTATCAATCTCGCCGTTTGCATCAGATACACTACCTGAGAGCACAACTTCTGTAAGTTTTTCAGTAGCACTTATATCGTTATCTTGAGCTACAGTATCTATTGTTATAGTAGGTCCAGTAGTATCTACAACAATAAAATGGCTTGCTTCTATCGCTTTATTACCAACATAATCAACAGTATTAACAATTATATTATAATCGCCGTCATTTAAATTAAGATTATTAGCAAAGTAAGTATTATTTATACTTACTAACCAGCTACCATCGTTTTGAATATCTGCAATAATAGCCCTTATATTGAGTTTAATGGCAGGATTATTTCTATCAAATATGTCTATATTAACGCTCAAAGCTTTATCTGTTAGGTTGACTCCTGTATTTGCTGTTGTTCCGGAAACAACAAATCCATTATCATTTTCCTGTGCATTTATAATGTAATCATCGGAAATAACATCTATTGTTACAATAGGTAATGTTGCTTTAAGTACAATATCTTTAATATCTTGCGCTGTATTTCCAGAATTATCTGCTACTTTTGCTGTTATCTTTAAAATACCATCCGCTAAATACCCGATTGCATTGGCATTAATATTAATACTATAAGCTCCATTTATTACATTACCAGCATATGGATTATCCGTATTATTATTCAATACAACGGTTACTATTTCTCCATCCGCCCCATTAACTACACCATTTATAATAAATCCAGTAGATTTTTCTACAGCATTTATAATATTATCATCGCTAATATCATTTATAACAATAGTTGGCACACTACCATCTATAACTATATTTCTAAAAGCTGTTTCAGCTACATTACCAGCCTTATCAGTTAAATCAGCCTTAACAGCCAATCTATTAGTGTCAACTATATTGCTTGCATTTGCTGATGGAACAAATACTGACCATGTATTATTAATTGCATTTACTGTAGTGTTATATGATATATTATTTAAAATAACAATAATTTTTTCACCATTAGCATTGCTAACTGTACCTGATATTTCAAATCCAGTATTTTTTTCACTAGCATTAATAATATCGTCTGTAGTAATTAAATTAATAGATATTATTGGAACAATACTATACACCTCTACAGTTCTTAAATCTTCATTTGCTTTATTACCTGCAGTGTTTGTTACATTTGCAGTAATATTATAAAACCTATTGTTGTTTAATGTTGATGAAATTGTGCTTGGAATATTTAAACTCCATGAGTTATTTATAATATCTACAGCATAATCTACATTATTTATATTAATAATAGCAGTTGCATTGTCAGCTTTTGTGGCTGTCCCTGTAACTATAAAGCCATTAAGCTTTTCTTCAGCATTAATATAATTATCTCCGTCACCTATTTCATTTATAGTAATGATAGGAATATCAAGATTAACTGTTATAACTTGGCTGCTTTCATCTGATAAGTTACCTCCTATATCTGTTATGCTAGCTTTTATAGTGTAATAGCCGTTTGTTAAATTTTGTGCTTTAGCTGAAGTTATCTTAATAGACCAAGTACCATCTGCTGTTATAGTAGGTTGATAAGTGTTGCCATTAAAACTAATCAGGGCTTTTCTACCAATTTTATTAGATACCCCTTCTATTGTAAAACCTCGTTCTTTTTCCATAACATTAATAATAGTGTTATCATCTGCTGCTACTTTAGTAATACTAATAACAGGGCGATTAAAATCTACTACTAATGTATTATTATCTATAGCAATATTTCCAGATGCATCAGTTGCTTTAGCTTCAACAATATATTCTTTACCAATTAATTTACTTGCTTCTGCTTTAGTTATATCAACATTATACCTACCGTTTGCTACTGTTGCTGTAACAGATATAGCCGTAACTAATGAATATTTGTCTTTTATAGTAATATCTACCACAGAGTTATCTGCTACACCTGTTGTTGTACCACTAACACTAAAACCATTATTTCTTTCATTAAAATCAATAATATTATCATTTGCTACATTATTTATTGCAATTGTTGGTACTGTGGTATCAATTAAAAACGAATTACTTTCGTTTACTCCTGTATTACCGCCATCTGCCGCTAATGTTACTTCTACTACATAACTAACATCATCTAATAAATTTTCTACAGGAATAGCACTATGCTCCAACAACCAACTACCAGTATCAGGATTTATAACTGGTATATTAACAGCATCAATAATAAAATTATTACCATCACTAGCTATAAAAGTAATACCTGTTATTCTTGGGTTACTTGCGTTATTTGTAACTACTGTACCGGTAATTATAAGATTATCTTTTTCAGCAGCATTAATGCCATTTTCAGCTATAAGGTTGTTTGAATTATCTACTAAATTTATACTAGTAGATAAATAAGAAATAGAAAAAGCTAAAGCTTCTTTATTAGATACTCCAGAATAATTATTGCCAGCTATATCAGTAAAAGCACCGTATTCTATCTGAATATAATAAGATTCTTTTTCTATTAAATTATCAGCTAAATCTATTTCAACAGTATCATTATTTACACTAATTCTAGCAGAAGAAGCATTTAAAGAAGATATTAATGAATCATCGCTTGTTTTGTATATGCTAATATTTTTATTATTAACTGCTACAATATTTTCATTAAATATAAGAGATAAATTAGCATCTGCTTTAATATTATTAATTTTTAAATTAGTTGTAGGCGCTGACGTATCAACAGTCAAGCTAACAAAAAAAGAAGAAACTTTAGATATATTGCCTGCAATATCAATTTGTCTAACTTGTACAGCATTATTACTATATATCCCTTCATTTAGAATAAAAGATGAGCCTGTACCTATTTGCCAACTATTACCGCCGTTAACAGAATATTCCCAAGTTGCATCTGATTCTAAATTATCTAAATTAACATTTACAACATTATCATTAGTAACATTGTCTGTATTACTAATACCACTATCATCATTTAGGCTTATACTAAGTGCATCTGGAATAAGATTATCAATATCAAGCCCACTATCTTTTTCTATTATAGTACTAAATAATTCTTGCGAGCTAACTATACCTTTGATAGTTGCGCCATTTAATTTAATATTATTAACAATAACATCACCATTAACACCATTTGGAACAATAGCTTTAAATGCTAATTTATTACTAGCTGTTATTGCAACATCATCATAAACAGCACTCACGCTCTTACCAGCAAAGTCTACAATAATAGTTGGGATGCCATTAGTTGTATCTAATATAACTCCTTCTGTTATTGTTAAAGTAAATGTTACCTCTTCACCACTTTTTGCTAAAGGCCTATCTGCTTTTACTGATGATATGGTTGGCTTGGCAATGATATTTATCTCAAAACTTTTTTCCACAAATAAACCGCCGTTATCTGTAGCTCTTATTGTTACTGCTCCAGATGAGTCTTTGCTTGGTACGCCTGTTATAATATTATTTGTATTATCAAACACCAGCCAGTCTGGTTTAGTCACTATAGTATAATTTAAAACATCATTAGCATCAACATCTGTGAAATATTGTGCTAAATCTAAAGTATATTGACTACTTATAGTTGCCATTTGTGTAGGAATATCAGCTATAGGGGCCTCATTAATATCGTTAATATTAACAATAATATTTTGCGTTACTGAATTACCAGCTATATCTGCAAAAGAAGCTATTATTTCATAAGTATCTTTTATTTCAAAATTAGCTGCTTGCTTTAGACTAAGTATGCCATTCTTATCTAAATTAAATGCTGCTGCATCTTTGCCTGTTAAGGCAGTATCCCAGATACCATTTTCATTTGCAACAAGTTGTTTAACATCTATTTGGTTTTCATCAACAGATAAATTTACAGTAGTAATCATTGGTGCAGTATTATCTAAATCCATACCAGTATCACCATTGTCAACTAAAGTAGTCAATAAATCTCTGTTAGTAATTCTACCTTTAATAGTGGCGCCATTTAAAATAATTTCTTTAACTATAATATCACCATTGCCTGTAGATGGTGCCTGATCAATTCTAAAGCTAATAATATTATTAGCGTTATTGTTAGCTATATAAGTAGCAGTTAAATCGGCTTGTCCTGCAAAATTAACGGTAATAGCAGGTACTCCATTTGTAGTATTAAGCACTACTTCTTCAGTCATATGTAGCTCAACAATGGCGCTATCACCACCTTTAATACTAACTTGATTGGCACTAACAAATGATACTGCTGGTGCTGTTATAATATTCATATTAAAAGCTTGGTCAGCAGATAAACCTTCATTGTCAGTTGCTCTTATAGTGATAATTATATTATTAATAGCTGTAGTTGGGCTACCACTAATTACACCCGTTTGTCTATTTATTTCTAACCAAGTAGGAGCATTTATTACACTATAAATTAATGTTTTATTAACATCTGGGTCACTAAAATACGATGCTGTATTTAATGTATAAGTTTTATCTACTACAGCAATCTGATCATTTATAGGACTTGTTATTATAGGATTTTCGTTAATATCATTAATATTTATAGTGATGCCTCTATTATCTGTATTACCGGCTAAATCACTAAAAGATGCTGTTATAGAGTAACTATGATTTTTTGTTGTTTCAAAATCAGCACCTTGTTTAAGAGTTAAAATACCATCTGTAGTTAAATTAAAAGCATTAGCGTCAGCTCCAGATAAATTTATATTCCATTTACCATCTTCATTAGCCGATAACAACCCTACTTCTGTTTCATTTTCATTGATATCAAAAATAGTAGTAGTAATATTTGGTGCTATGTTATCAAGGATTAAATTTGGTTGCTTATCTACGACATTACTCACTAAGCTTTGTCTGCTATTTACACCAACTAAAGTTGCTCCATTTAAATCGATGGTTGTTATTGTAGCCTCACCATTACCAGAACTTGGAGCTACAATAGTAAATACTAATTTAGTTGCAGTGCTATTATTTTTAGCATAAACAGCTGTAACAGTATTGTTATCACCAAAATCAACACTAATACGTGGCAACCCCCTGACTGTATTAATATTTACTTCTTCACTCATATTAAGAGTAATAAGCGCGCTGTCATTATTTTTTATATGAGTTTTATCAGAAATAGCACTAATAATAGTTAGAGCATTAGTAGTATCTAAGGTAAATGAAAATTCTTTATAAAGTTCACCAGTATCAGTTGCTCTTACTTTAACTGTCGTTAAACCTTGCTCTATTGTAGTTGGTGGAGTGCCACTAATTATGCCACTTTGTCTATCTATTTGCATCCAAGATGGAGAGTTAATTAAATCATAATGCAATACATCTTGTACGTCAATATCATTAAATTTAGCTGTAATATCTAAATTATACTCAACATTTATTACTGCTGTTTGTGTGCCAATATTAATATCTGTTGTTACTGGGGCTTCATTAATATCATTAACATTTATACTAATAGCTTTATTTGCTTTATTGCCTATTAAGTCTACATAACTAACTATTATATTATATATATTTTTAGTTTCAAAATCAGGTGCACTTTTAAAGCTTAATGCGCCAGCAACACTTAGGTTAAAAGCATCTGCATCATCTCCTGTTATTGTAGTACTCCAACTACCTTCTTCATTAGCTGATAAGTCACCTAAATTAGTAATGCCCTCGTCTATATTAAGAGTATTAGTATTAATTATAGGAGCTGTAGTATCAAGAGTTACTGCTTTATTAATAATAGTCGGAATATTAGAAGGATTACCATATTCATCTATTTCTCTAACACTGATATCGCCTTTATTATAAAAACCATCGTTTGGCAAGTAAAAATAATCATTAGTACCTGGCAACCAATTTTTACCAGCATCAATTGAATATTGCCAATTATTAGTATCTATATTTGAGGTATCAACTAATACTTTTCCATTATTAGTAAGTCCTTTTTCTCCTATGCCTGGTTTTTCTAAACTAATAGATATATTAGTGTCGCCATTATAGCTATCAATTACTATAACATTAGTTAAATATTGAAGAGTTGTATCATTACTACTACCTGTTAATCTTACTTTAATATTATTAGTTGGGTATGTACCTTCTTCAAGTACAAAAGAAGAGCCATTACCTGCTTGCCAACTAACACCATTATTTATTGAATATTGCCAAGATTTATTATTACTAAAAACATCAATACTACCATCATTAGTTCTACCATCTGTGTTGCTTTTACCAGTATCATTTCTAAGTTCTAAGGTAATAGCTGGAGTATTAATTATAATATCATTTGTAGCTGGTATACTAGTATTACCAGCTAAATCAGTTTGTTTAACTTGAATTCTTCCGGCAATATAACCACTATCTTCAGCAGCAACATTAAAGCTATTGCCAATACCTGTTTGCCAAGTTCTACCAAAATTAGTAGAATATTCCCAGGTAGCATTGGCCTCTAAACCGCCAACTGACACAATACCAGTGCCAATAGTATTAGTTATTCTCATTTCTGGAGCATCTGGTGCAATATTATCTACAACTATAGTGCCGGTAGTGTCTAAAATTATATGCATTCCCTTAGTATTATCATCAAATATTTTACGAATACGAATATTATTTTTATCATAAGTACCTGCAGCTAAACCAAAAGTACTATCACTGCCTACTTGCCAACTTGTTCCACCGTCAATAGAATATTCCCAATTAATAGGAGCGTTATTAAGGTTTATAGTAGTGGCAGTATTTTTAGTATAACCATCGCTACTACTTATACCGGTATCAGATAAAGTTATACTTACTAAATTACCAACAATTTTTCTTATAATATCAGTATTAGGCAAATCCACATCATTATTTTTAGCACTCATTGCTCCTTGTAGTATTAACTCTTTTGCTAATTCTTTAAGCGTAGGTTCTTGACCTTTTTTAAGATCTAAATTTTGACGCATATCTGCCATTGTTTTTAGCAAATTACCATTATTATTTTTATCTATACCAGATAAGGCTGATAATACCTTACCATAATCATCCGATACTTGTGGGTTGCCGTCTTGATCAACTACTGTAATTGGTGTTACCCCGATTATTGTATCTAATTTAAAAACTTTAGCTATATCGTCATTAGCTTTATCTATTATAGTTTTAGTTAATGGCTTTATCACATTACCACTTGGACTAACTCCAGCTATTTGCGCTGCTAAAGTGGTTAACATAGTTAATGCTACTTCTACTACTGTTCCTCTTGTAACATAAGCCACTGCTAATAAAGTAACACCTAAATCTTTTTCTTGATGAGTAGCCTCATCCATATAATCAGCACCATTATCTTTATCTATAGTTTTTACTACAACACTACCTTCATAATCACCAAGTTCTATATAAAATCTACCTGCTTTATTAATTACTTCAATTACATCACCATTTTCTTTATAAGCAAATATTTGCAAACCATGATTCTCAAGCAATGGCCCTAACAATACTATACCTTTAATAGCAGATACTACTCCTAATATAGCAGCTGACCCGCCCCCAGCGCCGCTAGCTGCAGCTGCCAAACCACCTGCCGCTGCTAAACCTAAAGCCCAAAAACCACCATTACCGCCCTCTTCTTTTGCTACTTCTTTAGCAACTGGAGCAATACCATCTAAATTAGTAATATCTTCATAAGTTGTAGTTGTAGTGGTTGTTGTAGTTGTAATAAAATCTTCATTTTCTTCTACATTCTTAGAATTTATTGCATTATTGTCATTAGCATATGTTACAGTTTCAGTATTTAAATCAGTTGGTTCTATGGTATTTACTTCTTCAAGTTTAGTGAAATCAGTTGCCTCTAAGTTAGTATTAAAGTCTTGAGCAAACTCTGTAGATTCAGTACTAGCAATTTCAGTTAAAGCATCTTTATCGCCATAAAAACTAACAACTTCAGAGCCGTCCTCTAAAACAACAAAATTACTATCAGTAACATAATAATAGCCATATTTAGTTGGCAACGATACTAAACATGATAAATCAGTACCACAAACATTAAAATAATCTTGAAAAATTAATTTAGCATTATTCGGCAATAAGATTTCTAAATCATTAAAGTTTTTTTTAGCTATACTCTCAAAATTATTCGAATAAGAATTATCAGTTTCTAAAACTATGTGATATAGAAGCCCTTCTTTACTATTAACATGTTTTATAGAATTTTTATTTATAACTATTTCTTTTTCTACTAAAGATGATTTAGCAAGCACATTTGCTTTATTTTGTTGCAAATTAATTTCATTAAATGTTTTTTTCATACTCAAAATATACCATAATATTAAATAATTTAACTATATTATAGCACTTAATTGCAATTTTGCAAACGAATCTATCTGATTTTTATTGTTAAATAATTTATTAAATCTTTTTTTTCATAATTTAATATAACTATAATACTAAATAATTTAATTACTATTACAGCACTAAATTACAATTTTTATAATAAAATATATCCTGTATATAACTGATATTTTAGATAATAATTATTTTTTTAAACTCTATTAAAAATAAAATTGTAAGTATTTTACTTAAAAAAATATAAAGCTAACTTAGCCCATATTAATATAATTTTGAATTTTTATTAGTTATCAATAATAGTTGATAAATTTTTAACTTGTGGCAATATAATTTATTTTAAAATTAATTCTCCAGCTCTATTTTATAAGCATATAAAATATTATTTAGCAGATTGCCTTTTGCTTTAATATAAGAACCAATGACTGGTTTATTATTATGTTCAAAATAAGCATTTGTTATATTTATAATAATGTCATTAGTTAATATAATTTCATTATTATTTATATCTCTAATAATGCCTTTAATCTCATTATATCTGCTATCATCATCTGAATAATCATCATAATTGCGCTCGTTATCACTATAACCATCATGATCTAAATCATCGTCATAATAACCATCACGGTTACGATCATTATCTAAATATCCATCACCATCTCTATCTTTAAGGCTACTAAAGCGATTATTATTGCTTTTTCTGTTATCGGGGTTGGCATCTACATTATCTGGTAGACCGTCAAAATCCCTATCTATATCTTTTTTCCCATCTCCATCATAATCATTATCTAATGCGTTTCTTATACCATCACCATCAATGTCGTCATCATAACGATTAAAAATACCATCATCATCTTTATCCTCATAAACATTAATAATGCCATTACCATCGTCATCAATGCCAGTAACTTTTGCCGCTGCAAATCTAAATCCTCTAAGCGTAGGTAATTTATAATTCTCAATAGCCATAACAGCTGTTTTAGTTGTAGCTATCTAAATAAGCAAAATCTACATCTATTTTAGCAATAAACCTAGGGTTACCATTAGCATCTGATATTTGACTACGAATATCTTTTTCATTATAAATACCGTCATTATTAGCATCAATTGTCATATACAAATAATAGGTTATATCCTTTTGTAATTCTAATGCAAAAGGATGCTCTGATGTCCCATTATTATTTGACATTGTTTGATAATAACTACCATTATCGCCATATGCCTCAATTAATGTACCTGGTACTGTACCAGATATAGTGATAGTTTTAAAATTGCCTTTATTATTGTTATAATTATCACCAGAATTACAACTACCTAACGATAATATAATTACAAATAATAATAAATTTATTCCATATGTAATCATTGTATATCCCCTTTTTATAAAATTCAAGGTTATTGTAAGCGTTTCTTATATTTATGTATATTAGGAAAAACCCTTATAAATAATATTTTATGGTTTTTTATTAAGATTAATAATCAATAAAGCCTTTAAATCCAAGAAGTACTTTGCTTGATCTTGTGTTTATAGAGTTTGTAAATATTAAAAGCAATTTTATTAGTGTTAAATTGATAAGCGCTAGATGGGCATGAGTAAATATCTATGTTATGTTTTTTAAAACTATAAGCCATATGTGTATGACCAAAAATAATCATTTTAGCTTTAACCTCTTTAGCTTTTGTTAATAATTCAACATGATTTTTAATTAAAAAATCATCAGCCAATATGCCTTTTTTATCAGCTATAGCATGATGAGTTGCTAAAATTAATTGAAATCTTTTTTTATATTTTATTGTTTGAATATCAACACAACCATGTATTTTATTAACTATTTTAGAGTTTAATATGTTTATATAATATTCGCCTAAAACAAAACTATTGAGTTGTTTTGTGCTAAAAACTTTTTTCATATTAATAATACTATCATGATTACCAGCTAAAACAAAAATATTTTGTAGCGGGTTTAAAATCATTTGTAATTGTAAATATTCACTTAAAAGGCCGTTTTCAGTTAAATCACCAGTTATAATAATTGCGTCATAATCAATTTTTACAATCTCTGAAACTATCTTTGTTAAATTTGTGTTATAAGCTAATTTCCCTACATGACAATCAGTTAACTGTACAAGAGTTTTCATGCTCTACATTGTTTGTGAATACTCATCAAGATTAAAATCTTTTAAATCATCTTCAGAGTTAATTATTTGTGAATCAATATATTCGTCATTAATTTGTACTGATAAATTATCAAATCTAGTAAATTTTCCTTCAAAATTTAATTTAATAAAACCAGTGGAGCCATTTCTATGTTTGGCTATTTTCAAATCTGCTTTGCCTATTTCTTCTGGAACGCTAAAATTCTCATCAAAATAAACTTCATCTCTATAAATAAAAGCAACAATATCAGCATCTTGCTCAATCGAACCTGACTCTCTTAAATCACTCATTTGTGGCATTCTACCTTTTTTAAGCTTTGGTCTGTTTTCAACATTTCTATTCAATTGCGATAAAGCAATTATAGGTAGCTCTAATTCCTTAGCCAAGGCTTTTAATAAACGTGATATTTGTGATATTTCTTGATTACGATTTTCACTGTGTCCTGTAACTTGCATAAGCTGTAAATAGTCAATTACAATTAAAGCTAAATCAGGATGTTTTCTTTTAATTCTCCTAGCTTTTGCGCGCAATTCATTAGGTGTTAATAAAGGCGCATCATCTATAATTATATTGGTATTTTTTAATATCTCTACTGCTTGATTAAATTTATCCCAATCACCTACGCTCATATTGCCATCTTGCATCTTTTTCATATTAATTTTAAAAGAAGAAGCAATAACACGCATAATTAACTCTTTAACAGGCATCTCTAAGCTAAAAACTGCTACACTTTTATGATTTTTAATTGCTACATTCTCTACTATATTCATAGCTAAAGATGTTTTTCCCATACCCGGTCTACCAGCTATAACTATTAAATTACCTTTTTGTAAACCAGATGTTATTTTATCTAATTCTTTAAAACCAGTTTCCAAGCCAAAAATACCGTCTTGCTCGTGTCTAAGTTGTATATCTGCAACTAGATCTTTTACCATGTCTTTAATATTATTAATATTTGATTTGTTATGTAATAGCTGCTCGGAAATATTAAATATTTTAGATTCAGTAGTGTCTATTAATTCTTCAATACTAATATTTTTAGGGTTATAAGCACTGCCAGCTAATTCATTGCTAATATGTATTAACTGCCTATAAACTGATAACTCTCTAACATGTTTAGCGTAACTATTAACATTATCAACGCTTGGGGTATTATCAGCTATAGTTGCTAAATAAACAAAACCACCTATTTGCTTTTCTTCATTAGTTTTTTCCAAAGCAGCTTTCACAGTTAAAATATCAGCTGGCAAGTTATGCTCTATTAGATTTTGTATTTTTTCAAATATTATTTTATGTGCTTCATGATAAAAGTCATCAATACCTAAAATACTAATAATTTCATCAAAAGATTCGTTATATAATAATATACCGCCTAAAACTGATTGCTCTGATTGTAAAGAACTTGGTGGTATTTTAGCGTTATTAAATTTTTCCATTATTTAATTTTAAACTATTTTTTTAAAATACTTGCGAGCAAATATACTTCTTTAGATCTATTACGAGATGCTTTTGGTTTGCAAATAATAACTTTGTTAAAATTAATTCTACATTGCTTAATAAAATCATCAAAACCTATGCCATGAAAAATTTTTACTAAAAAAAATCCATTCTTATACAGGGTTTTAACTGCTATATCAAGCGCAAGCTCAGCTAAATAAAAAGCCTTAGGGATATCTACAACTGCTTGTCCACTAAAATTAGGCGCCATATCTGATAAAACTACATTTATTTTTTTATTATTTAATAAAGCAATAATTTTTTCATAAATTTTATTATCAGTAAAATCACCGCAAATAAAATTAACATCTTTAATCTGTTTCATTGGCAAAATATCATTAGCAATAACAATACCATTTTTAGCTGTTTTAGCAATTGCAACCTGACTCCAACCACCTGGAGATGCACCCAAATCAAGCACTATATTACCTGCACAAATAACTTTATAAGTGCTAATAATTTCTAATAATTTGTAAGCAGATCTAGAACGATAACCGTCTTTTTGTGCTTGTTTAACAAATTTATCAGTTATATGCTCATTTAGCCAACGTTTTGAACTACTCATTTACAGAATCTGTAAAACATTATCTACTGGTCGACAAATAACTATACCTTTTTTACTTATTACAATTGGTCTTTGTATTAAAATTGGATACATTGTCATAGCTTTAATTAATTCTTGTTCGCTGGCATTTATTAAATTCAAATCATCAAATTTTTTTTCATTATTACGGATAAACTCTTTAGCACTTATATTTAAATCTACTAACATTTTTTCTAATTCAATAAATGTAGGTGGATTAATTAAATAATCAATTACTTTAACATTTGTTGATTTTTTAGATAAAATACTGAGAACCTTGCATGATTTAGAGCACTTATTATTATGATAAATAATATACATATAAAACTTAATTTTAAAAAATATGTTATTTTACTATTAGTTGCTTTTAGCTTGAATGTAAATAGCACGCTTAAGCCAAATTTTAAATTAATAGATACAGAAAAAAATATTTGGAGCCAAAAAACAACTAATAATAAATTTTTAATTGTTAATTTTTGGGCTAGTTGGTGTCCTCCTTGTTTAGAGGAAATGCCTGATTTAATTAGTTTTTATGATAAATATAAAGATAAAGTAAATATTTTAGGTATGAATTTTCAGGAAACAGTAGCAGACGAAAGTATTAAATTTGCAGAATCTATGTTAATAAATTATCCTATTATTTTATTTAAAGGACAAGAACAAGAATTTTATAAATTTGGTGTAGAATTTCTTCCTACTACTTTTATTTATGATAGAGAAGGTCAATTAATTATAGAAAAAGTTGGCGTACTTAATTATACTCAATTAGAGCAAATTCTAAAATTTAAGCAATAATAGTTTTACACTCTAAATTATCATCCTGCACTAATTTTGGCAATAAATAACCGCTCAATTGTTTTTGCATTTTTTTATATATGATTTTAGCTTCGTTGTTACTGACTAAAAATTCCTCACTACCTATCGCTTTATCAAGAATATGCAAATAATAAGGTGTAATATTTAAATTTAATAATTTATTAGATAACGCAATAAGAGTATCAGCATTATCATTTATATTTTTTAACAATACACTTTGGTTAAAAATTAAACACTTAAAATTTGTAATTTTATTACTAAATTCATTGCTTATTTCTTGTTTGTGATTAATATGAGTAACTAATACAATTTTAGTTGTAGAGTTATTTATAATATGAACTAACTTATTAGTTATACGAGAAGGAACAACAACTAAAGTGCGTGAATGTATTCTAATAACATTTATATGTTTGACACTACTAATATCATTAATTATAGACAATATTTTTTTATCACTTACATTAAGAGGATCGCCACCACTTAATATAACTTCATTTATTTGCTTATTATCTTGTAAATAATTTAATACCTTGTGCCAATTTTTTAGTGCATTATTGTTTTTATAAGAAAAATTTTGTCTAAAACAATAACGACAGTGAATAGCGCAGTCTTGGCTAACGATAAGCAAAACTCTATTATGATATTTATGCACCAACCCTGCAACAGGCATATTTTGCGTATCTAATGTAGGATCTTTAGTAAAATTATATTGTTTTGCTGTTTTTTTTACGCCAACAGAGCTTTTAATCACCTGTTTAAATAACGGGTCATTAATATTATTTTTATCAATTAGCTTTATAAAGCTAAATGGTATTTTAATAGAAAAATTACTATTAATTAAATCATGGTTATTAAATATTTTTTGGCATTTTTTTATATCTTTTAATGAATTTTTTATTTCATTTTGCCAAGTCATAATAACAAAAAAACCATTATTTAATAATGGTTTTTAAAATTATTCTAGCTAATTAACAATATTTACTAAAATTAGTATCGTTTTTTTCTTTACCGTCTTCGTACCCAGCTTTATATTCTTCAGTAATTCTTTGTTCTTCTATTTCTGGATTACTTAAAAAACCAGCTACCCAGCCTTGAATATAATGATCATTTACCCCCATTTCTTCCATTTTTTTTACACCTTCATAGTAAGTCATACTTATCTCCTAATAAATTGTTTATAATACTTTCTTGGTAAAATACTTAACTTAAGTTTGTAAATTATAACAATTTTTAAAATAATATCAACTAAAAAAAATAATGAAAATTGCTGAATTAAATAATAAGCAACAATATGCTGTTAACATTGGTCATAAAGAAAATGCGCTAATCTTAGCAGGAGCAGGTAGCGGTAAAACTAGAGTTTTGACCTATAGAGTTGTTCATTTAATTAATAATTGCGATAGAACTTTGCATAATATTTTAGCGCTTACTTTTACTAATAAAGCAGCAAGAGAAATGAGTCTAAAAATAAGTGAGTTGCTAAAGACACCTATTAATAGAAGCTCATGGATTGGTACTTTTCATGGTATAGCCCATAAAATTTTACGTATACATGCGGATAAAATAGGGCTAAAAAATAACTTTCAAATCTTAGATAGTCAGGATCAGTTAGCAATTATTAAAAAAATTGCTAAAGAACAAAATATAGATGTAGAAAAATTTCCAATTAGCCAAATTCTACACTTTATAAATAGTAATAAAAATAACGGCTTAAGCGCAAATGATATTGATTTTAATTATAATTTTTTTGCTGAAAAAGCTACTAAAATTTTTTCTGCTTACGAAAAATACTGTCAGCAAGAACATTTATTAGATTTTGCAGAAATATTATTAAGCTGTTACAGGCTTCTTAATGAGAATAAAAAAATTATCAACGCCTATCAAACACAATTTAATAATATTTTAGTTGATGAATTCCAAGATACTAATGCTATGCAATATAAATTAATTAAATTATTTAAAAATAATGATAATGCAATTTTTTGTGTAGGCGATGATGATCAGTCAATTTATGGTTGGCGTGGAGCAAAAATTGAAAATATTAAAAAATTATCAACTGATTTTGCTCCACTTAAAATTATTAAATTAGAGCAAAATTATCGCTCAACAGCTAATATATTAAACGCATCTAATGCTGTTATTACTAATAATAATAACCGCATTGGTAAATCTTTATGGACTGATGGTAATGCTGGGGAGTTAATTGATTTTTATCATGCTAAAAATGAAAAACAAGAGGCAAGTTTTGTTGTTAAAACCATACAACAATTAATTATAAACGGGGAAAGAGTAAATGAGTGTGCAATTTTATATCGCTCAAATGTTCTTTCTCGAATGTTTGAAGAGAGTTTAATAAAATATAAAATTAATTATAATATTCACGGTGGTTTACGGTTTTTTGATAGAAAAGAAATAAAAGACGCTATATGTTATTTAAGGCTAATTTCTGATAATAATGATAGTATTGCCTTTAACCGTATAATTAATTTTCCTACACGTGGTATTGGCAATAAAACTATAAATATAATAGAAAATTTTGCTAATGAAAATGCTACTAGTTTATTTATTGCTAGTAAAAAAATTATTACACAAATACCAGTAAGAGCAGCAAATGCATTAAATAATTTTATTAATTTAATAGACGAAATAGATAAATCATTACCACTATCAGAGTTATTAGAAGAGATTGTTAATAAAAGCCTATTATTGCAACATTATACAAATAACAAGAATGATAAATCATTATCTAAAATAGATAATTTAAAAGAACTGATTGGTGCCGCTAAAGAATTTAATAATGATGATGAATTTTTAAATGACATAGATGCATTTATTGCTATGTCATCTCTTGAAAATGATAATAAAAATAATGATAATGCTGTGCAATTAATGACTATTCATGCTGCTAAGGGTTTAGAGTTTAATAATGTTTTTGTTGTTGGGTTAGAGGATGATATTTTTCCTTCTTCTCAAAGTAAAGAAAAAAATAATTTATTAGATGAAGAGCGTAGACTTTGTTATGTAGCAATGACTAGAGCAAAGCAAAAATTAACTCTTAGTTGCGCTAAAACACGTTTTTTATATGGTAGAGTTTTTTATAGTAGAATTTCACGTTTTATAAATGAAATACCAAAAAAATTTATCAATAATATTAATTCTATAAATAACTATATTATTACAGAAAATAATAATACTAAAAATAATGAATTTAATATTGGCGAACAAGTAAAACATCATAAATTTGGTATAGGTATAGTAACTAATTTTATGCCAAATATAGAAAATGCTAGAATTGAAATAAACTTTAAAAAATTTGGCACTAAACAATTAATAGTTAATTATGCTAATTTAATAAAAATATGATAATTTTTTATACTATAAATATAGTATAATTTAGCGTTATTTTGGAGAGATGGCCGAGTGGCTGAAGGCGCGCCCCTGCTAAGGGTGTATAGGGTTTATCCCCTATCGAGGGTTCGAATCCCTCTCTCTCCGCCACTTTAATTACATTATGCATGATAAACTTATAATTGCTGGCAAAACATATAACTCTAGATTGCTGGTTGGCTCTGGTAAATACCAAAATTTAAAACAAACTTTAGCAGCTACATTAAGTGCTAAAGCAGAAATAATAACTGTAGCTATTCGCCGCACTAATATTGGTCAAGATGCTTTAGCTCCTAATTTATTAGATGTAATTTCAACAGATAAATTTGTCATTCTTCCTAATACAGCTGGCTGTTATAATGCTGAAGAAGCAATTAGAACTTGCAGGCTAGCAAGAGAATTACTAAATGGCAATAATTTAGTTAAGCTTGAAGTATTAGGAAATAAAACAACTTTATATCCTAATATTTTAGAGACCATTAAAGCTGCTAAAATTTTAGTGAAAGAAGGTTTCGATGTTATGGTTTATACTTCTGACGATCATATAATAGCTAAAAAATTAGAGGATATTGGATGTTGTGCTATTATGCCTCTTGCCTCACTTATTGGCTCTGGAAAAGGCATTGCTAATCCTTCTAATATTGAATTAATTGTAAATAATATTAACGTGCCTGTATTAATTGATGCTGGTATTGGTTGCGCCTCAGATGCTGCTCAGGCAATGGAAATTGGTTGTGACGCTGTGTTAATGAATTCAGCTATTGCTAACGCTAAGGACCCGTTACTTATGGCAAGTGCTATGAAAAATGCTGTTATTGCAGGTAGACAATCTTATTTAGCTGGCAGAATGGAAAAAAAATCTTACGCTAACCCCTCATCACCTGATAAAAATATCATCAAATAAATGACAAAAAATGATAATATTTTTAATTTTCCAGCTAAGTATCATATTAAAATTATAGCTAAAATTCATAAAGAATTAGAAAGTATAATTATAAATGTAATTAAGAAATATACAACAGAACAAATTACTCAAAATAAGGTTAATAAAAAATTTAGTAAAAATAATAACTATGTCTCTTATACCATTGCTCTAAATATTATTAACAAAGAGCAAATAGATAATATAAACAAATCACTGCAAGCACATCCTCTTATAAGTTATGTATTATGATTATTAAAAAATTAGGTGTAACTAATTATTTAGATACTTTAAATAAAATGCAACAATTTAGTAAAAATAGAGACAAAAACACTAAAGATGAGTTATGGGTAACTCAACACTATAATATATTTACTACTGGTATTCAATTGGAAAATAATAATATATTAAAAAAAACTGCTATTCCGATAATCAAAACTGATAGAGGAGGGAAAATAACATATCATGGCTTAGGTCAAGTTGTTATTTACTTATTGCTTGATATAAAAAAACTACAAATTAATATAAAAAAAGTAATAAATTTAATAGAACAAGCTGTAATAAATTTATTAAAACAATATAATATTAATGCTGGTAGAAAAAATAAAATGCCTGGTGTGTATGTAAATAATGCTAAAATATCTGCCCTAGGTTTAAAGGTAAAAAATGGTAAAATTTATCATGGTTTAAGTTTAAATGTAGCTATGGATTTAACGCCTTTTAAATTCATAAATCCTTGTGGTTATGCTAGTTTAAAAGTTTGTCAAATGAGTGATTTTTATAAAAATTTAAATATAGCTACAATAGAGCAACAACTAGTTAATAATTTAACTAATTTATTAACTAAATAAAGTAGTCGTTAGCTGAATAAAATAGTCTGGAATTAAACCAAAAATTAAAATTAACAACGAGTGAAGCAATAATAATATTCTAATTAGAATTGGTGTCTTTATTATAATTTTTTTAGTTGGTTTTTCAAAATATATAGCTCGAATAATTTGCAGATAATAATAAGCACCAATTACTGCAAAAATTACCATAATAATAGCTAAATATATATAACCAGCATTAATCACTGCCTTTAATACAAATAATTTAGCATACAAACCAATAAATGGTGGTATGCTGGCCATAGAAAATATTACAAATAACAACATTAAAGCAAATATAGGATGAGTTTTACTAAGCCCTGATAAATCCTTGATGTTATTAATTTCATACTTATCATTGCTAAGTGTTATTAAAATAGCAAAAGCTACAAGAGTAGTAAAAGTGTAAGTCATGGTGTAAAAAATACCAGCACTATACCCATTGTTTGCTCCTAGTGAAAAAGCAATTAAAATAAAACCAATATTAGCAATTGCTGAATAAGCAAATAAACGCTTTATATTGGTTTGCACTAAAGCAACTAACGTACCAATTATTATAGATATAATGCCTAAAAACATTAAAAAATCAGACCAATAGCCACTAAAACCGCCTAAAGCATCAATCAGTATACGATACAACATAGCTATGCCTGCGATTTTTGGTATAGTAGAAATAAACATAGTAGTTATAAGTGGCGCTCCTTGGTACACATCTGGCACCCACATATGAAAAGGTGCTGCTCCTAGTTTAAAAGCAATCCCAATAATTAAAAATACTAAAGAAAAATTAACAATAAGTGTGTCACTTGATGATAAATTAGTATTAATAAAATTACTAATTTCTATAATATTAATACTACCACTTACGCCATACAACATACTCATACCATATAATAAAATACCAGAAGAAATAGCACCTAATACAAAATATTTAAGGGCAGCTTCAATTGATGATATTTTATTTTTACTTATAGCAATTAAACTATACAAACACAAAGATAAGATTTCTAATCCCAAATACATACTAAGAAGACTATAACTAGAAATCATAATCATCATGCCTAATATGGCAAACAAGATTAATACTAAATATTCAGTAATGGCTAATTTTTGCTGTATTAGATAATACCTGCCATATGATACAAATAAGATAGAAAATAATAAAACAATAATCTTAAAGATATTAGCAAATTTATCAAAAATAAAAGAATTATTAAAAATAATCACTGTATTATCAGGAGCTGTTATTACTAATATTAGAGTAACTGTTAAAGATAATTGCGTTAAATAATAACTAAGTTGTGTTAATTTTTTAGCTAAAAACAAATCACTTATTAATATAATTATAATAGCTACAACCAAAAATATTTCTGGCAGAATATACAATAATTGGCTGCTGTCAAATATCATAATTTAGTACTAAGTACTTGTTGTAATAAGTGCTTGCTGCTAAGATCTATTAACTCAATAATTGGTTGTGGGTATATACCAATAGCAATAATAATAATAGCAAGCACACTAAATATTAAAAATTCTCTAATTGTTAAATCTGTTAATGTTGATATTTTATTATTAGTTATTTTGCCCCATAGCACCCTTTTTATCATCCATAATGTATAAACTGCAGATATTATTATAGTTGTTGTGGCTAATAAAGCTAAATAAAAATTAGCTCCTGCTGTAGATAAAATTACCATAAATTCTCCTACAAATGCACTAGTACCTGGCAGTCCAGCATTAGCCATAGCAAATAATACTACAAATACACTAAATTTAGGCATAACTTTTGCTACACCACCATAACTAGATATTTCTCTAGAATGCGTTCTATCATATAAAAACCCTATAGTTAAAAACATTGCTGCTGAAATAAACCCATGTGATAACATAACTATAATTGACCCTTCTAACCCAAGCAAAGCAGTATTTATATCATTTGCTGCTATTTTAAAGATAATAAAAATCCCAAGAGTTACAAACCCCATATGGGCTATAGAAGAATATGCTATTAATTTTTTCATATCTGTTTGTGCAAATGCTACAAAGCCAATATAAATAATAGCAATTATAGATATAACTATCATAACATCAGCATATAATAACGAAGCATCAGGTAATATTGGTAAAGAAAAACGTAAAAAACCATAACCACCCATTTTAAGCATAATAGCAGCAAGTATTACTGAGCCTCCAGTTGGTGCTTCAACATGTGCGCTTGGTAGCCAGGTATGCAAAGGAAATGATGGAACTTTAACAGCAAATGCTACAAATAATGCCCAGAAAATATAAGATTGTTCTTTTATATCTAAAGCTAAATTATGCATGTCTAAAATACTAAAAGAATCACCTTTATTTGCCATATAAATTATACTAATTAACATAAAAACTGAGCCAAAAAAAGTATAAAGAAAAAACTTAATAGCAGCATAAATACGATTTTTTCCACCCCAAATACCAATTATTAACAACATAGGTATAAGTGATGCCTCCCAAAATATATAAAATAAAATACCATCAATAGCAGAAAACACGCCTACCATAAAGCCTTCCATCATTAAAAATGCTGCCATATAATGCGAAACTCGCCTGTTAATCACACCCCAACTTGAACTAACTAATAAAATTGTAGAAAAAGTGGTAAGAATAATAAGTGGTATTGCTATACCATCAACTCCTAAATGATAATAAATACCTAAGCTTTTTATCCAACTATATTTTTCTTCAAATTGCATTAAATCATTAGTTGCATCAAAGTTAAACCATAAATTTAAAGACAAGATAAAAATAATACTAGCACTAAAAAAAGCAATAAATCTTACTAAAATTGGACGAGAATTACCAGTCAATAATATTATTATGGCAGCAATTATTGGCAGCCAAATAAGTAAAGATAAAATAATATTATCCATTAGAGCATTATCCAAAATAGCATAACTACTAAAGTTATTATCATAAAAAACCCATAATGATAAACAAAACCTGTTTGTGATAAACGAATAATTTTACCAAATATTAAACTAATTTTTGCTACTCCATCAACTAAAATTTTATCAATAAAATTCCAATCAAAATTACTAAATAAGTTTGCAATAAATTTAGTGCCACGTACAAAAATAAAGTTATTAAGCTTATCAAAACCATATAAATTCTTAAGTATTATATAAATTAAAGACAATTTTTGTGCGACTATATTACTCAATCCTACTTTATAAATAAATAAAACCCAAGCAACAATAATCCCAAATATCATCAACCAAAAAGGCAAACTAAAAATTGCATTAGTGGTCATAATAAAAGCAGAATTAAAGTGGTGTGCTAATAATTCCATAGATTTATGTGCCTCATCTACTACTAATGCGCCATCTAATACTTTAGAAAACAATATAGGTTTAATGACAATAAAACCAATAATAAATGAAGGGATAGCAAGTAAAATCAAAGGTATGGTAATACTCATAGGAGATTCTTTAGCATGATTATGGAGTTTTTCATTTTTAACTTTACCGTAAAATACTAAAAATAATAAACGCATGCTATACAAACTAGTAACAAATACTCCTATAATTACAGCGTAATAAGCAAAATTAGCTGCAGCAAGATTAGAAAAATGCACGGCTTCAATAATCATATCTTTAGAATAAAATCCTGCAAATCCTGGAAAACCAATAATAGCTAATGTTCCAATAATAAAGCTATAATGAGTAATAGGCATTTTTTTACGTAAATTACCCATCTGCCTAATATCTTGTTGATGATGAAGCGCAACAATAACAGAGCCGGCAGCTAAAAATAATAATGCTTTAAAAAATGCATGAGTAAGCAAATGAAATATAGCTACAGAGTAAGAGCTAACTCCAAGAGCAACCGTCATATAACCTAATTGAGACAAGGTAGAATAAGCTATTATTTTTTTAATATCATTTTGTACTAAGGCAACAAGACCCATAAATAAAGCTGTAATACTACCTATGATAACAATAAAATTAAGTGCTATATCGCTTAATTCAAACATAGGAGATAAACGAGACACCATAAAAATACCAGCAGTAACCATTGTAGCAGCATGAATAAGCGCTGATATTGGAGTCGGTCCCTCCATAGAGCCAGGCAACCAAACATGTAATGGCACTTGGGCAGATTTACCCATGGCTCCAACAAATAATAGCAAACAAATTACGCTAATTAAATCAATATTAAATAACTCTAAATGAGAGATATTTTTTAATTGTACAAAAATATCAGCATAATCTAAAGTATGAAAATTTACATAAATAAGCGCTATAGCCAAAAATAAACCAAGATCGCCAACCCTATTAACTACAAATGCCTTAAAACTAGCATTTACAGCGCTATCTTTTGTGTGATAAAAGCCTATTAATAAATAAGAAACTAAACCTACAGCTTCCCAACCAAAAAATAATTGCAATAAATTATTGCTCATAATAAGAACGAGCATAGCAAAAGTAAATAATGCTATATAACTAAAAAAACGGCTATAATTTTTTTCACCCTTCATATAACCTACAGTATAAATATGCACCATTAATGACACAAAGGTAACAATTAACATCATAATAACTGTTAATTCATCTATTAAAAGACCTATGCTTAAATTAAAATCATTAATTTCTAGCCAAGTATAAAGATTGGAATTAAAGCTTGAATATTTTGCTATTATATGTTGATAAAAGACAAAGATAGATAATACAAAAGAAATTGCTACAGAAAAAATAGCTACTAAATGCGCAAAAGTGTTGCCTAATATTTTGCCAAAAAAACCAGCTAAAAGTGAACCTATAAGAGGTGATAAAATAATTGTTAAGTAAATATATAGCATTAATTAGCCTTTTAACATACTAATAACATCAACGCTAATTGAATTTTTATTTCTAAATAATAGCGTTAAAATACCAAGTCCTATTGCTACTTCTGCTGCTGCTACTGTAAGAATAAAAAATACAAAAATCTCTCCATCATTATTTCCTAAAAAATGTGAAAAAGCAATAAAATTAGTATTAACTGCGGCCAAAATAAGCTCTACACACATCAAAATAGTAATAATATTCGTTCTGTTTATAAATATACCCATAAGCCCTATGGAGAAAATAATACCACTTAATATTAAATAATCAATTAAAGTAATCATGTATCTTTACCCCTTATTTTTATAACACGAATTCTATCACTTGCTTTTACTGATACTTGTTTGGATATTCTTTGGTATTTGCGATTTTTAATTGGTAAATTAACTAAAGTAATGGCAGCTATTATTGCAATTAATAAAATAATTGCTGCTAATTCAAATTGTATTACATATTTAGTATACAACTCAGAAGCAAGTGAAGTTATGTTGCTATAATTTGTAGATTCCTTAGGAGGCAGTAAATTAACATCAAAAGAACTATTATTAAACACTAACATCATTTGCACTACAACTAAAACAGCAATTAACATTCCTAAAGGAAGATATATGGCAAATTTAGCTCTTATAGTTGATTTATCTATATTCAACATTTTTACTACAAATAAAAACAGCACCATAACTGCTCCCACATATACCAAAATTAAAATAATAGCCAAAAATTCTGCTTCCAATAAAAACCATAAACTAGCAAATGAGAAAAATGCCCATACTAAAAATAGTGCTGCCCTAGCAGCATTTCTAGCAAATACTGTAAGTAATGATGCCAAAATACCCCATGAGGCAAAAATATAAAACATTATTTTTGTATATTCCATAATTTATTAACTAACTTAATATTGCCATAATTTATTATTTTTCCAGATTATTTCTGCTTTTTTAGCAATATATTTATTATCACTATCATATGCTTTTTGTATCCAATATTTAGCTTTTTTTGGATCTATTAATACCCCTTTGCCTTTAATATACATAACCCCAAGATTATACATAGCAGCAGACGAACCTTGCTTAGATGCTTTTATCCATAACCCTATTGTTTTTTTATAACTTTGTTTAACACCTTTACCATTTTTATACATAACACCTAAATTGTAAGTAGCTAAAGCCAAACCGCCTTTAGCAGCTAAATTATACCAATGTACAGCTCTTTCATAATCCTGTTTCACTCCTTGACCATTGGTATACATAGTGCCTAAATTATTTTGTGCATCTAAATGAGAAAATTTTGCAGCCTTAGTATACCAGTCAATCGCTTTATAATAATTTCTTGTTATGCCTTCTCCATTTTTATACATAAGAGCTATATTATACTGAGCGTCCATATCTCCCTGTTTTGCTGCTTTTTTATACCAATAAAATGCCTTGTCATAATCTTGTTGTACGCCTAATCCATGATCATACATAATAGCTAAATTGTATTGTGCGTCTATATCGCCATGTTTAGCTACATTTTCCCACCAATAAACAGATTTATTATAATTTTGTTCAATACCATTGCCATTATAATACATAAGAGCTATGTTATATTGGGCGCTGAGATCTCCTTTTTTTGCTGCTTTTAAATACCATGTTGCTGCTTCTTTAGAATTTTTTCTTACTCCTAAACCCTTTTCATACATAACACCAATACTATTTTGAGCGTACTTATCACCTTGCTCTGCTAACGCTTTCCATATATCAAAAGCCACCTCATAATCTTTATTAGCATAAGAAATAAGTCCTAGTTTAAATTTAGATACCTCTTCAAATTCACTATTATTAAATAAATAACCTTTTTTAAGTATGTTTTTTATTCTAAAAGATGATATTGCTGTATTTTTTTTATGTTGTTTTTTATTTTTCTTAGCAAGTAGCACTTTTAACTCATCAAAAGTTTTTTCTTTATTATTTTTTTTATTATTTATTTGATTTATTTGTGTAGATAAAGCCAACTGTTTTTTAGTTTTATATTTTTTATCTAAAGCAGTCTTATTAAGAAAAAAAGTTTTACTTTTTTCATTAACTACAATAACTTTATTATAATCTTCTGTATTTAAATTAGCAGCATAAACGCTACCAAAAAAAACAAAAATAAATAGTATTTCTCTCATAATATTAACCCTTTATATATTTTATTTTATTTAATATATCATACGCCATTTTAGATAAATAACCATCTGTATTATAATAAGCTTTATGTAGCCAATAATCTGCTTTATTATAATTGCGTACCACCCCTTCTCCATCAACATACATTATTGCTAAAGTATATTGCGCCTTAGCGCTACCCTGTTTAGCTGCTTTTTTTAGCCAATTAATAGATTTTTTATAATTTTGTTTAACAATTCTACCTTCCTTATACATTATTCCTAAAATATATAAAGAGTGAATGTTGCCTTGATTTGCTGATTTTACGTACCATTTAAGTGCGTTATTAATATTTTTTTTAACACCATTACCGTTTAAATACAAATTAGCTAAGTTATTTTGTGCATAAGCATTATTTTTTTCAGCTGCTATTAAAAACCAATAAACTGCTTGAGTATAATCTTTTTTAGTGCCAATGCCTTTTAAATACATAATACCTATATTATTTTGCATATCAGCATTAAGCGATGGTGCTATTGGTAATAAATCCTCTAACAAATCTTGATAAAAATCATTCTCAACATACAATTTATCTGCATTACTAGTTAAACTATAAATAATAGCTATAATAATTAATATTTTTTTCATATTTTCCTTAATAATTTATTTATATTTCTCATCTTCTAATTTTAGTTTTTTAATTTTTTTATTATTATTTTCACCAATTTTTAGTAATTCATCTTTATGAATAATACTGCCTTTTCTGCTAGTAAAACTATATTCAAATATTTGAGTTTCAACAATAGCATCAACTGGACAAGCCTCTTCGCAAAATCCACAAAAAATACATTTAAATAAATCTATATCGTACACAATAGCACGCCTGGTATCATCTGCTCTTTTTTCAGATTTTATATAAATAGCGCTAGCAGGACAAACAGTCTCACATAATTTACAAGCAATACAGCGTTCTTCACCATTATCATAACGCATAAGAGCATGCAAACCACGAAAACGAGGAGATATAGGAGTTTTTTCTGCAGGATATTGTACAGTTATTGAACGCCTAACCATTTCTGTAACAGTGATTTTCATACCATCACGCATTTCTTTTAAAGAAAACTTATTATATATTTTTTTAATATTATTAAGCAAACCAAACTCCTATTTTAAGTCTAGTCATAAGCGCTATTACTATAATCCATACAATAGTAATTGGTAAAAATACCTTCCAAGCTAAAGACATAATTTGATCGTAACGAAAACGAGGAAATGTTGCTCTAATCCATAAATATAAAAATAAAAATATGCTAAGTTTTATTAGTGTCCATACTAATCCAGGTATAAAATCAAGCATTGCTACAGGACTATGCCAGCCGCCAAAAAATAATAATACAGCAAGCATTCCCATTAAAATCATATTAGCATATTCTGCTAAAAAGAATACGGCAAAACTCATGCCAGAATATTCAACATGTGTTCCACCTACAATTTCACTTTCACCTTCTACTACATCAAATGGTGCTCTATTAGTCTCTACTAATGCTGAAATAAAAAATATAACAACAATAGGAAATAATGGAATAAAATACCAATGCAATATACCTCCTCCTTGCGCCTCAACAATTTTAATTAGATTTACACTGCCTGCTATCATTACAACAGTTACTACAGCAAAACCTATAACTATTTCATAAGATACTAACAATGAAGCGCTGCGCAAAGCGCCAAGTAGTGGGTATTTAGAATTTGATGCCCAGCCAGCAATAATAATACCATACACCCCAATCGAACCAACTGCCAACACATATAACAATGAAATGTCAGTTGCTGTAACAAATAAATTATTAGTAAAAGGGATTACTGCCCAAACTGCAATTGCTGGTGCAATAGCTAAAACTGGTGCTAAAAAGAATAAATATAAATTAGCCTTAGTAGGAAAAATTATTTCTTTAAATAATAATTTAATAGCATCAGCAATAGGCTGCCCCCAACCCTTAATGCCAACGCGATTAGGTCCAATGCGTTGTTGCATATAGCCAATAATTTTTCTTTCAGCATATGTTAAATATGCAACTGCTAACATAAGAGGAATAACAAGTGCAATAGCTTTTATTAAAATTATTACTATAGTAGCTATTGTAGATGGTAATAACTGGTAAAGTAATTCAGTAAAATTTTGCCACATAATTAATTCACCTCTTTAGGTTTATTTCTAATAACAACAATACAATTATCAGCTATATATTTCTCAAGCATAATAGGAATATTATTATAATTATTATCTAAATTTAATTTATTAGCTGTTTGTTTATTCATATAAGCATAATTTTCTTTAGCTATAATAGTTTGTTGTAATGATGCAGCATTACGCAATATGATATCACTATTATATGCATTTGTTTGATAAATTACTTTTATTTCATTATTTTCAGCTATTTCCTTTTCGGTATCAACTACAGTATCTTGTTTAGCACTATTAACTAAAATTGCTTCTGCTGCTACTTGTTCATTGTCATCAAAGTTAAAGCTATTTAACTCTAACATATCTGCTAGTACTTTAATAATTTTCCAAGCCTTTTTAGCATTGCCATAAGGCTTTATACTGCTATTAAAATATTGCACCTTGTAATCAATATTAATAAAACTACCACAATTTTCATACAAAATTGCAATTGGTAGTATTACATCACTAAACTTATTAACATTTTTAAAACTATTAAATGAAATAACAAAATTAGCCTTGTAAAGGCTTTTTAGCACATCTTTGTCAATAAAATCAAAATTTTCATCTAAACCAAACAATATATAAGCGCTCATATTGCTTATATTCTTTGTACTAACAAAATCAATTTTTTTAGCAGCAAGAGTATTAGCATTTGAACTAATATTTAATATTTTGCTGCCAAATTTATTAACTAAACCCATTATAGCTTGATTAATTTTATTAATATTATTAGCAAAATTTATTTGTTCACCTACAATAATAACGCTATTTGATTTTAATTTAATAGTAGTAATTTTTTTACTAAATTCATCTGTTGATGCTAATATTAGTTTATTTATTTTATAATTAAGTATAATATTTTTAACTGCTATAACACTAACTTTAGCTCCAGCCAAAGATGCTTGTCTTAAACGATGATTAAGCATTACTTGCTCTAAACGAGGATTAGCGCCTATTATAAGTATTTCATCAACATTGGCTAATTCTTCTATAGTAATATTACTATCAAGATAACTATAATTAGATAAATTTTTAATATTTAAACGATGTTCTATATTAGTACTGCCTATAGCATTTGTAAACTTTTTTAATAAATATAATTCTTCTAAAGTAGAGTTTACACTAGCAAGAGTTGCTAATTTATTAGTATTATTGTTAATAATAACTGAATTTTTAAGTCCTTTTACTGCAAAATCAAGTGCTACTTCCCAGCTAACTTCTTGCCATTTTCCTGCAATTTTTATTTGCGGGTTAACTAAACGGTTGTAACTATTTAATGCCTCATAAGAAAACCTATCTTTATCACTTATCCAGGTTTGATTAATATTGGTATTTTCTCTGGCACTTACTCTATATACCTTATTATTATTAATATGTACACTAACATTTGATCCAACTAAATCATGCGTAGCAATATTATCATATTGTTGCATTTGCCAAGCACGAATTTGAAAACGAAATGGCTTAGAGGTAAGCGCCCCTACTGGGCAAATATCAATCATATTACCTGATAATTCAGAATCAATACTATTATTTAAAAAAGTACTAATTTGCATATGTTCGCCGCGCCCTATAACGCCAATTTCTGTAATACCTACAATCTCACTACCAAAGCGTACACATCGTGTACAGTGAATGCAACGCGTCATGTCTGTTTGAATAAGAGGTCCTATATCACTATCAAGCACTACTCTTTTATCTTCATTATAATGAGAGATATTGCTGCCATAATTTATAGCTACATCTTGTAACTCGCACTCGCCTCCTTGATCGCAAATAGGACAATCAAGCGGGTGATTAATAAGCAATAACTCCATTACTGCTTGTTGAGATTTTTTTATATCTTTATTATTAGTCCAAACTTTCATGCCTGAACTTGCAACAGTAGAACAAGCTGGTTGTGGTTTTACAATACCATCTACCTGTACTAAGCACATTCTGCAATTAGCAGCAATAGATAAATTCTTATGATAACAAAATCTAGGAATATCAATACCCTCTCTGTCGCAAACTTGAATTAACTTTTCCCCTTCAGTTGCTTTAATATCTATCCCATTTATTTGTAGTTCTATCATAAAAATTGAATATATATATTATCTAATCTTATCATTTGGCTTAGTTTAATTATTTATTTTATTAATAATCATATAAATTATGATAATTCCAACTCTTGCTTGCTAATGATGCAGTTGCCTTGTCATCACTATTTTTAGCTTTTTGCATCCAAAATTTTGCTTTTTTTATATTTTTTACAACTCCTTCAGCATTAATATACATAAGAGCTAAATTAAATTGAGCTGGAGCATTATTTTTGTGTGCAGCCACTTGATACCAAAGCAATGCTTTTTTATAATCTTTTTTAACCCCGTAACCGTTATAATACATAAAAGCAACTCTTGCTTGTGCCTTTAAAAAATTCCTCTTAGCTGATCTTAAATACCAATTAAATGCCTGTTTATTATTTTTTTTAACACCATAACCCTTGTAATACATAAATCCAACATTAAACATTGCTCTAATATTGCCTTGTTTAGCAGCTTTTGTATACCACTTAAGAGCTTTTTTTAAATCTTTTTTAACCCCATAGCCTTTTTTGTACAAAATTGCTAAATTAAGTTGAGAGTTAGTATTGCCTTTATTAGCTAATGCTAGCCAATGATCATATGCTACTTTATAATTTGCTTTTTTATAAGCATCAAGCGCTACTTCAAAGTCAGCTGCTATAACAATATTAGCAGTTAAAACTAACATAACTAAAATTTGTAATATCTTTTTCATAATTATCTACCTAATAATACTTCTACTTTTAATAAAAATTTAAATTCACTGCCAAAATATTATAAAAAACTTTATACTGGCAATCATAATACATCTTAAAAAATACAAAAATTATACTGCCTATTATTTTAACACCAATATTATTTAATAATCCTAAATTACTAATTTTTATTTAACTTTTACCAGTATTAATTTTTAAAAAATATTAAAATTTCTGATTTAACTCTTATCAATAAATAACTTTTTGTTATTCATCATAATATCAGTTGTACAATCTATTATTAAATCTCATAAAATATGATTACTACATAAACAATTTTTATGTAGTCAAACTTTTTCCATGTTTTATGTAGTATTCAAACTCAGCGCCAAAATGTTGTAAAAAACTTTGTACTGGCATAACAGCAGCATCACCTAAAGCACAAATTGTATTACCCATAATTTTATCGCCAATATTATTTAATAACTCTAAATCACTCATTTTTCCATTGCCTAGTAAAATATTATTTAATACTTTATACAACCAACCTGTACCTTCGCGACAAGGCGTACATTGACCACAACTTTCATCATAATAAAAATGTGCTAAACGAGTTAAGACTTTAACCATACAAGTTTTATCATTAATAATAATAACCGAACCAGCGCCAAGCATTGAGCCTGCTTTTTCGATGCTATCATAATCCATAGTCATTGTCATAGCAATTTTGGCAGTTAAAACTGGAGTTGACGAACCACCAGGGATAATAGCTTTTAATTTGCCACCTTTTACCCCTCCAGCCATTTTAAGTAAATCTTTAAAAGCAATTCCCATTGGCACTTCAAAATTAGCTGGATTTTTTACATGCCCAGAAACAGAAAATAGCTTGCAGCCACCAGAATTCTCTACACCTAAATCTTTAAACCATTTACCACTATTTTGTAAAATACTAGGAACTGAGGCCAAGCTTTCTGTATTATTTATTGTAGTTGGTTTACCAAATAACCCAACATTAGCAGGAAAAGGCGGTTTAAAACGTGGCTGGCCTTTTTTTCCTTCAATTGATTCAAGTAATGCTGTCTCTTCACCACAAATATAAGCGCCAGCTCCAAGATGTGTATAGATATTAAAATTCACTTTATCGCCTAATAATCCTGCGTCATAAGCCTCTTTAAGCGCTTCTTCAAAACGATTAAATGGCTCAATAAATTCTCCTCGAATATAATTATAACCAACAGTTGCACCAATGGTAAAACCAGCAATTGCCATACCTTCAATTACTGCATGTGGATTATAACGTAAAATATCGCGGTCTTTACAAGTCCCAGGCTCTCCCTCATCAGAATTACAAACTATATATTTTTGCCCTAATTGCTGACGCGGCATAAAGCTCCACTTTAGTCCAGTTGGAAAACCAGCCCCACCCCTGCCGCGTAAATTAGAAATTTTTAATTCTTCAATAATTTTTTCATATGATAATTTTCCTTGTAAAATTTTTTGCCATACTTTATAGCCACCGTTATTTTTGTATACAGATAAAGAGTAAGGTTTATCTTTATTTAAATTTTTAAAGCAAACTTCATTCATAATTCATCCAAAATTTTATCTAACTTATCTGTAGTTAAATTTTCATAATATTTATCACCAATTTGCATTACCGGGGCACCAACACAAGCACCTAAACACTCTACTTTTTTTAAACTAAACTTTTTATCTTTAGTAGTTTCACCTGTTTTGATTTGCAATTTTTGTTCTAAATAACTAATTAAATTATCAGCATCATTTAACATGCAAGAAATATTATGACAAAAACGGATAACAAATTTTCCCATTGGCTGATGATTATAATTTTCATAAAATGTTGCCACAGCTAATACATTTATTTCTGCCATATCTAAATAGCTTGCTATAGCTTTAATTAATGAGTTATTTAGACTATTATTATTGTCATTTTGCACTATTTTAAGTGCTGCCATTACTGCCGATTTTTTATTATTTTTTGGGTATTTTGCTATCCACTGGTCAATTTTTTTTTTAGTTTTATCAGATAAATTTTGACTCATATTTTATTAAAAGTAGTATTTTAGTAAAATTTTATCATAGGAATTAATAAAAAACATAATATTATAAATCAAAACCATACCAATTAGGTGCAATAATAATAGTAAGCAAAACTACAACTTGAATAATTATAAAAGGAATAACACCACGATAAATATCAGTAGTTTTAATAGATAATGGTGCTACCCCTTTTAAATAAAACAAACTAAAACCAAATGGTGGCGTAAGAAATGATGTTTGTAAATTCATAGCAATTAAAATTGCAAACCAATTCATATCAATGCCAAGTTTTTGCGCAATAGGATATAAAATTGGTACAATAATAAGTGATATTTCAATAAAATCAATAAAAAAACCAAGAATCAAAATAATAAGCATTGATAAAATAATAAAACTTAATTCCTTAGAGGGTAAATTAAAAATAAATTCCTCTACCAAAACATCACCATTATTATAAGTAAAAACCATTGAAAATACTGTAGCACCAATTAAAATAGCAAATACCATAGAGCTAATTTTAACAGTCTTAAGGCTGGCACTATAAATCATCGCTAGATTTAATCTTTTGTATAATAATGCTAATATTAAAGCACCAATAGCGCCTATTGATGCTGATTCTGTTGGTGTTGCTATACCGGAAAAAATAGAACCAAGTACAGCAATAATAAGAGTAAGTGGTGGCAAAATAGCTTTTATTATTGCAAAATAGTTTTGTTGCTTTTGTTGTTTAAAATTATTAGGGGCAATATCTTTATCAATATAACTAATAATAAATACATAGATAATATAAGCACTTACTAGTACTATAGAAGGTAGAATGGCGCTTTTAAATAAATCACCTACTGGCACATTAACTACATCAGCTAAAATAATTAGTACTATTGAAGGTGGGATAATTTGTCCTAATGTACCTGAGGCACAAATCACACCAGTGGCTAATGTTTTTTTATAATTATGTTTTAGCATTACTGGCAATGAAATAACTCCCATAGCAATTACACTAGCTCCAACCACACCAGTTGATGCTGCCAACAAAGAACCTACTAAAATAGTTGCTATAGCAATACCACCACGCACATTACCAAGCAACTCACTCATAGCTTCTAATAATTGCTCTGCTAATTTAGTTTTTTGTAAAATAATACCCATAAAAATAAAAAGTGGGATTGCTATTAAAATGGTATTTTGCATAATACTCATAATACGATAAGGCATAAAAGCAAATAAATCTACCCCTTGAGTAAAAATACCAAAAATTGTAGCAATACCAGCAAAAGTAAAAGCCACAGGAAAGCCTAACATTAACAATAGTAATGTTATTATGAACATAGAAATAGCTATCATTTATTAATTTTTTTATAGTTGGTGGTTATAAATATTATGCTAGAAATAATTAACATAATAAAGCTTATAGGAATTATACTTTTAATAACAAATCTATAAGCCAATCCACCTGGATCTGAGCTTGTCTCATTTAATAAGAATGATTGATAGGTGAAATCACTACCATAATATACAATTAAAATGCTAATTGGTATAATAAAAATTATTGCGCCAATTATATTTATTGTTGCTTGTTTCTTGGTGTTAAATTTAGCATAAAAAATATCTACACGCACATGAGCATCACTATTTAGCGTATAAGAGATACCTAATAAAAACATTGCCGCAAACAAATGCCATTCTAATTCTTGCAAAGCAATTAATGAATTATTAAATAAATACCTAAGAATTACATTAGTAAAAATATTTAAAATAAGTAATAATAACAACCATAAGGTAATTTTTTCTAAAAATTTACTCACTTAAAGAGTTTAAATAGGCTTTATCAGATATATTAGTCCAAGCACGAATTTTTGTTAAATATTTTTTTCTTGAAGCAATAATTCTTTTTGATAATTGATTGCTATTTGCTAATTGTCTTAATAACTCATTGTTAGCCTTTTTTAGCGCACTAAATATATTTTTAGAAAAAGTTTTAATTTTAATATTAGGATATTCTTTTTTCATAATTGCCCAATTTTGAGCACTTTTATCATTAGAATTTACAAACATATCATAAGCTACAAATTTCATTGTTGTAATTAAAATACTTTGCAAATCTTGTGGTAGAGAGTTAAATTTTTTAAGATTAATTAAAAACTGCATCTCAGAGCCTGGTTCGTGCCATCCAGTATAATAATATGGTGCTATTTTATGAAAACCCATACGCAAATCAAGTGAAGGACCAACCCACTCTAAAGCATCAATTACACCTCTATCTAATGAAGTATAAAGCTCACCAGCAGGTATATTAGTTGATTTTGCTCCTACTTTTGCCATTATTTCACCAGCAAATCCAGGAATACGCATTTTCAGTCCTTTTAAATCATCAATAGATTTAATTTCTTTTTTAAACCAGCCACCCATCTGATTGCCAGTATTACCACCTATAATCGATTTTAAACCATGTTTTGCGTACACTTCATCCATTAACTCTTGACCGCCGCCATACTCAATCCAAGCATGTTGTTCATTAGCTATCATATCAAATGGCATTGAAGTAAAAAATAAAGTATTAATATCTTTGCCTTTCCAGTAATAAGAGCCAGAATGACCTAAATCATATTGACCTGATTTCACCATATCAAAAATTCCAAACGGCGCTTTATGTTTATTTTTTGAATCAATTTTTACAATTAAACGGCCGTTTGACATTATATTAACTAATTTAGCAAATTTCTTAGTAGTATCGCCAAAAATTGGAAAATTAGTAGGCCATGTTTCTGCTAACTTTAACACATATATTTTGTTATTTTGTGTTTTATTATTAACAACTTGTTGTTTTTTATCACCACAAGAACTTATAAATAATAATGTATAAATAAAAAATACTGCAAACAGTTTGTTGGTAAATTTCATAATATTAAACTAATATAAAAAACTACATATTATAATTAAATTGTTAATAAATAATTTAAAATAACAAAAAATCTTATCAATCTATTTAATATGAATGAATTAAAATTTAATCAATTAAAAGCCAAAAAATATAATCATATACCAGTTTATAAAAAAATAACTATTGATACCGATACTGCTCTTGGCTTATACTTAAAATTAGCTAATAATAAATACTCTTATTTGTTTGAATCAGTAGAAGGAGGAGAAAAATGGGCGCGTTATTCAATTATTGGTCTTAGTGCTGAAACTATTATTAAAGTTTTTAAAAACTCTATACACTTAACAACAAAAATAGATAAACAAATATTTGTCGCCAATGATCCTTTATTATGGATAGAAAACTATATTAATAAGTTTAAAGTACCAGATATAACAGAATTAAGTAGTTTTAATGGTGGTTTAGTGGGGTATTTTGGCTATGAAACAATAAGCTACATAGAGCCAAAATTAAAAAATAGTATTAATAAGGACGATAAATTAGGTGTGGCTGATATTTTATTAATGCTTTCTAATGATTTATTGGTATTTGATAATTTAAGTAATTGTGTTTATATTATTACTCATATTGATCCTAAAATAAATTCATTTCAAGATGGCATAAACACTATAAACACTATAGAAAAACTAATACACACTACTCAAATTCCTACAACAAATATTAAAAAAAATACTAATAATGTATTTAGCTCGAATATAGACAAAGATGAATACAAAAATATGGTTAATAAAATTAAACACTATATTCAAATTGGTGATTGCATGCAAGTGGTGCCAAGTCAAAGATTTGTAAGTGATTTTAACGATAAACCAATTAATCTTTATCGTAAGTTACGCACTATTAATCCTTCTCCTTATATGTATTACCTTAATTTAGATGACTTTTACATTGTTGGCTCATCGCCTGAAATTTTAGTAAAAGTTACTAAAGATAATATTGCTACTTTAAAACCCATAGCTGGCACTAGAAAAAGAGGCAAAACAGCAGCAGAAGATAAAAAATTAATAAAAGAATTACTAGCAGATGAAAAAGAAATAGCAGAACATTTAATGCTAATTGATTTAGGGCGCAATGATTTAGGGCGTATTGCAAAAACTGGTAAAGTCAAACTTATAGATAAAATGACAGTAGAAAAATACTCGCATGTAATGCATATAGTTTCAAGTGTAGAGTGTGAAATTAAAGATAATATAAGTAACATGGATGTTCTTAGAGCAACTTTTCCTGCCGGCACTTTAAGTGGTGCTCCTAAAATAAAAGCCATGCAAATAATAGCTGAAATAGAGCCTATTAAACGCAATATATATGCTGGGGCAATTGGTTATTTAGCTTTTAATAATACAATGGATATGGCTATTGCTATTAGAACTGCTGTAATTAAAGATAATAAAATACATATACAAGCAGGTGGTGGTGTGGTTTATGATTCAAAACCAGAAGCAGAATGGCAAGAAAGTATAAATAAAGCAAATGCTCTTATACATGCCGCTAATAAATAACATAGTATAATAAGAGCTTATCATAAAAAATATTATCAAATAATTAAACTATGGATATAATTTATTTACTAATACCAATCTCAATAATTATAGGTTTATTACTAATATTAATGCTATTTATTTTCATAAAAAACAATCAATTTGACGATCTTAAAGGTGAAGGAGAGAGAATATTATTTGATGAATAATATTGCTATATTATTGTATAATTATATACTGAATAACTTGCAATAAAAAATCCTATGTTTTAACATATAAAAATCTTTAAGGATTTCCCTTAGGGTTAATTTAATTTTTTATGTAAAGGAGAAGCGTAAATGATAAAAAAAAGTATTTTATCCATATCTATTGTTCTTACCGTTGGTGCTAATTTATTAACATCAACTGTATATGCAAAAGAAATGACAGGAAAGGAAATAGCATTTGACCGTAAATTAGGCAATTGTTTATCTTGTCATATGATTCAAGGAGGAGAGTTAACAGGTAATATTGCTCCACCTCTAATTGCTATGCAAGCAAGATTTCCTAACAAAGAAAAACTAAAAGCACAAATATGGGATGCATCAGTTGCAAACTCTCATTCATTTATGCCTTTATTTGGCAAACATGCCATCTTAACAGAGCAACAAATAGACAAGGTAACTAATTACATATATTCATTATAATTTTAAGGAGAAAACAATGAAAAGAAGATTATTTTTAAAAAGTGCAATGGCTACTGGTGTAGTTGCCACAGCTGTTAGCGCTGGTTTATTAACCTCAGGGGCTGTATTTGCAGATACTGAAGCTTTTAAATCATTATCAGGCAAACAATCAAACAAGGCGAGTTCAGCAAGTTCTGGCAACTTTAAATTCAAAGCGCCAAAAATAGCTGAAAACGGCGCTGTAGTGCCAATTAAAGTTGATGCAACTAATATGAGCGGTGTAACTAATATTTCTTTATTAACAGAAAAAAACACTACTCCATTATCTGGGTCTTATAATTTTTCTAATGGCGCACTTGGTTTTGTGGCTGTTAGGGTAAAAATGGCAAAAACATCACCTGTTACTGCTTTAGTAACTGCTAACGGCGAAGTATCTAAAGTTAGTCAAGAAATTAAAGTAACTATTGGTGGTTGTGGCGGTTAATTTTATCAATAAATTATTAAATAAAAAAATTAAGGAGAAAAAATGGCAAAAAATAGATTAAAACCAAAAGCGAGAAAAGGCATTATTAATATAAAAGCAATTATTGCTCATCCAATGGAAACTGGGTTGCGTAAGAAAAAAGGCAAAGTAGTTCCTGCTAATCATCTAATAAATATGCAAGTTAGTCACAATGGCACTGTAGTAGTTGAGGCTGATATAGGCTCTTCTGTCTCAAAAAACCCGTACTTTAAATTTAAAGTTCCTGGTAAAAAAGGTGATGAGATTACAATTTCTTATCTAGATAATCTTGGTAAAAGAGGCTCTATAACTAAGAAATCTCGTTAATCTTATCAATAGGATAAATTATGAAGAAAATATTTATAACATTTCTAATAGCTGGGATAAGCTCAATGTCGGTATTTGCTGCTAGGCAAACACCAGAAGTGCAAAGAGATATTGATGCATTCCAAAATTATTTTAAAACTAACTTTCCGGATGTATCAGATTTTACTAAAGGACCTTATGCTTATGATGAAGATAAAAGATCTCAATTTGAAGCAATAATGGAGCTACCACCTTTTGAAGAGCTGGTAGAAAAAGGCGAAGATTTATGGAATAAGCCTTTTAAAAACGGTAAAACTTTTGCTAGTTGTTTTAATGTACCAGTAGAAAAAATCCGCGTACATTATCCAAGATGGAATGCACAAAGTGGCAAGGTCGAAAGTTTAGAGGCTGAGCTTAACAAATGTAGAGTTAAAAATGGAGCCGGAAAATGGGGTTGGAAAAAAGGCAATATAGCTTATGTATCAGCATACTTAACTACTGCAGCAGAAGGACAAACTATCAATGTTATAGTACCAAAAGGTGATACAAATGCTTTGGCAGCTTATAACGATGGTAAAAAGTTTTATTACGCTAAACGTGGTCAGCTAAATATGTCTTGCGCTGATTGCCATGTTTATAATTCTTCTAAAAGAATTCGTGGTGATATTTTATCTCCTGCTCTTGGTCAGCTTAGTCATTTTCCTGTTTGGCGTGGCAAATGGGCGCGTAAAAAAGGTGATGGTTTTGGAACTATTCAACGCCGTTATGGTGGGTGTAATAAACAAGTTCGCGCTAAACCATTTAAAGCACATAAAAAAGAATATAATAATTTAGAGTATTTTCACACTGCTATGAGTAATGGAACTAAGATTACTGGTACAGAATATAGACAATAAGGAGTAAAAATGAAAAATATATTATTTGTAATAACAACAGCCTTATCTTTAACAGCCATTTCATCTGGCTTTGAAGATTCATCTTATAACTGGAATAATAATTCTAACAGCTCTAAGCAGCATGCAAATACGCAAATGAAAGCTAAAAATATGTCTACTGCTGACAGTATTTACCAAAAATATAATAGAAACAATACTGTCTCTTTGGCTGATATTAGTGATTTAGGTAAATATTCTACCTATAACCATAGCAGCAGTCATATGATGTCTTATGATGATGCTCTTGCTGACCTTAAAATGGAACGCAAAAAAGTTAAAAAAGTAGGTTTTGAGTGGAATACCATTGGTAAATTAATGAAAAAAGCTAAAAAGTTACATAAAAAAGGTAATGATAATAAAGCTATTAAATTATTAACTACTGCTAAAAAACATGCTATGCTTGGTTTAGAACAAGCTATGGAACAAGCTAACGCAGGTCCTAGATTTTAAAAAAATCTCTTATAAAAAAAATACCCCTTAATAGGGGTATTTTTTTATCTATTATATTATTATTAATTATAAAATAGCAATCTATTAAATTTAAAAAATATATGACAAATAAATTTGTTCATTTAGAGTGCCAAAGTGAATATTCTATTGTAAATAGCACTATTCGTATTCAAGCATTAATAGCTCGAGCAAAATCGTTAAAGATGCATGCTGTTGCTATAGTTGACAATAATAACTTATTTGCTGCTATTAAATTTTACAAAGCAGCCGTTGCAGCAAAAATAAAACCAATATTTGGTGCAAAAATCACTATTGATAATAACTACCAAATAACTCTTTTATGTATTAATAATAATGGTTACAAAAACCTTTCAAAACTTATATCACTATCTTATACTAAAGAAAATAATGCTTTTGTCACTTTTGATGAATTAAAAAAATTAAATGCTGATTTAATTATTATTAATCATTTAGAATCAAAAATTGGTCAGTTATTGCTTAATAATAAAATTACTGAAACCATTACAGAAATTAAAAAACTTCAACAACTATTTGATAATCGTAATTATTTAGGCGTTAAAAGAATACTAAATAATGATGAAGAAAAATATCTGCATTTAGCTATAAAACTTGCTACTAAATACCATGTGCCAGTAATTGCTACTAATGCAGTACAGTTTTTAGAAAAAAATGATTTTTATGCTCATGAAGCACGGGTTTGCATTGCTACTAACCAATTAATAGATAATGATAAGCGTTTAAGATTATATACTAACGAACAATACCTAAAATCAAATGATGAAATGCTAAAGTTATTTAGCGACACACCAGCAGTAATTACTAATACTATAGAAATTGCTAAACGATGTAATGTAAATTTTGAGCTTAATAAACATAATTATTTACCAGCATTTGACATACCAAATAATCTAACAACCAATGATTTTTTTATTAAAGAAGCTACAACAAAACTTAATAGAATTATAGCTAAATATAATTTAGTTAAAAAAAAATATCAAAATAGACTTAACTATGAAATAAAAATTATATTAAAAATGGGCTTTACTGGTTATTTTTTAATAGTAGCAGACTTTATTGCTTGGGCAAAAAAAAATAATATTCCTGTTGGTCCTGGACGTGGTTCTGGCTCTGGCTCTTTGGTTGCTTATTCTTTAGGAATTAGTAGCGTTGATCCTATTAAATATGATTTATTATTTGAAAGGTTTCTAAATCCAGAAAGAGTATCTATGCCAGATTTTGATATTGATTTTTGTACTAAAGGTAGAGATAAAGTTATTGAGTATGTAATTAATAAATATGGCAAAGATAAAGTATCACAGATTGTTACTTTTGGCACTATGGCTGCTAAAGGAGTAATACGAGATGTTGGTAGAATTTTAGGTCAACCTTATGGTTTTAGTGATAAATTATCAAAACTAATTCCAATGGAGCCTGATATCACTATTGATAAAGCGCTTAATTATGAAAAGTATTTAACATTAAAAATTAAAAATAAACCAGATATAACTCTTAAAGAAAAAAATTATGATAAATATTTAACTCAATTAGAGCAATATAATAATGAGTTAAAAAAAATTAAAACAAATAAACAAAAAGAAATACAAGATAGTAATGAATTACAAAAAAGATATGCCTCAGAAGAGGCGGTATCATTATTAATTAATTTAGCTAAATCATTAGAAGGTCTGCCGCGTAATATTGGTACACATGCAGGTGGGGTTGTAATTGCTCCTAATAAAATTAGTGATTTTTGCCCTACTTATAATGCTGGTGAAGAGTTTGATGCTACAGTATCACAATTTGATAAAGATGATATTGAAGCAATAGGTTTAGTAAAATTTGATTTTTTAGGTTTATCAAATTTAAGTGTTATTGCCAAAACTGTTAATAATATAACAAAATATAATGGTGAAAAAATTATTATAGAAGATATAGATCTAACAGATAAAGCTGTATATAAATTATATCAAAATGCTGATACAACTGGTGTTTTTCAATTAGAGTCATCAGGTATGCGAGAATATTTAAGACAAATGAAACCAACTAATTTTAATGATATTGTAGCGATGTTAGCACTTTATCGTCCTGGTGCCATGGATTATATTGATGATTATATTGCTGTTAAACATGGTAAAAAAATATCTTTCCCTCATCTTATTTTAGAAAAAATTCTTACTCCTACTAACGGGGTTTTTGTATACCAAGAACAAGTAATGCGTGCAGCGCAAGAAATGGCTGGATTTAGTCTTGGTAATGCAGATTTATTGCGTAGGGCTATGGGTAAGAAAAAAGCTGATGAAATGGCAAAACAACGAAAAAATTTTGTTGTTGGTGCAGAAAAAAACAATATAAATAATGAGAAGGCCAATGAAGTATTTGATTATATAGATAAATTTGCTGGTTATGGTTTTAATAAATCACATTCTGTAGCTTATGCTCTTATTTCATACCAAACAGCATGGCTTAAAACTCATTATTATAGTATTTTTATGGCATCTGTACTTAGCAATGTTATGGGCGATAGTGATCGTCTTGCTATTATCATCACAGAAGTAAAACTATCAAAAATAAAGATTATGCCTCCTAATATTAACTATTGTGTATATGACTTTGTTGCTACAGATGATAAAACTATTAATTATGGTTTAGGTGCGTTAAAAGGAGTTGGACAAATATTTATTGAACAAATTGTTATTAACAAAATAACAAATTATCAGGATTTATTTGATTTTTGCTTGAGAATAGATAGAAAATATCTTAATAAACAAGCGATTGAATCCCTAATTTTTGCTGGGGCAATGGACTGTTTTAAGCAAAATAAAGCAACACTTATTGCCAGTTATGAAAAAGCAGTTAAACAAGCTGACATCAAACAAAAAGATAAAAATATTGGGCAAACTAATTTATTTGCTAAAAATACCCAGCTAATGCAATTGCATTATAATATTAATAGAGAATATGATTTTCGCCAACAATTAGAATTAGGTTATAAGGTTATGGGTTTTTATTTTTACCAACATCCAGTTGATGAATATAAAAATGATTTAACAAAAATAGCTGCTACTTTTCCTAGTCAAACAATTATTAGAGCTGGTAAAAATATTAAAATAATAGCGCTGATTGAACAAATATTCTATCGTAAAACAAAAAATGGGCAAATGGCAAATGTTATGCTTAGTGATGCTTATAAAAAGATTAATGCTGTAATATTTAATGATGATATTACAAAATTAAGCGCTAATTTAATAACCGGTAAAGTTGTAGTAGCTGATATCACAATAATGCCGCAATATAATCATAGTTACAGCCCTCGTATAATTATCAATAATATTGATAATATTGAAACAATAAAAGCCAAATATGCTAAATATATAGTTATTAAACTAACTAGCAAACAACAAAATTTATTTATTAAATTGAAACAATTACTTCTGGCAAACACAGGCCACTGCCCTGTTGTCTTGCAATATCAACTCAATAATTGCTTTAACTCAGTTACCTTAAATACACAATATAATATAAATGCCACGCAAGATGCAAAACGTAGTATTAATAATTTATTAACGTATCAAGCCTGTATTATTTATTATCATTAGCTGTCTAATAAATAACTCTAATCATCTGCTTAATTATAAATATTAATTTTTTATAACTAAACTTTTAGTTGTATTATAAATTGTACTATTATTTTATAACAGCCACTTACAAATTAGCAGTTGTTATATTTTTTTATATTTAATATCTTATAACAACACAAAACCACTCTCTACAGCTATATAACTATTGCTTAACAAAATATTAACTGTATTAGTGCCAGGGGAGGCACCAGTGCCATCAATATCAATGATAATATTACCAGCAGTTGCAGTTACATAATCAGCAAAGTTGCCAGCACTATAACCGCTAATTAAACTAGCGATGTTAATCTTATCGCCTGAGGAAAAATCAGCAATAGTATCAGTACCACTACGCAGATCTGTATACATAAAGATACCATTACCAGAGATAACATCCTTACCAGTTATAATATTAGCAGC
>CBDCHC010000006.1:0-15228 GCA_965217075.1 Gammaproteobacteria bacterium | reverse complement strand
AGCTAAGTGCTTTTACACTAGCATAAGTTGCAACTGGCATAAAAGCTGGAGTTTCAATCTGACCTCTATCAAAAGTTAATGTAGCTGCTCTGGCTTTGCCATCTGTTGCTAAAACTTTAAATTTCATTAATATTTAACATTTTATAATACAAACCTTTAATATTTAATAACTCATTATGTGTACCTTGCTCTGTAATTTTACCATTATTAAGCACTAAAATTTTATCAGCTCCTATAATTGTAGAAAGACGATGAGCTATAACAATAGTAGTACGATTTTTACTTAAGCTATTTAGTGCTTTTTGTACCTTTTTTTCAGCATTATTATCTAAAGCAGAAGTAGCCTCATCAAAAATTAAAATAGGCGGATTTTTAAGCAATACTCTTGCTATTGATATACGTTGTTTTTCACCACCTGATAATTTTAATCCTCTCTCACCAACTTTAGTTTGATAGTCGTCCGGTAAAGACATAATAAAATCATCAATAAAAGCATCTTGTGCTACTGCTCTTACATCTTTTAATGTAATTTTTTTATTAGCTCCATAAGCAATATTAGCAAAAATAGTATCATTTAACAATACTATATCTTGCGGCACTACACCTATATTTTTACGTAAACTATTTGTAGTTATTTTTTTAATATTCTGTTTATCAATTAAAATTTCTCCATTATCTATATCAAAAAATCTAAATAATAATTTAGTAATAGTTGATTTGCCAGCACCACTACTACCAACTATAGCTGTTATTTGACCTTTATTGGCTGTAAAATGAATATTTTTTAAAATTTGTTTCTTATTTTTATAACAAAAATTAACATTTTTAAACTCTACATTGCCTTTAATTATTAATAAATTTTTAGCATTATCTGTATCTATTATTGCTGGTTTTTTATCTAATAAAAAAAACATATTACTAATATCAATAAAATTATGTTTTATTTGTCTATAAATAATACCTAAATTTCCAAGTGGTAAAAATAATTGCAATAATAAGGCTTGAATCATAATTAAATCACCTAAACTTAAAGAATTATCAATAACTCCATTAGCAGTTAAAAATAAGATAATACCAACTCCTGCTGTTATAACTAATCCTTGTGCAAAATTAAGAAAAGTCATTGCAGTAAAGCTCTTAATAGCGATATTTTGCCACTTTTGCATTATATTGTTATATTTATCTATTTCTACTTCTTCTTTATTAAAATATTTTACTGTTTCGTAATTAATAAGACTATCTATAGCTAAATTACTAGCACTTGATTGCATATCATTCATTTGATAACGATATTTAATGCGCCATTGAGTAAGGCTTATAGTTAAAATAACATAAATAATGACTGTAACAAAGATTACCACTGCAATAGTGGAGTTATAATTAAAAAATAAAATAGAGGTGACTAATAATATTTCAAATATTGACGGCATAATATTAAAAACAAAAATTGCTAGTAAAGTGCTAATACTATTAACCCCCCTATCTATATCTCTACTAATTGCACCTATATTTCTATCTAAATGAAAAGACAGGTCTAATTTATGTAAATGCTTAAATACCTCAACTGCAATTATCCTCATAGTTTTATAACGTACTTTAGCAAAAATAGCGTCGCGTAATTCATTAAAAATAGAACTAATTAATCGTAACACAATATATGCTGCTAACATTGATATTGGTAAAATTAATATTTCATTATTACTATCAAGACTATCAACTATATTTTTCAGAGTCATCGGAACTCCAACTAAAGCTATTTTTGCAATAAATAAAAATAACATAGCAAAAAAAACTCTTTGTTTCATCTGCATTAAATATGGAACAATTTTTGTTATTACTTTAATATCAGATATATGAAATTTAGCTGTATTTTTATTCTTCTTTAACATTAATTTTTCCTATTTTTTCTATAGCGACTAACTCTTCTGCTACATAATAAAACCTAATGCTATTTCTTTGCCAAGGAGGAATTTTGTATTCCTGCATTAATTTTTTTACAGACTGTGAATGTTTTTTATTACTAAATTTTACTTTTTGTCCTAATTGTTTATAACGAATTTCAAAATTATCCTTATTTTTAAATAATAAATATAATGGACAACTATTATCTATCTTGCTATTATTATCAATAAAATATAATAATTTTTGATAACGACGCAAACTATAATTACCCCATTTAACTAAAGGTTTAGCATCATCTTTAGCATATATAACAAGCAACATCTGCTTTAAAATATTATAACTCGGCATCATATAACCTAAGTTGTAAATATAGAAACGCAAAATATTTTTAATTCTACTTTTATTTAATTGTTGTAATTTTTGTGCATCTAATAAGTTATTATGCAATAGATTATATGTTTTTATATCTATTTGTGCTAATTCATTATTAAGTAAAAAACTTTCTCTCTGATTATTAGCTACTCTAAATAAAACCTTACTTAAATTATGATAAACAGTATTTAATATTGGTATAATTTTAAGGCGTAAAAAATTACGCCTTAAGTTAATATTACTATTACTATCATCTTCTATCCAAGATAAATTATACTCAGCAGCATAATCCTTAATCCATTTTTTTGACTTTTGCAGTAATGGTCTATAATGATTTTTTTTTAACTATTGGCATTGCCGATAATCCTAATGTACCGCTACCTCTAAACAATTGTAATAATAAAGTTTCTGCTTGATCATCTATATGGTGCGCAGTTAACAAAACCTCATTAGTTTGTAAATTATCAAATAAGGCATTATAACGCTTGGTACGTGCTATTTTTTCTATATTACTATATGTGTTTATATTTATATTTATAATCTCTAAAACAATGTCTAATTCTTTACATAGATGTTGGCAAAAGCTAACCCATTGATTAGAATTAATATTTAAATTGTGATTAATATGTACAGCCCGCACACTGTAATTACGCATATAATGTAGTAATACTACAGAATCAATTCCTCCACTTAAAGCTACCACATAAGAAATATGAGATTTTATTTGCATAAAATTAAGATAAGTTATGCTTAAATTTACCAAAATTTTGAATTTTATCTGTGCGTTTTATTAATAATTCTTCAATTGATAATTGCTGTAAATTATGCAATTCCTTTGTCACTGCGTCTTTAAGCAACTTAGCTGCTAAAGTAATATCTCTATGTGCTCCGCCTAATGGTTCATCAATAATGCCATCAATTAAATTATATTTTTTTAAGTGAGCGCTGGTTAACTTTAATGATTCAGCAGCAATACTGGCTTTATCAGCATTTTTATATAATATAGATGCACATCCTTCAGGAGATATTACAGAATATGCGCTATATTTAAACATAAATAACTTATCAGCCATAGCAATAGCAAGTGCTCCGCCAGAGCCACCTTCGCCTATTATTACACTAAGAATTGGAGTTTTTAAAGTTGACATTACGAATAAATTTCTAGCAATAGCTTCACTTTGCCCTCTTTCTTCGGCACCAATTCCTGGGTATGCTCCTGGAGTATCAATGAAAGATAATATAGGTAAATTAAATTTTTCTGCCATTCGCATCAACCTAAGAGCTTTTCTATAACCTTCTGGTTTACTCATACCAAAATTATGAAAAAGCTTTTCTTTAGTAGTTCTACCTTTTTGTTGGCCAATAAAAATAACCTTTATGCCAGATATAACAGCTATACCGCCTATAATAGCACTATCATCAGCAAATGCTCTGTCACCATGCAGCTCAATAAAGTCATCAAATATTTTTGCTATATAATCTAGTGTATAAGGTCTTTCTGGGTGTCTGGCTAACTGAAAAATTTGCCAATCGCTAAGATTTTTAAAAATACTTTTAGTAAGCTCTTTATTTTTTTGTATTAATGATGTTTTTTCTGCATTAACATCAATGCTTTTATCTATGTTATCAAGCAAAGCTATCTTATCTTTTAATTCTGCAGTTGGCTGTTCAAAATCTAAATAATTTAAGTTCATGTCAATAATTTTAAACTAAAATTTATTTTAATAATCATATTTATGAAATCAACTATTATAAAATATAATAAAATCAATAATAAAAATTATGTCTATATCTCAAGTTATAGTTATTAAAAACTTAAAAGGTGAAAGTAAAATGGCACGCCTTAAAATAAAACCAGAAATAAGTACTACTAATTTACGTAAACCAAAATGGATAAGAATAAAACAATTAAATAATAATAAAATTACTAAGCTTAAAAAAATCATACAAAATAATAATTTATTTAGTGTATGCGAGGAAGCCAGTTGCCCTAATTTAAATGAATGCTTTAATAGTGGCACAGCTACCTTTATGATTATGGGGCAAATATGTACTAGACGTTGTCCTTTTTGTGATGTAGCACATGGCAAGCCATTACCGCTGGACAATAACGAGCCACAAAATTTAGCTATAACTATTAAAAAAATGCACCTTAAATATGTAGTTATAACTTCAGTAGATAGAGATGATTTACGTGACGGTGGTACTCAACATTTTGTTAACTGTATAAATACGATTAAACAATTAGTGCCAAAAATAAAAATTGAAATTTTAACCCCTGATTTTCGTGGTAAAGAAAAATTAGCTATTAATACTTTAAGCAAAATTGCCTTTAATGTTTTTAACCATAATTTAGAAACTGTGCCTGATTTATACCCACAAGTACGTCCAGGGGCAGATTATTTACATTCGCTACAATTATTAAAAAATTTTAAATTAAAAAATCCGCAAATTATTACAAAATCAGGGTTAATGTTAGGCATAGGAGAGACACAAACACAAGTGCTTAAAGTATTACAAGACTTAAGAGCAAATAATGTAGATATGTTAACTTTAGGGCAATATTTATCACCAAGTAAATATCATTTAAATATAGTTAGGTATTTAACACCTAAAGAATTTGATATTTACAAAAAGATTGCACTTGAAATGGGATTTACTCAAGTTGCTAGCGCTCCTATGGTAAGATCATCTTACCATGCTGATTTACAAATAATTAATAAATCATCAACTTAATGTAGTTTCTACATTAATCCTAGAATTATCTAGTTTATCAAAACTTAAATAATTATAGATTTTTTTATCAATATTACTAACTATTTGTTGGTATTCATCAACACTTGGTAATCTACCTAATTTAGCACTAACAGCACTTAATTCTGCTGATGCTAAATATACCTTCGCGTTGTTGCCTAAACGATTAGGAAAATTGCGTGTTGAGGTAGAAATAACAATACTGCCATCTTTGACTCTTGCTTGATTGCCCATGCATAAAGAACAGCCTGGTGGTTCTGTATTTTTAGTGAGTTTATTAAAAATATCATAACTACCTTCTTGTTTTAATTGCGCTTCATCCATTTTTGTAGGTGGTGCTATCCATAACTCAACATTTATACTTTTTTCATTACTAAGAATTTGGCTGGCAGCACGAAAGTGACCAATATTAGTCATACATGAGCCAATAAAAACTTCATTAATTTTAGTATTTGCAAGCATTGATAATGGCTTGATATCATCAGGATCATTTGGGCAAGCTAATAAAGGTTCATTAATTTCGCTCATATTAATGTCAATTATTTCAGCATACTTAGCATCTTTATCAGCTGTTAATAACTGCGGGTTATCTAGCCATTTTTGCATATCATTTATACGTCTTTGCAAGGTATTTTTATTTTTATAACCATTATTAATCATAGCGCTTAATAATACTACATTAGACTTTAAATAGCTTGCAACTTGCTCTATGTTTAATTTTATAGTACAACCACCTGCGCTTCTTTCAGCTGATGCATCTGATAATTCAAATGCTTGCTCGATTGTTAAATTTTCCAAACCTTCAATTTCTAAAATTCTTCCTGAAAAGATATTTTTTTTATTTTTTTTGTCTAAAGTCAGCAGTCCTTTTTTAATTGCTATGTATGGAATAGCGTTAACTAAATCACGCAAAGTAATGCCTTGTTGCATTACACCTGTAAAACGTACTAATACTGATTCAGGCATATTAAGTGGCAATACTCCCATAGATGCAGCAAATGCTACTAATCCACTACCAGCAGGAAAACTAATGCCCATAGGAAAGCGAGTATGAGAATCGCCACCAGTGCCAACTGTATCTGGCAATATCATTCTATTTAACCACGAGTGTATTACTCCATCACCTGGCTTAAGGGCTATACCACCGCGACTTGTAAAAAACTCTGGTAATGTTTGAGCTAATTCTAAGTCTATTTGTCTTGGATAAGCAGCAGTATGGCAAAAACTTTGCATTACTAAATCTGCATTAAAACTAATACAAGCTAATTCTTTCAACTCATCCCTAGTCATTGCTCCTGTTGTATCTTGCGAACCAACACTACTTATTTTAGGCTCACAATAAGTACCTGGAGTAATACCACTAACACCACAAGCCTTACCTGCTATTTTTTGTGCTAAAGTCCAGTTATTATTATCATTATTAGTTATGCTTTTAGCGCGTACAAAAACATCGCTACTATCTAAATTTAAATCTTTTCTTGCTCTATCAGTTAAAGTTCTGCCAATAATTAAATTAATTCTACCCCCAGCGCGCACTTCATCTAATATAGTATTTGGCACTAAATCAAAAGCAGCTATTAATTTATTATTTTTAGTAATTTTTCCTTGATAAGGATAGATAATAATTTCATCTCCCATTTGCATATTTGATACATCACATTCAATAGGTAATATTCCAGCATCTTGTGCAGTATTAAAAAATATTGGCGCTATTTTGTCAGCTAAAATTACTCCACCTATACGTTTATTGGGTAAAAAATCAATATCATCACCTATATGCCATAAAATAGAATTAATAGCCGATTTTCTAGAAGAACCAGTACCAACTACATCACCAACAAATACTAATGGATTACCTTGTTGTTTTAATTTATTAATAATTGTCAGACTATTAGGATTTTTTTTACTAAGCATACTTTTAGCATGTAGTGGAATATCCGGACGCGACCATGCCTCAGTTGCTGGTGATAAATCATCAGTATTAATTTCACCATCTACTCTAAATACTGTTAATTTAATTTGTTCTGCTATTTTCTTTTTTGCCAAAAACCAATCAGCATTTGCCCAATTAGTTAAAACTTGCCGTGCATATTTATTATCAGTCGAATTAAGTAATATTTTATTATAAGAGTCATATACTAATAAAATATTACTTAATGCATCAACAGCGTAATTATTAGTAAGGTTATCAATTAAAATATCTACGTTGTAACCACCAAGCATAGTACTTAATAAAAAATATGCTTTTTTAATATCTATAGCTCTGCATATAATTTTATTTTTAATTATATCTGCTAAAAAACCTACTTTAATTTTAGCGCTATCATCTACTCCTGGTAAAATTCTATTGGTAAATAAATCTAAATAAAACTTATCATCTTCAGCTATTATTAACTTAGTAATTACCGTTTTTACTTGTGTAGTATTAAGCGGTAATGGTGGTAAATTATCCTTTAGCCTTAAAGTTGCATCTTGTAAGTATTGATTTTTCATGTTTAATCTCTAATATGACCATTGCCTAAAACGATAAATTTTTGTGAGGTAAGTCCTTGCAAGCCAACAGGCCCACGCACATGAAACTTATCAGTCGAAATACCAATTTCAGCACCAAGACCATATTCAAAACCATCAGCAAAACCAGTTGAAACATTAACCATCACAGAGGAAGAATCAACTTGAGTTAAAAAATCTTTTGCTCTAGTATAACTCTCAGTAATAATAGTTTCAGTGTGACTAGAACTATATTTATCAATGTGGTCGACAGCCTCTTTAAAATTATTTACTATTTTAATTGCTAAAATAGGCGCTAAATATTCTTTACCCCAATCATCTGCCGTAGCAAGTTTAATCTTAATTGATAATTTTTTTGTCTCACTACACCCACGTAATTCTACACCTTTTTCTATGTACTTAAGTATTAATCTTGGCATGATTTTTATATCACAATCTTTATGTACTAATAAAGTTTCTGTAGCATTGCATACACCATAACGTCTTGTTTTGCCATTAAATGCTACAGCTATAGCTTTATCAATAGCTGCATATTTATCAATATAAGTATGGCACACTCCATGTAAATGCTTAATTACAGGCACCTTAGCGCTATCTGCAATTGCAGCTACTAATCCTTTGCCGCCACGAGGAATTATAGCATCAATAAACCAATTACTAGCGACAAGTTCTGTTACTAATTTTCTATCAGTATCTGTAAGTAATTGTACTGCATTTTCAGCTACATTTGCTGTTATTAAAGCAGATACAATACATTGATGTAACGCTATATTAGAATAAATAGCTTCTTTTCCTCCACGTAAAATCACACAATTACCAGATTTAATACATAATGCTGCCGCATCAATAGTTACATTTGGTCTAGACTCATAAATAATACCAAGGACTCCTAAAGGCACTCTCATTTGTCCTACTTGAATACCACTTGGCTGGTATGATAAATTAGTTATCTCGCCAACTGGATCTGGCAAAGCTATAATTTGCTCAAGACTTACTATCATGCCATTTATTCTATCATTGTTTAACATAAGCCTATCAAGCAAAGCATCGCTTAAATTATTTTTTTCACCATTCTGTAGGTCTTTTTTATTAGCAGTTAGAATTGATGTTATATTACTATTTAGATTATTAATTATATTTATCAATACTTGATTTTTTTGCTTAGAGCTATATAAACACATATTTTTCTTAGCTATTAACGCTTGTTTGCCTAATTTAGTAATTAAGTCCATTATTTTTTCCTGCTAATAATAATAAAAGTTTTAATAAAAAATCATGTGCATCAATGCTATCTCTGCCCTTAATACTCCTGTCTATTTTACCTAACAATAATAACAACTTTTGTAAATGTGTATAAGAATGTCGTTTAATTGTTTGACTAATCATGGTAGTTTTATTTTGCCAAACATAACATTCTTGCATAGCCACTGCTAAAGTTTTTTGTTTTTTTAATTTTAAACTGATAGCTATTAATTGTTTAATTTGTATATATAAACTATTAACTAAATAGTTAAGATCTATATTCATATTATGATAAATATTAATAACTGAGGTAATATCAGCCTTTAAAGCACTATCTATCAAATTATAAATATCATATATAGACTGTTGTTTAATTTGTATATTATATTTTTCAATATCAATATTACTGTCTTTAAAAGAAAAATATAATTTTTGTAACTCATTATTAGCACCTAATAAATTAGCTTGATTAAAATTTGCTACTATTTCTGCTATTTCATTATTATCTTTAAGACCTATCTTTTTCATTTGCCTTGTTACCCAATTTTTCATATTTTGTGGGTAAATTTTTACATGTTTTATAATTAAACCATCTTGATTAATATGACTCAACCATTTACTTTTTTGTTGTACTGAAGTTAATTTTCCTGTAGAAATAATAATAATTACATTGTTTTTTATATTAGCTATAAGATTAATAATAGCATTTGTAATCTTATAATTTAAGCTATCTAACCTTAAATGCAGGATTTTTTTATTAGCAAATAAATCATTTGCCACTAATTCATCATTTAATTTAATAAAATTAAACCTAATATCTATATGAAAATTTAATTTATTATTAAAGCCATCTATTGCTAATTTAGCATAAATAATATCTAAAGTTTGATTAACAAGCAATACTTCATCACCATATATAAAATACAACTTATAAAAATTATCAAGTTGTGTTATAAGCTGCTCAGAATTAATTTGCATTTATATTTATTATAATTTTTTTAAAATTCTAACTAATTTTGTTATTATTTCTTGTCTCATTTGTTGGTAGCTATCCTGTTTTTGCAATAATAACACATTATTATTAATATTATTTGCTAAATATTTTCTACCAATAAAATTGCGTTGAAGTAATAATTTACTGCCCTTAAAAACACTAATATCAACTGCTAACTCTAAAGTATCATTGTTTAATAAAGTGTATAATTTATTCTCAATTTTATTAATATTAACTCTAAATTTATAAACTAAAGTTTGGTTTAACTTTTCACTTAGTTCACTAACAAAATCACTGTTTCTATAATCTCCTGTAATTTCCACATTAATCTCAGATTTTTCATAAGGAAAATGAAATCCACAAGAATAAATAGTAGCAAAAAAAACTACAATAAGTGTTTTTATAACAAATAACATAATAAATAACTACAATAAAAAGACATTTTAATATAAAAATTCTAATTAAATATGGTATTATCTATCATTTTTTTTACTACATTATCGATGATAAAAAACATACTTATCTGGGTGATTTTAGGCATTACACTATTTACTGTTATCAATAAATTTAATTTTGATGATACCGATAAAAATGAAATTAGTTACTCAGAATTTATTAATAATATCAAATTAGGTAGAATATCTAGCGTTGATATAGAAGGCAGTACTATTTCTGGTATGACCAGTGGTGGCACGAAGTTTAACACCTATAATCCTGGCGATTTAGGTTTAATGGGTGATTTACTTGATAATGGCGTATCTGTTAATTCTAAACCACCGCAAAAAAATGGTTTTTTACGTCAACTAATTATATCTATTGCACCTATGTTATTATTAATCGGTATTATTATCTATTCAATGCGTGGTGCTACAGGCATGGGGGCTGGCAACCCTATGAGTTTTGCTAAATCAAAAGCTAAACTTATCACTAAAGATAAATTAAAAACTACCTTTAAAGATGTAGCTGGAGTTGAAGAAGCTAAAGAAGATGTGGTAGAATTAGTGCATTTTTTATCTAATCCAACTAAATTTAGCTCTATAGGTGGGAAAATTCCTAAAGGCATTTTATTGATTGGTCCGCCTGGCACTGGTAAAACTCTATTAGCAAAAGCAATAGCTGGTGAAGCAAATGTACCATTTTTCTTTATCTCTGGTTCAGATTTTGTTGAAATGTTTGTAGGTGTTGGCGCCTCACGTGTACGTAATATGTTTGAACAAGCAAAAAAAAACTCCCCTTGCATTATTTTTATTGATGAGATAGATGCTGTAGGTCGTCAGCGTGGAGCAGGCATGGGTGGAGGACATGATGAAAGAGAGCAAACCCTTAATCAGATGTTAGTAGAAATGGATGGATTTGAAGGAAATGAAGGAGTTATTGTTATAGCAGCTACTAATCGCCCAGATGTACTTGACCCGGCTTTACTTCGTCCTGGTAGATTTGACAGACAAGTATATGTTGGTTTACCAGATTTAAAGGGCAGAGAAGCTATTCTTACTATACATATGAAAAAAATCCCAATAGCTAAAAATGTTAAGCCAATAAATATAGCCCGTGGTACCCCAGGTTTTTCTGGTGCTGATTTAGCAAATCTTGTTAATGAGGCGGCGTTACTTACAGCAATTAAAGATAAAAAAATAGTTGGCATGCAAGAATTAGAACAAGCTAAAGATAAAATTATGATGGGTAGTGAAAGAAAATCACTAGTTATGGATAAAAATGAAAAAGAATTAACTGCATATCACGAAGCAGGGCATGCTATAGTTGGTAGATTAATGCCAAAACATGACCCAGTATATAAAGTTAGTATTATTCCAAGAGGAAGAGCATTAGGTGTTACTATGTTTTTACCAAATAAAGACAGTTATTCTATGTCTAAAGAAAAATTAAATTCACAAATTGCATCACTATTTGGTGGTCGTATCGCTGAAGAAATTATCTACGGCAAAGACGCTATTACTACTGGTGCTGGTAATGATATTGAAAGAGCTACAGAATTAGCACATAATATGGTCAAAAAATGGGGTATGAGTCAGACAATGGGTCCTATATCTTATAGCGAAGAAGAAGGGGAAGTTTTTTTAGGCAAACAAGTAACAAAACATAAACAAATGTCAGATAAAACTTTTCAAAAAGTTGATCAAGAGATCTATGAAATTATCAATACAAATTACCAAACTGCATATAAAATTTTAATAGCAAATCGCGATATACTAGAGACAATGAAAGATGCATTAATGGAATTTGAAACTATTGACGAATCCCAAATTGATAATTTAATGGCAAAAAAAGATGCAGGGAAATCTTCTCAAATTATTGACTCTGACGAAGTATCTGAAGAAATAGGCTTAGGTGCAGAAAAAAAACAACAAGAGTTTAAAGATAAAAAAAGTGGTAGAAGAATCAAAAAATTTACATAAAATATTGATTATGGCCATAATCAATACAACCCCAGATTCTTTTGCTGATGGTGGTAAATATTTAGACACTGATAAAGCTGTTAATTATGCTCAAAAATTAATTGATACTAATATTGATATTATTGATATAGGCGGAGAATCTAGTAGGCCAAATGCTAATTATGTTAATACTACGGAAGAAATAAACAGAGTTATTCCAGTTATTAAAATTTTAAATAAAATTAAAAAAAATACTAAAATTTCTATTGATACTTATAAGCCTAAAGTAATGGTGCAAGCACTGGAAAATGGAGTGGATATTATTAATGATATTTTTGCTCTAAGAAAAAAAGGTGCAATGGAAATATGTAGTGACAATAAGGCAGATATTTGTTTAATGCATATGCAAAACAATCCACAGACCATGCAAAATAAACCTACTTACAATAATATTATTGATGATATTAAAGATTTTTTTAGTAAAAGAATAAACAATTGCATTAAAGCTGGTATAAATGAAAAGCATTTAATTATAGATCCTGGTTTTGGTTTTGGTAAAACTCTTGAACATAACTTAACTATCTTGCGTAACCTATCTGCCTTTAAAGAATTTGGCTTAAAAATATTAGTTTCTTTATCACGCAAATCTATGTTTGATAAAATACTTGGTGGTAGGGATGTAAATGATAGGATAATTGCTAGCACTATTGCTAATAAAATTGCTATTGATAATGGGGCCAATATTATTCGCACTCATGATGTTCAAGCAACTACAGATATGCTAAAAATAATAAATAAAATATATGTCTGATTTTTTTGGTACTGATGGTATTCGTGGTAAAGTCGGTACTTATCCTATTACAGCTGATTTTTTTTTAAAATTAGGCTGGGCAGTTGGCTCTGTTTTATATAAAAAATATAACAACCCTAGCGTTATTATTGGCAAGGACACTAGAATCTCTGGTTATATGTTTGAGTCAGCTTTAGAAGCTGGTTTTTTATCAAGTGGAGTTGATGTTGGCTTATTAGGTCCGATGCCAACACCAGCAATTGCATATTTAACTAGAACATACGGCGCTAGTAGTGGCGTGATTATTAGTGCATCACATAATAAATTTAGCGACAATGGGGTTAAATTTTTTTCAAATGATGGCTTTAAATTAAGTAATAATGAACAACAACAAATAGAGGAAAAATTACACAATAAAATAGTAAGTGTAGATAGTGCTAATATTGGTAAGGCAAAAAGATATGCTCAAGCTATAGGTAGATATATTGAATTTTGTAAATCAACTTTTGATAGAAATATTAATTTACAACAGCTAAAATTAATTATAGATACTGCTAATGGTGCTACTTATCATATAGCTAATAGTGTATTTAGTGAATTAGGAGCAAATGCAATTATTATCAACAATACTCCAAATGGTTTGAATATTAACGATAATTGCGGCTCTACTAATGTCAAGGGTTTGCAGCAAAAAGTTATTGCCGCTGAAGCCGATGTTGGTATTGCTTTTGATGGTGATGGTGATAGGCTGATTATGATTGATCATACTGGTGCTAAAGTTGATGGCGATGAATTATTATTTATAATTGCCAAACATTATAAACAACATAACAAACTAACTAATAATATAGTAATTGGTACTCAAATGACTAATCTTGGTGTACGTAACTCTTTAGCCAAATTAGGTATAAATTTTATAGAAGCTCAAGTTGGAGATAGATTTGTTATTGAAAAAATGCAAGATAATCAGGCTATATTAGGTGGTGAAAATTCTGGCCATATTGTGTGTTTAAATCATTCTACTTCTGGTGATGCCATTATAGCTGCACTGCAAGTACTAATGGCAATGATTATAAAAGATAATGATTTATATACTATAAAACAAGATGCTGCTAAGCACCATCAAGTACTGGAGAATATTTATTTAACTAAGAATATTGATTTAAATAATAAAAAACTACAAAACACTGTGCTGCTTATTGAGAAAAAAATAACACCAAATGGCAGAGTATTAATCAGAAAATCAGGTACAGAAGCTTTTTTGGTAAGAGTTATGGTAGAGGCAAAAGATTTAAATATTGCTACTAATTATGCAAAAAAATTAGCAGAGATTGTAAAAAATATCAATTAATTAAACTTAGAATAATTTATTATATTTGCTAATATTTAATTGAACATTAATAATATTACTAATACCAATACTTCTTAAGAGCTCTCTACTATTTTTATCTTTACCGTCAATATTACCAGTAATAAATAATACATTATCAATAGATTTAGCGTTCGCTATTACGGTTAATTTTGCATTTTTATCATCTTTAATATTTGCTATTATTTTATGATTAGCAACTACTGCTTGCAACTTATATGAACCTAAATCCTCACCTAATATATTTAAGTTTACAATATCAATTAATGTTGTTAATTTTTTATTATTTACATCAATATTTAATTTATTTATTCTAAATTTAGTTAACATAATCTTTGGCATATTAGTAATAAATTGTTGCAAATAATTACTGTCAACTATGCCATTAGTTTTTGTCAACTCTATGTTTCCTAATAAATTTATGCTAAATGTAGTGTTTATTTTATTATCATCTTTAATAATACTAGTTACCAAAACTACCTTACCCGCTAATAAGTAAATAAATTTAAGTCGCCATTTTATAGTACCAATTTTGTTATGTAGCGCTGTACCATTTATCATCTTACCGCTAAAAACTACATGAGGATAATATTTATTCAACACAGAACTTGGTGCTTTAATTATTATAAAAAATAATAAAAATAAAATAAAAATAAAAATTTTTTTTTTCATGGCAAGCTAAATATTAATTGCGCATTAACTACGCCCTCTGCAACCTTATTAATAGTAGCCGTAGTTACACTAATACCATAGTTTTTTTTCAATTGCTGTAAAGAGTCTATAATTTTTGCAAACGACTGTTTACTAATATAAATTTTAATTTTATTTTCTATAATAGATATTTTATTGTAACTAAAATTTTTAGCAATAATTTTTTTAGCCTTAATAGCTGATATCG
>CBDCHC010000005.1:0-124904 GCA_965217075.1 Gammaproteobacteria bacterium | reverse complement strand
GTGTTTCAGTATCAGAGCTACCACGCCAAGTATACGATAAATTACTTTTTATTAATTCTGTACGTAATAATAAATGATTATAAATTTCACCGTTATACACTAAAACAAACCTATTATCCTTGCTTAACATCGGCTGATGTCCTGCTGGCGATAAATCTATAATTGATAACCTTCTATGTGCTAATGCTAAATCTTTATTATTATTTAACCATATACCACAATCATCAGGACCCCTATGCTTAATAACAATTGCCATTTTTTTAGCAACTTCTGGCTTAGCTCCAGCACTATCCCAATACCCAGTTATACCGCACATTATTTAACTAATATTTTCATATACATTTATATATTTATTACTAATAATAGATAAAGAAAAATTATTTTTAACTCTATTATAAGCCCCTGTTGTTAATTGATTTTTTTGCTTAGTTGTAAGTGATGATAACTCAATAATAGCAATTGCCAGTGCTGTAGAATCTTTAACTGGTACAATTTTACCAAATTTATCAATTATATACTTACTATCACCTACATTAGTTGCCACACATAAAACAGAGCAAGCCATGGCCTCACCTAATATATTAGGAAAAGCTTCGCCATAACTACTACTACTTACCATTATATCTATTGCACTCATTAAATTATGCACATTATCCACATTGCCTAATAAATGAAAATTATTTTTTATTTCTTTACCTATATTATCATTAAAAAAATTATTATTAGAATCAACATCTGTGCCACTCATAATAAAATGTATTGCAGGGTTTTTAATTAAAACCTTCTTAGCAGCTTGAATAAAATTTTTATGGTCTTTCATAGGATGAAAACGAGCAATATGACCAATTACTATAGCAGTTTTTGCTATATTTAATTTAACTCTAATTTTTAAGCGAGCATCCATAGAAAAACAAAATTTTTCTATATCAAAGCCATTAGCAATTACTATTGCTTTATTACTACAAAAACCAAACTCCTCATGCTGTTGTTTTGCTACAATACTGTTGTATATAATTGTATCAGCATATTTACTTAAAAATTTATTTAATTTAATTACTATTTGGGTGAAATATTTTTCTAAACTAATATCATATAATGATTGCCTGATATTAAAAGAAAGGAGAGAATTTCTTGCAAAAATATGCATAAAAAATGCTGCCACATTACCATGTGGCATCCAGCCTTGAATAACATTAGGTGATATTTTAATAGCTAACGAAATTAATTTAAAAATAGCAGTTATAAAATGCCATTTTTTTTGCATATTAAGCGTAATAACCTTAACTCCCAAATTTTCAATTTTAGCACCAAAACTACCCATATCACGCATAGAAATTACATAATTATCAAATTTTTTATTAAGTTTATTAGATAAAACTTTATATAGCATAACCTCAGCACCGCCAGTATTTAACGAGGTAATAATATGAATGATTTTCAAATTAATTTTATTGTTTAATAAAAAATGATTTTAAATGTTTTTTTAACAGTACAGCAAGGAATTATTAATTTTTGTGCTCTAATAATATAGATATATGTTGCGCTGTATTATCTACCATCTTATTAATAGTAAAATTACTTATTATTCTATTACTACTTTTTTTTCCTAAATCTTTATAATCACTCTCTATCATTTTTACCAGCCCATCATACAAACTTTGCTCGTTATTTGCATCTACAACAATACCAATATTCCCTACTATTATTTTACTATCACCTACATTTGTTACCACACAAGCTAACTCACAACTCATAGCTTCTGCAATAGAATTGCTAAAACCTTCGCCAAAAGAAGAAGAAGAATAAACATCAAAACCACTGTAAAAATTTTCTACATTATTTTGCTTACCAAGCCATATAAATCTTATATTATTGTAACAACCAAGTATTTTTTCGCACTCTTGTTTAATGCTTTTGTCGTCATCACCAATAGCAAACATTGTAATATTTTGATAATTATCTAATATTTTTTTAATCGCTGTGACTAATACAACATATCCTTTCATATAATCAATTCTTGCTACTATACCTATTACGGTATCATTAACTTTTAAATTATATTTTTCCCTAAATTCCTTTCTTTTTTGCAAATTTCTTGTAAATTTATTTGTATCAATGCCATTATGAATAACTACTGATTTACTCATATCAAAACCACTATTTTTGTGAAATATGACACTAGCATATGAATTTACAATAATTTTATCTATATTTCTAGAGTAAATTCTTTGTAGCCAAAATAAAATTTGCGCCAACTTCCCATATTTTTTTAAATCCATATTTGAAGCACGAAAACCCCAAATAAGTTTTGTTTTTTTTAATTTACACCAATAGGAAAATAAATTCATCTCTACTAAAAATGAATAAATTATATCTGGCGCAGACTCTTGCAAAATTCTTGCATACCTATTATAAAAAGCAAAAAAATCATACCGCCCTTTTTTTTGTAAATTAATGTATTTTATATTTGGTATATTTTTTACAGTATTTTCTTGCACTCCACCATACATAGTAACTACCAAAACATTAAACCTGGTTTTATCTATATGTTTTACAAGTTCTATAAATTGTCGTTCAGCTCCACCAATATCAAGAGAACGAATAGCTAAAACTAATTTAATCATTTTTCAACACTCTAACGATTATATCTTCCCACTTGTTTACTATTTTTTCAATATTATATTTTTCTCTTACTTTTATAGCTTCATCAGATAATTGATCTCTTAAAGCTTTATCATCTATCAATTTCTGCATCTCTAAAGATAATTTATTATTATTTTGATTCTCAATTAGAATACCATTAATACCATCTACTATAATTTCTCTTGGACCATATTGGCAATCAAAACTAATAACTGCACATCCATAAGCCATTGCTTCAATTAATACATTTGGAAAGCCTTCTTTTTTTGAGCTTAATACAAATATAGAGGATTTTTCGTACCATTTAAATATATCTTTTTTTTTGCCAATTAATTCTACATTTGTTAGATGTAATTTATTAATTATTTTTAAAAGATTACACTGCTCTACCCCTTCTCCAGCAATACATAATCTCCAATTTGTTGTATTTACTTTGGAAAAAGCTTTAATTAAAATATCAAAACCTTTTTGCTTATTAAGCCTACCTACAGCTAGAATTATCTTTTCTTTTTTATTTAAATCTATTTTTTTATTTTTTATATTGATAGGGTTACAAATAACATTAGTATTTTTTAAAAAATCATAGTTTTTTTTATCGTTTTTTGTTTGAATAATAAGTGCATTTGATAACATATAAATAAATCTTCTAATAAAATTCAATACCTTTGCATTATAAAAATCATAAGCTATTCGTTCTGAAATTATTATTTTTTGTCTATTTAGTTTTGAGGCTATAATTGATAATATATTTGTATGAGTCATGAAGGATATATTTATGTTAGCATTAACTTTTTTTAAAGCTTTTTGCAAAATAAACACTCTTTTTATAGTATTAATTAAGCTTTCAAACTTATTACCTGACTCTTTTAACAGATTTAATTTAATATGTTTTATATTTTTGTTTAATTTATAAAAACTATCTTCATTTGAAAATGTAATTATATATATATAATATTTTGTAGATAAATAATTTGCTATTAATGTCAAAACTCTTTCAGCCCCACCACTTCCTAACGAGGATATTATAAATATTATTTTCAACTTTTGTATGCCTCAAAATATAAATTTAAACCACTTTTTTTAATTCCTATTAAATAAAATAAATAACTTATGGTTGTAGATATTTTTCCTTTCCAATTCAAAATATTCCAGCTTATAAACATTTTTGACTTTAAATAAATTTGTGTGAATTCAGTAGATAGTAATTTATTAAGTCTATTTTTATCAAAAGATTGTACATGTCCCCATCTATGGAATTTTTCACCACACTTTGGACAAACAACTAACTGCTCTTTTAAATTTTCATCATAAGGAACTGTTCCGATAAATTTTCCATTTTTTTTCAAAATTCTATTTATCTCACTTAAAGTTTGTTGTATAATTTTCATCTCTAAATGCTCCAAAACTTCTGACATTACAATAATATCAAAAAAATTATCTTTAAACGGAATATCTTGCGAAAATCCTACTTTAGCTTTATCCTTTTTTATAACTTCTTTTATTTTTTTTATTGATTTTTTACTTGGATCTAGTGAATATATATTAATATTATTACTTACAGCTAGTTTCTCAAATATTCCACCGCCAATACCAATATTAAGAACTTTTTTATTTTTACATTTAGAAATTAAAAAATTCAGTCTTCCATAACTACCGTCAAAACTACCTATTTCTTCTGTTTGATAATAATCCCAAATCTTATTTTGCTCCATTACTAACCTTATAATTAAAATAAATATATTTTAACAAATGCTTGATATAAATTTTTGGATACTTAAATAACATCCACCAATAATTTTTTATAAAATATTTAGACTCAAACAAAAATCCCTCTGGATATTTTTCTCTTATATTTAAGCTTATATTATCTGCTTCATTTTGATAATAAACTCTTAATACTTTATTAATAAAATATGAATATGGTTTTAGTTCAAATACTATTCTGTCCCAAAAAAAACTTTCGGGGATAAATTGTAATTTTTTTGCTTCATTAGGTAGCTCTAAAAAAGCATATTGAAGATTTTTTGTCTTTAAAGCCGCCCAAGTTTCACCTAATCCAATATCCCTCCATTTGAATAAAATATCCATAGTAGGTAAAAGTCTATTTTCTATTGGATAATCATATCCTATCCTTGTAGCAAACTGATCTTGACATAGCACTCCAATACCACCACATTTTTCCTTCTCATCTTCACTAAACCCAACCCAAACATCATAAAAAGTTTTAAAAGTATCTTTTACAAAAGCATCATCGCTATCAGCCAATAGAGTCAGTTCTCCTTTTGCTACTGTTACACTTTTTGCAACAGCTTTTGGTTTTCCACCATTTTTTTGATAGATGTAAATTATATCCCAAGCTACTTCTTTTTGCCAGTTATTTACCAACTCATCTGTGCCATCACTACTTCCATCATCAACAACTATCCAGTTAAAAATAAACTCATTATCTACCTGTTGTAATGTCTGATCTTTGATACTCTTATAAACTCTATGTAGTTTATCCACACGATTATATGTTGGAGTTATAACTGAAAAAATAAGCTTATTTTTGCTCATCAATTATGTTGTTTGTAATTTTATAAATTTTATCGCACTTACTAATAGTGCTAAGTCTATGCGCTATAATTATTAAAGTTTTATTTTCTTTAATACTTATATTATAAATCTCATCCATTATTTTAGCTTCAGTAACACTATCAAGTGCAGAAGTAGCCTCATCAAGTACTAATATCTCTGGATTATAATATAGAGCTCTAGCTATAGCGATTCTTTGTTTTTGCCCGCCACTAAGCTTTATACCACCTTCTCCTACTTTAGTATTAATACCTTGTTGTTTAGTTTCTAAAAAATCTAATATATTTGCTTGTTGCAAAACTTTTTTTACTAAAACAATATCTGCATGACCACCGAAAACTATATTTTCCATAACCGTACCATCAAATAAATAAATATTTTGTGGAATATAACCTATTTTATTACGCCAAGATTTAATATTACCTTCATTTAAAATATTATTATCTATAGATATTGTGCCTCGTTTTGGTAAATATAACCCCATAATTAGATCAACTAAAGTGGTTTTACCACTACCACTTTTACCAATAAAAGCAATTATATTACCTTTATTAATAGTTAAATTTATATTATCTAATATTAACTGATGTGTTAAATATGCAAAACATACATTGTTAAGAACGATACTTTTATTAAAGATAATTTTATTATCATTTAGTCTTTCTTGCTTAAGAGATATATTGTCATAAATTATATCAAGAGCTTTAATTTGATATAATATTTGATTATAACCAGTAAAAAGCCTATTAGCTGAAGGCAGTAGACGATAAAGCCCTAAAACAAAAACAGATATAAGTGCTAATGCATTAGTTATATTAGTTTCATATTTTATAACTAAATACAATACAATAAAAATAACTATAGAAAAGCCAATAGCCTCTAAAAACAATCTAGGAAAGTTTAATAAAGTATCATTTTTAATATTAGCTTGAGCAAAACCATCGCTAGCATTATAAAAATTATGTAGTATTTTGTTGTTGTCTTTAAGTTTAATAATTTTAAAATTACCAAATGCACTATTAATAATCTCATAGAAATTACTTTGAAATCTCTCTCTTTTTTTGCCTGATTTTTTTATATTAACTGCTACAAATCTAATTAAAAAAATAGCATTAATAACTAATATTAAAGTAAGTAATAAAGTAATTTTCAAATTAACATATAGCATTACACTATAAATAAAAATAACAACAAACACTTCGCTCAACATAAGTATTACACCAGTTAATAAAAATGTAAAATTTTGTGTCTCAGTAATAATACTTTTTTTTAATTCACTGCTGTTTCTTTCAACAAAATCTCTATAACTCATAGATAAATAATTACTAAATAACCTACAAGAAATAGTATGATATCTGCCTTTGGCAAAACGAGCAAGTAAATGAAAATAAAATAAATTAATAATACTTCTAAATATATAAAAAATTATCAACAATATGCCAAAGGAGACAACAAAATTAATTTCATTATCAAAATTAAATAATTGATATAAGTAATAATAATATTTATTGCTACTGATTACTGAAAAATCACTAGCAACTGAAATAAATGGCATAATAATAGATATACCAATAGTTTCAAGCAATGCTATAACAACAGAAAAAAATATTAAATACAATAAAAATTGTTTATCTTTTTTAGTTAAGATATATAATATTTTTTTAATCAATTATAACCTGCCGTCACTTTTGCTAAAAAAATTTTTAATATCATAAATTAACATGCCCTTATTTTCTTGTTGCAATATAACATCAAATTCTTTAAATATATCATGCGCAACTGCCAGTACTATAGCATTATAATTGCTAATATTTAGCGCTGATTGTTCTACTAAAGATATACCGTATTCACGCTTTACATCGTCTTTATTTGCTAATGGATCATAGACATCTACTAAGCAGCCAAAATCTTTTAGCTCATCTATAACACTAATTACCTTGCTATTTCTTATATCTGGGCAATTTTCTTTAAAACTAATACCAAGTATTAATATTTTTGCATTACTTACCTTATAACTTTTTTTAATCAATAATTTTATTACTTGATTAGCCACATAAATACCCATATTATCGTTTAATTTTCTACCAGCTAGAATTATTTCAGGATGATAACCAACTGCTGTTGCCTTATGCGTTAAATAATAAGGATCAACTCCAATACAATGTCCACCAACTAAACCTGGTTTAAATGGTAAAAAATTCCATTTAGTTGCTGCTGCTTTAAGCACTTCATTGGTATCTATATCTAATTTATTAAATATTTGCGCTAACTCATTAACAAATGCTATATTAATATCTCGTTGTGAATTTTCTATAACTTTCGCCGCCTCCGCTACTTTGATGTTTGGCGCTAAATATGTACCTGCTGTAATAATACTATGATAAAGTTTATCAACTTTTTTAGCAATTTCAGGAGTACTACCGCTAGTAATTTTTAATATTTTAGTCACTGTGTGTTTTTTATCACCAGGATTAATACGCTCAGGAGAATATCCACAATAAAAATCTTGATTAAATGTTAAATTACTAATTTTCTCTAAAATTGGCACACAGTACTCTTCTGTAGCACCAGGATAAACAGTGCTTTCATAAATAACTATATCATCTTTTTTTAAAACTGCTGCTACCATTTCACTAGCTTTAAGCAATGGTATTAAATTTGGTTTATTATATTTATCAATTGGAGTAGGCACAGTAATAATATAAACATTACTATCTGTTATATCACTTACAACATTACTGAATTTAATATTATTATTAATTGCTTCTTCTAACTGCTTACTACTAAGCTCTAAAGTTTCATCAACTGTATTTTTAAGAGCATTTATTCTATTATTATTAATATCAAAACCAATAACTTCGTATTTAAAACTAAAAGCATGCGCAAGTGGCAAACCAACATATCCCAAGCCTATAATTGCTATCTTCATATTATCCATTATTAAATACTTAGGTACTGAAAAATTCCATATACCAATCAATAAAATTATCAATACCAGTTTGAATATCTGTGGTTGGTTTGTAATTTAAATTTTTACTTAATGCCTCAATATTAGCAAAAGTAGCAGGAACATCGCCTGGTTGGATTGGTAGCATATTTTTTTTAATCTTTTTATTAAGTTTTATCTCAATTGCTTTAATAAAATCCATTAGTTGGACTGGTGCATTATTGCCAATATTATAAATTGTATAATTAGCACTCGATGTAGCTGGATTTATATCTTTACCATTCCAGTTGCTATCAGCGGTTGCTGGATTATCAATTACACGCACAATACCCTCAACAATATCATCAATATAAGTAAAATCACGCTGCATATCACCGTGATTAAACACATCTATAGCTTTATTTTCTAGTGCTGCTTTAGTAAATAAGAATAATGCCATGTCTGGTCTGCCCCATGGCCCGTATACAGTAAAAAACCTAAGCCCTGTTGTTCTTAAACCAAATAAGTGCGAATAAGTATGTGCCATTAGTTCGTTAGATTTTTTAGATGCTGCATACAAACTAATCGGATGATCAACACTATCACTAGTTGAAAATGGTAAAACTTCATTTAAACCATAAACTGATGAACTTGAGGCATAAGAAAAATTTTCAACATTATAATTTCTACAATTCTCTAATAAATTAACAAAACCAACAATATTACTATCCACATAAGCATAAGGATTAGTAAGAGAATAACGTACTCCTGCTTGAGCCGCAAGATTCATTATTGCATCAAAATTTTGCTCTTTAAAAAGTTTTGCAATATTTTCTCTATCAGTCATATCAAGTTTAATAAACTGATAATTATCATATTTTTTACTGCTAATAAGTTTATTGTAGCTTATATTTTTACCATCACTTAGGTTGTTAATAATCCCAGCATCTTTAAGACGACCATATTTTATATTCTTATCGTAATAATCATTAATAATATCAAGACCTATTACTATATCACCACGACTGCATAATTTATTAGCTAAATGAAAACCAATAAATCCTGCTGTACCTGTTACTAAAATTTTCATATATATTTATTAATTATTACCAAAAATATCTCTACTATAAATTTTATCCTTAACATCGGCAATTTCATTACTTATTCTATTAGCAACAATAATATCAGCTGCTGCCTTAAATTGCGTTAAATCTTTTATTATTTTATTATCACCAAAGCTATTAATTGTTAACATTGGCTCATAAATTATTACCTGAATACCTTGCTCTTTAATGTATTTTATAATATCTTGAATAGCACTTGATCTAAAATTATCACTACCTTCTTTCATAATTAAACGATAAATTCCAACTACTTTAACCTGTTTAGCTATAATACTATTGGCAATAAATTTTTTCCTAGTATCATTAGATGCCACTATAGCTTTAATTAAATTATTTGGAATTTTGTTATAATTTGCTAATAATTGTTTGGTATCTTTAGGTAGGCAATAACCGCCATATCCAAAAGATGGATTATTATAATGCTTACCAATCCTATCATCTAAACTAATACCCTTTATAATATTTTTACTATCTAAATTATAGGTTTGTGCATAAGAATCTAATTCATTAAAATATGCAATACGCATAGCAAGATAAGTATTAGCAAATAATTTTATTGCTTCTGCCTCTGTATTGTTAGTAAACAATATAGGGATATTTTTTTTAATAGCTCCTTGTTGTAATAAATTAACAAATTTTTTAGCTTGTTGGTTATTACTGCCTATTATTATTCTTGATGGGTACAAACTATCATATAATGCTTTGCCTTCTCGCAAAAACTCTGGTGTAAAAATAATATTAGTTACATTAAATATTTGTTTAATTTTTTTGGTATAACCAACTGGGACAGTAGATTTTATTATTATAGTTGTTTGTTTATTAACAGATAAAATATCTCTAATAACAAACTCTATACTCTTAGTATTAAAATAATTAGTAGCTACATCATAATCAGTTGGGGTAGCAATTACTACAAAATCTGCTTGTAGATATTGTTTTTTATTAGCAACAACTGCTGTTAAATTAAGGTTTTTATTTGTTAAATAATCACTAACATCGTTATCATCAATAGGTGAGATTTGATTATCTAATAAATCAATTTTACTTTTTTCTATATCAGTAATAACTACTTCATTGTGCTGCGACAATAAAACTGCATTAGCAATACCAACATACCCACAACCAACTACAACTATTTTCATCATAAATTTATTAATTTTTTTAATAAATAATAAATAACATTAGCTATTATCTTCTTTTTTTAAAAAAATACTTGTATCGATTTTATTTACTTTGTATTTATCTTTTAATAAAGATTTCAACCATTTTTTAGCATTATCTGCTTCTGTTGTTTTTGTAACAGTACTTGCATCTTCTTGATTATATTTAGCATCACTATCTATATCATCTTCTATAAGCCCCATATTAATAGCAATATCTTTACAAACTTTTTCACCAACAGATATAGTGCCAAGTGGGATAACCAATAGAGTTAATACTGTTGAAATAAGTACGCCAAACAACAATGAAATAGCCATACCTTGAAAAATTGGATCAGATAAAATTACGCTAGAGCCACCAACTAAAGCAAATGCTGTGATTAAAATTGGACGCGTTCTTGAGCTGCAAGAATTAATAACAGCATCAAAAAACTTAGTTCCTCTAGCGTATTCTTGCACAGTAAAATCAATAAGCAAGATAGAATTACGTACAATAATTCCAGCAAGCGCTATCCAGCCTATCATAGAAGTTGCAGTAAACTCAGCGCCCAATAAATAATGTCCCGGAATAATGCCTAGCAAGGTAAGAGGTATTGGTGCCATAATGATAGCTGGAATAATAAAATTACCAAACTGCCAAACAACTAACATATAAATAAATACTAAAGCTACCATAAAAGCAATACCCATATCACGAAATGTCTCAAAAGTAACTGTCCACTCACCAGCCCAAGTAAAGCTTGGTTTATTGTCATTATCTGGTGGCCCTAAATAATTACCTTGGATAACATCACCTGCTGCTGTTTTATAATCAAGCAATGCATCGTCTACCGCAAACATAGCATAAATTGGCGAGCTTAAATCACCAATTGGCTCACCCAATACATATTCAACAGCTAATAAATCTTTATAGTAAATTAAATCATCTTGCCGAGAATAACTAAATATACCTAATTCTGACAAAGGTATCATTTTGCCATTTTTAGTTGGAATTGGTAGTTCTAATAAATTTGATAATTCAGACCTTGTAGCCAGTGGAATAGAAATTACGATATTAGATGGCTCTAAAGCATTACTTAAACGAATAGTGCCCACAATATAATCACTCATAGCTATAAGCAATGTTTGTTGAATAGTGGCACTATCAATTCCAAGACTTGAGGCCTTAGTTCTATTTACTTTAAAATTAATAACAGGATATTCATCACGCATTAAATTATCAATATCACTCATTGTTTTTGTTTTCTTAAAAATATCAGTTATATCATTTGCTAATTTATGTCTAGTATTTCTATCTGGTCCATAAATTTCTGCTACCACAGAACGCAATACTGGAGGCCCTGGTGGCATTTCAACTACAGCATACTCAGCAAATACATCTTTAGCAATTGGCTTAAGTAATAAGCGCACTTGTACTGCTATTTCATGACTGGAACGTTTTCTTTTATTTTTATCTACTAATGTTATTTGTATTTCTCCTTGATTGGATAAATTTCGCAAATAATAATGACGGACTAAACCATTAAAATCAAATGGTTTAGCTAAACCAGCATAGGTTTGTACTGCTACAACTTCATCTATTTTTCTTATAACTTCTGTCATTTTATGTAAAGTAGACTGAGTTTGCGTAAGTGCTGTTCCATCTGGCATATCAAGCACTATACTAAATTCTGATTTATTATCCAGTGGTAACATTTTTACCACTACAGCAGTTGTCCAAAACATTGAAATAACTAAGAAAAAAGTAGCAATTATGCCAATTAAAAAACCAAAACCAAGAACTTTGTTAATCATTAATTTATTAATAATATTACTAAAAAAACGACATAAAAATTTATTTTCTCTTTCTTCTTTTTTATGCATTTTATGCAAAACCTTAATAGGTGGCACAAACTTCATAATAAAATAAGGAGCAAAAACAAAAGCAGCAAATAATGATATTAACATAGCAACGGAGCCAAGAATAGGGATAGGCATCATATAAGGACCCATCATTCCTCTTACAGCTGCCATTGGCACTAGAGCTGCAACTACAGTAAATGTAGCTAAAATTGTTGGATTACCAACCTCACGCACTGCATCGATAGCAGTTTTAATGGTAATTTTATTATCAATCAACCAACGCCGATAAACATTCTCAACTACCACAATAGCATCATCAACTAAAATACCAATAGAGAATATTAGTGCAAACAAACTTACTCTATCAATTGTCATGCCAAATACCCAAGTAGCAAAAATTGTCATTAATAACACTAAAGGTATTACCATAGTAACAACTAAAGCTGGGCGCCACCCTAAAGCAAAAAATACTAAAATAGTTACTACGCCAGTAGCAATAAATAATTTTTTAATCAGCGCATTGACTTTATTTTGAGCAGATTTACCATAATTACGACTAACACTTATATTAACATCATTTGGTATAATCCTACCTTTTAATGTTGCTAATTTTTTTAGTATATCATCAGCCACTTTAATACCATTAGTGCCAAATTTTTTAGCGATAGCGATGGTAACTGCTTGTTCTCCATTAGCTATTGCTGTATCATCGGCGGCAGCACCGCTATAATGATTTACTATTTGCTTAGTCTCTTCTGCTTTTAATGCAACATCAGCTACATCACGCACATATACTGGTTTGCTGTTAAAAGTGCTAATTACTAAATTCTCAATATCACTGGCATTTTGTAAAAATGCTCCAGCATGTACATCTAAAGATAAGTTATTTAACTCAATATTGCCAACTTTTTTACGCACATTAATATTTCTAATTATCTGTGTTATTTGTTGTAAAGATATTTTGTAGTTAGCCAATCTTGATGGATAAATATCAACTTTAAAAATTTGTTTTCTACCGCCAACAATAAAACCATTATTAGTGTCCTCAACTTGTGCAAGTTGTTGCAATACCTCCATAGCAAGTGATCGTAACTGACTATCGTCTAATGTTTTTGACCATAGAGTTAAGTTTATAATAGGTACATCATCAATCTCTTTTGATTTTATCAGCGGAACACTAGCACCAGGTGGCATAACTTCTAAATTTGCCATTACTTTTTCACGCACTTTAACTATAGAATCATTCATATTCTGCCCAACATCAAATTCAACAGTAATAGCCCCCATGCCTTTATCACTAACAGAATAAACATGTTTAACACCTAGTATTTGTGACATCAAGCGTTCAAGTGGTTTGATAATAATGCTTGATACTTCATTAGACGAAGCCCCAGGATAATTAACAAATAAGTCAATAACTGGTACAGATATTTGCGGATCTTCTTGTCTTGGAGTAAATATTAAACCAAATATGCCAATAGCAAACATAACAAAAAACAACATGATGGACAACGGCGATGTAATAAACGCCTTAGTTAATTTTCCTGCTAACCCTAATTCTACTTCTTTCATATGAGATATTTATTTAGATGCTAATGCCAGATGTGATAAAAGCATCTGGGTTAGTTACTATTCTTTGTCCTTTTTTAATGCCAGATAAAACTGTGATGTTATTATTATCGATACTGCTACCAAGACGAATAAATTTTAACTCTGTTTTATTAAATTTATTAACTATAAAAACACTAGGTAGGCTTAAACGCCATAAAATAGCACTTTTAGGGATAATAAGCATTGTTGCTAGAGCAAGAGAAGTAAGCTCAATTTCAGCATAAATACCTGGCATAACATTAGTATTTTTTGGTAAATTAAATTTTACTTTTATGCTATGAGTATTACTATCTGCTATAGGGTAAATTTGTACTAATTCAGCTAATACTAATTTTTGCAAAGTATCAATTTTTACCCGATAAAATTTATGTAGCTTTAAATTATTAATAAGTCTTGAAGGAATATTAACCTCTATTTGTAATTGCTTAATATTAGAAAACTTAAGCAAAATATCTCCAGTTCTTGCTGTATCACCGTTATTAATATTTTTTGTAATAATTATGCCATCAAATGGCGCAATAACTGTAGTGTCTTTTAATCTTTCACTAACTTTTTTTAATTTAAATTCTGCTTGTCTTAAACGATTTTCTGCTTGTCTTATGCCGCTAAATTTTTCACTGCGATTAACATATCTATCAAATGCTGGATCTCCTCTACCAAAAAAATCATTCACAGGATCTAAAAAACCACTAAAAGTACCACCAAACATTTTATTTGAATCTGGGGAAATTATTGATTGTGAATAACGAATTCTAGAGTTTTTAAGTGTTTCTTTAGCATTTGCTATTTCTGCAAGTATAGAATTTCTTTCTGCTTTGATAGTTTCTTGTTCAAGCTCTACAATAACACTACCTTTTTTAAAAAAAGAACCCTCTGTGCCTTTTATTTTAATAACATCACCTGATGACTGAGCAGATAAATTAACTATAGCAGAAGAAATAACTCTACCGCTAAGTATGGCTTTCTTGCCAATTTTAGAGTCTTGAACCACCTCTATGTTATATTCTGTCGCCAAAGAAACATTGCTAATTATAACTAAAATAATAAATAAAATTTTCATAACAAATACTTATAATATCAATACATTGATAGCTATTTTACCATAAAATTAAGTTTTATCAGTATTTTAATGGATTAAAGCTATGATACTTATTAATATTAGCTTAAAAAATGATAAAATGATAAAATCATTTTTCTAAAAACTTAATATATGCAAATCGCTTATACACCAGGAGAAGGAGCTGGTATTGGTGCAAATTTAGCAATTATTTATGCACAAAAAACTCATAAAAATTTATTAGTATTTGCTGATCCAGATTTTTTAATACAAAGAGCTAAATTATTAAATTTAACGCTAAATATAGTTGAAAAGCCAACTAAAAAAGCAACTGAACTAACAGTTTATCCTATTAAATGTAGAGAAAAAATTATTGCTGCTCAGTTAAATACAGCTAATGTTAGTTATGTATTAAATAGTATACAAACTGCTGCTAATTATTGTATAAATAATAATATCTCACTTATTACAGGGCCAATTCATAAAGGTATTATTAATGAAAGCGGTATTAAGTTTAGTGGGCATACTGAATTTTTAGCAAAAATTTGTAAAGTAGAAAAAACAGTGATGATGCTAGCATCAAAAAATTTAAAAATAGCACTGACAACTACACATTTACCATTAAAAAATGTTAGTAAAACTATTACTAAAGAGCTATTAGAAAAAATAATAACCATTATTGATAGTTCACTACAAAAACCAATAATTAGTGTTTGTGGGCTAAATCCTCATGCTGGTGAAAACGGTTACTTAGGTGATGAAGAAATAAATGTTATAACGCCTGTTATTAAAAAAATGCAAAATAATGGATTTAAATTAGTTGGTCCTGTTTCAGCAGACACTGCTTTTACTGCAAATAATTTAAAAAATATTGATGTTGTGCTGGCGATGTATCATGATCAAGGATTACCAGTTATTAAAGCTTATGATTTTGCTACTACGATTAATATTACCTTAGGTTTGCCATTTAATCGTGTATCTGTTGCTCATGGCACAGCGCTTAATTTAAGCAACAGTATTAACATTAATATCGGTAGTTTTCTTACTGCTATAAAATATATTATAAATAATAATTCGTATTAATATTTATGCATAAAGGGGCGTAATGCTGTTACTAATAAGAGGCTGGACGCTAAATTACTCACCTTGTATCAATGTATTTTTTGGTATTTTTTTTCTGGGCGGGCAGCCATTATGTTTTAACCACAAATCACTATGACCAATTACTTTAGCATAGGTTGGAATTATGCATTCTTCAGTAGTTTTATGGCTTATATTTTCCTTTTGCTTTTTATCACTATTATCTAATTCACTTAGTCCAGAAGTAGCAAATGCACCTAATGCAATAAATGCCAAAGAAATAACAAATAAAATTCTAATTTTTTTCATACTCTAATCCATTTTAAATTAAAAATAGAGTCTTGGCTAGTTAAGACTCGCGATAAAATAAATATAATACTTACTCATATTCTCCCTCTCCTTTTTTTAAGTTAATAATCAAATTCCATTTGTTCAAATACCCATTGAGCATTCTTACCAGCAATTGATTTATGTCCAGTTAAAAAATTAAATTCTGATTGGTCTATTTTACTTGCTTCTAACATATCACCATCATTATCCAAAATTTTAGAAATCTTTGTTTTCAAAAATTTTAAATATTGTTGTGTGTTTTTAGTCGCTGTGGCTAAATCAGATACTTTACCATGACCAGGAATAATAACTTTTGGCTTAAAACTCGCCATTTTTTCAAATACATCTATCCAACTTTGAAAGTTTTTAGCAGGACCAATGCCTAACATTCTATCGTTAAAAACAATATCACCTGCAAACATAATTTTTTGACTTGGCATATAAATAAAAATATCCCCCACAGTATGTGCCGCACCAAAATGATATAGTGCTAATTTAACATCACCCAGTTCAATATTTTTTTGCGTATCAAATACTTCATTGGCAAATACTGGATTAGTGCCCTCTAAACTATCACCAATTAAACTACCCAATCTTGACAGGTGATAATCTGCTCTCACTTGTTGGTCTTTTTGGGCTTTTTTTGAAGCAATAATTCTAGCACCTAATTGTTTAAAATAATCATTACCAAGCCAACGATGGTCTTGCCCCCCTGTGTTAATAACAATCTTAATTGGTTTGTTAGTGAGTGTTTTAATAATCTGATGAATTTCTTTAGCACCACGATAACTCGCACCAGAATCTATCAAAATCACACCTGCCTTAGTAATAATAACACCATGCGTTGAGTTATTGCCTAAATTACTCGGTGAACGTTGAGAAGTTTCACCAACTAATGCATAAACATTATTGCTCACTTTCTGCACTTCTAATGAGGCATAGGCTATTGTAATATTAACCATTAATGTTAAAAATAAAATTGTTTTGTTCATACTATTCTCCAAAAATTAAAAATTTAATAATACCACCAAAGACTAAATAAAAAAGCATAAAGATTGATATTATAAATATAATTTTTTGCATCATGTTTAAATATTGAATTTTATCTTTGCCTCTGCTTAAATCACAAACCTCACCTGGGCAATGTTTAACTTTTTCTTGATGAACTAAGTTATAAATTTTACAACCTGCACAAATACCAAATACCGCTTCAAAAAACAATAAACCCAAACATAAAGCACAAGTCAAAATATTAATTGGACCGCGAATCTCATTCAAAACCACTAAATAAAACATGATTGCTGCTAAAACAAAACCAATTGACCACGCCCATTTTTTAGGGGCAGCATCAGTATATTCAGGTTTTTGGTTATTAACTATCCACCTTCCAATGACCATTGATGGTGCATATTTAGGATTGATAAAAATTCGAATGAAAAAATCAAATAAAAAAACACTAACCATCAGTTTAGTCGGCTCATTATTGCCTGTTAAAAAACCATTCATAAATGCCATAAAAGCAAATAAAAAAACAATCCCTGCTGCCGCTCTCACTTCACGCTCATTAAACATAAGCGTATCATAACCTTTAACCCTTTCCCCAAATGCAAACATTGTTTTTCCTTTATTTATTTTTTTTAAATACAAAAACATTTTATAACATCTATTCATTTTTAGGAAATCTTATAGATAAAGCCCTACAGTAATAACTGGCAAATAATGGAGAGGATACAGTTCCCCTATTTGCAACTTTTCCTGCAAATGGTGGAGGTTTTGAAAAAGATTTTATTAACTTATTAGATAAAGATGACGCTGTTGAAAGATTTATAAAGGTTTTAGAGTTTAAACATAATTTTGCAATAATTCCTTATATTAAAGATAAAAAGTGGTTTTATAAAATAATTAGTGATAAAAAAAAGGATATTAAAAATAAAAATATTTCTTTTTTGCAGTTGATTTAAAAATTTTTAAATTAAAATAATAAGCATAAAACAAAAACCAAGGAGCGAAAATATGAATGAAATTATTTGTCCAAATTGCAATAAAGCATTTAAAGTAGATGAGGCTGGTTTTTCTAATATTGTTAAACAAGTGCGAGATAATCAATTTGAAACAGAAATAACAACTAGATTAGAGCTTGCAAACAAAGAAAAAGACAATGCTGTTAAACTTGCAGAGGCAAATATTAAAAATTCTTTGCAAGAAAAATTAGCCGAAAAAGAGCAGGAATTATCTGATTTTAAGGCAAAAAGTGAAGCTGAGTTTGCTAAAACATTAGCAATAAAAGAAAATGAAATTATAACAATAAATGCAACAATTCAAAACGCAGAAACGCATAAAAAATTAGCCATATCTGAGGCGGTAAAGTTAATTGAAAAAGAGCGAGATGGCTTAAAAAATGATTTAAAAATCAAAGCCACTGAAAAAGAATTGTCTGAAAGATCTCTTGAGGAAAAATTTAAAACAGAACTGAATACAAGAGATGAAGAGATTATTCGTTTAAAGGACTTTAAACAAAAACTCTCTACAAAAATGGTTGGCGAAACCTTGGAGCAACATTGCGAAATTGAATTTAATAAATTGCGAGCAACTGCCTTTCCAAAGGCTTATTTTGAAAAAGATAATGACGCAAAAGGTGGCTATAAAGGCGATTATATTTACAAAGAAAATGATGAGAGTGGTAATGAAATAATCTCAATTATGTTTGAGATGAAAAATGAAAATACTGAAACTGCGACCAAAAAAAGAAATGAAGATTTTTTTGCGAAATTAGATAAAGATCGCAAGGAAAAAGATTGTGAATATGCTGTTTTAGTATCTCTTTTGGAGGCAGATAATGAGCTTTACAATACTGGCATTGTTGATGTTTCTTACAAATTTGAAAAAATGTATGTGGTGCGTCCGCAGTTTTTTATCCCGATTATTACCCTACTTAAAAACGCTGCGATGAATTCTATGGAATATAAAACAGAGTTAAATTTAATGAGAAATCAAAGCGTGGATATTACCAATTTTGAAGAAAAAATTGAGAGTTTTAAGACAGGGTTTGCAAAAAATTATGATTTAGCAAGTCGTAAGTTTAAAACCGCTATTGATGAGATTGATAAAACTATTACGCATTTACAAAAAACCAAAGATACTTTACTATCATCAGAAAATAATTTGCGTTTAGCGAATGATAAAGCAAATGATTTGACTATTAAAAAATTAACTCGCGGTAATCCTACAATGAAGAAAAAATTTGATTCTTTAAATTAAAACTAAGGTTTCCCATTTTTCTACTTTAGTTTGGTTGGGACGATATAATTCTTGTTTTAATTGCAGATTATAGGGGGTCGGCAAAAATGAGATTTACTGATTTTTCAGGTAGTTTTTTTAAGATTTCTATGCAGTCACCGTTATAAATTCTATAGCCAGAGCCAATAACGTCTAAATCAGGCGCGATTTTGAGGAAAGGTATTTTTGCTATTATGGAGCGTAGCACAATGCAAAAAATGGCTTTCCTCAAAATTGTCGCATGGATCTTTTTGTTATGTTCCTATTTTAAGCAGGAACAACGTTGTTAGCACATGGCCCTCTCTGACCTTGGCCAACTTCATACTCAACTGCTTGACCATCGCTTAATGTAGCATAACCGCCGCCACTTTTAATTTCTGAATGGTGAACGAATAGGTCCTTACTTCCATCTTCTGGAATAATAAAACCAAAACCTTTGTCTGCATTGAACCACTTAACGGTACCTTTACTCATATGACTTTCTCTAAATTAATGGTGAACTTAAAAAAACCTACTTCGAATTCACCTTTTCAACGTAGGAAATGAAACTAGACGTTTGTTGAGAGACTTCTTATGTATTAATTCCATACAGTGTCAGCCCTTTCACTATGGACTTCCACCTACTTTTTATTGGCCTTTTTTTCCTTTTTCGCAGCGCGCTTTTCTTTCATTGTTTTCTCAGGTTTCTTTTTATCTGATTTTTTTGAATCTTGACCTTTAGCCATAAGTTTCTCCTTCATCTTTGTTGATAAGATATTATACGTCTATTAAATATCTTGTATTTAAAACATAACTATTTATTAATATCATTATTATACACTCACAGCAATTATGCTATTAAAAATTTTAAACAAAAAGAATAAGAAAGAATAAGGGAAGAATAAGGAAAAGAGGGAAGAGGAATAAGGGGACGCTACCCTTTTTTTGGCCTACCAATACCTTTAAAGCTCAAATCTCTACCAACCATATCACCAAGCCTACTAATAAAAGCATCGCTTCCACAAGGCAATCCTTTTCTAGTATTAGTTTTTAAAGTATCATTATTTTGATGAAACATATTTTGCAAATACACTAAGTATTCACTTTGCTTGATGCCAATATTATAATTAGTTATCATTTTATTAACTGTCATTCCTGCGTGATGCTTGGCACTTGAATAAATATAATCTGTTGCTTTTTCTACCATTTTTGCCTTCACTGGATTGTTTTCAACATAGGCAAAAGCGTAATAATTATATTTGTCATCAAGTGCCGATGAGAAAAAATGCCCTTGCCATAAAATTCCAGTGGTTTTTTGCTGTTTGTTAATATATTGACTATAACGCATATGTAGAGGTTTTAAAACTTGTTGCAGACCATCTTCCTTCCTTGGTTTTAAGATAAGATGAATATGATTTGTCATCAAACAATAAGCTAAAACATCAACTTGATGTTTTGTAGTGTAAATTTGTAATAATTCTAAATAATAATCTTTATCGCTATCACCAAAGAAAACATCGTTACCACGGTTACCTCTTTGGGTTATATGGTGTGGAATATTGGCAAATACACTTCTTGGTTGTCTTGGCATTTGGATATTTTAGCATAAAAAGGGTAGCGTCCCCATTTTAAATTACATACTTACCCTAATTATTTATATTTTCTTTCTAATTCACGAATCCTTTCTTCGCTAAGAAAGTCCATTGACCTAATATCTGTATAATCTTGCATTGTATTTCTAAAATCTCGTCTTACCATATTTCCTGTAATACCCATTGCTACAATAATAGCAATAATAAATATTGTAAACAATGATTTGTTTTTGACATTCTGTTCTTCTGGTTTGATTCCAAATTCGTTATCTTCTTTGCTTTTAAAAAAAGTAAACACGAGAGGAACTATAGGAACAATGATCCACCAGCCACTTCTGTTTATGTCGTGCATTCTTCTCACCGAAACAGATATTATGGGAAGCCATAAAATAAATATAAAAAATATGTGTGCGACTATATGAATATCTGAAAAATATAAAATATTTTCTAAAGTATTAGCCACTAGAATATGCAATACAAAAAATATCCAAAACTCTTTACGAGTAGTACGCCCTTTAAAATCTAAAGACTTTTTTAAACCCAATGTATAATAATTCATTCTATGCTTATTCCTTATCAAAGTAGTAATCGTAGTCATTGCCATAAGAATATTCATCATCATATTCATTATTGTAACTATCTAAAGTGCTATATCCTCCTGACTCATCCTCGTATTTATCTTTTCTTTCTTTGGAAATTTCAGTTTTCTGTGATTTAAACAATTTATTAATAAATCCATCATGATTGCTTCGTAAGAATTTACCATACCTACCTGCCTGTGCATTTAAAGACAATAGTGCTAGCACTATTATCAACAGTGAAATATTTTTTTTCATATTATTTCTCCACACCCTCTAAAAGAAAATAGCAAAGTGTGAGAGATAGCCACCTAACTAACGACTGAACTCACTGGTTTTTACGGAGCGGTAGCGTAGTAAAAATCCAGTGCAGTGATTTGTTATGTGTTTTTCAGTTTTTTTATTTCTTCAATTACTTCTAAATTTACTATCACTTTCTTACCATTTGATTTTGAAGAAAAGACATAAAAAACTTTTCCGCCAAATTCTTCTTCAAATTTATGATGCGTTTTTTCTTGAATTCGTCTTTCTTTAAAAATTTGAGAAAGCTGAATGCCTTGATTCACAGGTTTTATTTGAAGACCAACATATTTATCCTTAATCATTATAAAGAAATCAACATTATATAATCTGTCCCATTCATCTGGAGCTGGTTCAATTTTATAGCCAAGCTCTTGCTCTAACTGGCCATAAATAGTTTTTATTTCTGTGATATAGCCGTCAAAAGTGCGATTAATAACAAGATTTAAAAGGTATTTAACACAATCCTCTTCTGTAATTTCTTCGACTTCAGCTTGTATTACTTCTGTTATTTTTATGTATAGCTTTTTTCCCAGTTCTACGATGTGTTCCTTGCTTCTGACTTCTGCAAAATAATAATCTTTCCATTCTTCTAATGTCTTTGGTTCGCATTTTCTAATACTTTCAGAAGTTGCTCCAACATTTCTTTTGAAGTTCAGCTGAAACCGATTCATTGCACTATTGAGTATCCATTCTTTAGCCATTATTTAACTCCAATTTAATGAATTTGCTTTTATTCTTGTACTCAAAATATCTATCCGCGATTGCTAAACCATTTTTTAAAAGGTGAGCATTTAAAAAAGTTTTATTTTTTAAATACAGATAAACCATAAGATGATTATTTTCATCGTGTTTCGTTTCATCATATTTCAGAAAAACTTTTTGCCCTTTTGTCTTTAATTGTAGAAACTCTATCGCTTTACCATTCACCTCTTTTTTTTCTTTAACTCCAATTAGCCTAATAATTAAATTATTATTTAGCTTTATTAATTCTGGACTTATTATTTCCTTCACCGAATAATAGTCTTCTCTTTGTCTTGAATCATTTAAGTCTATTCTAGATCCAAACTGAAATTTTTTAGGGTCAGTCTTTTTGTCGAAAGAATGAAAATCTTTAAAAACATATGGAAGTTTTTCTATTTTAGCTTGAAAGTCTGATTTTGTACTTTTTTGATTTATGAATTCATAACTATTGCCAAAAATATCATTTTGTTCAATGTTTAATTTTCTTTTGACAAAAGGGATAAACTCAGAATTTATTTCGTAACCAACTGAATTTCGGTTTAGGTTTTTTGCGGCAAGAGAAGTCGTCCCACTGCCAAGAAATGGGTCAAGAACGGTATCGTCAACAAAAGAGAACATTTTAATAAGTCGTTTGGGTAATTCTTCCGGGAACATTGCGATATGTCCGTCTTGTTTTGTTCCGCCAAAATTCCAATGACCCGCAAAATATTCTTTCCACTCTTCCTGGGTCATTTTTGACTGTTCTTTTAACTCTCTATTAGGTTTTATTGGTGCTCCAAGTTTTTTGAATAATAAGATAAATTCATAATCAATAGATAAGATTCCATTTCTAGGTGTCGGATAACTACCCATTAATGAAGCTCCGCCGGTAGTATTTGATGTAGTTTTTTTTTGCCAAATGATAGCCCCCATATAATCAAATCCGATGGCTTCACAAAACTTGATAATTTCTGTCCGAATAGGTATTACCTTATATCTTCCGTAATATATAGCTCTCGCAAATTGGTCTCCAATATTAACACACAAACGACATCCGTTATTAAGAACCCTATAACTTTCTTCCCAAACAAGATTTAGATTATTAATATATTCTTCATAACTATTATTATATCCAATTTGATTTTCAGTTCCGTAATCTTTTAATTGCCAATATGGCGGTGAAGTGATAACCAAATCAACTGATTTATTTTCAAGCTCAGTCATTTGCCGACTGTCTCCATTTATAATTTTATGTTTTGTTTTAAAATTCATTTTCTACTCCATCTTTTTCTCTTTAATATGTAGTTAAATATATCATTAATCAATCAATTTACCAGCTCGATTTATTGCACATAACGGTGCGAGTTAAACTGCACCAAAATTTTTAATTTTACTAGAAAACTTGTTTTCGTAGTAAAAGTAAATTTTGGCGGATAGTTTGCGAAGCAAATGTCCGTTTCAACGCCTTGTTAGACGAACCCTACGGGTTTTTTTGTCAAGGCTTGAAATGTTTAACTCGCACCGTTAGAGCCGACCCGTAGGGTCGGCTCTAACTATTTATTAATATCATTATTATACGTTCATAACAATTATGTTGCTAAAAAATTTAAACAAAAAACAAGATAAATTAAAATAATTTTATATTTTATATAAAATTTATACAATACTATTTATTACAATATAAATTAAACTTTATAGCTAAAACATTACTAACAGTTGTGCAAGATAAAATCTACTTAAGATATTATAGTTATCAGACAAAAAACTTATATTGGTTAACGCTATACCTTATTCCATAAAAAGTAACACCCATGCCGATAAAGTAGCCTGTCCACCATTCTTTTCATTCTTTTTCATTTACTTGTAATTTATCTATCTATTTCACCAAACACTATATCCATAGTACCGATAATAGTAACCACATCTGATAACATATGTCCACGAGCCATTTCGTCCATAGCAGCAAGATGGGTAAATCCAGCAGCACGAATTTTCACTCTATATGGTTTATTAGCGCCGTCTGATATTAAATAAATACCAAACTCACCTTTTGGGTGTTCTATAGGAACATATACCTCGCCTGGTGGTAAAGAATAACCTTCGCTAAATAATTTAAAATGAGAAATCAGAGCTTCCATATTATTTTTCATAGATTTTTTATCTGGAGGAACAACTCTATTATCATCGCTAATAACTTTACCTGGATTGTTATTCAACCATTTAATACATTGTTTAATGATTTTATTAGATTGCGTCATCTCCTCCATACGCACTAAATATCTATCATAACAATCGCCAGTTGCTCCTACTGGAATATCAAAATCAATCTCATTATATACGCTATAAGGCTGATGTTTGCGTAAATCCCACAATACCCCGCTACCACGCAACATAGGACCTGTAAACCCAAGTTGTTTAGCTCTTTTTCTATTAACTATACCTATATTAACTAATCGTTGTTTCCATATGCGGTTATTTGTAAGTAAGTCAGAATATTGTTTAATGCTTTTATCAAAATTATTAGTAAAATCCTCAATAAAATCAAGCAAACTCCCATGTCTATTATAATTCATTCTTTCTAGCTCTTTATCAGAGCGAAAATTATTTACTAAATATTTAGGCATAGTATCTGGTAGATCTCTATACACTCCACCAACCCTATAATAAGTAGCATGCATACGCGAACCACTTACTGCTTCGTACATATCAATTAAATTTTCTCTTTCACGAAAAGTGTATAAAAAAACACTCATAGCCCCTACATCAAGCGCATGAGTACCCAGCCACATTAAATGATTAAGCAGACGAGTTATTTCATCAAACATCACTCTAATATATTTAGCTCTTTTTGGCACTTCAAGAGATAACATTTTTTCAATTGCCATTACATAAGCATGCTCATTACACATCATTGAAACATAATCAAGTCTATCCATATAACCTATAGATTGATTATAAGGTTTTAACTCTATTAATTTTTCTGTTCCTCTATGCAATAAACCAATATGTGGATCTGCTCTTTCTACTGTTTCGCCATTTATCTCCAATACAAGACGCAGAACTCCGTGTGCAGCAGGATGCTGTGGACCAAAATTTAAGGTGTAATTTCTAATTTTTGCCATTTTTACCTCTAATTACTTTAGGTACATTTTCATGTGCTGAAATAGTTACAGGCTCATATACAACTCGTTTTAATTTTTTATCGTAACGCATTTCTACCTCGCCACTAGTTGGAAAATCCTTTCTAAGTGGGTGACCAATAAAACCATAATCAGTTAAAATTCTACGTAAATCAGGGTGGTTAGTAAATAAAATACCAAATAAATCAAATGCTTCACGCTCAAACCAATTAGCACAGTTGTATATATCTATAATTGAATCAATCATTAAATGATTTTTTTCACTTAAATAAGTTTTTACTCGTAAACGATAATTTTTAGTAGTTGATAGTAAATGATAAACTACAGCAAACCTATTTTTTATGGTTTTGCTGTAGTTAACATTCTTAGCGCGTGTAAAATTATCAACATCTGTTTGCCAATTATCACAACCATAAGCAGCATAATCAACCCCACATAAATCAATTAAAGTATCAAATTCATACTTATTTTTAAGTGCTGTTAATGCTACTACTATCTGCTCTTTATCAATTATTAAAGTAATTTCATTATAAGCAAAAATTACATTTGTTTCACCAAATTCTGCTATTAATTTATTTTTTAACATTAATTAACTCCTTGCAATAGTATTTTTACTAATTTTATTTTGTAATTGCATAATACCATATATAAGGGCCTCCGCTGTTGGCGGACAACCAGGCACATAAATATCAACTGGCACAATTTTATCGCAACCACGCACCACTGAATAAGAATAATGATAATATCCTCCACCATTGGCACAACTGCCCATAGATATCACATACCTTGGTTCTGGCATTTGATCATATACTGTACGCAGTGCAGGAGCCATTTTATTAGTAAGTGTTCCAGCTACAATCATTAAATCACTTTGACGCGGGCTAGGACGAAATACCACGCCAAATCTATCTAAATCATATCTTGAAGAACCAGCTTCCATCATTTCTACCGCACAACAAGCAAGACCAAAAGTCATAGGCCATAATGAACCCTGTCTTGCCCAATTTATCATACTATCTAATGTAGTAGTCATAAAACCTTGTTTCATTACACCATCTATTGCCATATTATTGCCTAATTAAATATAATAGTTTTATTTTTAAATACAATTATTCTATCTTCTAAATGCAACTTAACACCTTTTGCTAAAGTTGTTTTTTCAATATCTTGTCCTATTTTACGCATATCATCTTCATTATGATTATGATTTACTCTTGCTACTTCTTGCTCAATAATTGCTCCATCATCTAAATTTTCATTAATATAATGGCAAGTTGCGCCAATTAATTTAACTCCCTTATTTTTTGCTTGTTTATATGGATTACCACCTTTGAATGAAGGCAGAAAACTATGGTGTATATTAATAATTTTATTTTCATATTTATTGCAAATATCAATGGGAATAATTTGCATATATCTCGCTAAAACAATTAAATTTGCATTAAATTTATCAATAGCAGTATTTATTTTTTTTAAATCAACTTCTTTATTATTAACAGCTATATGTTTAAAAGGCACTTTATACCAATTAGCAAGTTTTGCTAATTTTTTATGATTAGATAAAATACCAATAACATTTGCCTGTAAATCACCGTCTTCTAATCTATGTAGTAAATCAGCTACACAGTGTGTTGCTTGAGAGCCCATAATTAAAATATCTTTTAACTGAGCACTATCTATGACACTCCAAGACATTTTATATGTCTTAGCTAATCGTTGAAATTTTAGTTTAAATTCAGTAATAGTTACATTTAGTGATAATTTTTCAATTTCGTTACGCATAAAAAAATAATTTTCACTCTTATCAAGATAATGATGAGCCTCTATAATATTACCATTAAAATTAGCAATAAATTGACTAACAACAGCAACTAATCCTTGTGTATCTGGACAAGAAATTAATAATCTATAACTCAAAACTACTCCCAATCAAGTGCACCTTTTTTCCATTCATAAACAAAACCTACAATAAGTATTGTTAAAAATATACTCATAGCAATAAAACCAAACCAACCAAGTTGTGATTGCAAAACAGCCCAAGGAAAAACAAATGCTACCTCTAAATCAAATAAAATAAATAAAATTGCTACTAAATAATAACGCACATTAAAATACATACGCGAATCATCAAAAGCAGGAAACCCGCACTCAAACTGTGAGTTTTTTTCAGCATCTGGTTTGTGCGGTGCTAACAAATAACCCATCATCATTGGTACAACGCCAAACAACAAACCTAAAAATATAAAAACTAAAATAGGTAAATAATTCTCTAACATATTAAATTAAAATTAATTAAAAAGGTTCATTAATTATAAAGATTTTATCACTTAATAAATAATTATTTTAAGTTGCTAATCATCTGAGTGATAAAATTTTATAAAATATATTTAATTAACTAACTCTGCTAGTAAAGAATTATCTTTAGCAGCAATTATTTTAACTTGTTGCATAGTGTTAATTAATTTTTTATCCCCTTTAAAATGAGTATTACGCATATTTGCTGTTTTACCATACAATTTATTATCTTTTTTAGCGATTCCCTCTACCAATACATCTAGCACACTGCCAATCATTTGTTTAGAAATATTATTTGTATTAACATCTATAAGTAATTGCAACTCATGTAATCTTTGTTTTTTAATATCTAAACTAACATTATCAGCTAAATTATCAGCAGGAGTGCCGGGACGAGAAGAATATATAAAACTAAATGATTTATCAAAACCTATTTCTTTAATAAGATTTATTGTTGCCATAAAATCATTATCGGTTTCTGCTGGAAAACCAATGATAAAATCACTTGAAATAGCAATATCAGGGCGTGCTTGCTTAAGTTTTTTAATTTTAAATTTATATTCTAATATATTATGCCCTCTTTTCATTTGTTTTAAGATTTTATCACTGCCACTTTGTACAGGCAGATGCAAATGTGATACTAATTTTGGCACTTTAGTGTACAAATCTATCAATCTATCATTTAAGTCTGTTGGATGCGAGGTGGTAAAACGAATACGCCATACTTTGTCAATTGTTGCAATCGTTTCAATTAAAAATGCTAAATCTATAATCTCACCCTCTAATTCACCTGCATAACTATTGACATTTTGCCCTAATAAATGAATTTCTCTTGTACCGTTTTTTACCAACAACTTAACTTCATTTATAATAGATAAAAATGGTCTAGATATTTCTTCGCCACGAGTATACGGCACTACACAAAATGAACAATATTTAGAGCAGCCTTCTATAATTGAAACATAAGCGCTAACCTTATTATTAGTAGTTTGTGGTAAATTATCAAATTTTTCAATTGCTGGGAAGCTAATATCTATGCTATATTTTTTAGCCACTGCGTTATCTAACATTTTTGGTAATCTATGTAGTGTTTGTGGTCCAAAAATTATATCTACAAAGGGTGCTCGTTTATTAATAAGCTCTCCTTCTTGAGAAGCAACACAGCCACCAACACCAATAATAAGATTAGGATTTTTTATTTTTAATTTGCGCCATCTACCTAACTGATGAAATAATTTATCTTGTGCTTTAGCTCTAATTGAACAAGTATTAATTAATAATACATCAGCAATGCTCTCATTATCTATTTTAGATAAATTATGAGAGTTTTTAAGCAAATCAAATATTTTATCACTATCGTATTCATTCATTTGACAACCCATAGTGCGGATAAACAGTGTATTCATTATTGCTAATCTATTTGTTTATTAATTTTTAAAGTTTGAGTAGGATAAGCTATTTCCGCATTATAACTACTTATAATCTCTGCAATTTTAAGCAAAATATTTCCTTTAATTTTTTGAAATTCTAACCAATTAGTAGTTTTAGTAAAAGTATAAATAATAAGCTCTAAACTACTATCCCCAAAATGATTAAAATAAACCATTGTAAGTGCATTTTTATCAATATCAACATGATTTTTTAACATATCTTCAATACTAATAATAATACTAGGTAAGACATTAATATCATCATAACGAACACCTATTACCTCTCTAATTCTTCTATTGGTCATACGAGAAGGAGTTTCTATTTCTTTAGTTGAAAATATACCATTAGGGATATAAATTGGATTTTTACTAAAGGTCCTGATTTTAGTCATACGCCAGCCAATATTTTCTACAGTACCTTCTATATTACCAACCCTCATCCAATCGCCAACAGAAAATGGCTTATCTAAACTGATCATTAACCCGCCAAAAATATTACCCAACATATCTTTAGCAGCAAAACCAATTATCATGCCACCCACGCCACCAAAAGTTAGAATAGATGAAATAGCAAAGCCAAAAAATTGTAAAATACTAAGCACACCAACACTTACTACTATAATTTTTACTAGCCTAGAAAATAATCGTACAATGTCCTTATCAAATTTATTATTTTCAATCACTAAATATTTTTCAGCAACATTTATAAGTGCAATAAAAATCCAAACAATAAATACAATAAATACAACGTCTATATAAGTAATAATTTTCAATAAATATGGATAATAATCCTGTAAAATTATAATAAACAAATAAATATAAATTATCCATAATAATGACTTAATTGGTAATAACAAAGCTTTAAATAAGTAATCATCTAATTTATTTTTACTTGTTAATACCTTACTAATAATTATTTTGCCAATAAAATTAAGAATAAAATAAGAAAAAATAATAGCAGTTATTGCTATTATTACTATTTGATATAAGGCCATTTTAAATATTTTTCTGGATTAATAATTGTATTAAATTTTTTCATAGAAATTGCAAATGGTTTATCGCCTGTAACAGCCACTACTTCACCTTGCACTACTTCATCATCAACTTTAATACGTAGTTCGCCAGTAAACATATACTGTGTATAAAAACCAAACTCATGTTTAATAATAATCATTTTGCCATAAGATTTAAGATTATCATCACCATATACTACTTTGCCTTCTTTAACTGCCATAATTGGCATATTTTTTTTAGTAGCAAATACCACTAATTTATGTAAATTAGAAAAATGAGTTGATATATCAGCATTTACTGGATATATCCATGTTGGTAATTCAAATGTTGCATTTTTTTTCTCAATAACTATATTAGTTTTTTTTGTTTTTTGTACTATAGCTTGCTTATATTCATTATCTGTTTTAATTTTTATTATCTCATTGTCCTTATTAAATGATTTATCAACTACTACTACATTTACCACTTTGCCATTACATGATGACAAAATAATTGTAATTAATATTATTATTTTGAAATTTATTATTTTCATATTTATGTATTATTTATATTAAAAGTTAAAAAATTATGCTGGCAAAGCCTAAAAATACTATAAACCCTATAGAGTCTGTAATAGTAGTAAGCACAACACCACCAGCTAACGCAGGGTCTATTTTAACTTTAATTAGAAAAAATGGTAATAAAACACCAAAAATTGCAGCACTAAACATATTTATTATAATTGCTACTAAAATAACAAAACTCAAAGTTAAGTCTATAAACCAAAAATAAGTAATAATTGCAACTAATAAACTGAGCAATATACTATTTAAGATTGAAATTAATAATTCTTTATTTAGTAAAAACCTAATATTTGCTAAATTTATGGCACCAATTGCCAGCCCTCTAGTAATTAAAATTAAACTCTGCATACCTGCAATTCCACCCATACTTGCTACAATTGGTAACAACACTGCAAGAGCTATTTTTTTCTCAATAGTTTCAGCAAAAATATCAATAAAAAATACAGCAAAAAATGCAGTTATTAAATTTATTCCAAGCCAAATAAAACGATTTTTAGCGCTTTTTAAAACCGGTGAAAACAACTCTTCTTCGCCCAAACCAACCATAGATTTAACTGAATGCTCTGACTGTTCACGCATTACATCTACTACATCATCTATTGTTATTCTACCTATTAATTTATTATTATTATCTACTACAGGGGCTGAAATTAAATCTCGTTGCTCAAATAAAGTTACTACTTCATTATCAGAAATACTATCTTTAATAGCCTTGATAGCTTTATCATCAATTAAGTTATCAATTTTTTTATCAGCATCTGCGCTTAATAATACAGCAATATGTATAGAACCTAAATATAGAAAATTTCTATCAACTATAAAAAGTTTATCAGTATTTTTTGGCATTACTCCTAATAGGCGTAGATAACGAATAACAGTTCTTACGCTAACATTAGCTCTAAGTGTAATTATATCTGTATTCATTAAACCACCGGCGCTATCATACGGATAAGACAGTACTTTTTTTAAATTTTGTCTATGTTTGTTATCAATAGTAAGCAATAAATTATGCACGGTACCTTCAGGCATTAAAGGAACTATATCTGCTAAATCATCTATAGCCATTTTTTCAGCAATATCTGCAATATCAGCATCACTCATAACACCAATTAATGCAGATGATATTTCTGTAGTAAGTTCCTTAATTATATTTGCTTTAGTGGTATTATCTATCTTAGACCATAAATAAGTGCGTTCATTACTACCAATTGCGCTTATAACCTGAGCTATTTCTGTAGGGTGCAGTGTTAATAATTCTGTAAAAGAATTATCTATATTTTTATCTAAATTATTTTTAAGTGCAAATAAAATATCCTGTAATTTATTTTCATCCACGGTGGGTATTAATTTTATTCTTATGTTTAATAATTTGTGTGTCTAATTTACTAATCAACTTATTTATTGATAAATACATATCATTGCTATCTGCTTTAGCAAAAATATCTGCTCCACTTATATGGATTGTTGCTTCTGCTTTTTGCAAATTTTTATCAAGCGATAAAATCATATTAATATTAATTACTTGATCAAAATGATGTTTAATTTTTTCTAACTTAGACTGAGCGTGTTGTTTGATTGCATCTGTAAGTTCAAAGTGGTGACAAGAGATATTAAGCTGCACATTTCCTCCTTTTTTTTAAAATAAATAAACTAAATAATCTTCTTGGTAAATTATACAAAAATATACAAAACTTATTGTTGTTATTTTGCATAAATTTGTAATTTAAAATAGGTATAATACTTAAGATTAAATCTATAAAGGAGATAAAAATGGATGTAGTTACAGCAGAAAAAAATAAACTTAGTATGGAAAGAATTTCTCTACAACACAAATTTAACGAATATAATAATAAAAATGGTTTTTCTTATGAAACTTGGTTAAATCCACCTAAGGATCATTTTTATGCAACTTATAAAAGAGAAATACAAGCCATTAACGAGCAAATGGCTCCAGCTCTTTCTTAAAAAAATTATCAATAAATAAAAAAAGCCCCTTATTTTTGGGGCTTTTTTGCTTGGTTGCAATATGTCTTATTTAATGTCTAATTATTCACCACTTGCTGTTAGTTTTGTAAAAGGTAATGGTTGTTATTTAACTGATGATAAAGGTGATATATATCTTGATGCTTTGTCTGGCGTTGGAGTTATGAGTTTAGGTCACTCACATGCAACGCTAATAAAAAGTATGTGCAGTCAAGTAGGAAAATTAATACATACCTCTAATTGGTATACTATTGAACCACAACAACACTTAGCAAAAAAATTATGTAGCATAACAAAAATGGATAAAGTTTTTTTTGCTAACTCAGGTGCAGAAGCTAATGAGGCAGCAATTAAAATAACGCGTTTATTTGCTAATAAACATAATATTCAAACACCAATAATTATTAGCGCTAATAATAGTTTTCATGGTAGAACAATGGCTACATTAAGTGCTACTGGCAATACAAAAATACAAAATAATTTGTCTCCTTTATTAGATGGTTTTATTTTCGTTGATTTTAATGATGCAGTAGCAATTAAAAATTTAAGTAATAACAATAATATAGTAGCTGTAATGTTAGAGCCAATACAAGGAGAGCATGGGATTATTATTCCAGATGCTAATTATTTAAATAAAGTACGAAAAATTTGTGATGATAATAATTGGTTATTAATTGTTGACGAAATACAAACAGGCATAGGCAGGACAGGCAAAATGTTCGCCTGTGAATATAATAATATTATTCCAGATATATTAACTACTGCTAAAGGACTTGGTAGCGGTATGCCTATAGGAGCTTGTATCGCTAAAGGTGTAGCTGCTGAGTTATTTATTGCTGGCTCTCATGGCTCTACTTTTGGCGGTAATCACTTAAGTTGTAATACAGCTATTACAGTGCTTGATATTATAATTAAAGAAAATATTCTAAATAATGTAAATAATATGAGTGCTTATTTCAAGCGTGGTTTAAGCCTTATTGATGATAAAAAAATTATTGATATTCGTATTAAAGGTCTAATGATAGGTATAGAGCTAAATAAAAATCCAGCACCATTACTTAAGTTAGCGCTTAAAGAAAAATTACTAATAAATATTACTGGTAATACTATAAGAATGCTACCACCACTTATTATCTCAACCACTGAAGCTGATATAATAATTAACAAAATAACTAAATTAATTAAATTATTATGAAACACTTTATTAACCTAACTGATTTAAATAAACAACAACTTATTGCGATTATTGAGAATGCCATTAAACTTAAAAAACAATATAAAAGTGGTGTTTTAAATAGCTCATTGCAGCACAAAACTATTACTATGATTTTTGATAAACCATCTACAAGAACTAGAGTATCTTTTGAAGCAGGGGCAACACAGCTTGGCGCTCATGCCATATTTTTAAATAAAAACGATATACAATTAAGTAGAGGTGAACCTATAGCCGATAGTGCTAAAGTTATCTCATCAATGACAGATTTAGTTGTAATGCGTATCTCATCACACCAACAAATCACAGAATTTAGTCAGAACTCTACCTCTCCTATAATTAATGCTTTATCTGATAATTCTCATCCATGTCAAATACTAACTGATATAATGACTTTTATGGAGCTCAAAGGAGATATAACAGGCAAAACAATTGCTTGGATTGGTGATAGCAATAATACTTGTAATACTTACGCTCAAGCAGCAAAAATATTTAACTTTACACTAAATATTTGTTCTCCAAAAAAATATACTATTAACCAAAAATTTATTAATACTAATACTAATTTAATTGATAATCCACAAGATGCTTGCTATAATGCTGATGTCATAGTAACAGATGTTTGGTTATCTATGGGGCAAGAAAATATACAACAAAAGCTGCAAGATTTTACTGGTTATCAGGTTAATACTAAATTAATGTCATTAGCTAAAAAAGATGCTATTTTTATGCACTGCCTGCCAACTCATCGCTCACAAGAGGTAAGCAGTAAGGTAATAGATGGCAAGCAAAGTGTAGTTTTTACAGCAGCTGAAAACCGTCTACATGCACAAAAATCTTTATTACTATATTTATTAAATGCATAAAGCGCTTAAAAGATTTGGACAAAATTTTTTAATAGATAAACAGATTATAGGTCAAATTATACAAGTTATAGCTCCACATAAATATGATAATATTGTAGAAATAGGTCCTGGGTTTGGTGCCATTACTTTGCCATTATTATCTAATGTAGCTAAATTAAACGTTATTGAGATTGATAATAATATTGTTAATTTTTGGCACCAGCAATCATATAATAATTTAATCATAAATCATACTGATGTCTTAGATTTTAACTTTGATAAACTTGGGGATAACTTAAAAATAGTAGGCAATCTACCATATAATATTAGCAGTCCTATTATAGTAAAAATGATTGCGTATAATAAATATATTGATAGTATGGTGTTTATGTTACAACAAGAAGTAGCGCAAAGGTTAGTATCAACTATAAATAATAAAAGCTATGGTCGTCTTAGCGTTATTATGCAAACTTTTTTTAAGATGGAATTAGTATTTTATGTGCCAGCTAAGGCCTTTAATCCAGCGCCAAAAGTACAATCAGCCATTGTTTTTTTTCAGCCAAGAAAAAATATAAATATAAAAAATATAGATGCATATTATTTAATTATTAAAACAGCATTTGCCCATAAAAGAAAAACTCTTAATAACTGCATGAAACAACTTATTACACAAAATTATACTAAAATAAATCTTAATTTAAGGGCAGAAAATTTAACTATACAGGATTTTATGAATCTTACTGAGGATTATGTCAACTTACGCGATAGGTGATGTACAAGGATGTTTTGATGCCTTACTTGCATTGCTAAAAAAAATTAATTTTAACGAAGATAAAGATCAGCTAATTTTTTTAGGCGACATAGTTAATCGTGGCAAACAATCATTACAAGTTATAAATTTTATTAAAAAGTTAAAAGATAATGCTACTATGGTATTAGGTAATCACGATTTTCATTTATTAGCTTGCGCTTTAGGAGTGAAAAAACCACATAACAAAGATACATTTAACGACATATTAGCTGCAAAAAATAAACATAGTATTATTGATTATCTATTACAACAAAAAGTTGTATTAGCAACGGAGAATAGTATTTTTGTGCATGCAGGCATACCACCTATTTGGGATTATCAACAAATAATTAGTCAGGCTAATAAAATTAGTGAAAATTTACAAAAAAACCCTTATACTTTTATTCAGCAAGTATATGGTAATAAAATTACAACTTGGCATAAGAATTTAAATACTGTAGATGATATGTATTACAGTGTTAATGCATTTATGCGTATGCGTTTTTGTGATAAATATGCTAAATTAGAGTTGAGAACTACTAATGCAGATTTTAATCAAGCACCCCAAGGTTATAAGGCTTGGTTTTTATTTCCAAAAAAAGTTAAACATAATATATACTTTGAACATTGGGCTAAATTATCAACTATTAATATTAAACAAATATTCGCTATAGATGGTGGTTACATTTGGGGCAACGAGTTAAGATGCATTAACATCTGCAATAAAGAAATAATATATAAAAAAAATCATGAATTTACCACAAATATTATTAAAAACTAAATCATTTACTACTAGCACACTACAATCACCTACCAATCAAAAGATAAAATATAATATTCATAAAAATCAACAAATAGATCTTAAAATTAATGGCAACTTTGCTGTCATTAAAACCAATGACAACCTGCAAATATCACTAAACACAGACACTATTATTATGATTGATAATTATTTTAATATTTGCAGTAATTTATCTTGTATTGTTGTTATAGAATTTAATAATTTATATGCTGAAACAAGTAAATATTATGTTATTAATGAAAAATCATTTACAATTAACGATAATACTAAACTATTATATGCTTATGGTGATGCAGTACAATTATTATCGACAATAGACTATGTCGTTGATGTTATTAAATTTAATGACTTTATACTTAAAAAAACACTTAATTTAAAAAATATAAATAGTTATAGTAGTTATAGTGATAATTACCTATATAAACCATTAATTATTACAACTATACTGTTGGTAGTTAACAATTTAAATGCTAAATTACAAAAAAATAATAATATATATCTAGTTCAATTAACACTAAACAGTGATACAGGTTTAAGCAATAACGATAATATTACTAATGATAATATTATAAATATAGTTGGATTAAATGCAGATACTTGGCAATACTCTACTGATAGTGGCTTAAATTGGCAAAACGGAGTGAATAATAGTTTTGCCTTAATAGATAATTTATACGAAACAAATCAAGTGCAAGTAAGGTTGATAGATAAAAATGGTAATTATGTTATTAGTACATTTGGCGCTGTTACAATTGATACTGTAGTTACTTTAGTTGATATAAATTTAAATGATACTGGTATTGATGCCACTGATAATATTACCAAGGACGGAGTGGTAAGTATTGTTAATATAGAACAAGGTGCTACTTGGCAATATTCTGTTAATAACGCTATAACGTGGATCACTGGCAATAATACAACCTTTACTCTTAATAATGGTGTTTATACTGCTATTAAAATACAACAAATAGATATAGCTGGTAATATTGCTATAGCTACTTTTACTAATATTACTATTGATACTAAAGCTCCTGTAATACTTACCAGCGATATTATCACTGTTGCCACTGGTAGCACTGTTATAACAACAATTACTGCTGCCGATGATAATATAATAAGTTATGATGTAATAGACACTCAAAAATTTAGCATTAATCAGCAAACTGGTATTCTTAAGTATATTAACGCACCAACTACAGCTGCTACAGATAAAGCAATAATTATTATTACAGATATTGCAGGCAATAGTATTCAACATAATATAGATATTAATATAGTTAATAAAATTACATTAAGTATTACTAGTGATGTAGTTAACGATAACAATGTAGCTAATAATTCCATTACTTTTAACTTCAAATTTAGCGAGGTGGTTAGTGGTTTTGATATTAACGACATAAATATAATTGGTACTGATAAAACTAATATTACTACATTAACAGGAGATGGTGATAATTATAACTTAACAGCATCATTAGATGATGATACTCAGAATGGCTTAATTATTATAACTGTAGCAGATGATATAATAACTGGCATTAGTGGTCAAAAAAATAAATCTAGCTCTATAGAACAGAAATATGATACAAAAGCACCAGTATTAATAATTGATATTGACGAAAATAATATAGCCATAGGTAATACTATAAATATTACTTTTACCTTTAATGAAGAAGTTAGTAATTTTGATTTAACAGATATAATAGCTGATGGTGGTATAGTTAACAATCTAACCACTACTGACAATATAACCTGGCATGCAGTTTTTACTGCTGTTAATATTAGCAATACTAATACGATTAGCGTAGCTACTAATAAATATTATGATTTAGCAACAAATGCCAATATAGTGCAAACTAATAGTGCAAACTACACTATCACTCAACAAGATAACTCTGCATTTATCAGCACTTGGCAAATAACAAATATTAACGAAAGTATTACTATACCAATTAATAGTAGTTATGATTATAATTATAATATAAATTGGGGTGATGGTAGTATAGTTGCCACCAATCAAACAACAGCAGCTAACCATACTTATGCTCAAACAGGTAATTACGATATATCAATTACAAAAATATTTCCAGCACTGTATATAAATGGTAACACTACTAATACACAAAATACATTAATAGCCGTTAAAAATTGGGGTAGTATTAATTTTAGTAGCTTTAAACGCTCATTTAAATATGCTGTAGAATTGCAAACATTTAATACTGATATTGCACCTAACACAACCACTGTTGAAGAATTTAATTTTATGTTTAATGGTGCAAAAAAATTTAATACAGCTATGAATGACTGGGATATGAGTAATGCTACAAATATGACTAGCATGTTTAGCAAGGCATCAAGTTTTAATCAAAATTTAGCTAATTGGAATATCTCAAAAGTCAATAAAATGAGTGCTATGTTTAGCTCCAGTGCTATGAGTGAGAGTAATTTAGATAAAACTTTAATTGGTTGGGCAGATGTAAATACTGCAGCTAGTGAAACTAATTTACAAAATAATGTTAATTTAGGTGCAACAAGTAGAATATATTCTAATGCTACTGCTGCAAATTATTTAATAGATAACTATGGTTGGAACATTGGGGGTAATTTAAAAACTAATGATGATTTTTTTCATGTAGGAGATAATACTATTAATATTATAGATAAAAGCATAAAAATAACTACACAAACTATTCATGGCTTGGGAGGTGATGATGTAATTACTGGTAGCAATGCTGCTGATAATATTTATGGTGGTAGAGATAATGATATACTAACAGGTAATGCTGGCGCTGATATCTTTTATTTTTTATATAAAAATACTGGTACTGATACTATTACTGATTTTTCTGTAGACGATAAAATTGATATTTCAGTACTATTAGATGGTTATACTAATTCTAGTATATTTAATGATTTTATTAATATAACTACAGATAATATAAATAGAACTGTTAGTATTGATATAGATGGTACTGGTGATAATGCTAATATAATTAATATTATTTTAAGTAATAATTATAATATTATAGAAACTGATTTTATATTGTTATAAGTTAATTTAAATTTAAAAAATTATCAACTAAGATCTATGTGTTTGCTGGTAATATTCTTGCTCATTAAGAATGTTTATATTAAGTTTTTTAGCCCTTAATAATTTTTCTTGTCCTGGTTTATCGCCTATTACTAAAAAATCAGTTTTTGCACTTAAAGATTTTTGTATTATGATGCCAAAATTTTTTGCCTCTTTATGTATAATATTTCTACTTTTTTGCATAATACCACTAAATACTATTTTTTTATTAGAAAAATAATTATTTTGGCTGTTATTATTAATAAATTCTAAATTAAATTTATGATAAAGTTTATCCCATTGTGTTTTAATATTTTGCAAACCAGCTACAATTATATTAGCGCCTAAATCGCCAAAACCATCGATGGCTGCTATTTGTTTAACTGTTAAATTAAATATGTCTGTTATTTTATAAGACTTCAGCAGTATCTCACTATTGCCAAAACCAAGTCTTTCTATACCAAAAGCTGCTAAAAATCGCCAGTCTTCAATCATAGTCGCCATAGATTTATTTAACTCATTAAATAAATTAACACTAGTTTTAGTGCCAAAACCCATAACAATAAAATCATTTATTGTTAAATTATAAATTTGTGTTATTTCTCTAATACCATTATCATATAATTTATTCATAGTAGCAGGGCCAAAACCATTATTATTATCAAGAGTAGTAAAAAAATAAACCAATTTTGCACTAATTTGTGCCTGACAATTATTAGCTCTACATACTAAAAAATCACTCTCCCATGATAAATAATTATCGCAACTGGGGCATTTTTCTGGCACAACTATTTGCTCTACAGTGCTTAATACTGCATTAATTTTTGGAATAACTAAACCACTGCGAATAAGCTCTACTGTAGAACCTATGCCTAATTTACTGGTAACGAGCATTTTATAGTTATGGTAACTAATACTACTAATAGTAGCACCACTAATAAATGTTGGCTGAATTTTCACTACTGGAGTAATAACACCAGTTCTGCCTACTTGCGGGATAATATCTATTACCTTAACCTGTGCTTTTTCTTTATTTTCTTTAAATGCTATTTGCCAGCGATGAAACTTACGAGTAGAGCCCATATAATCTTTAATTTTATTATTTATTGCTTCAAAAATTACTCCGTCTACATCAAAATCAACAACACTTAACATCTGGGTAACAATACTATTAAAATTTTTAACTAAATCTATACTGGTTATTTGTTGTTGAGGTAAAACTTTAAAAGGTACAAAAACAGCAGCTTTAGCTGTTATTACTTGTTTAATTGTAGCATTTAATTCTTTTTCTTTAATAATACTAGCAATAAAATTACGCGGTGAATCAAAATGACTGGCTAAATATTTATTAAAATATGATTTTTTAACAACTATTTCTCCAGCACCAAGTCCACGTTTATTACCAGCAAAAATACTTAATCCACGTTTAAATACCCTACTAATATCACTACCTTTAGTACCATTACCTCTGGTGTATAAAATATTACCATCATCAAAAGCTGCAAAACCATCTAATTTTGGCGTAGCTTTTATAGTTATAAGACCAGTATTAATACCTAACGTATCTGCTGCTTTATTAATACGTAATAACCATTTTTCTATATTGGCAAAAGTATAGGCTTTATCGGTTGATAACATTGGTTTTGGTAATAATAACTTATTACCAAAACGTTCTTTCTCATCTTCAACATTAGTTAAAAAAGGATGAATTATATTTCTTTTTTTAAGTTCTGCTAAAAAAATAAAATCATAGTCGTTGTCACCAATAATAGGCTTACCACTACGATATTTATCATTAGCAATAATGCAGAATTCTAATAATTTAGCATCGCTTAAATCTTTTAATAAAATTTTTTTATTGATAATTTTAACTATCTCACCATCAAGCATTATAATTTATTAACTAAATCTTTAATATCTGTGAATAATTGTTGGCTTAAACTAATAACGACTGTTTTATCTAAGGCAGATAAATTTATAAAATTTACTGCTGTTGTATTGGACTTTAATTGTTTAACTTTTATTTTAAATTTATGTGTATTAATTTTAGTAAATAAACCATCTTCTGCTTCTGTCACTAAATAAAAACTACTATTAGCAATATCTTTATCTACATAAATATCAAGCCTATCTAATGCCTTATCTATTAAGTTAAATGTTTTTTTGCTATTTAATGAAAATATTAATTTAGCATAATTAGCTATAGGCGTAAATAATTTAACACTAGCTTTTTTAATATTGCGTTTAAGAGGTATATTTTTAATTATCTTATTGGTAGATTTATTAACATTTTGTTTAGTAATATTTTTAACTATTTTATTGTTAGTAGTTTTTATTAAATTTTTATTGTTTAATAATTTTTGTGCAGCGTTATTTTTAGTATCTCCTAAATATAGCATAAGTTTATAAAGCATAGCTATTTCAATATTTTTATCTTTTGTTATATGTTGCCATATAGTATTTTCATCATCCCCGCCTTTATTAGTTATTACTTCTGCCATCGAGCTAAGAATTAAATATATAGCTGTTTTATTAGCAGCTAATTTCTCAAAACGTACGCTATATCTATCTATAGTTGGTAATGAATAATTAGCTCTTAAATATCTAGTAAATAACGAACGCATAAAACCTAGGCTTTGTTTAGGAACCTTAACCTTGTTTTCTAAATAATTAGTAACCAACACCCCCGCTTTTATATCTGCTTGCTCCAACTTAAAATTATTTTCTGTTAAAAAATTTATAACTAAATTCCATAAACTATTAATATCTTTATTTACAATTAAATATCTATCCTCGCCTGCTTTTTTAACATCAATAATAATAGTTTTGGTAACAATACTGTTAACAGCAACTTTTTTATTACTAAGATTAATAGTATTACCAGCTCTATCAGTATATTTATCTAAAATTAACGCACCTTTATTATTAGGTTTAGTAAGATCAGGTGGTACAATTAAAGAATTAACATTTTTATCATTATGGTAACTAAGGTTAATGTTGTCTAAATTAGTATTTTTATTGTTTATGTTGTTGCTACAAGCAACAAATAATAATGATAATAGTATAAGGTTAAATTTAATCATTGATAATTTTTATTTTTTTAAGTGTTGATGTTAATATTTTTTGTGCATTATCACTTAAAACTGTAAGTGGTAAGCGAATACCTAAATTGCACAACCCCATTTTATATAAAACCCATTTAACTGGTATTGGGTTTGATTCTATAAATAAATTTTTATGTAACTCAGCTAAGTTATTATCAATAACCCTAGCTTTTTCCTCTTGGCGTTGTAGAGCTAAATTATACATAATAGAGATTTCATTAGGACAAATATTGCTAGTAACAGAAATACCACCATCACCGCCTATTAAAATAAAATCAACTGCTGTAATATCATCACCACTATACAATAAAAAATCATTATCACATTTACTAATTAATTCTTGAGCAACAGTTAAATCACCAGTTGCATCTTTAATTCCAACTATATTATCAATCTTAGCAAGCTTAATAACCGTATCAACGCTCATATTAACAGCTGTTCTACCAGGAACATTATATAAAATTTGCGGAATATCAACAGTATTTGCAATCTCTTTATAATGCAAATATAAGCCATGTTGGGTTGGTTTGTTATAATATGGAGTAACTAATAAAACAGCGTCTGCCCCAAGTTTTTTAGCTGCGGCAGTTAAATATATAGCTTCAGTAGTAGAATTTGCACCAGTACCAGCAATTACAATAATTTTGCCTGCGGCAAATTCTATAATTTTTTCAATAACCATTAAATGTTCATCATTAGTTAAAGTAGCTGATTCACCTGTAGTACCAGTTGCCACTATAGCGGCTGTATTAGCCTTAATATGTATATTAACTAATTTTTTAAGTGCAGCAAAATCAATATTACCATCTGTTGTCATTGGAGTTACAATAGCAACCATTGCCCCTTTTATGTTAAATATCATAACCTACCTCTTCATGCGCTGTTATATCTAAGCCTTGTTGTTCTTGTTCTTTATTTACTCTTAAACCAATTACTTTATCAATGGTAATTAAGATAATATAACTAAGTATAGCGCTATAAATAAAAGTAGCAAGCACGCCAATTGCTTGTATATATAATTGGGTGATTATAGTATTACTCATGCCTTGTCCGCTAAATATCCCTAAATTATTAGAAGCAAAAATAGCTACTAATAAAGTACCAATAATACCACCAACACCATGCACTGGAAATACATCTAAAGAATCATCTATTTTTAATTTTTGTTTTAATAAAAAAACAGCATTAAAACAAATAATTCCAGCAATAATGCCAATAACAAAAGCACCAGCTGGGCCTACAAAGCCAGAGGCTGGAGTAATAGTCCCAAGCCCTGCAACTAAACCTGTAGCCATGCCAAGTGCAGTTGGCTTACCAAATTTAAGCCACTCATATATCATCCAGGTAAAAGCGGCGCTAATAGCACTAATATGAGTAACTAAAATCGCCATAGCAGCATCACCATTAGCAGCCAAAGCTGACCCTCCATTAAAGCCAAACCAACCAACCCATAACATTGCTGCCCCTGTCATAGTCATAGTCATATTATGCGGTGGCATGGCTTTTTTTAAAAAACCACTTCTATTGCCTATAACAATAGCGCTTACTAACGCACCAACTCCTGCACTTATATGCACGACAGTGCCACCTGCAAAATCAAGCAATCCTATTTGCTGTAGCCAACCACCACCCCATACCCAGTGAGTAATTGGCGTATAAACCATAAATAACCATATACCACTAAATAGCAATACTGCACTAAATTTTATGCGTTCTGCATAACCACCAATAATCAGAGCTGGTGTTATAATAGCAAATGTCATTTGAAAAAAAGCAAAAGCACTTTCTGGTAAATCGCCCTTAAGGCTACCCTTAAACATACCGGAAAACATGAATTTATCTAAATTACCAATAAAAGCACCATCGCCAGAAAAAGCTAAACTATAAGCAGCTAAAAACCATAAAATTGAAGAAAGAGCTGTAATAGCGAAACATTGCATTAAAATAGACAATACATTTTTACTACGTACTAAACCACCGTAAAATAACGCTAAACCTGGTACTGTCATAAATAAAACTAAAGTACTTGAAGTAAGTATCCATGATGTATTGGCTAAATTTAGCTCAGCAGCAACTACCATATTGCTGCATAATAAAAAAACTAAGAACCTAAAGAGCGTCATGATTTTCCTCACCAGTTCTGATGCGAATAACACTATTTAAATTAGTAATAAAAATTTTACCATCGCCTACTTTACCTGTATTAGCAGTATTTTTTATAATTGCTACAACTTCATCTACTTTATCATTTTTAATAGCAATTTCTAATTTAATCTTAGGTAGAAAGTCAATTTGATATTCACTACCACGATACAGCTCTGTATGTCCTTTTTGCCTACCAAACCCTTTAACCTCAGTTACAGTCATACCAGATACACCTATACTCCCCAATGCTTCTCTCATATCGTCTAAAATATATGGCCTAAGTATCGCACTGATTAATTTCATTTCATTTTCCTCTAAAAATTATATAATTTTATCATAATAGATAATAAAGACTACTGCATTAGCTTGAGCATTAAATAAAATAGTAAACTATAAAATAGCATTATTCATCTCAAAAATAGGCAATAATACTGCAACCACTATAAGTAATACTATAATACCCATAAATAGTATCATTGCTGGCTCAAAAATACTAATAATCTTTTGCACTGTATTATCAAGATCGTACTCACCATTATCTGCTGCTTTTACTAACATATTAAATAAATTAGAAGATTTTTCGCCACTAGCTATCATATAAAGCATAATAGCTGGCAAGGCATTTTGTTGTTTAAGTGCTAAATAAATACTACTGCCAGCCGATACTTTATCAATACTAATAGTAATTGCTTGTTTCATAGGTAGAAATTTTATTACTTCCAGCGCATATTTTAAAGCCTCAACCATTGGTATACCGCTACTATGCAAAATAGCAAGAGCTCTAGCAAAACGAGTAGCATTAGCGGTTATTATTAAATTACCAATAACTGGTACTTTAGCCAAAATTTTATGCCACATGTATTTTATTTTTTCATAAGAAAATAATAATTTAATAATAATTAAAGCAACAATAAAACTAATTACAATAAATACTATATTAGTACTAACATACTCGCTAATTGCCATTACTTTAATAGTAATAGGTGGCAATGCTTGATTATTATTAATAAAAACACTAGTTATTTGTGGTACTACAAAAACAAATAAACTAATAATAACGCTAAAGGCAACAATACTTACTGTTACTGGGTAAACAAGTGCTGAGCTGATTTTTTTTTTAAATTTATATTGTTTTTCTGCCTCAACTGATAATTGCTCTAATACCATCGCTAATTGTGCGCCTTTTTCCCCAGATTTAATACTGGCAATAAAATAATTATCAAAAGCATTAGTTGCCTTTAATGCCTGATAAAGACTATTGCCAGTTAAAATACTACTATGTACATCAACAACTATTTTATTGAGCGCTTTATTGCTGTTATCTTGCATTATAGTTTGCAAAGCTTCATCAATAGGAATAGCTGCTGCAATAAGAGAAGACAGCTGTCTAGAAAATATTATCACATCTTTAATGTTTAACTTAGTGTTAAATAATTTTTTATTAAAATTAGCTTTTAATTTAGTGCTTTTTATATCTATAATAATATAGTTTTTATTACGCAAAGATCTATTAGCCTCTTTCAAGCTATCAGCATTAATACTGCCATTTATATGTTTATTTTCCTTGGTAATAACTTTATAATTAAAAATCATTGATTAAGCACCAGCCTTATTGCCTCGTCTAAGCTAGTTTTCCCGCTTAAAACTAATTCTTTAGCTTGTTGCCTTAAAGAAATATATTTATCGGTAAAATAGTTTGTTATATCATTTTCATTAGCAGAATTATGAATAATTTCTCTAGCATTATCATCTAATACTACTAATTCATATAAACCAATTCTACCACTATAACCACTATAATTACATTTTTTACAGCCACATGCTTTATAAATTACACTTTTTACTTTAATAGCAAGTCTTAACATTTGTGATGCATCTGTAGTGCTACTTATTTTACAGTCATCGCATAATCTTCTAAGTAATCTTTGAGCTAATACTGCATTAATACTAGATGATAATAAAAATGATTCTACACCCATATCTTTTAACCTAGTAATAGCTCCTATAGCGCTATTTGTATGTAATGTTGAAAATACTAAATGCCCAGTTAAGCTAGCTTGAATAGCAATCTGTGCTGTTTCACTGTCACGAATTTCACCTACCATAATAATATCTGGGTCTTGGCGTAAAATAGCTCGTAAACCCTTAGCAAAAGTCATGTTAATTTTAGCATTTATTTGTGTTTGATTAATGCCATATATATGGTACTCTATAGGATCTTCTACTGTCATAATATTTCTTTCACTATCATTTAATATACTAAGAGCAGCATATAATGTAGTAGTTTTACCCGAGCCTGTTGGTCCTGTTACTAAAATAATACCATGTGGTTTATTAAGCAAAGTAACCATTTTATTATAACAATCGTCATTCATTCCTAGTTGTTGTAATTGCAGTCTACCAACTTGCTTATCTAATAAGCGCAATACAACCTTTTCGCCTGCTGCTGCTGGAATAGTAGAAATACGCATATCTACTGCTCTAGTACCTAACGTTATAGCAATTCTACCATCTTGTGGTAGGCGTTTTTCTGCAATATCAAGCTTTGCCATAACCTTAACTCTTGAAACTATAAGCGGTGCGACTTTTTGATTTGGCTCTAAAATAGTAATAAGAGAACCATTGATACGCAGTCTAACACGCATTTTATTTTCATAAATTTCAATATGAATATCAGATGCTTCTTTTAAAATTGCTTCAGCAAAAATAGCATTTAATAAACGAATAATTGGGGCATCATCATCATCATCTAATAATTCTACTGGTTTATTAATATCTTCAGCAATCTCTGTAAGTTCGTCATAATTATCATAATTATCTAAATTATTAATTGATGAATTTTCATAAAACTTTTGTATCTTTTTTATTAATTCAGCCTCAGATGTTTGTTTAAATACCAAATTATTATACTTGCGATGTATTTCACTCAAAATACTAATATTAGGTAAAGAAACATATTCTAATATATTATTTATTAGTAATATATTATTTTCTTTAGCAAAGACAAACGGCAGAATTGGATCATTTGCTATTTTATTCGTCTTCTTCATATATACTTTCTATATATTGTTTAGTTTCTTCTACTGTCTCTTTTATTACATTCTCGCTAATTGATTTTTTAGCTATTTTCTGTTGCACGGCACTAGTGTTATCAATATTTTCTATTGCACTTATTATTTTTTGTGCCTTAATAAAGTTATACTTCTCCATGCTAATACTATCAGTTAGCATTTGATTCTTTAAAATTGTTGGCCGAATAAAAATCATTAAATTACGCTTATCTTTACTTTCTGTATTATAAGAAAATAAAGCACCTAAAATAGGTATATCGCCAAGGAACGGAATTTTATCTTTATTTGTACGAGTAACTTCATCTATCAAACCACCTAATATTAATAATTTTTTATCCTCAACCATTACTGAGGTCTTAAGACTTCTTTTTGATGTAATTAAATCAGAGGCTTTAGATGATGGTAAGATGCTAGATATTTCTTGAGAAATATCTAATCTAATAGAATCGCCACTATTTATTTGTGGCTTTACTTTAAGTGTTAACCCAACATTTTTTCTTTCATAATTTTGAAAAGGATTATTAGAACTGTTTTTTAATTGACTATTAGTTATAAATGGTACTTCCTGCCCTACTACAATTTCTGCTTCTTCATTATCCAGAGTAACAATAGATGGAGTGGATAAAATATTAGCATTACCTGTGCCATTTAATGCACTAATTAATAAACCAAAACCCTCTTTAGTATTTTTATCAAATTTTCCAGCTACAAAATTAGCACCACCTGGAACACTAACATTTGTTGCATTAGCCACTAAAGATGAAATTATATTATTAAAATTAACAAAACCTATGCCGTTTTTACTACTTAATATCCACTGCATACCAAGTTCTTTAATAGATGATAAACTTATCTCTACTATAATTGCCTCTATAAGTACTTGTGCTCTCCTTATATCTAGCTTAACTATAATATCTTTAACAATATTTTTAATAATATTGTCGCCAGTAATAATTATGCTATTAGTATCAGGATCTGCTTGAATACTTGATTTATTGTTTTTTTGATTACTATTGCTTTTAATAATATTTTGTAAAATAGGTAGAATTTTTTTAGCATTACTATATTTAAGATAAACTACAGAAGTATTGCTATTTTGTTTATTTTTTTTATCTAATTCGTTAACTAATAATCTAATTTTTAATCTACTTGACTCTGTGCCACTTATTATTAGTTGATTGTTATATTTATCTAAATTTATATTAGGAGCGTTATCTACTTTTTTAAAAATTGATTTAAGAATGTTAAGTAATTGTGTTGCATCTGCATGGTAAACTTTAATAAACTCAAAATCATCTGTTACTGGCTTATCTAATTTAGTTATTATAGTTTTTAGTCTAGAAATATTACTACCATTATCTACGGCAATAATACTATTATTAGGTGTATAAACAGACAATAGTCCGTATTGTGACATTAAAGGTCTTATAAGTGGCACTAATTTAAGTGCAGTTATATTTTCTAACTTAATAACTATAGTAACAATAGTATCATCGCCACTGATAATAGCAGACTCGCTTTTAGTAAGGTTTTTAGGCAAGATACGATTAATATTATCACCTTTTATTACAATAAAACCATGTGTTCTTAATACAGCTAAAAACACTTGATACAACTGATTATTATCAATATCTCTATTGCTAATTACATTGACTCTGCCTTTTACTCTAGGGTCAATAACAAAATTTTTACCAGTTGCCATTGAAATAGTATTGATTAAAGTTTTAATTTCAACATTTTTTAAATTTAGTATAAGTGCTTTAGCACTTATACTAAATAATAGCAAGAATATTGATATAATTTTAATCATTTTAATTTAAGTCTATGTTAATATATTGAGTAGTATTATTTCTCTTAATAGTTATATTAAAAATATTACTACTCGCTAATTCTTTACCAATTTTAAATGATTTTTTAATATCATTTAACTCAATATTATTGATATTTAAAATAATATCTCCAGATAAAAAACCAATTTTCTTAAATAATCTTTTTTCTATAGATGGGTATACAATAAAACCATGTAGTTTGCCATTAATAAAATTAGGCTCTAATTTTATTATAGCTAATAATTTAGCTGGGTTAGTTTGTGCTGCTTTTAGATATGTTTTTAATATATTTTTTTGGTTATAATCTAATTGTTTAGTTATAATTTTTGTAGTTTTATGATTAAAATTTTTATATTTAAAATCAATTGCTAATTTTTCTTTGTTGCCATTGCGACTAAATATCACAAAATTATTATTAATTTCTATTAATTTAGTATTACCTATTTTATCACCTATTTTCAATACTATACTTTTGCCGTTATTATGTTTTATAATTGCATAGGAATTATATAAATTTTTAACAATGCCAATTAATAATAAATTAAGTTTTGTGGTTTTAATATTTTTATAATTTACTTTTTTAGTATTTTTCTTATTAATATCGCCAAAAATATCAGTTGGTATATATTGATATTGTTTGTTGTCTGATATTATTTTAGATGTTTGTACAGTGTGTCTATTGTCAATATTAACAAACCAAATAAGATCTGCTAAAACATAAGCTAAATAAATAATAGCAAGTAATAACAAAAAAATAGCAGCATTTTTATTAATTAAAGCTTTATCAAAACTCATACTCATAATAATAAACTCTTACCACTCATTTCTATCGGCTTATCAAGCTCCATCATTTGTAAAATTGTAGGGGCAATATCAGATAATGCACCAATTTTTGCAGATAATTTATTTGTCTTACTAATAAGCAGCAGAGGCACAGGATTAGATGTATGGGCTGTATGGGCTGTATTAGTTACAACATCAAACATTTTTTCTACATTACCATGATCAGCAGTAATAATTGCTTCATAATTATTATTGTCAATTACTTTGTATAATTTTGATAAACAATTATCGATTGTCTCAACTGCTTGAATAGCTGGTGCCAGTTTACCACTATGACCAACCATGTCTGTATTAGCATAGTTACATATTATTAAATCATACTTATTACTCTTTAATGCTATTATTAATTCGTCTGTTAATTTGTAAGCGCTCATTTCTGGTTGTAAATCGTACGTAGCAACATTTGGTGATGGTATTATAATTCTATCTTCACCAATAAAAGGCTCTTCAACACCACCATTTAAAAAAAATGTAACATGTGCATATTTTTCTGTTTCTGCTATCCTAAGTTGTAATTTACCTAAATTTGATAAATATTTGCCTAAAACATTATTTAGCTTCATACTAGGGAAAGCAGTTGGTACATTAAAAGTTTTTTTATATTCTGTTAGACAGCAGTACTGTACTCCAGCAAATACTCCACGTGAAAAACCATTAAAATCATTATCAATAAAAGCCTGAGTTATTTGTCTAACTCTATCTGCGCGATAATTAATACAAATAATAACATCATTTTTATTAATTACTATCTTATCTTTAATAACTGTACTATTAATAAATTCATCGCTTTCCCCTCTACTATAAGCAGACTCTATAGCTTCATTTGCACTATTTGCCGTAAACTTTGCATTACTGCCCATAATAAGCTCAAAAGCTAAACGAGTTCTATCCCAGCGATTATCTCTGTCCATAGCATAATACCTGCCAATAATAGTAGCAATTCTACCTATTTTTAATTTATCTATTTCAGCTTCAATTATATTAATATATTTTATTGCGCTTTTAGGAGGACAATCTCTACCATCAGTAAATAAATGTAAGTAGACATTACTACATTTATTTTGTTGTGCCATTTTTAACATAGCCTTAATATGATCTAAATGTGAATGCACACCGCCATCTGATATAAGGCCTATAATATGTACTGCTTTATTATTAACTGCAGCATATTTAAATTGGTTTTTCAGTACAATATTATGAAAAAACTCACCGTTGTCAATTGCTTTATGAATACGCGATAGTTCTTGACTAACAACTCTACCGGAGCCTATATTTAAATGCCCAACCTCGGAATTACCCATTTGATTGCCAAGCAAGCCAACATGAGTACCTGACGTATTAATAAGTGTATGTGAGAATTTAACCAATAGTTTACCCCAAGTAGGAGTATTTGCTAGTGCAATAGCATTATGCTCAATTTGTTTACTATAGCCCCAACCATCTAAAATAATAAGTAATTTAGTTTGTTTCATACATTAAATAAAAAATGAATTATGTCTCCGTCCTTAACTATGTAATCTTTACCTTCTACTCTAATTTTACCTGATTCTTTAGCGCCTTTCTCGCCGTTATATTTAATAAAATCGTCATAAGATATCACCTCTGCTCGAATAAAACCACGCTCAAAATCCCCATGAATTTTACTTGCAGCCTTAGGAGCGTTATCACCTTTTTTAATAGTCCAAGCACGCACTTCTTTTACTCCTGCAGTAAAATAAGTTTGCAGACCTAGTAACTTGTATCCAGCTTCAATTATTCTATCAAGTCCTGATTTATTTTGTCCAATTTCAGCTAAAAATTCTTTTTGATCTTTATTATCAAGAGCGCTGATTTCTGCCTCAATATCAGCACAGATAGCTACAACCTTAGTACTTTCTTCTTTAGCATAAGTAATAACTTGCTGAAGATACACATTATCTTCAAAATTATTATCATCTACATTAGCTACATATAATACTGGCTTAGCAGTTAATAATTGCATTGTTTTTAACAACTTATTTTCTTTATCACTAATCTTTAAAAAACGCACAGCTACACCATCTTCTAATGATTTAATAATTTTTTCTAATAATTGCTTTAACAATAAATCATCTTTTTGCCCAGATTTAGTGCTTTTTATTGCCTTATAATATATATTGTTAACAGTGCTTAAATCCGCTAACATTAACTCAGTATTAATTATTTCAATATCATCAATTGGTGAAACCTTGCCATTTACATGTATAATATCTTCATTATCAAAACAACGTACTACATGTATAATAGCCTCTGTTGTTTTAATATTTGCTAAAAACTGATTGCCCAGTCCATCTCCTTGTGATGCTCCTTTTACCAAACCAGCTATATCTACAAATTCCATTGTAGTAGGCAAAACTTTTTGTGGTTGTACAATTTTTGCTAAACTATTCAAACGATTATCGTTAACATATACTATACCAATATTAGGCTCTATAGTACAAAATGGATAATTTGCTATTTCAATACTAACTTTAGTTAGCGCATTAAAAAGAGTTGATTTACCAACATTTGGCATGCCAACTATACCACATTTAAATCCCATTTAAACCTTCCTGTAATTTTTGCATTGCAATAGTAATATCTCCATTGATAATACCTGGTATTGCTGTTAACGCTAATAATATATTACTATCAATAATTTTTTTTTCATTCTTAGTAAAATCTGATAACACAAAATTACTAACATTAGTATGATTAACAGGCCTGCCAATACCCATCCTTAAGCGATAAAAATTATTACCTATATGACTAATAATATCTCTTAAACCATTATGTCCGCCATGCCCACCAGCTATTTTAATTCTTATATCACTAAATTCTAAATCTAAATCATCATGTACTACTAAAATTTGCTCAGGATTAATACTAAAAAAATTTACTATGCTACTAACAGACTTAGCTGAATTATTCATGTATGTCTGTGGTTTTAATAAAATTAATTGATTAGTATTAATATTGATTTTAGCAATATCAGCAAAAAATTTTGCTTGGTATAAAAAATGAGCATTATAATTATTTGCTATAGCATCGATTACCACAAAACCACTATTATGACGATTGAAACGATATTTTTCTCCTGGATTACCAAGACCAACTATCAATTTTATTGCCATTATATGCTATATATAATTACTTTTCTTCTTTATCTTCCTCAGTTACATCTTCATCTGCATCTTTATCTGTAGTTTCATCATCTTCATCTATATCAGCCATTTTTCTAGCAGCGTTTATAGCTACAACTGTTTGATTATAAGCCTCTATATCATCATGATTAAGTGCAACTATCTCTACTCCTTTTGGCATAATTATATCAGTCAAGCTTAAATGTTCACCAAGTTTTAATTTAGCAACATCAATATCTACACTATGTGGTAAATTTTTTGGTAAACAAACTACTTCTATAGTAGTAATAAATTGATTAATTACTGCACCAAGACGTACGTCTGTATTATCGTCTCCACCAGTAATATTTACTGGAATCTTAGTAGTAATTGCAGCCTTAGCATCAATACGCTGAAAATCAATATGAGTTACTATATTTTTATATGGATGTTGTTGTAAATCTTTAATAATTACATTTTCTTTTTTACCTTCTATAACTAAATCTAATATAGAAGTATAAATTGTATCATCTTCTAACATATTAGTTATGGTAAATAAATCAACAACAATAGCTATAGGCGGATGCTTAGTACCACCATATACAATTGCTGGAATTTGTTTATTATGACGTAGGCGGCGGCTCGCACCCTTACCTTTATCATTTCTTACTTTAGCATTTAATACTATGCTCATAATTCTCTCCAAATAATAAAAAAAATGTATATTTTGCGACCAAATATACGAACGAATAATTTTACGCTAAAAAGTAAATGCTACTACGCTTTATTATACAACTATTAATTTATTCATCATTTTAACAAATTTTGCTGGTTCCTTTATTTTGCCACCTTCGCTTAACACTGCTTGATCAAATAAAATATTTAATAAATCCTTATCAGTTTTGTTTTTTAATTTTTTAACTAAAACATGCTGAGGATTTAATTCTAAAATAGGTTTAACCTCGGGTGCACTTTGCCCTAAAGATTTTAATATTCGCTGCATATTACCACCCATATCACTTTCATCAGCAATCAAACAAGAAGCAGAATCACTCAAACGAGATGAAATACGTACATCTTTTACTTTATCAGCTAATACTTCTTTAGCTTTTTTAACGACCTCGTCATAATCTTTTAACAATTTATCATGTTTGATCTTTTCATCTTTTGATTCTAAATCTGACAGTTCTCCTTTGGCAATTGAGCGTAATTTTTTACCCTCAAACTCAGTAAAATTACTAACCAACCATTCATCTACTCTGTCTGTAAGTAATAATACTTCAATATTTTTTTGCTTAAAAATTTCTAAATGAGGCGAATCCTTAGCCGCCTCATAACTATCTGCTGTTATATAATAGATATCTTTCTGCTCTTTTTGCATTCTACTTATGTAATCTATCAAAGAAGTTTCTTGTAAATTTTCTTCAGATTTAGTAGTAGTAAAGCGTAATAAATTAGCAATTTTATCTTTATTAGCAAAATCTTCAACAATACCTTCTTTCATAACAGCACCAAATTCTTGCCAGAATTTAGCATACTTTTCAGGTTTGTTTTTACTAATTTTATCTAATTCTTTTAAAATTCTACTAACACTTGCTTTTTTAATAGTATCAACTACCTTATTACTTTGTAAGATTTCACGCGATACATTTAATGGTAAATCAGCTGTATCAATAACACCTTTGATAAAACGTAAATAAAGTGGCATTAATTTTTCATTATCTTCTGTAATAAAAATTCTCTTAGCATACAATTTAATGCCATTTTTTCTTTTTGGTTCATACATATCAAAAGGCGCTTTACTTGGGATGTATAATAGCGATGTATATTCTAACTTACCCTCAACTTTATTATGTATAACTGCTAACGGATCCTCAAAATCATAACTAAGCGATTTGTAAAACTCATTATATTCTGCTGGTTTAATCTTTGTTTTATCCTTAGTCCAAAAAGCATTAGCTTTGTTTACAACCTCATGCTCTATTTCCTTATCGTCTTTATCATCAGTATTAACTTTTAACATCTCAATTGGTACTGTTATATGATCAGAATATTTAGTAATAATACTACGTAGCGTATAATTATCAGCAAAACTTACATGCTCGTCTCTTAAATGCAACACCACTTTAGTACCAAAATCTTCTAATACAATATTTTCTAAAGAATAATCTCCTTTACCGGCTGATACCCACTTACTGCCATTTTTCTTATTATCACCTGCTTTTCTAGTAAACAACTCTACTTTTTTTGCTACAATAAAACTAGAGTAAAAACCAACTCCAAATTGCCCAATAAGATTATTATTTTTAGCATCTTTATCCTTCATAACTTGTAAGAATTTTTTAGTGCCTGAATTAGCAATAATACCTATATTTTCCCTTACTTCATCTGCTGTCATACCAATACCATCATCTGTAATAGTAACAGTTTTTTTATTTTTATCAAAATCAATATATATTTTTAATTGTTCTTTTCCTTCTATAAGTTTATCGTCCTTAAGAGCGCTAAATTTAAGCTTATCTATAGCATCAGCTGAATTTGAAATTAACTCGCGCAAAAATATTTCAGAATTAGAATACAAAGAATGTACCATTAAGTCTAGTAGTTGGGTAATTTCAGTTTTAAATTTATAATTTTTTTTGCTCATAATAAGTTCATCCGTGTTAGTTAAAAAATAATAACTAATTAACTATGGTTAAATTGGTAAAATTCAAGTTTTTTTATAAAAAAAATAATATGTCATTAATAAATAATATGTTTAATTTGCAACAAATATTAAATGATAATACTAATGGTAATATATGGATTACCGGTAAAACTAAAGAAAATCGTAATATATCTTGGTATAGATGTATTTATATGGAAGCATCTGAAGCAATAGATTCATTTAACTGGAAACATTGGAAAGATATAAATAGCGCTAATGATATTAATAATGCTAAAGTAGAGATAATTGATATATGGCATTTTATTATGAGTCAAGCTATTATAAATAATCAACAGCAATACGCCGAAAAATATGAAAACACCAATAAATTACCATTAAGTACTACTACAATAATTCAAAATTTAGAAAAAATTATTAATTTAAGTAGCTCTGCTAGTAGTATTAAAGATATTATTGATGTATTTTTTATTTGTTTAAATAATCTATCCATGGATACTGCTGATTTATATGCAGGTTATATTGTTAAAAATCAATTAAATAAATTTCGTCAAGATAATGGTTATAAAAGTGGTAAGTATAAAAAAGTATGGGGCAAGGTAGAAGATAATGTAGTCGCGTTTAATATCGTGCAAAAAAAACCGCATATAAGTGCGAGTCAATTGTACCAAGAATTAACTAATCAATATAATAAATATAATTAAAACTCGCCTCCACCCCAGATATCCACATTTACGCCTTTAGCGCGAATTTTATCTGCTTTATGCTCTATATATCGTTGAAAATTTGGTTGGTTTTTATAACTATCAGTTAATACATAGTCAATAATAGATTCAAAGTGAAACTGCCTAAAAAAGGCATCTTTCCTAATAATTTCTTTACCATCTTTGGTAAAAAATACAATCGCTGGCTTATAAGTTAATTTTAATTTTTCATACCACTGCGAACTGGTAGTACGAATTCCATCTGGTGTAATTATTTTTTCATCTATACCAATATTTAATTGCACTACCTCCATTTGTTTGAACATATTAATTATTTTTTTACTTTTTTTAATATTTTTATGCATTCTATCACAAGTATTACAATTGCTCTTTTCAAAAAATACTGCTAAATATCTATCAGCAAAATATTTAGTATTTCTTATTAAATTATAGGGTTTATCGGCAAAAAATTCTTCATAGTTTAAAGGAGTTAATGGCTGATTTTTACCACTCTTATAATTAGCGATAAACTTTGCAAATGAAGTGCTTAAATAAGAATTACTAACAATAAAATCAATAATTTTATGCATTTTTATTATAGACTGATAACCGTCAAGTCTTAAGATAGTTTTTCCTTTATTATCAAGAAAAAATAGTGTTGGAGTAAATTGTACGCGTAGAAAACTAGCATAATCTTTTTCGCTAAATTCTTTATTGTTAAAATCAACTATCTCTTTATCACCCCACATATTTATCTCTATAACCTCAAAATCACGGCGAATTTCCTCGACTAATTGTTTATTTTTAAAATTATCATTAATAAGTTTTTCACAATAAGGGCAGCCTTGCTGATGAAAGTATAAAATGATATATTTACCACTATTTTGTGCTTCTATTAAATCATCATTTAACTCTAAAAAACTTTTTTTAAACCAGTGTGGCATTTGTTCTACATTTTTTGCACCAAAAAAATCACCTCTTTCAGCACTAAAGGCAATATTCACTAAAATAGTGATTATAATAACAAATAATTTCATAAGTCTTACCCTTTAAAATATTTTAAGATAATTATAACACTAACAAAAATAACTATGGATAAAAAGAATAATTTAATTTGGATAGACTTAGAAATGACTGGTTTATCACCTACTACAGATACTATTATAGAAATAGCTACAATAATAACAGATGCTCAATTAAATGTATTAGCTGTTGGTCCGGTATTTGCTATTAAACAACAAGATGCTATATTAGATAATATGGATGCTTGGAATACCAAACAACATAACTTATCTGGTCTGGTTCAACGAGTTAAAAGTAGTGAAATATCATTAGAAATTGCAGAAAATAAAACAATTGATTTTCTGCAACAATGGGTAAAAAAAGGAGCATCGCCTATGTGCGGTAATAGTATTTGTCAAGATCGTAGATTTTTAGCATCTTATATGCCTAAATTAGAGAAATTTTTTCATTATCGTCATATTGATGTATCAACTTTAAAAGAGTTAGCAAAACGCTGGAAACCCATGGTAGAGAAAAAAATAACTAAAAAATCATCCCACTTGGCTTTAGATGATATTTACGATTCAATAGCAGAACTAAAACATTACCGTAAACATTTTATTGCTTGTTAATAAAATATTTTATATGGTATAATAAGCGGATTTTGTAAATTAAATGTTTTGCAAATATTTTTTATAATTATAGCAAGTAGCATATCTTATCTTATTGATTATAAATTATTAAATGGTGTTAGTGTAATATACGGTGGTTTTATAAGTATTGCAAATTATTACCTAATAACAATGCAAAAAAACATTATTACAAAAAATATTAATACTATAGTTTTTTTTATGGTTGGTAGTGTAGTAATAAGAATAATAGTAGTAGCATTATTAGTATTAATTGGTTTTAAAATCAATTTATTGGCTTTAGAAATTATTATAGGCTTGGTAGCTGGTCAAATTGGTTTTTTATTAGATAAAATTAGATAAATATGGCGAATAAAATAACAACAAGTTCTTATATAAAACATCATTTACAGAATTTAACCTACGGTAAATTAGAAAATGGTGAGTGGGGGCTTGCTCATAATATAGTAGAAGCTAAATCCATGGGGTTTTGGGCAATACATGTTGACACCATATTTTTTTCTGTTGTTTTGGGGGCAGTATTTTTACTATTATTTTATAGTGTTAGTCGTAAAATGACTACAGGCACTCCAGGTGGCTTACAAAACTTTGTAGAAAGTATTATTGATTTTATTGATGAAAATATCAGAGGATCTTTTAAAGATAATAATCCTATAGTGGCACCACTAGCATTAACAACATTTATATGGATAATACTTATGAATACAATGGATTTGGTGCCTGTTGATTGGTTGCCATCAATTGCTTCATTATTAGGAATACATTATCTTAAAATAGTTCCAACTACAGATCCAAATACTACTTTTGCCCTTTCTCTTGGTGTGTTCTTCTTAATGCTATTTTATAGTATAAAAATCAAAGGCTTAGGTGGATTTGTAGCTGAATTAACTCTACATCCGTTTGAATCAAAAAATATATTTATTAAGGTTTTATTAATCCCTGCTAATTTTTTCTTAGAGATTGTAAGTCTTATCGCTAAACCAGTTTCACATTCCTTGCGTTTATTTGGCAATATGTATGCTGGCGAAATGATTTTTATATTAATTGCGCTTATGTTTAATGCAGGTATCACCTTAGCGGCTTTTGGTGGTATATTGCAATTAGGGTGGGCAATTTTTCATATTCTGATTGTATTATTACAAGCTTTTATTTTTATGACATTAGTAATAGTATATATGGATATGGCTCATGACACTGGGCATTAATTTTTTTTAATTTTTTTTAATAGGAGTAAATCTATGAGTGACGCAACATCAATGTTATATTTAGCAGGAGCAGTATTAATGGGGCTTGGAGCATTAGGAGCAGCTATTGGTATTGGCATCTTAGGTTCTAAATTTTTAGAAGGTGCTGCTCGTCAGCCAGAATTAATACCAATGCTTAGAACGCAAATGTTTATTGTAATGGGTCTTGTAGATGCAGTGCCTATGATTGCAGTTGGTATTTCAATGTATATTTTATTTGCAGTTGTATAACAAATAAACTTAGGGACTAATTAACAATGAATATAAACTTAACGCTAATAGGACAAACAATAGTTTTTATTATTTTTGTTTGGTTTTGCATGAAATTTATTTGGCCTCCTATTATAGCTAGTATGAATGAGCGTAAAAAACGCATTGAAAATGGTTTGCTGGCTGCAGAAAGAGGATTTGCTGATAAAAAAGAAGCAGAAGAAAAAGTACAAGAATTAATCAATGAAGCTAAAAAACAAGCTGCTGAAATAATTACTAATGCTAATAAACAAGCAACTAAAACAATTGAAGGTGCTAAAAGTATTGCGACTACAGAAGCTGATAAAATAAAAAATAAAGCAAGTATTGACATTGAAAAAGAAAAATCTCATGTAGCTAATGAACTTAAGGAAAAATTATCACAGCTGGTAATGCAAGGAGTGAATAAGGTTTTAACTAAAGAAGTTGATTATAATTCACATAAAGATATGTTAAATAAATTATCAATATCACTATAAGAAATTATGGATTTAATGACAGTTGCTAAACCTTACGCTAAAGCATTAGGGAGAATTGCTAATAAAAACAATAATTGTGCTACTTGGCTAGTATTTTTAGAAACATTAGTTACCGTAACTAATAATGACAAGATAATATCTTTTGTTAATTCCCCAACTAAAACTACTGCCGATAAAATTTTATTAGTAAAAAAAATATTAACATCAATTATAAAAAAAGAGCTAACTGCAGAGGAAAATAATCTAATAATTTTATTAATTGAAAATTCTAAATTAACTCTTAGCAGTTATATTTTGCAAGAATTTAGCAGCTATTATGCTAATGTTACAAAAAAAATTGATGTTATAAGTGCTTATGAATTAAATAAAAATGAACAAGATGTAATAATTGATGTTTTAGAGAAAAAATTTAATAAAAAAATTAATTTAAATTTAATTGTAAATAAAACATTAATTGGTGGTGTGGTGATTAAAAATGGCGATAAAGTGGTTGATTTATCAATAAATGCACGCATAAATACTTTAAATGCGTGTTTATTAATTAATTAAAAAGAGGATATTATGCAATTAAATGCTGCTGAAATTAGTGATTTAATTCAAAAACAAATTGAAGGTTTTGATTTTTCTGAAATGGAAAAAACAGAAGGAAAGGTTATAAGTGTAAGTGATGGTATTGTAAGAATTCATGGTTTGAGTGATGTTCAATTTGGTGAAATGTTAGAATTTAGTAACAATACATTTGGTATGGCACTAAATTTAGAGCAAGATTCTGTAGGTGCTGTAATTTTAGGCGATTATAAACATATATCAGAAGGTGATACCGTTAAATGCACTTCTCGTTTAGTTGAAATACCTGTTGGCGAAGAGTTATTAGGTAGGGTTTTAAGTCCGCTTGGAGAAGATTTAGAAGGTAAAGATAAATTAAACGTTAAAAACTATCGTCCTTTAGAGGTGATTGCCCCAGGAGTAATTGATCGTAAATCAGTCGACGAACCAATACAAACCGGTATTAAAGCTATTGATGCAATGGTGCCAATTGGTCGCGGTCAAAGAGAACTTATAATAGGTGATAGACAAACTGGCAAAACTGCCGTAGCAATAGATGCTATTATCAACCAAAAAAATACTGGTGTTAAGTGTATTTATGTGGCTATAGGACAAAAGGCTTCATCTGTTGCTGCTATAGTACGCAAATTAGAAGAACATGGTGCTTTAGCACATACTATAATAGTAGCTGCTAACGCCTCTGATTCTGCAGCATTACAGTACATAGCTCCTTATGCCGGTTGTGCTATGGGTGAGTATTTTCGTGATCGCGGTGAAGATGCTCTTATAGTTTATGATGATTTAACTAAACAAGCATGGGCTTATCGTGAAGTATCGCTACTTTTAAAACGCCCGCCAGGTCGTGAAGCTTACCCTGGAGATGTATTTTATTTACACTCTCGTTTATTAGAAAGAGCTTCAAGAGTAAATACTGAATATGTAGAAAAAATAACTAATGGTAAGGTTAAAGGGCGAACTGGCTCCCTTACAGCACTACCAATCATTGAAACACAGGCTGGTGACGTATCTGCATTTGTCCCAACTAATGTAATTTCTATAACTGATGGACAAATTTTTTTAGAAACAGATTTATTTAATGCTGGTATTCGTCCTGCTATTAATGCTGGTCTTTCAGTATCAAGAGTAGGAGGAGCAGCACAAACTAAAGCTATTAAAAAATTAGGTGGTGGCATTCGTCTTGACTTAGCACAGTATCGAGAACTTGCAGCTTTTGCGCAATTTTCATCTGATTTAGATTCTGATACCAAAGCCAGACTTGATCGTGGTAAAAGAGTGGTAGAGCTAATGAAACAAGCTCAATATGCACCGCTTTCAACTGCTGCTATGGCTACTTCACTATTTGCAGTAAACAATGGTTATTTAGATGATGTTGAGGTAGAAAAAATAGTTAATTTTGAAAATGCTTTAGTTAAATACATGAATGACAACCAACAATCTTTAATGGAAAAAATAGGTAACAAAGGTAATTATAATGATGAAATTATTGCTGAATTAAATAATGCTATTAAAGATTTTAAGGCTAATTATACTTATTAAAATAATATAGATTATGGCGTCAGGTAAAGAAATAAGAACACAAATTGCTAGTATAAAAAATACACAAAAAATTACTTCTGCAATGGAAATGGTGGCAGCAAGTAAGATGAAAAAAGCACAAAATAGGATGGAGGATTCTCGTCCTTATTCAAAAAAAATATTTCATGTTATTAGTAATTTAACTAATGCACATTCTGAATTTAAACACCCATATATATATGGTAATAGCTCTAATAATAATACAGTAGGTGTTATAATAATATCTAGCGATAAAGGTCTATGTGGTGGTCTGAATAATAACTTATTTAGAAAATTGCTAAAAGATTTTATAAAATTAAAACAACAAGGTATAAATGTTGAGATTTGTACAATAGGAAAAAAAGCAGCTAATTTTTTTAAAAATTCTGGTATTAAAATAGTTGCTAGTGTAATAGATTTAGGCGATACACCGCATTATAATGATATTATAGGTAGCGTTAAAATAATGCTTGATAAATTTGAAAAGAAAGAAATTAATAAAATATCACTAGCTTATAATTATTTTGTTGGCGCTATGACACAACAACCTATTTTTAAACAAATTCTACCAGTAACAAAGGTAGAAAATAAAGATGCCAGTCATCATTGGGATTATATATACGAACCAAATGCAGAGCAAGTATTAGATGTATTATTACATCATTATATTGAATCAACAATTTATCAAGCTCTAATAGAAAATATTGCTTGTGAACAGTCAGCTAGAATGATAGCAATGAAAAGCGCTAGTGATAATGCTAGTGATATGGTTGATGAATTAGCGCTGATTTATAACAAAGCAAGACAGGCAGCAATTACTCAAGAAATATCTGAAATTGTAAGTGGTGCTGCCGCTGTTTAATTATGGAAAAAGGAAAAAATATGACTACAGGTAAAATTACACAAATCATCGGAGCAGTTATTGATGTTGAATTTTCAGCAAACACTGTACCAAAAATCTATGACGCGCTTATAGTAAAAGCCACTAATTTAACATTAGAAGTGCAACAACAATTAGGAGATAATACTGTGCGTACTATTGCTATGGGTAGCTCTGATGGACTTAAAAGAGGTTTAGAGGTAAGTAATACTAAAAGACCAATTAGTGTCCCTGTTGGCACTAAAACTCTTGGTAGAATTATGGATGTATTAGGTAATCCTATTGATAATGCTGGTGAAATTGGTGAAGATACACGATTACCAATTCACCGTAAAGCACCTGCTTATGAAGAATTATCTCCAGCCTCAGAAGTATTAGAAACTGGGATTAAAGTAATAGATTTAATCTGTCCATTTGCTAAAGGCGGTAAAGTAGGTTTATTTGGTGGTGCTGGTGTTGGTAAAACTGTTAATATGATGGAACTAATTCGTAATATTGCTATTGAACATAGCGGATATTCCGTGTTTGCTGGTGTTGGAGAAAGAACTCGTGAAGGTAATGATTTTTATTATGAAATGAAAGAATCAAATGTACTTGATAAAGTATCCTTAGTATATGGTCAAATGAATGAGCCACCTGGAAATAGACTGCGTGTTGCTTTAACTGGACTTACTATGGCTGAAGCTTTCCGCGATGAAGGCAGAGATGTTTTATTATTTATTGATAATATTTATCGCTATACATTAGCTGGCACTGAAGTATCAGCATTGCTTGGTCGTATGCCTTCTGCTGTTGGTTATCAACCAACTTTAGCATCAGAAATGGGTGCCTTACAAGAACGAATCACCTCAACAAAAACAGGCTCAATTACTTCAATTCAAGCAGTATATGTTCCAGCAGATGACTTAACTGATCCATCTCCTGCTACTACATTTTCTCATTTAGATGCTACAGTTGTGCTTTCTCGTAATATAGCAGAACTTGGTATTTATCCTGCTATTGATCCTCTTGATTCTACTTCTCGTCAATTAGATCCACTTATTATTGGTCAAGAGCATTATGATATAGCAAGAGGAGTACAAAGTGTATTGCAACGTTATAAAGAATTAAAAGATATTATTGCAATACTTGGTATGGATGAATTAAGTGAGGAAGATAAACTTAGTGTGTCGCGTGCCAGAAAAATCCAACGCTTTTTATCGCAACCATTTTTTGTTGCCGAGGTATTTACTGGTAGCCCGGGTAAATATGTGTCACTAAAAGATACTTTAGCTGGATTTAAAGCCATATTAGACGGAGAAATGGATAATATTGGTGAAAATGCTTTTTACATGACAGGGTCTTTAGATGAAGTAAAAGAAAAAGCATCTAAAACTAATTCTTAAGGAGTATTATGCGAGTAGATGTTGTAAGCGCAGAAAAAGATTTATATAATAGCGAAGCTTTAAGTGTATTTGCTCCTGGGATAAATGGTGAATTAGGTATTTTCCCAGGCCATATGGCATTAATTAGCGTGTTAAAACCAGGCGAAATACGTATTAATACTAAAGATGGTGAACATTCTATTTATGTGGCTGGTGGTATTATTGAAGTACAACCAAAAATGATAACTATATTTTCAGATACTGCTGTAAGGGCTAAAGATCTTGATGAAGAAAAAGCTTTAGAAGCTAAACAAAAAGCAGAAGAATTAATGGAAAATGTTTCAGAGGATAAAGATTTAGCGCTGGCCAATGCTATGTTAGCAGAATCGGTAGCACAACTACAAATTATTAGAAAAAGATATAAATAATTTTAAACTTATTTTTTAGTTGTTATTAAATTAAATTTTTCTTTATTAACTGCAATATTGGCAATAATAACATCTATTAGTAATAAAACTTTTTTTTCTAATTCTTTATTTTGAGTATAATCAGCTTTAGCATAATAATCTATTCTATTTGCTTGCATTAAATCTTTACATATTTTTATTGCCTCTTTTTTTTCTTGATGAACAGCCATAGCATAGCCACCTTCTTTTTTAATAACAGTCATGCACGGCACATCTGTAAGACCATCTCCTATGTAAATCATATTTGTAAATGGAATTGCTCTATCCTTATTTGGCGTATAAGTATTAATTGTTTGATTGATGTCTAAAATTCCTTTATTAATTCTAAATAAGTATTGAGTTTTAACTGTATCATTAATAACTACTGTAGGGAATTTAGCTGCACCATAATGATCAAAATAATATTCACAAGCAAAAATCTTTTTAAAATATTTTTTAATAATAATACCGTTTAAAATATCTTTAAGCCCAGAAGATATTATGTAATGTTCTATGGTTACTTGGTTATTGCTTTTTTTCTTAATGTATGTATTTATCCTATCAAACCAGCTATCTTCTACACCTTCAAAATATTCAATTTTTTTAGCTAAATCTTTAAGTTTTGTCTTGTTAAAAGGAATTTTTTTATCATTAGCTTTTGCAATTAGTAAACGCATATATGTAAGCATATCATCTGCTTTTTGTTTTTTAGCCACACTAGTACACTCTTGCCAAAAATTATCAGGATCTTCATTAATAAGTGGTAGTATAGTATATTCTTGCATTGGCTGGGGAGATAAAGTACCGTCAAAATCATATACAATTGCAATAGTATTTTGCTTAAATTTTGTGCCTATCATCAATAAAAATAGATAAAATTTACATTTTATCATACTGTATAAATAGCGAATAAAAATGAATGAATATGCTGTCATAATAATTAGTACAATCTTTATCAATAATTTTGTTTTAGTGCAGTTTTTAGGTCTTTGCCCTTTTATGGGTGTAAGTAAAAAAGTAGAAACCGCTATTGGAATGGGTTTGGCTACAACATTTGTTCTTACTCTTGCTAGTTTTTTTAGTTATATTATTAGTCATTATTTCTTAATACCACTACATATAGAATACATGCAAACTATAACCTTTATTGTAGTAATAGCTGCTGTAGTTGGCTTTACTGAGATGTTTGTTAATAAAACAAGTCCTTTATTGCATAATTCACTTGGTATATTTTTACCGCTTATAACTACTAATTGTGCCGTGTTAGGGGTAGCATTATTAAATGCTAGAGATAACCACACATTAATGTCATCAATTGTATATGGTTTTAGTGCTTCAGTTGGATTCTCCTTGGTATTAGTATTATTTGCTCTTATACGCGAGAGATTAGCAGGTAGCGATATTCCAAAAATATTTCAAGGAGCGCCAATTACTTTAATTAGCGCAGGCATAATGTCAATGGCATTTATGGGCTTTGCTGGTATTGTTTAATGGTTATTTTTCTATTTTTCTTATTTTCTTTTATCATAGGGATTGTTTTAGCTATTGCGAAAAAAAAATTTAATGTTGTTGGCAATCCTTTAGTTGATAAAATAAATAATATATTACCGCAAACGCAGTGCGGTCAGTGTAATTATCCAGGTTGTAAGCCATATGCTAAAGCTATAGCTGAAGGGGAAGCAGCAATTAATCTGTGCCCACCAGGTGGACAAGAAGGAGTAGATGCCTTAGCTGATTTATTAGCCATTGATACTATGATTATAGATGCAGAAAATACTATAGCAGGTATAGGTACAATAGCTATTATTGACGAGAATGAGTGTATTGGATGCACACTGTGTATTAAAGCTTGCCCAGTTGATGCTATAGCTGGAGCATCAAAAGTAATGACTACAGTAATAGAGGAAGAATGCACTGGATGCGAGTTATGTATACCAGTATGCCCTGTTGATTGTATTGCTATGGTACCAATAAAAGAAACAATAAATAACTATATCCCAAAATTAAATGAAACGCATAAAACTTAAAGATAAATATCCAATAATTGATTGGCAAATAAAAGAGTTTTTATCGCCAAAAGTATCAATATTGCCTTTATTTGGGGCTAATGAAATTGTTAAAGTAGGTGATACAGTTAAAATAGCACAAACAATTGCAACGGGTGATAGTTGCATACATAGTCCTATTTCTGGCACAGTTATTGCCATTAAAGATAATAATATACCGCATATATCTACTTTACAAACAAAATGTATTGTTATTGAAAATGATAATAAAAATAATTGGACATCACTTAAAAAATGTTATAACTTTAGAGAGTTACCTGCAGCTGCATTATTAAAGCAAATTAATAACTCTGGTATTGTTGGTTTAGGCGGAGCTGGTTTTCCAACTAATATTAAATTAAAAAAATTAAAAAAATGTCATACAATAATTATAAATGGGGCAGAATGCGAACCATCAGTCCAATGTGATAATGCGCTCATGCAAGAATACCCACGAGAAATTCTACAAGGAATTGAAATATTACTACATATAACAGGCGCTAATAAAGCAATTATAGCTATTGAAGATGATAAGGAAGAAGCTTTTAATTCATTAATTATGCTTAATAATAATAATAAAATAAAATTAACAAAAATTAAAACTTTTTATGCGTCTGGTGCTGAAAAAGTTCTAATAAAAACTTTATTGAATATAGATATATCTGCCAATAGCTTTGCTACAGAAATAGGTATATTATGTCAAAATGTAGCAACTGTTAAAGCTATTTATGATTATATAATTGACGGCATACCACTGATTAATCGTATTATTACTATAACAGGTGATAATGAAAAAGCAAAAAATATTAAAGTAGCTATAGGAACCTTATTACCAGAGTTAATAAGTTATCATGCAAGCTACAATATTAGACTAAACGGCCCAATGATGGGGATAGATTTAAAACATACAAATTATCCTGTTCTTAAAACTACTAATGCTATATTTAATAATAATAAACAAGTGCAAAAAATAATTAGGGAATGTATACGTTGCGGGGAATGTATGCATGTATGTCCAGCATCACTCATGCCACAACAGCTCTATTGGTTAATAAAGTCTGATAATATAGAGCAAACAATAAACTACAAGCTTCTTAATTGTATTGAATGTCGTTTATGTGAGATTGTATGCGGTAGTAATATTAAATTAGTAGATTATTTTTCTTTTGCTAAGGCAAAATATAAAAATAATTTATTAGCCAAAAAAAAATCCGAGCTATCTAAGCAAAGATTTGAATTTAGAGAGTATCGTTTACAACGTAATAAAAATGAAAGAGATAAAATGATGGCAGAAAAAAGAGCAAAAATTATTAAACAAATAAGCAAAAAAAAATGGTAGTTAAACTCAATACACCTCAGATAATGCGTCAAGTTATTTATGCACTAATACCAGCTGTGCTTGTATTATTTTATATTTATGGATTTAGCATTATTATCCAAATATCTTTAGCAATATTAACAGCAATTACAACTGAAGTTATTATCTTAAAAATTCGTCATAAAAATATTAGAAATCATATTAATGATTATTCTGCTGTATTAACAGCTATTTTACTGGCAATTAGCATTCCTACAATAGCACCTTGGTGGATTATAGTAACTGGTGTGATGGTTGCTATAATATTTGCCAAACATTTATTTGGTGGACTTGGTAACAATATTTTTAACCCAGCTATGGTTGGTTATATTTTTTTACTTATATCGTATCCAATAGAAATGATAAGTTGGCAAAATTATAATATATTTATTGATTTTTATCATTCTTTTGATATTATATTTAATAATATAGATGGGTTAACAGGAGCTACAATATTAGATGCCACTAAACATAATTTAGCATTTAATAGTAAAATTGATGCGAGTACCATAATTAATCTAGCTTATTTAATAGGCGGGTTATATTTATTAATTTACTCAGCAATTATAAAACAAACTATAGCGTCTTGGCATATTTCGTTATCAGTGCTTATCGCAATTATAATATCAGTATTTATGCTTGACTCCTACCAAGCTATAACATTACATTTATTTAGTGGTGCTACTATGTTATGTGTATTTTTTATTGCTACAGATCCAGTTAGCGCTCCAGCAAATATCAAAGGCAGAATATTATATGGCGTAATAATTGGTTTTTTAATTATAGTTATTAGAATAAAAGGTAACTATCCAGACGGTGTGGCTTTTGCTATATTGCTAGCCAATATGGCAGCACCTCTGATTGATTATTATTTACGTAAAAAAAATTAAAATTTAGTAATAATATTCATTAATTTATTAGTAGCTCCAGTATTTTTAATTAAAAAATTAGCCGCATTATTTTGGTAATACTGCCGTGTATTTTTATTATTTATTAGTAGTATTATTTTAATAAACAAATCATCCGCATCATTTACTTGTATAGCAGCATTATTAATTAATAACTTACTACTAATATCAGCAAAATTAAACATATTTTTACCAAAAATTACCATAGCATTGCAAGCTATAGCTTCTAACATATTATGCCCACCAACAGGCACTAAACTACCACCAATAAAAGCAATATTAGTTAAATGATAAAGCTCTAACAACTCTCCCATACTATCAATTAATAACACTGTTGTCTGCTGGTTACATTTTTTATTATCACTTCTTTTAATATAATTTATATTATTTTGTTGTAACAAATTCTCAACAATAGCAAACCGTTGTGGGTGTCTTGGTACTATTACTAGTAGTTGCTTAATATTATATTTTTTATAAGCATTTATGATTATCTGCTCTTCATTATTATGTGTACTAGCAAAAATAATTATCTCTCTTTGTGCTATTATATTTTTCAGATTATTTAAATTTATTTTATTTATCTTTATATTAATATCAAATTTTATATTACCAACTAATTTAACTTTTATGGCACCAAGTGCTAAAAACCGCTGGTAAGAATATTCATCTTGTGTAGCTATTAAGTCAAAATAAGCTAAAGTTTTTTTACTAAAAATAGCAAATTTTTTATATTTTTTAAAAGATTTTTCTGATAATCTTGCATTTACTAGTAATAATTTAATATTTTTCTGATAACAAATTTTAGCCCAATTTGGCCATATTTCTGTTTCTAAAATTATACTAATTTTCGGATTAAATGCTCGTAAAAATCTATGAATTATAAAAGGAACATCAAAAGGAAAATAATGAAAAATAACCTCATTATTTTTATAATGGCTAATGCAAGCATCAGCACCTGTTGTTGTTGTTGTGCTAATAACTATTTTATAATCAGTATAATTTATAATTAGTTTATCAATCAAAGGTATAGCAGCCCTAAATTCTCCAACTGATACACAATGCACATGAATTGTTTTAGCTATATTTTTTCTTTGTTTAAAAACAATCTTTTGACTTAAACTTGCACTACTTTTAACTAAAGTTCTAATAATAATTATAGGTAGTAATAAATAATAAATAAAAGTATAAATAACGCCTAAAAGGTATAATATAAAACTTAATTTTAATCCTTTAATTACTTAAAATAAATGAAATTTGTAGATAACGCTGCAATTACTATTAAAGCTGGTGATGGTGGCAATGGTTTTCTTAGCTTTAGAAGAGAAAAATTTATTCCATTTGGTGGTCCTGATGGTGGAGACGGTGGAGATGGTGGCAATGTATATCTAATCGGCGCTAATAATATAAATACTTTAAGCGAATTTAGGTTTCATAAATTTTTTACTGCTAAAAATGGTATGGCTGGTAGTAGCGCTAATTGTAGGGGCAAATCAAGCGATGATTTATTAATAAATATACCACTTGGCACTACTATTATAGACAATACAACTGAAGAAATTATAGGAGAAATTACAAAAAATGGTGAAAAAATATTAGTAGCTAAAGGTGGATTTCATGGCATAGGCAATGCTAGGTTTAAATCAAGTATAAATCGTGCTCCAAGACAAATAACCAAAGGCAGTAAAGGTGAAAAGAGAGAGCTATTGTTAGAACTAAATATTATGGCCGACATAGGTTTGTTAGGTATGCCAAATGCAGGTAAATCTAGCTTAATTAGACAAATATCTAACAGTAAAGCAAAAGTAGCAGACTACCCATTTACTACGCTAATTCCCTCGCTTGGCGTAATAAATACCGATGATAAAAGCTTTACTATAGCTGATATCCCTGGTCTAGTAATGGGTGCTAGCAAGGGCAGTGGGCTTGGTTTTGAGTTTTTAAAACATTTAAATAGGACTAAAATTTTACTACATATAGTTGATATTAAACCTATAGATGATAGTAATGCTATTGATAATTATAAAATCATAGAAAAAGAATTAGCAATGTACGACAAAAAATTATTCAATAAACCAAGGATTGTAGTTATAAATAAAATTGATTTATTAACAACAGATGATCTTATAACTGATTTTATTAGCAAAATAAAACATAAAGAAGTTTTATTAATATCGGCTATAAATGGTAATGGCTGTCAACAATTAATTTATAAATTAGCAGAATTAGTAACAAAATATGAATAAGATATGGGTAATTAAAATAGGTTCATCATTGCTTACTAATAATGGTACCAACATTAACTTACAGCTAATACAAAGCTTAGCTGAAAAAATAAATATTTTTCATAATAATAATATTAAAATAATTCTAGTTTCAAGCGGCGCTATAGCCAGTGGCATGTCATCTTTAAATATAACTGATAAACCAATAGATATTCATCAGCTACAATCTCTTGCTAGTATTGGTCAAATGAAATTAATGCATATTTACCAGCAAAAATTTAATATATTTAATCTTCAAGCCGCACAAATATTATTAACTAACGATAATTTAATAAATAAAAAATATTATGATAATATTTACTCTACTATTAATAATTTACTTAATTGGTCTGTAGTACCAATTATAAATGAAAATGATACTATAGCTACAGATGAAATAAAATTTGGTGATAATGATAATTTATCAGCATTAGTAGCCAACCTTATTGCCGCAGATAAATTAATTATCCTTACAGATAAAGATGGCTTATTTGATGATAATCCAGTTACAAATAAAAATGCAAAACTTATTAGCAATATTAAGAAAAATGATACTAGGTTAACTTCATTTGCTAGTAGCATTAGTGATTCTAGAGTTGGCACCGGTGGTATGTTATCTAAAGTATTAGCAAGTAAAGTAGCAAAATGCGTGGTACATATTATAAATGGTAATAATATTAATAATTTATCTAAAATACTAACAGAAGAAAGCGTAGGTACGATAATTCATTAAATATGTTTTCATATATAGGACTTGGCTCTAATCTAAATAAACCAGAACAACAAATAAAAAATGCATTACTATCTCTAAGTAATAACAAAAATATTAAAATTATATCTTTATCAGGTATTTATAAATCCAAACCATTTGATAGCTCTAAACAACCAGATTATTTAAATGCTGTATGTAAGATTCAGACAAGTAGTATTAACGCTTTAGATTTGCTGAGTATTTGCCAAGATATAGAACAACAACAACATAGAGTAAAATTAAAAAAATGGGGGGCAAGAACTATAGATTTAGATATATTGCTTTTTGGTGATAAAATAATAAAAAATAAAAACTTAATAGTCCCTCACCCTGAAATGGCAAATAGAGATTTTGTATTAGTACCGCTTATAGAAATTACACCAAAATTAATAATACCTACTCTGGGAAGTATTGATAAGTTGATTAAAAAACTACAAAAAAATATCAATTTATTACGTATAATATAAGCTTATTTTTTATTAAATAATCTTAATGCCAACAAAAACAGCCAAAGAACTAAGAGCTCTGCAGCAAAAAGCACAAGAGGCTAGTAAATATTTTACTAATGAAATTGTACAGCCTACAATAAAAACTGACAAACACATAACCATTGATTTTGGCAATAATTATATTATAGATACTAATAAAGCTTATATTGCTAGTAAAAATGGTAATAATTTAGAAATATCTCTAGAAAATAACACTAATATTATCTTTGATGAATATTTTAATAACTGCACTACAGATTTATCATGCATTGTATCTTTACCAGCTCAAGATAACATATATTATGTTACTGAAGGTAATTTTATTGGACTAGCAGATGGTTCAGAAATTGTATTTTTTAATGGTGATGATGCAACATTATCTAAAATTAGCACTGCTAAATCACCGTTATTCGCTGAAAGCTTTACTGAAGTATATTATGGCGAGGGATTTTCTACTTCAAGTATTGCTGGTGTTGCTGCTACTGGTGTTGGTATTGGTGTTGCAGCTGGTACTGCTACTGCAGCAGCTGCTGCCCCACTACTTAGTGCTAATACTATTTCTGCTATTATAGTGTTAGGTGAAATTATAGCTACAAATAGTCTTGTAGTTAAATTTTATAAAAATGATGGCACTTACATCAGTGATGGGGCTTTTAAAGATAATAAATTTAATGCTAATTTAGGTACTTATAAAGGCGCCGGTTATGTTAGTGTTACTGATAAATCAGCTAAAAATGGCTACATAGATAGTGATGATTATGTAGATGAAAAAACAGGTGAAGAAATTGACTTAAATGTTATGTTATTTGCTGTCTTTAATACCACAGGTGAAAATACTAAAATAACTATTACCCCCATTACTACCATAGCAGCACAATTAATGGGTATTAGTGTTTCAGGAAAATTAGCACAAAACACAACTCTTAGTATTAGTGAAGTTGATGCAACTAATAATAACATTGCTCAAGCATTTGGTCTTGATAATATTATTACTAATATACCAACCCCTCTTGTTAGCTCTATGAATAAAAAAACTATAGTTAATCCTGATTTAATAAATGCCAATGAGGCTTCTATTAATTATGGCAAAACTTTAGCGGCAATTTCTGGGATTGGCGATGTAAGTGATAGTATTAATATTTTAAAAAATGGTATTAATATTGATACAACTGGGATAAGTTTAAAAGAAAGCGCTAAAGAGCAATTGGCAATTGGAGCAGCAAAAACTAATGCAGCTAATGATAATATTAATATTTTAGATAGCTATATCAATAATAATAACTACGAAGGATATTTAAATGATAGAATATTTTTATCATTAGAAAAGGATAGTGGGCAAAATCCAACTGATAGCATAACTATGTTTGATAGAGTGGGTATTTTTTCTATAAATAATATTGGTAACTGGGAATATACCTATGACGGCAATAATTGGTATACTGGTGGTGGCAAATATTTTAAACTACCAACTGATGCAAACAATGATCAACAGTACAATAAGCAAGATATTGCTGTTCGTAGAACAAATAATATTGAAAAACATTATTTATTAAATGAAAATGGTATTGCAATATTAGATACTAGCGCCCCAAATGATAATTATTCTATCAATACTAGAAATACTGAAATACAAGGTATTGTTGAAGTTACTGGCTTAAGTGATGAATTTTGGGAATATTCAGTTGATAGTGGAGCTACTTGGACTCAAGTAATAACCCAAGATAGTAGTGATTTTTTTACCTTAGAAGCTGGTAACTATGCTGTAAACCAAATTCAAGTTAGACAAATTGACAATGCTTGCAATATTAATACTGTTTACCAAAAAAACTCTAGTGCTATCAATGTAACAACAGCCTTAATATTATCTGATGATAATGGTATAAATGCTAAAGATGGTAGGACCAGTAATGGAGTTATAAATATAATAGGAATTAATAATGATACTGATTGGCAATGGAGTACAAATGCTGGTATTAACTGGGAAAATGGCGCTGGTAATACTTTTTTTACTATAACTCAAACTACTGATATAAGTAATATTAAAGTTAATATTAATAATAATGTTACTGATTTTAAGTATTATAGTTCTGTAACTCAAATTATTATAAGCGAAAAACAAAATGATTTGAGTTTTTCTTTTATAGATAATAATACTACAGTTCCTGTATTTAAAATAGATAATTTAGTTAATAGCAGCAATTGGGAATACTCTATTGATGGCGGTAATAACTGGCAAATAGCTCCTGATAGTAATGGTATGCGTAATTTAGGTCTTAGTTCAACAGAGAATGGATTTTTACTTAATAAAGGGTTTTATGCAGTTAATGATATACAAATAAAAGAAATTACTATAGATGGTGATTTTATCACTAAATATAATGCAGAGCTTACGATTAATGCTGATAATCATATTACAACAAGTGTAAATAATATATATGGTAATAATGGCGATAATCAAATTATTGCTAATAATGCTAATAACAATATATATGTTTATGACGGTAGTAATATAATAACCGGTGGCGGTGGAAATGATAATATATACGCTGGCAATGGTAGCGATACTATAGTATATAATAATATAAATGATGGCAATGACATTATTTATGGATTTTCTCTACTAATGGATAACCTAGATTTATCTAACTTATTAACTTATGCTAATGCGGATGATTTAAATAATTTTCTAACTATCACCAACAATAATAATAATACTATAATAAATATAGATGCTAATGGTGATAATGCCGGCACTGATATACAAATAACATTAAACAATATAGTCATCTCTATAGAGCCTTTAGCAGATAGTTTAATATTATTATAAAGCCTTAGTTTTTTTTATTAATTAGTGGTGGGTCGTGAGCGATTCGAACGCTCGACCATCGCATTAAAAGTGCGGTGCTCTACCAACTGAGCTAACGACCCAAAGTGTAAATTTTAATGTAATTATCTTTTATTATCTACTATTTTTTTTAATTCTTTACTAGTTTTAAAAAATGATGTAAATTTCTCTTCAACTATAGTTTTTTCTCTAGTTTTAGGATTAATGCCAACTCTAGATTTTTTATACTTTCTGCTAAAAGAACCAAATCCTCTAATTTCACATCCTTCACCTGATTTAATAGAATTAGTTATGGTATCTATGATAATGTTAATGTTATTTTTAACCTCATGAATTGATAAGTTAAAATCATTAGCAATTACTTTAATTAGTTGGTTTTTATTCATATTAACCTTGTGCATCCTCAAACAAATCACCCATAGTAGCACCAGTAGGCTTACTTACTTGTTTATTATAATCCGCAATTTCTCTTCTTTCAACAGCAATATCTTTAGCTTTAATGCTTAATAATATATTACGATTTTTATTATCTATTTTAACAATTATTGCTTCTATTTCATCGCCTTTATTTAATTTTGTTGTGGCATCATTTATTTTTTCAGTAGCAGATATTTCACTTACTTTTAAATAACCATTCACTTCATCTGCCAACTCAATCACTGCTCCTTTAGCATCAAGCTCAACTATTTTACCAACTACAATACTATTTTTACTATTTTCAGCTACAAACAAACTAAAATTGTCTTGCTGAAGCTGTTTAATTCCAAGCGATATTCGCTCTTTTTCTACATCTATATTAAGCACTACCACCTCTATTTCTTGACCTTTTTTATATGTCTTTGTAATTTCATCGCTTGAAAGCTTTTCCCAAGAAATATCTGCTAAATATACTAAACCATCAATACCGCCAGTTAATCCTACAAATAAACCAAAATCAGTGATAGAGCGAATATTAGCAGTTAACTTATCGCCTTTTTTGTGTTGCATATCAAATTCTGACCATGGATTATTTTGTGCTTGTTTCATGCTAAGAGCAACACGATGCAAACTTTCGTTAATATCTAAAATAACTACCTCTACCTCCTGTCCTAATTTAACAAGTTTAGCAGCACGAGCATTGGCATTTGTCCAGTCTAATTCACTAGTATGCACTAACCCTTCAATACCTTCTCCAATTTTAACAAAAGCACCATAATCAGTAATATTGCTAACAGTACCTAGTACTTTTTTACCTGCTGGTAATTTTTCTGTAATACCATCCCACGGGCTAGCTGTTAATTGTTTAAGGCCTAAAGATACACGTATTCTTTCTACATCAAAACTAAGCACTTTAGCTTTTATTCTATCACCTATTTTTAATTTTTCTGAAGGGTGATAAACTCTATCCCATGAAATATCATTAATATGCAATAAACCATCAACTCCGCCTAAATCAACAAATGCACCATAATCAACTAAATTCTTAACAATACCATCTATTTCTTGTCCTTCTTTAAGTCCTGCAACTAATACCTCTCTATCTACCGCATTAACCTCTTGTAATACTGCCTTCCTTGATATCACAACATTATTGCGTACCTCGTCCATTTTAATAACTAAAACCTCAATTTCTTGTCCATTTAAATAATCAAAATCATCTACAGATATAGGATGAATATCTATTAAAGAACCTGGTAAAAAAGCTTTAACAATACCAATATCAACCGCCAGTCCGCCTTTTATTTTACTATTAACAATACCTTTGACTATTTTTTTTGTCTCCATGGCATTACTTAATTCCTGCCATATTTTAATATGTTGTGCTTTAGTATAAGAGACAATAGTGTTGCCTAATCCATCGTCAATAGATTCAAGTGCTACCTCAACAACATCACCCTCTTTAATACTAACTTCTCCATCTTTATTTTTAAATTGACTGATATCAATAAAACCCTCTGATTTTAGTCCAACATTTAATACGATTTTTTCCCGATAAATTTTTATAACTATTCCTGGAATAATGGAATTAATTTTAACTTGTTGCTCTATATTGCTCTCAAATAATTCTTGAAACGAATCTGACATATGATCTATTGTTGATATTGACCGTTATAATTAATCAAAACGATTAAGATTATTTATACCGGGTAATTAATTAAAGATAAGTTCGTTAATCTTATCCACCACAACTTTAACTGAACTATCGCTAGTATCAATTATAACTGCATCTTTTGCTGGTATAAGAGCGCTAATGCCACGCGTTTTATCCCTCTTATCCCTTTTATCCATGCTCTGCAAAATTTTATCAATTTTACCAGACTCATTTGTAAGTTGCAACTCTTTGGCGCGTCTAAGTGCACGAATCTTAGTATTAGCCGTTAAAAATACTTTATATTTTGCTTGAGGGAAAACTACTGTACCCATATCTCTACCATCTGCAACTAAACCTTTTCCTACTGCAAAACCTCTTTGTAATTCCAATAACGCCTTACGTACTTTGCTAAATACTGCCAACTTAGAAGCAAAAGCAGCAATATCTTCTGTACGTAAAATTTTTTCTATATTTATATTATCTAACAAAATATATTTACCGAATGTTAAATCTAACTTAAGTGCTAATTGAACTATACTATCCTCGTCATTAACATTATTTTGCTGTGCTTTAAATGCTAAAGCACGATAAATAATGCCTGAGTCAAGTAAATTCCACTTTTTTTGTTTAGCTATAATTTTTGCAACTGTTCCTTTACCTGTGCCGCTTGCACCATCAATAGTAAGGATCTCTCGCATATATTATAATTCTTTACGTTCAGAAATAGTTTTACAATCAATACACTCCTCTGCTGTTGGTCTGGCCTCTAATCTAGAAAGACCGATTTCAGCACCACAAGTAGCGCAATAACCATATTCCTCTAATTCAATAGTGTGCAATGCTTGATCAATTTTACTAATTAATTTATTTTCTCTATCACGCGCCTTTAACTCTAAAGTAAATTCTTCCTCTAAAGTAGCACGATCATTAGCATCTGCAACATGATTATCATTACTCTTTATATGATTTATAGTAACATTAGCATCAGCTATTAGCTGTTTTTTCCAAGCAATAAGTTTATTTTTAAAATACTTAACTTGCTCAGCACTCATAAACTTTTCACCGTCCTTAACCTGATACTCCTCTGTATCATTCAAATTTGATTTCATAACATATTTCAAAAAATAAAAGAGAAATTTTATACCTATATGAGATAAAATTGTAATTTTTTTGTAATTTTCTTATGTTAAAAGCTTTAATCTTTGATGTTGATGGCACTTTAGCTAATACGGAAAGAGATGCGCATCTTTACGCATTTAATACGGCCTTTAAAACTCTTAACCTTGATTGGCATTGGTCAAATAATACATATAAACGTCTACTTAAAATAACTGGTGGCAAGGAAAGAATTAAATATTATATTAATCAATATTTTAACTAATTTTAAAGTAGATAATTTAGACGAATTTGTAGCTAAAATACATAAAAAAAAGACCAATAATTTTATTAATATTATCCAGACTGGCCAACTAAAATTACGCACTGGTATCAGTAGAATACTTGATGAAGCAATTAATGCTAATTTAAAAATTGCAATAGCTACAACTACTACATATGAGAATATAGAAGCAATAATCATACATACTCTTGGTGAAAAATATTTAAATAAATTTTCAGTAATAGCTGCAGGGGATATTGTTAATAATAAAAAACCATCTGGTGATATTTATAAATATACTTTAGATAAAATGCAATTAAATGCTAATGAAGTAATTGCATTTGAAGATAGTGAGAATGGCATTAAATCAGCAAATAATGCTAATATTTATAGTGTTATTACCATTAATAGCTATACTAAAAATCAAAATTTTTCTGGTGCTTTAGTAGTGCTTAATAATTTAGGCGAACCAAATAAACCTTTTAATATAATTACAGGCGACAAAACTAAACATACTTTTGTATGTATTGATTATTTACAAGAGTTATATAATAAAAAAATAAATAATGTTAAATAAAATAATAAAAATAATAAATAACTCTAAAGTTTATGATGTTGTAAAAGTTTCAAAACTGGAGTTAGCAAATAAATTAAGCACTAAGTTTGCAAACAATATATATCTTAAACGTGAAGATAATAGCGATGTTTTTTCTTTCAAAATACGTGGTGCTTATCAAAAAATAGCAAATCTAACAAAAGAACAAAAATTATTAGGCGTCATAAGCTCTTCTGCTGGTAACCACGCACAAGGAGTAGCTTTTTCTGCCAAAAAATTAACAATACAAGCAACTATAGTTATGCCTATAAATACTACTCAAATAAAAATAGATGCTGTAAAAAATTTAGGGGCAAAAGTTATACTTAAGGGCGATGTATATGATGATTGTTATAATTTTGCTAAAAAATTAGCTGAAAAAAATAAGTTAGCATTTATTCATCCATATGATGATCTAGATGTTATTGCTGGTCAAGGAACTATAGCTAAAGAATTATTGCAACAACTAGAAAATATTGATTATATATTTATTCCTGTTGGGGGTGGTGGCCTTATTAGTGGTATCAGTAGTTATATAAAACATTACCATGCTAATATAAAAATTATTGCTGTTGAGCCAGAAGATACCCCAACTATGCATAATACATTAAAAACAAAAAAAAGAATAGTGCTACAAGATGTTGGTAGGTTTGCAGATGGTGTAGCTGTCAAACAAATTGGTAAATTACCATTTATTATTACTAAAAATTTAATAGACGATGCTGTTTTAGTTACTAACGATGAAATTTGTGCTGCTATTAAAGACATATATGATGATAGCCGAGCTATAACAGAGCCATCTGGAGCATTAGCTATTGCTGGTATTAAAAAATATATACAACAACATAATATAAATAAAAAAAATATCATTAGCATTGTTTCTGGTGGTAATATAAATTTTAACAACTTACGTTACGTAGCAGAAAGAGCAGAATTAGGCGAGCAAAATGAAGTTATTTTTGCTGTTAATATTAACGAAAAACCTGGTAGTTTTTTAAATTTTTGTAATTATATTAAAAATTACACTATAACAGAATTTAATTATCGTTTTGCAGCTAAAGATAACGCTTATGTTTTTGTAGGCATATCTTTAGTTGGTAGCCCTATAAATAAAAAACAATTATTAATAAAACTACAACAGCATTTTATTGCTTATGATTTAAGTGATAATTCAATTGCTAAAACTCATATTCGTTATATGGTTGGCGGCAGAGCCGATACTGGTGGTGAATTATTATATAGGTTTGAATTTCCAGAAAAAATAGGGGCATTATTAGATTTTTTAACCAAAATTAGTGGTAAATATAATATTTCATTATTTCACTATCGTAATCATGGCTCTGCTTACGGCAGAGTTTTAGTTGGTTTTCAAACAAATGATACGTTGTCTTTAGAGAAAATATTAGATAAAATATCTTATGTTTATTATAATGAGACTAATAATGAAGCTTATAAATATTTCTTATAAAAAAAGCGAAAAATAGTGATATTAAAAAAATTTATAGTTTAGATAAAAATAATGATAAATATTACTGGCAACTTGATTATTTTAATAAAAATTATTTAATAAATTTAGCAGTAATTAATCAAGAAATTATTGGTTTTATTGTTTATCAAATAACTGATATTATTGAAATAATGCGTTTAGTTGTTGATAAAAAATACAGAAAAATAGCTATAGCTACTAATCTTATAATTAAATTAAAGGATATTAAAAAAAATATTTTCTTAGAAGTAAGAGAAAATAATACCGCTGCTATAGCGTTATATAAAAAAATTGGCTTTAAGCAAACCACTATAAGAAAAAAATATTATCGTAACGGTGATAATGCTAAAATATTTATTCTACAACTAAATAAATTATTATGAATGATAAAAATATTAAGCTAATAAAGGGCGATAAAATAACTTATAGTAACAATATAATTCAAGTTGGTAATAATCCAATTATTACTTATATAGAAGGTGACGGTATAGGAATTGATATAACTCCTGTAATGATTAATGTAGTTAACAGTGCTGTTGCTAAAGCGTATCATAATGCTAAGTCCATTAAATGGATGGAAATATTTGCTGGAGAAAAAGCTAATAAATTATATGGTAGTTACTTACCAGCAGAAACAATATCAGCAATTAAAGAATATAGTGTCGCTATTAAAGGTCCTCTTACTACGCCAGTTGGTGGTGGTATGCGCTCACTAAATGTTGCTATTCGTCAAAAATTAGATTTATATGTTTGTTTGCGTCCAGTACGTTATTTCACTGGCACTCCAAGTCCAGTAAAAGAACCTGAAAAAATAGATATGATAGTTTTTCGTGAAAATAGTGAAGATATTTATGCTGGTATTGAATATGAAGTTGGTACACCTGAAGTCAAAAAGATAATTGATTTTTTACAAAATAAAATGAATGTAGATAAAATTCGTTTTCCAAATACTTCTGGGATTGGCATTAAACCAGTATCAATTGAAGGCACTAAGCGCCTAGTGCGTAAAGCAATAAATTATGCGATAATTAATAATAAACCATCAGTAACTTTAGTACATAAAGGCAATATCATGAAGTTTACCGAAGGTGGTTTTAGAGACTGGGGTTATAAACTTGCTTATGAAGAATTTGGTGCTACACAGATTAATGGTGGTCCTTGGTGTCAAATTATTAACCCAAAAAATGGCAGTATAATTATTATAAAAGATGTAATTGCAGATGCTTTTTTACAACAAATTTTATTACGCCCTCAAGAATACTCAGTTATCGCAACACTGAATTTAAATGGTGATTATATTTCCGATGCTTTAGCCGCTCAAGTAGGCGGTATTGGCATTGCGCCAGGAGCTAATTTATCTGATAATATTGCAGTTTTTGAGGCCACGCACGGCACGGCACCAAAATATGCAGGACAAAATAAAGTTAATCCTGCCTCAATTATTTTATCAGCTGAAATGATGTTACATCATTTAGGATGGCATGAGGCTGCTGATTTAATTATTAAAGCTATAACTAAAACAATTATTAATAAAACAGTAACTTATGACCTAGCAAGGATGCTAGATAATGCAACACTTCTTTCTTGTTCTAAATTTGGTGACAAAATTATTGATAATTTATAATTTATAAAAAATGATAATTATAATTCTACTAATAACTGGCGTAATAATTGGTAGTTTTCTTACAACTATAATTTACAGAGTGCCAAAGATGTTAGCAAATTATAATATCAATCTAATACAACCATCACGCTCTTTTTGTCCTAACTGTAAAAAAACTATAAACTATATTAACCTTATTCCTATATTTAGTTATTTGCGTAATAATAGATGTCAATACTGCCAACAAAAAATTGATATAACATACTTTTTAATAGAGTTGATTAGCGGTATTAGCACTATTGTTATTTATCTTATTATAGGTTTTAATATAGAGCTGATATATTTTCTTATGCTTAATTATGCACTAATAATATTATTTGTGATGGATTATAAATATCTCTTAGTGCCTAATATTATCACTATACCTATAATTTGGTTAGGACTTTTATATAATTTATATTTTGGCAATATACATGCTGCTGTAGTTGGTGCTATAGTCGCTTATATTAGTTTATGGCTTATATTCTGGTTATTTAAAATAATTACTAATAAAGATGGCTTAGGTTATGGAGATTTTACTTTATTTAGTATATTTGGTGCTTGGTTTGGTTGGCAAATATTACCAAAAATACTACTAATATCGTCATTAATTGGTATTATTTTTTATCTAATTAAAGTAAAAAATCCTGCTAAAGTTTTTGCTTTTGCGCCTTGCATGATAACTGCTTTGTTATTAATATTATGGTTTAATAAAATTTACCTACAATAATATAAGTTATTTGACTAAAAACAAAAAACTAACTATAATTAGCGACTTTGTTCCCCGATAGCTCAGTTGGTAGAGCGAAGGACTGTTAATCCTTGTGTCCCTGGTTCGAGCCCAGGTCGGGGAGCCATTGATATAATTAAAAAATTCTATTTTTAATATATCATAAGCTAAGATCATATTAATAAACTAATCTTTACTGAAAAAACTTAATAACCTATAAAAGCTAAAATAATTCCTAAAGTTAATTTTTATTAAATACACTTTTTAATTTATAAGCGTTATTAAAATCTTTAATCTTAATTGCTTTTTTACCTGCAAGCTGCACAACATTAAGCGATAAAGCGTCTTTATCGCCATTAATTACTACACTATTTTTATTGATTATGATTTCACCTTTATCGCCATTATTGTTGACAATATCAGCCGATAAAATTCTTAAAACTTTCTTATCAAATTTATCACTGCTGGCAAGAGTTTGTGCAATAGGATATGGATTAAAAGCACGTATTTGTCTTTGTATATATTTCATATTATGATTCCAGTTAATCCAAGCTTCATTTTTATTTAATTTATGCGCATAACTTGTTATACCAGTCTGTGGCTTCATTTTCAAAATATCAATATTATTAAGCGTTTCTATAATGGTTTTAGCGCCTAAAATTGCTAATTTATCTCGTAATGTTTGCGCAGTATCGTTGTCATTAATTACACATTCTGTTGTAAAAAAAACATCTCCCGTATCTAAACCAGCGTCCATTTTCATAATGCTTATGCCAGTCTTTTTATCATTAGCTAAAATTGCACGTTCAATAGGAGCAGCACCCCGCCATTTAGGCAATATAGAGCCATGTACATTAATGCAACCATATTTTGTTATATTTAAAATAGTTTTAGGCAATAAAAGACCATAAGATGCAACCACCATAACATCTGCTTGCAAGTGTTTAATAATATCAACTACCTTAGCAGTATTTATACTTTGTGCTTGATAAAGATTTAAATTATTACTTAACGTAAAATCTTTCACAACTGATGTTCTTAGCTTTCTACCTCTACCTTTTTTTCTATCTATTTGAGTAAAAACTGCAACTATTTGATGATATTTATACAGTTCCTTTAAAATAGTAAGCGCAAAATCTGGAGTGCCGGCAAAAATTATTTTCATAAAAGTTTTAATATTTATTGCAAATAAATTGATTTTTTTGCTTTATCTATTTGCTTTATAACTTGTTTTTCTGCTGTTCCACCAAGATGATTTCTAGCATTCAATGAACTAGTCAAGCTAAGTACTGTAAAAATATCTTTATTAATATTTTTATTAAATTTTTGCATTTCTGCCAAAGTCATCTCACCTAAATCAACTCCTTTATCAATAGCAAAAGCAACAATTTCACCAACTACTGTATGAGCGTCTCTAAAAGTTATACCTTTTTTTACTAAATAATCTGCTAAATCAGTTGCTGTAGCATAGCCTTTAATAGCACTTGACAACATATTATTTTCTTTCACCCTGATTGCAGGTATCATGCCAGTATAAATTTTAAGAGAATTATTAAGTGTTGTTATAGTATCGAATAATGGCTCCTTATCCTCTTGATTATCCTTATTATAAGCTAGTGGCTGTGCTTTCATTATTGTCAACATTGCCATTAAATTACCATAAACCCTGCCTGTTTTACCCCGTACAAGTTCTGCTACATCAGGGTTTTTCTTATTAGGCATAATTGACGATCCAGTAGTAAAACTATCTGCTATCTCAATAAAATCAAATTGAGCGCTTGACCACAAAACTAACTCTTCTGATAATCTAGATAAATGCATCATAATAATACTAGCAGCACTTAAAAACTCAATAGCAAAGTCTCTATCACTTACTGCATCTAATGAATTTTGGCAAATTCCATTAAATCCTAATAACTTAGCAGTAATATCTCTATTAATCGGGTAAGTAGTGCCAGCCAAAGCAGCGCTGCCAAGTGGCATAATATTAATACGTTGTAAACAGCTTTTAAGTCTTGCATTATCACGCTGAAACATCTCATAATATGCTATTAAATGATGAGCGAAACTAATAGGTTGTGCTACTTGTAAATGAGTAAAACCAGGCATAATAGTTGCAGTATTTTTTTCTGCTAAAGTAATTAATGCTAATTGTAATTGTGTAATATTATTACCAATTAATTTTATATTATCTCGTAAATATAAACGAATATCAGTGGCTACTTGATCATTTCTACTTCTAGCAGTATGTAATTTTTTACCAATATCGCCTACAATATCAACTAAACGAGCTTCAATATTCATATGCACGTCTTCTAAATCATCACTCCATATAAATTCATTATTGTTAATTTCAGTTAAAATCTTTTCTAATCCATTAATAATAATATCAGCCTCATTTTTACTAATAATATCACATTTATACAACATAGTTACATGGGCTATAGAGCCTTTAATGTCGTAAGGTGCAAGAATATTATCAAAATTAACAGATGAGTTAAAAAATTTAACCATCTCATCTGTTGGCTGCTGAAAACGACCCCCCCAAGATTTATTAATTTTCATATTTTTCCAATATATTATCCAATTCTGTCCAATAAAAATCTTTACTTGCTACTCCAACAACCTTCTCTAATAATTTACCTTTATAATTAAATAATAATAATGTTGGATAAAAATCAATATTATAAATTGATAAAAAATTATTAGTGCTAATTTTTTTATTGTCAAAATTAATAAACTCAAAATCACTATCTGCATCTAATTGATAGATTTTTATTTTATCGTACTCTTTAAGGGTACTCATTGGCTGTAAAATCTCTTCTATCACAAAGTGGCACCAAGGACAATCTGTTAAATGCATTAGTATTAAAATATTTTTTTGCTGTCTGTTATTAGCAAGAAAATTTTTTACTTGAGTTAATTCCATAGCTAATCCTCATTAATATTGTTAAAATTACTAAATTATAATTTTATATAATTTTAATAATGAGAGTTATAAAAATTGCTACTAGAAAAAGTCCACTTGCATTATATCAAGCGGAGTTTGTTAGCACTCAACTACAAAAACACTATGTTGATATAAAAGTAGAGTTAGTAAAAATTAGCACTCAAGGCGATAAGCTATTAGAAGCGCCATTAGCTAAAATTGGTGGTAAAGGTTTATTTATTAAAGAGTTAGAGATCGCTATGCAACAAGGCAAAGCTGATATTGCTGTGCACTCTTTAAAAGATATTCCATACAAAATGCCAGATGGTTTTATCATTGGCGCCGTACTAAAGCGTGATAATCCACTTGATGCATTCGTCGCTAATAAATATAATAATATAAATGATTTACCAATAAAAAGCAAAATTGGCACCTGTAGCATGCGTCGTATTGTACAAATAAAAGCTATGAGACCTGATTTACAAATTATTGATTTACGTGGAAACATAAATACCAGACTTAAAAAATTAGACAATAATTATTATGATGCTATTATTCTTGCTTGCGCTGGTTTAGAGAGACTAAAGTTAGAATATAGAATAAAACAAGAATTTAATGTTAAAGAAAGTTTACCAGCTGTAGGGCAAGGGGCAATTGGTATTGAGGTTCTTCAAGCTAATGATAGTATTATTGAGCTAATAAAGCCATTAATTGATCATAAAACTACATTAGCAGTAAACGCAGAAAGAGCAATGAATGAAAAATTATCTGGTAGTTGCAGCTCTCCTATTGCTGGCTTTGCTACTATAAATAATAATATATTAACTATTACTGGTTTAGTTGGTAGTATAAAAAATAGTCTTATTCTTAAAGAAAGCATTAGTGGGGATAAAAATGATGCTACAATTATAGGATATGAATTAGCTAATAAATTATTAGCAAGAGGTGCTAGGCAAATATTACAAGAAAATTAAATTAATTATGAAAAAACCAAAACTTAGTAATATTAAAAATATTTTTCATACTAAAATTTTTAATATAGAGTCAGTTGAGGTTGAATTTAGTAATAAAGAAAAAAGAAGCTACCAAAGATTAAAACCAACTGGCAATGGAGCTGTATTAATTGTGCCTATCATAGATGATAGTGTAATGATGATTTATGAATATTCTGTTGGTACAGAGTGTTATGAATTATCGTTACCAAAAGGTAAAATTGATGCAAATGAAACTATTTTACAAGCAGCTAATCGTGAGTTACAAGAAGAAATTGGTTTTGGGGCAAAAAAATTACAACATATAAAAACAATGACTCTAGCTCCAGCTTATCAAGCTAATAAAACTCATATTATTATGGCACAAGACTTATATCATAATACATTAGAAGGAGATGAACCAGAACCACTTAAAGTTGTGAAACATAAGTTATCTAATCTACATCAATTAGTATATGATAAAAATTTAACTGAAGCTAGAAGCATTGCAGCACTTTATATGGTAAAAGATATTTTAACAAAATGCAACAAATAACAATAATAAAGCCAGATGACTGGCATCTACATTTGCGTGATAATAAAATAATGGAAAATGTAGTAAATTTTAGTGCCAAGCAAATGAGTAGAGCGTTAATTATGCCTAACTTAGATCCGCCTATTACTACAACTAAATTAGCTTTATCTTATAAAAAACGCATTTTAGCTGCTGTTAATGGCAATTTTATGCCATTTATGACGCTATATTTAACTGATAATACTAATACAGATGAAGTAAAAACTGCTAAAGAAAATAATATATTAGGATTTAAATTATATCCAGCTGGTAGCACCACAAACTCTAATTACGGTGTCAGCGACATTAAAAATATTTATCCGGTATTAGCACAAATGCAAAAATTAGATATGGTGTTGCTTGTTCATGGCGAAGAAACTAATAAAAATATTGATATTTTTGATAGAGAAAAAATATTTATAACAAACACTTTGGTTAAATTAATTCAAGATTTTCCTGATTTACGTATAGTATTTGAGCATATTACTACTAAAGATAGTGTTGATTTTGTATTAAGTTGTAATAATAATATAGCAGCTACAATAACCCCACATCATTTATATTGTAATCGGAATGATATGTTTATAGGTGGCATTCGTCCTCATTATTATTGTCTGCCAATTTTAAAAAAATCTTATCACCAGCAAGCATTAATACAAGCGGCTATATCAGGTAATAAAAAATTCTTCTTAGGTACAGATAGTGCGCCACATAGTAAAAAACATAAAGAGTCAAGTTGTGGCTGTGCTGGTATTTTTAATGCACCGATTGCCATAGAAATCTATACTCAGGTTTTTGATACATACAATGCTTTGGACAAATTAGAAGATTTTTGCGCTAAATTTGGTGCTAAATTTTATAAACTATCATATAATAAAGAGAAAATTACCTTAATCAAAAAAAAATTACATATAAAAAATATTATTATTATAAATGATGAAAGTATTGTGCCATTTATGTTTAACTCTATTATTGATTGGAAATTAGTATATTAGAATATAATAATATTCTAATATTTTTTTACAAACAATAAAAATCTTGTATAATCAACATTAAATACATTCTATGTTTGAATGTTTTAGTATAAATTTATTAATTTAAATTTATTTTTATAGTTCTTTAATAACGAGGATATAAATATGAAAAAAATATTAACAATTATAATGTTAATTGTTGCCACAAGCGCAACAGCTGGTTTCTTTAATAACAACAAAGGTTATGGTAATAATAACGGCATGGATATGGATCGTTTTGGTGGTAACTCAAACTGGGGTCCTTTTAATGGTCGCAATAACTGGGGTCCTTTTGATGGTGGTAACAACTGGGGTCCTTTTGATGGCAACTCAAAAATGGGTCCTTTCGGTGGTAACTCAGACTGGGGTCCTTTTTCAAATAATAACAATACATTAAATGATTCTGATTTTGGTTTTCATTTTAACAATAAAAATAAAACAGATAATAAAGGTAGAGGATCATTTAAAGGTGAAGCTAGAGGTATAGCTGAAAGTTATGCTAAAGGTCGTGCTGATGGTTATGCTAAAGGTCGTGCTGATGGTTATGCTAGAGGTTATGCTGAAACTAATGCAAGAAAAGATTCTAATAATTATAATAGAAATGTTAACTTTAACAACACTAAAGGTAACAAATAATTTTTATCTATAATAAAAATGGGTGCAATTGCACCCATTTTTTTTATTAATAAAATTTTATTCAAACCATAAACGTACACCGATTACACCACGAAAATCTTTAACACTCTCGCCACTTATATTTAATAAGTATAATGTTTTTCCATAATCTTTACTCCAGCTAATGCCAATGTAAGGTGCAAATTCACGCCTAAATTCATAGCGTAGCCTTAATCCCATAGATATATCAGATAAACCACCACCTATATCAATATCTAAATCATCTTTACTATAAATATTAAAACCAAAACTTGGTGTTAAAATTAACTTTTGTGTAAACATATACTCATACTCAGCTTCTAAACGAAAAGCTATTTGTGAATTTTTACCTAAAAATAAAGAAGCATCAATATCAAATAAATAAGGAGCCAAACCTTTAAAAGCAATTACAGCATAATCTCTTTTTACTGTGCCTGGATTGCTATCCTTACGTAAACCAAATTGCAAGTCCCAAAAAGGCGCAATAGCCTTAGAGTACAAAAGTTGAATTTCATTATTTTCTACAATATTTCCTACTTTTTCTTTCTCTAATTTTAGCCATAATTTATTTAAATCATAACTAGCCCAAGCCTGTATATTCAATGATATAGTGCTATTTTTACTACTTTCTACTTCACCCATAATCTTAGTAAGCAAAGGATCATCACTTACTCCTCCAGCAAAAACTATAGATGAAATGCTAAACAAACAACTTATTATTAATTTTTTCATAATTATCTCCTTAAACTATATCAACACGACGAAACATGCCAAGCATATGATATAACAAATGACAATGATAAGCCCATGAACATTTAGCATCTACAATAACTCTATAGCTAATTTTTGCTCCTGGTTGTACAATTACCGTATGTTTACGAGGAATATACATATTATCTCCTGTTTCTAAGTCGCTCCACATACCATGTAAATGCATTGGATGATTCATCATTGTATCATTCACAAAAATAATACGAAGCACTTTACCAAGTTTAAACCTAAGTGACTCAGCATCAGTAAATTTAATACCATTAATAGACCACATATAACGACTCATATTGCCAGTTAAGTGTAACTGAATCTCTCTAACAGGATCAGGGTAATTATGTGTCATATGAAGATTTTTTAAATCAGCATAAGTTAACACTCTTCTGCCGTTATTACGCAAACCTACTCCAGGATCGTTTAAGCGATATTGAGGGCTTGATGCGCGCATATCTACATGTGGTCCAAATTCACTGTCATTATGAGTAATCATGGAGTCAATAGTCGACATTTTTTGTTTCTTACCCATGTTCATTTTAGAATGATCCATACCTGCCATATTTGACATATCCATACCCATATCTGTATGGGTTAAATTTGGCACTGTATCTAATTTTGGCACAGTACCTATCATAGATAGATCTGGTGTAAGTGTTCCTCGCGCATAACCAGAACGAGCAATATCTTGAGCAAAAATAGTATAAGCACTATCGTCTTTTGGTTCAACAATTACATCGTATGTTTCAGCTACTCCTAAACGAATTTCATCAACAGTTATTGGTTGAACATTTTGTCCATCTGCACTAATCACTGTCATTTTTAACCCTGGAATACGTACATCAAAAAAGTCATTGCTGAGCCATTAATAAATCTTAAGCGTATCTTTTCACCTTTATTAAATAAACCAACCCAACCTTTATCTGGGGTAACACCATTAATTAGATAAGTATATGTATAACCAGTAACATCTGATAAATCACGCTGACTCATACGCATTTGATTCCACATTTTTCTATCATTCCATGTATTTTCCAAGCCTTTTTTATCAATATCATTTATTAAATCAGCATGTGTACGCTCATTAAAATTATAATAATGTGATAATTTTTTTAACTTATGATACACATCGGTTGGATTTTCATCTGTCCAATCAGACAACATAACTACATAATCTTTATCATAAGCCACTGGGTCTTTTTCTATTGGATCAATAACAATTGGACCATACAATCCTGTTTGCTCCATAAAAGCAGAATGCGAGTGGTACCAATAAGTACCGCTTTGTTTTGCCTTAAACTTATAAGTAAAAGTTTCACCAGGTTTAATACCATGAAAATTATTGCTAATATCAGGTACTCCATCCATCTCTAATGGTAAGATTAGTCCATGCCAGTGAATAGAGGTTGTCTCCGTTAAGTTATTTTTTACAAAAAGGGTAATATCCTCACCTTCTTTAAACCTTAAAATAGGCGCTGGTAATGAATTATTTACTGTAGTAGCAACTCTTGTTGCTCCTGTAAAATTAACTAATTGTTCACCGACACTTAAATTAAAAGTATTACCAGTTAATGTAGCAACAGATGTATTGCTAGTATCAGCAAAAATGCTTGTTGGGCTAATGGCAAGTGCGGCAGCACTAAGCGAGAAACCCCTTTAACAAATTGTCTACGCGTAATAAAACGCTTATCATATATATGATTCATATTTTCTCCAAAATATTATAATAAATCCATAAAAATGGATTAAAAGTAATTTAAATGTAATTACCCAATAATTGGAGGAGGTAGGTCTATAGTTAAAACAACTGACTTATCTGAGAAGTAAAAAATACCTGTATATTTATCTATAGATAATTTAGCACTAAAAACTGCGTTATTATTTAATATGATATGTGATAAACAAATACTACATTTTTCACAAGCAACAACATGTTTATCGTGTGATGCATTAATTTTATAATCAAACACCTTATAATCATGCTTATTAGTATTATTGTAATTATCAGCAAAACTAATATTAATTAGTAGTGAAATAAAAAGTAAAATTATTATTTTTAACATAAATAAGATTATACCAATAAAAAAAGTAAATACACTATTGTTTTTTAAATAATAACATAGCATCACCATATGAAAAAAAACTATACTTATGCTTAATTGCATAATTATAAATATTTTTAATTTTTTTACTACCTACAAAGGCGCTAACTAAAATAAATAAAGAAGATTTAGGTAAATGAAAGTTAGTAATAAGAGCATCTGTTAGTTTAAATTTAAACCCAGGGTAAATAAAAATATCTGTTTTCGAATTTGTTGACTTTAGTTTACTTAAAGCAATAGTCTCTAACGCTCTAAGTGTTGTAGTACCAACACATATAATCCTACCACCATTTTTTTTAGTTTGTATTATCTTATTAATAGTCTCTTGATTAACGCTAAAATTTTCAGTATGCATTTTATGTTCAGATATATTGTTGACTCTAATAGGACTAAATGTAGCACTACCAATATGCAGTGTTATAAAGGCACTATTTATACCTTTTACTTGTATAGCATTTAATAATTGTTTATCAAAATGTAAACTGGCTGTAGGTGCTGCTACTGCCCCTAATTCCCTAGCAAATATACTTTGATAACGCCTATTGTCATTATCATTATCTGCTCTTTTAATATATGGAGGTAATGGTATATGACCAACTTTATCAATTATCTCTAATATATCAGCATTAAATTCTAACTGATAAACCGCATCTTTTTTAGCTAAAACCTTAGCACAATATTTATCATTTATAATAATCTTATTATTAGTTTTCAAACCTTTAGAGCTTTTTATCATTGCTTCTGCTTGATAATTAGATAAAATTTTTGTAATTAAAACCTCTAACTTTGCACCGCTTATTTTATGGGCAAAAATTCTAGCGGCAATAACTCTAGTATCATTAAAAATTAATAAATCATTAGTATTTAAAAAATCTATTAATTGATAAAAAAATTTATCCTCAATCTTGCTGCTATCTGCTATCAACAATTTAGCATTACTTCTTATCTTTTTTGGATACTGAGCAATTAATTCTGGCGGCAATATAAAGTCAAAATCATTTAACTGCATTATAATTTATTTGCTTGTATTGCCTGCAATAAATCATAATTTGCTGTTATTATAGCTTGTGGAGTAATAGTTGCTCCAGTAAAGCCATCAAAATTACCACCATTTTTCTTTAATTTAAAAATAGAGTTTATAAGTGAAGCCCCGTTAAAACTTAAAATCCAATTTGATTTTTTAATATCAATATTATCACCAAGACCAGGAGTTTCCTGATGATTAAGCACCCGTACGCCAATAATTTTATGCTTCATGTTTACTGCCGTTAATATTTCTATATTACCATTATAGCCAGATGGATAAGTATGTTTAATAAGTTTCGCAATAATTTTATTATTTTTCTTTGCTAAATAAATAATAACTCTTTGTGTTTTGCCATGTAATATTAATATTTTTTCTAAACTATCGCTAACTATATCATTATCATAGTTTTTTACTAATTGATGTAATTGTTTTATAAGCACTTGTTTCTTATTATAATCAATTTTATCTATTAAATTATTAACTATAAAAACAATAATAGTTATACAAATCATAGTAAAAATCGCTAAAGAAAAACTAGATTTAAAAATGTTATTCATAATCAATTATTATACTTGTACCTATGCCTTTGGCAGAATTAAATTTAATTTTTGCTCCAATTTGCTTAGCTCTTTCACGCATAATTTTAAGGCCAATATGATCTTTTTTATTATCATTTTTAATAATAAAACCAATACCATCGTCTTCAATGATAAGTTGCTTATTATTACATATAATATGTACATTTTTAGCGTTAGCATGTTTTTTGATATTCATAAGTGCCTCGCTAACTATACGAATAATCTGTTGCTGCTGCTGTTCATTTAAACTTGTATTATTGCTAATCTTAGCATTAATCTTAATATCTGTTTCTTGCTTAAATTCATTAATTAATTTCTCTAAGTAATTATAATTACTAATAATAGGCGTTCTAAAATTATTAATCAACTCTCTTAATTCTTTATTAGCTTGTACTATATTTTGTTGCAATACAATTATTTTATCTTGTACTTTTTTATCATCTTTAACTAACAATTTTTGTAACACATTTACTTGTAAGTTAATACTATAAATAGTTTGCGCTAAAGAATCATGAATTTCTTGTGAGAGGTACAATCTTTCTTGTGTCAGTTCTATTAATTTATTTTTATTATTAACTTTTATTTTATCTAATACTTGTGCTATATTATTAGCGATTGTTTGCATTAACTGTCTTTCATCAAATGCGAGTGATGGCTCACCTGCAAAAAATAAATTAAACACCCCTAATACTTTATTTTTATAACTAAGTGGGATAAATATAGTACCTAAATTATTATTAGCTCCTAAACAATTCTCACAGTTATAAATACTAAATTGTACGCCATCTGCGCTAGAACAAGGATTATTTAATAATATACTATGCTCTATATTGGTAATATTTTTTTTAACAACTACAACTAATTTGCCATTTTTATTTAACCTCCTGCCAACACCACTACTAGCTTTAGTCATTTTCATAAAAACAGCTAAAAAATATTCAAATAATTGATGGTAATCATTTATAGTATTGATTTTATTAGACATTGAATAAAGAATCTCAAGTGAAGCTGTTTTTTTACTTAATCTTTCTACTTGTTTTTTTAAAATATCCTCCATATCATCATATAAATACTGACTTTCATCTAATAAATAATTAATAGCTGTTGATATTTGCGTAAACGAACTTAAGTCTTGTTTAATCTCACTATGTTGTGCTTGGTAATTATATAATAACTGCCATATATCATTAAATGGTTTTAAAAAATCTTTATAGACTATAAAATAAAGACCAATAAATAATATTATAGCAAATAATGATAACAACACATAATATTGCCATAATAGCACTGCAACCAAAGGAAGTAGTCCTGCAATAATAAAATATAAATAGAATTTAGTTTTAATTTTCATTTAATGAATTAATAAAATATAATTAATAATACTACTTATAATTATAATTTATCTATTTTTTAGCTAAAATTTTTGGATTATATTTACCATTTACTACATTTTTATCTATAATCACCTCTTTAATATTTTTCAATGAAGGTAATTCGTACATAGTATCAAGTAAGATATTTTCTAAAATACTACGTAATCCCCTGGCGCCAGTTTTATATTTAATTGCTAATCTAGCAATAGCAATTAGAGCAGATTTATCAATAGTTAACTTTACTTTTTCCATATTAAAAAATTCTCTGAATTGTTTAACTATAGCATTTTTAGGTTTCGTTAAAATAGCAATTAATGCTTTTTCGTCTAATTCTGATAAATTAACATTTATAGTTAAACGTCCTACTAATTCTGGAATAAGGCCAAATTTTACTAAATCATCTGGTTCAACTTGAGATAATAATTCTGCTGTACTTAGTTTTTCTTGTTTATTTTTAATATTAGCACCAAATCCAATACTTGCTGTTTTTTCAATACGTTTTCTAACTATTTCCTCTAGGCCAAAAAAAGCACCGCCACCAATAAAAAGAATACTTTCGGTATTTATATCGATATTAGGCTTATCTGGATGTTTTCTTTTATCGGGTGAAATTGAAGCTATTGTTCCTTCTATAATTTTAAGTAAAGCTTGCTGCACTCCTTCTCCTGAGACATCACGAGTAATAGAGCTACTATCTGATTTGCGAGCAATTTTATCTATTTCATCAATAAAAATAATACCTTTTTCAGCTTTTTTAATATCAAAATCACTTTTAACCAATAAGCTTTTAATTATATTCTCTACATCATCACCAACATATCCAGCCTCGGTAAGTGTAGTAGCATCTGCTATAACAAAAGGAACGTTTAAAATTTTTGCAATAGTTTTAGCTAATAAGGTCTTACCAGAGCCTGTAGGGCCAATAACTAAAACATTAGATTTATCTATTTCTATAGTGTTATCATTCACATTATTTGTAATTCTTTTATAATGATTATATACAGCAACTGATAATACTTTTTTTGCTTTATTTTGCCCAATAACATAATCATCTAAAAACCTATGAATTTCAACTGGAGTATAATTAAAATTTTCTGTACATTCTTTTTTAGCTTTACTTGTTTCATTAATAATTTGATTGCATAAAGCAACACAATTATTGCAGATAAAAATACCTGGTCCAGGAATAAGCTGTTCTACATCTTGTTTAAGTTTGCCGCAGAACGAACAAGTTTGTACTTCATCAACCATAGATTTAATAAACTATTTTCTTTGAGTTAAAATACTATCAATTAAACCATAATTAACAGCCTCTTTAGCAGACATAAAATTATCTCTATCAGTATCTCTAACAATAGCTTTAAGATTTTGTTTGGTATGTATTTTCAAAATATTATTTAAAATACTACGCATAGTTAAAATTTCTTTAGCATGAATTTCTACATCACTAGCTTGCCCTGAGAAACCACCAAGCGGCTGATGTATCATAACTCTAGCGTTTGGTAAAGCAAATCGTTTTCCTTCTTTGCCAGCACTTAGTAGTAATGCTCCCATGCTTGCTGCTTGTCCAATACAAAGAGTAGATATTTGTGGTTTAATAAATTGCATAGTATCATAAATAGCAAGTCCACTTGATACAGAGCCTCCTGGTGAATTAATATAAATACTAATATCAGTATCTGGATTTTCTGATTCTAAAAATAATAATTGAGCAATAACTATATTTGCCATATAATCTTCAATTGCTCCAACTATAAAGATAACTCTTTCTTTTAACAGACGAGAATAGATATCATAAGCTCTTTCACCCCGAGCTGATGTTTCTATCACCATAGGTATTTGCCCTAAATTCTTTTCATTCATTACTCATTCTCATAATCTCATTAAAATTTTTGTTTAGTTTAACTATATTTGCTTTATCTACAATAAATTTACTAGTTAGTTGCTCTATAACTAATGAACGTACAGATGCTAATGCTTGTTTATCTGACTTATAATAATCAATCATTTGTTGCCTGTCTTCGCCATATTGTTTTGACATAAGTTGTAATTTTTTTTCTATCTGTTCATCAGTGGCTATTATTTTATTATCCATAGTAATTTTATTAACCAGCATACCAAGCTGTACTCTTTTTTTAGCTTTATCTACAAATAAAGTTATATCAATATCATGATTTTTATCAGTATTTTGTTGTTTTAATTTATTTAATTGTTCTTGTTTTAAACGTTCTGCTTCTTGATTTATTAGTGCTGTTGGTACATCAATATTATTAATATTTAATAATTCCTTAAAAATTTTATTTTTATTTATTACCTCTAAAGTATCTGCTAGTTGTTGTTGTATATTATTTTTTAAATCGTCCTTTAATTCATTAATACTATTTTTATTAAATTTCTTAGCAAAAATATCGTCAATTTTTATTTTTTCTGGAGTACTAATCTTAGTTATTGTAATTTTAAAAACTACATCTTTATTAGCTAAATCTTTAACATGATATTCACTTGGAAATTTTAAGTTTAAATCAAATTTATCAGCTACTTTTTTACCAATTAAACCATCTTCAAAACCTGCTATCATTGATTTAGCACCAATAACTACAACAAAATCTTTCGCTTTACCCCCATTAAATGGCTTGTTATCGATAAATCCTTCAAAATTAACAACTACTTTATCATTTTGCTTACTTACTGCTTTTTTCTCAATCTCTTTATAACTTAAAACACTTCTTGTTAAATTTTCAAAAGCATCTTGCTCATCAGTTTTAGTAATTTTAGCAGTAAACTGCTCAATTTTAAGTTTAGTTAAATCAGATATTTCAATTTCAGGAAAAACCTCAAACGATACTACAAAAATAATTTTTTCCTTATTATTAAAATCTATTTTAACTAAATCTGGCGTACCAGCTGGATTTATCTTTTCAGCTATAAATGCCTTAGGCAAATTGTCACTAACCACACTATTTATAGCATCTGTTCTTAATTGATCACCATAACGTCTTTTAAGCTCAAAATCTGGCACTTTACCTTTTCTAAAGCCGTCAATAATAGCCTTATCCCTCATATCATTTAAAGCATTATCAAATTTATTATTAAAATTAGCAATAGGTAGCTCTACTGTTAATTCTCTTTTAAGACCTCCTAAACTCTTAAGTTGTGTATTCATAATTTTATGCGAAATAAAAAAAACTAACTATTATACCAAATGCTGCTTAATTAAATCTGGTCTTTTGCTTTGTGTATTAAGTATTGCTTGTTGCTTACGCCATTTATCAATTTTTAATTGATTACCATTAAGTAATATTTCTGGCACTGATTGCCCGTCTACTATAGACGGACGAGTATACTGAGGATAATCTAATAAATTATTACTAAAAGAGTCGTCTAAGCAGTTAATATTTCCTAAGACCCCTTTAATTTGACGGCTAATACTATCTATAGCTACCATAGCAGCTAATTCACCACCACTTAATACAAAATCACCAATAGAAAGCTCTATGTCAATATCATGTTTAATAACTCTCTCATCTATACCTTCGTAACGCCCGCATAAAAATGTAATAGCTCTCTCACTAGCTAAATGAATTGCTAATTTATGATCAAGTTTTACACCCTGTGGTGACAAATAAATAACTTTAGTGTGTGGCTCCTGTATTTTAATTTGCTCTAAACAACGGCGAATTGGTATAACTTGCATAACCATGCCAGCCCCACCGCCATAAGGCTTATCATCAATGTTTCTATATTTATTATTAGTAAAATCACGTAATTGCCAAGTATTAATTTTTATTAGCTTATTTTTTTCTGCTTTAGCAATAATTCCTTCATTTTTTATTGCTGCAAACATAGCTGGGAAAATAGTTATTACGTCAAATCTCATACAACACAACTCAGTTAATAAATTACTTTTGTAATTCTCTTATTAATGACTTAGTGGACATATAGCCCGCAATATGCCTTCCGTTAGGTAAAAATAATGCTGGGGTGCCATTTACTCCTAATTTTTTAGCTAATTTTAATTGCTTGGCAACTGGGTTATCACAAGGTTTACTATTAGGAATAATTTTTCTTTTTTTATAGTTATTCATTGCCATCGCCTTATTGTCTGCGCACCATATTTTTTCCATTTTACTTTGTGCATTTGGATGTAATTGTGCTAAAGGAGATGCTAAATATTTAATCGTAATACCAGCATCATTCATTTCTTGCATTTGTGCGTGTAACTTAGCACAAAAAGGACAATCTACATCAGTAAATACATGTACTACATAACGTTCATTTTTAGCTTTAAAAATAATTTTATCTTGCTCTCTAATAGTATTTATTAAATCTCTTTTTAGATTATTAATTCGATTACTTAAAGCTATTGGCGCTCTATTTTTAAGATCAATTATCCTACCTTCAATTAAATATCTGCCATTTGCTGATACAAATAATGAAGTAATAGGGTTTTTTGCTATCACTTCATATACCCCTTTAAAATCAGTGGCAATAACATCATCTTTATCAATAATACCAAAAAATGGAGTTAAATTATTAATGATATTATCTTTAGTAGCAATAGAATTAAAGCTTATACTAATGCTTATTATTAAAAGTAAAATTTTTAACATACTTGTATTATTAACTAAAAAATACTAAGATTATACGCAAATATATTATACAAACATATTTATTTTAATTAAAATACAGAGTTTTTTTCTTTAAAAAAATATGAATTTTAATCTTGATACTGTTACAGATAAATATGATTGTGTAGTTACTATCTGTAAAAACAACAAAATAAATAACCCTCTACTTACTAAAAATAATAATCAGTTTAATCTTGAAATTGGCTTAGATAATAAACAACAAATAATGGTAAGCAACTTAAAACAAATTTTGCAAAATATTGTAAATATAACTAATAATTATAAAATCAACAGTATTATTATACCAATACTTACTGTAGAGAATAAAACAGAAAACTGGTTTCTGGCATTTACTACACAAAGTATTATTGATTTAAATTATCAAATAAAAAAAATTGGCAAAAATGATGATAAAAATACTCTAAATTTAGTTGCCTTTATCAAGACAGGTAGCAATAATAAATCTATAATAAAAGGCATAGCAGTTGGAAATGGTATAAATTTTGCTAAGAAATTAGCAGATTTACCATCTAATATATGCACACCAAGTTATTTAGCAGATAGTGCCAAAGAATTAGCAGATAAATTTAATTTATCTTGTGAGGTTTTAGATAAAAAACAAATGCATGATTTGGGCATGAATTCTTTGTTGTCAGTTGCTAAAGGTTCAATTGAAGAACCAAAATTAATTACTCTTAAATATAACAAAGGTGGTAACAATAAACCATTTATTTTAGTTGGCAAAGGTGTAACATTTGATAGCGGAGGTATTTCTCTTAAACCTGGTAATGCTATGGATGAAATGAAATATGATATGTGTGGAGCTGCTGCTGCTTTAGGTGTTATGCATGTTATAGCAAGTTTATCTCTTAAAATAAACTTAATAATAATTATACCAAGTGTTGAAAACATGCCGGCACATAACGCAAGTAAGCCTGGCGATATAATAACTAGCATGTCTGGGCAAACTATTGAGATATTAAATACTGATGCAGAAGGACGTTTAATTTTATGCGATGCGCTAACATATGCTGAAAAATTTAACCCTCAAACGGTAATAGATATGGCAACATTAACAGGCTCTGTTATTGTCGCTTTAGGACATGATTATTCTGGATTAATTGCCAATAATAATGATTTAGCTAGAGAATTAATTACAAGCAGTAAAATTGCAGATGATAATATCTGGCAATTACCAATTGATGAAAATTTTGATAAATTATTAGCGTCAAATTTTGCTGATATGGCAAATATTAGTGATGGTCGTGCAGCAGGCACTATAACAGCGGGTTGTTTTCTAGCTCGTTTTACTAAAAACTATCACTGGGCCCACTTAGATATTGCTGGTACAGCCTGGCATAGCGGTAAAAATAAAGGTGCTACTGGCAGACCAGTTGCATTGTTAAGTGAATTTTTAATTAATCAATGATTTTCACTTACTTGATTAATAGTATATTTTGGTATTTCTACAACTAAATCAGTATTTTGCACTATAGACTGACACGATAGACGAGAGTTAGCAGCAAGCCCCCAGGCTTTATCTAATAAATCATCTTCCAATTCATCGCTAACAGATAGTGAATCAAAACCATCTACTACATAAATATGGCACGTTGTACAAGCATTAGACATCTCACAAGCGTGCTCAATATCTATGCCGTTATCAAGTAAAGCCTGACAAATACTAACTCCAGTTTTAGTTGTAATAGTTGCCCCTGTTGGCAATAATTTATCATGTGGTAATATTTTAATTTTTGGCATGTTTTTATTCGTTATAATTAAAATTCATTAATACTACGATCCTTTACTGCTTTTGTAATAGCAATATTCATTCTTTTAGCTACAAAATCAGTGCTAACCTTCTCCAAACTTAATATATTTTGTTTAATCTTTTGTTTGTTATTTAGTGTAATAGCGGTAATTAATTTATTTTTAGCAGTTATTATCTTACTAATTTGTTTATCATTTAATATGTTGCCATCTTTTTTAAGAGCACTATCTATAGCTTCTATCACTCTATTAGCTGCTACCTTTGCTTCAGTTAACTGTCTATTTTTGATATCATCTTTAGCAAAAATTATACTATCTGTTAACATTTTCTCCATTTGTTTATCGTTTAGACCAAAAGACGGCTTAACTTCTATTGTTGTTACTTGGCCTGTTGATAATTCTTTAGCGCTAACGCTTAAAATACCATCACTATCAACACTAAACTTTATTTGAATTTTAGCAGCACCTGCTATCATAGGTGGAATATTACGTACACTAAATTTAGCTAAAGACCTACAATCCTTTACTAACTCTCTTTCTCCTTGCACTACATGAATACTTATAGCAGTTTGTCCGTCTTTAAAAGTAGTAAATTCTGCTGCTTTACTTATAGGAATAGGAGTATTACGATGAATAATATTTTGCATCAATCCACCCATAGTCTCTACCCCTAAAGAAAGAGGCAAAACATCTAACAATAAAGTGTCATTGGCTGTTTTATTTCCAACTAGAGTATTAGCTAATATAGCAGCACCCCTAACAACTACCTCATCTGGATTAATATTATGTAATGTTTTTTTACCAAATAACTTACTTATCATATTACGCACTATAGGTATTCTCGTAGAACCTCCTACCATTACTATATCCTTAATATCTGTTATATTTAATTTTGCAGCTCTAATTGTTTTATTTACAATAGTAATAGTTTTTTTTATCATCGATTGAATTAAATCATCAAACTCGATGGCTGTCAATTGATAATCCTTATCCTTAAAACTAAAACTGGCAACATTATTACTGCTTAATTTTTCTTTAATTTCTCTTGATAAAACTTTAATTAATTGCTTATCACTTACATTCATATTAGTTATTTGTAATTTTTTTAAACAATTATCAATAATTAAATTATCAAAATCATCACCGCCTAAGCTGCTATCCCCTCCTGTAGCTAAAACTTCAAATATACCTTGTTGTAGATTTAAAATAGATATATCAAAAGTACCTCCACCTAAATCGTAAATAGCCACAATTCCATTATTTTTATTGTCTAAACCATAAGCCATAGCAGCAGCTGTAGGTTCGTTTAATAGCCTTAAAACATTTAATCCAGCCAATTTAGCAGCATCTTTAGTAGCTTGGCGCTTATTATCATCAAAATATGCTGGTACCGTAATAACCACACCTGTTAGCTGACCATCTAAAGACAATTCTATTTGTTGTTTTAATTTTTTCAAAATACTAGCTGAAACTTCAACAGCACTTAAATTACCCGCATTAGTAACAAATAATAATTTATTGTTATCATTAGTAAATTCATATAAAGTATTATTTTTTATAGCTTCATTATAACTAATACCCAAAAAACGCTTAACAGAAGTAATGGTGTTAGTTGGGTTAGTAAATAAATATTTTTTAGCATCCTTTCCTACAATAATATTATTACCACAATATACAATAGATGGGGTTATGTTTTCATTAAATTCATTTTTAAGTACCACGCTAATATTTTTTAATACACTAGCTGTTAAAGAATTAGTAGTACCTAAATCAATGCCAGCTGATAACTTATTTTTATAATTAATTTTTTTCTCTGGTTCAAGTATTTGTAATAATGCCATAATTAATCTAATAATTGCTCTGCTTTATTGTTTAAATTTGTATAAAACTTTAATTCTCGTACTAAATTTTTAACACTTATTAAATTATTTTCACTAAAAGCATGACTAATATTTTCTATATTTATCTTTATCAGATTTTGTATTTTTTCAATAAATATAGCTAAATTTTCAGCGTTAATATTATCTAATTGTTCCTGTAACTCAATTTGTTTATATAAAAAATCTTTATTCATAGTAGTGTCTTTTTCATCAAAAGCATTAATATCATTAAGCTCTAATAAATAATTAGCGCGCAATAAATCATCATTTAAAACCAAAAATGCATTATTTAATATATTAGTATTTTGCATAGAATTTTTTCTTTTATCACTACTACTTGTTATAAATTTATCTGGATGAAACTGTATTATTTGCTGATTAAATGCTTGCTTAAGTTTAACTCTATCAATATTAAAATTAGTACCTATAGAAAATAAATCAAAATAATTCTTCATTTATACAGTAAATGATTCTCCACAGCCACATTTTGCTTTAGCATTTGGATTGTTAAATTCAAAACCTTCGCTAAGTTTTTCTTTTTTATAGTCAATTTCAGTACCATCAAGATATATAAAACTTTTACTATCTACTAATATTTTAAAATTATTATAAGTAAAAACCTTATCGTCTTTGTTAATTTTATCAGCAAATTCAATTTTATAACCTAAACCTGAACAACCTGTAGTTTCTACTTTTAGCCTAATACCAACTCCTTTGTTACGATTTTGCAATAAATTATCAATTTTATCTTTAGCAATATCTGTAAGTATTATCATTGTTTATCTTTATAATCAGAAATAGCTGCCTTAATTGCATCTTCTGCTAGCACTGAGCAATGTATTTTAACTGGTGGTAATTCTAATTCTTCCGCTATTTCAGAATTTTTAATAGTAAACGCCTCATCAAGTGTTTTTCCTCTAACCCATTCTGTAAGAAGTGAACTAGAGGCAATAGCGCTACCGCAGCCATAAGTTTTAAACTTAGCATCTTCTATTACACCATCATCATTTACTTTAATCTGCAGGCGCATAACATCGCCACAAGCTGGTGCTCCTACCATACCAGTACCAACATTTTTATCGTTTTTATTCATTACTCCAACATTACGTGGATTTTCATAATGATCCATAACTTTCTTACCATATGCCATACAAACTCCTTTTTTTTATTTAATTGAATTTTATTTTATTAATGAGCATTCCATTTTATCGCAGATATATCAATTCCGTCTTGATACATTTCCCATAATGGAGAAAGTGCTCGTAATTTTTCAACCTTACTGCGTACTAATTTAATAGTAGCGTCTATCTCAGCCTCTGTAGTCCATCTGCCAATGCTAAAACGAATCGAGCTATGCGCTAACTCATCAGAAAGACCGAGAGCACGCAGCACATAAGAAGGCTCTAAACTAGCACTGGTACAAGCAGATCCGCTAGATACAGCTACATCAGATATAGCCATCATCAATGATTCCCCTTCAACAAAATTAAAGCTAATATTAAGATTGCCAGCAATTCTATTATTAAGTGAACCATTAACCACAACTTCTTCCATGTCATCAAAACCAGCTAATAATCGTTGCTTAAGTTTTAAAATCTTAATACTTTCAGCTAACATCTCTTCTTTAGCAATAGCAAAGGCCTCGCCCATACCAACTATTTGATGTACAGGTAATGTACCAGAGCGCATTCCTCTTTCATGACCGCCGCCATGCATTTGTGCTGACAAACGCACACGTGGTTTACGGCGTACATATAAAACACCAATTCCTTTAGGGCCATAAATTTTATGGGCCGAAAAACTCATTAAATCTACGGGTAATAAAGATAAATTAATATCAATTTTACCAGCTGACTGAGCAGCATCAACATGGAAAAATATTTTATTTTGACGACAAATATCCCCTATTGCTTTAATATCTTGTATCACACCTATTTCATTATTAACATGCATAATTGTAACTAAAATAGTCTCTTTACGAATGCTATTTTTAAGTAATGTTAAATCAAGAGTGCCATCTGCTTTAGGCTCTAAATAATCAACTATAAAACCTTGTCGCTCTAATTCTCTGCAAGTATCAAGCACAGATTTATGTTCTGTTTTCATGGTAATTATATGTTTACCATTATTTTGATAAAAATTAGCAATACCTTTTATAGCTAAATTATTGGCCTCTGTAGCCCCTGAAGTAAAAATTATTTCACGTGAATCAGCTGCTATTAAAGCTGCAATTTGTTCTCTTGCCTTACTTACCGCATCATCTGCTTGCCAACCATAATAATGCGAACGAGAAGCAGCATTACCAAAAATACCATCTGTTGTTAAACAACTAATCATTTTATCAGCCACTCTTTTATCAACTGGTGTTGTTGCGGCATAATCTAAATAAATTGGTTTACTCATTTATGTTTCCTATTGTAATCAACTATTACTTCTGCTAAAGTCTTATTTGTTAAAAATAATCTAATTTGCTCTGATATTTCACACCATAATTTATGTGATATACACTCCTTACCATCTTTACAACTCTTTAAACCCTTACATCTACGTAAATCAACATTTTCATCTACTGCCTCAATAATTTGACCAATATTAATATTAGCAGCAGTATCATTTAATAAGTACCCACCACCTGGACCTCTCACACTTTTAACTAAATCTTTTTTGCGTAACTTAGCAAATAATTGCTCTAAATACGATAAAGATATATATTGTCTGCGTGAAATTATATCAAGTGTTACTGGCTGTTGTTTTGTGTTAATTGCTAAATCTAACATAGCAGTTATGGCGTATCTAGCTTTGGCAGTTAATTGCATAATATTTTCTTTATAAAAATTGTGTATTATATATAAACCTACTAAATTAGTCAAGTATTATTTAACCACCACCAATAGCAGTGATAATTTCTATATTATCGCCCTCTTGTAATTTACAGCTAAGATAATCTGATTTAGGTATAATAGATTTGTTTATTTCTACAGCTATTTTTTTATTTTTATAATCAAACTTATTCAATAAATCATCTACATTTGCATTAATTGAAATATCAAATAACTCACCATTTAAAAAAATTTTCATGATTTTTTTAACTTAAATAAATTAATAATTTTACTAGGTAAAGTTATTAATTATAAACTAATGTTTACAAAATAATTGTGAGTTTTAATAATCAATTATGATAAAATTAATCAAGTTATTTTTGGAGTAAATTAAAAGTGAATACTGCTATATTAGCATTGGAAGATGGTAAGGTTTTTTACGGTAAATCAATAGGTGTAGAAGGAAATAGTGTTGGCGAAGTAGTGTTTAACACATCAATGACTGGCTATCAAGAAATTCTAAGCGATCCATCTTATTTAAATCAAATCATTACTTTAACCTATCCACATATAGGTAATACTGGCGTAAATACTATAGACAATGAATCAAATAATATTTATGCTACTGGTCTTATTATTCGTGATTTACCAATATTAGCTAATAATTGGCGCCAAGAAAAAAATTTATCCAGTTATTTAAAACAACACAATATTGTAGCAATTAGTGATATTGATACTAGAGCTCTTACTAGATACCTGCGTAATAATGGCTCTCTTAAGGGCTGTATAGCTACTAACATTAACAAAGAACATGCGACTGATTTAGCTAAAAAATGGTACGGCATACAAAATACAGATTTAGCTCAAATAGTCTCAACTAAAAAACAATATACATTTGCTACAGGGAGTTATGATCTTAAATATAATAAATACATAAATACTAAAGCTAAATATAAAGTTGTAGTCTATGATTATGGTGTAAAAAATAATATTTTAAGAATGCTTGTTGATAGAAATTGTGAATTAATAATAGTCAATGCAAAAACTCCAGCAACTGAAGTATTAAAATTAAATCCAGATGGAGTTTTTTTATCAAATGGTCCTGGAGATCCATCACCCTGCAACTATGCTATTAAAAACATTAAGCATTTATTGACTACAAATATACCTATATTTGGGATTTGTTTAGGACATCAATTATTAGCTTTAGCTGTTGGTTGTAGTAGTATAAAAATGAAATTTGGTCATCATGGCGCCAATCATCCTGTTAAAGATTTAACTAAAGAAATAGTACTCATAACATCACAAAATCATAGTTTTACAATTGATAAAACCAATGATAATGTTACAATTACTCATAAATCTTTATTTGATAATTCTATTCAAGGTATTAAAGTTAAAAATAAGCCGGCATTTGGTTTTCAAGGACACCCAGAAGCATCTCCAGGCCCACAAGATAGCTCTTATTTGTTTGATAATTTTATTATCAGTATGCAATGAATAAAATAATACTTATTTTATTATTAAGCATAACAGCTAAAAATTATGCTGCTATTAATATAACAGATGATGATTATTTATCAGGCTTAAATAGGGCTATTTTTTCCTTTAATATGACAGTTGATAAGGCGATAATTATGCCGATAGCTAAAACATATAAAAATAATATGCCAATTATAATTCAAATAGGAATTAATAATTTTATGGAAAATTTATATGATGTACCTACTTTTTTTAATCAATTATTGCAATTGAAATTTAAAGCTGCTACTCATAGTTTTACACGTATTTTAGTAAATAGCACTATAGGCATTGGTGGGTTATTTGATATAGCTAGTGAAATTCAACTAAGAAAAGGTAGTGAGAATTTTGGACAAACTTTAGGCTTTTATGGTGTTGATAATGGAATATTTATAATGTTACCTGTTTTTGGTCCTACTACTTTACGAGGTATTGTTGCTGAGATTGCTTATTATCCTGCTACTTTTGATTATAATTTTTTAACTAAAAATGAAAGATTAACAAAACAATTAATAGGTAGTTTTAATACTAGAGTAAATTTACTAACTGCTACAGATAATATCTACAACTCTTTAGACCCTTATACTAAAATGCGCTTATTATATTTACAAAATCTTAAATTTAGAATAAATGATGGTAATATTGCCATTAATGATATAGACTTTGAAGACGATTAAACTAATATGCCAAAAAGAACAGATATAAAAAGTGTACTAATTATAGGTGCTGGTCCAATTATTATCGGACAAGCATGTGAATTTGATTATTCTGGTACCCAAGCCTGTAAAGCCTTAAAAGAAGAAGGTTTGCAGGTTATTTTAATTAACTCTAATCCAGCTACTATAATGACAGACCCTTCTATAGCCGATAAAACTTATATAGAACCAATTAAATGGCAGGTAGTAGAAAAAATTATAGCTAAAGAAAAACCAGATGCCTTATTAGCTACTATGGGTGGACAAACTGCGCTTAATTGTGCGCTAGATTTGCATAGACATGGGGTGCTAAAAAAGTATAATGTAGCTATGATAGGCGCTAGTAAAGAAGCAATTGATAAAGCTGAAGACAGAGAATTATTTCGTCAAGCAATGATGCGAATAAATTTAGCTATGCCGAAATCAGCTGTTACTCGTAACATTAAAGAAGCAAAAGAAATTCAAAAAGAAGTTGGTTTTCCTACTATAATTCGTCCATCATTTACTATGGGTGGTACAGGTGGTGGTATTGCTTATAATGTTGAGGAATTTGATAAAATCTGTTTACGTGGATTGGAGTTATCACCAACCAACGAACTTCTTATAGAGGAGTCTATTTTAGGCTGGAAAGAATTTGAAATGGAAGTGGTTAGAGATAAAAAAGATAATTGCATTATTATTTGCTCAATTGAAAATTTTGATCCAGTTGGAATTCATACTGGAGACTCTATAACTGTTGCACCAGCACAAACTCTAACTGACAAAGAGTATCAAATTATGCGTAACGCATCAATTGCTGTATTGCGTGAAATTGGTGTTGATACCGGTGGTTCTAATGTACAATTTGCTATTAACCCAGATGATGGTCGTATTACTATCATTGAAATGAATCCAAGAGTATCTCGTTCATCAGCACTTGCCTCTAAAGCCACTGGATTTCCTATTGCAAAAATTGCTGCAAAACTTGCTATTGGTTATACTTTAGATGAGTTAGGTAATGATATAACTGGTGGCAAAACTCCAGCATCATTTGAGCCAAGTATAGATTATGTAGTTACTAAAATTCCCCGTTTTGCTTTTGAAAAGTTTAAGGATGCAGATAATAGTTTAACTACACAAATGAAATCAGTTGGTGAAGTTATGGCTATTGGCACAACATTTATCCAGAGTTTACAAAAAGCATTACGAGGATTAGAAACTAATAAATATGGTTTAGATCCAATTATTGATATAACTACCGATGAAGCAAAAAATACTATTAAAAAAGAATTAATTACCGCTAAAGATGAACGTATTTTTTATATAGCTGATGCTTTTAGATTAAAGATGAGTATTAATGATGTTTTTGATTTATGCAAAATTGATAAATGGTTTTTAGCACAGATTCAGTATATTGTAGTAACAGAAGAAAAAATAGCTAAAGAAAAAATAACTACTTTAGACAAGTATAAGCTTAAAAAATATAAAAAAATGGGTTTTGCTGATAAACGTTTAGCAGAATTACTAAATTGTACAGAGCAGTCTGTGCGTGAAAAACGCAAAGCATTAAGAGTTCTTCCTGTATTTAAACGAGTCGATAGTTGCGCTAATGAATTTGATACTAATACCGCGTATATGTATTCTACTTATGACGATGAATGTGAAGCTGCTCCAACTAATAATAAAAAAATTATTATTTTAGGTGGTGGTCCTAATCGTATTGGTCAAGGAATTGAATTTGATTATTGCTGTGTACATGCCTCACTTGCTTTGCGTGATGAAGGTTATGAAACTATTATGATAAATTGTAACCCAGAAACTGTCTCAACTGATTATGATATATCTGATAGACTTTATTTTGAACCATTAACTTTAGAAGATACTTTATCCATTATAGATCTAGAAAATCCTTATGGCATTATTGTACATTATGGTGGACAAACTCCACTGAAACTTGCGGTAGAATTAGCAAAAAATGGCGCAAATATTATTGGAACTACACCAGACGCTATTGATTTAGCAGAAGATAGAGAAAGATTTTCAGAGATGTTAAAAAAACTAAAACTAAAACAACCAATAAATGGTACTGCTAAATCTAAAGAACAAGCATTTGCCATTGCTGAAGCTATAGGTTTCCCCTTAGTAGTGCGTCCATCTTATGTATTAGGTGGTAGAGCAATGGAAATTGTATATGATCATAATAGTCTTAAATACTACATGAACAATGCTGTTAAAGTATCCAACGACGCCCCTGTATTGCTTGATAGTTTTTTAGATCATGCTATAGAAATTGATGTTGACTTAATTGCAGATGGCAAAGATATAGTTATAGGTGGCATTATGGAACATATTGAACAAGCAGGCATACACTCTGGTGATAGCGCTTGTTCTTTACCGCCTCATACATTGCCAGTTAAAATTATCAATAAAATACGTTGTCAAGTAATAGCAATGGCAAAAGAATTAAAGGTTATTGGTTTGATGAATGCTCAATTAGCTTATCAAGATGGTGAAATTTATATAATTGAAGTAAATCCACGCGCTTCACGCACTGTGCCATTTGTATCTAAAGCAACTAACAGAGCTTTAGCAGCAATAGCTGCTAAAGTTATGGTAGGTATTAGCCTTAAAAAACAACACATCTACCGAGAAATAATACCAAAATATGTTAGCGTTAAAGAAGCAGTGTTTCCATTTAATAAATTTTTAGGAGTAGATCCAATTTTAGGTCCAGAAATGCGTTCAACTGGCGAAGTAATGGGGATTGGAGTTGATTTTACCGATAGTTTTTATAAAGCATTTTTAGCAACAGGAGAGAAAATACCAACTCCTGGTTTAGCTTTTGTTAGTTTACGTAAATTAGATAGAATAAAATTAATAGAGCTTGGCTCTAAATTGATTAAACAAAAATTTAAATTAATCGCAACTAGAGTTAATCATAAATTATTAACCGATGCTAATATTAAATGTGAGGTAATAAATAAAGTATCAGAAGGCTCGCCACATATTATTGATAAAATTAAAAATGATGAAATAGACTTTATTGTTAATTCAACTGAAGATATGCAGGGTGTAGAAGATGCTGGGCTCATTAGAAAAGAAGCTTTAATACATAAAGTACCTTTTGCTACTACAATAGCCGCTGCATTTGCAATACTATCTGGTCTTAATGCTAAAAATAAACATAATATAATTAATCTTCAGGAGATAAACAAATGAATACACCAACACCTATGACTGTAAATGGTGCAAAAAACCTTAATGATGAATTACAGCATCTTAAAAATACTAAAAGAGTTAAAATCATACAAGATATAGCAGAAGCTAGAGCGCACGGTGATTTAAAAGAAAATGCAGAATATCATGCTGCTAAAGAGCAACAATCTTTTATAGAAGGTCGTATTAAAGAAATAGAAGTCAAACTATCAAATAGTCAAATAATTGATATAACTAAGTTAAAACAAAGTTGCAGATGCATCTTTGGTAGCACCATTAAATTAATAAACCTAAATGATAATACTAAAATAACATATCAAATTGTTGGTGAAGATGAAGCAGACATTAATAAAAGTAAAATATCTTGTTATTCTCCGATAGCACAAGCTATGCTCGGTAAAGAAGAAGGAGAAGAGGTAATAGTTAAAGCACCTAAAGGAGATATTTATTATGAGATTTTATCAGTAGCATATATAACTTAATAATCAGTTATATACCAAATAATTCGCAAATAACTCTAGTTTTATCAATAGTATCGCTGTCAGCATTAACTTGAATAAGAGCTATTTTTTCTTTAATATTAATAATTCTTTCTACAAATAATCTAATATCATTTTCATCGCCCAAAGTATTTGTATATAACACTAGAGTAGTATTGAAAAACAAATGTTTATCATTAAAAAAATAATATTTACTTGTTGTATTTATATTAATTTTATTATCTAGCTGTAGACAAAAATTATAATTTTTAACAATATTGATCAAACCTAAATTATATTTTTTACTAAATAAAATAAAGTTATTCTTAGATTTATCAATAATGTTTAATAAGCTTATTATTTCATTATTTGCAATATTAGTTACATCTAATACTAAACAAAACTCTTTTTGAATGTCGGATAAAATATCAACTAAATCCTCATTAGTATCAAGTGGCAACGCTAAAGCCTTTTTATACGAGCTATAATAATCAAAATACCATTCTTTTGGCATATCGTCTGGATAAAAATCTTCTAAATTTAAATTTAGTCTACCAGTGAAAACTTCTGTTTGTTTATTTGACATTACTTTATAATAATTAATTATTTGTATTAGATAATCTTATTTTAATTATAACACTAGTATTAGGATTTATTGGGCTAATTTTTAGTGCTGATAAATTTAGCCTAAATGGGGAAAAATTAGGCAATATATTGCATATATCGCCAATTGTTATAGGATTAATAGTATTTGGATTTGGCACTTCTGCTCCGGAAATCTTAGTTTCTATTTTTGCAGCAATTAATAATAATAATGGCATAGCAGTAGGCAATGCTATTGGCTCTAATATAATCAATATAACTTTAGTTCTGGCAATTAGTAGTATTATTTATACTATTAAATTTAGTAATAATAATTTAAAGGTTGAGTATAGTTTTTTACTAATAATTACTATTATATTAGGCATATTAATCTATGATAACTACCTATCTCGTACAGACGGTATGATTTTAATATTGGCATTTATAGTATTTTTATTTATTATCTTAAAGAACTCTAAAAAACAACTAATACATACGCCACATATAAACAACAAAGACTCAATAATTAAAATATTATTTATATTATTAATAAATCTTATAATATTATTAATAAGTGCAAAATTAGTGGTTTATAGTGCTTCAAATATAGCAAAAATCTTAGGTATCAGTGATTTAATTATAGGTTTAACAGTTATCTCTCTCGGCACTAGTTTGCCAGAGCTTGCCCTTGCTATTTCCTCAAGCATAAAAAAACAGCATCAAATGTTAATTGGCAATATCTTAGGTTCTAATATATTTAATAGCACCATTGTGCTATCAACAGTTGCTATTATTAACCCACAAGCTATTGATGAAAAAATATTTTCTCGTGATTATTTATGGGCATTAACTGCTACCTTATTAATATTTGTCTTAGCATACAGATACAATCAAAATAAACAAATAAATCGTTTAGGTGGGATAATTTTACTGATAGTACTTGGTTTTTATCTATATATTTTATCGCAAAGCGCATGATAATAAACTGTAATAATGAATTAGCAACTAATAAATTAGCACAACAATTAGCCAGTAATATACAAAGCCCAATAATAATTTATTTATCTGGTGAATTAGGCGCTGGCAAAACAACTTTTGCTAGAGCATTTATTAGATATTTTGGTTTTAATATGGTAAAAAGTCCAACATATTCTATAGTAGAGAGCTATATAAATGATAAAATAAAAATTCATCATTTTGATTTATATCGTATTACAGATAGCATAGAATTAGAATTTATTGACATACGGGGCTATCTTGATGAACTTTGTTTAATAGAATGGGCAGAAAATGCTAAAGATATTATTTATAAAAAAGATTTAATTATTAGCATGAGTGCAGCAGTAAAGAAAAAAATAACACTTACAGCAACTAGTATAACTGGCACTAAATTACTAAAATGTTTAAAATAATTCTACTATTATTATTTAGTATTAATATTTTTGCTAATAATATTACTGATATTTATGATTTTCGTTTTTGGCAAGCGCCAGATCATACTAGAGTAGTAATAGATATAACAAAAAACTATAAATATAAGTTAATAACAAAACAAAAAACTATAGTATTACAAATTAAAAATACTAAATTAAATCAAATAATTTATCATAAATTATTATCTTATAAAGATAATAGAATTAAAACTACTAAAATTAGTAATTTTGCCAATATAATGCAAATAATTTGGCGTACTAAAAAAAAATATAATGTTAAAAGTTTTAGCTTAAAGCCTAATAAAAGATATAAATATAATAGATTAGTTATCGATTTAGCTGACACATCAAAAAAAATTATAAATAATAATAAAATTAATAAAAAAATTATAATAATAGATGCTGGTCATGGAGGTGAAGACCCTGGAGCATCTGGACGTATATCAAAGGAAAAAAATATAGTATTAAATATAGCAAAAAAACTACAAAAAATAATTAATCACAATCCTAAATTAAAGGCAATATTAAGCAGAAAGTCTGATTATTTTATCAAGCTTACTAATAGAGTTAAATTTGCACAAAAAAACAATGCTGCAATATTTATATCTATTCACGCTGATAGCGTTAAAAGAAAAACTGCTAAAGGTGCTTCTGTTTATGTGTTATCTGCTAAAGGTGGTAATACTAAATTTGCTAAGGAATTAGAAAAATCAGAAAACTCTACAGATATTTTTGGCAGTGCTATCTATAATATCATCAATGATAAGATATTAAATAATACCATTAATGAGTTATCTAGAATTAACCGTAAAAAAGAAAGTTATAAGCTTGCTGCAAATATATTAAAAAAATTAGGTAAATTCACGTATTTACATAAAAAAATTCCACAAAAAGCAAATTTTGTAGTATTAAAAGCACCTGTTATTCCATCAGTTCTAGTGGAAGTAGCCTTTATTTCTAACCCTTATGAAGAGAAGAGGTTAAATAACGCTAAAATACAACAAAAAATAGCCTATGGAATTTACAGCGGTATTATTAATTATCTTAATGATTAACTTATTTTTAATAGTTAAAAATTATAGTTTGCTAGTGTTAAAACTATTAATACTTAAGTTAAATATCTATTGCAACTAAACTGTAAACAATAATGTTTTTGTACTATAAATTTATAATTGAATATTTTATTAAAATAGCGATATAAATTAATATATTTTGTGTCTTTATATTGAAAAACTAAGGATTAATTGCTACAAGCTTTAAACCTGTATCTGCTGCTAAATTAAACATAATATTCATATTTTGCACAGCTTGACCAACAGCACCTTTAACTAAGTTGTCTATTACTGTAGTAATAATTAATTTAGTGCCAATTTTTTTTATAGCAATTTGACAATTATTAGTAGTTCTAACTGCTTTTGTCTGTGGATAAATATTATCTGGTAATATATGTATAAAGTTATTATCTTTATAAAAATTATTAAATAATACTGAAATATCAATATTATCAATCAAATCAACGTAAACAGTAACAAGCATGCCACGAATCATTGGAATTAAGTGTGGTACAAAAATAATTTCTATTTTTTCATTAGCTAACTTAGTTAGCTCTTGCTCTATTTCTGGTTGATGACGATGATGATTTACTCCATAAGGTTTTAAATTTTCTGAAGCCTCACATAAAAGATTGGCAATATTTTTACCTCTACCAGCACCACTAACCCCAGATTTACAATCAGCAATAATTGTTTTATTATTAATTATCTTAGCTTTTAATAATGGCAATAAAGATAAAATAACTGCTGTTGGGTAACAGCCTGGATTAGCTATTAAATTAGCATCTCTAATAACTTCTTGATAAATTTCTGGCAAACCATATACTGCTTGTTGCAGTGAAGATAAATTAGTATGTTTAATTTTATACCAAGTACTCCATAATTTATCATTTTTAATACGAAAATCAGCTCCTAAATCAATTACTTTTATTCCTTTTGCTAAAAACTTATTAACATTATTCATAGCAACACCATGTGGTGTGGCAAAAAATATCACATCACAATTAAATAAATACTTATCATCTGGAGCGATAAAGTTAAGATTTATTCCACTACCAATTAAATTTGAAAACTCATTAGTTACATCTTTACCTATATTTGCCCTTGAACACATAGCAATAATACTTACATTATCATGTGGTAATAATAACCGAACTAATTCAGCTCCAGTATATCCAGTTGCACCAATAATACCTACTTTAATTTTTTGCATATTTTATTCAATTAGATTATCACCAAGCATTTTTTCCAAATAATGAATATTAACTTTTCCTTGTTGAAATCCTTTGTCAATAATAATTTTACTTTGTAATGATATATTGGTTTTAATGCCCTCTATTAACATTTCATTGAGTGCAATTTGCATTTTTTTTAATGCATTTTTACGATTATCACTGTACACAATAAGTTTAGCTATCATGGAATCATAATGTGGAGGTACACTATAACCACTATAAATATGGCTTTCTATTCGCACACCTAACCCTCCAGCAGGATGATAACGAGTAATTAAACCTGGCGATGGTATAAATGTAATCGGATCCTCAGCATTTAAACGACATTCTATAGCGTGTCCTTTAATATTAATATCGCTTTGTTTGATTGATAGTTTATTACCAGCTGCAATCATAATTTGCTCACGCACAATATCAATACCTGTAATCATTTCTGTAACTGGGTGCTCTACTTGTACACGCGTATTCATTTCAATAAAATAAAACTCGCCTTTTTCGTATAAAAACTCAAATGTACCAGCGCCACGATAACCAATTTTTACACAAGCATCAGCGCAAACCTTGCCAATTTTATTACGAATATCAACGCTAATGCCTGGTGCTGGTGCTTCTTCTATTACTTTTTGATGACGGCGTTGCACAGAACAATCACGCTCACCAAGATGTACAGCATTACTAAATTCATCTGCTAATATTTGAATCTCAATATGCCTTGGTGTAGTTAAAAATTTCTCCATATACACATCACCATTGCTAAAGAAATTAAGTGCTTCAGTTTTTGTTAACTCAATACTACTAATTAAATCTTTTGCCTTATTAACTACGCGCATACCACGACCACCGCCACCGCCTGACGCTTTAATAATTACCGGGTAACCAATTTTTTCTGCTAATAATAAATTAGTTTTACTATTATTATCAAGAGTACCATTAGAGCCTGGCACGCAAGGTACGCCAGATTTTTTCATTGCTACTATAGCCTTAACTTTATCGCCCATAACACTAATATTATGTGGATGCGGGCCAATAAAAATAAATCCACTTTGTTCGCACTGTTTAGCAAAATTAGCATTTTCAGCAAGAAAACCATATCCTGGATGAATAGCGTTAGAGTGAGTTACTTCTGCTGCACTTATAATGGCTGGAATATTTAAATAACTATCTTTTGAAGCAGCGCCTCCAATGCAAACAGCCTCGTCAGCCAAACGCACATGTTTTAAATCTTTATCTGCTGTAGAATAAACTGCAACAGTTTTAATATCTAATTCTTTACAAGCGCGTAATATTCTTAGAGCTATTTCACCCCGATTAGCAATTAAAATTTTCTCTATTATCGCCATATTACTCAATTACAATTAATAGTTGACCAAACTCTACCGCGTCGCCGTCTGCTACCTTGATTTGCATTATCATGCCAGACTTGTCAGATTTAATTTGATTCATAATTTTCATTGCCTCAATAATACAAATGGTATCACCAGCTTTAACTTTCTGCCCTACTTTTATAAATGGTTTAGCATCTGGAGAGGGTTTAGAATAAAAAGTTCCTACCATTGGTGAAACTACACCAGTATCAATATTTATTTTATCTTTAATCTCTTCTGCAGGAATATTGTTAGTAATAATTGGTGTAGTAGCTGTAACTACATTAGCATTATTTCTAGAAATATGCAACTCTTCTTTATCGTCTTTAACTATAATTTCTGTAACACTTGATTTCTCTATCAATTCTATTAATTTTTTAATTTTACGAATATCCATAATCTATTCCTTATTATTTTGTAAATAATTAACTGCATATTTAGCAGCAAGTTCATAACCAATAACTCCTAAACCAATAATAGAGCCAATAGCTATATCGCTAAAATATGATTTGTGTCGAAAATCTTCACGTTGAAAAATATTAGAAATGTGTAATTCAATAAATTTAGCTTCAACTGCCAATAAAGCATCTCTAATTGCTATTGATGAATGAGTCCATGCTGCTGGATTTATAATAATAAATTTAGCGTTAGCTGTATGTATTTTATTAATCATATCTTCTTCTGAATTACTTTGCAAGTGCTCAAAACTAAAATTATGCAACTCAACTATCAAAGCAACATCGCGCACAATATCTGTTAATTTTGTATCACCATAATACTTTTTTTCACGCAACCCAAGAGTATTTAAATTAACACCATTTAATAATAAAATATCCATAAAATAAAACTAAAATCTGTTATTTTACTACTAAAATACGATATTTTGCATAAAATTGTAATTAAATTTTATCGTTACATATGTGGCATTTTTTATCTTTTTTTAATTTAATAGTTCGAAAATCTAATGAAAACATATCAACTAATAATAATTTATCCACTAATTGTTCGCCAATATTAAGCGCTACTTTAAGCGCTTGGGTTGCTTGTATTGAGCCTAAAACTCCAGCAACTGGAGCAAGGATACCGTTATTACTACAGTTTTCATCAACATGATGTTCTATAGCATACAAACATTGATAGCAAGAATGATTTTTTTTATAACCCATAAAAGTTGCAACTTGACCTGCAAAACGGATAACTGCTGCAGAAATTAAAGGCTTTTTATAATTAACACACAATTTATTAATAATAAAACGAGAATTAAAATTATCAGTACCATCTAAAACTATATCTGTATTTTGCACTAATATTGCTAAATTACTAACATCTTTAATAGTAGTAATTTTTATATATGGGTTGATTTTTAATAGCTCTCTTTTAGCTACATCTACTTTGTAGCTGCCTATATCTTCAGTGCTAAAAATAATTTGTCTTTGCAGATTTGATAATTCTATTTTATCAAAATCTACTAAAATCAAATGACCTACTCCGCTAGTAGCTAAATAATAACTGCTAATTGCACCCAAACCTCCTATACCTATTAACAACATTGTTGTTTGTTGTAATTTTTTCTGACCACTAATATCTATTTGTGGTAGCATTATTTGTTTAGAGTATCTTAATAAGTATTTATCATTCATAGTTATGTTTTTATTATGACTATTAATATATTAATAATAAATTATAATTATTTTAGTGGATAATATTTCTTTTTAGTCTTAAATTGTAATTATGTTAGATAGATTAATAGAATTTTTAAAAAACAACTATCCAGATAGTAATATCGATAACTATTTAGATGCAAAATATATACATCTAAAAGAGCAAGAATTAAAAAAAATTGCCAACGCTGTAAAAAATAATGATCTTGCAATTAAAGAACCGGCTAATTGTAAAATTAATTTATTACTAGTACATTTTGGTGCTACTATAATTTTGTTAAAAAAAACAACTGATGGGTACGTAGCAGAATTATCATGGGAAACTGATTTTATTGCAATACATTCTATTCGCAATAAAACTAAGGGCTTTTATTTTATAAAATTTAACTTTGATAATAAATATAGAATAAAATTATTAACAACTGATAAAAAATTATCCACTCAAGTAACTAATAAAAAACAAGAAATAGATATTATAAATAAAATTATGCCCGTGCTTAAAGCATTTGTGTCTGCTGTTAATTAATGCATAATATATTATTACTAATAAATCAACTAAAACAAAAGAAATATAATTTTTACCGTAAAATAGATATTTTTTATAAAAAACACTTATGAAATATGATTTAATTGCTATTGGTGCTGGCAGTGGAGGCTTATCTGTAGTTGAAAGAGCAGCGGAGTATGGTAAAAAATGTTTAGTTATTGAAAATAAAAAAATAGGTGGTGCTTGCGTCAATGTTGGTTGTGTACCAAAAAAAATCATGTGGTTTGCTGCTAATACTTTAAACACAATAAACAATTCTTCTGGTTTTGGTATTAATAATACTACTTATGATTTTTCTTGGCAAACACTTAAAAATAATCGTGATAATTATATTAAAAATATTACTAATTGGTATGATAAACATTTGCAAAAATTAGGAGTTCACTATATACAAGGCAATGGCTCGTTAGTTAATACTAATACTGTACTTGTTAACGGCAAACAATACAGCGCTAAACATATTGTACTTGCTCCTGGCACTACCCCGTTTAAAGATAGTATTAAAGGCGCTGATTTTGGTATAGATTCTGATGAGTTTTTTACTTTAGATAAATTGCCACAAAAAGTAGCTATTATTGGTAGTGGATATATAGCAATAGAATTTGCTGGCGTATTAAACTCTCTTGGCGTTAAAGTAGAAATATTTGCACGTAGCAATGAAATTATGCATTATTTTGATAAAACTATTAAAGATATTTTAGAAAATAGCTACCAGCAACAAGGTATTATAATCCATAATAATATACATATAACATCAATTACTGATAATAAAACTATTCACACTGATAAAATTGCTTACACAGGTTTTGATACTATCATTTGGGCAATTGGCAGAAAACCATTAACTGATAATTTAAAGCTAGATAACGCTAATATAAAATTAGATAACAATGGTTTTATTATAGTTGATAAATATCAAACAACTAATGTAGCTAATATTTATGCTATAGGGGATATTACTAACAAAGTACCGCTTACGCCGGTGGCAATTAAGGCTGGTAGATATTTAGCCGATAGGTTGTTTAACAATATGCCTAACCGTTATCTTGACTACCATAATATTCCTACTGTATTATTTTCTCATCCTCCAGTAGCAACTATTGGTTTTACAGAAGAAAAAGCGCGAGAAAAATTTAATGATATAGTAGTATATGTATCTGATTTTACACCAATGAGTGATGCACTACTAAAACATCAAAGCACTACCGCCCTTAAACTAATATGTAGCGGTGATGAGCAAAAAATTATAGGCTGTCATATAATAGGTCATGGCGCCGATGAAATGATGCAAGGTTTTGCTGTTGCTATTAATATGGGAGCTACTAAAGATGACTTTGATAATACTGTTGCTATTCACCCAACTAGTAGCGAAGAATTAGTTACCATGAGATAATTATGCATAAAGAATTAATGAATATATCACCTATTGATGGTAGGTATTATAATAAAACAGGTACTTTAAGACAAATATTTAGTGAATTTGGTCTAATTAAATATCGTGTTATAGTTGAAATAAAATGGTTGCTGTTTTTAAATAATACAACTGTAATTAAAGAAGTAAATCTTAGTAATGATGCTACGCAAATACTTAATAATATTATAGATAATTTTAATATTAAGGATGCAATTAATATTAAAAACATTGAAAAAACTACCAATCATGATGTTAAGGCTGTAGAGTATTTTTTAAAAGAAAAGATAAATACTAATGCAGAGTTATTAAAAATTAGTGAATTTATACATTTTGCTTGCACTTCAGAAGATATTAATAATTTATCCTACGCACAAATGTTAGTAGCTGGAAAAAATGAGATAATCTTAATAATGCAAAGTCTTAAACAGCAAATCATTATGTTAGCAAAAAACTATGCTAATACATCTATGCTAGCTAAAACACATGGTCAAACTGCTAGCCCTACAACTTTAGGCAAAGAAATGGCAAATTTTGCCGATAGGTTAAATAAACAAATAACAGCATTTTCTACTATACAAATTATGGGTAAGTTTAATGGTGCAGTTGGTAATTTTAACGCTCATTTATCAGCTTATCCAGACATTAACTGGCAAGAATTATCACAAGAATTTATTAGTAGTCTGGGTATAAATTACACTAAATATAGTACACAAATAGAGCCACATGATTATATAGCAGAGTACTTACAAACGCTAAATCGCTTTAATATAATAACAATTGATTTTTGTCGTGATATCTGGTCATATATATCTATTGGTTATTTTAAACAAAAAATTATTAAAAATGAAGTTGGCTCCTCTACTATGCCACATAAAGTAAATCCTATAGATTTTGAAAATGCTGAAGGCAATCTTGGTATAAGTATTGCTATTAATAATCACTTAGCAGATAAGTTACCTATTTCAAGATTGCAAAGAGATTTATCAGATTCAACTGTATTACGTAATTTAGGCGTTGGTATTGCTCATTCATCTATAGCATATCAATCGATTATAAAAGGCATTAATAAGTTAGAAATAAATAATAAACGAATACAGCAAGATTTAGATAATGCATGGGAAGTTCTTGCTGAGCCAATACAAACTGTTATGCGTCGTTATGGCGTTGATAATGCATATGAAAAACTTAAAAATTTAAGTAGAGGTAAAAAAATTAATCAACAAATAATAATAAGTTTTATTGATAAATTAGATATTCCTCTTACAGCAAAAAATAAATTAAAACAATTAACCCCAGAAAATTATATTGGCTATGCTGCAAGTATGGCGTTAAGTATCTAGTATTTTAGTAATGACTTTATAATAAATTTTAGTAAGATTTTCTAAATCATCTACATTAACACATTCATTTACTTGATGAATAGTAGCATTAATTGGACCTAATTCTACCACTTGACAATTTAAGATTGGTGCTATAAATCTACCATCTGAAGTACCACCCGCTGTTGATACCTTGCTGCTAATATTACAAACCTCAAAACAACTATCAACACAAGCATCTATTAACTTGCCATGCTTGGTAAGAAAAGGTGCGCCAGAATGATGCCATTTAATCTTATGATTTAAATTATATTTAATTAACATTTCTTCTACCTTTTGCTTTAAGCTATGCCAGTTATGTGTAGTAGAATATCTAAAATTAAAATCTAAAGACAAACTACCGGCAATAACATTAATAACACCAACTCCTGCTTTAATATTTGCTATTTGCAAACTTGTTGGTGAAAAATACTCACTACCGTTATCCCAGGTAGTACTTGTTAATTCTGCCAAAAAAGGCAATGCTAAATGAATAGGATTTTTAGCTTTATCTGGATAAGCAATATGACCTTGTTTGCCAATAATTTCTAAAGTAGCACTTAAAGATCCTCTTCTACCATTTTTAATAGTATCACCTAATTTACTGCTAGAAGAAGGTTCGCCAATTAGACAATAATCAATTAACTGCCCTTTATCTTTTAAGTATTGAGCTACTTTAATGCTGCCATTTATAGCGTCACCTTCCTCATCGCTGGTAATTAAAAAAGCAATACTACCATTATAATTATAATTATTGCTCATAAAATTTTCAACAGCAACTATCATTGCTGCTAAAGAACCCTTCATATCAGCGGCCCCTCTGCCATACAACATATTGTTTTTTATAACAGGGTCAAATGGATCTGTCTGCCATAA
>CBDCHC010000004.1:0-71110 GCA_965217075.1 Gammaproteobacteria bacterium | reverse complement strand
AATACACTCTATTAGTGCATTAGCTTTTAGTAATAATTTTATTTTTCTAAAAGCTATATCTCCACCACCACCAACTACTAAACATTTTTGTTGTGAAATATTAGTAAAAATAGGAAAATACTGCATAAGTTGATAATTATAAGCTAAAAAAGAGTATTATTATACTTATGAGTGAGTATTATAGTTGTCCATTCGCTGTATCAATTTCAAGTGGCAAATGTTATTGTAGTTTTAGCGTTAAGCAGTGTGTAGCAGAAAAAGAGATTATTGTTTGCAGTGATAATAGTTTGCATCAAAATTGTGGCAAATTATTAAATTATTTATTAACTAATACTAAGTTTATTTTTACTAATAAGCTAAATTTAAAACAACAACGACAAATTAAAATTGGCGGCTTAGTTGGCATCAATAATTTATTATTTAATTCATTAGCAGTAACTGATATTAGTGTAATAATTAAAACAATAAACACTAATTATGGTCGTATTGATAAATTACCACTACAACAGATAATTTCTTATATTGCAAATTTTAAATATAAAATGCATTGAAATACAGCTAAATTATTAATAATTTATACCCATAACATCACGCACCTCTTGTATAGTTTCTCTGGCAATGCTTCTAGCTTTTTTACTACCTTCAAATATTATTTGATCAACTAATTTTGTATCTTGTTGATATATATTAATATTTTCTTGTATAACAGTTAATTCTGCAATAATTTTATCAATAATTGGTTGCTTGCATTCTACACAACCAATCTGTGCTTCTTTGCAGCCAGTCGCTACAGCATTTAAAGTATTATTATCAGAATATATTTGGTGTAACTGCCATACTGGGCATTTATGCGGATCACCTTTGTCGGTTAATTTAATACGAGCAGGATCTGTAGGCATAGTTTTTATTTTTTTGGTTATAGTTAGATTATCATCTCTAAGGGAAATAGTATTATGATATGATTTACTCATTTTTTGCCCATCTATGCCTGGCATCTTTGCTACTTTAGTTAATAGTGCGTCTGGCTCTATTAATATAGTCTTGCCAATTCCTTCAAGATAACCAAGTAATCTTTCTTTATTACCTATAGTTATATTTTGTTGTTCATTAATTAAAGCTTTAGCCTGTATTAAGGTTTCATCATCACCATTTTCTTGGTAATGTTTTCTTAGTTTTATATATAATTTAGCTTGTTTTTTTGCCATTTTTTTTATTGCTTGTTCAGCTTTTTGTACAGCATCTTTTTCCCTGCCATAAATATAGTTAAATCTACGTGCAATTTCACGAGTAAGCTCTATATGGGAAACCTGATCTTCACCAACTGGTACTAAATTAGCTTTATATATAAGTATATCAGCGCTTTGTAATAATGGGTAACCTAAAAAACCATAAGTAGATAAATCTTTATTCTGTAGTTTTTTTTGCTGATCTTTAAAAGAAGGCACTCGTTCTAACCAACTAAGCGGAGTTATCATAGATAATAACAAATTAAGCTCTGCATGTTCTGCTACTTGCGATTGTACAAAAATAGTAGCAGTATTAGGATTTATACCACAAGACAACCAATCTATTATTATATTTTTTGTTTGCGATGAGATATTTAATTTATCTTCATAATGTGTAGTAAGTGCATGCCAATCAGCTACAAAAAAATAAGAATCATATTTATTTTGTAGATTTAACCAATTTTTTAGCACGCCATGATAATGCCCTAAATGAAGATTACCTGTAGGACGCATGCCAGAAAGAACTTTATTTTTTATCATACTAATTTAATTATACCAAAGATATATAATGCAAACCATCTAAAACTAAATTATCAATATATTCAACATCTTTTATTTTTATATATTTAGCTCCACCACCTGTTATCAAAACTTGGCCGTTATTATATTGTTTTTTAAAGTTTATGGCTGATTGTATAATATAGTATTCAAGCATTTTTTTTGTGCCAATTAACCAATTTTCTTTAGAATTATTGGCATATAATTTATCCTTATTTAAGCTATATTCATCTGTAGCAAATTTAATAAGACTATTTTTTAGGGCTGATAATCCTGGCGCAATATTGCCACCATGATAGTTATTAGCTACAACTAAGTCTGTAGTTATGGCGCTACCTACATCTATGATTAATTTTGCAGTGTGTGGATACATCTCATAAGCAGCAATAATTGTTAAATATCTATCAACACCAAGTTGTGATAAATTATAATTAAAGATTAAGTCTTTATAGGTTTTAGGCTTAACAACATTAGCTTTTAATTTATTAACAAGGTTATAATTAGCTACACAACTTATCCAAGTATCTGTAGCTTTAGGTAATTTATTTAGGGTAAATTTGCTAATATTGCTTAAATAACTTTTTTTATTAAAGCGCCATTTGATATTGCTATTACCAATATCAATAAATAATTTATGTGCCATTAATTAATATATGAGTGTAAATACTAGTAAAATAACCAAGCGCTATTACTGGTGTCCATTTTAAATGAGATATAAAATTATACATGCCTTTTGATTGCCCCATAAGCGCTACACCAGCAGCAGAACCAATTGACAGTAAACTACCGCCAACTCCGGCAGTAAGAGTTATTAATAACCATTGATTATTATTCATTGTAGGCTCCATAGTAAGCACAGCAAACATAACTGGAATATTATCAACTATAGCTGAAAGCATACCTATTAAAGTATTAGCAGTAGTGTAATCAAGATTTGTATAAATCATTTCACCACCAAGAGTTAAATAACCAATAAAACCTAAACCACCAACACTTAGAATAATACCAAAGAAAAATAGCAGTGTATCCCATTCTGCTAATGATACTTTGTGAAAAACATCAAAACCATTATCTTTTTTATCAGTTTTTTTAATAAAATAAGATGCTATCATCAGATAACTAAGACCAAGCATCATGCCTGCTGCTGGTGGTAAATGTAGGAAATTATGAAAACTAACAGCAGTAATAATAGTTAGTAAAAATAAAATTATTATTAATATACCATTTTTTTTAATTTTTATATCTTTAATATTTTGATGCTTATTATCGTTTTTAATAAAAAATTGCATAATAAATGCAGGAACTAAAAAATTTATTACCGAAGGTATAAATAAATTAAAAAATTCATTAAACTCTACCATGCCTTTTTGCCATACCATTAAGGTAGTAATGTCGCCAAACGGACTAAATGCTCCACCAGCATTTGCTGCTACTACAACATTAACAAAAGCAATAGAGATAAATTTTTTATTATCACCACCAACAGATAGTATTACTGCGCCCATGATTAGTGCTGTAGTTAGATTATCAGCTATAGGTGATATAAAAAATGCTAAAACGCCAGTCAACCAAAATAATTGCTTTAAAGTAAAACCTTTATTAATAAGAATAATCTTTAACTTTTCAAATACCAACCTTTCACGGATTACTTCAATATATGTCATCGCTACTAACAAGAATAAAAATAATTCAGCATATTCTAAAATATTATGCCTAAGTGCAACCCCAACACTATGATTATCACCACTATCAGCATATACAAATGCAATTAATGCCCAAATAATTCCAGCTACAAAAACTACAGGTTTTGATTTACGAAAATGGGTAAATTCCTCTATCATTACCAATATATAAGCTATGCAAAATAAAAACAAAGAAAAATAACCTACAATGTGAGAACTAAGATCAATATGAGCAGGAGACACATATGCTAAAGTTATCGGTGTGTAAAGTATTGCGAGTAATATAATAAATTTAATCATTATTTAAACTAATATTATTATTGTTGATAGTAATGTTGTCATGAATATTAATAATATTTATTGTTACTAAAATAATAAAAATATCAGATTTTATCATACGCACTACAGTGCCTACTGGTTTTTTTGTGGCAGATGAAATCAACTTATCACCAACTTTAATATTATATTTGCTATTAAACTTAGCTAACCTTGTTTTTGCTTTACCTATGTAGTGCACTCTAGCAATTACCTCTTGTCCTACATAACATCCTTTAGAGAAATTTACCCCAAATTCATCTATATCTAAATTTAACATTTGTGGAATAAATTTTTCAGTAGTTATCTTGTAAACTTCTGCTATGTTGTATTTAATACAACGCTCTTCCCATAGTGATAGATTTTTATCAGTTACATTATCATTTAAGCATATATCTATTGATAGATTTGTACATAATAAATACTGAGCAGTACTGCTCAGTATGCCAATTTGTACTAACTCACTTTTTTTAATAATTACATCACTTATAACTACAAACATTTGCAGTCTGTTTTGTATTATAGATAACATTTCTGCTGGTACTGATAGATAAAAAATATCATCTTTTTTCATTACCCATATTAGTGCAATTATTCTTCCCTGATGCTGACAATATGCATTTACTTGTGCAGTTTTTTGATCTAAATTTTTAATATCATTGCTAAATTGATTGTGCAGAAAGTCTTCACTGTCTGCTCCACTTATCTCTAATAAAGCTCTATTAGTTAATTTAATTTTCATATTAATGCTTGAGTAATAATTTGTTGAAATGTTGTGGCTGCTATATATGGATCTTTTGCATCTCTAATTGGTCTGCCAATTACGATATAATCAGCGCCATTTTTAAAAGCATCAGTTATAGTTACAACTCTTTTTTGGTCGGAATTATCATCATTATAAACAGGCCTTACACCTGGAGTTACTGTAATTAATTGATTATTCACAAATTCACGCAACATAGGTAGTTCTAAGCCAGAAGATACTACGCCATCACAACCTACGGCAAATGCTCTTTTTGCTCTTGACAATACTAATTCTTCTATACTACATTTAAAGCCTAAGTCATTTAAATCACCAATATCTAAACTAGTTAGCGCAGTTACAGCTAGGATTTTTAAATTACCTTTATTTTTTACAGCTTCTGCCATAATAGCTTGATTGCCATGTATAGTAGCAAAAGTAGCGCCATAATCATTTAAACGCTGAATAGTTCTGCCTACAGTTTTTGGAATATCAAAGAATTTTAAATCTACAAATACTTTTTTATTATTAGCAAGTAACCAATTTAGTAATTCAAAATATTTACCAGTCATTAATAATTCCATGCCTATCTTATAAAAACTAATGCTATCTCCTAATTTAGTTACTAATTCTTTGGCTTGAGATATTTCTGGCACATCTAAGGCACAAATTAATCTATCTGCATTATTAATTGATTGTTTGTATTTATACATAAATATCATATTATTTGATAAGTCAACTGATTATACATTATAATTTAGATATTTTTGCCTTTGTAGCTCAGCTGGATAGAGCGACCGCCTCCTAAGCGGTAGGTCAGAGGTTCAAATCCTCTCAAGGGCACCAATAATGCTATTTTAATGACTTAAAATACAGTGTAGTTATCAATAATTTATTATTTAATTTTGCTAAAATACCACTATGAGTAAAATTAAGTATTTAGCATAAATATCTAAATTTTTAATTCTATTTTCTGTCGCTGAAATACTAATTTTTTTACTTTTATAAATCAACAGTGAAAATTTTATCTTTATTTTAAATTACTATTAACAAAATGCTCAAATCATTTTTAATATTAACACCATAAGCATTGATATTGGTTATATTAGTTAATGTAATTATTTTTCATTGCAAAACTACTTTATAATTATGTTATGTAGAATAATAAAGACTGTATACAAGTGGTATTTTTGTTATTTCAACAAATGCAATCATTATAAATAGCAATGTCTAAGATGAAATAGATAACTAAGGTTCTAACTGCTCACTAATCAATTAAGCATTTAAATAAGAAACTACCAAGCTTATAATCATTGCTACACCATTACTTAATAACTCAATTTACTAAGTAGTTTTGTCTTTTCTAATTGTTTAGTCCATACTATTACATGTATTGTTTATATATAAAGAATACATTAGAGTTAGCCATAAATAATATTATTACAATCTTGCTAAAATTACCAAACAATAATAGTTAAATAAGAAAGTTAAGGAGTTTAACAAAGCCAATTCATGCGGACAATTTCAAGCACCACTCTTTTTGCTTTACTTTAAACTGTTATCGATTTATGACATTAGTACGATGATTTAAAACTAAGTATAAAAAAATGCAGGAATAAAAAAAGTTTTTTTAAGTAACTTAAAGTTTATTTTTTTTGATACTATGCTCTATATTTTTTTGCTCATCATGGCTTGCATTATTTGCTGTTGCTATTTTTTGCTGCATTATAAGTTGTGCATTATATTTATTAATTTTAATTAGAATATTATCTACTTCTTTTTGTGCAGCTATAGGATTTAAAGTAAGGTTATTATTTGCTAAATATAATAATCTTTGATAAATTTTTTTGCTATTTTTAAATGGAGTTATAAGTAAATTAACATCTGGATTATCAGCAAAATCAGCACTTATTATAATTTCTGCTAATATTTCTGTACCAGGTATTTTTTTAATTTTTTGCAATAAAACATCACTGGATATAGCAGGGCAATTAAGTATTATGGCAATTAATTTTGCAATATAACTTTTTATTGTATTATCAGTATTTGAGGTTTGTTTTATTATAGGTATTTTATGTTTAATAGGTGTTAGTGTTTTATTTATAATTTTTTTTATGCTATCTATATTTTGTCCTATTGTAGCTGCTAGTCCTTGCAATAATTGTTCTTTGTAAATATTATAATTAACCTGCTCTATTAGTTTTATAGCATTGTGTATAAATGCTGTTTTATTCTCAATATTTTTTATATTTAATTCTTTTTTTGCAATTTTAAATAAAAATTCAGATAATGGAGTGGCGTCTTTAATACGTTTTTCAAATGTAATTTTTGATTCTTTAGCAATAATAGAATCAGGGTCTTCACCATTTGGTAATAGCAAAAATTTTATTGTTATCTGTGATGATATAAGTGGTAATACAATTTTTAGTGCTTTTTCAGCTGCTGCTATACCAGCTTTATCGCCATCAAAACAAAATACAATATTATGAGTAGTACGTTTTAAAAGATTTATATGTTCTTTGCTTACTGCAGTGCCAAGGGTCGCAACACAAGATGTAATACCATTTTGATGCATCGCCACTACATCCATATAACCTTCAACTACTAATAAATAATTAAGATTTTTAGTATATTTTTTAGCAAAGTAAAGACCATATAATTCATGAGATTTATTAAAAATAATGCTTTCTTTGGAATTAAGATATTTAGGATTATTATCAGCAGTTATAGCCCTAGCACCAAAACCAATGACATTTCCCTTAGTATTGTGAATTGGAAATATTAATCTGTTACGCAATGTATCATAATATTTACTAGGAGATTTATTCGCTGTAGCGATTAATCCAAGGGCCAATAAATCATTTTTATTATTTATAAAATTATTATATAAATTTTGCCATAAATTAGGCGCAAATCCTAATTCAAATTTTTCTGCTATTTTAATATTTATTCCTCTGTTTTTGGCATATATAGCAACATTTTGATTATATTTTTTATTGCGCAATTGTTGCTGATAAAACACATTAACTTTATTAGTTAGTGCTAAATAATTTTTATAATTATTGTTAGTTTCATTGTTAGTGTTATTTGTATCGTAAATAACTTCCATATTAAATTCTTGCGCTAGAATCTCTATGGTTTCCATAAAATTAAGATTATCAAATTTTTGTACAAAACTAATAGCATTGCCGCCTTCGCCACAACCAAAGCAATAATATGCTTGTTTTTCACTAGAGACATTAAAGCTTGGTGTTTTTTCTTGATGAAAAGGACAGCATGCTTTATAACTTCTACCATTATTTATCAAAGCGATACGTTTACTAATAACTGCAATAATATCTACCTTATTAGTTAAATTATTGATAAAATCATTGTTTATAAACGGCATTGTGGTTTTTTTAATAATAATTCATTATTTTAATGATAAATACTAAGTTCTTTTAGATGAAATTTATATTGTTGCAATTAATATTGCTTATTATGCGCCTATTAGCATTATTGCCTTTTAAAATACAACTGCTGCTAGCTAAACTTATTACTCCGTTGTGTATTTTATTATTTAAAAATAGATATAAGATAGCAAAAATTAACATTAATAAATGTTTAAAACATTTAGATAAAACTGTGCAACGAAGGATTATTAAACAACACTTTACATCTTTATGTATGTTTTTATTTGAAATTGCCAATTGCCTATATTTAAGTAAAAATAGGCTTAAAAAAAGATATCAATTTGATAATAAAGCATTGTTACAACAAATACTTGATAAAAAACAAAATGTAATTATTGTAACAGCCCACTTTACTACTATGCTAATGGCAGGTAGAATATTAGCCGATAATTTTCATGTTGTTGATATTTATAAACCATCTAGTAATAAAATTTCATTATATATAATGCAGTTATTTCTTACTAAATCTAACATAGATGGTGTGGCAGTTAAAGATATACGTACTATTATTGCTAAACTTAAAAGTGGCTTGCCTATTTGGTATTCTATGGATCAAGATATACTTTCAAAAAATAGCGTTTTTATTGATTTTTTTGGTATTAAAACTAATACAATAACAACAACTTCTAAATTAGCAAACATAGCAAATGCTAAAGTGCTTTATTTAAATTTTATTCGCCAGGATAAATATTATTTAAAATTTGAATTATTTAATAATTTTCCTACAAATAATACAATTATTGATACTGTTAGAATAAGTAAAATGATAGAAAAACAAATATTATCAGCGCCAGAGCAATATATGTGGATACATCGTCGTTTTAAAAATCGTCCAGCAGGTGAAAAAAGTTTTTATTAAAACTTTAAAAAGTGTATAATGTTGCGATTTTTATGCCGCATAATTTATATGAGTATTGATACTACAGCAATAATTAAAGATTATCAATTAAAAGATGGTGATACTGGTAGCACTAATGTACAAGTTGCTATTTTAACTGCCAGAATCAAGCATTTAACAGAACATTTTAAAGTTCACAAACATGATAATCATTCAAGAAGAGGTTTGTTAAAATTAGTTTCTCAACGTAAAAAATTACTTAAATATTTAAAAAATAAAAATATAAGTATTTATATAGAATTAATTAAGAACTTAGGTCTTAGAAAATAAATTTTTAATAAAAAAGATTGTTAAAATAGTCTTTTTTTATGTAAAAATAATATGGCTGCTCAAGCAATAATTGTTCCTGATATTGGTGATTTTGATAGTGTAGAAATTATTGAAATATTAGTGAGTGTTGGCGATTATATCAATAAAGATGACAGTATTATTACTTTAGAAAGTGATAAAGCATCAATGGAGATACCATGTCCTTATGCTGGTGAAATCAAAGAGTTAAAAGTAAATGTTGGCGATAAAGTTGCTCAAGGTGATATTATTTTAATGCTAACAGTAGCAGAAAATACAGCAGATACAATAAATAATAAACAAGTGCTGGAATCACTAGAAGTTAATGTTCCTGATATTGGTGATTTTGATAGTGTAGAAATTATTGAAATATTAGTGAGTGTTGGCGATTATATCAATAAAGATGACAGTATTATTACTTTAGAAAGTGATAAAGCATCAATGGAGATACCATGTCCTTATGCTGGTGAAATCAAAGAGTTAAAAGTAAATGTTGGCGATAAAGTTGCTCAAGGTGATTTAATCTTAGTGTTATCAGCAAAATATATAAAAAATGATAGCGCAATAACTACTACAGTTACAAAATTAGATGCAGATAATAGCATTTATACTTCAACAAAATCATGTGTTGTACAATCTGTGGGAATATCAGAGTTAAATATAGATAGTACTTATACTCCAGCAGAATCACATGCTACGCCATCTGTGAGGAAATTAGCACGAGAATTAGGAGTTGATTTAACAAAAGTTAGTGGCACAGGTAGCAAAGGTAGAATTTTAGACAAAGATTTAAAGAATTTTGTAAAAAAGATTGTAACTAGGGCAGCTAGTAGTGGTAGCATAATCCCGCAAGTTCCAATTATTGACTTTACTAAATTTGGTGCAGTTGATGAATTAGAATTATCTCGTATTAATAAAATATCTAGTAAGCATTTGTATAGTTGTTGGCTAAATGTAGTGCATGTTACTCAATTTGGTGAAGCGGATATTACCCAAATAGAAAAATTACGTCATATACAAAAACAACAAGGCATAAAACTAACCCCAATTGTTTTTATTATCAAAGCAGTTGTTGCTTGTTTGAAAGAATACCCGCGTTTTAATTCATCATTATCTGGTGATAAGCTATTATTAAAAAAATATTTTAATATTGGAGTAGCAGTTGATACTGATAACGGTTTAGTTGTTCCTGTAATTAAAAATGCTGATAAGAAATCATTACAACAATTAGCAGATGATTTGGCTTATTTATCAAAAAAAGCACGTAATAATAAATTAACTATAGATGATATTAGTGGAGCTTGTTTTACTATTTCTAGCCTTGGTGGCATAGGAGGAACTCACTTTACCCCTATAGTTAATGCCCCAGAAGTTGCTATATTAGGCGTATCACGCACTCAAATAAAACCAGTTTGGGACGGCACTGAATTTAAGGCTATACCAATGCTACCATTATCATTATCTTATGATCATCGTGTAATAGATGGTGCAAGTGGCGCTAGATTTATTGTTGCTTTAGCTAAGAACCTAACAGAGGTAGATGTATGAGTATAGTAACAGATGTAGTAGTATTGGGCTCGGGGCCGGGTGGCTATAGTGCCGCTTTTCGTTTAGCTGATTTAGGTAAAAAAGTAATATTAATAGAAAGATATAAAAATTTAGGCGGAGTTTGTTTGAACGTTGGCTGTATTCCATCAAAAGCATTATTACATACTGCACAGATTATAAATGAAGCGCGTGAAGCGATTAATATCGGTATTGACTGTGGTAAGATAAAATTAGACATTGATAAAATTAGAGCAAATAAAAATAATATAGTAACAAAACTTACTAAAGGCATTACAGCACTTGCAAATGCTCGTAAAGTAAAAATTATTAACACTTATGCTAAATTTCTTAGTAAAAATGAAATAATTACAGAAAATGGAGAAGTTATAGAATTTAAACATTGTATTATAGCAGTTGGTAGTAGAGTAAATAAACCAGATATTTTTCCATTTATAGATAACAAAATAATGGATTCAACTGACGCATTAGAGCTTAAAGATATACCACAAAAACTATTAATAGTAGGCGGTGGTATTATTGGTTTAGAGATGGCAACAGTATATCATGCGTTAGGTAGTGAGATTACTATAGTTGAACATTCCTCGCAATTAATTAGCGCCGCTGATAAAGATATTGTTGCACCTCTTTATAGAAAAATAAATAAATTATATAATAATATATATTTAAATACTAAGGTTAATGAAATCACAGTAAAAAATAATAAGGTTTTAGTTAAATTAATAGGTAAAGAAAAATTTAGTGAAGAGTTTGACAAGGCAATTATAGCAGTTGGTAGGCAACCAAATAGTGACGTAATTGATATTGATAAGGCAGGTATTGCAGTAAATAAAAATGGTTTTATTGTAGTTGATAAACAAATGCGTACTAATATTAGTAATATTTTTGCTATTGGTGATGTGGTTGGTCAGCCTATGTTGGCCCATAAGGCGGTTCATGAAGGCAAAATAGCAGCAGAGGTTATTTGTAATAAAAAAGTTGAATTTATGGCTTTAGCTATTCCATCTGTTGCTTATACAGATCCAGAAATTGCTTGGAGTGGTAAAACAGAACAAGAATTATTAGCACAAAATATAACCTATGAAAAAGGAGTATTTCCTTGGGCAGCAAGTGGTAGAAGTTTAAGTATAGGTAGAAATGACGGCCTATCTAAGGCTTTATTTGATAAAAAAACTAAAAGATTAATTGGTATGGGGATTTGCGGTACTAATGCTGGCGAACTGATTGCAGAGGCAACTCTTGCTATTGAAATGGGTGCTGATATGACAGATATATCACTTAGTATACATGCACACCCAACTCTTAGTGAAACTACAGCTTTTGCAGCTGAAATGGCAGAAGGCACTATTACTGATTTACTACCAAGTAAAAAACAGTATAATAAGTCAATTTAAAGCAAAAAAATATTACTTAATGGATATTACTAAAGCTAGAGAAAATTTGATTAATAGTCAAGTTCGTACTTGGCATGGACTGAATTATAAAGTTAATAATGCATTAATAGGAGTACCAAGAGAGTTTTTTGCTCCAAATATTTATAAAAAATTTGCCTTTAGTGATATGCAAATACCTATAAATAAAGACTATTCTATGTTTGAGCCTAAAATAGAAGGCAGGCTACTAAGTGCACTTGACATTAAAGAAGATGAATATGTTTTAGAAATAGGCACTGGCACTGGTTATTTAACTGCTTGTATAGCGCAACTTGCTAAATATGTTAGTACCGTTGAGATTGACAAAAATTTAGCTGAACAAGCGCAATATAAATTTGATAAGCTTAATATTGATAATATAGAGTTAATAGTTGGTGATGCTTCAAAGACTTGGCAATCTGATAAATTCTATGATGTAGTTGTGGTAGGGTGCGCTGTACCTAAAATTATTGGCAGGTATTTTCATTTATTAAATCTTGGTGGTAGAATTTTTGTTATTGAAGGTAGCGGTATAATTATGAACGCTATGTTGATTACTCGTGTAGATGAAAATAAATGGAAAAAAGAAATATTATTTGAAACTAAAATAGCCACGTTAAAAGGTGTCAGTAGTCTGACTAAATTTAGTTTTTAATGAAAATTTTATTTCGTAAATCTGTAACAATTTTATTAATATTAGTTGCAATATTTACTTTTTTTGCTTTTCATATTAATCAATTTTCATTAGATGCTTCATCAGAATCACTGCTTTTGGACGATGATATTGATTTTAAATATTATAAAAAACTGCGCAAACAATACGGTAGTAGTAGTAATTTGGTAATTAGTTATCAGACTAAAGATGTTGCCTTAACTAATGAAAAAATTCAAAATTTAACTAATTTTGTTAACCAATTAAAAAAAATTAAACAAGTAAAAAATATAACAAGCATTTTAAACGTACCATTATTTGCTAGCCCTAAAATATCTTTAATTGATTTATCAACCACTAATATAAGTATAAATAATGGCAATGCTAATCTTAAATTAGCAGTTAAAGAATTTCAGCAGTCACCAATATATGCTAATAACTTAGTAAGTCATGACGGTAAAACTAGTGCAATTTTAGTTGCCCTTAAAGATAATAATCAAATAATTAGTAATTTTAAAGAAAAAATACAAAAAATAAAATTAAGCGCTCTTATAAATAAAGATAAAAATAATCAGATAGATAATATAAAAATTAAGATTGCTCAAAGTTTATCACAGGAAAAACAAAATACAAAAGATGCTATTGCTTCTATACGAAATGTTATTACTAAAAATCAAGACAAAGCTAAAATATTTTTAGGAGGAATCCCACTTATTAGTAACGATATAATAGCTTATATTGGTAGTGATTTAGTAATATTTAGTGCATTAGTTATAGTTATTATGATGGTAGTATTGTTTATGTTATTTAAAAATATTAGATTTGTAATTATGCCTATAGCTATAGGCGTTATATCTGCTTTGATGATGACTGGTATTTTAAGTTTTATGCATTGGAAAATTACTGTTATTTCTAGCAATTTTTTCTCATTATTACTAGTGATGACATTATCTATTATGATTCATTTAATTGTTCGTTATTTAGAATTATCAAAAAGTAATAAATCAGCTAGTAAAAAAGAGTTAATTATAATGACTATAGAGCAAATGTTTAAACCTTGTCTTTATACAACTCTTACCACTATTATTGCTTTTATATCACTAATTGTAAGCGATATTCGTCCAGTAATTGACTTTGGTTACATTATGGCTATTGGTGTTAGCATTTCATTTATATTATCTTTTATAAGTTTTGCGATTTTGATGAATTTACTCCCAGTATTTAACAATAAATTTACATTGATTAGTAAATTTTCAATAACTAAAAACCTTGCTATAATTACACAAAAATATGGAAAATTTATTATAGTAACTAGTATTATATTAGCAATAATTGCTATTTACGGTATTAGTAAAATAACGGTAGATAATCGTTTTATTGATTATTTTAAGCAAGATACAGAGATAAGTCAGGGACTAAAGCTTATTGATAAAGAATTAGGTGGTACTATTTCTTTGGAAATTATTTTAAATGATTATGGTGATGGGTATTGGTACAATAGTGAGGTTCGAGAAAATATAGCTAAAATACATAATTATTTAGAAAGTATTGATGCAACTGGCAAGGTATTATCAATTGAAACATTTATTAAAATGTTAAGTTATATAAATGATGACAATACTCCTAGTGGTTTTTTATTAAATATTATTATAAGTCAAATGCCAGATGCAGTGAAAAAAGCTATGATATCCCCTTATTATAATGAAAATAATGGTCAATTACGTTTTATGATTCGTATTCATGAAAACTCAAAAACATTTAATCACAATGAATTAATCAACAACATAAAACAAACATTAATAGATGACTTTGCTATCAAACAAGATAAATTTCGTTTAAATGGCATGATGGTGCTTTATAATAATATGTTACAAAGTTTATTTGATTCGCAAATTAAAACTATAGGTTTAGTATTTTTAATGATATTTATTATGTTTTTTATATTATTTAGATCATTATCTATTGCTATTATTGCTATCGTGCCAAATATGCTGCCATCTCTTCTTATTCTTGGTATTATGGGAATTTTATCAATCCCACTTGATTTAATGACAATTACTATAGCATCTATTGCTATTGGCATTGGAGTTGATAATGCTATTCATTATATACAAAGATTTAAAGTGGAGTTTGCTAGGGATAATAATTATATAAAAAGTATTAATCGTTCGCACGAGAGTATTGGCGTGGCGATGTTTTATACAGCTATTACAGTAGCAATAGGATTTATGGTATTGATATTTTCTAATTTTATTCCTAGTATTTATTTTGGTATTTTTACTGCTATTGCTATGTTATCAGCAGTAATACTTAATTTAACATTATTGCCAAAATTACTTATTTTATTTAAACCAAAAATATAAGTAAAACAAGAGTTATGCAGCAGCAAATAGATATATTAATAATAGGTGCTGGTACAGGCTGGTCTTATGTGTGCACTGGAGTTAGCTGATAATTTATCTATTTTAATTGTTGCCAAAAAAAATCAAGATGAAAATAGTTCGTTTTATGCTCAAGGAGGTATGAGTGTTGTTTTAAATGGTAATACTAGTAGCCATATAAGTGATACTATAAAAGCAGCTGATGGTTTAGCTGATAAAGATATGGTTGAATTTTTATCTAATAATTCAAAAGTAGCTTTTAATAAGTTAGAAAATTATGGCGTGCAATGGACAAAACTAAATGGTAATTATCATTTTAGTGCAGAAGGCGGGCATAGCAAAAAACGTGTTGCCCATGTTGCTGATCATAGTGGTAAATCTATTCATAATTCATTATTTGCGCAAGTAATTAAGCATAAAAATATTAATATAAAAACTAACTATATTGCTATAGATTTATTAATTAAAAATAATACTTGTGGTGGGGCATATATTTTACATAATAGTAAAATAAGCACTATTGTGGCAAAAAAGGTTGTACTTGCAACTGGTGGTGCCTCTAAAGTATATAAATATACTACTAACCCTGATACTTCTACTGGCGATGGTATAGCTATGGCATATAGATCTGGTTGTATTATTAGTAATATGGAATTTAGTCAATTTCATCCAACTTGTCTTTACCATCCTTATGCTAAATCATTTTTAATTTCTGAAGCTTTACGAGGAGAAGGAGCAAAATTATTGCTGCCAAATGGCGAAGAGTTTATGTATAAATATAGCAAAAATAAAGAACTTGCTAGTAGAGATATAGTTGCTCGTGCTATTGATTTTGAGATAAAAAAAGAAGGGTTGGAGTGTGTATATTTAGATATTAGCTTTAAAAATAAAGACAAAATAAAACAACAATTTCCAACAATATATGCTAAATGTTTAGCATTTAATATAGATATAACTACAGATAAAATTCCAGTAGTACCAGCTGCACATTATAGTTGTGGTGGAGTTAAAACTGATAAATACGGTAGAACAAATATAGCTAATTTATATGCTATAGGTGAGGTTGCTTATACTGGAGTGCATGGTGCTAATAGGCTTGCTAGCAACTCTTTGTTAGAGTGTGTAGTATTTGCTATTTCTTGTGCGCATTTTATAAATTTTAATATTAATACTGTGCAACATATTTTAGATTTTCCGCCTTGGAATGAAAGTAATGTATGTATATCAAAAGAAAAAGTTTTTATTAATCATTTATGGGACGAAGTGCGTCTTATTATGTGGAATTATGTTGGTATTGTGCGTAGTAATGCACGACTTAATTATGCAAAAAAGAAAATAAAACAAACACAATTGGAAGTTGATAGTTATTATCAAAATTATTTTATTTCTAATGATTTAATTGAGCTACGTAACTTAGTATTATGTGCACAAATAATTATAGATAGTGCTATTATGCGTGATGAAAGCCGTGGTTTACATTATAATACTGATTATTTAAAATTAAATAATAACATTAAAAATACTCAAATTAGTAAATTATAATTATATTAAATTTATACATGATATTACCAATTCTTAAATATCCAGACAAAAGACTAAGAATAAAAGCTAAACCTGTAATAGACTTTAATAATATTATGGTTTTAATAAATAATATGTTTGAAACTATGCAAAGTAAAAATGGTATTGGTTTGGCAGCAACTCAAGTTAATAAACACTGGCGTATTATAGTAACAGATATAAGTAAAGATAATTTAAAACCATTATATTTCATTAATCCAAGAATTATTAACAGTACTGACAAAGAAACTAGCGAGGAAGGATGCCTTTCTGTACCTAATTATTACGCAAAAGTTACAAGGGCTAAAGAGATTATGCTTGAAGCATATGATAAAAATGGTCATAAATTTAGCAAAAAATATAATGGCTTATTGGCAGTTTGTTTGCAGCATGAAATTGACCATTTAAATGGCGTATTATTTGTTGATTATTTATCAAAACTTAAACAACAAAGGCTAGTAGCAAAAATAAATAAAATCTAGCATTTTTATAATTATAAAAGACAAAGCAAGTGATAATATTAATTATTATTACTTATTTTTTTAGCATTAGGTTAGCTAAAAATAGCAGATTGGAGTTTTATATAGAAATTATTCCAACTAAGGCATAACTGATGTTACATAATAACTGCTATATAAAATACACAGACATCGTATAATTTGTGTTAATTTATGTAAATAATATTAATACCTAAAAAGATAAATTAATTAATATTATTTTAAATAAATTTATAATACACCTTATTATTTCTATTAGTTTAAATTATAATTTTTAACAAAAAAATATGTATAATGTTATAAATTTTAAGGAGAAAATAATGAGTGTATTAGTAACAAAAGAGGCGCCTAATTTTGTAGCAAGTGCAGTACTTGCTAATGGAGAAATTATTGATAATTTTGATTTATTTAGTTTAAAAGGAAAAAAAATAGTTTTATTTTTTTATCCACTTGATTTTTACTTTTGTTTGCCCATCTGAGATTATTGCTCATCATAAGCGTATAGATAAATTTAAGAAAAAAGGAGTTGAGGTAGTAGGGGTTTCTATTGATTCTCAATTCACCCATAATGCTTGGCGTAATACAGCAGTAAATGATGGCGGCTTAGGTATTATAGATTTCCCACTTGTTGCTGATGTAAATCATACAATTGGTGAGGCATATGGTATTATGCACGCGGATGGTGTTGCACTTAGAGCTTCATTTTTAATTGACGAAAATTTTATTGTTCGCCATCAGGTTGTAAATGACTTACCTCTTGGTCGTAATGTTGATGAAATGTTACGAATGGTTGATGCTCTTGATTTTCATACTAAAAATGGTGATGTTTGTCCAGCTGGTTGGCAAGCTGGAGATATAGGTATGAAAGATACACCAGAGGGTGTAGCTAATTATCTAGCTGATAACGCAGATAAATTATAAGTTAATATCTGTTTCTTCTTCTCTAAGAGTTAGGATTTCAGCACTATCTTTAGTAACTAATATAGTATGCTCCCATTGAGCAGAAAGAGTTCTATCTTTGGTGCTAACAGTCCAATGATTAATTTTTGATGTTTTTACAGCATAGCTACCAATATTTATCATTGGTTCAATAGTAAATACCATGCCTTCTTGCATTATCAAATTATTTGTTTTATTATTTTCATAATGCAGTATTTGCGGTTCTTCATGAAAATTAAGCCCAATACCATGGCCGCAATAATCACGTACTACAGAACACTTCATTAATTTGGCATATTTTTCAATATTTTTGCCAATTGTCGCAAATGATACGCCTGCTTTAACAGCTTTAATTCCTATTAATAAACATTTTCTAGCTACTGTAACTATTCGTTTTGCTTTGATTGTTGGTTGTTGACCAATAATAAACATTTTAGAGCTGTCACCATGATATCCATCTTTGATAATAGTTACATCAATATTTATAATATCACCATTTTTAAGCTTTTTATCATCTGGTATACCATGACAAACTACACTATTAATGCTGGTACAGATTGATTTTGGAAATGGTGGCAAGCCATAATTAAGTGGTGCAGGAATTGCTGCTAAATCTTTAGTAATATAGTTATGACAAATACTATTTAATTCATTAGTAGTAATGCCTTTTTTGACAAATGGAGTTATATTATTTAATACACTGGCAGTTAATTTTCCAGCTATACGCATTTTTTTTATTTCATCGGGTGTTTTTATAGTTATTGCCATATATTAAAATTCTAATAAAACACTGCCCCAACTAAAACCAGCTCCTATACCTTCTAATAATAATTTATTTCCTTTATTAATACGACCATCTTTTACAGCAATATCAAGTGCCAGAGGTATTGATGCTGCAGAAGTATTACCGTGTTTATTAATTGTTACTACTACTTTTTCCATAGGTAGATTAATTTTTTTAGCTACAGCAGTAATAATACGAATATTAGCTTGATGTGGCACCATAAAGTCAATTTCAGTAATATTTGTATTAGTTGATTTTAGTGTTATTAAGGCTAAATCAGATAATGTTTTAACAGCTATCTTAAATACATCATTGCCATTCATGCTTATAAAACCGTGTTGATTGATTTTATTATTAGTAGTTTGCAGTGAAGTTAAATAAGAACCATCGCTACATATTTTAGTATGCAGTATTCCAGTATTATTGTCAGCAGTTAAAATTACAGCGCCAGCGCCATCACCAAATAATACAGCTGTTGATCTATCTTTCCAGTCAATAATACTTGAGAGCGTATCGCTACCAACAACTAATACATTGTTAAAACCATCTTTAATATATTTTTCAGCCGTTGTTAAGGCAAAAATAAAACCACTACACACTGATTGTATATCAAATGCAGGACAATTAGCTCCAATTTTATGTTGTAATATAGTAGCTGTAGCTGGAAATATTTTATCAGGAGTACTAGTTGCTACAATAATCAAATCTAATTCTTTTGCGTCTATATTAGCAGACTTTAAAGCATTAATTGCTGCTTGTTCTGCTAAATAAGTATTATTTTCTTCCTTTTTAGATATTATATGTCTTTGTTTAATTCCTGTTCTGCTTGTTATCCATTCATCGCTAGTATCAAGCATAGATTCCAAATCATAATTAGTTAATATTTTAGATGGTAGATAACTACCAGTGCCAATTATTCTTGCAAATCTATTCATTATTTTTAATTTTATTTAACTCACTAATTACTGTTGTGGTAATTTTATTAGTAATTCCAGCTTTGACTTCAACTATTGCATGTTTTATAGCTGTAGTAAAAGCAGTAACATCTGCTCCACCATGACTTTTTATAACTAGACCTTTAAGGCCTAATAAATAAGCGCCATTGTACTTGCTAGGATCTATTTTATTTTTAAAATTTTTAAGAATTGGTTGGGCAATATAAGCTACTAATTTAGTTATTATATTTTTATTAAATGATACTTTTATTGCATTTATTATAAGTTTTACTGCTCCTTCACTTGCTTTAAGAGCAATATTTCCCTCGAATCCATCACATAATACTATATTAACTACTGGTTTATATATATCATCTCCTTCTATAAAACCGTAATAATTAAGTGATGATTTTTTTAATAATTCGGCAGTTTTTTTTATTTTATCGTTACCTTTAACTTCTTCTTCTCCAATATTTAACAAGCCAATAGTAGGTGTATTTATTTGCTCTATTTCACTAACAGCAATTGATGCCATTACTGCAAACTCTAATAAATCTTTTGGTGATGAGTCAATATTTGCCCCTAGATCTAGCATGTATGTATAGCCGTTTATAGCAGGCATTTTTGACATGATAGCTGGACGATTAACTCCTGTTATAGTTTTAAGTACAAAACGAGAAATTGCCATTAAAGCACCAGTATTGCCGCCACTAACACAAGCATCTACAGTATTGTCTTTTACTAAATTTATAGCAATACGCATTGAAGATGATTTTTTGCTGCGTAGTGCAATAGATGGTTTATCACTCATTGTAACTACTTCATTAGTATGAATTATTTTAAATCTATTTATAACTTTAATAGATTGTGGATAAGTTGATAATATTTGCTGTATAGCAACTTCATCTCCTACGAAATAAATAAATAATTCTGAAAACTGTATTAAAGTATTGATACCAGATAAAACAGTTACAGAATAACCATAATCTCCACCAGCAGCATCAATTGATACTTTTATCATATTTAAGAATTATTTTCAGTTTCCTGATTTTCTTCAGTATTAATATTTTTTTCTTTAATTATAATTACTTGCTTGCCACGATAATAACCATCAGCAGTGATATTATGTCTTCTATGGATTTCCCCAGTTTCTATATCCTCCGCTAAAGTGCTAGCTTTAAGAGCATTGTGAGATCTACGCATTCCTCTTTTTGAGGGGGTTTTTTTACTTTTTTGAACAGCCATTTTTATTCCTTAATATTTTAAAATAGCAAAAGGACTAATATAATTATTTATTATATTATTCTCTTGCTTAACAGTGCACTTATAAGTATGTTTAGCAAACATAGGTAGTGCTAATAGAACCTCATCAGCTATAAAGTCTATAGTTGATAATTGTTCTTTATTGTTAATAATCTCGTATTTATCATTTACTTTGTATTCATCTACTATTTTATCAACAAATGCTATGTGTAATTTATTGTTGTATTTAAATTTAATATCATTTAAACAATTACAACAAGATAAGATAGTATTGAATTTTATTTTACCATCAGCTACTATAATTAAATTTTCATTAAAACTAAATTCTAATTCTAATTCTAATTTTCCACCTTTAGTTATATTTTTAATTTTAGGCACATTATCCAATTTATAATTACCAGAAAAATTTAAGTTTTTTCTAGCAAAATTATAAGGCATTAAAATACTTGGTATTTTATGCATAAAATATACCTAATAAAATTTTTTAATTTTACCTAAAAAAAACATGTATTTAATGTTTTTGTTGCAATTGTTTAGCCGTATTTATAATTTTTACTAATAAATTAGTAATATATTCTGTATTTAAATTAATATTATTTATTGCCAACCTGAAAACTAGTTTTTCTTTAATATAAGCAATTGATAGTAATATTTGTTGTTTTTTATATAATACATTGCGTAATAATTGATTAAAATCATTATCAGCATTAAAACAAAAACAAATATTAAAAGAAACTCTTGGGGTAACTAGTACTAAATTTTTTTCATTATTAATATAGTTTGCTGTAAATTTTGCTAAATTATAATAGTTTTCTATTCTATCAGCAAAGCCAGATTTACCATAAAACTTCCAATCTAGGAATAATTTAAGGCTATCAACTCGTCGAGCACATTGCAATGATGATGTACCACTATCTATATTGGATTGATGAAGCAAGTAGCTATTGTCACCACCGCTACAAGTATAATTTAATAAACCCTTATGGTTTATAACAAAAATATTAGCCATTAAATTACTACCCAACATCTTATGAAAATCTATAGTAAATGAATCAATCTTATTAATATTTTGGAGAAATTTTGTTTTTAATTTATCACTCATAATAACACTACCTCCCCAAGCGCCATCACCATGTAACCAAAATTTATATTTATTTTTAAGTTGTAAGATTTTTGTTATATTATCGTAAGCACCATGTACTGTAGTGCCTAAAGTTGCGCAGACAAAAAATGGTATACCACCTTTATCTATTACTTCTAAAATAGCTTTCTCAAGTGCAATCATATCTATTGAATTATCATTAGTTGTAGAGATTTTTATTAAATTATTTGTTCCTATGCCTAAAATATTTATAGCTTTATCAATAGAATAATGAGCATTTTCATTAACAAAAGCAAATAAAGGTTGTTGTAAGAATAATCCATTTTGTTTAGTATTTTTATGTATTGTATTACGAGCAATCATCATTGCTATCATATTGGCGTTACTTGATCCAGTAGTCATCTGTCCTTCGCCATGTTTAAAGCCAACTAACTTTAATATTTGCTTTATCATATATTTTTCTATGATAGTAGCAACAGGAGCTGATTCAAAAGTACAATTAGAGCTATTAGTTATAGCCACAATGATTTCACCAATAATTGATGGTAAATTAGCACCAGACCACATCCTGTTAGCAAAATTAGAATGAGAGGTATTTATAGAGTATTTTATATATTTTTTTGCCCAGACTATTAGCTCGTCTATATTATTATTAGAATTTTTATCTAAATCTAATATTATTTGTAATTCTTGTATTGAGTGATATGTAAATAATTTATCTTTTTTAGTTTTACTATAAGCAAGTTCTACTATATTTTGTAATAATTTTATATCTGTCATAAAACAAAGTTTTAGTTATTATTCTGATGGACCGCGCATAATACCGTATTTAGAGTTACGAATAAAGTTAATAATATCATCAATAAACTTATTATCTCCTTCTCGTTGTTCTAATTTTTCAATAGCATCACTTAAAAGACCACCTCTATCCTCACGATAAATTGCCTTAAATGCTCTTTTTATAGCAGAAATATCATTAACACTAAAATTACGTCGCTTTAGTCCTTTAGAGTTAATACTAGTTATACGAGTTGGGTTATTGGAAACTACCATATATGGCGGAATATCTTTGTTTATTTGACAATTCATAGCAGTGTAAATATGACAACCCAAGTAACAAAATTGTTTAACCAAGGTAAATCCACCTAAAATAGCATAATCACCCAATTTAACATGACCAGCTAAAGATGCATTATTTGCCATAATAATATTATTGCCAATTTGACAGTCATGTGCTATATGTACATAAGACATAAACATATTGTTATTGCCAATTTTAGTAATAGAGTCTTGTTTTTCTGTGCCACGATTAATAGTACAAAATTCACGAATAATATTATTATCGCCAATTATTAAACTACTATCTTGTTGATTTTCGTAACTAATATCTTGTGGATCAGTGCCAATAGAAGCAAAAGAATATATATGGTTGTTTTTGCCAATTTTAGTAGGTCCATAGATATTTGCGTGTGTCTCTATAACGCTACCTTCTCCTATTTCAACATTATCGCCAATTACAACATATGGTTTAATTATTACATTTTTTTGAATTATAGCATCTTTATTAATAATTGCTGTTTTATCAACAATAGCACCTTGATTAATCATTATTTATGCTAATCTTTTAGTGCAAATTAACTCAGCATTAGTTATTAATTTATCATCAACAGTTGCTTTAGTTGCAAATTTCCATAAACCTCTTTTAATAGTTATAACTTCTACTGATAATTTTAACTGATCACCAGGTATTGAGATTTGTTTAAAACGTACTTTATCAATGCCAACTAACATATATATATTTTTACTATAAGCTAAAGATATTTCTTCTTTTGTTAATTTTAAATATTCAGATTGCATAGCAAGTATGCCAGTTGCTTGAGCTAATGCTTCTATAATAAGAACGCCAGGCATAATAGATTTTATGGGAAAATGACCATTAAAATGTGGCTCATTAGCAGTTATATTTTTAATAGCAGTTAAATTTTTATAAGGGGTAAATTTTGTTACTTTATCTATCATTAAAAATGGATAACGATGTGGTAGAAAACATCTAATTTCTTCTATATTCATAAATCCTTTATTTTTATACCTAAATATTTGATTATTTTATCAAATTTTGATAAAAGTAGTTGTATTTTTTTCCATCTTTGATGTTTGCTAATAGAGGTAAAGCCAGTATATCTACCTATTTTAGTTAGATTTTTATCAACAGTGCTACTACCTGTTATTGTCACATCACTTATTATATTTATGTGAGATCCTATAACAACGCTACCGCCTATTTGACATCTATCGCCAATATTACAGCTACCAGCTATAGATACAGAGGCAGCAATAGCACTATATTCCCCTATAACTACATTATGAGCAATATGTACTAAATTATCAATTATTACACCTTTATTAATTATAGTTGGGTTTAAAGTACCACTATCAATTACACTATTCGCACCTATTTGTACGTTATTTGCTATATTTATTCCACCAGAGTGATAAATATTTAACCATTTATCGTTATCTTTAGCATAACCAAATCCTTGTGAACCAATTACACAATTACTGCCAATTACACAATTACTGCCAATTATAGAACCAGCCATAATTTTAACTCCAGGATAAAGGTAACAATTATCACCAATAATACAGTTGTCACCTATATAACAATACGGTGCTATATTAACATTATTACCAATTTTAGCTGTTTTCTCTATAAAGCTATTTATATGAATTGTGTAAGTTATTTTATTTAAATAATTAGTTATTTTTGCAAAAGCTAAATAAGGATTTGCAGTGATTAGTATATTATTACACTTGCAAAATTTGCTTAGTTCTTTAGTGGTGATTACTGCAAGTGCTTGAGTGCTTTCAAGTTGTTTTTTAAACTTTATATCAGTAGCATAAGTTAATTGCGAGTTGTTAGCATTTGCAATTGGTGCTATTGCAGCTATCTTTAAATTACCATTACCAATTAATTTAGCATCAATTAGTGATGATAATTCATTTAAAGAAAGCATTTATTTTATGCCTTTTTCTAATTGTTTAGCTATTTCATCAGTAATATTAATATTATCGCTAACATAAGCTGCATCTTTATAAAGTATTAAATCAAAATTATTTTGTTCAGCAAATTTTTTAACAATGTTATTTATATTATCTTGTATTTTAAGCAATTCTTCATTTTTTCTATTATTAAAAGCCAATTGCAATCTTTTGGCTTTATTTTTAAGTTTAGCATCTAGTGTAGTTATCTGTTGTATTTGTTTATTTTTTTCTTCTTTAGTTAAATCTTCTTCTGTAGTTTTAAATTTTTCTAATAATTTTTTAATTACTGTGGCATCTTTTTTTATTTCATTATCTTTAGTTTTAAATTCACTTATAATTTGTTGGGTTATATTATTTAATTGTTTAGAGTTAGATAAGATATTCTCAACATCAATATAGGCTATTTTAATTTCAGATGCATAAACATTAACGGTTAATATCGCTATAAATAGTATTAGTATTTTTTTCATAATTATCTCCTAGAATATTACTCCCAAAGTAAAATCAAGCGTTTTTGTTTCGTCAGCGCTTTTTTTAATAATTGGAGTTGCTAAATAAAGTCCTAAGGGAGCAATAGGAGTTATCCAAACAAAAGCAATACCAATAGATGCTCTTAAATCTGCTAATTTTAAACCATTATCTTTATATATACCACCAATATCTAAAAAAGCACTAATACGCATATTTTTACTGTCTTCTATCCATTTAATTGGAGAAATAACAGCTACACTACTAAGTAGTGATATTTTGCCACCCATGCTTTTACCATTTGGATATTTATCTCCTAATGAATTAAATTTAAATCCACGTAAACTAGTAGCTCCACCACCATAATAACGTTCAAAAAAAGGTAGTTCTTTGCCATTAATGCCTCTTGCTATACCAGCTTTTGTGTTAAATTTAAATACATAATCATTGCCTAGTTCATAATATTTTTCATAATTAATGTCTAATTTAGCATAACTATAATCAGCTATAGGCAGAGCCGTACTAATTTTTATATTACTAAGACTGCCTTTACTGGCAAAATAATAATTATTTAGAGTATTTTTTATCCAACTAACACTAGTTAGCAGCTCACTACTATATGGTTTTTCGCATTGTTCTTTTTCGTATGTTATGCCACTAAATGTAGTATCACAGGCTATTTTTATTTTTGATAATCTTATATTAAAGTTAGTATTTGCATGTTTATTTGTGGGTATACCATAACCAAAACTTACACCTCTTTTATCAACAGTGTAAGAAGATAGTTTTAATTTTGAAGCATCAGTTCTTTTAAAAAATACACCGTAATTTATACTATGACCATCTATAGTCCAATATGGATCAAGAAAATAAAAATTTATATTTTTTATAACATCACCATAACTTAAATCTAATTTTAAAGTATTACCAGTACCAAAAATATTATTCTCTTGTACGCCAAGATTAAATGCTACACCAGTTTTACTAGAGTGTGATAGGCCAATAAAAAAATTACCAGTTTTTCTCTCAATAACATTTATATGCAAATCTATTTTATCATTACTACCAATTACTTTTGCAGTATTAATTTCTACATTTTCAAAAAACCCTAAGCGTTTAATATTATTAACAGATTCTTCTAATTTTGTATTAGAGTAAACGCCGCCCTCTAAGATAGTTAATCTGCGACGAATAACCTCATCAGCAGTTCTAGTATTACCTTCTATAACAATACGATTTATATGTATTATGTTATTTTGTTTGATATCAAACACTAGATTTACTATATTACCTAGCAATAAGTCTTTAGTTGTTTTTAAGTTTATTTGAGCAAAAGCATAACCTTGGTTTTCAAAAAAATCTACTAATTTTTTATTATCAGCAAGTATTTGTTGTCGGTTAAAAATATCACCAGTGTTAGTATTAATTAATGTTTTTAATATTTCTTTATTAAAAACAGCGTTAAAGTCTACAGTGCCAATACTGTATTGGTTGCCTTCTTTCAAGTAAATATTAATATCAACTAAAGTTTTATCTTTATTTATTTTAAGATCATTTTTAGTTATTTTTACATCTAAATAACCTTTATTAAAATAAAAATTTATAATTTCTGCTATACCAGCATCAAGCGCTATTTTTGAATAATTATCTTTTTTAGTGAAAAAGTTTACAATAGCGATATCTGGCTCACCAATTTTAAATAAATCTAATAATTTTTGTTCAGTTGTAATAGTTTGCCCAACTATTTTCATTGATTTTATTTTTAAAATATCATTTTCTTTTATATTAATAATAATAGTTGCTCTATTTTTATTATCAATATTAATATCATGATTAATAATAGCATTATGATAGCCAGCAGCATGATATGTTTTTTTAAGTTGATTTAGTATTTTTTTTAATTTAACAGCACTATAAATCCTGCCTTTTATGATATCAAAATCATCAAAAGTCTCAGTTATTTTTTCTTTATCAATTAATTTCTCAGACACAAGAGTTAATTTTATTGCTTTAATGCTTGGATTTTCTATTAGTATTATATTAAGTGTATTTTTTTTGGCAACTACTGATATTTTTTTGAAAAAACCAGTGTTAATTAATGAATTTTTAATATTTTTATTAATAGCTATATTGTAGTTATCCCCAATTTCAAATGGTATATAGCTTAGAACAGTTCCTCTTGAAACTATACTAAGACCAGATATATTTATTTTTGTTATTATTTGAGCGTAACTATTTATAGCAATAAATATTATAAAAAATAATAAAATTTTTGTGGTTTTTATCATGGCATCAAATATTAATTTATTTGTGAATGTGTATGGTTTGTATTTTTTAGTTTCTGTAAATATCTTTGCCAGAATTTATCATGATTAATACATATTTTATATAAATATTCAAAAGAATATATGCCACTATCATGTCCATCACTAAAAAATAAAATAACTGCATAATTGCCAGTAGCTTTTATATTTTCAATAATTACATGCTCTTTGTCAACCTGCAATACTTCTTGTCCAATGCCATGACCTACAACCTCAGCAGATGGAGAGTATACTCGTAAATATTCGCTACTAAGTTTGTAGCTTTGATCGTTAAATGTTATAGTTAGAATAGTTTTGTCTTTGTTAAGGTTGATTGCAGATGGAGTTAGCATAAATTTAAGTTTACTGTTGATAAATAAAATTAATAATAACTGTTAATTATATCATAAAAATGGTTTAAAATTTAAGGTAGCAATATTACTTCTTTTAATCACTTCTTATGTTTATAAATTTTACTAAAATGCATGGTCTTGGTAACGATTTTATAGTTATAAATAATTTAGACGGAATAATTAATTTAACAACTAAGCAAATTTGTTATTTAGCAGACCGTAATTTTGGTATTGGTTTTGATCAATTACTATTAATAGCAAAGAGTACCACAGCAAATATTGATTTCCGTTATATTATTTATAATGCTGATGGTAGTGAAGTAGAGCAATGTGGTAACGGAGCTAGGTGTTTTGCACGTTTTGTAAAAGAAAATAAATTAAGTAATAATAACCCAATTAAAGTACAAACTAATGCCGGTATTCTTAGTTTATTTGTAGATAATAACTTGGTAGTAGTTGATATGGGTAAAGCAGACTTTAGCTCGCATAGTATAATACTAGATGATAAATATAATGATATTTATAATATTGTCGGCATCGATATGCATTTATTGTCAATTGGTAATCCACACGCTGTAATTATAGTTGATAATTTAGATAGTATTGACATCAAAGCTATTGGCAGCAAAATTCAACAAGATAGTATTTTTTTAAATAGTATTAATGTTGGTTTTATGCAGATAGTTGCTAAAGATAAAATTAAACTACGTGTTTTTGAAAGAGGAGTTGGGGAGACGCTAGCATGTGGTTCTGGTGCATGCGCTGCTGTAGCAGTTGGTATTAAGCAAAAATTACTTGATAATAAAGTTATAGTTAAATTAAATGGCGGTAATGTTATAGTGGAACAAAAAATAGAGAATATTTTTCTTACTGGTCCAGCAGAATTTGTTTTCACAGGCGTGGTTGAGCTATAAACTAACCTGGTTATTTTGAGTATTATGTTTAAGAAGTTATTTTTATATAAATATGCATTAAACATAACTCTTAATTCACTTTAATAGTAGAAATTATTTGCGTAAAATTACAATTTTATTTTATAAAATAAGTTAAGCTTATGACAGATGATACTACAGTGATTGATAATACTAATCAAACAGTACAACAAACAGCAGATGATGCTAGTAAAACTGCTAATAAATTATTAGATTATGTCTTAGATTTTTTTAATGTTGACGGTTTTGCTTTTTTGTATAGCAGTTGGTTTCAAGCGTTAATAATTTTTATAGTAATTATTATTTTTGCTTATATAGTTCGCTATATATTGCAGTTTTTTAATAAAAAAATTGTTACTAAAATTAAATTAAGTATAGTTAATGATATTTTTAGTATTTTATATAAGCCAGTTTTTTATTCTATTATATTATTGGGTTTAGTTGTTGTCTCAGCTATCCTAGATTTAGGCGCTAATATACAATCAATATTTTCTAAATTTATTATTAGTGCCTTTTGGATAATGTGGGGCATGCATATCTCTAAAGCAGCAGGTATTATATTAAGATATTTTGCATATGGTGCTAAAGAAAAAAATGTAATTAAAGTACAAACATTGCCACTTTTTTCTAATTTATCTTTTGCTATTGTTTTTATAATATTTTTATACTTAGTATTATCAACTTGGGGCGTTAATATGACTGCACTTATAACTTCTGCTGGAGTTATGGGAATTGTTATTGGTTTTGCTGCTAAAGATACTTTGTCAAATCTTATTTCTGGTGTATTTATTTTGGCAGACCAGCCGTATAAAATAGGTGATTTTGTAGTGCTTGATAGTAAAGAGAGAGGCGAGGTTACTCACATTGGTATTCGTAGTACAAGAATTTTGACCAGAGATGATGTAGAAATTACAGTACCTAACGCTATCATGGGTAATACTAAAATCATTAACGAATCTGGTGGGCCACATAAAAAATATAGGATAAGAGTAAAAGTAGGAGTAGCATATGGTACAAATGTTAAAATTGTGCGCGATGCTTTAATGATGGTAGCAAATAAAACTAATAGTATATGTAATAATCCATTGCCACGTGTGCGTTTTAGAACTTTTGGTAATTCTAGTCTCGATTTTGAATTATTATGTTGGGTAGATGAACCAGTACTACGTGGTAGAATATTAGATAGTTTAAATGAAGAAGTATATAATGAATTTTTAAAAATAGGTATTGAGATTCCTTACCAAAAACAAGATTTATATATTAAAGAAATACCACAAAATAATTAAGCTAATTTATCATCAGCAACATGATAAGTTGGATCCTCTAATATGTTAACTTCAACTAAATCTTTGGCATTTTTTAGCAATAATTTACATTCTGGACTTAAATGTTTTAAATGAATATTTTTATTTAATCTTTTATAACGGTAAGCAAGTTTATCTATAGCATTAATAGCTGAGTGATCTGTAACTTTGGAGGCAGCAAAATCTATAAATATGTTTTCTGGGTCTTTTGCTGGAGTAAAAAGTTGTTGAAAATTATGGGTATTAGCAAAAAATAATACTCCAGTTACTTCATAAGTTTTGATACCACTATTTATATTTATATTAGTCTTGACATAAATTTGCTTAGCATGTTCCCATGCAAAAACAATAGCAGACATTAAAACACCAACAATAACTGCTATAGCTAAGTCAGTAAATACAGTAATTATAGCAACAGTAATACCAACTATTGTATCTGCTACTGGCATTCTTTTAATAAGTTTAAAGCTACCCCACTCAAAAGTACTAATTACTACAATTAACATTACTCCAGTAAGGGCTGCAATTGGAATTTGTTCAATATATTTTGAAAACAATAAAATAAAACTTAGTAAAAAAATACCAGCTATAAATCCAGAAAAACGCCCACGCCCACCAGATTTTATATTAATAATACTTTGACCTACCATAGCGCAACCACCCATGCCACCAAAAAAGCCAGTGATAATATTAGCACTACCTTGCGCAATACTCTCTTTATTTGGCTTACCTAAGGTTTGTGTTAATTCATCTATTAAATTCAGGGTGAGTAAGCTTTCAATTAAACCAATTAGAGCTAAAATTATGCTATAAGGCAGAATTATATAAAGAGTTTCTAAATTAAATGGTATGTTGGGAATAGAAAAATTAGGTAAATCACCAGAAATGGAAGCCATATCCCCAACTGTTTTAGTATCAAGATTAAAACCAATAGTAATTAATGAAACTGTAATAATAGCAATTAAAGTAGATGGTACCGCAGTAGTTAATTTTGGTAGAAAATGAATAATAGCTGCAGTTAATATAGTAAGTGTTAGCATGATTATAAGCTCATTGCCAATAACCCAATTATTATCTACTTTAAAATGATCTAATTGAGCCAAAAAGATTACCATAGCAAGACCATTGATAAATCCTAAAAACACTGGATATGGCACTAAACGAATAAATTTACCTAATCTTAGCAAACCAAATATAACTTGTAAAATACCCATAACTATAACAGTTGCAAATAAATACTCTATGCCATGATTAACCACTATAGCAACCATCACCACAGCTAAAGCTCCTGTTGCACCTGATATCATTCCTGGTCTACCACCAATCAATGCAGTAACAATGCCTATTATAAATGCTGCATATAAACCAACTAAAGGATGTACATGTGCAATTAGTGCAAAAGCTACAGCTTCTGGCACTAAAGCCAGTGCAACTGTTAAGCCTGATAAAAAATCATTTTTAAGATTGCTATTTAGGTGTTTATTAATCAGAGAAAACATAGATAAAATCTTTTTAGATAAAAAACCCAGCATTTTAATATTAAATAAAAATAATATTAATGTTTTTATTTTAAATTTTATTGTTTTATAAATATCAAATCATATATAGTATGACCTAATTTTTTTCCTCTTAATTCAAATTTAGTCATAGGGCGTAAATTATTATCATTAAAATTATATGCTTTAACCGTATTACTAAAATGTATATTTCTTTCTAATAACTCCATCATTTGTAATGCATAATGCTGGTAGTCAGTTGCCAAATGAATAGTAGAATTTTTTTTTAATTTTTTTGCTATTAAATTAAGAAAATCATTATTAATAAGCCTACGTTTATTATGTTTTTTTTTGTGCCATGGATCAGGAAAAAATATTAGTATACCAGTTAGATAATTACTAGGCATTTGTTGTATTATCAAAGCAGCATCATCTGTAATAATTTTTAGATTATTAATTTGCTCATTAAAAATGTTATTAAGTATTTTGCCAATACCAGCTTTATAAACCTCAATACCAATATAATTGTTATTTTCACTTTGTAATGCCATTTTTATTAAAGAATCACCGTTACCAAAGCCAATTTCCATAATAATATTTTGGTTGTTATCCCATAATTTATGCCAGTTATAAGGTTTTTTAATAACAAATTTATCACTTAAATTTTCTAAAGCATATTTTTGTGAAACTGTTAATCTACCAGATCTACGTACAAAACTTTGAATTTTGCGTATAGTTTTTACCTCACTCATAAATTATATTTAACAACTAAAGGAGCATGGTCAGAAAGCCGTTTATCTTTATAAATTCCAGCTGCGAGCACTTTATTTTTTAAATTAGGGCTAATAATTTGGTAGTCAATTCTCCAGCCAGTGTTATTTTCCCAAGCTTTACCACGATTAGACCACCAAGTATAATGTAAAGGGTTTTTTTGAATTTCACGAAAACTATCAATATAACCAAGGTCATCAAATAAATAATCTAGCCATTTTCTTTCTTCTGGCAAACAGCCACTACGATTTTTATTGGCACTAAAATTTTTAATATCAATTTTCTTATGTATTATATTGATATCACCACAAAATATATATCTTCTTTTTTGTTCCTTTAGCTTGGAAAAATATGGTGATAATCTTTTATTTATTAGTTCCATTTTAAATTTTTGTCTATGTTCAGAGCTTGAACCTGATGGTAAATACATAGAAATAACACTTAAATTACCAAAATCTGCGCGTAAATAGCGACCTTCATCATTTACTTCTTTCCAAGGACTTTTAACAACCTTAGTAGGCTTTTTTTTACTAAAAATAGCAACACCGCTATAGCCTTCTTTAATAGCAGCAGAGTAATAACAATTATAATTTACTGGGTAATATCTTTTATCTAATTGATCTTCAGTTGCCCTGACTTCTTGTAAACAAATAATATCTGCATCAATTTTTGCCAAATAATCAAATAATCCTTTTTTATAAGAAGCGCGAATGCCATTGACATTAAGTGTTATAATTTTCATGCTATTTTTTTAATTGTATTTTAATAGGGTTAATATCCTCTTGCAACAACAATACACCTACACGCAAAAATTCAATAATTTCAGTTAAATTATTCATATCATTATTGCTATTATTTATATTGTAATCAATTTTTGCTATTTCACTAATATCTTTGATTAGCTCTAATACTTCATTATTATTAGTATTAATTTTTGCTAAACCTAATCCAGATAAAAAACCATTACACCAGTCTACTACATCTCTAGCTTGTAACACTAAATTAGTGTCATCTGCAATTAATAAATTAAAATTAAGCCCGGTATCAGCTAATTCTGTAGTTGTAGCATTGAATATAGTTATTAGTTCACTATAATCATCGTTATCATTGTAATTAGTAATTATTATTTTTAACCAATCAGTAACAATTATATTGTTATTGACACAACAATATCCGCACAACAAACCATGCACTAAACTTGGACTTTCTGTTATATTAAAGCTTCTTATAATATTTTTTGTAATATTAATATTCATTATTTTGTGTAAGTATTTTCATTACGGCCATACGCACAGCTATGCCATTTGTTACTTGTTTTAAAATTACTGATTGTTTGCCATCTGCTACTTTTGACTCAATTTCAACTTCACGATTTATTGGACCAGGATGCATTAGTATTGCATCTATTTTAGCAAGTTTTAAGCGTTTAGTTGTCATGCCATAATTTTTAAAATATTCTTGTTCATTTGGTATATCTGCTGCTAGCATTCTTTCCTTTTGTAATCTTAAAATAATTATAACGTCAGCATCTATTATTGCTTCATCTATATTTTCATAATTAATGCAATTTTTAGCCTTATAGATTAGATTTTTTGGTGCAACTAAACGAATATTTTTAACTCCAAGCGTGGTAAAGGCATAAATATCAGAATGAGCAACCCTAGAGTTAATTATATCACCCACAATAGTTATAGTTAGTTCAGCAAACTTTTTTTTATTTTGATAAATTGTTAAACAGTCAAGCAGTGCTTGTGTAGGGTGTTCTTCTGTACCGGTACCAGCATTAATGATACTTACACCCTTAATATTTTTAGCTAGAAAATTAGCCATATTATTTTGTCCATGACGAATAATAAACATATTTATCTGCATAGCCTTTAAAGTTTGCATTGTATCTAAGATTGATTCATTTTTTTTAGTAGCAGAGTTAACTATATCAATATTGATAATTTGTGCTGATAGTCTTTTAGCAGCAATTTCGAAGGTATTACGAGTTCTGGTAGATGGCTCAAAGAATAAGTTAGCTATGCTTATGTTGTTAAGTTCATTTGATTTAGCTAAATTATCATTAATTATTTCATTATTTGCTAAATCCAATATATGCATAATATGCTCCTTGGATAAATCTTTAATATTTAATAAATGAATTAATTTATTATTTTTTAATTGTCTGTAAGTCATTTAAATAATCTTGTAATATAATTTGTGCACTTTTTTTATCAATATCTGCCCTGTCAGCATTTTTATGAGAGTGGTTATATTTTAATTGCTTTTTTGCTTCAAAAGAAGATAAAAATTCATCAATTAGAATTACTTTAATATTAAATTTTTTTTTTATTTTTTTAGCAAATGATTTAGCAAAAAATGTCATTTGTTGTACGCTACCATCAATGTTAAAAGGCAATCCAACAATAATCTTTTTTATTTTGTGGTGTTGTAAAATTTTATCAATATCTTCCCAATTTATTTTACCGTCTTTATAGTTTTTAATAGTAGTTAACGGGTGAGAATAAAAAGTTAAGTTATTACCAATAGCTACTCCTATTCTTTTTGTACCAACATCAAACCCTAAGTAAATATCCACTAAATTAAATTAAAAATAAAAACTATAATAATAAGTGCAGGAGTAATAAATTTTAAAATTAGATTAAAAATTGTTGCATAATTATTTGCGATATTTATCTCATAATTCATTTTTTTTGTACCCCAAACCCAAGTAGCAAATATAGCAATAAATAAGCCTGAAATTGGTAGCATAATATTAGTAACAATAAAATCTAAACTAGCAAAAAATGTTTTATCAGCTAAGATATGTATGTCCTGCCATAAATTAAAAGAAAAAACTGAGCCAAAACCAATTAACCATACAATAGCACCTATTATAATACTTGCCTTTGTTCTATTTAAATTAAATTTTTCTATCATCATGCTAATTGTAGGCTCTAATAATGATATTGATGAACTAATAGCGGCTAAAATTACCATAAAAAAGAATAATATTGCCATAATACTTCCCCCAAACATCTTGCCAAAAGCAATAGGCAGTGTGTTAAACAATAATCCTACTCCAGAATTAGGTGTTAAATTGCTACCAAAAACAATAGAAAAAATGACAATACCAGCTAACAGGGCAATGGCAGTATCTGCAAAAACTATCCATAAAGATGTTTTAACAATTGAATATTCTTTAAGTGAATACGATCCATACACCATCATAGTGCCAAAACCAATACTAAGAGTAAAAAAAGCATGACCTAAGGCAATTATTACCGCATTCCAGCTAAGTTTATCAAAATTTACATTAAATAAAAAATCAATACTTCTTGTAAAACCACCGCTGGAAAATATGGCATAAATAAGCAGTATTAATAAAATTACCCCTAATCCTGGCATCATAAAGTTAATTGCTTTTTCAATACCATTTTTTAATCCTTTAGCGACTATAATTATTGTTATTATAGATGCTATAGTGTGCCAGATAATAACTCTTATTGGCGATGAAACTAAATTATTAAAATGTTTAGCACTATCTTCTGCTGAAATATTAACAAAACTCATAGTAATGCTATCAATAAAATAAGCCATCACCCACCCAGCTATTACCGTATAAAAGGATAATACTAAAAGACTAGCAATAATACTATTATAGGCAAATATTGACCATAATTTATTAGCACCTGTATTTTGTATTAGGTTATTAATAGCAGCTACTGGGTTAGATTTTCCAGCACGACCTAAAGTTATTTCAGCAATTAGCAAAGGTATGCCAATTAGTATAATACACAATAAATAGACTAACACAAAAGCGCCACCACCATTTTCTCCAGCAATATATGGGAACTTCCATATATTGCCAAGCCCAACAGCAGCACCTACGGCAGTTAATATAAAAATTCTTTGACTACTCCAATAGTTTTTTTTCTTCATATTTTTGTTGTAGTTGTTTAAATAAAACATAACCTATATAGCCATCAGCAATTAAATTATTTTTTATTTGATATTTTTTAACCGCTGTTTTTGTTTTAGGACCAATAATACCATCTATTTCACCAGCATCAAAACCAAGTATTATTAGTTGTTTTTGAATAAATTTAATATTATTTTTACTAAGATTTTTTTCATTGATAAATTGCGCTTTAATATTATTATCAATTAAAGCATCAGCTAGTATGCCAATCGATAAAGCATACAGTATTGAGTTGTTCCAACGCATAATTACTTTAAAGTTATTATAAACTAAAAATGAAGGACCTTTATAGCCCATTGGTAGTAGCAAAGATGCTTTTAGGTTAATATTAGCAAGTGGTGAAAGTTTTGTAGTTTGTATGCCTAATTTACGCCACTCTTTAAGAGTTTTCTTAGTATTTATACCGCTTATTTTATAATCAAAATTAGCAGGCAATACTACTTCTCTTCCCCATATTTCCCCTTTAACCCAGCCAATATGTTGTAAAAAATTAGCAGCACTATAAAAAATATCTTGTTGTGATTGCCATAAATCAACGCTACCATCTTTATTAGCATCAACTCCATAAGCATCTATATTTGTTGGCATAAATTGCATAGCACCAACCGCACCAGCCCACGAACTATTAGCATTTTCTTTTAGCCTGCCACTATCAATTAGTTTTAATGCAACTAATAATTGTTCAGTAAAAAAATCTCGCCTTCTTTGATCATATGCTAAAGTAAATAATGCTTGTAATAAATTAAAACTACCAGTGTTAGTGCCATAATTACTTTCAAGAGCTAAAAATGCAATTAAGATATGTTTTGGTAAGCCATATTTTTGATAAATTTTATCAAATAACTCTACGTGCTCTTTAATTTTATTTTTACCAATTAAAATTCTATAAGAATTAACTCTAACATTTAAATAATGCCAAAAATTTCTATTAAATTCTGCTTGAGAGTTGTCTAATTCTAATATTCTTGTATTGGGTTTAATATTAGTTAATAACCTATCAACTGTTATTTTTTTTACACCATTTTCAATGGCTATAGTTTTGATATTTTTAATAAATTCTTCTAAAGTTGTAGCAGCAGAAAAACTACTTAAAAATATTAATAACAAAAATAAATAACGCATATTAAATATTATATCTTAATAAATTTATTAATAGAGGATAAAAATAAAACACTTTGTATCGGCATAGTGTAAATATTTTGTAATATATTTTTATAATTATTTAATTGTTTAGTGTATTTTTGTTGCTGTAATTTAATAAAATCATCTTTATTTCCTTGTTGTTTAGCAGTTTTAAAATCAATTATCCACAATACATTATGATCAATAAATAATCTATCTATTATGATAGTTTGATTGTTAGTGATAAATTCTACTTCAGTTAAGGTACTTTTTCTAGCATTAAAAATCCATTTAAAATTAGCATTTTGTTGGTTGTTTATAAGAGTATCAGCGATATACGAATAAGCGTAATTTATGTTACTAATGCCAGCACTAATTAATGTATTTTTAAGATAGTTTTTTGCTGGGTTAAAATGCTCTAATTGATACAATTTATGTAGGATAACACCAATTATTTTATCGTCTACATTTAGTGTGTTTTTTTTAATAGAGTGTTTTATTAAATTACAATTATTTGTAATAGCTGTTAATTTCTTAAAACGTAATAATTTTGGTGGTATCTGTGTGATATTTTTATCGTCTTTAACTGCTTTTTTATTGTGCCATAAATTATTATATATCGGCCATAATAACTCTAGAAAAGTATTTTTTGCTGCTTTATTGTTTTTATTGCTGCTACCTAACAAATAAATATGGTGGCGCGCTCTTGTCATAGCAACATACAATGTACGCATATATTCAAAGGATGCTCTTTGTTTGTCTATATTTTTTAAATATGTATAAGTTTGCTGTGATTGAGATGCTAACAACAAGCCATAATTACTAAACTCACTAATTTTTATTAATTCCAAGTCATCATGTTTTTTTCCTCTACCGATAGCAGGAATAATAACAATATCAAACTCTAAACCCTTAGCTTGATGAATACTCATAATTTTAATATTACTATTAATGCTTTGAGTATACATATTACTTAAGTGTAGCTTAATATTTTCTATAGTTAACTCGTTATTTTGTTCACATTTATCAATTATTTTTAAAAATTTATTCAGAATATCTTGCTCAACTTCACCCATAGTCGTTGTGATATTTAAATGTTTTATAACGTTTAATAAAATTTTACTAAAATCAAAGCTATGCAAATTATCGATACTATCTTTAAAAGCAGCAAATATATGATTAGCGCGCAGATAACCATCTTTACTTAGTTTATCATTATTATGTAATTGCCCGTAAATAGTTTGTTCTTTATTAATACTTAAGACAAGCAAATCATTTAACAATAAACCGCACCAAGGCGCTCTTAATACACTAAACCAGGCCAATCTATCCCCTAAGTGCATTATAGCTGCAGTTAATGCTAATAAATCTTTAGTAAATATATGTTTTTTTAATGAGATATTATTAACTGCTTCAATTATTATATTATTTTTTTGTAGTAGTATTATTAATTCTTTAACGTGAGAGCTTGATGCATACAAAATAGCTATTTGTGCTGTTTGATTAGCTTTGATAATATCAATTATTTTTTCTATCTCTTGATTTTGTTCGCCATAAGCAAATGGATATATATCAATTGGTGTATTATTTATATTATTTATAGTTGTAGCAACACTATACTTAATTGCACCAATATCAATATCATCTATTGTAGGAAATATTGCAGTAAATATCTTATTATTAATATTTACTATAGATGCATCTGAGCGAAAATTATTAGTAAGGGTTAAGCTGATTAGTTTAATATTTTTTATACCATTTTTTTTTACTTGTAAAAAAACACCCACATCAGCACCACGAAAACGATAAATAGATTGCATCGGGTCACCAACTAAAAACAATGTTTTATCATCATTTTTTTGCCAGTTTTGTACTATTTTTTCAATAATTGATAATTGTAAATAAGAAGTATCTTGAAATTCATCAATTAATAAATGTTTTATTTTATAATCCAGCACTAAACTAATATCGTTAATATTCTCATTATTTTCACATAATGTCTCATTAGCATTTAATGCAATACCGATAAAATCTATAACTTGTTCCTTCTTAAATATTGTTAATAAATTATTGTTAGCAATAAATAAAATTTTTACTATACTTTTTAGTAATTTATTATCAGTACTATCTATAGGCATAATATTTAGCGTAGTTAATAAATTAATAAAATTTTGAGAAAAATTATTAATAATATTTAAAAATTCATTTTTTTCAGCTTTTAATTCCACATTAAAACCATGATTTTTATTTATTTTTTTTCGTACAACATTGCTTTTTGTTAAACATAAATTTTTTAAATCAAGCCATTGTTCTAAATTATTTGGCACAGTTTTTAAATGATAAAATTTATCGTTGATATTGCAAAGTTCAAAAAATTTTGAGTTTAGATTTTTTTTTGCTGCTTTTGTTAATTGTTGTAAATGGTGTTTTATTATATTATCGCTGCATTTTTTTATTTGTTGTAAATTAATTTTGTTAAGATTAAAAAGCTTTAATACCCACTTATCTCTTTTAGCTAGTAGGCTACTAATATTAGATATAAATTTATTACTACTATTATTAAAATATTTTAGCAATATAATAACATCATCAACGCAATCATTATTAGTTGTAATTAATATTTTTTGCACTGCTAATTCATATAATTTTTGCGCCTTAAAGCTATCAATAATATTTTGATTAGTAAAATTATAATTTTGTGGATATTTATTTACTATCATATTTGATATACTATCAATAGTTAATATTTTTATTCTATGTTGATTTTCTAATAAATTCCAGTTATATTTTTTATCTTGCTTTAATGCATCTTTTGCTAATTTATAATTTATATGTTGGTATTTTTGCGGTGGTAGTTGGTTATTTTGTGCTAACTGTAAAAAATAAATAACCCTTTCTTTAAGTTCTGCTATTGCCTTATTGGTAAAAGTTAGACAAAAAATATTTTCTGGCATTATACTAACACTAAGTATTTTTAGATATCTTTGGGTTATAAGTTCTGTTTTACCTGATCCAGCTGGTGCTTGTACTATATAAGAATGTTGCAGATCAAGAGCTTTTCTTCTTATTTGACTATCTAGCATTAGCATACTACATTTTTTCTGGAGCTTTGATGCCTAATATATTTAAAGCATTATAAATAATTTGTTTAGTAGCAGTTATTAGTGTAAGTCTGGCCTTTCTTAGAGCTTTATCATCGACTAAAAACTCACAATTATTATAATAACTATGAAAATTAGAGCTTAAATCTCGAAGGTAATAGGCTAATTGGTGTACTTCATACTGTTTGGCGCTAGCTAATAAAACTAATTTATAATGGTTTAATGTTTTTATTAGCGCTTGTTCATATTTATTATTAAGCAAATTTAAATCAGCATTAGTTATATTGCTATCTTCTCTAAGTACTGAACAAATACGGGCATAAGCATATTGTATATAAAATACTGGATTTTCATGAGTTTTTTCTGTAGCAAGTTTTAAGTCAAAGTCTAAATGTTGATCTGTTTTTCTTAAAATATAAAAAAAACGAGCAGCATCAACGCCTACCTCGCTATATAGCTGTTTTAGTGTTATAAAAGAACCGCTGCGAGTTGACATAGCAATTTTTTCTTTACCACGATATAAATTAGCAAACTGAACTAATAAAATTTTTAATTTATTAGCATCAAATCCAAGTGCTGTGATTGATGCTTTTACTCTATCTATATAACCGTGGTGATCAGCTCCCCAAATATTAATAATCTGATCGTAATTATTATTAAATTTATTAAAATGATAAGCTATATCTGAGGCAAAATAAGTCCATAAACCGTTTTTTTCTTTTTATTACTCGATCTTTTTCGTCGCCATACTTTGTAGTATTAAACCATAATGTATTGTCTTTTTTGTAAATATCACCATTTTTTTGTAACTTATTAATAACTTTAATAATAGTTTTGTCGGATATTAAAGACTTCTCATAAAAGAACTTATTATAAGTTACTCGAAAATCAGTTAAATCTTGCTTAATTTCTTTTAAAATATGATAAATTGCTAAATCTGTAATTATTTTATAGTCATTTTGTAATAATTTTTTGCAGTTATTTATAATATTATCAATATATAACTCTTTATTTCCTCCATTTACTTCATCTGCACCAACATTATATAGAATTTCTGTAGAATTAAATTTAGTGATATTGCTAATATTATTAGCAATATCTATTATATAATCAGCTTTATAAGCATTATCTGGAAATGGTTTAAGATTAATATAACGCAAGTAAATACTAACACTTAAGATATCTATTTGCCTACCAGCATCATTTACATAATATTCGCTATCTACATTAAAACCTACAGTTGTAAGTAAATTTTTTAAGCTAGCTCCATATGCTGCACCTCTACCATGCCCAACATGTAATGGTCCAGTAGGGTTGGCTGAGACAAATTCTAATAATATTTTTTTATTGTTACCATAATTACTGCTACCATATGTATCTTTTAAGGCAATAATGTCGTTAATAATAATATTATTAAATTTTTGTTTGATAAAAAAATTAATAAAACCAGCGCCAGCTACTTCGCATTTATCGATTAAATCAGCATTAATATTAGCTATAATTTTAGATGCTAATTGATGAGGGTTAGTTTTTTCTTTTTTTGCAAGTATCATTGCTACATTAGTAGCAAAATCACCAAATTTATTATTTTTGTTTTGTAAAATTACAATATTTCCTGGTGGCTTTATATTGATTTTGACTAAACTTTCTTTAATTAAATCGATTAAATATTGTTGCATAATTATGGTTTAATATTTTAAATATTTATCAATATTACACTGATATTTTTGTTGATTTAACATGAGAAAATCACATATTTCACGCACTGCACCATTGCCGCCATTATTTTTAGTAGTAATTAAGGCGTATTTTTTAACTACATGGTGGGCATTATTTACAGCTATTGGCAATGCTATTTTAGTTAATATTGGCAGATCTAAAATATCATCACCAATATATGCTATTTCATCTGTTGTAATTTGTAGTATTTTTAATAATTTTTTTAAAGCTATATTTTTATCTTTTTGTCCTTGATAACAATACTTGATATTTAAATTTTTCGCTCTAAATGCTACACTTTTGGACTCTCTACTGCTAATAATTGCTACTTCAATGCCGTACTCAATTATAGTTTTAATTCCATAACCATCTAAAGCGTTAAAGCGTTTAAATTCTTCGCCATTATCACCAAAGTATAAGCTACCATCGGTTAATACCCCATCTACATCAAGAATTAATAATTTAATTTTTTTTGCTAATTTTTCTATATTTATCAATTTTGCCATTTAATAAGTTTTGCCAGATAAAATAAGGTCCAGGATCAGTTTTACGCTCTGGTGCTATATCACTGTGACCAACTATGTATTTTATATTATATATGCTGATTAAATATTTTAGTATTTCATTTAATTTATCGTATTGTATATTATTATATTTAATATTATCTGCTCCTTCCAGCTCAATACCAATAGAAAAATTATTAACATTATTGCGCCCTAAAAGATTAGATTTACCAGCGTGCCAAGCTTTTTTATTAAAAGGAACAAATTGCAATATTACTCCATCTCTTTTAATTAATAAATGCGATGATACTTTAAGATTCTTAAGATGCATAAAATATGGGTGGCTATTATAATTTAATTTATTACAAAAAAAATCTTCAATAAAATTACCACCAAATTTATTAGGAGGTAATGATATATTATGAATAACTATGGTATCAATAGTAGCGCTTCTATTGCCAAAATTAGTAGATGGTATTTGTTTAATCAACATAATAATTTATTTTTTTTTTACTAAATAATTGTTTAATTTTATTAATAATAAATTTTATACCACGCCAAAGTTTAGGTATTACCCAAATAGTTATTAGAATAATTATAATTGATATTATAATCCAAACAATAGGATGATTAATAGCTGCCCATAGCCCTGTAAAAACAGCAATATCTTCAGTAATTGAAGCCGTCCAGTTAGTAACTGGCTCTGGTGATGTATTTATTAGCGCTCTAGTGCCAGATTTAGTAAAATGAGTAGCAGTAGCTAGTGAACCACCAATAATAGTGCCAACTACTTCCATTGCTGGGCCAGATGACGCCATAACATCTCCAGCAAGTAACGCTCCAAGTGGTATACGAATGAAGGTGTGCAATGCATCCCATAAACTATCAAAACCTGGAATCTTATCAGCAAAAAATTCTACCACATACATAAAAATAGCAGCAGTTATAACTAATGGATCTTGTAAGACTTCTAGCCCTTCTGGCAAGACAAAATTACCAGTAGCACTATATATGCCTAATAAAGCAATAGTAGCATAAATATTAATACCACTGCCGAGCCCAATACCAAGAACAAGTGCTGTTGCTTGGATAAGATTTACATCTATCATATACATTATCATACATAAAAAATATTATTTTATAGTTTTTATTTTGTAAATAAAATTTATTGATTAACAATAGAAAAATGAGTTTATAATTTTAGAATTTATTGACGATTATAAGAATGTAATTAACACTATAGTAAATATTATTGTTATTATATAGGTTTTTTTGTATTTAATTATAATAACCTAATAGAAATTATAGCGCCTAAAACAACAATTATTTAGTACTAATAATTTATATATTTTGTCTTTTATCTTTGTGAATAATAAATATAGCTAACTGCTATATCTGTCACTAACTATCTAGCAAATAAATTTACTTTTGATTTATAATGCTTATTGAGGTAATAAAAATGAATCTAACGCTATTTATATTTACCTAAGATATAAGTTGCATATGAAAGCATTAACTTTAAATTATTAATAATTAATAAAATATTTCTATATCTATTATTTATATACTGCTATATTCTACTAAAATATCTGCCTCTTAACATTAATCTTTTATTATTTATATCAGCAAAACTTGTTCTATTGTGAATTACATTATTACAAATAATACCGTCACCAGCTTGCATTTTATAATTAAGACTATATTTATTATTATCTAAGATATTATTTAATAAATTAATTGCTGGCAAAACTTCTTTAGTAAAAATAATATTTTTTTTACGCCTACTATAACGTAGATATAGACAATTAGTTTTTTTATCAATTAAAAATATTGCTCCAGTAGCAGTTTTTCTATAAGTTTTTATTGTTAATAACACAAGCTGGAATAGTCATAGCCTGTGAATTGCTTAATAATTTAGTTAATTCTTTATCCTTTTCACGTAATAAAATATATAATAATTCATTGTCTATCCAAGAATTATCACCACCATATATAGCTGGATTTACACAATATAATGAAAAACTACGTACTCTATTCTGGTAGTCATTGTAATAACCGTCAGTATGCCAATTAATAGTTTTATTGGTATAAGGAATGAATTTACCTTGCTGACTATTCTTTGTTGTTATATGAGCAATATTATCTTGATTACTATATAGGTGATTATCAGTATTTGATAAGTTAAATTGTTGATTAAAATTTAAAAAATCAGCATAATAATCCTTTGTAACTTGTATATTAAAAGAGCAAAGTTATTTATTTTGCATAAATCTTTGATTTTTTTTTTTCATTATTTGATAATTTTGCTGGATTTTTAATTTCAACTATAGTGGTGCTTTTAGTGGCATATTTTAATTTATTATCGCGCCAAATTTTATAGCTATATTCGTCATTTAATAGATTTTTATTAATTAAGCACATCTGTTACACTTGTCTATTTTTTTATTAAATCATCAATTACTTGCGGTTCAGCTAAAGTTGATGTATCACCTAAATCAGTCAAGTTACCCGCTACTATTTTACGTAGAATTCTACGCATAATTTTACCACTTCTAGTTTTTGGTAAATTATTAGCAAATTGGATTTTTTCAATAGTAGCAATAGCACCAATTTCTTTTCTAACCAATTGTACCAATTCTTTTTTTAATGTATCATTTTCTGAAATACCACTCATTAATGAAACAAAAGCATAAATGCTTTCGCCTTTAATATCATGTGGATAACCGATAACAGCTGCTTCGCTAACATTAGGGTGCAGTACTAGCGCTGATTCTATTTCAGCAGTAGAAAGACGATGACCAGAAACATTTAATACATCATCAACGCGTCCTGTGATCCAATAATAGCCATCAGCATCACGACGAACGCTATCACCAGCAAAATATTTGCCTTTTATAGTAGAAAAATAAGTTTCAATAAAACGCTGATGATTATTATATAAGGTACGCATTTGTCCGGGCCACGAGTTTGCTATAGATAAAATGCCAGCACCTTCTCCAGTTATTACATTGCCTTTATCGTCAATAATTTCTACTTTTATACCAAAAAATGGCAATGTAGCAGAACCAGCTTTAAGTTTTGTTGCATAAGGAAAAGGAGTTATCATGTGCCCACCAGTCTCTGTTTGCCACCAGGTATCTACTATAGGGCATTTCTCTTTACCAATTATTTTATAATACCATTGCCATGCAGCTGGATTGATAGGTTCTCCAACAGTACCAAGCACTCTAAGGCTAGAGAGGTCATATTTAGTAGCAAAACTGTCTCCAGCACCCATTAAAGCACGAATAGCAGTAGGAGCAGTATAAAATTGATTTACTTTGTGTTGATTTATAATTTGCCAAAATCTTGATGCGTCTGGGTAAGTTGGCACGCCTTCAAACATCATAGTAGTAGCTCCATTAGCAAGAGGTCCATAAACTATATAAGAATGTCCAGTTATCCACCCAATATCAGCTGTACACCAGTATACATCATTATCAGTATAATCAAATATATATTTATGTGTTATAGCTGCATATAATAAGTAACCACCTGAAGTATGTAATACACCTTTTGGTGTGCCAGTTGAGCCAGAAGTATAAAGAATAAATAATGGATTTTCACTGGAAAAAGCAACTGCTTTACAATGAGTATTTTGTCGTTGAATAAGTGAATTATAATCAATATCCCTTGCGTTTAACTTTAGTTTATTTTTACTATTTTTTACTACAATAACATTTTTAACAAAATCACAATCTTTTACTGCTTTATCAACATTATCTTTAAGGGCTATATATTTGCCACCTCGTCTGCTTTTATCAGCAGTTATAACTATACTACACTTACTATCTATAATTCTACTGCGCAAAGCCTGAGTAGAAAAACCAGCAAAAACTACAGAATGTATAGCGCCAATTCTAGCACAAGCAAGCATTGCTACTGCCCCTTCTATAATCATAGGCATATACAAACATACCCTATCTCCAGGCTTTACACCTAATTCTTTTAGTCCATTAGCAAGTCTGCAGACTTTATGATACAACTGTTGATAAGTAATGGTTTTATGGTCATTTATTTCATCGCCTTGCCAGATAATAGCAGGGTAATTTGCTTTGTGTGGTAAATGTCTATCAATGCAATTATAACTTACATTTAATTTTCCACCTAAAAACCAAGATATTTTGCCTGTATTAAAATCACAATCAGAAACTTTATGCCATTTTTTTTCCCAAGTTAAAAATTTCTCTGCTTGTTCTGCCCAAAACTCATCGGTATTATCAATTGACTGTTGATATAACTGCTGATATTTTTTATTATCAATAAAAGGCATTTGTTATAATTGTTTTTTAAAAGTTAATTTAATTCATTTCCTTTATTAAGCATTAAATCACTATTTAGTACTACATCTTTTTCCAACAAAATATCACTATTTATTAAGTTTTTTTCTATTTCTCTTAGCGCTATTACCGCTGCTTTATCTTTAGATGAAGTTATCATAGGTTTATGCGTTCCAGCATTTAATTGATGAGCTCTTTTTGCTGCTACTAAAACTAATTCAAAACGATTAGCTACATTTGTTAAGCAGCTATCTACTGTTACCCTTGCCATATTATATTCTGATAAAATTATTGATTTTACCTGAATTACAATGACAGAAACATTAATTATGCTTGATACTGAAACTACTGGAGTGGAAGTAAAAGATGGTCATAGGATTATTGAAATAGGTGCTATGAAATTAATAAATAGAGAGATTACTGATGAAATTTATCATCAATATATTCAACCAGATAGAACAGTAGGTGATAGTTTTGCTGTACATGAGATTAGTGATAATTTTTTAAAAAATAAGCCACATTTTGCAGATATAGTGAATCAATTTATATCTTTTGTTAAAGGGCAAACTTTAGTAATTCATAACGCTACTTTTGATATTGGTTTTATAAATAATGAGTTTAAATTAGCTGGTATTAAAGATAGAATAGATGATATATGCAGTATCATTGATTCTATAGGATTATCGCAAAAACAAAGACCTGGAGGTAATCATTCTTTAGATGCTATTTGTAGGCGTTTTAATATTGATATTAGCAGTAGAGTTAAACACGGCGCATTAATTGATGTTAAGATTTTAGCCCAAGCTTATTTAGCTATTACTGGTGGGCAAATTAATTTATTCAATGATACTATAATTAATAAAACAAATACTAATATTAAACATATTGATGCTACTGGTAATATAAAGATAATTTATGCTAATAAGGCAGAATTAGCATTGCATAATAAGTACTTTGATAATTTATAAAATAATATTGATGTATTGTCTTTGATATTATTAATAGTAGAAAAGTTAAGCATTATTTATAATATAATTGTGTAATTTATTACAAGGTTTAACTTGTTAGTAGGTAGGTCAATATAGGATTATTATAAAAATATAATAATACTTATTTAGCTTATATTTTTTTTACTACTTTGAATGTTGTTAATTTTTTTAACTTTAAGGTATAATTTATCTCTTAATTTCGGAGTGTAGCGCAGTTTGGTAGCGTATCTGGTTTGGGACCAGGTGGTCGGGGGTTCAAATCCCTCCACTCCGACCAATTATTAAAAATACTTATTTTTGGCGCCCTTAGCTCAGCTGGATAGAGCAACGGCCTTCTAAGCCGTAGGTCAAACGTTCGAATCGTTTAGGGCGTACCACTAAAATAATGTACAGTAAGTTTTATAAAAAATTAATATACATAGCTAAATAATAATTGCTCAATAGATTTAACATATATAAAAACATCAAATATAATTAAAAATAATCAGCAAAAAACTTTTATTTTTAAAACAGCATAATAAATTATTTTATAGAGTTATTTATTTTATTAATAATTTGTTGTAATTCTTGCTCTGATGAACATTTAATATTTAAGTTTGTGCTGTTTTTTGTGCTATTTATTTTTATTTTTACTGATAATTTTTTACTTAATTCAATGCCTAATTTTAAAATATAAGCAGATGTTTGGTTGATATTTGATATTTTTGGTATTAATATATTTTTAACTAAAGCCTCACTTTGACGCACATTTAATTTATTAGCTATGATTTGATTGGCAATTTTTAATTGCATTATGTTATTTAGTGATAACAGCGCTCTAGCATGACCCATCTCTAATTTATTATCATTTAATAATATTTTAACATTATCATTTAGTTGTAATAATCTTAAGATGTTAGATACATTAGAACGTGATTTTCCTACTACTTTGGCAATTTCATTATGTGTCATATCAAACTCTTTGATCAGCCTTGCAAATGCTTTGGCTTCTTCAAGTGGTAATAAATCATCTCGCTGAATATTTTCAATTAATGCTACGATTAAAGTATTGTTGTCATCTATCTCCTTGATAACAATAGGTATATTGTGTAGATTTGCTATTTTAGCAGCTTGAAAACGTCTTTCACCGGCAATAATTTCATATTTATTGTCTTTAATGCTACGCACTATAATTGGTTGAATTATGCCTTGTGATTTAATAGAATTTGCTAACTCTTGCAAGGAGTGATTGTTGATATTTATGCGTGGTTGAAAATTTCCTATTTGCAAACGACTAATATCAACTGTACTGATAATATCATTTTCTGGTGTTTCTTTATTTGATGTAGATAGTAAAGCGTCTAAACCGCGACCTAATCTTTTTTTTTGCAACATTAGTGTCTTGTCCTTAAAATAACTTCATTAGCAAAGGATAAATATGATATGGCGCCTTTAGAAGATGATTTATATTCAATCACACTTTTGCCAAAACTTGGCGCCTCAGCTAATGTTATATTGCGCGGAATGATAGTTTTAAAAACTTTTTCAGCAAAATGCTTGGTTAGTTGTATTGATACTTCATCTGATAATTTATTTCTGCTATCAAACATAGTCCTAAGCACACCAGTTATAGTTAAATTTTGATTAGTTTTTTTAATTCTTTGAATAGTGCTTATTAGCGAACTAAGGCCTTCTAAGGCATAATATTCACATTGTACTGGAATAATAATTTTATTAGCAGCATTTAAGGCATTAATAGTTAGCATGTTAAGAGATGGAGGGCAATCAATAATAATGTAATTATAATTATTTTTAATTTTTGCAATAAGAGATTTTAATTTATTTAATTGCTGCTGTTTAGTCATAGCTATTTCTGCTGCTACTAAATTTGTATTAGCGCCAATTATAGCTAATTTATTATTAATAACTATGATAGCATCATTAATACTACATTCATCAAATAATAATTCACAACTAGAATTATCAATACTATCTTTATTTTGATTAAAAGCAGTAGTAGCATTGCCTTGCGGATCAAAATCAATTAGTAAAGTTTTTTTATTAAGTGTAGCAAGAGAAGAAGCTAAATTCACTGCTGTTGTAGTTTTTCCAACCCCTCCTTTTTGATTAATAATTGCAATTATGTTTGCCACAATTTATTACTTACTTACAATGTTAATTGCCTTTAATACTAGCATTGCCTCATGTACGAAATAGTCGTTTTTTAATTTATTTACTGCTTCTAATTCTTTTTTAGAGTAATTAATATCATTTTTTATTTTATTTACAACTTCTTCTTCATCTTCACCTACTATATGATTTTTTAAATCAGCTTCTTTAATTATATCAGTATTATTTATATCTTTATTGATTTTTAAATTTGAATCTTTTAAGGCAATGTCAGGAGTTATGCCTTTAGCCTGAATAAGACGACCATTTGGAGTGTAATATCTAGCTGTTGTTAATTTTAAACCATAACCGTCTTCTAAATCTATTACACTTTGCACTGATCCTTTACCAAAAGACTGTTTTCCTATAATGATTGCTCTTTTATAATCTTGTAATGCTCCCGAAACAATTTCAGAAGCTGATGCAGAACCTTCATTAATAAGCACTACAACCTTAGCATTATTTACCATGTCACTAGTTTTAGTAAAAAAATTAATATTTGATCCTTTAATTTTCCCCTCGGTATAAACCACTATTTGTTTTTCTTTTAGAAATATATCACTTATCTCTACAGCGCTTTTTAATAATCCACCAGGATTATTGCGTAAATCAACAATAATAGATTTAAGCGGAGTTTTATTTTGTTTAGTTAATTTTTCTAGTGATTCTACTATTAATTTTTTAGTAGGGCCTTGAAAACTTGATATTCTTATATAAGCTAAATCTTTTTCTAGTAAATAACCTTTAGCAGAGATGATAGTAATTATGTCGCGCATTATATTGACACTAAAAGGCTTTTCTCCTTTACGTAAAATAGATAAAGTTACTTCTGTTTTAGGATTGCCACGCATTAATTTTACACTTTCTTCTAAACTCATATCACGTACAGATTTCTTACCAATTTTAAAAATTAAATCACCAGATTTAAGGCCTTTCCTATAAGCCGGGGTATCATCTATTGGTGAGATAATTTCAATTAAATTATTTTTTTTATTAATCACAATACCTATGCCACCAAATTTACCGGTTGAATGCTCTGTTAAGCTTTTTTGTTCTTCTGGTTTTAGAAATTGTGAATGTGGATCAAGACCTGCTACCATGCCTTTCATAGCATTGTCAAATAATTTTTGCTTATCAACATCCGTGTAATATAAATTTATTACTGTATTATATAGCCTGTTAAATTTTTCTAAACTTTTCTTAAAATTAAATTCTTTTTTAGTACTTTGTTGTGCTTGTTCATCTGCAGCATAAGCGTTATTAATAAAGGATATTATTAAGATTGATAATAATAATTTTTTAAAGATTTGCATAATATTTAATTTTGTTTGAAATAAATACAATATAATACCATAAATTGTTTTTAAATTTAATAGGAGCGCACATGAAAATCTTTATATTTATTTTATCTTTGTTATTTATTAATAATATTGTTGTAGCTAATACTAATAGCACAAAAATAACTAATGCAGAACAAGATATTTATAAAACAGTTATCCGTCTTAATCAATTAAGCCATTCGAATCTAGCTAATACCAATGTATATCAGTTTATTAACAATGAAATATTTGCTCTTTTTGATTTTGATTACATGGCAGATATTATAGTAAAAGGCGTACCTGCTTCAAACTATAAAAACTGGTTAATACATAAAATTAAACAAGATGTCAGAAGTACTATTGTCAGAAAACTTTATAAAGCACACGGAAAAATGTTTGTATTTATGGGCGCAACTTCTATTGGCAATAATAATATTGTTGTAAGACTTAAGGTAAGTAGGGTTATGTTAGATTTAATTATGCATAATAGAACTGGAAAATGGCAAGTATTTGATATAGTGCTTGGCGGACAAAGTCTTATAGGTTATTATAAAAAAGTTATTTTGAATAAAATAGGATAAAAAATGAATGCAATTGATTCGTTATTAGCTAAAGATGAAAATTTAGAGAAAGCAAGTAAGTCTTTAAAAGCGATGGCACATCCTCTTAGATTAAAGATTTTATGTGTACTTAGAGATGGAGAAATGAGTGTATTAGATATTGTTGGCAGAGTTAAATCATCGCAATCTAATGTTTCACAGCATATTGATATTCTTAGAAATAAAAATATAATCTCCTCCAGAAGAAGTAGTAATAAGATTTTATGCAAAGTTAAAGACACTAAGATTTTAGAATTAATTGCTGTAATGAAAAATATTTTTTGTGATACTGATATTGATTAATAAATGCTTACTTGTTTTATAACTCACAGATTTTTTTTTGCGCCTGTAACTCAGCTGGATAGAGTATTGGTTTCCGAAGCCAAATGTCGGGTGTTCAAGTCACCTCGGGCGCACCAGTATCAATACTTTGATATAAAAAAAAGATGATTTACAATCCAATTAACCCAGTAGCACTTGATTTAGGTATAGTTAAAATACATTGGTATGGCATTATGTATTTATTAGCGTTTTTAAGCGCTTATTTATTAGCTAAAACACGCTGTAAAAAAAAAGGTATAGATAATAAATTTATTGAAGATATAATTTTTTATGGTGCAATGGGAGTAATAATTGGCGGTAGAGTTGGTTATATGTTGTTTTATAATTTTACAACTTTTATTAATGAGCCGTTATCGCTATTTTATTTACAGCAAGGCGGTATGTCTTTTCATGGTGGTTTAATTGGTGTAATTATAGCAATGTTATTGTTTAGCAAGAAATATAACAAAACTTTTTTTCAAATTATGGATTTTGTAGCGCCACTTGTACCAATAGGTTTAGGTTTTGGTAGAATTGGTAATTTTATTAATAGTGAATTATGGGGGAAAGTTACCAATAGTCAATTTGGCATTGGTGTTTATGATGCAACCAATAAATTAATAATTCGTTACCCATCACAATTATATGAGGCATTATTAGAGGGCTTATTGTTATTTATGATACTATGGGTATTTAGCGCAAAATCAAGACCTACAAAAGCAATATCAGCATTATTTTTAATATTTTATGGTATATTTAGGTTTATGATAGAATTTGTACGTTCTCCTGATGCTCATATTGGCTATTTAGCTTTTAATTGGTTTACTATGGGGCAATTATTAAGCATACCAATGATTGTTTATGGTATTTATTTGTTATTTAGTGCATATAAAAAATGAAGCAGTATCTGCAGTTATTACAAGAATTAACTACTAAAGGCAATAAAAAAAACGATAGAACTGGTACTGGCACTATATCGGTTTTTGGTAAACAATTTTGTCATGATTTAACTACTGGATTTCCACTGCTTACTACTAAAAAAATACATTTTAAAAGTATAATTAACGAGCTAATATGGTTTTTAAGCGGTAATACTAATATTCGTTGGTTAAATGATAATGGCGTAAATATTTGGAATGAATGGGCGGATGAAGATGGTAATTTAGGACCTATTTATGGTAAGCAATGGACTGCTTGGGAATGTAAATATGGTAAGCATATAAATCAGATAGATTATGTGATAGATATGCTTAAAAATAATCCAGATAGTCGCAGAATATTGTTTCATGGATGGAATGTAGAGTATTTGCCTGATGAAAATTTAACTCCACAGCAAAATGTTAAAAATAATAAAATGGCATTACCTCCTTGCCATTTGTTGTACCAGTTTTATGTTAATGATAATAAACTCTCATCACAATTATATATTCGTAGTTCAGATAGCTTTTTAGGGCTACCTTATAATATTGCATCGCTTGCTTTACTTACTCATATGTTAGCTGCACAATGTAATTTAACACCACAAAATATTATCGTTAGTATTGGTGATTTGCATGCATATAATAATCACTTAGCACAGATAAGTTTACAATTGAATAGGGTACCAAAAAAACTACCTAAGCTCACTATTAACAATAATGTAAGCTCCATATATGATTATAAATTTAGTGATTTTATTTTAGATAATTATATTGCAGACGCACATATTCCAGCCAAAGTATCAATTTAGTGAATAAAAAAACAGGTGTTTTGCTAATAAATTTAGGTACGCCAGAAGCGCCTACTACTACTGCTATTAAAAAATATTTATTAGAATTTTTAACAGATAATAGAGTAGTTGAAGTTAAGTCAAAAATATTATGGCAAATATTGCTACGTTTGATTATTGTTAATATAAGGGCAAAAAAAGTTGCTAATTTATATAAAAAAATTTGGTGTAAATATGGTAACGGTTCACCTTTACTTGATATATCTATTAAACAGCAGCAACTAATTAGTAATATTTTAGGCGATAACTATACAGTATCGCTTGGTATGCGTTATGGCAAACCTGCTATTAAAGATGCTTTAAGTTTATTATTACAATGTAAGAAAATTATCATTTTACCGCTTTACCCGCAATATTCATCTGCAACTACAGGTTCTACTTTTGTGGAGGTAAATAAAGAGCTATGTGCTTGGCGTAATATACCAGAATTAGTTTTTATTAATAGTTATCATGCTAATAAATTGTATATAAAAGCACTCGCAGATAGCATTAAAGATGTTAATCAGCAACAAGATTTTCTTGTTATTTCTTATCACGGTATTCCTTATAGGTATATTAAACATGGTGATATTTATGCTCAACATTGTATGGAAACAACTAAATTATTAGTAGAAGAATTATCTTTAAATGATAAACAATATCAGATGTGTTATCAATCTCGTTTTGGTAAAGAGCCATGGCTGCAACCATATACTGATAAAACTTTAATAGCCTTAGCTAAAAAAGGTATTCATAAAATTAAAATAGTTTGTCCTGGTTTTTCGGCTGATTGTTTAGAGACTATACATGAGATAGTAGTAGAAAATAAAGATATTTTTTTAACAAATGGTGGTAAAGATTATAAATATATAAAAGCCCTTAACTACAGATCATCGCAAATAAATTGTTTAATTGATATTGTTAAACAAAATAGTTGAGTTAATATCTATCTATAATCGCTCTGGCTATAGTATTTATATCAGTGTATTCTAATTCACCACCAACAGGTATGCCTCTCGCTAGATGAGTAATTTTTACACTATTTTTTTTAAATATACTTTCAATATAATTACTAGTAATATCACCTTCTATAGTTGCTCTTACAGCTAAAATTAATTCCTTAATATTATTATTTTTTACCAACTCTATTAATGTATTTATGCCTAATTCTTGTTCGCCAATATTATCAATAGGAGATAAATAACCACCCAAAACAAAGTATTTACCATTATAAGCACCACTATTTTCTATATTAACAATATCATTTGGTGTTTCTACGATACAAATTTTTTTATTATCTCTTTTACTGTTGTTGCAAATAGAGCATAAGTTTTTTTCTGTTAATGTTCTACAATTAGCGCAATTTTTAATATTTTCAATAGTTTTTTGTAGATTTTTAGCTAGCATTAACCCAGCATCTTTGTTGTGCTCTAATAAGTAATAAACAAATCTTGCAGCGCTTTTATTGCCAATGCCAGGTAATATTGTAAATGATTTAATTAGTTCTTTTATCATTATGTAATGTTATAAAATTCTAAAATTTGCACATTATCATCATTTATTATCCTTAATCCCTTTGCTTTATACAAAAGATAATTATCGTGTTTTTTATCAGGTACGCCAAATCTTTGTAAAATAATTTTATCATTTATAGTTGCTCTAGGTATAAAGCTAATGCTATTGATTTTTGTAGTTAATAATTTATTATTAATGTAATCATTAAAAGTAATTTTTTGATTAGCAGTAATTGGCGTGACTTCGGTTTTTTTTATATTATTTTTTAACATCTGATAGATAGTATTATTCATTGCTAATGTAATTATAACGTTAGCTTTTATACCCCCTATAGTGGTATTATAAAAATATGCTTCTAATGATTTATCGCCATCCTTATCTTTAAATAATGATAGTTCAGCGTTATTACCAAATACCCTCATTACATCTGCTAAAGTAGATTCTGTTATAGTTAATCCAAAAACCTTAGTTTTATTATTTTCAATATAACTATCCCAAGGCATAGATATGTTTGGTGTTTTTGGCTTACCTATGATAAATAATAATGCAGTAAAAATTACCGCTATGATGATTATAATAGATATTATTTTTTTTTCAGACATATTTAACGTTTAAATGGTTCTTTATTAACTTTTTCTCTTAAATAATTAAGAGCTTTAAAAGTAGCATTATTTTTAACTAACATATACTCTAATTTAGCTTTATTTTTAAATTTCATTAAAAACAAAGCAACTAAAATAGTGATAATACCAGGGCCAGGAGTAAAGAGCATAATAACGCCTACAATTATTAATATAAAACCAATAATATTTCTACCAATTATAATAATAAATTGCTTGGTATTATTTATATTCATTTGATGATATTTATTATTAATGAAATAATCAGTAGGTATGTTTTTTATAAAAACAGGAATTAAAAATATACTAATAAGCATAATAGCAATTGATACCATACCAATAATAATAACTATATTAGTTAAAGAACTCATATTTGTTCTAATAAAAATGTTACCGGACCATCATTTGTAAGAGTTATCTGCATATCAGTAGCAAACAACCCAGTTTTTATTTTAGTATAATTATTTTTCATATTATCAACTAAGTAATTATACAGCACTTGTGCTTGTTTATTGGCCATAGCAGCAGAAAAACCGGCTCTGTTGCCAGACTTAGTATTAGCTACTAAAGTAAATTGCGAAACTAGTAAAATTTCTCCAGCTATATTTTTGATATTTAAATTCATTTTATTATCATTATCTGCAAACATTCTAAAATTAAGTATTTTATGTGTTAATTTATCAACAGTTGTTTTAGTATCATTTTTTTCTAAACCAACTAGCACTAAAACACCATAATTTATTTCAGCTATTATTTTATTATTAATTTTAATGTTTGCATCTGATGTTCTTTGCAATAAAGCTTTCATATTATTATTTAGCTAATAAGGCGATATCACCAATATTTAAAAATAATTTCCTAATTAAATTAATAAGATTTAATCTAGTATTTTTAATTTTTTCATCTTTATCATTAATCATAACTGTATTAAAAAATTCATCGATAATTATTTTAAGAGATAATAATTCATTAATAATAATTTCATAATCTGTGGTACTGGCAATTACTTTTTGGGATTTAATAATATTTTTATATAAAGTTTTATCAATATCTGTAGTGAAATTATATTTATCAATTATATTAAATTCTGATTTTTTTAAGATATTAAAAATACGTTTGTTAGCTATAATTAAATTTTTTGCATCTGGTTTTTGGCTAAAACTATTTAAAGCATTTATACGTAAATGCACATCATACGGGTTATTATTATTAATCTTGCTAGCAGCCAAAAATACTGTTGTATCGATATTTTTTTCATGATAATAAACTTTTAGCCTTTCTAACATAAAATTATGTATTTGTATAAATTTTTCATTATCAGCATTATTAAAATATAGTTTTAATGAAAATATGATAAGATTTTTAAGGTTAATATTTAATTTTTTTTCAATGATAATTCTCATAAGTCCAAGCGCTAATCTACGTAATGCATAAGGATCTTTTGAGCCTGTTGGTTGGTTATTTATACCAAAAATTCCACAGATACTATCAATTTTATCGGCTATAGACACACATATTCCTTCAGCATTATTTGGTAATTTATCACCAGCAAAACGAGGATAATATTGATAATAAATAGCATCAATAGTTAGTTTATTCTCATTATCTTTTTTAGCATAATAGCTACCAATAATTCCTTGTAAATTTGGAAATTCTACTACCATATTAGTGCTAAGATCAGCTTTGGATAATAGCGCTGCCCTAGCAGCAAATATATTATCAGCATTAATTATATTAGCAATATATTTTGTTAGTATTACTAGGCGTTGACTTTTATCATACATTGAACCTAAATCCTGCATAAATAGTATATTTTTTAATTTATCAACATATGAAAATAAAGTATTTTTACTATCTTGTTGCCAGAAAAATTGAGCGTCATTTAAACGCGGTTTAATAACTTTTTGATTACCAGCTATAATGGTACTCATATCTGTAGTAACTACATTAGCAACTGCAATAAAATTTGACAGTAATTTGTTGTTAATATCAACTACACTAAAATATTTCTGATGTTCGCGCATAGTTTGCGTTATAACCTCTTTTGGCAATGATAAAAACTTGCTATCAAATTTACCAATAAATGCTTGTGGATGCTCAACTAATGCACATACTTCATTTAATAACTCATTATCTTTGATAATTAAAGCATTATTTTCTGCTGCAATTTGTTGGATTTGTGTGGAGATTATATCACGTCTTTTAATAAAATCTACTTCAATTAAACCTACATCAAGCATAATTTGTTGATAGTCTGTTGCATTATTAATAGTTATGTTATTGTTTGCTATAAACCGCAAACCTTTAGTTGTATTGCCACTTACAACATTCATAATAGTTAGTGGAATAATTTGCTCACCAAATAAGGCAATAATAGAATGCACAGGGCGAATAAAGCTAAATTTATTATTACCCCAACGCATTGGTCTATGAATAGTAATATTTTTAATAGCATTTTTGCATATATCTGCTAATAAATCAGCAGTATTTTTGCCAATTATAGTATTTTGGTAATAATAATATTCTCCTTTGGTTGTTTGTTTACGAGTTAAATTATCAATATTAGTATTATTAGTTTTAGCAAAACCAGTAATAGCTTGAGCATTAGCTGCTACATTAGGGCCTTTTTTGTTAATTTGTATATTTTTTTGCTTTTTGCTTAAATTTTTTACTAAAAATGCTAAACGTTTAGGGGTGGCAAATGATTGTATAACAGTATAAGATAGTTGATGTAATTTTAATTGCTTGGTAAAATTTTCTACTAGTGAATCAACTAATTTAAGTAATAATTTTGGTGGTAATTCTTCACAATAAACCTCCAATAAAAAATCTTTCATTAGTAAATTATATCTGCAACTTCACCTACAGTATCAATATCATCGGCAACACCATCTATTTTTCTTTCTATACTGTCTCCAACTATAGGAATAACTCCAATAACAGCGCTAGTTACACGCATAGGAATAGTTACAACACTGCTCATAAGACAGCTACTAATAAAAACTGTTAGTGTTATCATAATTATTATACCTTTCATAAATATTTTTTTTCTTTTGTTAAAACCATGAAATTATACGCAAATTTATTGCCTTTATCAATTTTGTGGGGTTTATTGCTAATTATTTGCCATATTTTTTGATTAAATTGTGGAAAATAACTATCACCATTGAAAATAGCATCAATCTTGGTAATATATAATTTTTGCGCAAAAGGTAGTGCTTGTTTGTAAATACTGCTACCACCTATCACTATTAATTCTTGTGTATTACTATATTTATGTAAGGCCTGTTCAAGGCTATTTATTACTTCACAATTTTTAATAATTAGATTTTTATTGCTACTTATTATTATATTATTACGATTAGGTAAAGCTTTGCCAATAGAGTCAAAAGTTTTTCTACCCATAATAATAGTTTTACTTGTAGTGATTTTTTTAAAATATGCTAAATCAGCAGGTAAATGCCACGGTAGTCTGTTGTTATTACCGATTAAATTATTATTATCCATAGCAACTATAATTGAGAGCATAGTTATTTTTTTTAAATTAAAATATCAATTTTACTTTGAATAATAATACATGGAGATTATTCTTGCTTCATCATCAATTTTTAGACAAAAATTATTAAAAAAATTAAATTTAACATTTGAAATTTGCTTGCCAGATATAGATGAAAGCAGAAAAATAGGCGAAAAACCTATAGATTTAGTATATAGATTGGCTCAACAAAAGGCTAGCAAATGTGCAAAGAATAATAAAGTAATTATTGCCTCTGATCAAGTCGCGGTACTTAAAAATAAAATTTTAACTAAACCACTTAATCATAAAAATGCTATTAAACAATTACAACAATGTGCTGGCAATCAAGTTGATTTCTTAACCGCTCTTTGTGTGGCATCAAATAATAATTATGATATTATTGTTGATAAATTTAGTGTGTATTTTCGTCAATTAACATTTAAGCAAATAGAAAATTATTTATTACAAGACAAACCATATCATTGCGCTGGTAGCTTTAAAGTAGAAGGTTTAGGTATTACTCTTTTTACTAAATTAAGTGGTAATGATTATAATTCTTTAATAGGTTTGCCAATGATTAGATTAGTTGATTTATTAAAAAAACACAATATAGATATATTGTAATTTAATATTTGTTTATATATAAAATAACTATTTTTAGTTTTTTAAATATTTATGCACTTTATTAGCAAATTTAGCAGCAATTTAAATGGAAAAATTAATATTCCAGGTGATAAGTCTATTTCTCATCGCGCCATTATTTTAGGTTCTATTGCAAATGGCACAACTACTATTAATGGTTTTTTAACAGGGGAAGATGCGTTAGCAACACTACAGGTTTTTATTGATATGGGTGTTGATATTCAACAAAATAATGACAGAGTTATTATAAACGGCGTAGGTTTGAATGGACTAAAGCCAGCAAATAAAGTTCTTAATTTAGGTAATTCTGGCACTTCTGTACGCCTTATAAGTGGTATTTTAATCGGACAAACATTTAATACCAAAATTATAGGAGATGAGTCATTATCTGCCAGGCCAATGGGGCGTATTATTACACCATTATCGCAAATGGGGGCAAAAATAAATAGCAATAACAATATGTTGCCATTAAATATTACAGGAGTAAAAAATTTAAATTCTATATCTTATACCATGCCTATAGCATCTGCACAGGTTAAATCATCTATATTATTAGCCGGTTTATATGCTAAAGGAAGAACTTGTATTATAGAAAACATTGCTACTCGTAATCATACAGAAAAAATGCTAGCATCTTTTGGAGCTGATTTAGATATAAATGGCAATAAAATTTGTTTAAAACCTAAAGAGCTAATAGCAACCAATATTACTGTTCCAAGCGATATATCATCAGCTGCATTTTTTATCGTAGCAGCAACAATAGCAGAAAATGCTGATGTAACTTTAACACAGGTCAATATAAACCCAACTAGGGCAGGTATTATTGATATTTTAAAATTAATGGGGGCTAGATTAGCATTTAGTAATAAAAATAATATAAATGGTGAGTTAGTAGCTGATATTAACATCAAGTCTGCAAAATTAACAGCTATTAATATCCCGCATCATTTAATCTCGCTTGCAATTGATGAATTTCCAGCAATTTTTATTGCTATGAGTTGTGCTGATGGAGAAAGCATATTAACTGGCGCTAAAGAATTAAGAGTTAAAGAGTCTGATAGAATTACAGCTATGGCAACAGGTCTTAGTATTTTAGGTATTAATAATACAGTGCTTGCAGATGGTATTAAAATTACTGGGTCTAAATTTTCTCAACCAATTACTGCCTTAGAATCATATAATGATCACCGTATAGCCATGGCATTTGCTATAGCAAGTTGTGCTTGTAAATATACAATAAAAATTAATAATACTAGTAATGTTGCTACTTCATTTCCAAATTTTATCGATACTGCCAGTAAAATTGGTCTTAATATAAATAGTTATAATTCTTAAATTTAATAACCACCTTTTCTTTTAGTTTCAGGTAGACCTGCAATTTTGCCTGCTTGTTTGGCTGGGCCTTTAGGAAACAAAACATATAATTCTTTAGTCGTTAATTTACCGTCCCAAGAAGCCTTTAAACCTTTTACCATATTACGTTCATTAGGTTGGTTTTGATTATTATTTATATATTCATTACGTAAATAATTCAATATCTTAAATGATGCTGCAGTTAAAGATACCCCTTCTTCGCTAGCAATTTCTGTAGCAATATCTTCGCTCCAATCATTTAAACTAGCTAAATACCCATTAGCATCTCTTTCCAAGTTATTAAGTGACATAAAACTCCAAGATTAAAAAATAAATATTATATAATATATAGCTTTATAATTCTATTATTTTTATTATGACTATTGAAAATGCATCTGGTTTTTTCGCTTTTGATGTTACAGTTTTTTTATTAATTGGTATTATTATTACTTTTTTCATAGTAGTAATTGATAAGATGTTTTTTATGACTGATAAAACTAAGCCATTAGCTAAAAACGTTAATAGCAATAGTTTTTATCGTTGGATTTATTTTTTCTTATTTTTACGTTTTAATAAAGGAGAAAAATATATCAATAGACCAAAAATAGTTCAACTTGCTGCTGAATTTTTCCCAGTATTATTATTAGTATTCTTTTTAAGAAGTTTTATCGTAGAACCTTTTAGAATTCCTTCTAATTCAATGATGCCAACACTTTTAACTGGTGATTTTATTTTAGTTAATAAATTTAGTTATGGTTTAAGAATGCCTATTAGCAATGATATTATTATAAAAATAGGTCAACCAAAAAGAGGCGATGTAGCAGTTTTTCGTTATCCAAATTACGAAAGAAATGATAAATATAAAGGTGCTGATTTTATTAAACGTATTATTGGATTACCCGGAGATAATATAATATATAAACAAGATAAACTTATGGTGAATGGCAAATATATTAATTATATAAATTTAGGTAATTACAAGGCATTTGCATCAGGAATGCCGATGGATAATTTTAAATTAATACAAGAAGATTTAACTACACAACACAAAATATTGGTTAATCCAAATCATTCTTCTAAAGCAGTTATGTTAGTAGTGCCTAAGGGGCATTATTTTGTTATGGGCGATAATCGCGATAATAGTAGCGATAGTCGTTTTTGGGGATTTGTTCCTCAAGAGTATTTAGTGGGAAAAGCTATTGCTGTATGGATGTATTTTGATAATGGTTTTAAATTTTCTCGCATTGGAGCTATAAAATAATGTTATAATAGAGTTGATTTTATATAGACAAGGAGATAAAAATGAAAAAATATATTTTGATTGTTGTTATAAGTTTATTTAGTTTTACAGTAAATGCTAACTGGTGGGGAGGTGGCAATAATAATGGTTGGTGGGAAGATAATGGTATTTTTGGTTATAATCCCTATGATTATTTTGACCCTCGTTGGTATCCAGAAGAAATGCAAAATTTTATTGATGAGTTTGATGATGAGTGGGGTAATAACACTTATAGTCAGCCATATAATAACTATAGAAGATATAACAATGGTTATAGAAATAATTCTTATAACAAGGGTTATAATAAACCTTATAACTACAACCCATACGAGCAACAACGCCCAAACTACAATAAAATATCTAATTAATTAATTCTAACCTAATCATTAAATTAAGCCCAGTTTTTTTACTGGGCTTAATTTTAATTTTTTGGTAGTATTTTTTTAAATGGTTTAACAGTTACACTTTTATAAGCGCCGCTTTTAAAATAAGGGTCATCATCTGCCCATTTTTTAGCACTTAATAAACTATCAAATTTAGCTATAATTAGAGAGCCACTAAAACCAGCTTCATTTATTAATGGATGAGGTCCTGCAATAATTAGCTTATTTTGTTGTTGTAACTTAGTTAGTCGTGTTAAATGCTTTGCTCTAGCTTGTTGTCTTTTAGTTAAAGAATTTTTATTATCTGTAGCAAAAATTGCATATAACATATAAAAAATTATTGTATAAACTTTTATATTATAGTTAAAATAAAATTTTTTAGTTAATGGTTTAAATAAATAATGTTAGAAGATAAACAGTTAAGTGTAGCTGAATTTAGTGAAAAGTCGTACTTAAATTATTCTATGTATGTAATTTTAGATAGAGCGTTACCATTTATAGGAGATGGTCTTAAACCAGTGCAAAGACGTATAATTTATGCTATGAGTGAATTAGGGCTTAAATCAACTGCTAAATATAAAAAATCTGCAAGAACAGTCGGTGATGTATTAGGTAAGTTTCATCCGCACGGAGATAGTGCTTGTTATGAGGCAATGGTGCTGATGGCACAGCCATTTTCAACACGTTATCCATTTGTTGATGGTCAGGGCAATTGGGGGGCAGCAGACGATCCAAAATCATTTGCAGCTATGCGTTATACAGAATCTAAATTATCAAAATATGCTGATTTATTGCTAACTGAAGTAAATAGTGGTACTGTGGAATGGATGCCAAATTTTGATAATTCTTTAAATGAACCAAAAAATTTACCAGCTCAAATCCCTAATATTTTATTAAATGGAGCGTCTGGTATTGCTGTTGGTATGGCAACAGATGTGCCACCACATAATTTGACAGAAATATTAAATGCTTGTATTAAATTATTAGAAAAACCACAAACAACTATAGATGAAATAATGCAAATAGTTCCAGCACCAGATTATCCAACTAAGGCTTATATTATTTCTCATGCAGATGATATTAAAAATATGTATATTACAGGCATAGGAAGTATTAAAACTAGGGCAATATATATAGTAAAAAATACTGAAATCATCATTTGTGATTTACCATATCAAACATCTTCAGCCAAGATTATTATGCAAATTGCCAGCTTAATGTTGGCAAAAAAATTACCAATGGTAGAAGATATAATAGATGAATCAGATCATAAAAATCCCACTAGAATTGTTATTAAGATAAGAAATAAAAAAATAGATACTCAGCAGTTAATGCTACATTTATTTAGTAATACTGATTTAGAAAAAAGTTATAGAGTTAATATGAATGTTATTAACATAAATGGTAGTCCAAAAGTTATGGGGCTAATAGAAATTATTAAAGAATGGCTTGATTATAGAATAACTATTATTAAAAATCGTCTTAATTATCGTTTAGATAAAATAACTAATCGTCTACATATTTTAGATGGCTTGTTTATTGCTTATTTAAATATTGATGAAGTTATAACTATCATTCGTACTAAAGACAGAGCTAAATTAGCTTTAATAGAAAAGTTTAAAATAACTGCAATACAAGCTGAGTCTATTTTAGAGCTAAGATTAAGACATCTTGCTAAGTTAGAAGAAATAAAAATAAAAACTGAGCAAAATAGTCTTATGGTAGAAAAAGAAAAAATAATGATATTGCTTGGTAGTGATACAAAACTTAAAACATTTATTAAAAAAGAGCTAAAAGCCATTATTAAAGATTTTGCAGATAGTAGGAATTCTGTGCTTAAAAATGTAGAACAAGCAAAATCTTTAGATGAAAGTCTAATTACTCCAGCTGAAAATGTTACTATAATTTTAAGTAAAAAAGGTTGGATTCGTGTTGCTAAAGGTCATAATATTGATGGCAATAATTTAAATTATAGAGACAGCGATGAATTATTAATGCAACAAAAATGTAGAAGCAATGATAAATGTATTATTGTAAGTGGTGATGGTCGCTCATATACTACTGTAGTAAATTTATTACCAAGTGCTAGGACTTATGGTGAGCCACTTAGAGTAAAATTTGAATTAGCAGAACATATTAATTTTGAACAAATATTAATTGCAAATAATAATTATTTATTGCTATCAACTGATACAGGTTATGGTTTTATCACCAATTGTAGTAATTTATTATCAAAAAATAAATTAGGTAAAAAAATTATAACACTAAATAATGCTAAATTATTGCCAATTAATATTGTTACAACTATAGAAAATTATTTAATTGCTGTTGCTACTAATTATGGCAGATTATTAGTATTTTCATTAAGCGAATTACCTGTATTAAATAAAGGCAAAGGCAATAAATTAATTAATATTTTAAAGAAAGATAGAAAATTAGAAAAAGTTATTAGTGTTTGTATTTTATCTGTAAAACAAAATTTAATTGTTTATACTAAAGGCAGACACTTTACTATAAAAGCAAATGATATTAAAAATTATTTTAGTAGTAGAGCAAAAAGAGGAGATTTATTGCCACGAGGGTATAGAAATTTAACTACTATGGTTGCAGGAGATAAAAATGAGTGATAAATTTGATTTTAATAAAGGACTTAAAGAGTTAGAAGAGATTGTACAAAAAATGGAATCAACTGAGATAAATTTAGATGAAATGTTAAAAAATTTTGAGAAAGGAATAAAATTAAGTAGAAAGTGCCAGCAATCCTTAGACAAGGCGCAGCAAAAAATTACTGTTTTAACTGATGAGAATGATTATCAATAAATGTTAAATAGTTATATAGATAATATAGATAAGTATTTACATGATTTTTTGCCTATTAATCAACCACTTACTGAGGCAATTAATTATAGCATTATAGGTAGTGGTAAAAGATTTAGAGCTAAACTTTGTTATTTAGTTGCTATGAGTTTTGGCGCTAAAGATGAGGTAATTCATAGTAGTAGTTGTGCTTTGGAGATGATACATAGCTACTCTCTTATTCATGATGATTTACCAGCTATGGATGATGATAATTGGCGCCATAATAAGCTGACCAATCATAAAAAATTTAATGAGGCTACTGCAATTTTAGCAGGAGATGCTTTACAATCATTAGCATTTACTATTATCATAAATGATAAAAACTTAACAGATAATATTAAAATAGACTTACTTAATACTTTAAGCTCAGCTAGCTTTTTAATCGCTAATGGGCAAAAATTAGATATTGATGCTGATGATAAAATAGATTTAATAAAACTTGAAAATATCCATATGCAAAAAACAGCACCACTTATAATTAGTAGTATTGAAATGGGAGCAATTATTGCTAAAGTTGACATAAAAAATATGGAATTATTATTAAATTTTGGAAAAAAAATAGGATTAGCGTATCAAATTCAAGATGATGTATTAGATGTATTGGGCAGTAATAATATTGGTAAAAGTAGTAATTCAGACCTTAAAAACAATAAAACTACTTATATTGATTTATTAGGAGAAAAGCAGGCAACAATAAAATATAATAATTTGTATAATAAAGCATTAGAAATATTAACACAACTAACAGTTAATACAGATAAATTGGTAAGTTTAATACTTACAATTAAAAATAGAAAATTTTAAGGATAATAAATTATGGGATTTTTAACAAATAAAAAAGCACTGATTATTGGCGTTGCATCTAATCGCTCAATTGCATGGGGAATTGCAGAACAAATGGCAAAACAAGGTTGTAAAATTGCCTTGACTTATCAAAATGATAAATTAAAAAAAAGAGTAGATAAATGCGCTAAGACATGTAATAGTAATATTGTAATTCCTTGTGATGTTAGCAGTGATAATAGTATTAACTTCGCATTTGATGAATTAAAAAAACATTGGCAAAATTTTGATATTTTAGTACATTCTGTAGCTTATGCTCCGCGTGATGCTTTAAGCGGAAATTATGTAGATGTAACTAATCGTAATGATTTTTTAGTGGCCCATGATATTAGCTCATATAGCTTTACTGCCTTGGCAAAAGCAGCAAAAAATATGTTAAATAAAGGCGCAGCGCTTCTTAGTGTTAGTTATATAGGTTCAATTCGTGTTATTCCTAATTATAATGTAATGGGTGTTGCTAAAGCTTCATTGGAGGCAAATGTACGTTATATGGCAGCAGCTATGGGTGCAGATGATATACGAGTAAATGCTATCTCTGCTGGTCCAATTAAAACTTTGGCTGCTAGCGGTATTAAAGATTTTACTAAATTGCTTGATTATGCTGCATTTAATTCTGCATTAAAACGCAATGTTGATACCACTGAAGTAGGAAATGTTGCTGCTTTTTTATGTTCTAATTTAGCATCAGGCATAACTGGAGAGGTTACTTTTGTTGATGCTGGCTATAATTTTTATGATGCTGGTCCTACTGAGTAACTCTGTTGTGTAATTATTTATTTACTTTTTTTATATAATAAAATAATGTTTAGTTTAGATTTTGTAGTTAGAGATTATGAGTGTGATATGCAGGGAATTGTCAACAATAGCATATATCTTAATTATTTAGAGCATACTAGGCATAAATTTTTATTAAGTATTGGCTTTAGTTTTAATAAATTTGCGCAAAATAATATAAATTTAGTAGTAACATCAATAAATATAAAATATTTAAAGTCTTTAAAATCACAAGATTCATTTAAATGTAGTTTAAAGATTATAAATATTAATAAAATATTTATTGTTTTTGAACAAAAAATAACAATAGGAAATAAGTTGTATACTAATGCTAAAATAAAAGTAGTAGCAATTGATAATAAGCAAAAAATAATTAAACTACCTGAAGAGCTAAGTCATAAATTATTAAATTAATATTATTTTTTTTAAAACTATCTTATAATCTAATTTTTCTTTTTTAAATAAAAATTATGAAATTACATAATCAAATATTTATTGCTCTTATTTTAGCTGCAATTTTTGGCACTTTTATATCGGCAGATAGCACATTATTTTCTATTTTATGGTTAGATATACTTTCGTTTGGTGGTACGATATTTCTAAATTTATTAAAAATGGTAATTGTGCCATTGATTTTGAGCGCTATGATCAGTTCGGTGATGGGTGTTGCAAATGATAATAACTTTGTAACTCTCGGCAAACAGGCAGCTATTTATTATCTTATGACCAGCTTTATTGCTGTTTTAATTGGTATATTTTTTGTTAATTTATTAACACCTGGAGTTGGTGGCGAGTTATTAAGTACGGCGACAGGTAAACAAGTTATTGCTCAATTAGGAGATAAAGATTTAAGCAGTATAGCGGAAGTTTTTATTAGAATGATACCAGTTAATATTATACAATCAGCAGCAACAGGAAATATTTTAGCACTTATTTTTTTTGCTATTATTTTTGGTTTTTTTGCTGCTAAGTTAACAGAAGATAAACGCAGTGTAGTATATAAATTCTTTCATGGTATATTTGATACTATGATGTTAATTACTACTTGGGTGTTGAAATTTGCACCAATTGGTGTATTTTGTTTAGTAGCTATAGTAGTAATAAAAACAGGTTTTGCTCAATTTGAAAAAGTTTTACTATTTTTTATTACTGTAGTTTTAGCGCTAGCAACGCATATGTTTATTGTTATGCCAATTATTCTAAAATTATTTTCTAATACTACATTTATTAGACACATAAAAGATATATCACCAGCATTATTAACCGCATTTTCTACTAGTTCATCTGCCTCAACTTTACCGGTTACTATGGAGCTTACAGAAAAAGCAGGAGTAAATAAGACTGTTAGCAGATTAATATTACCACTTGGCGCTACTATTAATATGGATGGTACAGCTTTATATGAGGGTATAGCTGTAGTATTTATTGCTCAATTAGCAGGAGTTGATTTAAGCATTGCTCAGCAATTATTAATTGTAATTTTAGCGCTTACAACTTCAATTGGTGTTGCTGGTATTCCATCAGATAGTTTGGTTGCCATTAGCTTAATACTTACTGCTTTGGGTTTGCCAATCGAGGCTATGGCTATTTTATTTATTACTGATAGGATCTTAGATATGTTACGCACAGCAGTTAATGTATTTGGTGATAGTTGTGGTGCCAGGGTATTAGATAAATATTATAAAACAAAAAATAGTAATTAATAATGGATTAATGTTGTTTTTTTACTATAGGCAAACATAATTAATAATTTAACTTGCTAATATTAGCTAACATGTTAAATACATGTGTATAATATAGTTTTTATTTAGTTAAATTACAGATAATGATTGTTTTTAGAAATATTATATATATTTTAATACTACTTTTTTTTGTAGGATGTGGTGGTAGTAATAACAATAATGATAACATTACTAATACCAGCACTAACACTAACACTAACACTAATGCCATATTAAGCGGTAAGGCTGTAAAAGGTCCATTACAAAATGCTCAAATTTCTGTTTATAGAATAGATAATAATCAACTAATAAATAAAACAATAAGTGATAGTAATGGAGGATATAGGCTTGATTTAGGGGGTTACAGAGGAGTTGTTAGAATTGAATCAAGCGGTGGCTCTTATATAGATGAAATAACACAAGTAGAGCTTGATGCAGCTGATTTAGTATTAAACTCTGTAATAAATATAGCTACAGACAGTGTAACCGGAGTTGTTACTCCATATACTCAAATTGCATATGAGATGATGGAATATGATTTTAGTAAGAGTAATGTAAAAAAAATAAATGAAAAAATTGGTAAGAAGTTTCTTAAAATAGATAAAAGTAATATTGCTAGAACCATACCAGCTGCTCTAGGTAAACAAGATATTAAGGAACAATCAGAACAATCTTTAAGATATAGTATGTTATTATCAGTATTTGCATCTTTTACTAAAGCAGATGTTAAAAATATTCCAGATAGTATTAAGTTATTTAAAGCAGGTATAGGTGGTAGTACAGGTGATAATATAGCAGCATATTTAGCGCGGTCAATTGTAATTGTGTT
>CBDCHC010000003.1:0-21334 GCA_965217075.1 Gammaproteobacteria bacterium | reverse complement strand
TCATGGGTTTTTATTTACTGGTATTCACGGTATAGGCAAAACCACTATCGCTCGTATTTTAGCTAAATCTCTTAATTGTGAGCAAGGCATTAGTGCTAAACCATGCGGGAAATGTTCTAGTTGTTTATCAATTGATAAATCTCAATCAATTGATGTAATTGAGCTCGATGCTGCATCTAATACTCAAGTTGATAAAATGCGTGATTTATTAGAAGATGCTAAGTATAGCCCTAATAAAAGTCGTTTTAAAATTTACATTATTGATGAAGTGCATATGTTATCTATTAGTAGCTTTAATGCCATGCTTAAAACATTAGAAGAACCACCTAAGCATATAAAATTTATTTTTGCTACAACTAATCCACAAAAATTACCCATAACTATTTTATCAAGGTGTTTACAATTTAATTTACAAAAAATAACTGTTAATGAAATATTAGAACAACTTAAGCAAATAATGCAAACTGAAAAGATAAAATTTACAGAGGAAGCTTTATTAAGAATTGCAGAATTTGCAAATGGCTCTATGCGTGATAGTTTAAGCTTATTAGATCAAAGCATATCTTTTAGTAATAATAATGTTAATCTTGAAATTATCAATAAAATGTTAGGGGTAGTTGCTAAAGATAATATTTTTGAAATTATTGACGCTATATTTGTTAAAGATGCTAAATTAGTTATAAAACTTATTGATAAAAATGCACAAAATGGAATAAATTTAGCAAAAATATTAAACAATATAGCTTCTATTTTACATGATATAGCAAATTACAAACTAAGCAATATTGGTAATGATAATATAAAAAAATTAAGTAAGCTAATAGATAATAAGGAGATACAAATTTATTATCAAATAATTTTAAATGGCTTGAAAGATTTACAATTTGCGCCTAATGATGAAATTGGAGTAAAAATGACATTGTTAAGAGTTATTAGTTTTGATTTTATTAAAAAAAAACTCTAAATAAAACAATAAATATTAATAATCAAGATGAGTTTGAAAATTTAATTTTAAATCTTAAATTAAATCCTGCTATTAGTGCTGTTTTAAATAATTGTATTTTTGAGAATTATCAAAATAATATATTAACTTTAATCTTAGATGAAAAACAAAAAAATTTATTAACTACTAATATTAAGGTTGCTATTGATAAGGCGCTTAGTTCTAAATTTGATAATATTATAATAAATGTAGATAAAATTAATATTAATACATTATCGCAAAAACAAAAAATACTTGATACAAAAGAGCATATGAAACTAATAAAACAATTTAATAAAGATAGTGGAGTATTAAAATTACAAGAAGTTTTTAATGTTAAATTTAATTCTAAATTTATTAAAAAAAATAACTAACTAACATTTAACATTGCACTAGTAATTATTTTTAATTCTTTATCGCTAACTATATAAGGTGGCATAGTATAAAGTAAATTATTATACGGCCTTAACCATACACCTTGCTTTATTAATGTTTTTTGCATTGTATTTATAGCTATTTTAGAATTAAATTCAATTACTCCAATTGCACCTAAAATACGTATATCTTTAATATTTTTTTTACCACTTAAAGTCAATAATTCTTCATTGAGTATGTTCTCAATACGCTTAATATTTTTTTGATAGTCATTTGCTAGTAATAAATCAATGCTGGCACTTGCTACCTTAGTGGCCAATGGATTTGCCATAAATGTTGGTCCATGCATTAAAGTGCCAACACCACTAGCTATTTGTGCGTTTACTATAGTTGCTGCTAGCGATAAATAACCGCCTGTTAATGCTTTGCCAATACACATAATATCAGCATTAATATTAGCATAATTGCTAGCAAATAATTTACCAGTCCTACCAAAACCAGTTGCTATCTCATCAATAATTAGTAATATATTAAATTGATCACACAGCTCACGCACAGCTTTTAAATATAACGGAGAATAAAAATTTATTCCTCCAGCTCCTTGTACTATAGGCTCTAACACCATCGCAGCAATATTTTTATGTTGCTTTTGTAATTTGATTTTTAAATCAGCGATCGCTTCATCAGTATTATTTAAATTTGGTTGTTTAACAAAAATATTTTCAGCTATAAAATTTTTAAACATATGATGCATGCCATTAATTGGGTCACAAATACTCATAGCGCCAAAAGTATCACCATGGTAACCGCCATATATAGTGATAAATTTAGTTCTTTTTTCTCCTTTATTAAACCAATATTGTAATGCCATTTTCATTGCCACTTCAATAGCGACAGAACCAGAATCAGAAAAAAATATTTTCTCAAATTGTGGTAATAAAAGTAGCAGTTTTTTAGCTAAATCTATAGCACTTTGATGGGTTATACCACCAAACATTATATGTGAAAAATTATCAACTTGTGATTTTAATGCTAAATTTAATACAGGATGGTTGTAACCATGAATAACGCTCCACCAAGAGCTCATACCATCTATTACTTTATTTCCATCTAAATTTAAATAAACTCCACTAGCAGAATTTAGCTTATAACTTGGTATTTTACTTGGCACTTTATCATATGGGTGCCATAAATGTTTATTATCAAAATTATTCATATTATATATTTTTACTGATTAACTACAAATGATAATTTTAGTGTTTAAAATTAGCAATTTTATGCATTATTATTAATTATGAAAGAAAAATTTTTAATTATTGGCAGTGGTGGCAGAGAAGCATCTTTTGCTGCTAATTTAGCTATAGATAGTATTTTATATGCAATAATGACTCACGCTAATCCAACTATTATAACTTGTGTAAAAAAATCTAATGGTAAATATTTAATTGCTAATACTAATTGTGCTGAAACCATAAAAGATTTTGCTATAAAACATAAAATTGATTATGTGTTTATTAGCGCCGATGATCCTCTGGCAAATGGTGTTATTGATGATTTGTTAAAACATAATATTAAAGCCGTAGGTGGCACTAAGGCGGCAACTAAAATAGAATGGGATAAAATTTATTCTATTGAAACTATGTATGCTGTGTGTCCAGAGTTTACCCCATTTTATATAATAGTATCAGACTTGGCTGAAATAAAAAATGCAGTTAATATTTTTAAAGAAAAAAAAATATCTATGGTAGTAAAACCGCAGGGGTTAACTGGTGGCAAAGGAGTAAAGGTAATGCCAGAGCATTTACCTGATTATGACAATTGCATTGCTTATGCCTTGGAATTATTAAAAAAATCACCTCGTGAAAAAGTATTATTAGTAGAAAAAATAATAGGTATAGAATTTACTATTATGGGTTTTACTGATGGCAAACATATTGTTAACGCTCCTGCCACTTATGATTACCCGTTTAGATTTGAAAATGATACAGGTCCTGGAACAGGAGGCATGGGTTGTTGGAGTAATAATACAAAAAAATTACCATTTATGACTGATAAAGATTTATCTGACTGTAAATATATTATGCAAAGAATTGTTGATGATATGTCTGCTAAGAATTTATTTTTTAACGGCATATTAAATGGCGGTTTTTTTAAAACTAAAAATGGCATTCGTTTTATGGAATTTAATGCTCGTTTTGGCGATCCAGAAGCGCTGAATATTTTAAGCGTACTGCAGACTCCTCTTAGTAAGGTAATTAAAAGTATGTGGCATAAAAATATTAGTAAAAATAATGTTATTTTTACTAACAAAGTTAGTGTTATTAAATATTTAGTAGCTAAAGATTATCCAGATAGTAGTAAAGATGTTATAAAATTCATTGTAGATGAGAATAAAATAATAAAAAGTGGTGTAAATATTTTATATGCAGCTTGCACTAAAATTTCTGATAATGTTTATCAAACTATAAAAAGTTCAAGAGTAGTTGCATTAGTTGCTATAGCAGATAATATTTCTATAGCAACCACTATGATTGATAAAGCTATTGATAATTATATAACAAGCACTTTAGAATACAGAAAAGACATTGCTACTGTAGAAAATCTTAATAAAATAACTATCTTGATAAATGATAAATAAAGATATATTTAAAGCCTATGATATTAGAGGAATAGTAACTAAGGATTTAACAGCAGAAAATGTAGAATTAATTGGCAAATCTATTGGAACTTTTTCTATATCTTGTAATGAACGTAATATAGTAGTTGGTTACGATGGTAGAATTTCCTCTCCTACTCTAGCAGATAGTTTAATTAAAGGTTTAATTAGCACTGGTTGTTATGTGATAAATATTGGCATGGTAGCAACCCCTACTCTTTATTACGCCACTAAAACTACCAGCGCTACAAGTGCTGTAATGATAACAGGCTCTCATAATCCACCATCTTATAATGGCTTTAAAATTATAATTGCTGATAATACATTAACAGCTAAAGAAATTAATAATTTATTTAATATAATAACTAATGCTAGTTTTGCAACTGGTGCTGGTGTTGTTACTAAAGCAAATATTATAGATGAATACTTATTAGCTATTGTAAAAAATATTAAGCTTAAAAATAAACTTAAAATTGTAGTTGATTGTGGTAATGGTGTTGCTGGAATAATTGCACCTAAAATATATAGAGCAATGGGATTAGAAGTAATTGAATTATTTTGCAATGTTGACGGGAGCTTTCCCAATCACCACCCAGATCCATCTAAAAAATCTAATTTATTTGATATTATAAAAAAAGTTAAAGAAGTTAAGGCCGATATAGGTTTTGCTTTTGATGGTGATGGTGATAGATTGGGGGTTATAGATTGTAATGGTAATATAATATATCCCGACGTACAAATGATGTTATTTAGTAAAGATATTTTAAGCAGACATAAAAATGCTAAGATTATTTTTGATGTTAAATGTTCATCAAATTTAACAAAATATATTAAACAATATAACGGCAAAGCTATTATGTCGCGTACTGGTCATTCATTTATTAAAGCAAAAATTAAACAAGAAAATGCTGTATTAGGTGGAGAAATGAGTGGTCATATATTTTTTAACGATAATTGGTATGGTTTTGATGATGCTATGTATGCTGGAGCCAGACTTTTAAAAATCTTAAATAATAATAATAAAACAAGCGCAGAAATATTTGCTCCATTAGTTAATAAATTTAGCACATCTGAGATAGTTATTAATTTAAAAAAACCAGGTGAGCAATTTATTATTATTGATAAATTAAAGAAAAATATAAACTTTACTAATGCTAAAATAACATTAATTGACGGTATTAGAGTAGATTACGATGATTGCTGGGGTCTTATTCGGGCCTCAAATACTACACCGTCTTTAGTATTGCGTTTTGAAGGCCTAGATAAAGCAAGTTTTAATAACATAAAACAACAATTTAAAGAATGGTTAACTTTAAATAATATAGAAATTAAAGATATATGGTAAAAAAAATACTTAATTTAGCAGTTCAAGGTTTATTTTGGATTTTTCCAATTGCTATTATCGCTTTTATAATTAATTGGTTGTTTAATAAAATAAATGATTTAGCAAATAGATTGTTTTCTACTGTTGGGTTTGATATAGTTGAATATGAATATTTACGTACTATTATTGTAATTTTAACATTATTTATAATATTAGTTATTATAGGTTTTATTGCTAGAACTCGTCTGGCAATTATTATTGAAAATATAATTAAAAAAATTCCCTCTTACTCTACTATTAAAGATTTAATTAATATCTTTAATTCTGCTAAAGTAGATAAAAAAGTTTTAGTGGTAGCAATTCATGGTTTTACAAATATTGGTTATAATATTGGTCTTATGTATTCCACCAAAGAAAGCATAATTAAAGATCATTATACTGTTACTTTATCTATGAGCCCTATTCCTAATGGTGGCTTCATGTTTGAAATCCACAAAGATAATATTTTAGTAATAGAGCAAGCAACTTTTAATGATAATTTACAATATTTACTTTCTATGGGCGTAAAAAGCATGAATGAAATTTTAAATGTTACAAATAAAGCCCAATTAATTAATTTTAACAAATGGTTGAAGGATAATGAATGATACTAAAATAACAGTCGGTTTTATTACTATATCTGATAGAGCTTTTAAAGGTGAATATAAAGATATAGGTGGTCCTAGTATGAAGCAATGGGCTGAAAATGCTATCTTGTCTCCTTATGTTACAGAAGAAATAATAATTGCTGATGAAATAAAAAATATAACTAATACTATCATTGATTTTGCTGATAATAAAAAATGTAATTTAATTCTAACTACAGGTGGTACAGGCCCTACTATACGAGATGTTACTCCAGAGGCAACAATAATAGCTTGTGATAAAATATTTGATGGTTTTGCTGAAGCTATGCGAAAAAAATCTTTAGAAACAGTGCCAACAGCTATCTTATCTCGTCAGCTAGCTGGTGTTAGAAAATCTTGTTTAATAATAAACTTACCTGGCAAACCAGAAGCAATAGCTGTTTGCTTAAGTAGTATTTTTTTAGCAGTACCTAAATGCTTAGAATTAATTGCTAATAAAAACATACAAATTGATTTAAACTTTATTGAGAATTAAATGAAAATTATTGATAGTCATTGTCATTTAGATAAAATTAATTTAGCCAAATTTAATAATGATTTTGATAATATATTAATTAAAGCTGATGAATTTCATGTTAAAGAGTTCTTATGTGTTTGTATTGATTTTAATAATTTTAATACTATAGTTGATTTAGCAGAAAGATATACACAAATTTATACTACAGTTGGCTTGCATCCTGCCAATGACATTGGCGTAATTCCAACAGTTGAAAAAATTACAAAACTAGCAAACAATAAAAATATTATTGCTATAGGTGAGACTGGTCTTGATTATTTTCATATCAAAGATAATCTAGAGTGGCAGCAAGAAAGATTTAAAAACCATATAAAAGCAGCTAATATTTGTCATAAACCATTGATAATTCATATGCGAGAGGCAACTAAAGATACTTTAAAAATTATGCAAGATGAAAATGCTACAGCAGGTATTATGCATTGTTTTGTAGAAGATATAATAACTGCAAATATTGCTATTGAAATGGGTTTTTATATATCTTTTTCTGGTGTTTTAACCTTTAATTCTGCTCGCAACCTACAAGCTGTAGCAAAAAATATCCCACTTGATAAAATTTTAGTTGAAACTGATTCTCCTTATTTAAGTCCTGTTCCTTTTCGCGGCAAAGAAAATCATCCTGCTAATACTTATTTTGTAGTAGAAAAATTAGCTAGTTTACGCAATATTAGTATTCAAGAAGTAGCTGAAACAACTACTAATAACTTTCATAAATTATTTGGTCTTTAAAGTTTAATTAATAGTAATTAAATTATGCGTAAACTACAAGATTATCTAAATTATCAACAACAAGCACACTGTAAAACTATAGATTTAGGTTTATCTCGTGTTGCAAAAGCATATAAGAGAATATTTCCTACTGGATTAAATTTTATAGTAATAACAATTGCCGGCACTAATGGCAAAGGCTCTACCGGTGCTTTTCTGTCTAATATTTTAAAAGAAACAAACATTAGTTATGGTCATTTTAGCTCTCCACATTTAATAAAATATAATGAGAGGTTTAAGATAGATGGTAACTATGCTAGTGATGATGAAATTATATTAGCCTTTAAGCTAATAGAAAAAATACAAGATATTAGCTTAAGTTATTTTGAAATATCTACCTTAGCAGCACTAATTATTTTTACAAATAAAAAAATAAATATTGCTATTTTAGAGGTGGGTTTAGGTGGCAGGCTTGATAGTGTAAATATCGTTGATGCTAATATTAGTATAATTACTAGTATTGACTTTGATCATACGAATTATTTAGGTAATACCTTAAAGAAAATTGCTACTGAAAAAGCTGGTATTATGCGTCATAATCAACCATGTTTAATTCCTGAAAATTTATCTATTATAAAAAATATTATAAAAGCAAAATTAATTAAAGTAAAGCCATATAGTGGAAAAATATCTTTATTAGGTAATGTTCAAAAGTACAATGCTGCTTTGGCAAAAAAAGCTGCTGAAATATTACATATTAATGAAAATTATATTAAACATGGTATAAAAAATACAACCTTAACAGCTAGGGTAGAAAAAATAAAAATTGGTAACAAGACAATTATTTTAGATGTAGCGCATAATCCTGCTGCAGTTGCTAATTTAGCCACGATAATTGAACCAAAAACCTTAGCTATTTTTGCTGCTCTATCTGATAAAGATATAAAAAGTATGATAAAAAATATAACAAAATTAATTGACAAATGGCTTTTAGTTCCTATAAATAATGAAAGGTCTTTAACAGTTGTAGCGTTGCAAAAAAAAATTAATAAAGAAAATACTTTGTTGTTTGATAGTATAAAAAAAGCTATTGATTATGCACTTAATACAAATTATAATAATATTGTAATATTTGGCTCTTTTTTTATAATTAGTGATGCTTTGAAATGCAATAAATTAAACATTAATCTAAGTGATATTAATTAAATTAATGATAAAATTATAATATTTATTGTCTTATGATTATTATGCAAAATTCTTATGATATAGTTATAATTGGTGCTGGGCCTGCTGGTATGAGTTTTGCTTGTGAATTTGCAGCTTATGATTTAAATATTTTAATAATTGAAAAACAAACACTAGATAATATTGCTAATCCAAAATTAGATGGCAGAGAAATCGCATTAACACATTTATCAAAACATATATTAACTAAAATTAATGTTTGGCAATTAATTGATAAGAAAAATATTTCTTTTATTAAAGCAGCGCAAGTATTAGATGAAGGCAGCAATAAAACACTTAATTTTAGTAGTAAAAAAATCGATGAAATTGGTTATTTAGTAGGAAATTATCATATAAGAAAGGCGCTTTTTACTAAAATAAATACTATAAAAAATATTACTATTTTAAGTGAAACAACTGTTATAAATCTAATAAATAATAATAACCATATTAAACTTAATTTAAGTAATAATAAAACTATAACTACAAAATTATTAATTGCAGCAGATAGTCGTTTTAGCGCTTTAAGACGTCAAATGGGTATAAATAGCATTATGCATGATTTTGCTAAAACTATGATATGTGTTAATGTTCAATTAGCAATAAAACATGATAATATTGCTATAGAGCGTTTTGATTACGATAAAACTGTAGCTCTTTTACCCATGAATGATAACAAAGCATCATTTGTGCTTACAGTTGATGATAAAACAAAAGAAAAATGGTTAGCTATGAGCAAAGAGGAGTTTAGTTCTAATGTTAGTAATATTTTTGCTAATAAATTTGGTATTATTAAACAAATAGGTAGCAGATACGCATACCCCTTAATTGGAGTACATGCTAAGCGTTTTATCGCCCATCGTTTTGCTTTAATCGGTGACGCTGCTGTTGGCATGCACCCTGTTACCGCGCATGGATTTAATTTAGGTCTTAAGGGTAATAATATTTTAGCAACACTTATTAAAAGTGCAGTTATTGCGAATAAAGATATTGCTAGCGATAAATTATTAAAAAAATACCAACAAAAACATATGACATTAACAAAAATTATGTATTTTGGTACTAATATAGTTATAGGTATTTTTACTAAAGATAATGCTATAGCTAAACCAATTAGAAAATTAGCTATAAATTTAACTGATGCCTTACTGCCAGTAAAAAAAGCTATTCTACATCATTTAAGTAGCATAAAACAATGAGCTGTTATTATCAAAATTTGCGTTTAGAGCATACTAAAAATACATTAAATAAAAAAGATTTAGCTGATAATCCTTTTGCGCAGTTTGATAATTGGTTTAATGAGGCGGCTAATAATATCAAGCTTGCTAATGCTATGTCACTTGCTACAGCAGATAAAACAATTGGAATCCGCACAGTATTACTTAAGCATTTTGATAAAAATGGTTTTGTATTTTTTAGTAATTATAACTCTAATAAAGCTAAACAAATAAAAAATAATCCACAAGCTGCATTACTATTTCCTTGGCTAGCACTAGATAGACAAGTTTCTATAGTTGGTAGTATTAAAAAAATTAGCACCAAAGAATCAATTAAATATTTTATAACTCGTCCTATAGAATCACAAATTTCTGCTATAGCTTCGAAACAATCAATAGTAATTGATTCTAAAAAAACTCTATTAAATAATATAGCTAATATTAAAATAAAAATTTCTGAAATAGATTTTAATAAAATAAAATTTTGGGGCGGGTATATAGTACAACCTAAAATAATAGAATTTTGGCAAGGTGGCAAAAACAGGCTACATGATAGATTTGTTTATGAATTAGAAAATAATATATGGAAAATAAAAAGATTGTCTCCATAATTAATCTAAGGCTATAGTAAAATTACTTATTTAATATAAAACATTATGAGCAATAGTATTTTAAATTTTATGCTGGCAATTACTATAAGTGATTGGATAGCAATAGGAGTATTATTTATTTTTGCAATAATAGGCCTAGCTTATGGTGCTATGAAAGTTATTATTTATGATCTTTGGTATGGTGCTATTATTGTAATTGCTACTGTATATTATAAAAATTTAGCTAATATAGTTAATTATGCGGCAGATTATAATTATTTCTTACTATTAATTAGTTTTTTAGCACTGTTAATTATATTAACATTTCTTAAATATTTAATTTATAAGTTTTTAAAAACAGCATCATCTGCGACAGGTAACTGCCCTCTTAATAAATTTATTGCTTATTTAATACTTAGTATAATCACTATATTTGTTAGTTTTTATATTACAAAAAATATTTTTAATTGTTGTACTAATAATATATTATTCATAGTTATCAATGTTATTACTATCGCAATTATATTTATAATGGGATTTATTACTGCTAAACTATTAAATATACAAATAATAACTAAACAGCCATGCCCTTTATTGTTATATGTATTTTCTCCTCTTTACAATGTATTAACTGCTAAAAATATTAATAACCCCTTGAACACAACTTTAGGCTTTTTTCTAGGTCTCTTTCAAGGTTTTATTGTAATTATTATTTTATTAATTATAATAAATAATGTTGAATTATTTAATAAATATTACTATGATAGCTATAATAACGGTATCTTAGCGTATATAAATAATACTGCTATTTATGTAGAAAATATATTATCAAAATACTTAATTTTTTTAAATAAATAATCTTATGTGTGGAATAGTTGGAATTGTATCAAATATCAGAAAGAATGTAGCCGTTTATGTGTATGACGCACTTAATATTATTCAACATAGAGGTCAAGATGCAGCAGGTATAGTAACAGCTAAAAATGATAGATTACTAGTGCATAAAGCTAATGGTTTAGTAAGAAATGTTTTTCATACTAGGCATATTACAGAACTTATAGGTAGCATGGGTATAGGGCATGTTCGCTATCCTACAGCTGGTAGTTCATCAGCAGCTGAAGCACAACCATTTTATGTAAACTCTCCATACGGTATAGCTTTTGCTCATAATGGCAATCTTACTAATGCTAGAGAACTCGCAAAAGACTTATTTAGAGAAGATTTAAGACATATAAATACTCATTCTGATTCAGAAATTCTACTTAATGTATTTGCTAGCGAGCTAAGTAAAATTGGTAAAACAAGAATTGATGAAAAGCAAATTTTTAAGGCTATAGTTAATCTTAATAATAGAGTTAAAGGCGCTTATGCTAGTATTGGTATAATACCAAATTTTGGTATTTTTGCTTTTCGCGACCCAAATGGCATTCGTCCATTGATTTTAGGCAAAAAAATTAGAAATTCTAAAGTGGAATATATATTGGCGTCTGAAAGTTCTGCTCTTACTGCTCTTAACTATAAAATAATAAAAGATATAGGTGCTGGTGAAGCAGTAGTTATTAAGGAAAATGGTGCAATATACTTCAAACTTTGTGCACAAAATATAAAACATAATCCTTGTATCTTTGAATTTGTATACTTTGCTCGTCCAGATTCTATTATTGATAATATATCGGTTTATAAATCTCGTCTTAGAATGGGAGAAATTTTAGCTAAAAGAATTAAAGAACAATGGCAAGATGAAAAAATAGATGTAGTAATACCTATACCAGATACTTCTCGTAATTGTGCTTTAGAGCTTGCTAATACTTTAGGAGTTAAATATAGAGAAGGATTTATTAAAAATCGTTATATTGCTAGAACATTTATTATGCCTGGGCAAAAAATACGCAAAAAATCAGTTAAACAAAAATTAAGTGCTATTAGTTTAGAATTTAAAGGTAAAAATGTGCTTTTAGTAGATGATTCTATAGTCAGAGGAACTACGAGTAAACAAATAGTACAAATGGCTCGTGACGCTGGTAGTAAAAAAATATTTTTTGCCTCAGCAGCACCAACTGTGCGTTATCCAAATGTGTATGGTATTGATATGGCAAGTGATAAAGAATTCATTGCTTTTAATAGAAATGTTCAAGAAATATGTGCAGAAATTGGCGCTGACAAATTAATTTATCAGCGTTTAGATGATCTAGTTAAATGTGCCCAAGCAGGTAATTTAAATATAAAGGATTTTGACTGCTCTTGTTTTAATGGTAAATATGTTACAGGAGATGTAACTGCTGAGTATTTATATACCATTGAAAACATTAGACATAATGTCAAAGATAAACATAATTCTACTTTAAACATTATATGAAATTTGAGACAAAAGCCATTCGATATGGTTATAAACAAACTAAAGAAAAAGAACATTCAGAGGCTATATTTCCTACTTCTAGTTTTACTTTTGACAGCGCTGAACAAGCAGAAAAAGCTTTTAATAAAACAAATAAAGCTAATATATACTCACGCTTTACTAATCCTAATGTAGATTCTTTTATAAAAAGATTAGCAGCATTGGAAAATGCTAAAAGTGGTGTTGCAACAAGCAGTGGCATGGCTGCTATTTTTACCACCATTATGAGCAACTTATCTGCAGGAGATCATTTAGTTGTCTCAAAAAATATATTTGGCTCTAGTGTTGTCCTTATAAATAATATTATCAGTAAGTACAAAATTAGTGCTACTTGGGTAAATTTAAATGATATTAATGCTTGGGAAGCTGCTATTAAAGCTAATACTAAAATGTTTTTATTAGAAAGCCCTTCTAATCCACTAGGTGAAATTGTTGATATTAAAAAATTAAGTAAGATCAGTGCAAAATATAATATTTTACTTGCAGTTGATAATGCATTAATGACACCAGCCTTACAACAGCCACTTAGTTTAGGAGCTGATATAGTTATTCACTCTGCAACTAAATATATTGATGGTCAAGGTAGAACTTTAGCAGGAGCTATATTAGCAAATAATAAAATAAGCAAAAAAATGGATACATTTTTGCGTTCAGCTGGTTTTTCTCTTAGTCCTTTTAATGCTTGGATTTGCCTAAAAGGTTTAGAGACGCTACAGCTTAGAATGCAAAAACATAGCGAAAATGCTCTAAAATTAGCAATTTTTTTAGAATCAAAAATAAAAAAAGTTTATTATCTTGGATTAAAATCACATCAACATCATTATCTCGCCAAGCTACAACAAAAAGATTTTGGCGGTATTGTTAGTTTTGATATTGGTAGTAAAAATGCTGCTTACCAACTTATAAATAATACTAAATTTATCTCAATTACTGCTAATTTAGGTGATGCTAAAACTACTATTACTCACCCAGCAACTACTACTCATGTAAGACTTAGCGCTAAAGAAAAGATAGCAGCCGGTATTACAGATGGTTTACTGCGTATTTCTGTTGGCTTAGAAAATATAGATGATATTATCGATGATTTAAAAATTTAAATGTATCAAATTAGTTTTTATGTGCCAGAAAAAAATCTAACAAAAGTTAAAAATATGATGTTTGCTAAGGGCGCTGGTAAATTTAATAATTATGAAAATTGTTGCTGGCAAACAATGGGTAAAGGGCAGTTTAAACCAACAACAAATGCTAAACCATATATTGGTAAAAAAGATAAATTATCATCTATCAAAGAATATAAAGTTGAAATGTTATGTAAAAAACAATATTTACCAGCTGTTATTACTGCTATGAAAAAATATCACCCTTATGAAGAAGTTGCATACAGTGTGACATTATTGGTAGATGCTTTTGAATATTTATAATTTATTTAAGATATTTTTTTATATTAGCTAAATGCTCTTTGTAACTTATACTAAAAATATGCTCTTTATTATTTTTAGCTACAAAATATAAATATTTATGCTGTTGTGGTTTAGCAATAGCCAACATAGAACTATAACTAACAGAGCTAATAGCGCCAGGCGGCAATCCTTTATTGATATAAGTATTGTAAAGACTTGAAATTTTTAAATCTTTTTTGCTTAACTTGCCAGTATATTTTTCTTGTAATGCATAAATTATACTAGGGTCTGTTTGTAACGGCATATTTTTATATAATCTATTTAAAAAAACTCCAGCTATTATTTTTTTTTCAGCTATATTTGCACTTTCTTTTTCTATTAATGAGGCAAGTATTAATAATTTATAAGGGTTATTTATAAATGGATTTTTAACTCTTTGTTGCCATATCTGCTGAATTTTTTTTTGCATTAAATTATAACTACGCTGAAAAATATTTAAAGCACTATCACCATATTCATAGACAAAAGTATCAGGGAAAAACTGCCCTTCATATGGTTTTACTATTTTTAATTGCTGCATAATAGTGGCTAATGATTGATTAGATTTAATATATTTATTTTTTTGCAATAATTTATAATAATAAGCAATAGTTTTACCAGGTACTAAAGTTATTTTGCCTTTTGCAGTATTAGCAGTATTTATATTAGTTAAAAAACCATATATGTTATTTATTTTATAATAACCAGTTTTAGCATTAATATTTCTAATTTTTGCTAATAAAATAAAAAATACCCTAGATTTAATAATATTTAATTGTTTTAGTTCATTAGCTATAATATTAATATTACTGCCTTTTTTAAGATTATAAATATAATTAGCATTAGTAGTATTAAAATAATAAAACATATAAATAATAAATAATACAAAAATATAAATAAATTTATTCTTTAACATATTAAGTGTTGACGAATAATGTTGGTTTCACTATAGTTAAATTTATATTTTATTATTGTACTAACGCTTATAATTCCTATTAAAGCATTAGTAATAAAAACTTCGTCAGCAGTTAATAATTCCTCTCTGCCTATATCTTTTATTATAACAGTATAATTATCTATAATAAGCGCCCTTCTAGTGCCTTTAATGCCGCATTTATCAATCTTTGGTGTACTTATCTGCTTGTCTTTAATAATAAAAATATTAGCAGTAGTAGTAGATATAATATTTTTTCTTATATCTAACATAATGCAATCATTTTTATCAGCTCTAGCAATTATTTGTTCTAATCTATTTTGATGTTTAATGCCTGCTAAATTTTCATTATCACCATAAATATTATGGCAAAAATTAAGGTTTATATAATTATTTTGCTGTTTTAATTTATAACTAATTATAATTCTATTAGCACTAATTTTTTTATTATAACTATAACCACCAAATTCATAATTGCCACGGCTAATAATAATTTTAAGCGCACAATCTTTAGTGATTAAAGTCAAGGCATATTTTATCTCTTGTATTAGTAATTTATAATTAAGGTTAATATCTAATTTTTTTATACCTTCTTGAAGACGCTTTAGATGATAATCTATGTACAAGATACTACCATTTACAACTTTAGTAGTTTCAAAAATCCCATCACCAAAATTAAATGAACGCTCAAAAATACTAATATTATTGTTATTTTTGCCATTAATCAAATGAATTTGCATATTTAAAGCTTAGCGTTTGCTACCATTTCTTTTGCAACTGCTAAACTTTTAACACTAAAATTATCTCCTGCTAAAATGCGAGCTATTTCATTTTCTTTTTCTGTTAAGGATAAATCTTTAATTACTACATTAATATTTTGTTTTTGTTGTATTTTACTAATTAACAAATGTTTTGTTCCTATAGATGCTACTTGCGCTAAATGTGTTATGCAAATAATTTGATATTTTTGTGCTAAGGAACTTAATTTTTTAGCAACAATAGTAGCAACCTCGCCGCTAATACCAACATCAACCTCATCAAAAACTAAAGTTAAGGCAGCAGAGTGATTAACAATAACAACAGCAATAGCAAGTGCTATTCTTGATAATTCCCCGCCTGATGCTATTTTACTTAATGATTTTGCTTCTTGCCCTTTATTAGTTGCAACTAAAAATTCAATATTTTCTGCTCCATATACATTTATATTATTATTTTTAGTAAATAATATTTGAATTTGACTGCCTGCCATTCCTAATTCTTGCATAATTAAGGAAATTTTTTTTGTTAATTTTGTAGCACATAACTCTCTATTTTTAGTTAATTTTGTGGTTAACTGATAATATTGCTGTTTTAATTCATTAATTAATTGTTGTGAATTATTAAGTTTATAAATTTTTGCTATTATTTGTTCTTTTACTAATAATAACTCACTAATTTTAACATTATGTTTAAAGGCTATTTTTGCTAACTCATTAAACCTATTTTCTAACTGATTATTTATTTCATATTCCATATTAATGGCTAAATAATTCTCTATTTCATATAATGATTCTTTAATATTAATTTGCGCAGAACTAAGTATTTCTAAGATAATTTTCAACTTATCATCTATCCTAACTTTTTCTGTTAATATATTAATATTATCAATTAAAATATTGTTAATGTTACTAAGACCTATATCTTCTTTAACTTTAGATATTGTGGCTAATAATTGCTCTAAATTAGTACTAACTTTGTAATTTTTTTCTATATTTAGAATTTCATCCTCATCTAAATTAACTTCTATTAATTCATTTAATTGAAAATTAAGTAAATCTAATGCAGCTATATTATCATCAAAATTTTCTTCAATATTTTTTATTTCTTTAACGATAGACTTAACTTTTTTACATAATACAGCAGTATTAGCATAATTATCTAGTAATTTTAAATGTTCATTTTTTTGTAATAATAATTGATGATTATTTTGTCCTATAATATCAATTATTATAATGCTTAATTTAGACAAAGTATTAAGAGATACAAGGTTATCATTAATAAATATTTGTGAAGAACCGTTAGCATTAATAACTCTTCTTATAATACAATTATCCTCGTCATCTAATTGTAATTGTTGTAAAAAATCTCGTAATTTACTAGTTAAATTAAACTTTGCGCTTATATATGCTTTATTATTACCTACTTTAATAATAGCTTTATCAGCTCTTGCGCCAGATATAAAATTAAGTGCCTTGATAATAATGGATTTACCAGCGCCACTTTCACCTGTAATTATATTTATGCCGTGACTAAAATTAATATTTATATTATCAATTATAGCAAAATTTTTAATAACTATACTTTGTAACATTATTTTGTCCAATGTAATTTATCACGCAAAATAGCAAAAAAATCATAATTATGTGGATGAATTAATTTTATCTTTTTATGATATTTTTCTACACATATGCTTTCTCCAGCACAAACATTTATAGTTATTTGCCCATCTATAATAATTTTTGCCCCATTTTTTGGTTCTTTTATATCTATTTTAATTTTATCATTTGCATTAAAAATAAATGGCCTATAAGTCATAGCATGCGGACTGATATAAACTAAAGATATAGCATTTACTCCGTTATTTATAATCGGCCCTCCACTTGATAAAGCATACGCAGTAGATCCAGTTGGAGTGCTGATTATAAGACCGTCAGCTAAGCCTCTATTAACAAATCTATCATTTAAATATGTATTAACTTTTACCATTTTAGCAGAAGAACTTCTGTGCACTACAACATCATTTACAGCGCAATACTTACTACCATCTATCATACTACATTGCAACATAAACCTTTGTTCTATATTATAATTGCCACTCAATATATCCTCAATTGCATCAAACATTGCATCAATATTAATATCAGTTAAAAAACCAAGGTTGCCTAAATTAACTCCAAGTATTGGAATATCATAATCAACAAATTCTCTAGCAGTATTTATAAAAGTCCCATCACCGCCCAAAATGATAATTAATTTTGCTTTTACAATTATATCTTTCTGATAAAATACCACGTTGATATTTAACTTAGTTAGGTGTTTTGTTAATTTAGTTGCTAAAGTGCTACTAAAATTGTCATCTGGCTTGGTTATAATTCCAATAGTTTTAAACATAAATTTAATTTTAATAATTTTAAAAAGTAATTATAAGAAGTTATGACAAAAAAAACAAGTAATAAAGACAAAAATAAAAAAGAAGTGGGTATTGAAGAGTTAAAACAACAACTAATCGATGCGCAAAATTCTAGTAAAGAAAGCTGGGAAAAATTACTTAGAACTCAAGCAGAAATGGATAATCTTAGACGTAGAAATGCTATTGATATCAGCAATGCTCATAAATTTGCTTTAGAGAGCTTTGCTAAAGATATACTTTCTGTGAATGATTCTATGATTATGGCAATTAAAACAACAAATAATAAAAATACATCTATAGCATCTATTAAAGAAGGCTTAGAGATGACGCATAAAGTTTTTATTGATATTTTATCTAAATTTAATATAGTAGTTATTGATCCTAAAGTTGGTAGCGACTTTGATATAGATATGCATCAAGCCATAACAATGATAGAAGATAAAAAACAAAAAATTAATACTATTGTAGAAGTAGTACAAATGGGGTTTAAATTAAATGATAGAGTTATTCGCCCAGCAAGTGTTATTGTTACTAAATGAAGCATTAAACAGCGTTAAATAACCTATTTAATCCAATTGCCACACCAGAGCATTGCGGTAGTGGTTTTTGTGCTATAAATTGCAAAAAACTTTTTTCCATAGCATTAGTATTTAATTTATGTTGTGAAAATATTTGTCTATATTCCTTAGCTTGCTGTAATTCGTTATAACCATTAGCAATTTCAACGCCATTTATATAAATTTCAAATCTTTTAGCAACACCGTCTACTACCTTAGCAAAAGCACTTTGCTCTTTAGGAAAGTCATAAATAATACAAATTCCTGCAGTTAGTTTCTTTTCAATAAAATGCACAAAAAGTAACATTTGCATATCAGCAATATTATCAAATTTAGTAGATAAATTATGTTTTTTTAAAATAAATAATATTTCATCTACATCTGTAATATCAATATTAATAGTATTTTTAAAAATTTCTTTATAGCTATAATAAGTAACTTTTTCCTTAATACCAATAAAAACAAATAATTCTAAAATATTTTTTATTAGTTTTTTTTCATCAATATTAAGTAAATAATACTCAAGCATAATAAATTCATTAAAGTTTATCCTACCTATCTCATTATCTCTATAAACTGTACATATTTGATAAATATCTTCATAACCATTAATCAATAATTTCTTCATTTCTAATTCTGCTGAAGTATGAAGATATAAGGTTTTTGCGCTAAATTTAGCATTAATATCCACTATTATGCTATCAATATTATTATCAATTGCTGGGTAATTAAGCAAAGATTTAGTAATTACTTCACTAACACCATGCTCTTTAAAAAAAAATCTAATTTTTTCTAATACTAATATATCTTTTTTATACAAAAGTTAATATTAATAAGTTGTTATATAACAATAAGGCTACCATCACCTAGCATAGTATTTATATCATTAAAAGGTGTATTAGCTGAAGCAATAGTAAATGATGCAGTAAATGTATTATTACTTAAATTATCACCATCATGATCTATAGATATTATAGTTTTATCTGTAGAAAGCCGAACAAAGTCATTAATATCTAAGGAGTTATTATAACCATCTAAAGCTACAGAGATATCTATTGTATCTGTAACAGCAATTCTATTTAATATATCATTTCCAGAATCAGCAAAATCATATTTATAAATTACGTTTATTTTAGAATTATTTGCCACATATTTACTGTTAGACTCAAAAATCATTGTATCATCTCCAGCACCACCATATATAATAGCCTCCCCGACAAATTGTGCAGACACAACGATAGTATCGTCTCCTCCTAAAGCATGTATAGTTACTGGCTTCATAAATTCTTCAGGGGATTGAGCATTATCAATGCCTCCTATTCTTATTATATCTGCATTATTACTGCCTACTATTATTTTATTGCTCAATATGCTATTAGTTGGCACATGAACAATATTTGTAGCAACAAAACTACCATCAGGATTTGTATCAAAATTATAATTCCCATTAATATCAGCCGGGTAATCAAAGCCATTAGTATAAGGGTTAGTATAAGAATCAATATATGTAAAATTAGTAGTATTAGCATCAATAAAAGACCAATTATAATGATCAATTAAATACTGCATAGCTGTAGCATTAGTATACCCAACATTTAACATCCCTAATGAAACATCTCTTTGCAGGTCTTCATTAAGTGACTTATTAACGTCAGCCCATCCTAATAAAGTTGCATCCATATTAATCAAAGATATTGGATTACGAGCAAGAAGAAGAGATGTGTCAAACATTCTGTCCATATTAGTAACATTTTTTATATTCCAATTGCCAAGGTTTTGATTAAAGACTTCAGCATTTAAAAACATATCAGACATATTAACAACATGAGATACATCCCATCCTCCAATATCTTGATTAAATTGTCTAGAAGACTCAAACATATTACTCATATCAATAACAGATGATACATCCCATCCTCCAATATCTTGATTAAATTCTATAGAAGACCTAAACATAGCTTTCATATTAGTAACAGATGATACAATCCATCCTCCAATATCTTGATTAAATTCTCTAGAGACCGCAAACATAGCTTCCATATTAGTAACAGATGATACAATCCACCCGCTAATATCCTGATTAAAATTATAAGTAGAGGAAAACATATAACTCATATTAGTAATATTACTTACATTCCAATTAATAATACTACTATCATTCATTCTACTATCAGAAAACATATTTGATACATTGCCAGCTTTAAGCATGTCCCAAGTATCAAAAGAATTACCAGTAGTTATGCCACTAAATCTAAACATTGATGATAAGTCCATATTATTATTTGCAAAAATCGGCGCTTTAGTATCTATAATCTGAATAAGATTATCTTCATAAAACATATCTCTCATGCTTTCCCAAGCTATATCGCCCCACTTAACTACTCTAATGCCATTATTGTTAGAAAAAGAATTAATTGCAACTGCATATACACCATCGCCAAATATAGCAATATCATGTGTCAAACCATCTGAATAGGTATTGTCAATTCTATTCAAATTACTGCTATTGTAATATACATTATTTTCATTTAAACCCCAATTTATTGCATAATCAGATCTGTGAT
>CBDCHC010000002.1:0-49609 GCA_965217075.1 Gammaproteobacteria bacterium | reverse complement strand
TTATCAGCGGCCAGTTAGTATAAATCTAGATGATGCTACTAATAAATTAGAATATATATTAAATAATTCAGTTAAGATGAGGATGATGGCTGATGTGCCAATTGGTGCTTTTTTATCAGGCGGTATTGATTCCAGTATGATTACAGCGTTAATGCAAGCTAATTCATTTAATAAAATTAAAACATTTACTATAGGCTTTTATGAAAAAAATTATAATGAAGCAAATTATGCTAAAGAAGTAGCGCAGTATTTAGGTACTGAGCATAATGAAATATATGTTAGCGAGCAAGAAGCCATGGCAGTTATTCCAAAACTTGCAACTATTTGGGACGAACCTTTTGCTGATTCATCACAAATACCAACATTATTGCTTAGTCAGCTTACTAAAAAACATGTAAGTGTTAGTCTTTCAGGAGATGGTGGTGATGAGATTTTTTGTGGCTATAATCGTTATATTAGTGGTTATAAAATTTGGCAAATTTTGCAAATTTTGCCACTACCAGCTCGTAAATTATTAGCAAAATTATTACAAGTAATGCCAGGGGTAAAAATAGAAGCTATACTTAATATTTTTCCTAAGAAGTTACAAGTACCACACTTAGCAGATAGATTACCAAAGCTTGCATATTTAATGCAACAAACTTCATCAATTAATTATTATAAGGATTTGGTATCACATTTTAAAAATCCTACCGAATTAGTCTTAAATGCTAAAAATATTCCTACTATTTTTGATGAAATAGTTACTCATAATTTTACTGATTTTCGTCAGCAGATGATGTATATTGATAGTAAAACTTATTTAGCAGACGATATTTTAACTAAGGTTGATAGAGCAACTATGGCAGTAAGCCTTGAATCAAGAGCGCCTTTTTTGGATCATAATATAATAGAGTTTACCAATAGTTTGCCATTAAACTTTAAATATCATAAAGGAGTTGGTAAATATTTATTACGCAAAGTTTTATATAAATATGTGCCAAAAAAAATGATTGAACGCCCTAAAATGGGTTTTGGTGTGCCAATTGATAATTGGTTAAGAACCGACTTACGTGACTGGGCAGAGTATTTATTAGATAATAATAAACTTAAAAACGAAGGTTTTTTAAATCATAAATTAGTACAAAAATTATGGCAAGAACACTTAACAGGCAAAAGACATCATTATTTATTATGGGATATATTAATGTTTGAAGAATGGCTTGCCAATGAGTAAAATAATAATTACAGCAAATAGTGCATGGAATTTATTTAATTTTAGATATAATTTAGCAAAAAAACTACAAAATAGTGGTTACAAGGTTATTTTGATTGCCCCAAGAGATAAATATAGTGATAATTTAAGCAAAGAGTTTGAGTATTATGATGTGTATATGAATAGTAAAGGAGTTAGTCCGATAGAAGATATTAAGACCACTCTAAATTATTATACATTATATAAAAAACTAAAACCTAATGTAGTGTTAAATTTTACTATTAAACCAAATATTTATAGTGCAATTGCTTGTAGTTTATTGGGCATTAAAGTTATAAATAATATTACAGGATTAGGCACATTATTTATTAAACCAAACATAACTACTAAATTAGCAAAATTTTTATATAAATTTTCTTTAAAAAAAACTAAACAAGTATTCTTTCAAAATAAAGATGATTTTAAATTATTTATTAATAATGGTTTGGTGGAAAAGTATAAATGTGATATTTTGCCAGGTAGCGGGGTAGATATAGAAAAATTTATCCCAGTAGTGCAAACAAGAAAAGACAATATTTTTCGTTTTTTATTAATAGCAAGAATGCTGTGGGATAAGGGCATAGGTGAGTATGTATCAGCTGCTAAAAGCATAAAAAATAATAAGATAGAATTTTTACTCCTTGGTGCCACAGGAGTTAATAATCCTACTGTTATTAATATAAAGCAAATAAAATTATGGGAGCAGGCAGGTATAATAAAATATCTAGGAGTAACAGATAATGTAAAAAATGTAATAATAAAGGCTGATTGCATAGTATTACCATCTTATAGAGAAGGCACACCAAAATCTCTGCTTGAAGCTTGTGCTATGGCAAAACCTATTATCACAACAAATGTTGCTGGCTGTAAAGATGTAGTAGATGATGGAATAAATGGATATTTATGTCAAGTCAAAAATACTAAGGATTTAGCTTGTAAAATGGAGATGATGATAAATTTATCAGCTAAACAAAAAATAGCAATGGGATTAGCTGGACGAGAAAAGATGATAAAAGAGTTTGATGAAAAAATAGTCATAAATAAATATCTCAAAGCTATACAAATAATTAATAACTAATATATGTTGATAGTTGGCAATAAATATAATTTTAATGCAATAGAGATAATTGTACTTAAGAAAAAATTTCATACAGTAGTAAATATTAAGTGTAGTGAAAATAATATTGATAGAATAATTAGTCAAATTAAAGCAATATTAAAAACTGATAAGCATAATAATATTGTATTAAATATAACAAATAATAATAATGTTTTATTAGCGCAAAAATTTACCACTAAGTTACCTAATTTACAATTAATTGCTATGGAAGTTTTTTTAGAAAAATACTTATATAAGTGTTATGTGCCAATAAATAAAAATGACTTTAATTTGCTTAATGAAATAACAGGTTATTCTAAATTGCAATTTATACAAAAAAGAGTTATTGATTATTTTGGATTATTTTTCTTATTTATTTTTTCTTATTTAATAATGCGTAAATGCCGTATAAAGATTAATAAAGAGTCAAAAGGAGATATTTATTTTAGGCAGCTTAGAATTGGAATTAATAGTAAAGAATTTCAATGTATTAAATTTAGGAGCATGCATGAAAATACTGATTTTTTTCATCATTATACACAACGAGATGATCCGCGTATTTTTCCATGGGGAGCAGTAATGAGAAAAAGAAGATATGATGAGTTACCGCAAATGTTAAATATTTTACAAGGTGATATGCATTTAATTGGCCCACGTGCAGAATGGAGTAAATTGGCTGCTAATTATCAGCAGAAAATTTTTTTTTATCATAAAAGACATATAATAACACCAGGTATAACTGGCTGGGCACAAGTTATGTATTCGTATGGTGAAAACATAGAAGACGCTAAACAAAAATTAATGTATGATTTATATTATATTAAATATTGGAGTATATTGCTAGAACTAAAAATAGTTTTTAAAACTGCTTTGGTAGTATTACATAAAAAAGGTATATAGTTTAGGTTATTATTTTTTCAGCAATTACCTGTACAATTTTTTCAGCAATTTTATTTTTATTTTTTTTCAATATTTTTAATTGCTGATTTTTATCAATAATAACAACTTCATTATCATCAGCGCTAAAAGCATCTATAGTATTGGCAATTATCATATCTATATTTTTTTGTTTTAATTTTTTTTTAGCATTAGCTACTATATTTTTTGTTTGCACAGCAAAACCAACACAAAAAGGACGTTTTTTTAATTTAGCAATATTAGATAAAATATCAACATTTTTTACTAAGTCTAAAGTTAAAGTATTAGTTTTTGTTATTTTTTCTTTATTAATATTTTTAGCTTTAAAATCAGCTACAGCAGCAACTGCAATAAAGACATCACAGTTGTTTATATTGTCCATTACTGCTACATGCATATCATCAGCGCTTAATACTCTGATATTAAGAGATTTATCTGGTAATTTTTCTGTAATGTTAGCATATACTAATATTACCTTTGCTCCTTGCAATATACAGCTATTGGCTATTGCTATTGCTTGTTTACCACTGCTAAAATTAGATAAATAACGCACTGCGTCTATTTTTTCAATTGTAGCACCAGCAGTAATAATAATTTTTTTACCGGTAAGAGCGCTGCTAGTAAATTGTTTGCTAACAGTTTGAACAATTTTATCATTAGCGCACATTCTACCTATACCAACATCACCACAAGCCTGAATACCGCAACCAGTTATAATTATAATTCCTCTTTTTTGTAAATTTAATAAATTTTGTTGGGTAGCACTATTGTTAAACATTTCTTTATTCATAGCTGGAGCTATTATTAGCTTAGAAGTGCTGGCTAATATTACATTAGTAAGTAAATCATTAGCACTACCGCTGCTAATTTTAGCAATAGTATTAGCACTGGCTGGGGCTATGAGAATAATATCAGCCCATTTAGCTAATTCAATATGCTTGATTTTACCTTCCCATAAATTTGTTAGCACTTCATTATTAGTAACAGTAGTAATAGTTAATTTAGTAATAAATTTTGCACCACCACTACTAAGAATTATTTTTACTACTGCCCCTAAGTCTTGTAACTTGCGTATTATATCAGGAGTTTTGTATGCTGCAATTGAACCAGTTATAGCTATTAAAATATTTTTATTAGTTAGTTTTTGCATAATGGTTTGGCTATAATTTTTATATCTGTATCTATATTATGTATGCTTTTAATATCAAGTGATATTTTATTATTCATATTTTCTATTATCATATTAAACATAGACTTAGCATGGCTACCCATAATAACTGGCGCCATGTAAATTATTAATTCATCAATTAAATTTTGTTTTAAAAAAACACCATTTATTGTACTACCGGCTTCAATTAATACATTATTTATCCCCATATCATTTAGCATAAATAATAATTCTTGTGGTTTTTTATTGGTTATTATAGCTTTTGCTCCAGTAAAAATATTAAGACTTTTATCGACTATATTGTTACTTCTATCCATTATTATTTTAATTGGCGGCAACATATCATTTAAGTTAATACGTATATTAAAATGAGGATTATCTGTTATAACTGTTTGACTACCAGTAATAATAGCACCTTGTTGAGCGCGTAATTTATGTACATCTTCTCTAGAGCTTTCATTTGTTATCCATTTACTGCAACCATTGTGTAATGCAGTTCTGCCATCAATACTACAGGCTATTTTACAGCTAACAAAAGGCAGATGCTCTTGCATTCTTTTAAAAAATCCACGGTTTAATTTTCGTGCATCCGTAGTTAAGATATTAACTACAACATTAATATTTGCTTGTTTTAATAAATGAATACTACTTACTTGCGGGTTAGGATCAACAGTAGCAATTATTATATCTTTTATTTTAGATTTAATAATAACATTTACACAAGGCGGGGTTTTACCAAAATGTGAGCATGGTTCTAAGGTAATATACATAGTACAATTTTCTGCCTTAAAATTAATTTTTTTAAGAGCATCAATTTCAGCATGATCTTCCCCATCTTTTTTATGGTAACCAGTTGCGATTATATTATGGTCTTTAATAATAATACAACCAACTAAAGGGTTTGATTTAACACTATATCTAGCTTTTTTTGCTAATTTAATCGCCTTAGCCATATAATAGTTATGATTTTTGTCCATAAAACTATTTTAAATGATTATTGCTGATAATAATTTATAGATTATAATTACTCATTTTAATAATGATAATATTATGAACGAAGATAAAAAACAAGCGCTTAAAGCTGCCCTTAGTCAAATTGATAAACAATTTGGAAAAGGTTCTATTATGTATTTAAATGATGAAACATCTAGTGATATTGAAGCAGTTTCAACAGGTAGTCTTAATTTAGATATAGCGCTTGGTATTGGTGGTTTGCCGCGTGGTAGAGTTATTGAAATTTATGGTCCTGAATCATCTGGAAAAACTACATTAACATTGCATGTTATTGCAGAAATGCAAAAACTTGGTGGTACTGCAGCTTTTATTGACGCAGAACATGCACTTGATCCTCAATATGCTAAAAAATTAGGAGTTAATATAGAAAATTTATTAATATCACAACCAGACAATGGCGAGCAAGCATTAGATATAACTGATATGTTAGTGCGTTCAGGCGGGGTTGATATTGTTGTAATTGATTCTGTGGCAGCGCTAACACCAAGAGCAGAAATTGAAGGAGATATGGGGGATTCTCATATGGGACTACAAGCAAGGCTAATGTCACAAGCGCTTAGAAAATTAACCGCTAATATTAAGAAAACTAATACTATGGTTATTTTTATTAATCAAATAAGAATGAAAATTGGAGTAATGTTTGGCAATCCAGAAACTACAACTGGTGGTAATGCCCTTAAGTTTTACGCATCTGTTCGTCTTGATATTCGTAAAATTGGTGTCATTAAAAATGGCGATGAAATTATAGGTAATGAAACTAGAGTTAAAGTGTTAAAAAATAAAGTAGCTCCACCATTTAAACAAGCTGAGTTTCAAATAATATATAATAATGGCATCTCCAGAGAAGGTGAAATCCTAGATTTAGGAGTTAAGCATAATTTAATAGAAAAATCTGGTTCATGGTATAGTATAGATGGTAAAAAAATAGGTCAAGGTAAAGATAAATCACGTGATTATTTAAAAGAACATAAAGAATTAGCAGCACAATTAGAGGAAAAAATACTTGCTAAAAAATGATAATAAATGTTACGATAGTGCTATTAATATACTTAGTAACAGAGAACATTCCCAATTAGAGCTTACAAAAAAACTACAGATAAAAGGTTTTAATGATAGTGATATTAAAATAGTTATTGATAAATTAATAACACTTGATTATCAATCTGATAAACGTTTTGCTGATAGTTTTGTGCGTAGTCGTGTTAGGCAGGGTAAAGGAAAATTATTAATTGCATTACAATTAAAATCAAAAGGTATTAATGATTATGATTTTAATGATTATGATTTTTTTTCTTTATGCAATCAAGTACAAATCAAAAAATTTACTACTTCACCAAATAATCAAGTACAAAAAAATAAACAAATATTGTTTTTAAAAAACAGAGGTTTTTCCTTTGATGAAATAAACTATGCTATCAATACCAAAAATAACTATATCAGCTAATAAATTAATATTTTTTATTTTTGTTGATTTAAATTTTCGGCAAAACATATAACTCTAAACTAGATATAACAAAATGAATAATCTTAAAAAATATACTGGCATTAAACGCATAAAATATGCATTATTTAATTCTATGGCTGGACTTAAGGTAGCCTTTAAAAATGAGGCGGCTTTTAGACAAGAATTAATATTGTTTGCAATTATGTTGATAATATTATATTTAATGCCATTTATTTTTATGATAAAAATGCTACTATTTTTTGCTGGTATTATGCTTTTAGTAATAGAGTTGTTAAATAGTGCCATTGAAGCAGTAGTAGATATAGCTAGTCCTCAGTATCATATATTAGCAAAAGACGCTAAAGATATTGCTAGTAGTGCTGTTTTAATTATGTTAATAATTAATATTATTTTATGGCTTATGGCGGTTATTAATACTTTTTATATATAGTTGTTGCCCATAATTCGTTTAATTCTTTCTTTTAGTGGTGGATGAGTAGCAAATAATTCTTTATTCATACCAAAAATTAGAGCGTGTGCATATTCTTTAGCAACTGGATTTTTTATGTTAGTATCTTTAGTGTTTTGCTGCATGATTTCAAATGCTTCTATTAATCCATTTGGGTAACGAGTAAATTGTACGCTGCTGGCATCGGCTAAGTATTCTCGTTGTCTGGACATAGCTGCTTGTAATATCCTACCAAACCATACTGTTAGGACGCCAATAATAGCAATTATAATGGCAATAGCAAGTAATATTAATTTTGCTCTACCATCCATACGACGATTATACATAGTTTGGTAAAAAATTATTCTGGCAATGAAAAAGAGTGCAGTAAAGCCAAAAACAAATGCAGCTATTTTAATATTAAGCTTAATATCATAATTAACAATATGACCAATTTCATGTGCAATAACTCCTCCTAATTGCGCTCTATTAAAATTCTCAAGAGAGCCTTTAGTTAAAGCCACAATAGCATTATCAAAAGATGTGCCTGCAGCAAAAGCATTAATAGCATTTTCAGGAATAATATACAGTGCTGGAGTAGGAATATTAGCAGCTAATGCCTGTTCTACTACTATATTTAAAGCCTGTTTTTCTTTTAGCGATAATTTAGCATCTGCTGTAATAAGTTTACCGCCAAATGCCAGCGCTACTTTATGTCCATTTGATTTTTGCATCCAACCAAATAAAGTTGCAATTACCATAACTGCTAAAGATAAAGCAGAGGTTGTTAGTAATATCTTTATTTGTTCTATGGAGAAAACAAACTTATTAGCAGCAATAAATTTTTCTACAAATGAATACTGTAAATACTGTGGTTGATAAAGCTCTATTAAATTAAACCCTACAGCCATAGTCCATCCAATTAAAAATGACGCTGTTAATAATAATAATATATATAACAACCAAATAATAATAGTATTTCTTTTAGCAATATCTTGGTGTTGCCGAAAATCCATAATGCTGTAGATTATTATTTAAATAAATTTTTTGGAGCTTTATTTAATTCTATTACACTTTCACTAAATTTTAAATCTTTAGCATTTTCACTAAAACCAAATAAGTTAGCAAATAGTAAATTAGGAAATGATTTTTTATACTCATTAAATTTTTGCACTAAATCATTATATGCTTGTCTGGCAGATGAAATGCGGTTTTCTGTAGTAGTCATTTCTTCAGATAGTTGCATAATATTACTACTTGCTTTTAAATCAGGATAGGCTTCCATACGCATATTGAATCCACCTACAGCATTATCAAGTGCAATTTGAGAGCTAGCCAGGGTTGCCATTGTAGTATTATTAGGGCCTGTAGCATCTTTAGTTGCTGCTATCATGCCAGCCCTGGCCTTAGTTACTGCATCTAATGTTCCTTTTTCATGTTGCATATATGCTTTAGCTGCATCAACTAAGTTACCAATTAAATCAACTCTACGTTTTAATTGTACTAAAATTTGAGCAAAAGAATTTTCATATTGAGTTTTATAAGAAACTAAAGTATTGTAAATTTTAACTAACCAAATAATAACAATCACTGCTATTACAACTAATATTATCCAATTTTCCATAATGTTTTCCTTAAATAAAAAACATCTTATTATATAGTAATTATATTATGTCTTTTCAGCTCATCTTTAATATTATTTATAATAGCATATAATTTTTTATCACTTGTATTTATTATTACATTTGCTACTTGTTTGTAGATTGGTTCTCTGATTGTTACAATATCTATTATTGTTTGGCGTTTATCTTTAGCATTATTTATCAAAGGTCTAATTTGTGATTTTAAACATCTATCTATTAATATCTCTATAGTTGATGATAAGTAAATAACAAAAGATGAATGTAGTAATTGTATATTCTCTTGACGTAAAATAATGCCACCACCTGTTGCAATAACTATATTTGGAATATTTATTAAATTTTTTAGTACTTTAGTTTCTCGTTTTCTAAAACCAGCTTCGCCATCAACACTAAAAATATGTTCAATACTAACTCCAGTAATATTTACTATTTCAAAATCAGTATCAAAAAAATCATAATTAAGAGTACAAGATAGGCGTCTACCTATGGCAGTTTTGCCACTACCCATAGGGCCAATTAAAATTATATTATTTTTTTTTATATTTTTCACCGCAATATGGACAGTATGCTATTGAATTGTAAAATTTTAGCACTACTCTCGGATGTTTGTTTTTTATGTTATTTTTACTTACTGGGCAGTATTTGGCATTATTATCTTTAGCTACATATGTCCAGCCACTATTATATTCTTTATTCATCAATAATCCCATCTTTTATCCAGTGTTTATATTTGTCTTCATTACCACTAACGCAAGAAAAATATAATTGTTGAATTTTTTTTGTTATAGGTCCACAAGAACCGTTACCTATAATGCGATTATCTAATTCACGAATAGGAGTTACTTCGGCTGCAGTACCTGTAAAGAAGGCCTCATTAGCACAATACACTTCATCTCTGCTTATACGTTTTTCAATAACTTTATAACCTAAATCATTAAGCAATATAATAATAGTATCTCTAGTTATGCCAGCTAAAGCAGAACTTAAATCAGGTGTATATATGATATTTTTATTTATAATAAATATATTTTCACCGCTACCCTCTGCGATAAAACCATCTGTGTCTAAAAGCAATGCTTCATCGTAACCATCAGTTATGGCTTCTTGTAAAGCTAAGATAGAATTAGTATAATTACCAGTAATTTTAGCTTTAGTCATAGTAATATTAGGATGATGTCTAGTGTAACTTGAGGTTTTAATACGAATGCCATTTTTCATATTATCTTTACCAAGATATGAGCCCCAATCCCAAGCAGCAATAGCCACATGAACTTTAAGATTATCAGCACGAATACCCATTCCCTCCGAGCCATAAAAACAAATAGGACGAATATAAGCTGATTGTAAATTATTTTTTATAACAGCATCTTTTTGTGCTTTATTTATAGTTTTTTTATCAAAAGGAATATTCATGCGCGTAATTTTAGCAGAATTAAACAACCTATCTGTATGCTCCTGTAAGCGAAAAATAGTGCTACCATTATTAACTGCGTAAGCACGTAAACCTTCAAATACTCCCATGCCATAATGCAATGAATGTGTTAACACATGGATTTTAGCATCACGCCAATTAACCCACTTACCATCAAACCAGATTAAACCATCTTTGTCGCTTATTTTTTGCATACTTTTATTTTTTTTTATCTAAATTAAATGCACTATGTAAAGATCTAACTGCTAATTCTAAATATTTTTCATCAACAATAACAGATATTTTAATTTCAGAAGTTGATATCATTTCAATATTAATATTATTTTGTTGTAATACATCAAACATTTTAACAGCAATTCCAGAGTGAGAGCGCATACCAATGCCAATTACAGAAATTTTTACTATTTTATTATCAGTTTGTACGCTTATAGCGTTAATTTTAGTGCAAGTTTTTTTAAGAATATTTTTTGCTTTGTCAAAATCTAAACGATTTACAGTAAAAGCAAAATTAGTTAAACCTTCACGAGCAGAGACTGATTGCACTATCATATCTACCTCTATGTTAGCCTTAGATATAGGTTGTAATATTTTATAAGCAATACCAGTCTTATCTGGCACCCCTATTAAACTTAATTTTGCTTCATCTTTATTGTGAGCAATTCCAGAAACTACTGCATTTTCCATAATACTTTCCTCATTAGTAATAAATGTTCCTTGAGGATTATCGATCATTGAAGATAATACCCTAAGTGGAACTTTATATTTTGATGCAAAAGCTACTGAACGAATTTGTAATACTTTAGAGCCTAAAGATGACATTTCTAACATTTCTTCATAACTTATTTTATCAATTCTACTAGCATCTGCAACTATACGCGGATCAGCTGTATACACACCATCAACATCAGTAAAAATTTGACATTCATCAGCATTAATTGCTGCTGCCAGTGCTACTGCTGTTGTATCAGATCCTCCTCTACCAAGAGTAGTAATATTGCCAACCTCATCTACGCCTTGAAAACCAGCAATTATTACTACTTTGTTATTTTTTATATTTTTTTTAATAAATTTAGCATCAATACTTTTAATGCGAGCCTTGCCATACGAGCTATCAGTTATGATTTTTACTTGTGATGCATTATATGATATAGCATCACAATCTATATTGTTAAGTGCCATTGTTAATAATGCTATAGTTACTTGTTCACCAGTTGATAGCAACATATCTAATTCTCGTAGGCTTGGATATTGTTGTAATTTATTGGCTAAATTTACTAAATTATTAGTATGCCCACTCATAGCTGACACGCTAATCACTAAATCATTACCTTGTTTTTTATACTGTTTTATTTTTTGTGCAATTATTTTTATGCGTTCGGTAGAGCCTATAGAAGTGCCACCATATTTTTGAACTATAAGTGCCATGAGTATAATTAAATGTAGGTATAAAAAAGTTATAAATTATACCTATTTGATAATAAATTAAAATCAAATTACCTAAGACAAATTATGTTATTTATTGTTGAATTAAAAAAAATGATAAAATGTTGTGTTTAAAAGAATTTTTATTTAATGCTAAGAATATTTACCGTATTGCTAATATTATTAATAATTAGCTGCACTGAAACACAAGAAGATCCATATAAAGGCTGGTCACCTGAGGATTTCTACATTAATGCTAAAGAAAAATCTCAAAGTGATGTGAATGCTGCTATAGAGATACTAGAGCAATTACAAGCTTACTACCCAAGCTCTACATATGCTATGCAGGCAAAATTAGAAATTCCTTATTTATTATATAAAGATAATAAATATGATGAGGCTATTTTAAATTTAAATGAATATATAAAATTATATCCAAATAATATAGCTACACCTTATGCTTATTATTTACGTGGTATTGCTTCTAAGGAAAAAACAGCTTCATTTTTAGATAAAATACAATTAACAGATACTTCGCAGCGTGATGTTGGTAGCGTTAAAAATACGCTTAATTATTATTTAGCTTTAATTACTAAATTTCCTCATAGCAAATATACTAGAGATGCTAAAAAGCAATTAATAACATTAAGAAATATATTAGCAAAACATGAATTTAACATTGCTATTTTTTATACTAGAAAAGAGTCTTATATAGCTGCTATAAACCGTTTAAAATATATTATTGAGAAATTTCCTGGCTCTATAAAAACACCATCAGCACTACACCTTATGGCTTATAATTATAAAAAACTCAATAAAAATAAGTTAGCAAATGATACAAAAAGAGTGCTTGAATTATCCTATCCAAAATATATACCATATTACAAAATTAAATGATAGATAGAGAAAAATCTTTTATTATCAAAATATCACTTATTATGGCAACTAGAATGCTAGGTTTGTTTATGATTTTCCCAGTATTTGCAATTTATGGTAAAAATTATCAACACTCAACACCATTGCTTATAGGTGTTGCTATTGGTGCATACGGGTTTAGTCAGGCATTATTACAAATACCTTATGGTTATTTATCAGATAAATTTGGTAGAAAATTATTAATTCTTATTGGTATTAGTATGTTTTTAGCTGGTAGTATAATTGCCAGTTTAACTGATAATATCTATATGCTTATTTTAGCTAGAATAATACAAGGAAGTGGTGCTATAGCTAGTGTTATTATGGCATTTATTGCTGATTTTGTTATAGAGAAAAACCGTACTAAGGTTAATGCTATTATTGGTATGCAAATTGGCATCTCTTTTATGATAGCAATCGTAATAGGTCCTATTGTGGCCAATATATTTGGCATACAAGGTATTTTTATATTTGTAACAGTGCTTAGTATTATTGCATTAATTATTGCTTTTAGTCTACCTGATATAATTGCCAGTAAAAGATATAAAATATCGATTGTTAGTATTAAACAAATTTTAAATAAAGAATTATTAACCTTTAGCTTTAGTATTTTTATTTTACATTTTATGATCACAGCAATTTTTACTCAAGTGCCTATAATGTTAAATGATGGTGGTAACAATAATTGGTATTCATATTTAATTATTGTAATGTCTTTTATTTTTATGATACCTCTTATAATTATTGCTGAGAAAAAACGACAAAAAAAAGTAATACTATTATTTGCTATTATGCTTATTTTTATAAGTCAAATAATGTTTTCATTTATAATAGATGCAAATTATTTATTAGTAATTAGTGCATTTTTTTTATTTTTTATTGCTTTTAATACTATAGAGGCATTATTACCATCAATGATTGCCAAGATAGCAGAAAATAACTATAAAGATAAAAAAGGTTTAGCTATGGGTTTTTTCTCAACATCACAATTTTTAGGGGCATTTAGTGGTGGAATAATCTCTGGTATAATTCATAATTTTTTTGCAGCAAATAATATATTTTTATTAAATATTATTGTTACAATTTTTTGGTTTTTTATAATTTTAGGAGGACTGATATGGCAGGAATAAATAAAGTCATAATAATAGGTAATTTAGGCAATGATATAGAACTTAAATATACGCAAAATAATGATGCTATAGCAAACTTATCTATAGCAACCAGTGAGAAATGGACTGATAAAAGCGGGCAAACACAAGAACGTACAGAGTGGCATCGTGTTGTTATGTATAGAAAGCTTGCAGAAATAGCAGGACAATACTTAAGAAAAGGTTCAAAGGTTTATATAGAAGGCAAGCTACAAACTAGAAAATGGCAGGATAATACAGGGGCTGATAGATGGAGTACTGAAATTGTTTGCAATAATATGCAGATGCTTGATAGCAGAGGTTCGAATGTTGAAAATAATAATACTCCTGCTGATAATAACAATAATGTTGCTACTGCTGCAAATAATGAAAATAAAACCATACCTGTAGAAAAGAATGATGATTTTGAGGACGACATACCTTTTTAATTTTTAAAAAATATTAGAGTTTATTTTTATTTAAACAAGTAATTTAATTGTATTTATTAAATTACTTATTAAAGATAGTTTTTTTTTGATTTAATATATTTATAATAAATTATTAATTATTTTTTTTATAAGTTTTTAATAATTAATCTATAAGATTGCCAGCATAATTTTCAATCCCAGGGTTGTCTTTAACTCCTTTAATTGTTGGATGATTTACTTTATCTAATTTTAGATAAGTTTTTTTACGTAGATAATCAGCAGCAACATCCCACATTAGACGACCAGAACCAACAGTATTTACTTGCGCCCAGCCAGCCACTTTATACATTTTTTCATCACGCATAATATCATTATTATCTGTTACTATTTTACTAATTCTATCGCCTAATTTAGCAGATGGATCTATAGTATAATCAAGCCCGCCCATGCGCACCATATCACCACCTGATTGTAAATATGGATCTTGTACAAATAAATTTTCAGCAATAGCCTCTAAAATATCTTTAATTTGTTTGCCTGATAATAAACTTACATAAGTTTCACCATAAGTCATCGAAGTATTAGTCATAACATCTTCCATAGTAACATCATCTCCGGCTACAACAGAAGTTCCCCAACGTACTCCAGCGCTCATCGCAAAATCAGCATCATGTTCTGCTCTAAGTGCATTTACTAAAACTTGATCCCAAGTGCCCATAAAATTACCACGACGATATAAAGTTTGTTCAGTTTCGCATAATTTTTCAGTTAAAATTTCTTTATAGGTTTTACCTACTCTATCAGCGTTATTTGCCATTTCTTTGTTACGTGCTTCAACTACTTTTTCATCATATTTAGTATTACGCATTTTATCTATAAAGGAAACCATTTCTTTATTTGGTTTGATAAAATTAGTAAGTATTGGTAGCATTTTGTACTTATAATCAACTACTTTACCACCTTTTATATCAAAATCCATTACTCCAATATATTTTCCAGAACAACCAGCATTGGTTACAATAGTGGTGCCTCCTGCATTTTTAACTTCAACAGGAATTGGCATGCCATCATGTGTATGTCCGCCAAAAATAGCATCAATACCAACTATACGAGATGCCATTTTAATATCAACATCCATACCATTATGAGAGACGAGAATAACAGCATCAACTTTTTCATTGGCACGAATATTTTGCACAAGTTCACTCATTTCATCTTCACGTAGACCAAATGACCAGTCAGGAAAAAAATATTTTTGTGGATTAGCATTAGCTGTACGTGGGAATGCTTGACCAATTACTGCAAAACGCTTACCACCTATTGTTTTAATAACATATGGTTCAAATGGTCTGCCTTCATCTTCATCATATAAACCTCTGCCATCAAATTTTTCCGTCATTTTTATATAATTATCACCCATCAATGCGTCTTCAATTATGCGTACATTTTGCCCTAAAAAATCACCTTTAAAAAACCCTATATTTTTAAGAACTTCATTTTCTTTATAAGTAAATTCCCAATGCCCAACCATAACATTGACTCCTAATAAATTACAGGCTTCAACCATATCAGCGCCACGCGTCCATAATGATGTGCCTGATCCTTGCCATGTATCACCACCATCTACAGTTAAGGTGTTTTCAGTGCCGCCAGCGCTTGCTCGCAGGCTATCAAGTACAGTTTTAATTTGAGCAAAACCACCTGTTTTACCGTATTTTTTTGCTAATTTTTTAAACTTATTATAAGTAAAGGCATATGCTTCAGGTGTGCCTGGTTTTACTCCAATTTGTTTTAATAGTTTATTACCAACTACATGTGGTAATTTACCATAAGTATCACCAAAACCAAGATTTACATTTGGCTCACGGAAATAATTTGGTAATAAGTTACCATGTGTATCTGTAATATGTAGAATTCTAGCATTACCAAATTTTTTAACTTCATAAAAATTATCTTGCAGTGATAGACTTTTTTGTTTATATATATAAGTACCAATGACACCAGCAGCAGCACCAGCCCCAACTAATTTTACAAATTCACGACGATTAAGAGCCATACTTTTATCCTATCTTATAAAATAAATCTATTATATATTAGATTTATTTTTTTGTATATAATATCATTATTTTATAATATAGTAATATATATGCAACTAACATCATTATTAAATGGCATCATAACTGATAATAATCCTTTTTCTGATAATTATAAGTTAAAAATTTGTGGTATTAGTTTAAATAGTAATAATATAAAAAAAGATTATGCTTTTGTAGCTATAGCAGGTAGCACTACACACGGAGAAAATTTTATTAATAAAGCTATCATTTTAGGTGCTAATGTGGTTTTAAGTGATAAAAAAATTAATGCAAATATTCCAGTTATAATAATTAAAGATTTAAGTAATAAATTATCAATTCTTGCTAATAATTTTTATCCGCAAGCTAAAAATAATAAAATTATTGCAGTTACTGGCACTAATGGTAAGACATCAGTTAGCAGTTTTATTTCTCAAATACTTAGTAATTTTAATATTAATAACCAGGTAATAGGTACTCTTAATAATGAATTAACTACGCCAGATATTTTTACTTTATATAAATTATTAAATAATGATAATGCAAAATATACAATATTAGAAGTATCATCGCATGCTTTAGTGCAAAAAAGAATAGCTGGACTTGTATTTGAAATTATTATCTGGACAAATATTAGTCAAGATCATTTAGATTATCATCAGACAATGGAGAATTATTTATCTGCAAAATTATTAGCACTTAAACCAGCAAAATTTGGTATTTTTTCTAAAGATAATGAATTTTATCAGCATTTTGCTGATAAATTAACTCATACTGCTTACAGTATTATGGATTTATCGTTTGAGTTTAGAGAGTTTGGTTTTTTAGTAACATTAGATAAATTTGTTTTTGAAATTAATTTATTAGGAGAGTTTAATCTATCTAATGTAATGGCTGGTTATAAAACCTTGTTAAGACTTGGTTTTCCTTCAGATGAGGTTATAAAGAAATTAGCATTATTACAGACTCCAACTGGTAGAATGCAAAAAATAAGTAATTATAAAATATGGATAGATTTTGCACATACTCCAGATGCATTGCAAAATGTTATTCTTGCTTTAAAGAAGCATTATCCGCAACATAAAATTAGTTTATTATTCGGCTGTGGTGGTCAGCGCGATAAGAGTAAACGGTATTTAATGGGTAAAATAGCTAGTAAATTAGCAGATAGAATAATTTTAACAAATGATAATCCTAGGGATGAAAATCCACAAACTATTATTAATGATATAATATATGATATTAGTAATAAAAATATACAAATTATTTATGATAGAGAGCTTGCTATAAAGGCAATAATTAGTAATATTGATGCTAACGAATGTATTCTTATAGCCGGCAAAGGACATGAGAATTATCAGACTATAGGTAATAAAAAAATAGTATTTAGCGATACTAATATTGTTAAAAAATTGCTTGGCTTAAATAATTAATAAATTACTATTTAACAAAAATCTCTGTTTCTATTGATATTATAAGTTTTATGGGTATATACTGTTTGCTTATTATTAAGTATATAAAATATGACTATTATACATTTTATGATAAATGTATTCCGCCTAAGTTGGTAAGTTAAACAGCAAAGTATTTACTATATTTAATATTTACTACATTGTAATTAGTTAATAGAAAAGAACTTGTGAATATTACAATAATTATTAATATTTTTATATAAATGCTGAACTATAATTTTAGATTTATTTATACGATGAATTATAGTTTAAAAATTATAGCCATACATTTAAAGCAATAGTTTTGTTATCCAAGTATAATTGTTATTCCAAGTAGAAGTGGAGTAATAATAGCAGCTACAACATTTGCTGCTAAATATTTGTGGTATTTTGCAATATTAGAGTTATATTTAATTGCTCCTAAAAATGAAAATAATGAGAGTAATACAGGAAAAATAGCTATAAAACATAACATTGGAATATCTTTATTAATAATACCAAATATAATTAATAGATAGGGAATTATTAAAAATAATAGATATATGTTGTTGCTATTTTTTATTCCAAAAACAATAGGAAAAGTTTTTCTGCCAACATTTTTATCTGCTTTTATATCTGGATATTGATTTAATAATAATAAATTATTAATAAGAAAAAATGGCACAAGGGGTATAAACCATAATAACCCAGAAAAGCTACCAGTAAGTATTAAATAAGTGCCAATAACCATTAATACTCCAAAGCCTAGACCGGGTGCAATTAAGCATAAAATAGGTAAACGATTAATCCACTTGCTATATGTGATTATTAGCAATATACCAAGAATACCAATAGGTAATAACTTAAATCCATATGTAAATATCAAATATATGCCAATTAATATTGTAAATATTATTGTAATTACACCAGTGATTAAAACTAAATTTACTGCAGATGGATTTACAGGTAGTGCGCCACTACCACCACTAAAAGGAGTTCTATTAGTTTTTAAGTCTAAGCCACTTTTAAAGTCATGATATTCATTTAATGTATTTACACTAATATGAGCAAAGATGGCACCGAGCATAATAAGAAAAAAATTAAACCAATTTATTTGGGGGTTTATTGCAAATGAAATACTTAAACCTAAAAATACACATACAGGGGTTAAGATTAAAAAAGAAGGTCTAAAGGTATTTAAAACAGTTTTGGTTTGCATAAGTTTTATTAATTATACATTGCTAAAATATAAGTTATGAATTAATGAGTTAAGTATTTATATTAACTAATAAAAAATACTTCAAATTATATTTATTTATTTAAAAAATAAAATTTTAATTTAAACTCTAGAATGAATACTTTGAGAAGTTTAAAATAATTTATTAGAGTTTAATATCTAACCACAACCATTTACTTCATTGTAAAATAATAATATTTTATGGCGGGAATAGCTCAGTTGGTAGAGCCCCGGATTGTGATTCCGGTTGTCGCGGGTTCAAACCCCGTTTCTCGCCCCATTTTTTTAACTATTAATTAATTAATTATAATAAATTTTGTTAAAATAAATTTATTTTCAATAAAGGTTGATAGTGTTAAAAAGTAGTGAAGTTATTATTGCACATCCAGAAATAGATAATTTTGAAGATTTTGTTACACAATTAGCAAAAATAGCTAAGACGGCTAATGAAAGATTTTTTCAGATGGATGTAAAGCCTGATTATCATGATACTCCAGATAATTGGGAGGATAGATTAGAAGCCGCTTTTTATTCTTATAGGTAGATTATGGGTTTTAAATTTTTAAATAAAGGTCAAGATTTATTTGATGCAGATGGTGCAGAGGATTTAATATTAACACCAGCAGAGTTAACAAAAAAAATAGCATATTTTGAGAAAAAATTAATCAATTTAAGCGCAGATGCTGATATTATACAAAGAATTGATTTGTTATTAGAAATAGCTAGCATTAATGTTGAGCAATATCAAGGGAAAAAAGCATGGGACACCGCTACTAAAGCTTTTGATTTTGCTATATTAAATTGTAAGTGGGAATTGGCTACTAAGGCTTGTAATATAATGTTTTTATCAGAATCTCCAGATGCACTCAAGGCATTAGGGCATGCTATTTGGTTAGGAGTTAGTTGTCCTATCGACTGTGAAATAACTGTAGCTGTTTTGCAACACTTAATTGATGAGTCGCCAAGAGAGGCTGATACAAGAGCAATAGCAGCAGCTACCGCTCAATATATTAGTGTTACTCGTTGCGGAGAAAATAATGATATAACTTTTTTTACTGAACAAATGTTAGCAGGGGTAGCGAAGGCACATTCAAAAATTGACAATCAAAGGAGTTTTGATTTATGGCGTAAAACGTTAGAACTTAATAAACCAGAAATATTTCTTAAAAAATTAGCAATAATTATTGATAATTTAGTTAGTGGTGGTTGGTGGTTTGATAGGAACACGATTAGACAAAAATTTAATGAAAATTAAAGTTTGTGGATTAACAGAGCCACAAAATGCTTTGGCAGTAACAAAATGTGGTATTGATGCTATTGGTCTGGTTTTTTATAATAAATCTCCACGCTATATTACCATTAAGCAGGCTCAGCAAATAATTAATGTAATACCACCTTTTATTAATCGTGTTGCTTTATTTGTTAATCATTCAGAAAAATTTATTAAAAATGTAATAGATAGTGTTGCTATAGATACTTTACAATTTCATGGCAATGAAACTCCAAAGCAATGTGAAAAATATAACATGCCTTTTATTAAAGCAATTAAGGTAAATAATAATACAAATTTCAGTAAAATTATTACTGATTATTGTAATTGTTGTGGATTGTTATTAGATGCAGATAGTAATTTATATGGAGGTAGTGGTGAAACATTTAATTGGAGTTTAGTACCGATAACAAATAAACCTATTATCATAGCAGGTGGTTTAAATAAAAATAATGTGGTAGCCGCTATAAATACTACAAATCCATATGCAATTGATGTATCAAGCGGAGTTGAGACAGTTAAAGGAATAAAAGATATTATTAAAGTTAGACAATTAATAAAAGCGATTGAAGATGATAAATAATGCTAAAACAAAATATGATATGCCAGATAAAGCTGGTCATTTTGCTGAATTTGGCGGTATATTTGTGGCTGAAACTTTAATTAAAGCAGTTAATGAACTAGAAGCTGTTTATTTAAAATATAAAGATGATGCTGATTTTAAGCATGATCTTGCTGACGAATTAAAGCATTATGTTGGCAGAGAAACACCATTATATTTTGCTAAAAACCTAAGTAAAATTGCAGGTGGAGCTAATATTTATTTAAAAAGAGAGGACTTAACGCATACCGGTGCACATAAAATAAATAATACTATTGGTCAAGCACTTCTTACTAAAAGAATGGGTAAAACTAGAATTATAGCTGAAACAGGAGCAGGGCAGCACGGCGTTGCTACAGCGACAGTGGCTGCTAAACTTAATTTAGAATGTGTAATTTATATGGGCGCTGTTGATGTAGTTAGGCAAAAAGTTAATGTAGAAAGAATGCAAATGCTTGGTGCTACAGTTGTTACTGTTAGTTCTGGTGCTAAAACTTTAAAAGACGCGCTTAATGAAGCAATGCGTGATTGGGTTAGCAATATTGACAATACTTTTTATATTATTGGCACTGTAGCGGGTCCACACCCATATCCAATGATGGTACGTGATTTTCAAAGCATAGTAGGAATTGAAGCAAAAAAACAATTTAATGAGCAAGTACATAAATCACCAGATGCTTTAGTAGCTTGTGTTGGTGGCGGTTCTAATGCTATTGGGCTTTTTTATCCTTTTATTGATAATAAAAACATAACAATGTATGGAGTAGAAGCAGCTGGATTTGGGTTAAATAAAGGCAAGGAGTCGCATGCAGCACCTTTGTGTGCTGGAAATATTGGAGTTTTACATGGCAATAGAACTTATGTATTAAGTGATGATAATGGACAAATTATTGCAGGACACTCTATATCAGCAGGATTAGATTATCCTGGAGTAGGGCCGGAGCACGCTTATTTAAAAAAAATAAAAAGAGTTAATTATGTAGCTATAACAGATAAAGAAGCATTAGCAGCTTTTTATACATTAACTAATACAGAAGGTATTTTGCCAGCTCTTGAATCAGCCCATGCTATTGCTTTTGGTATAAAGCTGGCTAAAAAAATTGGTAAAAATAAAAATATTATTATAAATTTATCAGGCAGAGGAGATAAAGATATGCATACAGTATTAAAATACAAAAACATAACAATATAAAATTATGCAATATTTAATTATATTATTACTACTTTTTTTAAATAGTTGTAGCTTATTTTCTAATAGCACAAAAAGTGGTGATGTTGGTGTAAGTAGAGAGCAGTTATTATTGGTTTCAAGCACAGAAATGCAATCTACAGCAACAAATCAATATAAAGATATTTTAAAAAAAGCATTTAAAAATAAAACTTTAAATACTGATAAAAAAATTCTTAAACGTGTAAGAGTTATTGCTAAAAATTTAATTACCCAAGTAGGGGTTTTTCGCTCTGATGCCTTAAAATGGCAATGGGAGGTAAATATTACTAAATCAAAAAAGTTAAATGCTTGGTGTATGCCAGGTGGAAAGATTATGGTTTATACTGGTATTGTTGATAGATTAAAATTAACAGACGATGAAATAGCTGCTATTATGGGGCATGAAATATCACATGCTTTAAGAGAACACGGTAGAGAGAGAGAGCATCACAGCAATTAACTAAAAGTATTGGTATTACTTTAGTTGGAGCGTTTTTTAATATTCCAGCTAATAATTTAAGATTAGGCGAGACATTGCTTAATGTTACTTTTTTATTGCCTAATAGTCGTTTACATGAGCAAGAAGCCGATAGAATGGGAGTAGAGCTCGCAGCCAGAGCAGGATACAATCCGCAAGCAGCGGTTAATGTATGGCGTAAAATGGCTAAGATTAATAAATCATCTAATATAGAGTTACTCAGTACCCACCCATCGAATGCTTCTCGTATCAAGGATTTAGAGAATTATTCTGCTAAAGTAATGCATTTATACCAAAATAGAAAAATATAACTATAGTAGGATTATTTCGTATAAAAATTTGATTAAATTTTTATCTATATTAATTTTTATTTTTATCAACAACTTTAGTAATCCAAGGCATCATTTCTCTTAAACTAGCACCTATTTGTTCAATTTGATGTTGTTGTTGTACTTCTCTACGAGCAGGCAAACTACCTACATTTTTTACAAATTCTTTGGCAAAAGACCCATCTTGTATTTCACGTAAGATTTTTTTCATCTCTAATTTAGTTTTCTCAGTAATAATTCTAGAGCCACGTGTTACATCACCATATTCTGCAGTATTAGAAATAGAATAACGCATATTAGCAATACCACCTTCATACATTAAATCAACTATTAATTTAAGTTCATGTAAGCATTCAAAATAAGCCATTTCAGGCTCATAACCAGCTTCTACTAAAACTTCAAACCCTGCTTGTACTAAAGCTGTAGTGCCGCCGCATAATACTACTTGCTCACCAAATAAATCTGTTTCTGTTTCATCTTTAAAAGTTGTTGCTAAAATACCAGTTTTACCACCGCCAATTGCACTAGCATAGGCAAGTGCAGTTTTTTTAGCATTTCCAGATGCGTCTTGGTAAATAGCAATTAAATCAGGAATACCACCACCTTTTACAAATTCACTTCTTACTGTGTGCCCCGGTGCTTTCGGTGCTATCATAATAACATCTAAATCAGATTTTGGTTTAATTAGGCCGTAATGGATATTAAAACCATGGGCAAACGCTAAAGTAGCGCCTTGTTGTATATTAGGCTCAATCTCTTCTTGATATAATTGTGCTTGAAATTCATCTGGTGCTAATACCATTACTATATCTGCCCATTTAACTGCTTCAACTATACTACTTACCATAAGCCCAGCTGTTTTAGCTTTAATACTTGAATTAGAGCCATTTCTAAGTCCAACACAAACCTCAACTCCAGAGTCTTTTAAATTATTAGCATGTGCATAACCTTGTGAACCGTAGCCAATAATACTAACTTTTTTATTTGTAATGGCAGTTAAATCTGCATCTTTATCGTAATATCTTTTCATAATATCCTTATTTTAAAATGTTTTTACCACGCACAATGCCAGTAATGCCACTACGTGATACCTCTATAATTATAGAGCTATTAAGCTCATTTAAAGCTCTTAAAAAAGCATCTATTTTTTTATTTTTACCAGCTACTTCAATAGTCCAGGTTTTTTCTGATACATCAACAACTTTACAAGAAAATATATCAATTAACTGTTTTACTTCTAATCTGGAGTTTTTATCGTTTATTATTTTAACCAACATAAGTTCTCTTTCAATATGTTGATGCGCGGTTAAATCAACCACCTTAATTACATCTATAAGTTTATTGAGTTGTTTTATTATTTGCTCAACAATAGCATTATCGCCAATTGTTACAATTGTCATTCTAGAAAGTGTTTTGTCATTAGTAGCAGATACAGTTAGACTTTCAATATTAAATCCACGTGCAGAAAAAAGACCACTCACTCTTGATAGTGCTCCTGCTTCATTTTCAAGTAATATAGAAATAATATGTCTCATAATAAATTTAGCCCTTTATCGTTATTCTTTGCAATTTCTTCATTATTATTTAATATCATTTCATTATGTCCTACACCAGACGGTATCATTGGAAATACATTTTCTGTTGGATCAGTAATTATATCTAAAAATATTGTTTTATTTTTCTGTTGAAAAGCATAAGTCATTGCTTTTAATAAATCTTCTTCTTTAGTTATTTGTATGCCAGTATGACCATAACCTTCAGCTAATTTTACAAAATCAGGTAAGGCATCCATATAACTCATTGCATAACGATTTTTATAAAAAAACTCTTGCCATTGACGCACCATACCTAAATACTTGTTATTTAAATTAATAATTTTTATTGGTATGTGAAATTGTAACATAGTTGCCATTTCTTGCAACATCATTTGAATGCTACCATCTCCAGTTACACAAGCTACATCCATTTGTGGGTTAGCAACTTTTGCTCCAATTGCAGCTGGCAAACCAAAACCCATAGTGCCTAAACCTCCAGAGTTTATCCAGCGTCTTGGTTTATTAAAACCATAATATTGGGCTGCCCACATTTGATGTTGCCCAACATCTGAACTAATAATAGCATCGCCATTAGTTACTTCAAATAGAGTTTGTATTACAGTTTGTGGTTTTATTACGCCAGATTTCTTTTTATATTTCAGGCAATTAACATCTTGCCATTTATTAATTTGTTGCCACCAATTATCTATATTAGGCATAATTACAGCACTTAATAATTTATTAAATTCTTGTAAAACAGATTTTACTTTACCTACAATTGGTACTGCTATATGTTTAACTGTTTTAGCAATTGATGATGGATCTATGTCTATATGAATAATTTTTGCATTAGGGCAAAATTTATCTATAGCTGCTGTTACTCTGTCATCAAATCTAGCCCCTATAGCAATTACACAGTCACTACTGTGCATAGCCATATTTGCTTCATAAGTACCATGCATACCAAGCATACCAATATTTTGTTTATCATTAGCAGGATAAGCACCTAAACCCATTAAGGTTTGGGTGATAGGAAATTTTAGTGTTTTAGTAAATAAGTTTAATTCATTACTAGCATTGCCAATTACACAACCACCACCAGCATAAATAATTGGTTTTTTTGCTTGAATAATAAGATTTATTGCTTTTTGTATTTGTTTAATATTAACTTTTATATCTGGGTGATACGAACGTATAGTTATATTTTCAACACATGGTTTATATATTATTTCATTAATCGTAGCATCCTTAGCAATATCAACTAATACAGGACCAGGCCTACCAGTTTTGGCAATATAAAAAGCTTTTTTTATAGTACTTTCTATTTTATTAACATCAGTTACTAAAAAATTATGTTTAACACAGGAGCGAGTAATACCAACAGCATCTACTTCTTGAAAAGCGTCATTACCGATTAGTGCAGAAGGTACTTGTCCTGAAATAACCACTAAAGGAATAGAATCTAAATGTGCTGTAGCAATTCCAGTTACAGCATTAGTTATACCAGGACCAGAAGTTACTATAGCAACACCAACTTTGCCACTACTTCTAGCGTAACCATCAGCAGCATGTACTGCGCCTTGTTCGTGACGAGCTAAAATATGAGTGATATTGTTTTCTTTATTATTTATATATTCATCTAAAGCATCATAAATATGTAAAACAGCACCACCAGGGTAACCAAAAATATGCTCTACACCTTCTGCTGCTAAACATTTCACCAGAATTTGTGCACCACTTAACTTCATTACAACAGACAATAATTAAAAGCAGTAATTATACCTTAGTAAGATTATAAATTACTAATATAAATTGTAATAATTTTATTGCAGTGTATAATTTTGTAGCTTTAATTTTAGTTAATAATTATGGAACCTATTATCAATATTGCTACCACTTGCGCTAGAAGTGCTGGTAATATAATTTTGCGTTATCACAATAAAATTGAAACATTAAACATAACAAATAAAGCAGCAAATGATTTTGTATCTGAAGTAGATAAAAAAGCTGAAGATATCATTATAACTACAATTAAAAAGCATTTTCCTAAACATAGTATTTTAGGAGAAGAAAGTGGTGAGATAATTGGTGATAATGATTATAAATGGGTTATAGATCCTTTAGACGGTACTACTAATTATTTACATGGTTTGCCACATTACGCAGTATCCATCGCTTTATTTGTAAAAGGTAAAGTAAAACATGGGGTAATTTATGATCCATTTAAAGATGAACTTTTTTATGCTAGTCAGGGTAATGGTGCATTTTTAAATAACAAAAGAATTAGAGTAAGTGTAACTAATGGTCTTGAAAACACTTTAATAGGCACAGGATTTCCTTTTAAACAACCACAACATTTAGCTTGTTATTTAAAAACTTTTAAAGCTATCCACCCTCATGTAGCTGGTATTCGTCGTGCTGGTAGTGCAGCCTTAGATTTAGCATATTTAGCAGCTGCTAGATTTGATGGTTTTTGGGAAATAGGCCTTCAGACATGGGATATAGCTGCCGGAGCTTTACTGGTAAAAGAGGCTGGTGGTTTTATAGGTGATTTTTCTGGTAATGATAACTATTTTAATACTGGTAATGTTGTAGCAGGAAATAAAATAGTTTTTAAGGAAATATTAAAAATCATACAACCACACTTAAATAAAGACTTGCGTAGCTGATTAATATTTTTTATAAATAAAACTTGAAAAAATAAATTTAGTAATTATATAACAAGTATTGTTTAATAAAAATGGAGTTAAAAAAATGGCAAAAATTATAGGTATAGATTTGGGAACTACCAATTCTTGTGTGGCAGTTATGGATGGTAAAAATGTAAAAATTATTGAAAATGCAGAAGGCGGAAGAACTACTCCTTCAGTTGTGGCTTATTTAAAAGATTCAGATGAGATAATAGTGGGACAAGCTGCTAAGCGTCAAGCAGTTACTAACCCAGAAAATACATTATTTGCTATTAAACGTTTAATTGGTCGTCGCTTTGAAGAAAAAGCGGTACAAAAAGATATTGATATTGTACCTTATAAAATCGTCAAAGCAAAAAATGGTGATGCATGGGTAGAAGTAAAAGGTCAAAAAATGGCAGCACCTGAAGTATCAGCTAAAATTATAGCAAAAATGAAGAAAACAGCAGAAGATTATCTTGGTGAAAAAATCACTGAAGCAGTAATAACTGTGCCTGCTTATTTTAATGATTCTCAGCGTCAAGCTACTAAAGATGCAGGTAAGATAGCTGGGCTTAAAGTAAAACGTATTATAAATGAGCCAACAGCGGCAGCTCTTGCTTATGGTATTGATAAATTAACAGGTGATAAAAAAATTGTTGTATATGATTTAGGTGGTGGGACTTTTGATGTTTCTATTATTGAAATGGAAGATATTGATGGAGAAAAACACTTTGAAGTTTTAGCAACCAATGGTGATACTTTTTTAGGTGGTGAAGATTTTGATCAAAGAATTATTAATTTTTTGGTTGATGAATTTAAAAAAGAACAAGGAGTGGATTTAAAAAACGATCCTTTAGCATTACAAAGATTAAAAGAAGCAGCAGAAAAAGCAAAAATAGAGTTGTCATCGGCAGAACAAACAGAAATAAATTTACCTTATATTACTGCTGATAGCAGCGGCCCTAAACATTTAAATATAAAAATGAATAGAGCTAAATTAGAATCATTAGTTAATGATTTAATTAAAAATTCAATTAAACCATGTCAAATAGCAATGAAAGACGCTGGTCTTAATAATAAAGATATTAGCGAAGTTATATTGGTTGGCGGGCAAACTAGAATGCCAAAGGTTAGAGCGGAGGTTGAAAAATTTTTTGGTAAAGCTCCTAAATTAGATATAAATCCAGATGAAGCTGTTGCTATGGGAGCAGCTATTCAAGGTGGTGTTTTAAGTGGTGATGTAAATGACATTTTATTACTTGATGTTAGCCCTCTTTCTCTTGGAATTGAAACTATGGGTGGAGTTATGACTAAATTAATTGAAAAAAATACCACTATACCAACTAATGCTAGCCAAGTATTTTCTACAGCAGCTGATAATCAAAATGCAGTAACAGTGCATGTATTACAAGGAGAGCGTGAAGTAGCAGGCGCTAATAAATCATTAGGGCAATTTAATTTAGAAGGTATAGCGCCAGCACCAAAAGGTACCCCGCAAATTGAAGTAAAATTTGATATTGATTCAAATGGCATTTTAAGTGTATCAGCTACAGATAAAAATACTGGTAAAGAGCAATCTATTACTATTAAAGCATCAAGCGGTCTTTCTGAAGAAGAAATAGAAAAAATGGTTAAAGATGCAGAAATACATGCAGATGATGACAAAAAATTTCAAGAATTAGTTAGTGTGCGTAATATGGCTGAAGGTCTTATTTATTCTACTAAAAACTCTTTAGAAGAGCTAAAAGATGAAATAAGTGATGACAATAAAAAAGCTATTAATAATGCTATAGCTGAATTAGAGAAAGCTATTAAAGCTGATGACAAAGTAGTAATTGAAGCTAAAGTTAAAGAGCTAACTGATGTTGCTCAGCCTTTGGCAGAAAAAGCACAAACTAAAGCAGCTGCGGCTAAAGAGACTGAGACTAGTGATGGTTTTACTCCTGAGGCAGAAGAAGCAAGTAAAAATAAAGAAGACAATGATGTTGTTGATGCTGATTTTGAGGAAGTAAATGATAACAAGAAATAAAAATATCTTATTCTGTATTAATTAATATTTAATATATTATGGGAAAAAGAGATTATTATGAGGTTTTAGCTGTAGATAAAAGTGCTGACGAAAAATCAATAAAAAAATCATATAAGCGTTTAGCAATGAAGTTTCATCCGGATAGAAATAAAGATGCAAGTGCTGAGGGGAAGTTTAAAGAAATTCAAGAAGCATATAGTGTTTTATCTGATAGTAGCAAAAAACAAGCTTATGATCAATTTGGTTTTGATGGTGTTAATGCTGGCGCTGGTGGTTTTGGCGGAGGAAAGAATCCTTTTGGCTCTGCTGGCGCTGGTGGTTTTGGTGATATTTTTAGCGATATATTTGGTGGCGGAAATAGCAAACAACAAAATAATAGAGGTGATGATTTACAATATAATTTAGAGATAACTTTAAAACAAGCTGTATTTGGTGATACAGTTAAAGTTCGCATTACTAAAGATGAAAAATGTACTACTTGTAAAGGTAGTGGGGCAAAAGCTGGTAGCGGTGCTAAAAATTGTGCTACTTGTGGTGGACATGGACAAGTACAAATGCAACAAGGATTTTTCTCAGTACAAAGTACTTGCCCTAAGTGCAGAGGCAAAGGAAAAGTTATTGATAACCCCTGCAAAGATTGTAATGGCAGAGGACTACAAAGAAGACCAAAAACATTATCAGTTAAAATTCCAGCTGGGGTTGATAATGGCAATCGTATTCGTTTAAATGGCGAAGGTGGCGCTGGTGCTAATAATGGCGCTAATGGTGATTTATATGTTGAGATTAGAATAAAGGCGCATAATATTTTTAGCAGAGAAGGTAATAATTTGTTAGTTACTGTACCAGTTGATTTTCCAACAGTAACATTAGGCGGGGTAATAGAGGTGCCAACACTTAATGGTAAACTTAAAATTAAAATTCCAACTGGAACGCAAACAGATAAGTTATTTAGATTAAAAGGTAAAGGTGTACCAATGTTGCGAGGTGGTGGAGTTGGTGATTTATTTGCTAAAATAAAAATTGAAACACCGGTAAATTTAAATAATAAACAAAAAGAATTATTACAAAAATTTGCTGAAAGTTGCGGCATCAAACAACATCCGCAAGGTAATAGTTTTTTTGATAAAATGAAATCTTTTTTTGATTAATATATAATTTACAGAATAATTCTACAAAAAAATCATTTATTTAGTGCTTATGATAGATTTTATAAATTGTTTAATAACTAATTATTATAAATCTATCTGTTATTAGTAATACTTTTTAATTTATTAAAACTAAAACAAATATGAAAATAAAAAAAATACATTCACTTGAAATACTAGACTCAAGAGGTAATCCTACTCTTTATACGGAGATTATGCTAAATAACGGTATAACAGGACATGCTATGGTTCCATCTGGAGCCTCAACTGGCAAAAAAGAGGCGTTAGAATTACGAGATAATGATAATACTCGTTATTTAGGTAAAGGAGTTATTAGAGCAGTAACTAATGTAAATAAAAATATTAATAATTTATTACTAAACTTTGATATTAATGATTTAGCTGTTATTGATAATGCTATGATAAATTTAGATGCTACAGATGATAAATCAAAATTAGGCGCAAATGCAATTTTATCTGTATCTTTAGCTGCAGCACATACTAAAGCAAATGCAAATAACTTGCCTTTATATAAATCTTTTAGCAATAATACATATCAAATGCCAGTGCCAATGATGAATATCATCAATGGTGGTGAACATGCTAATAATAGCGTGGATTTACAAGAGTTTATGATTATCCCAGTTGGAGCACCAACTTTTAAAGAGGCTGTTCGTTATGGTGCTGAAGTTTTTCATAGTCTAAAGAAGGTTTTACATAGCAAAGGTATGAATACAGCGGTGGGAGATGAAGGAGGGTTTGCACCAGATTTATCTAGTAATGAGCAAGCATTACAAATTATTATTACTGCCATAGAAAAAGCAGGTTTTATAGCCGGTAAAGATATTTATATCGGGCTTGATTGTGCTAGTTCAGAATTTTATAATAACAATAAATATAATTTAGTATCTGAAAAAAAATCATTATCAAGTAGTGAATTTGTTGATTATTTAGCAAACTGGGTAAAAAAATATCCAATTATATCTATAGAAGATGCAATGGCAGAAGATGATTGGCAGGGCTGGGATATTCTTACTAAAAAATTAGGCAATAAAGTCCAGTTAGTTGGAGATGATTTATTTGTTACTAATCAAAAAATATTACATAAAGGCATTCAACAAAATATTGCTAATGCTATTTTAATTAAAGTTAATCAAATAGGAACATTAACAGAAACTTTTGCTACTATGTCGTTAGCAAAAAAAGCAAATTATGCTAATGTTATCTCTCATAGAAGTGGAGAAACAGAAGATAGTACTATTGCTGATTTAGCTGTTGCTACTGCTTGTGGACAAATTAAAACAGGCTCTCTTTCTCGCTCTGATCGTTTAGCAAAATATAATCGATTATTGCTAATTGAAGATCAATTGCAAGATGATGCTGTATATAATGGCATGAAGGTTTTTAATTTTAATAAGTTGTAAATTTTGGATAAACCATTTATTTTATTTATTTTATTATTTATTTTATTATTCATTTCTGCTTTTTTTTCTAGTAGTGAAACAGGCATGTTAGCTGTTAATCGTTATCGTTTGCGTAATTTAGCAAATAATGGCAATAAAGGTGCTAAATTAGTAGAAAAATTGTTAGCAGATAAAGATAGCCTTATAAGCGCAATATTATTAGGTAATAATTTAGTAAATATTTTTGCAGCTAGTATAGTAACTATATTAGCAATTAAATTATTTGATAATGATGCTATATTTTTAGCTTCAATTATATTAACAATTGTGGTGCTAATTTTTGCTGAAACAACACCAAAGAATTTTGCTTATAGATATCCAGAAGAAATAGCATTATTTTCAGCGCCAATATTAAATATATTTATTAAAATTTTCAAGCCAATTGTAATTATAATAAATAAAATATCTTTATTAATTTTCAAACTTTTTAAAATAAAAATCACTACCAATAATCATAAATTAAGCATGCAAGAATTAAAAATGAGTATGAGTGATGCTAAAGCTAATATTGCTAATAATTATTATGAAATTTTATTAAATATTATAGATTTACAAGAAATTAATGTTGATGATATTATGATTCCAAAAAATTCTTTAATCACTATAAATATTGATAATGATGATAATATTTTACAAAATTTACAACATACGCAACATACTAGGTTATTAGTTTATAAAGGTAGTAAGAATAATATTATTGGTGTTTTGCATGTAAGAGACGTTCTTAATTTATATGCTAAAGGTGAATTTAGCATGGATAAGTTGAAAAAAATAGTAAAAGATGTGTATATATTGCCAGAGGGAGTTAGTTTGTCTCAGCAATTAGAGCAATTTCAATATAATAAAAAACGTTTAGGAGTTATAGTTGACGAGTACGGTGAAGTAAAAGGAGCTATAACTTTAGATGATATTTTAGAAGAATTAGTTGGTAGTTTTACCTCTAATTCTAAAGAAAAAATTCAAGAATTTAGCTTGCAAAATGACGGTAGTTATTTATTTAATCCTAGTATAAATATACATAAGATTAATAATATTTTAGGTATAAAATTTAATACCAGTGCAAAAACTTTAAATGGTCTTATTTTAGAAAAATTACAAAGAATACCTAAACACAATGTAAGTATAAAAGTTGATAATGTTCTAATTGAAATTGTACGAATAAGTAATAATAATATTAAACTTGTTAAAATTATAAAATAATTTAGTATTTATTTATAAAAAATTATTTTTTTAAATTACTATTTATCTAGTAAAATTTTACGCGAGAGCTTTATTCTTCCTCTTTCTACAGATAATACTTTGACATCAATTTCATCACCTTCTGTTAAATAATCATCAACTTTTGCTACTCTTTCATGAGCTATTTCTGAAATATGCAATAAACCATCTTGATTAGGTAATATGGTAATAAATGCACCAAATTCTACTATTTTTGATACCTTCCCAGTATATACTTTATTAACTTCAGCTTCTGCAGTAACATCTTTTACCATTTTAAGGGCAGCATCATAACCTTGTTGTGTGTTAGAAAAAATACTAACATTGCCATCATCATCAACATCAACACTAGCTCCACTGGTAGCATTGATATTTTTAATAACTTCACCGCCTTTACCTATTAAATCACGAATTTTAGTAGTATTAATTTTTATTATAGATGTTTTAGGCGTATTAGCATTATTAGTATTTGGAGATGCAATTATTTTATTCATTTCTTGTAATATATGTATACGAGCATCACGAGCTTGTTTTAAGGCAATTTGCATAATATCTATAGTTATACCTTCAATTTTAATATCCATTTGCAAGGCATTAATTCCTTCATTAGTTCCAGCTACTTTAAAATCCATATCACCCAAGTGATCTTCGTCACCCAAAATATCAGTTAATACTACAAATTTATCATCTTTTTTTACTAATCCCATAGCAATACCTGCTACCGGGGTTTTAATTGGCACTCCAGCATCAAATAAAGCCAAAGATGAGCCACAAACACTAGCCATAGAACTAGAGCCGTTTGACTCTGTTATTTCAGAAACAATACGCATGCTATATGGATATTCTTCAATTGAAGGAAGACAAGCTTCTATGCTTTTACGAGCAAGGCGTCCGTGTCCTATTTCTCGGCGTTTGATAGACCCAGTTCTACCAACTTCACCTACACAAAAAGGTGGAAAATTATAATGCAACATAAAATAGTCTTCAATCCTATCTTTGGCTGATAAAATTTCAATAAGTTGTGCATCTCTTTTGGATCCAAGCGTTGCAACTACTAGTGCTTGAGTTTCGCCTCTAGTAAAAAGAGCAGAACCATGAGCGCTTTTTAAAACACCGGTTTCAATTTTAAGATCTCTAACAGTAGTAGCATCGCGACCATCAATTCTTGGTTGACCAGCAAGGATTTTATCGCGCACTATTGATTTTTCTATTTTTTTAAAATAACTTAATAACTCATCATTATCTATGTTTTCATTATCACTAAACTGATTTATTAATTTATCTTTAATATCGCTAATTTTTGTATACCTATCTTGTTTATTAGTAATTTTATAAGCATTTTGTATTGCATCACCAAAGTTATCTTTAATAGAAGCTAGTAATTCTTCGTTAATATCTTGTGCACGCCATTGCCATTTAGGATTTGCTACATCTACAGTAAACTCTGTAATATTTTTTGTAATAATTTGTATTGCCTGATGGGCAAAATTTACGGCATCTAACATTATTTCTTCTTTAAGCTGTTGGGCTTTACTTTCTACCATCAGCACAGCACTTTTAGTTCCAGCAACTACCATGTCAAGTTTAGAGTTTTTAAGGCTTGAATAATGTGGATTTAGTACATATTTATCATTTTCATAACCAACACGCACACCACCAATTGGTCCATTAAAAGGTGCGCCACTAATACTAAGAGCACAACTTGCAGCAATCATAGCTAAAATATCTGGATCAACATTATTATCACTAGACACAACATATATTAATACTTGCACTTCATTCATAAAACCTTCAGGAAATAAAGGCCTTATCGGGCGATCAATTAATCTAGAGGTTAATACTTCTTTTTCACTAGGCCTACCTTCTCTTTTTAAAAAACCACCAGGTATTTTACCAGCAGCATATATTTTTTCAATATAATCAACAGATAATGGGAAAAATGATTGACCTTCTTTTGCTTCTTTTTTAGCAACTACAGTTGCTAAAACTTGTGTATTACCCATAGTTGCAAATACAGCGCCATGTGCTTGTCTAGCTATTCTGCCAGTTTCTAAAGTAATAGTATCATCGCCTAAAGCAAAAGTTTTAGTTTTAATATTCATATTTAACGACATTTATTTTTCCCTAAGTATTTAAAAAAATATCCAACGTTAATAATTATCCCTTAAAAAATATATTATTGTTGATAATCTTAAAAGAAAATTTTTAAAGTAATAGAGTAGTTTTATATTTTTTTAGTATTTTCATCTGGAGTTAATGCTTTAATACTCAGAGCATGTAATTCGCCTTTTTTTATCTCATCACTTACAATTGATAGTATCATTTTTTGTCTATTTATTGACGTCATGTTTTTAAAAATTGGTGAAACAACAGTAGCGCTGCAATTACAACCATCTCCTGTTAGAGTTACTACAGAATTTTTAATATTATTAGTTAATTTTTCTTTAATTTTATCTAATGTCATTGGAAAATTCCTTTAATAATAAAAAAGAATATTATAGACATAATTGCACCAGCTGGAAGCGTTACAATCCATGATAAAAATATTTTATTAATAACACGCGTATCAAGAGCTGCCATTCCTCTAGCTAAACCAACACCTAACACGGCTCCTACTAATACTTGTGTGGTAGAAACAGGCAACCCTGTGCCTGATGATATTACTACAGTAGTAGCAGCAGCAAGTGTTGCTGCAAAACCACGACTTGGAGTTAATTGAGTAATTCCAGAGCCAATAGTTGCTATTACTTTATGACCATAAGTTATTAGTCCAAATATAATACCTCCACCCCCAACTAACAATACCCATGCAGGCAATGCAGCCTTGCTGCCAATAATTCCTCCGCTTTCTATTACACCATAAATTGCAGCAAGAGGACCAATAGCATTAGCAACATCATTTGAACCATGTGCAAAAGCCATTGCCGCAGCTGTTATAACCATAAGTACGCTAAAAATTCTTTCCATTGATGTAAAGTGAAAGTTTTTATCTTCATGCGGCTCAATTTTAATTCTATTAATAAAAAACCAACCAATCAACATAACTAATATACCAAAAACTACAGCTAAAGAATAACTAGTAATTATATTAAAATTAAGTCCAATATGTTTTAATCCTTTGAAAATTGTTACTAAAGAGATAATAAATCCTACTAAAAACATATACAAAGGCACATATTTTTTTGCCATAAGGAAAGGTTCGTTAGTATCGATTATTAGCTTTTGTAAGCTTCTAAATAACATAAAAGATATGCTGCCAGCAATAATTGGCGATATTATCCAACTCATAGCTATTTTGGTAACTTTGCTCCAAGCTATAGCATCTATACCAACACCCACAGCACCAAAACCAACTATTGCCCCAACTATAGAATGAGTGGTTGAAACTGGCCAGCCAAGTGATGAGGCAATCATTAGCCACATTCCAGCAGCCAACAGGGATGCTAACATACCATAAATCAGTAATTCAGGATTATCTACAAATAATGTTGCATCTATAATTCCTTTTCTAATAGTAGCTGTTACTTCTCCTCCAGCTAAAATAGCACCGGTGAATTCAAAAATAACTGCAATAATAATTGCTTGTTTAATAGTTATCGCACCAGAGCCAACTGAAGTTCCCATAGCATTCGCTACATCATTAGCACCAACACCCCATGCCATAAACAAGCTAAATGCAATTGCTAAAAATAGCCATATAGAGCTATATTGTGTAATGATTTCCATCGATAACTCCTATTTTGCTAACAAAATTTCTAAACGAGAACCAACTTTTTGTGCAGCATCTGCCATTTCTCCTAACCATTCTATTGCTCTGTAATAAAACATTACATCAACAGGCGGTAAACTTGTTTCAATTTTAAATAATTTAACCCTAATTGATTGTTGAATTTTATCTGATTTACTTTCAAGTTCATTAATATTTTTAATAATAGAATTTACTACTTTTTGCTCGCGAGAACTAAAAGCAGTCTCTAATAGTTCGTCTAATTCATTTACTGCTTTTAGTGCCATTTTTGAAGTCTCAACACATACCTTAGTTAAATTAACCATATCATCAGCAATATCAATTAAAGTCATTTTTCGGTTAAACATTAAACCAGATATATCTTTAGCAATATTAATAATAGAATCTTGAATTAACAGTAAATCTAATAAATCACGGCGAGAAAAAGGCATCATAAAAGTATTAGGCAAACTAAGACGTAATTTCTTTTTTAAGGTATCAGCCTCTCCTTCTTTAGTGGCAATTAAAGAACTTATTGTGCCAGCTTTATCCCAGTTATTATCATAAATTGCTAACATAAACTTATTTAATTCTTTAACGCCAGAATGCACATGAGTCATATGTTGTTGTAATGGACTAATTGGTGATTTACCAAATAAGCCATAAATATTATTTCTTGCCATATTTTTTATTAGACTTATGAAAAATTCGAATTTTAAAGGAAAATATATTTTTGTGCAAATTTTTTTGATTAAGTAAGATATCTATGTATAATTTATATTTTTGTATATATAATATATGGCATGGCGTTAGCTATTTTTGATCTTGATAAAACTCTTATAGCTGGTGATAGCGATTTTTTATGGGGAGAATTTTTAACTGAAATTAATGTAGTAGATAAAGATGTATATCAACAAAAAAATAAACAATTTTTTATTGATTATCAGCAACAAAAATTAGATATTTTTAAGTATTTAGAATTTTGCTTAGAACCGCTTGCCACTAATGATATATCACAACTTAAAATATGGCGCAAAGAGTTTGTCCAGAAAAAAATTCTACCTATTATATTGAAAGAGGCGCAAAAAACGATCAATCAACACAAAAAAAATGGTGATACTTTATTGGTTATCACTGCCACTAATCAATTTATTGTAGAGCCAATTATAAAAAGATACAAGATAAAAAATATACTAGCAACAAAAATAGAAAAAGTCAATAATATGTATACTGGTAAAGTTGTTGGTGAGCCTTGTTTTAAGAAAGGAAAAGTGGTTAATTTATTACAATGGTTAAAATTAACAAACAATAATTTAGATAATAGCTATTTTTATTCTGATTCTATTAATGATTTACCATTGCTTGAGTTAGTAGCGCATCCAATAGCTACTAACCCTGATGATAAATTAAAAAAAATAGCTTTAAGTAGAGGTTGGAAAATTATTCACTGGAGTAAATAATTTAAATTAACTACATATATAAGTGATGATTACCAGTTGCTGCTTCATCAAAATATGATGCTGCTCCTGCAAATTCTATACCATCTATAAAATCATCCTTACTGTAGCCAAATAAATCAACTGTCATTTCACAAGCAATAAACTTAACTCCAAATTCTTGACACATAGAGCGTAATTCTTCTAATTTAGCTACACCATTTTTTTGCATAGTTTTTTTCATCATCCAAGTCACAAAATGCTCTGCAAAAGGAATATTCCATAAAATATTTGGAATTTTTGGACCAAAGTCGATTTTTTGTAACCAGTCTGGACCAAAAGGCATTTTCATAGGCATAGCTGGGTTACCAAGCGGACTAACTTTTAATTTAGCAGTATCTTTAAGTAATAAATTAAGACCATAAAAGGTAAAAAACATAGTAACTTCTTTATCCATTGCTACTGCAGTAGAGGCTAGTATAAATGGAGGAAAAGCCCAGTCAAATGTACCTTTGGTAGCAATAATTGTCATTTTATTATCATTATTAGCCATAATTTTGTTCCTTAAATTTAAGCTTTTTCAATAGTAAAAATATATTTACCATCATCAGCCGTATTACTTATCAGTTTATTACCAGTTTGATTGCAAAAAGCTTCAATATCTTTTACAGAACCAGCGTCAGTAGAAATAACATCTAAAATTTGCCCAACTTCCATTTTAGCAAGTTCTTTTTTTGTTTTTAAAATTGGTAAAGGGCAATTTAAACCAGATGCATCTAAAGTATTATCAGCCATTATAGCCTCCTATTTAATATAAAATAATTAAAAAAATATAATATATACTATACAATATTAGGACTTCATTATATAGAAATAATTATTATTGTCAAATTAAAAAATGAAAATATTTACCACTATAATTTCAATTAAAAATTATTTAATAGAACAAAATAAATCTATAGCACTAGTTCCTACTATGGGTGGTTTGCATTGCGGTCATTTATCTATTATTAAAGCAGCAAAAAAACACGCAGATTTAGTTGTAGTTAGTATTTTTATTAATAATAAACAATTTGAAAAACAACAAGATTTTATTAATTACCCAAGATATATAGAGGATGATACTATTAAATTAATAAATATTTCAACAGATGTTTTATTTATACCAGATGCCACTGAAATATATAATACAAATGATGATTTTAATTATCAAATAGGCAGATTAAATACTATACTTTGTGCTTTAACAAGGCCAGTTTTTTTTAATGGAGTAGTTTGGGTAGTGCGTAGATTATTTGATATTATCAAACCTAATATAGCTATTTTTGGTGAAAAAGATTATCAGCAATTATTAATTATCCAACAAATGACTAACAATTTAAATTTAGCAGTTAAAATTTTAAGTATGTCGATTTATAGAGAAGAAAATGGACTTGCTATGAGTACACGTAATAATTATTTAACTTCTATGCAAAAAAATACAGCAAAAAATCTTTATTTAATTTTAACCAACGCTGCAAATAATATCAAAAATAGAGTTAATGCAAATGAAGTTATAAGATCTGCTAGGTTAAAGTTAAAGGTTTTTTTTGAACTTGACTATTGTGAGGTATTAGATAGTAAAGATTTAAGTATAATCAATAAAAATACTAAGGAAATTATTATAATAGCTGCAGTAAAATTAGATAAAATTATTTTAACTGATAATATAAGGATACATTATGTTTACAATTGACAAAGAAGCTGAAAACTATATCGCTAATTTATTTAAAGAACAAGATGAAAAAGATTTAGCGCTTAAAGTAGATATAGAGAATGCAGGTACTGCCAATGCCAATGTTAGTTTTAATTTTTGTTTTGCCAAGGATTTAAATAATGATTATAAAAAATTTAGTTATAACGGTTTTAACACTTATATAGCAAAAGAAAATTTTAATTATTTGTTAGATTCAAGTGTAGAACTAAAAGATAATGGTAATGGTAAAAAATTAACTATATTAGCACCTAATGCTAAAGGTACTCCTCCAGCTAAAGATGCGCCACTTGCAGAGCATATAACATGGACTATAAATAGTGAAATTAGTCCACAACTTGCCTCACATGGTGGTTTTGTAGAGTTAATAGAAATCACTAAAGATATGGACGTTATACTTAATTTTGGTGGTGGTTGTCAAGGCTGTAGCTCGGTTAAAGTAACTCTTAAAAATGGAGTAGAAGCACAACTTAAAGCTAAATACCCTCAAATACGCAATGTATTAGATGTAACAGATCATAGTGATATTACTAATGCTTACATGTAGTTAGTATAATTTTATTTGTTTTTTATTTGTATTATAATTTGTTCCAGCTTATGAATTTTTATGATATATTGTTGATTTTGTTTATATAATTCATCAATACATTTAATTAATTTTTCCTCATTTTTACTACATACTTTTTGATAATCAGAGATTTTTTTTTGCGCATGTATTTTAATATTATTAATTTTTTTTATATGATTATCTTGCTCAGAACATAACTTAAATTGTGGATAAGCTAGACGAACGCTGTCTGTAGCTACATAACCTTCATGAGTTTGCAACGTTCCTGCATTTATTTGTTTTTGTACATCTTTACGTTTTAATCCTAACATTCTTGCTACTTTTGAGACGCTTAATTTAATCATTTTAATTTCATCATAATACTGTCTATATTTATATCATTACTGTTTATTATATTGTTAAACCCTAATGATTTGGCGTATTTTTCTATTCTATCACTTATTACTAATAATTTTATTTTTTTTAATAAAAAATTTATTTGCATTATTTGCACTAATTTAATTACAGCGTTTAATATATCTATGCTTGTTATTAAAATAATTTGATTATTACTTTTTATAAATTTATTAAATTCTATTATATGGTTAGTAGTAATATCACTAATAATGCGCTGATATACTTCTAAATAATCTACAATATTATTATTTTTTATTAAGGTATTTTTTAATGTTTGTTCTCCAGCTAGGCCCCTTATTATCAAACACTTTTTATGTTTTATTTTTTTTACAGCAGATAGTTCTAACAATGAGATGCTTGATGGCTTATGTAACGGATAATAATCTACCATAAAATTATATTTTTTAAGAGCATTAGCTGTTGCATTGCCTACAGCTAACAATAAATATTGCTGACGATTAATATTTTTTATATATTTAACGCCATATTTCACAGCATTTGTACTAATAAAAATTATAACATCATAATTATTATGCATTAAAGTTGTATTTAACTTTTTAATTTGTATAGCTGGAAATATAGCATAATTTATCTTATTAGCCGCCAATAATTGTACTAATTTTTTAGATTGCTCTTTAGCTTTAGTTATTAAGACCATTTTTTTTTACGATACTTATCATTAGCTGTTGTTGTTACCCATTTATTGCCATTTTTTGTATATTCTTTTTTCCAAAACGGCGCGTCTGTTTTCAGATAATCCATAATAAATTCACAACCACTAAAAGCATCTTGACGATGTTTGCTACTTGTTATAACTAATACTATCTTATCACTTACTATTAATTTTCCTATACGGTGAATAATAGTAATATCATCAATTTGCCAACGTTTTTTTGCATTGTCAGCAATTTTTTGTAATGAATTTTCGCTCATTTGCGGGTAATGTTCTATTTCTAATGCATTTAAATCATTGCCATAAAGATCGCGTACAAAACCAATAAATAATACACAGGCACCAATATTATTATTTTGCTTTATTAATTTTATTTCTTTATTAATGTCAAAATTTTGTTGCTGAATAATTATCTTCATAATTCTATATTATAATGATACCACTCGTGTCTTAGTGGATAATTTATACGATAATTTTCAAAATTACCATAACGTAGAGCTTTATCATCATTGGTAAAATTATAAATTTTATTTATTGCAGGTAATAATTCTAAACCTTTGTATGATTTGTTGCTAAATAATATGGTATGTTTAATAGGTTTTTTATATAGAAATTTCGCTAATTTTTTATAAATCATATAGCTGCCCATAAATTTAGCGTCAATTGAATGTCCAGCTATATGAGGAGTTGCTAAATATGCTGTATTAAGTAGTTTGTTGTTTATATTAGGCTCATTTTGCCAGCAATCAATTATATTTGTAGTAGTTTGTTGTTGCCATGTATTTTCATCAATTACACCCCCTCTAGCGGTGTTTATAATAATTGCCTTTGGTTTGAGTAGATGAAAATTATCAGCATTTAATAATTTATAACTTGGATAAATACCATTTTTAGTAAGAGGAGTATGAAAGCTAATAATATCAGCATTTAATGCTTGTGTAAGATTAACAAAATTAGTTAACTTTTCTTGTTGTTGTCGTACTGGGTCATTAAGTAGTAGTTTAAGTCCTAATTTATGAGCTTTTTTTGCTACAGCACTACCAACATTACCAACGCCAATAATTGCTAATGTTTTAGTATTTAATTTAAAATTATTTTTTTTAGCAAGATTAAGTAGTGCGCTAATTACATATTCTGCCACTGCATTAGCATTGCAGCCAGATGCCGTTGCTAATGTAATTTGCTTATTTTTTAAATATTTTATATCAATATGATCGGTGCCAGCTACACAAGAGCCTATAAATTTAATATTACTATTTTGTAATAAAAATTTATCTACTTTAGTACGTGACCTAATGATTAAGACATCTGCATTTTTAACTATTTTAGCAGTTATGTCTCTACCAGCCATTGCAGTTATATTGCCAAAATCAGCAAATATTTTTTGGTAGTTAAAAACTGCGTTATCAATTACAATATTCATAAATGTAAATTTTATAATAAATTATAATAACAGTTATGATACTTGATGAACAAAAAATATTACAACACACTATAATATCTTATACAAAACAGAAAGTTGTATTAAGAGATAAAAGTCTTATTATGCCTTGTTTTATTGCGTATAACTATGCTGAGCAAGTTACTAATGATTTAGATAAGGAATTAAAAAAAATTATAAACTACAAGATAGAATTACTTATTATTGGCACAAAATTAACTATAGATTTTAAAAAACAAGTAATGATAAAAAATTTAATAAATTGTGATATTATGGGTAGCAGGGCAGCAATTGGTAGTTTTAATCTACTATTAACTGATTATCGTAAAGTTGGTGTATTGTTATTATGAAAATAACAACTAAGTCCTTACAAAGGTATTGGTATTATTTTAAAATTGATAAATTTCTTTTTTTTGCATTAATAGCTACTTTTATTTTTGGTATTATCATTTTGTATAGTGCAACATCGTATTCTAATCTTATTATTGGTAAACAATTAATTAATTTTATAATTGCTTTTATAATAATGATTATGGTGTCCCAAATACCACCATCTACTATTAGAGTATTTGCTCCATATTTATTAGTTTTTGGCATTATTCTATTATTTATAGTTTTTTTATTTGGCACTAGTAGAGGCGGATCTACTCGGTGGATAAATCTTGGATTATTATTGTTTCAGCCATCAGAAGCTATGAAAATTATAGTCCCCATTGCTATTGCTGCTATTATTAGCAAAGATATTATGCCGCCACGTTTTATGTCAGTTTTGTTGTCAACAATGATTATAATTGCTGTGGTATTATTAATATTTTTACAGCCAGATTTGGGTACAGCAATGATTATTGGAGCTTCAGGATTATTTGTATTATTTTTTTCAGGCTTTAGTATTAAAATTTTTAGTAATAACTATTTAAATCTTACTTTTATTACTACTACTATTATATCTTTTGTTATGCTTACATGGAAGTATGCAATCAAATCTTATCAAAAAGATAGAATTCTTACTTTATTTAATCCAGAACTTGATGTGCTTGGCAAGGGTTATCATATTATTCAATCAAAAGTTGCTATAGGGTCTGGTGGTTTATTTGGTAAGGGTTATGGTAATGGCACTCAGTCGCAATTAGATTTTTTACCAGAGCATAGTACAGATTTTATTTTTGCTATTATTGCCGAAGAATTAGGCTTTCTTGGAGTTTTATTATTATTATTATTGTATTTATTGATTATTTATCGTTGTTTTATAATTACTATCAATGCTAAAGATATATTTTCTAAACTCCTTGGAGCTACTTTGACTATGGTATTTTTTATTTATATATTTATTAATATAGGTATGGTCAGCGGTATTCTGCCTATTGTTGGTGTGCCACTTCCTTTTATTAGTTATGGCGGTTCATCTATACTAACACTGATGATTAGTTTTGGCATAATTATGTCTATTCAAAAACACGATTCGCAAGATTATTTGCGCTAATTATGTCTAATAATTTATTACTTTATTCGCTGATATAGTCCATAAATGTATGGTTTTTGTTCGCCATTAGGATTAATATATGTGTAATTAAATGATGCTATTAATTTAAATGATGCACCTAATCTTTGTGATAATTCTGTTATAGAATAACGATGCAATATTAAACCTGCACATTTATCAGCACCAGTTTTAGCAAATTCAGCAAACACTACATAACCATTAATTTTTAATTTATTTTTAATATTTTTGAAATAACCCTTTATACTCGCCTCAGTTGTTAAAAAGTGTAATACTGCTCGATCAATCCAAATATCTATATTTGGTATATTATCTTTAATAATAAGTGATATATCATGACAAAACCAGTTAACTTTATTTTCATCAGTTTTTAATCTTTTTTTAACTTTATTTAATGCTTCAATACTAATATCATTAATAATTAATTGTGCTTTACTGTTAATAAGTTGCTCAATAATTATAGAAGTCCCTGCGCCTACTAAAAATATCGTTGCATTTTCTATAGTTGGAATTTTATTTAATAATTCAAATGTTTTTAACGCGTCCTTTTCATGCCATCCAAGTTTTTCTTCCTGTGTACCTGCAAAAATCATATCCCAATATTGAGCATTTGATTTCATAATTTTTTAGTTTTTATCATATTAAATTAATAACTTTTATTTCTTTTTATTTTGGCATTTTAGCATAAAAAAATAGCAACTATTTATGGTTAATCTAAGATAGAATATCTTATCTATATTATTTTACTTAAAATAATAATATATAAAAGATATTGCTTATTGCACTCTTTTTTATCTTATAATTATTCTAAATTAGATAAACTACTTAAATTAGGGAATTATATACCTAAATCCGCAAAATAATACAAAAACCTTTACACACAAGCATTAAACACTATTGTTTTTTATTTTAAAAGTAGTATAATAATCCGCATATCATCAAACAACAAAGAAAATGAAACCTGCAAAAACAATTAGCATAGTAGAATTACTATCAGAATACTCAACCGAGCATAAAGCCGTTAAATGGCTTGAAAAAATTAGATAGAAGAAAGAGCCTATTTGCCCTCATTGTGGTGGTGTTGAAAATATCAGCAAACAAAAATCTAAGAAACACACTTATTGGCATAAAGACTGTAGAAAGCAATTTACCGTAAAGACTAATACCATTATGCACGCCTCAAAAATCCCTACTCAAAAATGGGTAGTAGCTATTTACTATATACTAACCGCACGAAAAGGAATATCAAGCCTACAACTGAGTAAGGAATTAGGTATAACCCAAAAATCAGCGTGGTATATGTTACAAAGAATAAGAGAGGCTTGTAAGCAAGGTTCGTTTAAACTGTCTAATATCGTTGAAGTTGATGAAACTTATATCGGTGGTAAAGAAAAGAATAAACACACCAATGGTATTGAGAGTGTTTGGGCAGTGTTAAAAAGAGGCTATAACGGCACATTCCATAATATCAGCACCAAGCATTTAAACCGCTATGTAGATGAGTTTGTGTTTAGATTAAACGAGGGTAATTGCCAAATTGACACTAAAGATAGAATGGTATCGTTATTCAAGGGTATTGGCAATAATAGAATTAGTTATAAGGAATTAACGGAGTAAATTATGCTAAATAAAAATCATATTGCTAAAAAAGTCGTGCATAGTGCTTGGGCTGGTTTGTTGAATACAAGAAACAAGACGGAACTACCACATTATGCAATTAACCAATCTTTACCAGAGGATACTTTTTTTACTGATAGAAATATCGTCAAGAAATGTTTTAAATCTTTTAATGAAGCAATGAAAGAAACGCCAATCAATATAAATGATTATATTTTCATAGAACCGAGTGCTGGCGAAGGTTGTTTTTACGATTACTTGCCTGTTAATTGTGAAAAAATAGGCTTAGATATAAATCCTCGTTCAAATAAAATACAGCAAGCGAACTTTTTAACTTGGTATCCAAAAAGTGATAATAAGTATATTGTAATTGGAAACCCGCCTTTTGGAGTGAGGGGTGCTATGGCTTTAGCGTTTATAAAAAGAGCATTTTTATTTGCAGATGTTGTTGCTTTTATATTGCCAATGTCTTTTTATTCCAATGGTAAGGGTAGTAATATGAAACGCGTAGAAGGTGCAACATTAATTCACAATGAAGCCCTGCCAAGTAAGGCGTTTTATTTGCCTGATACAAACAAATCTGTTTCAGTTAATACTGTATTTCAAGTATGGGTAAAAGGAAAACAAAAAGATGTTTTTATTGATTATGATGTTAGCGAATATATTGATATTTACACCTGTTGCTCATCTCCAGCAAGATATTGCGGTTTAGGGCGTGGTAGGGCTTATGATTGTTTTATAGCCTCCACATTTTATAAAGACAACATTAAAACTGTTGACACTTTTAACGAAGTAAATTATGGGTCAGGTTATGGAATGATAATAAAGAAAAATAAAAAACAAATTATGGATTTATTAAAATCCGCTAACTGGTTAGATTATTGCTCCAACGCTACAAACAGTTGTAAACATATTCGTATGTTTTATATTCGTAAATTGCTAGGAGAGAATGGCTTTGGAGTAAAAAAAATATGAATATAACACACATAATAGCAAGCAACTTATTTAAAAAAACAGCAGATAATGTGAAGTCAGTTTTTTCTAAAAAATGGGCTGGACACAAGTTTGAAGTGCTAAAGTTTATTTCCACAACAGAAAAGGGAGATATTGGAGAGGATTTTTTAGCCACACTTCTTGATAAATGCGGTTATAAATACATTGAAGTTGTTACAGGTCACAGAGGTCAATATGATGTTGCAATTAAAGACAAAACAGGAAAAAATGTAGTTGAATTTGAAGTTAAAGTAGCTACAGAAGATGTTAATTCGCACTTTCAATTTAATGGCATAAGATATGATACAAAATATACTCATTTATTTTGTTTTGGAATATCTCCTGATGATATTAGTTATATTATTATCAATAAAAACGATTTAAACAAGCACTCAATGGTGTCTATGGCAAAAAATAGCAATGCATCGTTTAAATTAACGAAAAGCAAAAAAAATTTAAGATGTTTTGATGATTTTTGTAATGATATAAACGCAATAAAATGACAACCCTAAAACAAATAGAAAAAACCCTAAAAGAGGTTTTACTATCCAAACCAAAAACTAAAGCCAAATACGAAAACAAGAAGCCTACAAAGATTGAAAAAAACCAAAAGTGGTGATTAGAGGAAAGGGGTTGATAGGGTTTTGCGGATTTAGGTATATAATTCCCTAAATTTTAATATAGTATTTTCATATTTTTGATACATTATGCAAATTAAGTGTTTATAGATTCTATAAAATTTTAATTTTTATAATTTTTTGTCTATGAATAATAATAAATTACCTAGCTGCCCACATTGTAAATCACCATATGTTTATGATGATGGCAGTATTTTGATTTGCCCAGAATGTGCCTATGAATTTAATCAAGAAGATATTAAAATAGGTGAAGTTAAAATTGTTGATGCGAATGGTAATATTCTAATAAACGGTGATAGTGTTGTTGTTATTAAAGATTTAAAATTAAAAGGCTCCTCAACTATTGTTAAAATTGGTACTAAAGTTAAAAATATTCGTTTAGTTAATAATGACCATAATATTGATTGTAGAATTCCTGGAATTGGTAGAATAGCTTTAAAATCTAAATTGGTAAAAAAATATAGATGGTTTGTTTGTTTGTTATATTTATAAGTTTATAGTTATTTAAGATTTTTTAATATATTTATTATTTATGATAATTTGGCGCTTCTTTAGTGATAAGAACATCATGCACATGTGATTCATTCATGCCAGCGTTAGTTATTCTAGTAAATACTGTATTTTTATGCATTTCATTAATATCTTTACAACCAATATAACCCATAGCGCTTCGTAGACCACCTATCATTTGATGTATAATTGGGCGAATTGAGCCCTTGAAATCTACTCTACCTTCAATACCTTCAGGGACTAATTTATTTGTAGATATTGTTGCTTGAAAATACCTATCAGCAGAGCCGTGTCTTTGGTTCATAGCTCCAATTGAACCCATGCCACGATAAGATTTATAAGAACGACCTTGATATAACTCAACCTCTCCAGGTGATTCAGTAGTGCCAGCAAAAACAGAACCAAGCATAACAGTAGTAGCGCCAGCGGCAATTGCTTTAGCTATATCGCCAGAATAACGAATACCACCATCAGCAATAATACCTATATTTTTATTTTTTAGAGCTTTAGCTACATTATAAATGGCACTAATTTGTGGTACACCAACACCAGATATAATTCTAGTAGTACAAATACTACCAGGACCAATACCAACTTTAACAGCGTCAGCACCAGCCTTAACAAGTGCTATAGCAGCTTCACCTGTAGCAATATTGCCAGCAATAATTTCTAATTTTGGGTATTTTTCTTTGCACATTTTAACAGTATCTATAACACCTTTTGAGTGTCCATGAGCAGTATCAATAGTAATAATATCAACACCAGCAGCTACTAATGCGTCTATTCTGCTAATAGTATCGATATTAATTACCCCAACAGCAGCACCTACTATTAATCTTTCATCATTATCTTTGGAAGCATTTGGAAAATTAGTTGATTTTTGAATATCACTAACTGTTATCATTCCAGCTAATTTATGATTATTTTCTATAACTAAAACTCTTTCAATTCTATGTTTTTGCAATAATTTTCGTACATCTTGCATTGGAGTATTTGGTTTAACAGTTATTAATTTTTTTGTCATAACCTCTGTTACTATGACATCTAAGTTTTGCTGATAACGAACATCTCTAGCAGTAATAATGCCAACTACTTTATTTGATGCATCTATTATAGGTAGGGCTGATATATTATGTTTTTTTTGTAATTTACAAATATCTTTAATGCTGGCTTTAGTATCAGCCACAATAGGGTCTTTAATGACCCCAGCTTCAAAACGTTTTACTTTAATTACTTCTTGTGCTTGTTGCTCAATCGGCATATTTTTATGAATAATACCAATTCCACCTTCTTGAGCTATGGCTATAGCTAATGTTGCCTCACTTACAGTATCCATAGCAGCTGACATCAAAGGAATATTTAAGTGTATATTTTT
>CBDCHC010000001.1:0-202553 GCA_965217075.1 Gammaproteobacteria bacterium | reverse complement strand
GTGGCTTACAAGTGTAGTAGGTCAAATAGTAACAGACCTTACAGTTGATAATACCGCACCAACTATTACTAATAAAATAATATCTATAGATGAAGGAACTACAACTGTAGCCGACCTAGCATCAGCTGATACTAGCGCTACATTTAGTAATCTTGCAGGCGCAGATGCAACTAATTTTACTTTAACAGGTGGCACACTAGCTCTTAACACAAATGGTGATTTTGAAGCTAAAAAAAGTTATAGTATTACAGTAGATATTACAGATACTGTTGGCAATACAGCCACTGAAAATATTACTGTTAATTTAACAGATGTTAACGAAGCTCCTACAGTAGTATCAGCAATTGCTGATCAAAAAGTACCTACTACAGGAGGAGGCTTTACTTTAAATGTAACAGCTAACTTTACTGATCAAGATGATAACACTACACTTACTTATTCTCTGACAACTAGCCCTAGCTGGTTAAGTATTAACCCTACTACAGGTATCTTAACAGGTACTCCACCAGCATCAGCAGCAGCTGTAGACGTTACTGTTAAAGCTACAGATCAAAACGGTCTTTTTGTAGAGGATACATTTACAGTAGAAGCGGTTGATGCACCAACTATTAGTTCTGCTACACATAATGATGCTGATAATTTAGTTAAAAGCGGTGATAGCGTTATCTTTACTCTTAATATAAGTGAACCTGTAACAGTAAATACAACTGCTGGCACACCAACTATAGGTGTTGATTTTAATGGCACAACAGTTACAGCTAATTACGATAGCGCAAATTCTACTGCTACTAAATTAGTATTCGCAGCAACTATTACACCAACAGGTGATGGAGTTGTTAGCATTAGTGCTATTAATTTAAACGGCGCAACTATTGTAAGTAATGGTACTAATGCTAGTTTAACTATCCCTACAAGTGCAATTACTACTGACTTAGTAGTTGATAATACCGCACCAACTATTACTAATAAAACAATATCTATAGATGAAGGAACTACAACTGTAGCCGACCTAGCATCAGCTGATACTAGCGCTACATTTAGTAATCTTGCAGGCGCAGATGCAACTAATTTTACTTTAACAGGTGGCACACTAGCTCTTAACACAAATGGTGATTTTGAAGCTAAAAAAAGTTATAGTATTACAGTAGATATTACAGATACTGTTGGCAATACAGCCACTGAAAATATTACTGTTAATTTAACAGATGTTAACGAAGCTCCTACAGTAGTATCAGCAATTGCTGATCAAAAAGTACCTACTACAGGAGGAGGCTTTACTTTAAATGTAACAGCTAACTTTACTGATCAAGATGATAACACTACACTTACTTATTCTCTGACAACTAGCCCTAGCTGGTTAAGTATTAACCCTACTACAGGTATCTTAACAGGTACTCCACCAGCATCAGCAGCAGCTGTAGACGTTACTGTTAAAGCTACAGATCAAAACGGTCTTTTTGTAGAGGATACATTTACAGTAGAAGCGGTTGATGCACCAACTATTAGTTCTGCTACACATAATGATGCTGATAATTTAGTTAAAAGCGGTGATAGCGTTATCTTTACTCTTAATATAAGTGAACCTGTAACAGTAAATACAACTGCTGGCACACCAACTATAGGTGTTGATTTTAATGGCACAACAGTTACAGCTAATTACGATAGCGCAAATTCTACTGCTACTAAATTAGTATTCGCAGCAACTATTACACCAACAGGTGATGGAGTTGTTAGCATTAGTGCTATTAATTTAAACGGCGCAACTATTGTAAGTAATGGTACTAATGCTAGTTTAACTATCCCTACAAGTGCAATTACTACTGACTTAGTAGTTGATAATACCGCACCAACTATTACTAATAAAACAATATCTATAGATGAAGGAACTACAACTGTAGCCGACCTAGCATCAGCTGATACTAGCGCTACATTTAGTAATCTTGCAGGCGCAGATGCAACTAATTTTACTTTAACAGGTGGCACACTAGCTCTTAACACAAATGGTGATTTTGAAGCTAAAAAAAGTTATAGTATTACAGTAGATATTACAGATACTGTTGGCAATACAGCCACTGAAAATATTACTGTTAATTTAACAGATGTTAACGAAGCTCCTACAGTAGTATCAGCAATTGCTGATCAAAAAGTACCTACTACAGGAGGAGGCTTTACTTTAAATGTAACAGCTAACTTTACTGATCAAGATGATAACACTACACTTACTTATTCTCTGACAACTAGCCCTAGCTGGTTAAGTATTAACCCTACTACAGGTATCTTAACAGGTACTCCACCAGCATCAGCAGCAGCTGTAGACGTTACTGTTAAAGCTACAGATCAAAACGGTCTTTTTGTAGAGGATACATTTACAGTAGAAGCGGTTGATGCACCAACTATTAGTTCTGCTACACATAATGATGCTGATAATTTAGTTAAAAGCGGTGATAGCGTTATCTTTACTCTTAATATAAGTGAACCTGTAACAGTAAATACAACTGCTGGCACACCAACTATAGGTGTTGATTTTAATGGCACAACAGTTACAGCTAATTACGATAGCGCAAATTCTACTGCTACTAAATTAGTATTCGCAGCAACTATTACACCAACAGGTGATGGAGTTGTTAGCATTAGTGCTATTAATTTAAACGGCGCAACTATTGTAAGTAATGGTACTAATGCTAGTTTAACTATCCCTACAAGCGTTACAACTGACTTAGTAGTTGATAATACAGCGCCAAGCACCCCAACTATTGACTTAGCAGATGCAAGCGATACTGGCAGCAACACTACTGATAATATAACTAGCAATACCAAGCCAATAATAACTGGCACAGCTGAAGCAGACGCTACAGTTAAAATATATAACGGCACTACAGAAGTAGGCAGCGCTACAGCAGATGCTAGTGGTAATTATATTATTACTGTAACTGCGCTTAATGAAGGAACACATAAGCTCACAGCTATTGCCACAGACACTGCTGGTAATACAAGTACAGCTAGTAGTGCGCTTAATATTACCGTTGATACTACAGCGCCAAGCATTCCAACTATTGTTTTAGCAACTGCAAGCGATACTGGCAGCAGCAATACTGATAATATAACTAATGATAATACCCCAATAATAACTGGCACAGCTGAAGCAGACGCTACAGTTAAAATATATAACGGCACTACAGAAGTAGGCAGCGCTACAGCAGATGCTAGTGGTAATTATATTATTACTGTAACTGCGCTTAATGAAGGAACACATAAGCTCACAGCTATTGCCACAGACACTGCTGGTAATACAAGTACAGCTAGTAGTGCGCTTAATATTACCATTGATACTACAGCGCCAAGCACCCCAACTATTATTTTAGCAACTGCAAGCGATACTGGCAGCAACACTACTGATAATATAACTAGCAATACCAAGCCAACAATAACTGGCACAGCTGAAGCAGGCGCTACAGTTAAAATATATAACGGCGCTATAGAAGTAGGCAGTGCTACAGCAGATGCTAGTGGTAATTATATTATTACTGTAACTGCGCTTAATGAAGGAACACATAAGCTCACAGCTATTGCCACAGACACCGCTGGCAATACCAGCGCAGCTAGTAGTGCGCTTAATATTACCATTGATACTACAGCGCCAAGCACCCCAACTATTATTTTAGCAGCTGCAAGCGATACTGGTAGCGATAATACTGATAATATAACTAGCAATACCAAGCCAACAATAACTGGCACAGCTGAGGCAGGCGCTACAGTTAAGATATATAGAGGCACTACAGAAGTAGGCAGTGCTACAGCAGATGCTACTACTGGTGTTTATAACGCTACTTTAACTACTCCACTAAATGAAGGAGTAAACAACCTAAGTGCTAAAGCTACAGACACCGCTGGCAATACCAGCGCAGCTAGTAATGCGCTTGGTATTGCCCTTGATTCTATCGCCCCTACTGTTCCTAAAGTAAATAATCTTAGTTTAGATTATGCAACAGATAAAACAATAATACAAGATAATCTATATGTAGCAGATAAAGCTTACGGATATCTTAAATTTAAAGCACAGAATAGCGCTGACTATGATAACCTACTAAGAATATATAATAATGATACTATTGTTTCAGACTATACCAAAATTAATTCTAAGTTTGGAGGGACTACATCTGTATATGTAAAATTTACTACTGGAGTTAATAATTTTAAAATTGCTTATGTAGATGTGGCAGGTAATGAGAATACAAAACCAGCTAATGTTTTAGAATTTACAGTAATAGCTAAAGAATATATTATAGGTACTAAGAATGCTGATACTTTAGGTGATAGTAAAGCAACTACAGCACAAACAATTTTTGGTTTAGGAGGTAATGATATCATTACTGGTGGCGCTGCTAATGATGATATCTACGGTGGTACTGGTAATAATATATTAACTGGTGACGCTGGTGCTGATACTTTTCATTTTACAACTTTTTCTTATGGAACAATTACTACCATTACTGATTTTAGTGGGGAGTACAATGCTCCTGCAAAACCAGGAGGTCAAGGCGATATACTTGATTTCTCAGCGGTAACTAATTATCAATCAGGCACCTCCACAAGAGGTTATATTAATATTACTAATACTAACAACATAAAAAAGATAATAATTGATGGTGATGGTAATTCTACTACTACTGATGATCAGCTTACTGTTATAATTCAGAATAATGTTGCTATTGGTAGCGATGATTATATTCTATAATATTTTAATAAAACCAAAAAAAGCCGTTTTGTATAAGCGGCTTTTTTTATAACTTTTTAAAAGTACAATGTTATTTATTTAAGTATTTTAAAAAATAAGCTAGTTATTTTAATTGCAATCATATGCACTATAGCAAATGTAGATAAGCTTTTAAATTAAATCTTCGCTTAATAGTGTTTACTTATTTAACGAGGTAATTTTTTGTATTTGCTGTAATTAAATATTGAGTTATTAGTAATGTAGTTTTAGAATATTTGGTAGCAATTTTTTAATTAACTTATTTACTATATTTATATTTTTTTTATTTAGGTATATTATTTTAAGGAGTTTTATATTTATGTTGTTGTTATCTCATACAATGAATTTAATTAGTAAAATATTTAATTACACATTATAGATGAGTTATGATATTAGGTTATTAGTAGTTTATTTCCATTAAATTATTTTTAATGATAAATTTTTTTATTATCAGTTGTTTACAAGTAAAAATAAAATTTGAAGTTGATTAAATTGGTGCTTAATAGTAAAATACATAGTTTTTGTTAGTAAAAAAAGGATATAAATTATGCCTAATAATAGAGAACTTGCCAACGCCATTAGGGTGCTTAGTATGGACGCCGTGCAAAAAGCATCTTCTGGTCATCCAGGAGCGCCGATGGGTATGGCTGATATAGCCGAGGTATTATGGAATAGTCATTTAAAATATAATCCAAAAAATGCTAAATGGGCTGATAGAGATAGGTTTGTATTGTCTAACGGGCATGGTTCTATGCTTATTTATTCATTACTACATTTAACTGGTTTTAATTTAAGTATTGATGATATTAAAAATTTTAGGCAGTTGCACGCTAAAACAGCAGGGCACCCAGAATATGGTTATGCAGATGGCATTGAAACTACTACAGGACCACTTGGTCAGGGTATTACCAACGCTGTTGGCATGGCTATCGCAGAGCGTACTTTAGCTGCACAATTTAATAAAAAAAACCACACTATTGTTGATCATAATACTTATGTATTTATGGGAGATGGCTGCTTAATGGAAGGTTTGTCGCATGAATCATGTGCAATGGCTGGAACATTAGGATTAAATAAATTAATTGCTTTTTGGGATGATAATGATATATCTATTGATGGTCATATTTCTGATTGGATGGAAAAAGATGTGGCATCTCGTTTTGAATCTTATGGCTGGAATGTTATCCGTGGGGTTGATGGCCATAATACTAAAGCAGTAAACGATGCAATTATAATAGCCAAAACACAAACAACTAAACCAACATTAATTTGCACTAAAACAATTATTGGTTTTGGCTCACCAAACTTATGCGGCTCGCATAATTGTCATGGTGCTCCGCTTGGTGATAAAGAAATTGCATTAGTTCGCAAGGAGTTAGGCTGGGATTATGCACCATTTGAGATTCCAGCTGATATTTATAAGGCTTGGAGTCATATAGAGCAAGGCGCTAAAGACGAAAAAACTTGGAATGATAAATTTGCTGCTTATAAAGCAGAATTTCCTTTAGAAGCAGCTGAATTTACACGCCGTATGGCGGGTGAATTACCAACTAATTTTAGTGCTGAAATGGATAACTATATCGCTAAAACACAAGAAGAAATGCCAAACATTGCATCTCGTAAAGCATCACAAAATGCTATTGAAGCTATAGGCCCTCTTTTACCAGAGTTATTTGGTGGTTCAGCTGATTTAACAGGTTCAAATTTAACTAATTGGTCAGGTACTGTTAAGGTTAATGCAAAAAATGCTAATGGTAATTATATTTCTTGGGGTGTTAGAGAATTTGGCATGGCGCATATGATGAATGGTATGGTTTTGCATGGTGGTTTTAAAATTTATGGTGCAACATTTTTTATGTTTATGGAGTTTATGCGTAATGCTCTTAGAATGTCAGCATTAATGAAAATTGGTACAATTTATGTTTATACACATGATTCTATTGGTTTGGGTGAAGATGGACCTACACATCAACCAGTTGAACAAATGGCAACTATACGCATGATTCCTGGTTTTCATAGTTGGCGTGCTTGTGATGCAATTGAAAGTGCAGTTGCTTGGAAGATTGCAATTTTAAGAGATAAAGCACCAACTGCTTTAGTATTTTCAAGACAAAGTTTAACACCAATGACAAGAACTAAACAGCAAATTAAAGATATTGAAAAAGGCGGTTATGTACTTAAAGATTGTAATGGTACTGCAGATATTATTTTGATTGCTACTGGCTCAGAAATATCCTTAGCTGTTGAAGCGGCTAAGATAATGAGTGAAAATGTTCGCGTGGTTTCAATGCCTTGTACTAATGCTTTTGACGAACAAACACAAGAATATAAAGACGCAGTTTTAATACCAGGCGTTAAAAGAGTAGCAATTGAAGCTGGTGTTGGCGATGGCTGGTATAAATATGTTGGTTTAGATGGTGGTATTGTTTGTATGACAACTTTTGGTGAGAGTGCGCCAGCAGAAGAGTTATTTAAAGAATTTGGCTTTACAGTTGATAATGTTGTAGCTACTGCAAAAAAAATAATCAGTTAATAAAAGAGGAGATAAAATGACAATTAAAGTAGGGATAAATGGTTTTGGTCGTATTGGTAGAATGGTATTTCGTGCCATAGCTAAAGATTTTCCAACATTAGAAGTAGTTGGCATTAATGATTTACTTGATAATGATTATTTAGCATATATGCTTAAATATGATACTGCACATGGTCGTTTTGGTGGCAATGTAGTAGTTGACGGTAATAATTTTATTGTTGATGGTAAAAAAATTCGTTTAAGTGCTGAAAGAAGCCCTGCTAATTTAAAATGGGACGAGGTTGGTGCAGAATTAATAATTGATTGTACTGGATTTTTCTTAACTACTGAATCGTGTAAGGCGCATATTGATGCTGGTGCTAAAAAAGTTGTACAATCAGCACCATCTAAAGATGATACACCAATGTTTGTGTATGGAGTTAATCATAATAAATATAACGGAGAAGCAATTGTTTCTGCTGCTTCTTGTACCACTAATTGTTTAGCGCCAATCGCTAAAGTTGTAAATGATAATTGGGGCATTAAAAGAGGTTTAATGACTACTGTTCATGCTGCTACTGCAACCCAAAAAACAGTTGATAGCCCAAGTTTAAAAGACTGGAGAGGTGGTCGTAGTGTGTTTGAAAATATTATTCCATCATCAACTGGTGCTGCTAAAGCTGTTGGTAGAGTATTGCCTGAGTTAAGTGGTAAATTAACTGGAATGGCATTTCGTATTCCATCAGTTGATGTATCAGTTGTTGATTTAACTGTAGAGTTAAATAAAGGCACAAGTTACGATGAAATATGTTTTAAAATGAAAGAAGCTGCTAGTAGTGGCGATATGAGTGCAACGCTTTCTTACACAGAAGACAGCGTAGTTTCCAGTGATTTTCGCGGCATTGGTTTTTCATCAATTTTTGATGCAGGCGCTGGTATTGCTTTAGATGACTCATTTGTAAAATTAGTATCTTGGTATGATAATGAATATGGTTATACTTGTAATATGTTGCGTTTAGTTGAATTTGTTAGTAAATAATATGGAAGTTATTAATTTTAAAGATTTAACAGTAGCTAATAAAAGAGTTTTAATTCGTCAAGATTTAAATGTGCCAATTAAAAATGGTATTGTTACTAGCGATAAAAGAATTAGATCTTCAATTCCTACAATTAAATTAGCACTTGAAAAAGGCGCTGCTATTATGTTGATGTCTCATCTTGGGCGTCCGACAGAAGGCAAATATAGCGAAGAATTTTCTTTAAAACCAGTAGCAGAAAAATTAAGCGAGTTATTAGGTAAAAAAGTAAAATTAGAAAAAGATTGGCTTGATGGTATTGAAATTAATAGTGGTGAAATAATTTTGTGTGAGAATGTGCGTTTTAATATTGGCGAAAAAGTCAACGATGATGATTTAGCAAAAAAAATGGCGAATCTTTGTGATGTTTTTGTGATGGATGCATTTGGTACGGCACATAGAGCCCAAGCATCAACGCATGGTATTGCTAAATACGCTAAAATTGCATGTAGCGGTCCTTTATTATCAGGAGAATTAAAAGCTTTAGCTGAAGCGCTTGATAATCCTAAGCGTCCAATGGTTGCTATAGTTGGTGGCTCTAAAGTATCTACTAAATTAACTGTACTTGAAAGCTTATCTAAGATAGTAGATAAGTTAGTAGTAGGTGGTGGTATAGCTAATACTTTTATTGCTGCTCAAGGATATAATGTTGGTAAATCTTTATACGAGCATGATTTAATTCCTACAGCTAAAAAATTAATGGAAACTTGTGATATTCCGGTACCAGCTGATGTAGTTTGTGGTAAAGAATTTAGTGAAAATGCAGCGGCAGAAATAAAAAATACTGATGTAGTGGCAGACGATGATATGATTTTTGATATAGGGCCAAATTCTGCAGAAGAGCTGGCTAAAATTATGGAAAGCGCAGGCACAATAGTTTGGAATGGTCCAGTTGGTGTATTTGAATTTGATCAGTTTGGCAATGGCACTAAAGATTTATCTATTGCTATTGCTAATAGCCCTGCATTTTCTATTGCAGGTGGCGGCGATACTTTAGCAGCAGTTGATAAATATAATATTGCCGATAAAATTTCTTATATTTCAACCGGTGGTGGTGCATTTTTAGAATTTTTAGAAGGAAAGCCTTTGCCAGCTGTAGAAATTCTAAAACAAAGAGCACAAGAAGGTAATTGATGAGAAGAACAAAAATTGTTGCTACATTAGGCCCTGCAACAGATAAAGGCGATATATTAGAAAAAGTTTTAGCTGCTGGTGTTAATGTTGTTCGCATTAATTTTTCACATGGTAACGATAAAGAGCATTTAAATAGAGTTCAGCGAGTTAGAAATTATAGCAAAAAAACTAATATTCCTATAGGTATTTTAATGGATTTGCAGGGACCTAAAATTCGTATAGCATCATTTATAGATAACCAAAAAATAAGTTTAAATGTTGGCGATAATTTTACTCTTAATGCTGATTTAGCATCAACAAAAGGCAATCAACAAGAAGTTGGCATTGATTATAAAGCTCTGCCACAAGAGGTAAAACCAAACGATGTTTTATTGCTTGATGACGGTAAAGTGGTACTTAAAGTTAGTAAAATTGATTGTAATAAAATTATAACCATAGTACAACAAGGTGGTGTATTATCAGATCATAAAGGCATTAATTTACGTGGCGGTGGTTTATCAGCAGATGCTTTAACAGCAAAAGATAAGGTAGATATTTTAATTGCAGCTAAGGCAGATGCTGATTATGTTGCTTTATCATTTCCTGTAAGTGGCAATGATATTCGTTATGCAAAAAAGTTATTAAAAGAGGCTGGCTCTACTGCTGGAATTATTGCCAAAATAGAAAGAGCTGAGGCCTTAGTAGAAGATGTTATTATAGATATAATACAAGAGTCAGCAGGAATTATGGTTGCTAGAGGTGATTTGGGAGTTGAGATAGGTGATCCATTATTGCCAGCAGCGCAAAAAAGATTAATTAAATTAGCACGAGTGCATAATAAAGTAGTCATAACAGCTACACAAATGCTTGAATCAATGATAGAAAATCCAGTACCAACACGTGCTGAGGTATTTGATGTAGCAAACGCAGTATTAGACGGCACTGATGCAGTAATGTTATCAGCAGAAACTGCAGCAGGTAATTTTCCAGAAAATGCAGTAAAAATAATGCACGATGTTTGTTTTGAAACTGAAAAAAACCCAACTGTTAAAAACTCAAAACATCGTATTAATGAAAAATTTAATGCGATTGATGAAGCGATAGCAATGTCTGCTATGTATGCTGCTAATCATTTAAAAATCAAAGTAATTACTGCTTTAACACAAAGTGGTAGCACAACATTATGGATGTCAAGAATCAGCTCTAAAGTACCGATTTTTGCTATGTCTGATAATATAAAAACTCTACAAAAGGTAACTTTATATAGAGGTGTACATCCTTATTTTTTTAAATTAACAGGAGACTGGGATAAAGTTAATAAAGATGTTGTAAATTTATTATTAAAAATTGGTTATGTTAAAAATGATGATTTAGCTCTTATTACTAAAGGTAATTATAAGGGTACAACAGGTGGTACAAATTTAATGAAAATTATTAAGGTAGGACAAGTTAGTTATTAATTAAAAAAAAGGAGAAAATTATGCTTATTTCAATGAGACAATTATTAGACCATGCAGCAGAAAATAGTTATGGTATGCCAGCATTTAATGTAAATAATATGGAGCAAGTACATGCTATTATGATTGCTGCCGATAAAACTGGTAGTCCTGTTATTATGCAGGGATCAGCTGGTGCAAGAAATTATGCTGGTGAGCCATTTTTACGCCATTTGATATCCGCTGCTATTGAAATGTATCCTCATATTCCAGTTGTTATGCATCAGGACCATGGTAGTGAGCCTGCTGTTTGTATACGTTCTATCCAGTCTGGATTTTCATCAGTAATGATGGATGGCTCTTTAGAGGCTGATATGAAAACTCCAGCATCATTTGATTATAATGTAAATGTAACTAAAACAGTAGTAAATATAGCGCACGCTTGCGGGGTTTCTGTAGAAGGAGAGCTTGGTTGTTTAGGTTCTTTAGAAACGGGTGAAATGGGCGAAGAAGATGGACATGGTGCTGAGGGCAAACTAGATTTAGATTTACTGCTTACCTCAGTTGAAGAAGCAGCTGATTTTGTTAAAGCTACTAATGTTGATGCTTTAGCAATTGCAATTGGTACTAGTCATGGAGCATATAAATTTACTAAAGAGCCAACAGGAGATGTTTTAAGAATTGATAGAATCAAAGAGATACATCAAAGAATTCCAAATACTCATTTGGTAATGCATGGCTCATCAAGTGTACCACAAGAATGGCTGGCTATTATTAATAATTATGGTGGTGATATGGGGCAAACTTATGGGGTTCCTGTGGCTGAAATTACTGAGGGAATTAAACATGGAGTGCGCAAGGTAAATATTGATACTGATTTAAGAATGGCATCAACTGGTGCTGTGCGTAAATTTTTAGCTGAAAATACAGCTAATTTTGATCCGCGTAAATTTTTAAAAGAGGCAACTAATGCTATGAGTGATATTTGTGCAGCAAGGTTTGAGTCGTTTGGTAGTGCTGGACAGGCTAGTAAGATTAAAGTTATTTCACTAGAAAAAATGAGCAACAATTACACCAACGGTAAGTTGAATGCAAAAATTATTTAAATAAAATATATTATGAAAGAAAATATAAATCTAAGACAATTTTTAAAAGGTAAAAACCTTGAACATGACCTGTTAGAATTAATTAATGAAGTAGCATCAGCAACTAAAACTATTTCACATACTATAAACAAGGCAGTATTAGATGGTGTGCTTGGCTTAGCTGGTAGTATTAATATTCAAGATGAAGAGCAAAAAAAGTTAGATATTATTACTCATGATATAAAATTTAATCATTTAAAAACTACAGGTCTTTTAGCTGGCATGGGTTCTGAGGAAGTTGATGATCCAATTGCTATTCCTAATGAATACGATAGAGGCAAATATCTTATATTTTTTGATCCCTTAGACGGTTCGTCTAATGTTGATGTTAATATCTCAGTTGGTACTATATTTTCTATTATTAAAAACCCTCAAGGCAATAATAAACCAGAATTAAATGATTATTTATCGCAAAATGGCACTAAACAATTATGTAGTGGTTTTGTAGTTTATGGTCAATATACTACCTTAGTGCTTACAACAGGTAGTGGTGTGGCTTTATTTGCATTAGACAGATCTGTAGGCGAATATATTTTAACTGCTGATAATGTCAAAATTCCAACAAATACGCAAGAATTTGCTATTAATATGTCTAATCAAAGGTTTTGGGAGCCACCTGTACAGCGTTATATAGCTGATTGTTTAAAAGGTGAAACTGGGGTTTTAGGTAAAAGATATAATATGCGCTGGGTAGCATCAATGGTTGCTGAGGTTTATCGTATTATAATTCGTGGCGGTATTTTTATGTATCCTGTTGATGATAGAAATAAAGATGTAGGTGGTAAATTAAGACTTATGTATGAAGCCAATCCTATTAGTTTTATTATTGAGCAAGCTGGTGGTTTAAGCGTTACTGGTTATGAGCGTATCTTAGAAATTCAACCAAAAAGTATTCACCAAAGAGTGCCAGTAATTTTAGGCTCTAAAAATGAAGTAGAAAAAATGTTATCTTATTATAAATAATTAATGAAAGTAATTTTATTAGGCCCTCCTGGTGCAGGTAAAGGTACGCAGGCTAAGGTTATTTGTAGTAAATTTAATATTGTACAAATTTCAACTGGTGATATGTTAAGAAATGCTATTACTAATAAAGATAAATTAGGTCTTATAGCACAAGAAACCATGCAACAAGGCAAATTAGTAGCAGATGATATTATAATTGCTTTGGTTAAAAATAGAATTAATAACGATGATTGTAAAAATGGTTTTTTATTTGATGGCTTTCCTCGTACTATAGAGCAAGCACAAGCATTGTTACAACATAATATTAGTATTGATTTAGTAATTGAAATTATAGTTCCTGACAAAGATATTATTGAGAGAATATCAGGTAGATTAACTCATACAGGTAGTGGGCGTATTTATCATAAGAAATTTAATCCATCAAAAATTACTGGTATTGATGATATTACACAGGAAAAATTAATTTGTAGGAGTGATGATAATGAAGATACTATTAAAGCAAGGCTTAAGGTTTATCATCAGCAAACAGCCCCGCTTATTAAGTTTTATAATAATAACCAATATATTGTTATAGATGGTACTAAAGGTATTAATGCTGTAAGCCGTGATATTTTAACAAAGTTAGATAATTTAAAACTAAATTAGTATATTTTTTTCAGTTTTTTTAAACAAACCAGTCTTAATATTAACATCAATAGCTTTATTAAGAAATTTATAGCTAATTGATTTTTCCTATTATGTTTTTTAATTTTTTACGCATTGAGTTAAAATGGAATAACAGCTTCTACTACTATTGACTCTATAGTGTTAATTTAATTACATTAGATGCTAATTTATACTAATAAGCAGTTAATTTAGGTTCAGCAATAAATACAAATAATATTTATGATATAATCTTAAATTACTTAATTTAAATTATTAAGTAAAAAATGTAAATATTATATATTATGATTTAAGTGTATTTTTTTATAATAGGATTTTATAATAAAATCAAAATAGGATAAAAATGATAAAACGAATATTACTCTTTATAGTAAGTATTATTTTAATTGTTGGTATAGTAATTTATTATATCATAAATATAGATGGTAATTTTCATAAAATTGATAATGATGCCTATAGAAGTGGGTTTTTAAATGAGTATAATTTAGCTTATTATATTAAAAAATTTAAAATTAAAACAGTGTTAAATCTACGCGGATATAGCAATGATAATTGGTATGCTGTAGAACGTAATATTACGAATAAATTAGACGCTAAACTTATAAACTATGATATGTGGAGCTCTAAGGTTTATAATTATAAAGATACATCAGCTATATTGCAGTTGTTAAAAAATAGTAAAAAACCAATATTAATTCATTGTATGGGAGGAGCAGATAGAACATCTTTAGTATCAGCAATATATTTATATGGTTTGAAAAATAAAACAGAATATGAGGCTAGAAAGCAGTTTGCGTGGTATTACGGTCATTTGCCAATGATTAGACCTAGTGTTAAGGCTATGGACAAAAGTTTTGATATTTTTGTAGAAAATTATCCAAAAATTAATGAATAATCTATATTAGAATTATTTTGTTTAAAATATAGTAAACAGCTCTTATTTTTTTTTCTTTGATATTAGGTTTTTTATAAAAACTCTATTCTCATTAAGAATATCAATTTTTATTGATAATAAATCTAATATTGTACTAAATATATCTTGTTGATAATATTTAGTAAATTTTTTTATATGTATAGGTATTGAAGATTTTATAATTAAAGGGACATGAGCTTGCTCAGCTGGTAGCGATATACCAGGAGGCATGCCATGAAATATATTGCCATTTTCCATTAGCGATTCGCCGTGATCCGAGAGATATATAAAAATATAAGGCACACCAGAATCATCTAATGTTTTTATCGTTTTATCTACAACATAATCTACATAGAGTATCGTATTATCGTATGAATTGTATAGCTCTTCTTTGCTACAATTATTAAATATATCTGCTTCAAGACACTGAGGATTAAATCTTTGAAACTCTTTTGGGTGTCTGTTTTTATAAGAAGGCCCATGACTACCTCCACCCATATGTAGTACAATAAATCTTTTGCCAGATTTATATGATGATAGGTTTTTAGATAAAAGAGGAATCACATCCTCATCATAACAGCTATCACCATGAGTACATTTTGTATCTTCTACATTTATTTCCCCCACATCTTTGCAATTATCATAAAGAGTATAATTTACATAACAAAATGTCTTAATACCTACTTTTTTGGTAATAGAAGTTAGTTTTATATCATCTTTTTCTAATATCTCTGGTAAGGCGTATATAGTTGAGCTAAAGCGAGCTATGCCATTTAAGATATGGAGATTTTTTTGTTTTAATAATAGAGGATTAGTAATTTTTCTATTGTATCCATAAATACTAAAATTTTTTTGTCTAGAGCTTTCTCCTATAGCGAGAACTACTACTAGATTATTGTTATCTTTTTGTTTTGCTATAATTTTAGTATGTTTTACATCAGAATTAAAATACGGAGATATATTATTTTGTATTATTCCTATAATTTCACTCATATAATTTACAGGCACGAGCTGATAAAAAATGTATTTTGATGATTGATTAGCTGCTCTGTGTATGCTAGTGAACTGCCAATAAAGCAATATTACAGCACACCCAAAAGATATAAAGGCAACTAATAAAGATTTAAATATATATTTAAAACTATGTCCAAAATCAATTTTGATAAAAATAACCACAAAAGAGATAATAGAAATTAATAACAAATAAGGCAACATATGAGTTGTTAATAATCCTAATGATTCTGAAAAATCAGTATGTAGAATATTTTCTATCATAGTTTTATCTATTGCTACATTATATGTAGCAATAAAATAAGTAGAAGATGCATTAAATATGGTAAAGATAATAGCCAGTAATTTAAGCGTCCATTTGTGCGCTAGTAGTATAAAAACCGTTATAACAAGTAGCAGACCGATAAGAAAAAATGCTATTAAGCCAATATAATCAATATTATTGCCAATAAGAAACCATTTGGTAAATTTATCTAAAATTAAAATATTAAAAATAAAATACGATATAGTAGTAAAAATTATAGTAAATGTAATATAAGATAATCTTATTTGTTTAAGTTTAGTTAGTAAAAAACTAACTTTATTTCGGATAATATTTAGCATTTTAATAATTAAAAATCAAGACAAATAATAGACTAATCATTTATATAATATAGTATTATACTTAATTTATTTATTATTTGGTAGTTAAAAAGTAGCTTAAGATGCATATTATCTTGATTATTAATTATTATTAGTATTTATAAATAAAAGATTATATTTTTAAATATTATTTTAATTTTTTTATTAGTATTAACGATAGTTGCGTAAATACCACCAAGCAAAAAGTTTTTTTAATAAATGAAAAATTCTACAATTTGGTAAAATTTGTTGTGTTTTTTCTGTACGTTTAACCAAAATACCTTTATTTAAAGAATCTATAATGCAAATAAGCTCTACTTTAAAGGAATGACTAGCTGCTTTATTATTTAATAAATTATAAGCATTTTTGCTTGCAGCTATTGATTGTAAATCTGCCATATGTGCTTGTTTTGGCATCCAATCTGGTCCAGGAAACGAGCCGGCGTCACCAGCTACAAATACATTTTTAGCAGAAGTTTGACAGAATTTATCAGCTACAATAAGACCACCATCGCTAAGTTCTAGATTACTGTTTTTAAACCAGTCATTACCGGTCATACCAGGCATAAATAAAATCATATCAGCAGTTATTTCTCCGTCTGCAGTAATAACTTTATTTTCACTAAAAGATATTATTTTATGACCTAAATGTGTTTTAATATTTCGTTTTTTCATTTCATTTAATAGTCCTGCAACTGCTTTATCGCCTAATCTTGCTCCTGGTTTTTCTGCTGGAGTAAAAAATATTAAATTAAATTTATCGCGTCTTTTTTCTTGTTTTAACTGAGTATCAATAGCAAATAAAAATTCAAACATTGGCCCGCCACGCATAGCAGACGGCTCTTTTGGATTACCAGAAAAACCAATTGCTATATTACCACTTGTTAGCTTCTTTAATTTTTCTTTAATTTTATTAGCAGCAGATAAACCTTCGCATGGGGTGATGGTGTGCTCTATACCTGGTAAGTTTTTAATAAATTTACCACCAGAACATATAATAACAGCATCATTTTGATAGCTATTTCTTTTGGTAACAACAGTTCTACCATCGTCTTGAAACCCTATTACCTCGTCGCCGATATGTAAAACATCCATACGTTTTAAAAAAATATTAAGAGGAATTCTTATATCTTTTTCCTTGGCTAAACCAGATGGAATCCAGATAAGGCTGGGCAAATAAATAAATTCTGCTTTAGGTGATATAAGAGTTATTTTAGTTGTTTTGCTAAGTTTTCGAATAGTTTTAATAGCACTAAGACCAGCAAAACCAGCACCAATAATAATAATTCTTGTCATTTATAACCTAGTAAGTAAAAGCATGATTATAGTGTAATTAATTTTCTTTATATGAGTTTTTGTACTATAACCTTACTTTTATACCAGCTTTTTGCATATTTTTTTTTGCAGCTGTAATAGAATATTCGTTAAAATGAAAAATACTTGCAGCTAATACGGCATCAGCCTCGCCTAATATAATACCATCTATTAAATGTTTTAGATTACCAACTCCGCCTGAGGCAATAACAGGTACTTTAGTTGCTTTACTAACGGCTTTTGTTAGCTCTAAATCAAAACCATCTTTAGTACCATCTTTGTCCATAGAGGTAAGTAGAATTTCTCCAGCACCTTTTACAGTCATTTTTTTTACCCAATCAATTACATCAATATTAGTGGCTTTTCTACCACCATGAGTAAATATATGCCATTTATTATGTGATATTTTTTTAGCATCAACTGCCAAAACTATGCACTGTGAACCAAATGTTTTAGCTAATTTAAATATTAAATCTGGGTTATTTATAGCAGCAGAATTTACTGCTACTTTATCAGCTCCTGCGGCTAACATATTTTTAACATCAACAGCAGATTTTATGCCACCACCTACAGTAAGAGGTACAAACACTTCTCCAGCAATAGCACGCACCATATTTATAGTAGTTTTTCTGTTTTCATGTGTAGCAGTTATATCTAAAAATATTATCTCATCAGCACCGTCGTCACTATATTTTTTAGCAATAAGTACTGGGTCTCCTGCATCTTTAATTTCTACAAATTTTACTCCTTTTACTACTCTACCATTTTCAACATCTAAACAAGGAATTATTCTTTTAGTTAACATTTATTCTCCTTTAATATAGTTAGCATTTTTTTAGCATTTTGTGGAGCAGTATTAAGCCCGTTACCAAAATGTCCGCCATTAATAAATAAATTTTCATATTTATCATCTTTAGCAATAATCGGTTCATTAATTTTTCTACCTGGCCTAAAACCACACCAATGATGAATAATTTGACATTTTTTCAAATGAGGAAAAATACTAGTTGCAAAAGTAAATAAATTAATTTTAACAGCAGTATTTAATGTAGTATCAAAACCAACATTTTCATAAGTAGTGCCTACTAAAATAGTGCCATCCTTACGAGGTACTATGTAATTACTATTTTTTAAAATAATATTTTGTATGCTTTTACTAGCATCAAAAATAACAATTATTTCTCCCTTAACAGGAAAAATATCACTAATTATTAAGTCATTAACATATGGACCAGCACATATAATAGTATTTCTTGCTATTAAATCATCAGCGCCTAAAACCTTATTGTTTTTTACCACTAATTGTTTAATTTTTTTATTTTCAATTATTTTAACCCCACTTATTTGTAAATCTTTTTTAAGTGCTTGTAGAATTCTTGGATTACGCACTTGGGCTACGTTAAATAATGCCCCTTGTTTAGTTGTTTGGTATTTTATTTGATATTTTTTTAGCCATTTTTGCGCTATATCACTATCAAACTCATCTAACATTAACATATTAGATTTAATATATTCTACATCAATGCCTGTAGTATTGAATAATTCAGCACAAATTTGTTGATACATTTGTTGTGATTTAAAACTTAACTCATTAATAATTTTAGAATATTTCCATGGATATAATGGAGCTATAATACCACCACCAGCCCATGAAGCGCCTTTGCCGCAATTATTTTTATCAACTAATATTACACTAGCACCTTCTTTGACTAACTCCCTAGCATTCATCATGCCAATAATACCTGCACCAATGATTAAAAAATCAGTCATTTTTACTAAATAACCATAATATCACAGCAATTGATATCATGCTATCTGCTAAATTAAATACTGCAAAATAATACATTTTATAATGCAAACTAATAAAATCAACTACAAAGCCATTAAGAGATCTATCAATTAAATTACCAAATGCACCAGCTAATATTAGAGTAAGTGCTGATAAGCGTAAGATATTGCTTTTTTTTGTTTTAACAATAATAAAACTAATACCAATAACAGCAATTATAGATATAATTGGCAATAAGTAACGTGAAAAACTATAATTAGCAAATAAACTAAAAGCAGCGCCGTAATTATGTACGTAGGTTATATTAAAAAAATTATTTACAACTATTGTTTCCCCTAAAGTTAAATTATTAGTAATTAATATTTTAGTAAGCTGATCTAATATTATTAAAAAAAATGCCATTAAGAAATAATATATTTTTGTCATATTTTGTTAGATATAAGTTAAGTGTATAATTATACAATTTTTAAAATTTAATTATGAATATAAGTTTTGAGTTTTTTCCTCCACGCACAACTATAGCAAAAACTAAATTTAGCAAAACACATAAAACCTTAGCTAATATAAAGCCAGAGTATTATTCAGTTACTTTTGGTGCTGGTGGCTCTACTACAGATTTTACTATAAGCGCTATAGATGAGATTAATCAAAGTAGTGTAGAAGCAGTACCACATATATCTTGTATAGGCAGTAAAAAAGATGATATTTTAGCTTTATTGTTTAAATATAAAAAAATGGGGATTAAAAAAATTGTAGCTATTAGAGGCGATATTCCTTCTGGTATGCGTGATATAGGTGATTTTAGCTATGCTCAACAATTAGTAGAATTCATCAGAGAAAACTTTAATTTTGAGGTAATTGTAGCAGCATACCCAGAAACCCACCCGCAAGCAAAAAATTATGCAGATGGTATAACACATTTTGTTAATAAAGTAGCAGCTGGCGCTAATTATGCTATTAGCCAATATTTTTATAATATTGATGCTTTTTTATATTTTCGTGATGAAGTTTATGATAAAGGAGTAACTATACCTATTATTCCTGGAATTATGCCTATTATTAATTATAATAATTTGATGAATTTTGCTAAAATGTGTGACGCTCAAATCCCAAGTTTTATTAGTAAAAAATTGCAATACTATGCAGAAAAAAATGATACACAATCCATTAAAGATTTTGGTTTTGATATAGTTAATAAACTTTGTTTAAATCTCAAACATCATGGTGTAGATGATTTTCATTTTTATACTATGAATAATATAGAGCCATCGTTAAAATTAGCACAAAATTTGCGGTGAATAGTTTTTATTGGTATGATTATGAGACTTTTGGTTTAAAGCCATCAACATCACGCATTGCGCAATTTGCTGGTGTACGTACCGATACTCAGTTAAATATAATTCCAAATACAGCAAAAAAAATATATTGCAAGCCACCAAAAGACTGTTTACCGTCGCCAACTTCAGTATTAATTACTAGTATTACTCCGCAATTATGTGCAAAAAAAGGCATAAGTGAGTTTGAATTTATCAAAACCATAAATACTGAATTTTCTGGTGCTGATACTTGTATTGTTGGTTATAATAATATTCGTTTTGATGATGAATTTACTCGTTATACCTTATTTAGAAATTTTTTTGACCCTTATAGTTGGAGTTATAAAAATAATAATTCTAGATGGGATATTATCGATGTTGTTAGAATGTGTTATGCGCTTAAAAAAGATAGTAGTTTAAAATGGGTATTAACTGATGGGGTGCCATCTTTTAAATTAGATAAATTAACTATTGCTAATGGTATAAAACATACAGATGCACATGATGCTTTGGCTGATGTATATGCTACTATTGCTATTGCTAAAAAAATAAAACAAACCCAGCCTAAGTTATTTGCTTATGCATTGCAAATGCGCAATAAAGCATATGTGAAAAATAATATTAAATTTTTTGAGCCAATATTACATACTTCTGGCATGTATGCTAATAAATTAGCCAATACACGCAGATGTGTTGCTACTCAGTATTCTGCTCTTGGCAATAGTGCTATTATTTTTAATTTAGATCAAGATCCAAGTATTTTATTAGACTTAACTACAGTAGAGTTGCAAAAATTAATATTTACTAAAACAGAAAATTTACCAACAGGAACCAATAGATTACAAATTAAAGAATTGCATTTTAATAAATCACCAATGTTTGTTACAGATAGTTTTTTACAAGATGAAAAAATTGTTAAACATTTACAGATTGATATGGATAAAACCAATAAACATTTAAAATTTTTACAAACTAATAGAGAAAAAATTACTGACAAAATAACCCAAATTTTTACCAATAATTTTGTTAAAAATAATGATGCAGAACAAATGTTATACGCTGGTTTTTTAAGCAAGTATGATAGAATTTGTGCTAATAAGATTATTAATTTAACAATAGATAATATACAGAATTATCAACCTAAATTTAAAGATAAAAGCTTAGATAAATTATGGATACATTTTAAAGCTAGAAATTATTTGGAATATTTAAGTGATAAAGAGAAAAATTATTATGATGATGAAATTGGCAAAAGAATACAATCAGGAGAGTATGGTTACTTATCAATTGCTGATTTTGATAAAGAAATAAAAAACTTAAAACAAAGTTTTCCAGAAAAAATCAAAATATTAGATGAGTTAAATTTATATATAGAAAATTTAATATAAAAAAATACGGTATAATACATCATTCTTTTTTGGCGTTAAATAAACAATGAATTCTGAAATTAGACATGAAATATTTTCTCGATTATTAAAACATAATCCAAATCCAACGACAGAGCTTAATCACTCTAACCCTTTTGAGTTGTTAGTAGCTGTTACTTTATCAGCACAAGCAACTGATAAAAGTGTTAATGCCGTAACTGATAAATTATTTCCTACTGCATGCACCCCTGAGCAAATTATAACATTAGGAGAAGATGAGTTACGCGATATCATTAAAAGCATTGGTTTATTTAACTCTAAAGCTAAGCATATTATTCAAACTTGCAATATTTTATTAGAAAAATATAATGGCGAAGTACCAAAAACCCGTAAAGAATTAGAGGCATTACCAGGAGTTGGTCGTAAAACTGCTAATGTAATTCTTAATACCGCATTTGGGCAACCAACTATTGCTGTTGATACGCATATTTATCGTGTTGCTAACCGTACTGCTATTGCTAGTGGCAAAACAGTGTTGGAAGTAGAAAAAAAATTAATTAAATTTATCCCTGATGAATTTAAAATTCCAGCACATCATTTAATGATATTACACGGCAGGTATATTTGTAAAGCTCGTGTTCCACTTTGCAGTGAGTGTTTTTTAGTTGATATTTGTGAATATCAAGAAAAAAATATATAAATTTAAATGGCTTAAGTTGTAATTATAAGCAACGAAAGCAATCATCACTTGTTGTAAAAATCTTTTTTTAAGAAGGCTAGCAGGTTGTTTGTATTATTGAGTTAGATTTTTATCTTAACGAGCATTTTATAGTTTATGGTAAGAATTAAGCCTACATTAAATTAAAAAAAGCAATTACTATAATTTTTTATATTCAATAATGCTATTTAGTTTTTTATGATATAAAAAATATCTATATTCAGCATAGAAGTTGTTGATTGTTTTTTATCTATTAAAAAAAATAGTAAAAAAATTCTATGTTATAATTATTATTGTTTAAATTGTATTTAACGGAGAATAACATGAAAGATAATTATTTAAAATTTCAACCAGATAGTAAAGGTTTTTTTGGTAGATTTGGCGGAGCATTTTTACCGCCAATGTTAGAAAAGCCCATGCTTGAGATTACTAAAAAATATAATAAAATTAAAAAATCAGATGAATTTATCAAGGAACTAAAATATGTACGTAAACACTTTCAAGGTCGTCCTACACCAATATCATTCGCTAAAAATCTAACTAAATTTTGTAATGGCGCTAAGATTTATTTAAAACGCGAAGATCTTAATCATACTGGAGCACATAAACTTAATCACTGTATGGCTGAAGTAATTTTAGCTAAACATTTGGGTAAAAAAAAAGTAATTGCTGAAACTGGCGCAGGGCAACACGGTGTTGCTCTTGCTACTGCTGCAGCTTATTTTGGCTTGGAGTGTGAGATTCATATGGGTGAAGTTGATGTTATTAAAGAGCATCCCAATGTGGTAAAGATGAGAATACTTGGTGCTAAAGTTATAACAGTAACTACTGGAGCTAAAACTTTAAAAGAAGCAGTCGATTCTGCTTTTAATGCTTATGTAGTAGAATATGAAACAGCTATTTACTGTATTGGTTCTGTAGTGGGACCGCACCCATTTCCAATGATGGTAAGAGATTTTCAATCAATTGTTGGCTTTGAAGCACGCGAACAATTTAATGAGTTGGAAAATTCTTTACCAGATAATATAATAGCTTGTGTTGGTGGTGGTTCTAATGCAATGGGTATTTTTGCTGGTTTTTTAGATGATAAACAAGTAAATTTAATTGGTGTTGAGCCGCTTGGAAAGGGCGCAAAACTTGGCCAACATGCAGCAAGTTTGACTTATGGTAGCGAAGGTATTATGCATGGTTTTAACTCAATAATGTTAAAAGATAAAAATGGCGAACCAGCTCCTGTATATTCTATTGGTTCAGGTATTGATTATCCATCAGTTGGACCAGAACAAGCTTATTTAAAAGATATTGGCAGAACACAAGTTGCTTTATGTGATGATATTGAGGCGGTAGATGCTTTTTATAAATTATCACAATTAGAAGGCATTATTCCTGCTTTAGAATCTGCCCACGCTATAGCATATGCAATGAAAGCAGCTAAAACTATGGATAAAAATAAAACTATTTTAGTTAATTTAAGCGGCAGGGGTGATAAAGATATTGACTTTGTAGTTGATAACTATAGAATACCTAATACTAAATTTTAAAAAATATTGCTTTTATAGTATTGTGCCAGAGTTATTAAAAAACTTATATAATGAAAATTTAATAAATTCATTAGCTAATAATATAACAAAAAATTATCAGCAGTTTGATAGCAATGGTTTTATTGAAAATATATTTGATGATAGTTGGAGTAATTTAGAGTTAAAAGCCAGAATGAGGCATATTTCACAAACTCTATATAAATTTTTACCAGATGACTATCAACAATCAATTAAAATTTTAACAAAAGTAGCAGTTAATTTTACTGGTTTTCAATATATGTTTTTTCCAGATTTTGTTGAGTTGTACGGAATTAATAATTATAAAGCATCGATTAAAGCATTAGCGCATTTTACTAAATTTTCAAGCTCTGAATTTGCAGTGCGTGTTTTTATTAAAAAAGATAAAAATAAAATGATGAAGCAAATGCAACAATGGGCATACGCTAATAATCATCATATTCGCAGATTAGCATCTGAGGGTTGTCGTTCACGCCTATCTTGGGCAATGTCATTGCCTGAATTTAAAAAAAATCCAAACCTTATTTTGCCAATTTTAGCGCATTTAAAAGATGATGATAGTTTGTATGTTCGTCGTAGTGTTGCTAATAATTTAAATGACATTTCTAAAGATAACCCACAAATAGTGATTAATATTGCTAAAGACTGGTTAGGTAAAAATGCTAATTTAAATTGGCTAGTAAAACATGCTTGTCGTTCTTTATTAAAACAAGGCAATCAAGAAATTTTAAGTTTATTTGGTTTTAATGAGCCAAAAAATATCAGTATTAAAGACTTTAAAGTAGATAAATTTGCCTATATTGGACATAATTTAGAGTTTTCATTTGTAATAAAAACTAAAAACAAAAAACTTGGTAAATTACGACTTGAATATATAATTGAATTTGTTAAAAATAATGCTAAATTAGCGCCAAAAATTTTTAAAATATCAGAGGCAAATCTTTTAAGTAATACAAAAATAGTTAAAAAAAAATACTCATTTAAAAAAATATCAACTAGAACATATTACCCAGGAAAACATAAAATTAGCATTATTGTTAATGGTTGTAAAATGAATAATAATAGTTTTGACTTGTTGATTTAAAAATGAAATTGGATTGTAGTTACTAATATTAATGGAAAAATAAATCCTGCTTCAATACTTACATGTTGGCTTAAATCATATTCTAATCCGTGATACAGATAAGGAGCAAAACCTAGTTTTGTTTTGTCTTTTATTTCTCTATAAATACCAGTATCACCGCAGTGATTAAACTCATTAAAGAAAAATTCTCCTGCATAAGCATATACGTCTTTTAGTAAGGTGCTTCCAATTTTTTTGCACTCCTAATAAAATACACCTATTGTTATTACTATTTTTAAAAGTACCAATAACTATTTTTTGAAATATTGCATTATCGTCATTTAGTCTTATCTCTACATCAAAAAAATTTATTATCAAATTTTTCAGTAAAATCATTACTACTAGGTATGATATGCTTTAAATATGAACCAGCATGAATTGAAAATGTTTTGTCACTATTTAAACTATTTTTAGCATAAGAGTAATGAAAAGAAAATATTAGAAAAATTATTACAAATCTCATATTGATAATATCAATTAAAAAAAATAGTTAAATTTTAACAAAAATATTTCTCTTATGTATTAAATAAAAAAATATTTAGCAACTAAATCTAGTTGTATTAAAATTTATTGCTTTAATACAATATAATTAAATTAGTAATATTTTTTAAATACTTATTAAAGGCTATATTTGTTAATTTTATTGTGAAATTATTAATTTATAACTTAAATAATTAATATAAATTATGCTTTAAATACAGATTAGTTGTTAACATAAAATCTAAATAATAGATTATGTATATTTATTAAATATCTCGAAGTAATTCATTAATGCCAACTTTAGCTAAAGTTTTACTATCAACCTGTTTGACAATAACAGCGCAATATAAACTATGACTACCATCTTTGGCTGGTAAATTTCCGCTTACTACAACAGAACCAGCAGGAACTCTGCCATAAGTTATGCTACCTGTTGCTCTATTATAAATTTTGGTACTTTGTCCTATGTAAACTCCCATAGAAATAACAGATCCTTCTTCTACGATAACACCTTCAACTACCTCGCTACGAGCACCAATAAAACAATTATCTTCAATAATAGTTGGCGAGGCTTGTAATGGCTCTAATACTCCACCAATTCCAACCCCACCTGAAAGATGTACATTTTTGCCAATTTGCGCACAAGAGCCAACTGTTGCCCAAGTATCTACCATAGTATCGCAACCAATATAAGCACCAATATTAACGTAACTTGGCATAAGTATTGCCCCTTTATCAATAAACGAACCTTTTCTTGCTACAGCTGGAGGAACAATTCTAATTCCTTGTGCTTGTATTTCACTATCGCTCATTGAACAAAATTTTGTTGGTACTTTATCATAAAAATTAGCCCAACCGTTAGTAGTTATTTTATGATTATCGTTTAAACGAAAATACAATAACACTGCTTTTTTAAGCCATTGATTAATACTCCAATTACCAATACTATGTTGTATTGCAATACGTTCTTTGCCACTATCTAATAGGTTAATTGCATCATTAACAGCATTTATTAGTTCTTTAGGGGCGTTCTTTATGGTTAGCGTTGAGATATCATCAAAAGCATTTTCAATTATTTGTTGCATATTATTTATATGATTAAAAGCTAATAATTTTAACATTTTATATAATTATATATTAAATTTTTATTAGCTAAATATGTAAACATAAATATGTAAAAAAGTTACTTTAGTTAAAATGAACATGTTAAAATCCTACTTAATTTATAATTATAATTATAATTATAATTATTATTATTATTATTATTATTACGAGGTTAAGCGTATGACATCACAACAAGCAAAAATTTTATCTACTAAGATGAATAAGACAAGTGTAAAAATTACTAGTAAAACAATTGACGAACAACAATTTATTTATAGTAAATATGATAATTATTATGATATTATTATTAATGATAAGAGCTCTAGCTTTGTTGTTAAGAAAAATAAATTAGATTTAGAAATTTTACTAGAAAACAAATCATCTTTAGTCGTATATGATTATTTTTCTATTTGTACTGATGTTAATGATGATAATTGCACTGCATCAATTACATTTAACGATGATGTTGGTAAAAAAAAAATTTATTATGTTACTGCTGATAATTTAATTCCATTAGCTGATGGTAGTGAATTTATTTATGCTTATGGTGATAAAAGTATATTACTTGATATAACAGATGATGTTGAAGTAGCCAATCTTGATACAGTACAAGATTCTTTAATTGATAAATCAAGCTTTGATAGCGCTGTTGTTGATGATTATGCAAGTATTAATAAAAACACTGTAGATGCTACTAATGATATAGAAAATGCAAATGAGATAATAGCAAATAAACAAATTGATGATTATAGCGTAGAAAGCTTAGATGCGACAAGTAAACAAGTTACAAATAGTGTAGAAGATATAGCAGCAACTGAAGATAATGATGATGGATTTATATTATCTGGTTTGGGTGCTAATACGCTAACGGCAGTTGGTGTAGCTGGAGCTGCTGCTGCATATGCAATTGGTAGCGGTAGTAGCGCTGCCGCTGCTACTATCATACCAGATATCATAGAAGGCTTTATTGTACTTGGCCCAGTTGTAGCTGGTAATGGACTTAAGGTATTAGCTTATAAACAAGGAGAAACAGCGTTTTTTAAAAAAATTGATGTAAGCGATGATGGTAAATTTTCTGTAGATTATGGTAGCTATAGGGGTATGATTACTCTAAGAATTGTTGATGAGAATACTGATGATGATTATATGGATGAGACAGTTGGACTTAGAGATTTAGAAGCGGATACTAGTTTATTATCATTAATTAATGCTGTAGGTGGTATGGTTTTTGCTAATATTAATCTTATTACCGCTATTGCTGCTAAAACAACTGGTATTAGTATTGATACTATAGATAATACAAAAATAACTTATAAAGAAGCTATCAATACGCAAATGATGCAAACAATTAAAGATAGAGTTAACGCTACTTTTAATATTAATGATATTACTCATGACGAGGTAAAAGCAGCAGTTGATAAAGATGGAGTTATGTCTGCTGACGCTAATCATTATGGCAAAATGTTAGCAGCACTTTCAGCTGCTTCAGCTAAAACTAATATTAACGATGTGATAAATAAAATAAGCGCTGAAATAGACACAGATAAGATGATGAGTTATAATACTAAACAAGATTTATTAAACAATGTAGATGATAGGTTGCCTAATGAGATGCAAGACCCTGTTAAAAGTGCTATTGATCAAGTTATTGCTAAAATACCTATACCAGAAATAACAATTACTAATATAAACCCAAATAACAATAAGATAAATACTATTGTTGTAGATGATAATCCAGACGCAGTCATTCCTGGCATTAAAAAAGAGTATAGAATTATTAAAAAAGATACTTCTGGCACCGGTATTACTATAATAAATGATTGGGGACTTGATCCTATAGTACCAACAGAAGACGGCCCTTATACGTTAGAAATAAGGAATAAAGTCACAAAAAATGACAAACTATCTGATACTATTGCAATTGATTTTATTTTAGATACTAAAGCACCAGATATGCCAAATGTATTACCTATTATAGATACAGGTATAAGTGATACTGATGGTATAACAAAAAATAACCTTATAACTATTGATAACTTTGAAACAGACGCAGTGTGGGAATATTCTACTGATGGCGGCGCTACTTGGAATATAGGTAGTGGTAACTCATTTTCTTTAGATGATGGTAATTATAATCTTGAGCAAATACAAGTCAAACAAACAGATGCAGCCAAAAATACATCAGATATTGCAAAACTTGGAGCTATAACTATTGATACAGTTGGCATACCAGATACTGCAACAAATATTGCACTTGTAAATGATACAGGTGTAAATAGTACTGATAGGGTTACAACTGATGCTAGTATGACTCCATTTACTAATACAGATACAAATATTAGCATACAATATAGAATTAAAAAAGATAATGGCATATTTAGCGACTGGTCAACATCTTATGTAGCTCCTACTACAGATGGTAGTTATGCACTAGAAACAAGGCAAACAGACATCGCTGGTAATATATCAAATACACAGACTATTAATTTTACTTTAGATACTACAGCACCAGACGCCCCAACTATTGCTCTTAATAGCGATACAGGCATTAATGCTAACGATGGTATTAGTAACGATAACCTAGTAAATATAGATAATATAGAAATTGGAGCAGCATGGCAATATTCTACTGATAGCGGCTCAACTTGGACGAACGGTACAGCTACTTCATTTAGTTTAAATAATAATACTAATTACACAGCTAATCAAATACAAGTCAAGCAAATAGATATTGCTGGTAATATATCAATTAGTACACTTAGCGCTATTAACATTGATACCACTAAACCTACATTTACTAGCCCAGCAACTACAACTGTAGCACTAGGAGATACAGCTACTATATACACAGCTACTGCAACTGATACAAATGGTGCTACTTATAGCATTAGCGGCACTGATGCTAACTTATTTAATATAGACCCAGCTACTGGTGAGCTTAGCTATAAAGTTGCTACAACTACTGCTACTACTAATAATGTTATCATCACAGCTATAGACACCGCTGGTAATAGCACCGATCAAGCACTAGCTATTACTGTAGCCGATAAAATAGTACTAACTATTACTGATAATGCTACAACAGCAACTAATAGCGATGTTACCTTTACCTTTACTTTTGCTGAAATAGTAACTGGCTTTGATATCAGCGACATAACTGTAACTGGTGGTACTAAAGGAACTCTTACAGGCTCTGGCACTACTTATAGCCTAACAGTAACCCCAACTCCAAACTCAGAAGGCAGTATAACTGTAAGTGTAGACGCAGATGCTGCTACAAATACAGTGGGTATTGGCAGTGCTAATAGCACTGCCTCTCAGGCTTATGATACCACAGCACCAGCTACCCCAACTATTGACTTAGCAGCTGCAAGCGATACTGGTAGCGATAATACTGATAATATAACTAGCAATACCAAGCCAACAATAACCGGCACAACTGAAGCAGGCGCTACAGTTAAAATATATAACGACGCTATAGAAGTAGGTACAGGCATTGCAAATGCTAGCGGTGATTATAATATTACCTTAACTAGCGCACTTAACGAAGGAGTAAACAACCTAAGTGCTAAAGCTACAGACACTGCTGGTAATACCAGCGCAGCTAGCACCGCACTTAATATTACGATTGATACTACTGGCCCTATATTTACTAGCGAGGCAGTTGCAACTGTAGCAGTTAATAGCAGCAGCGTATACACAGCAAACGCTAGTGATACTGGTAATACTAATACAGCTAACACAGTAACTTATGCTATCAGTGGCACTAACGCTAATTTATTTAATATAGACTCAACTACTGGCGCACTAACTTATAAAACAGCCCCAACTACTACAGCTACTAACAGAGTTACTGTTATAGCCACAGATACCGCTGGTAATAGCACTGACCAAATATTAAACATCACTGTAGTTGATAAAGTCTCATTAAATATTACTAACAACCAGAACAAGGATACAATCAATAGTACTGATGGCGATGTTACCTTTACCTTTACTTTTAGCGAAGCAGTAACTGGTTTTGACGCTACTGATATAAGCGTAAATAACGGCACTAAAGGAAGCTTTACAGGCTCTGGCACTACTTATAGTTTAACAGTAACCCCAGCTACAAACCCTGCAACTGGCTCTATAACTATAGATGTAGCCGCAGACGCTGCTAATAGCGTTGCTACTGCAACGCTTACTACCTCAGCAGCTACTAGCACTCAAAATTATGACTTTGAACCACCAGCTACCCCAACTATTGACTTAGCAGCTGCAAGCGATACTGGCAGCAAGACTACTGATAATATAACTAGCAATACCAAGCCAACAATAACCGGCACAACTGAAGCAGGCGCTACAGTTAAAATATATAACGGCGCTATAGAAGTAGGCAGTGCTACAGCAGATGCTAGTGGTAATTATAGTATCACTTTAACTACTCCACTAAATGAAGGAGTAAACAACCTAAGTGCTAAAGCTACAGACACCGCTGGCAATACCAGCGTAGCTAGTAGTGCGCTTGATATTACTGTTGATACTACTGGCCCTATATTTACTAGCGAGGCAGTTGCAACTGTAGCAGTTAATAGCAGCAGCGTATACACAGCAAACGCTAGTGATACTAGTAATACTAATACAGCTAACACAGTAACTTATGCTATCAGTGGCACTAACGCTAATTTATTTAATATAGACTCAACTACTGGCGCACTAACTTATAAAACAGCCCCAACTACTACAGCTACTAACAGAGTTACTGTTATAGCCACAGATACCGCTGGTAATAGCACTGACCAAATATTAAACATCACTGTAGTTGATAAAGTCTCATTAAATATTACTAACAACCAGAACAAGGATACAATCAATAGTACTGATGGCGATGTTACCTTTACCTTTACTTTTAGCGAAGCAGTAACTGGTTTTGACGCTACTGATATAAGCGTAAATAACGGCACTAAAGGAAGCTTTACAGGCTCTGGCACTACTTATAGTTTAACAGTAACCCCAACTCCAAACTCAGAAGGCAGTATAACTGTAAGTGTAGCCGCAGACGCTGCTAATAGTGTTGCTACTGCAACGCTTACTACCTCAGCAGCTACTAGCACTCAAAATTATGACTTTGAACCACCAGCTACCCCAACTATTGACTTAGCAGCTGCAAGCGATAGCGGCGATAGTGATAGTGACAAGGTTACCAATATTACTACCCCAATAATAACCGGCACAACTGAAGCAGGAGCTACAGTTAAGATATATAACGGCGCTATAGAAGTAGGCACAGGCATTGCAAATGCTAGCGGTGATTATAATATTACCTTAACTAGCGCACTTAACGAAGGAGTAAACAACCTAAGTGCTAAAGCTACAGACACTGCTGGTAATACCAGCGCAGCTAGCACCGCACTTAATATTACGATTGATACTACTGGCCCTATATTTACTAGCGAGGCAGTTGCAACTGTAGCAGTTAATAGCAGCAGCGTATACACAGCAAACGCTAGTGATACTAGTAATACTAATACAGCTAACACAGTAACTTATGCTATCAGTGGCACTAACGCTAATTTATTTAATATAGACTCAACTACTGGCGCACTAACTTATAAAACAGCCCCAACTACTACAGCTACTAACAGAGTTACTGTTATAGCCACAGATACCGCTGGTAATAGCACTGACCAAATATTAAACATCACTGTAGTTGATAAAGTCTCATTAAATATTACTAACAACCAGAACAAGGATACAATCAATAGTACTGATGGCGATGTTATCTTTACCTTTACTTTTAGCGAAGCAGTAACTGGTTTTGACGCTACTGATATAAGCGTAAATAACGGCACTAAAGGAAGCTTTACAGGCTCTGGCACTACTTATAGTTTAACAGTAACCCCAACTCCAAACTCAGAAGGCAGTATAACTGTAAGTGTAGCCGCAGACGCTGCTAATAGCGTTGCTACTGCAACGCTTACTACCTCAGCAGCTACTAGCACTCAAAATTATGACTTTGAACCACCAGCTACCCCAACTATTGACTTAGCAGCTGCAAGCGATACTGGCAATAGCAATACTGATAATATAACTAGCAATACCAAGCCAACAATAACTGGCACAACTGAAGCAGGCGCTACAGTTAAAATATATAACGGCGCTATAGAAGTAGGCAGTGCTACAGCAGATGCTAGTGGTAATTATATTATTACTGTAACTGCGCTTAATGAAGGAACACATAAGCTCACAGCTATTGCCACAGACACTGCTGGTAATACCAGCGCAGCTAGTAGTGCGCTTAATATTACCGTTGATACTACAGCGCCAAGCATTCCAACTATTGTTTTAGCAACTGCAAGCGATACTGGCAGCAGCAATACTGATAATATAACTAATGATAATACCCCAATAATAACTGGCACAGCTGAAGCAGACGCTACAGTTAAGATATATAACGGCACTACAGAAGTAGGCAGCGCTACAGCAGATGCTAGTGGTAATTATATTATTACTGTAACTGCGCTTAATGAAGGAACACATAAGCTCACAGCTATTGCCACAGACACCGCTGGCAATACCAGCGCAGCTAGTAGTGCGCTTAATATTACCATTGATACTACAGCGCCAAGCACCCCAACTATTATTTTAGCAACTGCAAGCGATACTGGCAGCAACACTACTGATAATATAACTAGCAATACCAAGCCAACAATAACTGGCACAGCTGAGGCAGGCGCTACAGTTAAGATATATAGAGGCGCTATAGAAGTAGGCAGTGCTACAGCAGATGCTACTACTGGTGTTTATAACGCTACTTTAACTACTCTACTAAATGAAGGAGTAAACAACCTAAGTGCTAAAGCCACAGACACCGCTGGTAATACCAGCGCAGCTAGTAGTGCGCTTGATATTACTGTGGATACTACTGCTCCTACACTTGAAATTACTACAGATACTACTATTATTCCAGTAAATAATAGTACAACTGTTACCTTTACTTTTAGTGAAGAAATAGCAAATTTTGCTCTGAGTGATATAACAGCAGATAATGGTAGTATTACTAGTTTAACTAAGTCAACAACTGATAATAAAGTATGGACAGCAACCTTTACAGCAAATGCTACAGGAAGTACAGCTAATAACATTAGTGTAGATGTAGGCGCATATAGTGATATAGCTGGTAATAATAATACAATAACAGCAACTAGCGCTAATTATCTTGTTCAAACACCTCTTCTTAGTACTTGGAAAACTAGTACAGATAATGAAACAGTTACGATTAGGGTAAATAATGATTATGAGTATAATTACACTATAGACTGGGGTGACGGTAGTGTTGAGAGCTCTCAAACAGCTAGCGCTACTCATGTCTACGCTACAGCTGGTAATCATCAGATAGCTATTACTGGTGATTATCCAGTAATTAGTTTTGGTGGTGCTTGGAATAATAAAAACACTCAATTAATAAGCATTGATAGCTGGGGTAACACAGCATGGCAAAGCTTTAATAGGGCATTTACTCGTGTAGTTAATTCAGTTTCTATGCCTACTGATATTACTGATATACCTAATTTAAGTAGTGTAACTGATATGAGCTGGATGTTTAATAATTCCGACAACTTTAACGCAGATATCAGCGCTTGGGATACAGGCAAGGTAACTAACATGTCAGGTATGTTTAATGGTGCCATCAACTTTAACCAAAACATAGACGCTTGGGATACATCCAAGGTAACTAATATGAGTAATATGTTTTTGTTTGCTACTAAATTTAACGCAAATATCAGCGCTTGGGATACAGGCAAGGTAACTAACATGTCAGGTATGTTTAATAGTGCCAGTAAATTTAATACAGATATCAGCACTTGGAAAACAGATCAGGTAACTAATATGAGTTTTATGTTTAATGGTGCCATTATCTTTGATCAAGACATAGGCAGTTGGAATATATCTCAGGTAACTACTATGTCTGGTATATTTAATAAATCTGCTATGTCAATTACTAATATGGATAAAACACTTACAGGCTGGGCAGACATAAACACAGCTGATGGTGAGACTAGCCTGCAAAATGGTGTTTCTATAGGTGGCGCTACCATAACATATTCTAACGCTACTGCTATGCAGTATTTAACAGATACTTATAAGTGGACTACTACTGCTACACTTAAAGCTAATGATGATAGTTTTACTGTAGGAGATAATACAGCTACTGATACTACTGCTACAGATAAAAGCGCCACAACTACTGCGCAAACCATTCATGGCCTTGGCGGCAATGATACTATTATTGGCGGTAGTGCTGCTGATAATATCTACGGCGGAGCTGGCAATGATACTTTAACTGGTGGCACTGGAGCTGATATTTTCCACTTTTTATATAACAATACAGGCACTGATACCATTACTGATTTTGTCAGCGGTACTGATAAGATTGATATTGCTGTATTATTAGATGGGTATAGCGCTGGTGATAGCTTTACTGATTATGTAACTGCAACTGCTGGTAATATTAGTATTGATATTGATGGCACTGGTGGTGCTGGTACTAGTACAGTTAATATTGTGTTAAGCAATAGTTATATAGCTGTAGAGAGTGATTTTGTGTTGTTATAAGATATTAAATATAAAAAAATATAACAACTGCTAATTTGTAAGTGGCTGTTATAAAATAATAGTATAATTTATAGCATAATGTTGTATTGCTAAGTATATAATCATTAACTTAGTTTAATAAGTTTATCTAGGCTGAATTTGCCACCACCATAAATAATATTAACAAGCATTAACACGCCCCATAATTTATGATCATAAAAAAACCACTTTGCCAAATAGTTGGGTATGATATTACTGCGACAATATTAAAAAGAAATAATTTAGTAGCAATAATTCTACTAAATAAACCAATAGATAAAAATACTGGCAAAATTAACTCAGCGGCTGTGCCTAAATAGGCTGCTATTTGCCATGGTAATAATGGTACTTCGTATTCATTTTCAAACAAATAAAGAGTTGAGTCCCAACTACCTATTTTTAATAATCCAGAACTAAAAAATGCCATAGAGATATATATTCTAAATATTAATAATAATGTATCTTGGCTATATTTATGTACTATTTTCCATATTGTATTATGTAATATAATAATTTTTAACATATTTTCTCCACTATAACTTTTAAATTTTTTCTATAAATACGAATGTTATTGCCGCCACTATTTATATTTATATTTTCACTATTTTCATCTAATTGCCAAATACTTATAATTGGATATTTTGATGATAATGTAGCCTTTGTGCCAAGATAATAACATCTATCATAATAATATTCTAATTTGGCGATATCTGCTAGATAGGGTAGATTGTTACAATATGTGCTATTTTTTATAAAATCTGCAAAATTATTACCATAATCGATAATGTTACCACTAATTGAGGGGTTTTTTTTGATATATTTTTTAGCAATAAAATCAAAAAACTCAGTACCAACTAACCTATCAATGCAACTATAAGTAGCACGTAAAGCACTAATTAGGTTGTTATAATAATTATTTCTATATATATTTAATAATGCACTACTGCTAAAATTAGTGCTTATAATATAGTTAGCACTATTATTGCTTGGTGATATAATATCAACTATAAATTGTTGTTGCAATTTTTTCAGCTTTAATGCTTTCATCGATTAAGGTATGTAATGGTGGAATATTATTATCCCATTCTATTAAGGTTGGTTTTTTGCCAAATAATTGTAGTGATTTTTTATATAAATCCCATACTTTATCACTTACTTTAGAGCCATGATCATCTATTAATATAGCGTTATTATCATAAGTATTAATGCTGTGACCTGCTAAATGTATTTCAAAAACATCTTTTTTATTAATTTCTGTTAAATAGGTATTTATATTAAAATTGTGATTTTTACAGCTAACAAAAATATTATTTATCAACTAATAAGCCGCAATTAGTTAGCTCTGGCAGTGCAGCAAAAAAATCCCATTCATTTATAGTGGATTCTTTAAATTGCAGATAAGAAGACGGGTTTTCAATTAGAATTTGTCTATTTAAAAAATCTTGTATTTGTTTTACTTTATCAGCAAATAAAGATAAACTTTTTTAGTATATGGTATTGGTAATAAATCATTTAAATAGGTATTATTTACGCTATTCCAACTAAGATGATCTGAAATAAAATTTGGTTTAAATCTATCTACAGCTATCTTTAATTTATGTAAGTGATTTTTATTTAATTTATCACTAGAACCAATAGAAAGGCCAATACAATGCATACTAAGTGGGTAATGTTGTGCTATTTGTTCTAATTGATATGTTTGCTTATTATCATCAAAAAAATTTTCACTATGCACCTCTAACCAAGCAATTTTTGGTTTAGTATTAATAATCTGTGTTAAATGTTGGTAACGCAAACTAATACCGCAGTTATTTGGTATTTTTCTCATTATATTTGATTATTTAATTTAATAGTTTTAAATTTTTTTGCTATCCAGCCATCTGTAATACCACCAGCTAATTCAGCCCCATTAGTATAATTTAATTTATTAGTTAAAAAATTACCTACAATTTTAGTGCGTATAGCATGAGCACAGACTAAAACAAATTTATCTTGTTTATTTTTTACAATTTTATTAAATTCAGCTAACCATTTTGCTACATTGTAATTACCATTTTTATCAAAAAATGTTAACTGATGAGAATTAGGAATAATGCCGTAACGCTCCCACTCATCTGCTCTTCTTATATCAATTACGGTTATATTATTTTTTATAGCAGTTTTTAATGTAGTAGCATTAATCGTAGAAAAATTTGCCCAAGTATTAAAGCTTAATAAGAATAGTAGAATTATTGGCATATTTTTTATTGCCTTTAACAACTAATTATTAAAGGCAATATTTATTTTAAGAGATAGTAAGACTACCGCCAGATAATTTATCACATAAACCTTTTGGTACAGCGATAAAAGCATCTTTTTGTCCATCTACACTTGAGGTGCCAGCGCATGATTAGGTTTTAGTAGCACAATCATTTTTGCCAGCTTCAACTACACCATAACACTTTTCTTTGCTGCCTGCTATAGCTGCAGTGCTTAAAGTTGCTCCTAATGCAATTATTGCTATAGTTGTGGTAATTGTTTTGTTCATTGTTTCTCCTTAAATAAATTAAAATAAAATGTAGATAATAATAGCTACATTCTAATATACGTATTTTATAAATAAAAATTGCACAATTATTATATATTAAATTTTTAAAACAATTATGACAAAAAATCTTAAATATTATTTTGACAAAATAGAGTAACATAAGAAAGTTAGGCATTTTAAGGATATATATAAATTATCATATATGCAACTATATGGCATAATTTTGCGTATATTAAGAAATGAAGAGCTTGCCAAAGAATGTTTACAAGAGGTATTTATGAAAATTTATAATAATTTAACTAATTATAATAGTAATAAATCTGCTCCACTTACTTGGATGATAAATATTGCTCGTAATCATAGCATTGATTATTTACGCAAAAAAAACAATTGGATATTGTAGTTGATTTTGATTTAAATATTATTAATGATAAGCAAATTTCTATTTTAGAGCAATTACAAAATAAAGAGCTAAGAGCTTGCTTACAGCAATTAAAAATAGAAGTTAGAGATATAATATTTTTAGCATATTTTAAGCATCAAACATATAAACAAATCGCGGTAATTATTGGCAAACCAGTTAATACTATTAAATCTATGATTATACGCTCTTTACCACAATTGAAAAAATGTATAGAAGGCTATTTATGAATAAAGATGAAATTTATAATTATGAATATGCTTTAGGCTTAATAAGTACTAAGCAACAGCATAAACAAGTAAAAAGTTATAATGAAAAATTAACTATATTAAATATTATAGCACCAATTAATAAAGATGAGGCTAAGGTTGTATGGAGGAAAATTAATAAACAAATATGGAAAAATAAACTAAATAAATATATAAAAATTTATAAATTATTTATTTTAATATTAATAGCACCATTGCTTACAACTTTTAATATAAGTAGCAATACTATTATAGCAAGTAGTTATGATACTGGCTGGGATATTGCTTTATATAATAATAAATTATCAATAACAGCTGTTAAGCCGCCAAAAATTGCAGTAGATGAAGTATGTGTATTGTGGCTTAAAAAAGATAATAAATTTCAATTAATAGCTATGTTGCCAGAGCAAGGGAGCAAGAGTATTATCCTTAGTGCAAGTACAACTGATAAGTTTAAAGATACACAGATGATAATTTCAATTGAAAAACAACATAAATTTATTGTACCAACTAGAGTGTCTTATAGTAAATATATTTAATTACCAGTAATTAAGTTGTTAGTTTTGTGGATATATTCTAGTAAAAATTATAGTAAGATTTACAGCTGACCAATACATTAAAATAATTTTAGCTATGATAATTAAGGCAGTAATATTGGTTAAAGAGACTATTAGTAAAATAAACATTGGAATGATAAATTGTAAAATAGCTATATTAACTCGTTGAATAAAATTTAGTTTTATAGTTAGTTTTTTATCTAATGCTATTAGTACTAGATTTAACATAAAATGCGCTATAAGTATAAATATAAATGGCTGTAGTATGCTTAATTGCAGAACTATTGGCGCTAAAGTCATAATAGATATTAATATATAAATAGCAATAAATTTAATAACTATAGTAAAGGGTATTATAGAAAAATTAAAAATACTATTATTACCATAAATTAACAATCTATAAAGATTTATATGTAGTGCTGAAAATCCATAAATAAACAACACAACATATAAGATAAATATATTTGATACATTTATCTCAGAGATGGTAGTTTGATTAGGAATAAAATCTTGCAATATAGTGCTTAATGTAGCTAACATAGGTAGCGTCATTAATATTGGTATAATAGATATTGTAATTATTTTTTTATAATTATTTAGCAATATAACTAAAGCTGCTAAGCTAATTTTTATAATAGGTAGGTTATTCATTATTTATTGCCATAATATATTTGTATTTGTATTTTTTCTCCAATTTTAAGGACTTTTTTTATATCTATATTGTTTAATTTTATTAAATTTTCACTACTTGTATTAAATTTATTAGCAATAGATGATAAGTTATCTCCATCTTTTATAGTATAAGATATTTTTTTGATCTTAAATGATTGTATTTTAGTTCTAATTAACAACTCCTCTGTCTTTAATTTATTTTGTTGCCAAATAATAAATTTATCACCAATATTAATTTTAGTTTTTGAAGATAATTTATTCCATCTAACTAGGTTATTAACAGATGTTTGATATTTTTTAGCAATAGCCCATAATGTGTCGTCTTTTTTAACAACATATGTTATCTTGGTATTGTATTTTTTATTAGGTGATTTTTGTTGTGCATGATAATAAATATTTTGTTTAAGAGCAACAGGAATAATTAAATATTTACCTAAAATAATTTTATTAGCAGCTAATTTATTTATTTTTTTTATAAGATTGACAGAGATATTATATTTTTTTGCTAATTTAATAATGCTATCACCTGCTATAATTTTATGCCTTAGCCACTTTACTCTATTATTTTTTGGGTAAGTTAATAAATTGTATTTAAATCTTGTGATATTTTTAACAGGTAATAATAAATTATATATGCCATAAGGGGTAGCCCACTTATTTAAGGCAGGATTTAGCTTATAAATTTCATCAATATTTAAAGTACTCCATTTAACTATTAATGCTAAATCTAATTGAGAATCAAGAGTAACACTATTTACTATTTTTTTATTATTAATTTTTGTAATAGTTTGGTAGTACAAATGCGGATATTTTATTAACTCAGCAACAGCAAGTAGTCTGGGCACATAACCCATAGTTTCCACTGGTAAATTTAGGTGCCAAAAATCTGTTGCCTTGCCTAATTTTTTATTTTTTTTGATAGCTTTTTGCACTCTACCAGGTCCAGAGTTATAAGCAGCAATCGCCAGCAACCAATCGCCTTTAAACAATTTATTTAAATTTTTTAAATACTTAATAGCGGCTTTAGTAGATTTAATTATATCTCGTCTTTCATCTATCCAAAAATTTTGCTGTAAACCATATAATTTAGCTGTAGATGGAATAAATTGCCACAAACCAGCAGCACTACCATATGAATGAGCAAATGGATCAAATGCTGATTCAACAATAGGCAGTAGTGCTATTTCATAGGGAATATTATTTTTTTTAACTAAATCAAATATTAAATATAAATATGGCGTTGCTCTTTTAGTTACTCGTGTTAGATAATCAGGGTTATCTACAAACCATTTTATATGCCATTTTAGGTATTTAAATTTATTATAACCAGTTAGGCTGTAATTAGCAGCAATTAATTGCCATATATTGTCATTTACTGCAGTTTTTTTAATTATTTTAGTTAAGTCTTTGCGATTTTTATAAAGAAAATAATTAATAGGGCGAATATCATTATTTACCCTTTTTATAACACTAATATTTTTATTAGTTATATTTTTTTTTACTATATTAATATCTTTCTCAGGCTTAACTATATCTATTGTAGTCTTAGTTTTGGCTTTAGTTTTAATTTGTGGTTGATGACAACTAACGCTTAATATTAATAATAAAGATATAAAAAATTTTAACACTATTTGTTCTTTCCAGCGCATTGAGGAGAAGTCGGAGCTGATTTTTTTTGTTGCCATTCAGTAGCGGTATAAGTATGTATTGATAGAGCATGAATATATTGTAATTCATCTTTAAATAAATTATTAATTGCTCTGTGTCTTTGTAATAAAGTCTTATCATCAAAATCATCACTAACTACTATAATCTTAAAATGTGATGAAGTAGCACTACCTGCGTGATTATGTGATTCATTAATAACTTCTAAATAAGATAGGTTAAATTTTTGCTGTAGTTTAATTATTAAATGTTGTTTTGTACTCATAAAAGTTCCTTATTTTTTTACAATATTTTTTTGTTTAGCACGAGTAACTGCGAGTGTGTTGTCAGCTACATTTTTACTAATTACAGAGCCAGCGCCGATTATAGTATTTTTGCCGATTTTAACTGGAGCAATTAAGGCGGCATTAGAGCCAATAAAAGCATTATTGGCTATGAATGTTTGATATTTATTTTTACCATCATAATTACAAGTTATAACTCCAGCACCAATGTTAACTTTTGTGCCAATTACGCTATCACCAATATAACTTAAATGACTTATTTTAGTTTCACTTTTTATAATTGATTTTTTTATTTCAACAAAATTACCAATACGACTATTATTGCCAATTGTAGTTTGTGGGCGAATATGAGCAAAAGGACCTATACCTACATTATTTTTTATATTTGTATTAGTAATTATAGAATTAGGTAGTACTTTGCTATTATCACCTATAACACTATTTTCAATAATACAATTAGCTCCTATACTGACATTACTACCTAATTTATTGTTACCAATAAATATAACATTAATATCTATAATACAGTCGTTATCAAATATTATTTCTCCTCTACAATCAAAACGATATTTATCAATAATATAAAGACCTTTTTTAAGGTAATTTTCCGCTAACATTAGCTGATATTTTTTGGTTAAATTCGTTAATTGTAGTTTATCGTTAACGCCTAATACTTCTATCTTATTAATAGGGTTTGTAGTGCAAATATCAATACCATCTTTAACTGCCATACCAACAATATCAGTTAGATAATACTCTTGTTGTTTATTATTATTATTAATATGAGGAATATATTTATGTAGTATATCACCTCGCACTGCAATAATACCTGTATTTATTTCTGTTATTTTAAGTTCATCGTCATTTGCATCTTTATGTTCTATAATCTTTCTTACCTTATTATCATAACGAACAATTCTACCGTATTGAGCTGGATTTTCAACTATTGTAGTTAAAATAGTAAAATCCGCAGTTAATTTTTTAATAGTTTGTGTGCTTATAAGAGGTACATCGGCATACAAAATGATACAAATTTTATTTTTATCAATAACTTTAAGGCTTTCATAAATAGCATTTGCCGTGCCTAATTGCTGTGATTGTAGTATCCATGTTATATTACTACCATTTAAGCTATTTTTTATATCTTTGGCATCATCATTATGAACTATTGTAATATTATTTGTGATTTTTTTAGCAGTATTAAAGACCATTTGTAATAGGGTTTTTCCTGCTAATTCATGCAATACCTTTGTTTTTTTAGACTTCATGCGTGAGCCTTTACCAGCTGCTAAAATTATTATTTGTATATTATTCATAGTTTTAAAATTTTATTAATTATATGACTTGCCATCATTAAACCAAAAATATTTGGCATATAAGAAATAGTGCCCTTAGTTATAATAGCTTCATTTTGTTCATTCATACATAGTAAAGTTGATTTTGATAGTTCATATGAATATATTACTGGAAAATTAAGAGATACTTTCATACTTCTTAATTTTTTACGCATTACTTTTGCTAAAGAACAATTTATAGTTTTACTCATTTTATCAATAATAATTTTACTAGCATCTAATTTTCCACCAGCCCCCATACTTGATATTATATATTTTTTTCTTTGCAAACAATGATAAATCAAAATACTTTTACTGCTTATGGTATCTATGCAATCAGCTATAAAATTTATATCACTATTAGCAATATTTGTTGCTTCATTTTCATCAATAAATAAATTTTTAGTATTTATTATGCAATTTGGGTTAATATCTAATAATCTTTGTTTTAATACATCAGTTTTTAATTTTTTAAGAGTTGAATGTAGGGCAATAATTTGACGGTTTATATTGCTTAATTCAATTGTATCAAAATCAATAATACTAATTTCACCAACTCCAGCACGCGCTAAGCTTTCAGCGCAAATACTACCAACACCACCTATTCCTGCAATAAGCACATGTGCGGATGCTAATTTAAATAACCCTTTTTTGCCAATTAAAATTTCAGTACGCGCACAACTTGACATATATTATAATTTATTTATTATTAATTGTTGAAACATAAAGCTTAGTTTAATTTTTTTAGATTAAAAAGAGAATTAATATTATTAATACATATTTTAATTATTTCTTGTTCGGCTGTGTTTTTTAATTTTGATATTTCTGCTATAACAAATTTTAACATATTATTTTTTTGTTCATCAGTTTCAATTAAAATTTTATCATTTGGCATATCTTTAATAAATTGCTGTAATTTAATTGATTTTTTATATAAACCAAAACTTAAATAACAGTTAGTTGATAAAAGTTTTTGACCTTGAATTACGCTGCCATTAAAGGCATGAATCTGTGTTTTTAAATTATATTGTTTTAAAATGTTACAAACTTCATCATAACTTTTAACAGCATGCACTATTACTGGTAATTTGTATTTTTTTGCTAAATCAAGTTGTTTAATAAAATAATTCACTTGTAATTCTTTGTTAATGTTTTTAGCAAAATCAAGCCCAATTTCACCAATAGCAATAGGATTTAATTTTTTAATATTATTTTCTAAAATAGAGACATCATCAGCATTATGATTTTCAACAAAATAAGGATGAATTCCTAAAGCAAAATTTTTATATTTAGCAACTTTATGCCAATTTTGCTTGCCAATGCTTGGCACAATACCATTACAATCAACATCATTATTAAAATCAAGATGAATATGGGAATTTAACATATTTTAGCTAAGATATTACGATGCTGATTATTTAAGTCATTGAAGGTTTTTACCTGTTTAAAATCTGTTAATAAGTTTAGAATTTTTTTTTGCTGATTATAGCCATGTTCTATAAGTAAATAGCCGTTTTTATTTAAAAAATTTGGCGAATCTTTTATAATTTTTTTAATAGCAGACAAGCCATTATCATTAGCTACAAGGGCTTGTTTAGGATCGGATAAATTTTTTAGATGTTTATCGTTTTCTTTGATATATGGTGGATTAGTAATTATTAAATCAAATTTAGAATCTTTAGCCAAATTTACAAACCAATCACTCCTAATAAAATTTATTTTAACCTGGTGTCTTTTGGCATTTTTTTTAGCAATATTTAAGGCTTGTTCACTAATATCAGTTGCTGTTACTATTAACTTAGGTAACAGATGTTTTAGTGTAATTGCTATAATACCACTGCCAGTTCCAAGATCTAACATTTTAATATTACGACAATTTAACCCTTTAATAATATCAATTATATTTTCAGTTTCAGGACGTGGAATTAAAACATTATTATCAACAATAAAATCAAGATGATAAAAAGGCTGATTATTAGTTATGTATGCAAGAGGTATGCCAGATAACCTTTGTTTGATTAATTTTAGTAGTTTTTTTTCTTCATCTGTACTTAATTTATAGTTTATATTGCTATAAATCCAGGCTATAGATTTTTGTAAGACAAAACTTAATAGGTATTTAATGTCAATAATATTTTGTTGTATATATTGTTGCATTATTTAACCTGTAGACTAATTTGATTAATTGCTTTTTTATTAGATATTTTTATATCAATTAAATTTTTAGTCGCTATTAACAGTCCAAGTATTATAAATGCACCAGGTGGCAGTATCATTAAAATAGTGCCTTTATTATAAAGATTAATACTAAAATCAATGCCAAATAATAATTCACTTTGGCTAAAAAGGGTGCCAGAGCCAATAATTTCACGCACCATACCTATTATAGTGATAATTATAGCAAAACCAAGCCCCATACTAAAACCATCAAGTGCAGCTTTATGCCATGGATTTCTATTAGCAAATGCTTCAGCGCGTCCTAAAATAGCACAATTAGTAACAATAAGAGGCACAAAAATACCAAGGATTAAGTATAAATCATACATAAAGGCCTGCATTAAAATTTCTACAATAGTTACAAATGATGCAATAATTAAGACAAAAATAGGAATACGGACTTCATCTCTAATAGTATTTTTAAAAATAGCAATAATTAAATTAGAAAATGTTAAAACAAATATTGTTGCTGCCCCAAGAGCAAAAGCATTTATTGCGCTACTGCTTACAGCAAGTAAAGGACAAAGACCAAGCAAAGCTACTAAAACTTGATTATTAGTCCATAGGCCGTTTTTAATAATTTTTATATATTCAGACATAAAATTTACGAATAACTTGTAAAAAAATCTGATTTTCTGCTTGAGTAGAAACAGTTACCCTTAGGGCATTATCAACTATATTTGTTAAATTTTTAATAATTATATTATTTTTTAGTAAGTAGTTAAATAAATTGTTGGCTTGTTTTGCTTTAAAAAAAATAAAATTAGCATCAGAAGGGTAGACTTTTAATTGTTTTATTTGCTTTAAATCACTTAGCAGTTTTTCTCTATTATTTATTATTTTATTTATATTATTTTTTATAAATGGTTGTTGTAGTAAAAATTCACCACTAATTTGGCTAAATATATTTATATTATAAGGCATTCTTAGCTTGTCTAATTGTGTTGTAATTTCTGTTTTAGCAATTAATACTCCGAGCCTAAGAGCAGCAAAGCCAATTTTTGAAATAGTTCTTAGTATTATAAGATTATCGTATTTGATTGCAGCAGAAACAAAGCTATCATTATTGTAAGCATAATATGCCTCATCAATCACCACCATAGCTTTACTATATTTTATAATATATTCAATATCAGAGCGTTTAAAATTATTAGCTGTAGGGTTATTAGGGTAGGAGATAAAAATAATTTTTGCTTTATTTTTAATAATAATTTCCATAGTTTTAGTTAAATCTATAGCAAAATTATTAGTTAAATCAATTTTTATGCAATTAACCTTAGTTAATTTAGCCGTTATTTCATACATAACAAAACTAGGATTAAAACTGATTATAGTAGAGTTTTTATCACAAGCAAGCATCAATAGTTGGATTAGTTCATCGCTACCATTGCCTAGTATTATAGAAAGGCCTTTATCGATCTTCATTGTATTATAAATAACATCTTTTAATACTTTATAATCACTATTATAGCGATTAATATTGATATTTTTAAATTTAGATAATAATTGCTCTTCTATATCTTTTGTTAAACTAAAAGGCATTTCCATAGCATCAAGTTTTAACATGTTTTTACTATTTGCTATTTCATAACTATTTAATTTTTTAATGTCAGGGCGCAACCAATTATTTATAAACATAATTAAATTGATGATTAGGAGATAATTGCATTTTACCAATTTTTTTAGCATTTAATAGGCTTTGATAAGTATAATCAAAAGCAAGTTTACAGGCATCTATTGTATTATGGTTAATAAGCATAACACTAAGAGCAGCACTTAATACACAGCCAGAACCATGGTAATTATGGGGTAATTTTTTATAATTAAAAGTTTTAATTAACTCAGAATTTTTATATAATTTATGGGTTATTGTTTTATCACTACTATCAGTTTTAGTTATAAGTATATATGGTAAATTAAGTTTTTTGACTGATGATTTTTCATCTTTTTCATCACTTAATCGTTGTAATTCTAGAGCATTTGGTGTTAACAGGTAAACTGATTTTAATAGTTTTTTAATAATAGTCATATTATTAAAATTATAATTAGTAGAAGAAGTTAATACTGGATCAAGAACCACTCTACATTTAGCTTTACTTATAATATATTTTATTGCCTCTTTATTATTATTGTCAATTAAACCAATTTTAATGATATCAATACTTGTATCTGCATAAATAGCATCAAACTGCTGTTTAATTATATCGTTATTAATGCTAATTATAGTAGTAACTTTTTGTGTATTTTGTGCGCTAAGTGTAGTTATAATTGGCAGAGGGTAAGCAGCTAAGTTATTTATAGTAAGTATGTCAGCTACTACACCAGCACCAGCAGTTGGATCTAAACCTGCTAATACTAAAACCTTTTTCATTATTTATTTTGCTTATTTTCCTTAGCGATTAAATAATCTATTACCTTTAACATTTTTTCATGTGAGCCTGTTAAAGTGGCGCTGGTAAAATATTTACCAGCTACAATCATAGTAGGCACACCATTAATACCATTTTTTCTATATTTATTAGTTAATACAGTGGCTTTATTTATTTTGATACGCATAGCAAATGATTCTGTTGCTTTTTTTACTATATCTTTTTTAATACTAGAATTAGCCGCAATCCAATTGATAAAATCATGTATTGATTTAAATTGTTTTTTTTGTTTATGTATGGTGTTAAATAATTTTTTATGTAGAGTTTTAGTTAAATTTAACTCTTCTAATACATAATAAAAAAACGCTCCTAATGCCCATCTATTAGAAAAAATTGCTGGCTGACGGACAAAGTTAACTTTTTCTTTATTTTCTACTAACCAGTTATCAATTAATGGCTCTAAACGATAACAATGTAGACAAAAATACCAAAATAATTCTACGACTTCAACTTTATCGGCAGCATTAACCGCAATATTTTGTGGCATTTTTATATATTCTACACCTTCATCATAATTAGCAAAGGCATTAGCACTAATGATTAATAAGATAAAAATTATTTTTTTCATAAGATTATTTTCTGTAAATTAAAATTTGCTGTAATTTTATCATTTTCCCATAATTCTAAATATGTTTTTTGTAAAATAGGGTGTTTATAATCTGGCATTAAATCTATGATTGGCTTAAGAACAAAGTTATATTTCAAAATATCATTTCTTGGTATATTTAATTTATGGTTGATAGAGCTGCCAAACAATACTAAGTCTATATCAATTACTCTAGGAGAGAATTTAATAGTTGTTTTTTTTCTACCTATAATATTTTCAATATCTTTTAATTGTTTTATTAGCTGGTTAATAGTTAGATTGGTAGTAAAATTAGCACCAAAATTATAAAAATCATTACCAACAAAACTAGCAGATTTACTTTGATAAATATTAGAGATTACTAAATCATTAAATTGTTTAGATAATAAATAAATGGCTTTTTTTATATTTTTTTTCTTATCTTGGTTAGAACCTATATTAATATGGACAAGTGTCATTTTTTTCTAATAATAATAATACCAACTCCAGAAGCGCCAGTTAAGGCGTTATTTTTATTAAGTTTTAACTTTACCCAATTTATATCAAATTCATTTAAAATGATTGCAGCTATTTCTTCAGCTAATTTTTCTACTAATTCAAACTTAGCTTTAACTACAAATTCAGTTATTCTTTTGCAGACAGTTTTATAATTAAGGGTATCTGCTATATCATCACTTATAGCTGCTTTTTTAATATCAAATGCCATCTCAATATCTAGTGTAATTTGTTGACGAATTTGTTTTTCCCAATCATAAATTCCAATAACTGTATCTATTTTTAGATTTTCAATAAAAACAATGTCCATATTCTATATTTTAAATAAAGTTGATTTTATCATTTTTATTTATTAACTGCTAAAATTATAGTTTTTTTTAAGTTATTTAGCGCAATATGCAAATACTTATAATAGTTATTTCTTATTTAGTAGGCAGTATATCTAGCAGTATTATTGTTTGCAAATTATTAGGCTTACCTGATTTAAGAAATATAGGCTCTAAAAATGCTGGAGCAACAAATATGTTGCGCATTGGTGGTAAAAAAGTAGCTGCAATTGTATTGCTTATTGATATATTTAAAGGTTTTTTGGTGGTTATAATTGCTAAATTATTAGCAATTAATTTATTATTTGATACTATTATTGGTTTAAGCGTTGTAATTGGTCATATATATCCTGTATTTTTTAATTTTAAAGGCGGCAAAGGGGTAGCTACTTTTATTGGAGTATTATTTGCGCTTAATATTTATAGCGCTATTGGCTTTATTGTAACTTGGCTTATTTTTGCTAAGATAGTTAAAAAATCATCATTGGCAGCATTGCTGGCAAATATTATTACCCCAATACTTTTTTACTTATTAAGCAATGATTTAAATGCTAGTTTAGTAATTGGCATGATTAGTATAATTATTTTATTAAAACATACTAGTAATATTAAAAGACTAATAAGTGGTAAAGAGGATAATATTAAATTATAATAAAAATTTACTATTAAATAGTTTTTTGAAATATATTTTATAAATTATTTTCTAAAAAATTATGTTTTTTGGTAGTAGCATCTAACTCTTGTAAGACCTTTAATAATTCAGCTATTTTATTAAGAGGCATAGAATTATCACCATCACTTTTGGCATTCTTTGGATCAGGATGAGTTTCCATAAAAATACCATCAATACCAACAGCAATAGCCGCACGAGCAAGCGCTGGTACCATTTTTACCTCACCGCTACTTTTTTCACCGGCAGCACCTGGTTGTTGCACGCTATGTGTGGCATCAAAAACTATAGGACAATTGTTATCACGCATACTAACTAAACCACGCATGTCAGAAACTAAAGTGTTGTAGCCAAAACAACTGCCCCTATCGCAAATCATAATTTTTTTATTACCAGTAGCATAAGCTTTATTTATTACACTACGCATATCCCATGGTGCTTGAAATTGTCCTTTTTTTATATTAACTGGCAGTCCTTGCTTGCAAACATTTTGTATAAAATCAGTTTGTCTTACTAAAAATGCCGGAGTCTGCATAACATCAACTACGCTTGCCACTTCATCAAGTGGTGTATATTCATGTACATCAGTTAAAACATTTACGCCAACCTCGTCTTTTACTTTTTGTAAAATACGCAAACCCTCGCTAATACCAAGGCCACGAAAACTATTAACACTAGTTCTATTGGCTTTATCAAAAGATGATTTATAAATAAAATTAATTCCTAATTGAGTGGTGATTTTTTTTAAATAAGCAGCTGTTTGTAAAGCAAGTTTTTCGCTTTCAATAACACACGGACCAGCTATTAAAAAAAATTGCTCATTAATTCCTGTTTTAAAATTTAATAATTGCATTATTTATTTTTTTTAAAAAAGGCACATTATAATATAACTATGCAAAAAAATAATAAAAATATTCTAAGTAAAATTGTTTTATATAAAAAACAAGAGGTTATAAATACTAAAAGTAATATAAGCTTAGCAGCAATTAAAACAATGGCTGTAGCCATAGATAGTTATTCTACTTTTTACCAACAATTGAAAGATAAAATAAATAATAAACAAAATGCGGTTATTGCTGAAATTAAAAAATCCTCTCCATCTAAAGGTATTTTACGGCATGATTTTGATCCAGTTGCTATCGCTAAAGACTATAAAGAAGCTGGAGCTACTTGTTTATCTATTTTAACTGATAAGAAATTTTTTCAAGGAGATAATAATTATATACAAAAGGTAGCAGCAACAGTTGATTTACCTATTTTGCGTAAAGAATTTATTATTGATAAGTACCAGATTTATGAGGCAAAAGTAATTGGCGCTAGCAGTATACTACTTATTGTTGCAATTTTAAATATTAAAGAAATACAAGATTTTTATTATTTGGCAACAGACTTAGGTATGGATGTTTTAGTTGAAGTGCATAACAAAGAAGAGTTATTAAAGATAGCAGAATTGCCGCTTAAAATGATAGGCATAAATAATCGTAATTTACATGATTTTACTATTAGTCTTAACACAACTTTAGAGCTACTGCCGCTAATTAGCGATAAATTAATTATTACTGAAAGTGGTATATTAGATAAAAATGATGTGACTACAATGAATAATAATTCTGTATATGGCTTTTTAGTAGGCGAGGTATTTATGCGTTCTAATAATATTTGTAGTAGTTATCAGTCTTTATTTAATGATTAAATAGACTAAAAGCTAATAATACTACTGCAATGCCTATTACTAGGATAATTAAATGCTTAAAAAAAGTTTTTTTATAGTTTTTATATTGGTGGGGTAATAAATCTTCAAAAACAATATTTAAGAAAAAACCACTGGAGAGAGCTAATATTATTGCCTGTATCTCTGTATTGTCAGTTAAATATATGCCAATAAAAATACCAATAAAAATAGTTAGTGAGCTAAAAAAATTAATTAATAATGCAGTTTTTTTAGTATATCCTGCCTCTATTAAGACAAAAAACTCTGATATTTCTTGCAGGATCTCATGAATTAAAATAGCAATAAAAAGTGGTAATACTAATTTGGGAGAGACAAAATAACTGCTGCTAAGTAATAGACCATCAGCAATATTATGAATGCTATCACCAATTATAATTTTTTTGCCACTATTTTTTTTATGACCATTGCAACATTTGTCATGATGATGATGAGTTTCTGGCAGAATTTTTATTAATAATTTAGCAATTATAAAACCAATAATTACCATTAAGGCGCTTTGCCATATAGAGCCAATTATAGTTATTACCTCAAAAATAGTAAAAATAGCAGTAATTAAAAAAACACCAGCAGAAAAGGAGATAAGATAATGTAAATTATTATTAAGGAATTTATTTAAAGTAGTGTTAGTAAAAATAATACCGGATATAGAGGCAAAAGAAATAATTCCAGTAAGTAAAAATAAATCTAACATTTTTAACATTTTTAGGTAAAATTGATGATTATACCTTAAGTGATATGGATATGCAAGCGAAAATTAAATGGATTGAGGGTATGACTATGTTAGGAGAGAGTGGTAGCGGGCATAGCGTAGTATTAGATGGACCAATTTCTTTAGGTGGTAAAAATATAGGCATTCGCCCAATGGAGATGTTGTTGCTTGGTTTAGGAGGGTGTACTACAGTTGATATTATTAGTATTCTTAAGAAAATGAAACAAGATATAATTAGCATTGATAGTAACATTAAAGCAACAAGACAGGATAAAGAGCCAAAAATCTTTACTACAATCCATATTGATTTTAACTTAACTGGCAATCAGCTAAATTTAGCTAAATGTCAGAAAGCAGTTGATCTTTCACAGCAAAAATATTGCTCAGCTGCTATTATGTTGGGGCAAATGGCAACAATAACTAGCAAAGTAAATATTATTATATGAATTACGGCTGGTTTGGGGCAATTACCGGTATTGTTGGTGGTTTTTTAGTAGCTTTTAATTTTAGTTATTCTAAATTTGGTTATATATTTTTTTTAATATCAGCTATTAGTTGGATAATTCAAGCCTATAAAAATAATGACAAAGCTTTACTCTTATTAAATTTAGTTTTTATTTGTATTAATAGTATTGGTATTTACCGTTGGTTTTTTTAAAAAATAAAATTATACGATATACTCATTTTAGTATTATTGTATTTATAAGAAGCAGCTGTAGTGCGTAAACCATTATTAAAATAAAAGTTAATATTATTATTACTATCATCATAATTAGTATAAAAAATATCAGCACTTATAATGCTATTATTAGATATTTTTTTATTTATTTTTAAAGATAAATTATAACCATTAGCTAAACTTCCTTGTAAAGTATAAAAATCTCTAAGTAGATGAGTATCTTTTGCTCCTATAATAGCTAAAGATAGTCCTGCACCTGTAGTGATAATGATATCTTTATTAAAATAAAAATCATAATTAAGTGTAAATTCTGCCTCGATAAAATCTTGTTCATATAATAAACTTTTACCGTTTAATACTATGGTGTTGCCTGCTTCTTGTTGCACGGTATTACTCCATACTATAGATAGTTTTTTATAAGTTATAGCTGCTAATATACTAAGATTTTTTTTAAGGGTGTAATGTGTGCTGATGCCAAATGTATAAAATTTATCAACTGTAGAATTTGACTCAGAATAAATAGCTAAATTATTATTAATATAATCATAATCTAAGCCAGTTTTTTTAACATCATTTATCATTGTAGAGACGGTTATTTTATAATTTTTTTCATTATTTATATATGACAAGTTAATACTATTAAAATTAAAAGGAAATTTAAGTATAGATACTACAGGAGCGTTTATCATATTATAAGAGGACTGACCGCTATGATTAGTAATTGATGCTTCTAAATTAAGGGCGTTAATATTAAAGCTAAGTAATAATAAAATGATTATTTTCTTCATCATATAGACAGGTATTTTTTTAACATAGTTACAGGGTTAAAAGTTAATTATAGCGAATAAGTATTGTAATTAAATTTTATTTATATAGTTGTTAAATTTTTTAGTTATTATTTAAACTATCTTCAAATGTAATAGATATATTCTTAAATGTAGCATAGATATCTTTATAAGCACTATAGTTAAATGCCACTCTTTCTTTAATTTTTCCATCACCAGCGGTATATTTATATTTATAAGCAACTGCATCACCACTAAAGGTAACTGTAACTTCTTTAAGTTTATTATCACTATTACAAACTTTATCAACAATATCATCAACAATATCATTATCATCAACAATATCATCAAAAATATCTTTGCATCTAAAGATTTTATCAGCTATATTTTTCTTTGCTGCTGATTTTACTACAGTAGCATCGCCTATAAGCATAGTTCCATCGCCTTTAATACTTATATTTGCAGGAGCATGTGCAAGATTTTTTATTTGTTTAGCAAGACTATCTTCAGATATAGCACCACTAAGATCAATACTAGCTGACCCTAAGGCTACCTCATAATATTTACTATCACTAAACAAGCCTAATACAGGAAGAAATGATAATGTAGTTGTTGATGTTGTACCTGTTTGTACTCGATTGACATCAATATCAGGAAAACCTAATACTTTATCCTCCACATCAGTAAATAAGTTTTTAGCATTAATAACTTCAGCATCTTTATCAATCTTCTTTACTGCTAATTCATGCTCAAACTCTTTTTTTAGGTCGGCATTATTTTTCCCTATATAGTCTTCATCTATTTTGTCAATTTTATCCTGATGCTCTGGCTTCTTAAGCTCATTGTCTGCAAATGTATGCTCAACTTTGGCGTTATTGCCTTCTTCATCCATTTTAACTTTAGCTTTATCGTAAAAACTTTTTGCCATTTTAATAGATTGATCCATTACTTTAGAATGTATCATTTCTTGTTTGCTATTATCGTCAATATCTTTTAATATATCTTTTAACTTAGCTTTTAATTCAGCCATAGCTCTAGCTATCATCTGTGACATTTGATACATTATTTTATGTTCTTTACTATTTTCAGCAGACTTTTCTACATAATCATCATATAGTGTATTAGGGTCAGTTACTCCTAAATCTTGCGCCATAATTTTCGCTGCATCATCGGCATCCATAGAATTATCTTTGTCTATTTTTTCCTGAATCATAGTAGTAATAGGATTAATGTTTCTTTTACCTTTAGGAGCTACTAAAGTATATGTTTTTGTACCAGCAAATTTACGTGTATCTTTATCTCTTGTATTCGACAATACTTCTGCTACAGTTGGATTATTTTCTTCACCAGTCTGATGTTTAATAGTATATTTACCATTTGCATCAGTTCTATCTTGAGGTTCAGTATCTTCGCATTTTTTATTATTATTTAGATCCAAGCAAACTCTAGCATTTTCTAGATAGCCGTCTGCTACCGTACCACTAACACTTCCGCCGTCTGATACACTACTACTTGAACCACCACAACTAGTAAGAAAAGCTATACTAAGTAGTGTAAATGAATAAGTTAATATTTTAATTTTCATAATTCATCTCCTTTGTTAAAAAAAGTAATTTTAACACATAAAACTTTATTACAAGCTAAATATTTGGATAATATTTTTTATTGTTTAAAGTAGTTTTAAACAAAGTTAGCGTATAATTTGTGTGGTTTTATTTTTTTAATATTGTTTTATGAATAAAAAGGTTCTTTTTGCTGTTTTATTTGCTATATTTGCTTGGTGGATGGCAAGTATTAGCCCATCACCTGCTATTGCTTGGACATTAGCTATTCTTATTCTTACTGTTTATTTTTTTATTTTTGAAATAATAGAAATAGATGAAGCAGCAATAACTATTATGGTTATTCTTGGCTTAACCTCTTTACCGTTTATTTATAACTTAATGGGCCTTAATTCAGCTTTAGTTGATGGGGATAAATTATTTAACGGTTTTTCATCTAATGCTGTAATGTCTATTATTGCAGTAATGATAATCGGGGCTGGCTTAGATAAAACAGGACTTATGTCAAAAGTAGCATCTTTTATCATGAGAATTGGTGGTACAAATGAAAAGCGTATTATTCCTATAATCTCTAGTACTGTTGGTATTATTTCATCATTTATGCAAAATGTTGGGGCTACTGCACTTTTTTTACCAGTGGTAAGCCGTATTTCTACTAAAACTGGATTACCAATGTCAAGGCTTTTAATGCCTATGGGTTTTTCTGCTATTTTGGGCGGCACTATTACTATGGTTGGCTCTAGCCCACTTATTTTGTTAAATGATTTAATTCTAACCACTAACGAGGCATTGCCAGTTGCTGATAAAATGCACACATGGAGTTTATTTTCAGTTACACCAATTGGCATTAGTTTAATTGTAGTTGGCATTAGTTATTTTATTATTGCTGGGCGTTTTGTGTTACCAGCTAATAAAGAAAATAAAGTTAGTAGTAGTGAATCTACTGTAGAATATTTTCAAAAGATTTATGGCATTAGTTATGATTTATTTGAAGTAAATATACCTACAGAGTCTAATATTATAGGTATGCGCTTAGATGATATAGAAACCACTTCAAGCGTGCGTATTATTGCTATACATTTAGCCAGCAATAAAAACTTAATTGGACCAAATGCAGTAGCTAGAAATACTACTGTTGAGCCAAATTCTACTTTAGCAATTTTAGCATCTAAAGAAAATTTAGATAAATTTGTCAGTGGTTTTCATTTAGAATTATCCAATGTTATTGGTGTTTTTGCTAATATGTTGTCAACTAATGAAAGCGGTATGGCTGAGATTGTAATTCCACCAAATTCTAATTTAATCGGCAAAAGTGCACGAGATGTTTGGATGCGTAAAACTTATGGTATTGCTATGGTGGGTCTTCATCGTAGCGGTAAAACTATGAAAGAGGGAGAAGGAATTCGTGATATAGATTTACAATCAGGTGATACTATAATCGCCCAAACTAGATGGGAAGATTTAGATAGATTGCAAGCTAATAAGGATTTTTTAATAGTTACTACTGACTACCCACATACAGCAGATGTGCGTGCAGATAAGGTTTGGTGGGCAGGTATATTTTTTGCTAGTGCTTTATTTTTAGTGCTTTTTACTGATATAAAGCTATCTATCGCTCTGCTTACTGGCGCTATAGGTATGATTTTATCTGGGGTTATTCGCATGGAAGAGGCATATCGCGCTGTATCTTGGAAGACAGTATTTTTATTAGCTAGTTTAATTCCATTAGGTTTGGCTGTAGCAAAAACTGGCACTGCATTATGGATTGCAGAGTCTGCAGTTGATGTAGTAGGAGATATGGCTCCATGGGTAATTTTAAGCAGTATTGCTATTTTAGCAACAATCTTTACTTTGATAATGTCTAATGTTGGCGCCACTATTTTATTGGTACCAATTGCTGTTAATATTGCTGTTCAAGTAGGGGCAGAGCCAGCTATATATGCTTTAGTAGTAGCAATTGCTACCTCTAATTCATTTTTAATTCCAACACATCAAGTTAATGCGCTTATTATGGGACCAGGCGGTTATCGTGTTGCTGATTATATAAAAGCTGGCAGCATAATGACCATCTTGTTTTTAGTAGTTTTAATTACTATGATTACAATTTTTTATTGATTTTTATCACATATTTGATATTTAATTGTTATATATCTGGCTAATTAATCTAAAATAGATTTTATTGTAATTTTTTATTTATGGAGAGGGAATGGAGCTAACAAAAAAATATGATTTAGAAGTAGTTAAATGGTTTTCTATAGCATCAGTAATATATTTAATAGTAGGAACCTTGGTTGGTATTTGGATTGCCTCGGAGCTTGCTTGGCCTTTTTTAAATTTTGATATTGCTGAAATATCATTTGGTAGACTTCGCCCCTTACATACTAATGCAGTAATTTTTGCTTTTGGTGGTTCTGCTTTAATGGCAGCTGCTTTTTATGTAGTACAGCGTACTAATCAAACACGCCTTTGGAGTAATAAAATGGCATGGTTTACTTTTTGGTGTTGGAATTTGATTATTGTTGGTGCAGTTATTACTTTGCCTCTTGGTCTTACTCAGTCAAAAGAATATGCAGAATTAGAATGGCCTTTGGATATCTTAATTACTTTAGCTTGGGCATCTTATATGTATAACTTTGTAATGACTATTCATATTAGAGATAGAAAAAAAGTTCCGCATGTATATGTAGCTAATTGGTTTTTCTTAGGTATGATGGTAATGATAACTTATTTGCATGTAGTTAATAACTTATCTTTACCAGTAGGTTGGTTTAAATCTTATTCTATATTTTCAGGTGTGCAAGATGCCATGATTCAGTGGTGGTGGGGGCATAATGCAGTTGGTTTCTTTTTAACGGCTGGATTTTTGGGAATAATGTATTATTTTGTACCTAAACAAGCACAACGACCTATTTATTCTTATAGACTATCAGTAATTCATTTCTGGGCTTTAATGTTTGGTTATGTTTGGCTTGGAGCGCATCATTTACAATATACTGCTTTACCTGATTGGGCTGGTTCACTTGGTGCTACTATTTCTTTAGCAATGATAATTCCATCTTGGGGTGGAGCATTAAATGGAATTTTAACACTATCTGGCGCTTGGGATAGATTGCGTGAAGATTACATTCTGCGTTTTTTAATTATGTCTATTGCTTTTTATGCTATGAGTACTTTTGAAGGCCCGGTAATGTCTGCTAAAACAGTAAATGCTTTGTCGCATTATACAGACTGGACTATTGGTCATGTGCATTCTGGTGCTCTTGGCTGGAATGTTATGGTAGCGGCTGGAGCTCTTTATCATATGCTTGAAAAGATATTTAATATAAAAATGAGTCAAACGCTACTTGGTTTGCATTTTTGGCTACATACGCTAGGTACAGTATTGTATATTGTTGCTATGTGGGTATCAGGTATTATGCAGGGTCTTATGTGGCGTGCTTATGATGAATATGGTACTTTAGCATATACTTTTGCTGAAAGTGTTGCTGCTATGCATCCTTATTATGTTATACGCGCCGTTGGTGGTTATTTAATTTTTGTAGGAGCAATTATTATGCTAATTAATGTTGTAAGTAGCATTTTAAAAGCAAAAAAAATACCTGCTAAACAAGCAGCTGCTACTATTTAGGAGATAAAAATGGCAAATAATAATAAACAAAGTTTTCAGTCTTTTGCAGAAAAAAATATTTTTGCATTGTATTTAGGTTTGGCTTTATCAGTATCTTTAGCAGGTATTGTACAAATAGTGCCTTTATTTACTAATAATAATGTTATAGAAAGTACAGCTCTTAATAAAGACGGTACTAAAAAATTTCCTAATGTTTTATGGCAGCGTAAAGCAGGGCAAAAATTATCTGATTGGAAGGCTGGAGATGGAATGCGCCCTTACACTGCTCTTGAACTTGCTGGTAGAGATGTTTATCAAAGAGAAGGGTGTTATTTGTGTCATTCACAAATGATTAGGCCGTTTAGAGATGAAAATGAACGTTATGGTCATTTTTCTTTAGCAGTTGAGTCTATATACGATCATCCGTTTCAATGGGGATCAAAAAGAACTGGACCTGATTTAGCTAGAGTTGGTGATAAATATTCAAATGAATGGCATTTATTGCATATGCGTGATCCACGAGCAGTAGTTCCTGAGTCAGTAATGCCAAGATATCAATTTTTAGAAAAAGAAAAAGTTAGCGGTAAAACTATAACAGTACACATGAAAGGTATGCAAAAACTTGGTGTGCCATACACTGAAGATGATATAAAAGAAGCAGCAAAAACAGTTGAAAATAAAACAGCTATGGATGCTATTATTGCCTACTTACAGGTTTTAGGCACAATGGTTAAATTTGAAGAAGGTGTTGAGTATCGTAAATAAAATATGACAACTACTGATTGGTTTGGATTAATTTTTACTATAACAATTGCTATTTTAATGTTAATAGCATATGTTTATGCTTTTAATCCAAAAAGAAGTAAAAAATTTGAAAAATTTAGTAATATTCCCAACGAAGATTAAGGAGCAAAAATGAGTGAACATAAAAATCCATTTCCAAATGAAAATAATACAGGGCATTTTTGGGACAAAGAACAAGATATACGAGAGTTAAATAATAGGCCACCAAGATGGTATATGATAGCTTTATATATTAGCGCTATTTCTGTAGTTATTTATACTATATATTATCCTACTATTCCTTGGTTTGGTGAGCACACAAAAGGAGTTGCTAATTGGACGTCAATTAGTGAATATAAAGAATCTGTTAAAGCATTAAACGACTATAAAGAGAGAAAATTTTCTAAACAAGAAAAAGCAATTAATGATAAAAATGTAGCTGAAATTTTACAAGATAAAGAATTAACTAATTATGCCGTAAAAACAGCTAAAACTTTATTTGGTGATAATTGTGCTGCTTGTCATGGAGCTGGCGGACAAGGTAATGTTGATTTTCCTGTGTTATTAGATGATGATTGGTTGTATGGCGGGACTATTAATAATATTCATACTTCTATTTTAAATGGTCGTAAGGGTAATATGCCAGCACATCGAGCGTTATTGACTGATAAAGAAGCTAATACTTTAACTGATTTTGTTTTAAGTAAGGGTAAAAATGCTAAAGGTAAGTCTTTATATATGACTAAAGGTTGTGTAGCGTGTCATTTGCCAACTATGACAGGTTTTAAAATTTTAGGTGGTGCTAATCTTACTGATAGTATTTATCGTTTTAGATCTGATAATCAAAAAGATAGCATACTTAGAACTATTTTGCATGGTGTTAATCAAAATAACAAAGATTCAAGAGAAGCTGTTATGCCTAATTTTGCTAACTCTAAAGTTTTAGATAAAAATAAAATTAAAAAATTAGCAATATTTGTACATCAGTTAGGCGGCGGTAAATAGTTTTTATTTAGTTATATTTTTAATTGAATTTGTAAAGTTTTTTATAATTTAATTCTATAGCATATAAAATTACTGTCTAATTAGACAATTATTATTTTGAAATGCAAAAAGCTAAATTTATTACTATTGAGGGAATTGAGGGCGCTGGTAAAAGCACGCAAATTAAATATATAGCTAAATATTTAAAAAATAAAGGAATTAAAGCTTTAATTACCAGAGAGCCTGGAGGCACAAAATTAGGAAAAAAAATTCGGCAAATATTATTAGATAAAGATACTGGTAATATTACAGCATCAGCAGAATTATTATTAATGTTTGCAGATAGAATCGAACATATTGAAACAAAAATTAAACCGGCTTTGGCTGATAATATTTGGGTTATTAGTGATAGATTTATTGATAGTTCTTATGGCTATCAAGGTGGAGGCCGTGGGATAGATTTTAATTATATTGAACAATTAGAAAATTTAGTATTAACAAATTTTAAGCCAGATTTGTCATTATTTTTAGACATAACTTTAAAAAAATCATTAGAAAGAATGAAAAAAAGAAGCTATAGCGATAGGTTTGAAAATGAAAATAATGTTTTTTATAATAACGTTTTTATAGCATTTAAAAAAAGGATAATACTTAATAAACAAAGAATAAAAATTATAAATGCTAATAGTTCAATTAAAAATACTAAAGAACAAATCTTTAATATATTAGATAAATTATGCAGTTAAAACCTTGGCTACAAAAGCCCCTAGATAATTTATTACAATTAACCGATACAGCTCATATGCCACACGCTATTATTTTAAGTGGAGCAAAAGATATTGGTAAATTAGAATTAATACAGCATTTTATTAGTCAAATTACAACCATAGATGTTAGTCAAGATAACCTTAAAACTGATGATAGTGAATTTTTACTTAGGTATTCTAATTATTCTCCTCTTATATATATACAAAGAGAAAAAAATACCAAAACTAAACAAAAATATCAAGATATTCGCGTAGAGCAAGTGCGTAATTTTTGTGATTTTATTGCTAAAACTAATGATAAATTACAAATTGGTATAATTAAATATGCTGATGAAATGAATGTAAATAGTGCTAATGCGCTACTTAAAACTCTAGAAGAGCCAAGGGCAAATACTTTAATTATTTTATTAGTGCATAATATTAAAAATATTATTCCAACTCTATTATCTCGTTGTCAAAAAATACATATAAATACTCCAAATTATAAAGATTCTATTAGTTGGATTAATATTAATGTTAGTAAAAAGATAGATGAAGAGTTATTAAAATCTATGCTTATAGCAGATAATTTTGTACCACAAATTGTAGTTAATAAGATAACAGATGGTAGTTATAAAATAGCAGATAAATTTAGACAACAATTAATAACTATGGCAATAAATCCTAATAATATTAATGATATAGACAATACAAGCAATCAAGAAAAAATAGTGCTTGATTGTTTACAAAATTTACTTATATTAAGTATTTATTTTAAAATAAATAAAGTAAAAATTACAGATAAACTACATACTCATATTATAAATAAAGTTGATATAGAAATGTTTTTTAAATTACTTGCAGACGTAAATTATGCTAAAAGTCTTGTTTATACGACAATTAATATTAAATTATTGTTAGATAATATTTTAATAATATGGTCACATATTATGAATTTGAAAAAATATCCTAAGTTACTCAAAACTTAGCCTGTATATTAAAATTATTTCTTTTATATTAAATAAAAACAATGAGAACAAAATCAGAACAAAGTTTTAGTGATGCAAAAAAATATATTGTTGGTGGGGTAAATTCTCCAGTACGCTCTTTTAGCGGAGTTGGCGGTAATCCTATTTATTTTAAACACGGAGATGGCGCTTATTTATTTGATATTGATGATAATAAATATATTGATTTTGTTGGTTCATGGGGTCCAATGATTTTAGGTCATGCTAATAAAAAGATAATAAATGCAATCACCAGTACCGCTAAAGACGGACTTAGTTTTGGAGCGCCAACTTTATTAGAAACAAAATTAGCTAAAAAGATTTGTCAATTAATGCCAGCTATTGAGTTGTTACGCATGGTTAATTCTGGTACTGAGGCTACAATGAGTGCTATACGGCTTGCTAGAGGTTATACAGCACGTGATAAAATTATTAAATTTGAAGGTTGTTATCATGGTCATTCAGATTCATTGTTAGTTAAAGCTGGTAGTGGAGCTTTAACTATTGGTGTACCAACATCACCAGGTGTACCAGCTGTACTTGCAGAACAAACTATAACTTTAACATACAATAATAGCAAACAAGTGCGTGATATTTTTAATCAAATTGGTAATCAAATTGCTGCTATTATTGTAGAGCCTATTGCTGGTAATATGAATCTTATTCCTGCTAATATAGCATTTTTACAAACATTAAGAGAGGTTTGTAGCGATAGTGGCGCTGTATTGATTTTTGATGAAGTTATGAGTGGTTTTAGAGTAGCTTTAGGTGGAGCAACAGAACTTTATAATATTAAACCAGATTTAATTACTTTAGGTAAGATTATTGGTGGTGGTTTACCTGTTGGTGCATTTGGTGGTAAGAGTGAAATTATGCAACATTTAGCGCCAATAGGAGGTGTTTATCAAGCAGGAACGCTATCAGGTAATCCTTTAGCAATGGCAGCAGGACTTAGTATGTTGGAGCAATTATCGGCAGATAAAAATTTATATAAACAATTAAGTCTTAAAACAGAAAAACTTATAACAGGTATAAAAAAAGTTGCAAAAAATAATAATATTGCTATTAGTAGTAATAATGTTGGTAGTATGTTTGGTTTATTTTTCAGTAATGAAAATATAGTTAGTTTTAAACAACTAGATAATTGTGATATGAAAGCATTTAAAAAGTTTTTTCATTTAATGTTAGCAAATGGAGTTTATTTTGCTCCTTCAGCTTTTGAAGCTGGTTTTGTTTCCAGCGCTCATAGCGATGATGATATTGACAAGGTAATTATGATTGCTGATAAAATATTTACTAATTTTAATTAATCTATTATGCGTAGAAGTCAAATTTTGATTCCAACACAAAAAGAGTCGCCAAATGATGCACAAATAATTTCACATCAATTAATGATAAGAGCTGGCATGATAACTAAATTAGCTTCAGGCTTATATTCATATTTACCGCTTGGTTTAAAAGTATTAAGAAAAATTGAAAATATTATTCGCCAAGAAATGAATAAAATAGGAGCGCAAGAGATATTAATGCCAATTATGCAGCCAGCTGAGTTATGGCAAGAGACTAAAAGATGGCATAAATATGGTGCTGAATTATTACGACTTAAAGATAGACAGCAGCGTGATTTTTGTTTAGCGCCAACACATGAAGAGGTTATAACTGATTTAGTAAGAAAATATTTACGCAGTTATAAGCAATTACCACAAAATTTTTATCAAATTTATACTAAATTTCGCGATGAAATTCGTCCGCGTTTTGGAGTAATAAGAGCTAGAGAATTTATTATGAAAGATGCTTATTCTTTTCATCTTAATCAAAAAAGCATGCAAGTAGAATTTAATAAAATGCATAATGCTTATATTAATATTTTTAATAAAATTGGCCTTAATTTTCGTGCAGTTTTAGCTGATAATGGTAGTATTGGTGGGCAAAATTCTATTGAATTTCATGTCATGGCTACAAGTGGTGAGGATGAAATATGTTTTTCTGATAATTCAGATTATGCAGCAAATATTGAACGAGTAGAATTTTCTGTTATTGGTAAAGCAAAAGGAAGTGCTAAAGTTAATGAAATTGATACACCTAATATTAAAAATATTAAAGATTTAACTAAATTTCTACAAATTAGTTTAGATAATATAATTAAAACTATTATAGTTAAAGACACCAAAGATAAATTCATTGCTATAGCTCTTAGAGCAGATCACGAGATAAATAACTTAAAGTTAAATAAAGTAATTGGTGATTTTACATTTGCAAACGATAAAGAAATAATACATTTAGATTTGCCAATTGGATTTATTGGTATTAAAGATCTAAAAATACCACTTATTATAGATTTTAGCGCAGAAAATAGCGTAGATTTTGTATGTGGAGCTAATATTAAAGATAAACATTTAACGGGAGTTAATTGGGATGGTATTGATTATCAGGCTAAAGATTTGCGTAGCGCAGTAGCAGGTGATGTGAGTCCGTGCGGTAAAGGTAAATTAATTATAAAACGAGGTATAGAAATTGGGCATATTTTTCAGCTTGGCGATACATATACTAAAGCAATGAATGCTGGAGTAATTAGCGAAAATGGCAAGCAAAAAATTATGCAAATGGGTTGCTATGGTATTGGTGTTAGTAGAATTATAGCTGCTATAATTGAGCAAAATTTTGACAATAATGGGATTATTTTCCCTGCAAACATTAGTCCTTTTCAGCTAATAATTATACCTATTAATTATCATAAATCAGTTAGAGTAAAAAATATGGCAGATGATTTATATAATAAATTTATAGACAATAATATAGATGTTTTGCTTGATGATAGGAAAGAAAGAGTAGGTATTATGCTGAAAGATAGTGATTTAATAGGAATTTTACATAGAATTGTAATTAGTGATACTCATGTTGATAATAATAGCGTTGAGTATAAAGCTCGCAATACTAGTGATAAAGTAGAAGTTAAATTAAATAATATTATAAAATTTATTCAGCATAAAGTTTAATAATATATCTTGTTATAATAAGTTTGATATTTTACCAAGCAGGGCGGCGTATTTTTTGTTTAGGGTCTTTTTTTTTATTTTTTGTTTTTATATTGATTTTGTCAAAATTCTTAGCGATAAATCCTTTTTCGGGATTAATTTCTGGCATGTTAATCCATACTATATAGCCACTGCCTTTGGCTGTTTGTAATATATTATTATGCTCATCAATGATGCTGGTAATTTTACTATTAAAGCACTTTGTGGGTAATATTACTTCTATAGAATCTCCTAAGCTAAATTTATTCATAACATTTATTAGCACTTTATTTTTTTCATATTTTATTATTTCACCTACAACTTGTTGTTTGTGTGACTGAGAATAGTTAGTAAAATAATTTTGTAATTCTTCTGGTTGATGTCTTCTATAAAAGCCGTCAGTATAACCACGGTTAGCTAAGTTTTCTAAGATACCAAAAGCTACTGGGTTAAACTCTTTATTATTAAGAGCATCATCTATAGCTTTTTTGTAAACTTGCGCTGTTCTTGCTGTGTAATAATGAGATTTTGTTCTGCCTTCAATTTTTAATGAATTAATGCCGATATCAACTAATGTTTGTATGTGTTCTACTGCACGCAAATCTTTAGAATTCATAATATAGGTGCCATGTTTATCTTCTTCTATTGGCATTAACTCTCCTTTTCTGCCTTCTTCTTCTAATAACGCTAATTTTGGTACTTCTTCAATGTCACCATTTAAATTTTGTTTAGCATCTTTTACATCATATTTCCAACGACATGAATTTGTACAAGAGCCTTGATTTGGGTCTCTATGATTAAAATAACCAGACAATAAGCATCTGCCAGAATATGCAATACATAAGGCGCCATGCACAAAAACTTCAAGCTCAATGTCAGGGCATTTATCGCGTATTTCTTTTATTTCATCAAGTGATAATTCTCTTGACAATATAATTCTTTTAATACCGATTTTTTGCCAAAATTTAACACTAGCATAATTAGTAGTATTTGCCTGCACTGATAAATGAATATTTACTTCTGGAAATTGCTCTCTTACCATCATTATAAGTCCGCTATCTGCCATAATAAGGGCATCTGGTTTTAGCTTAATTATTGGTTCTATATCTTTTATGTATGTTTTAATTTTAGTATTATGAGGAATAATATTAGAAGTAAGGAAAAATTTTTTATGTAAGGTATGCGCCTCATGTATAGCTACAGATAGTGTTTTATAGTCAAAACCATTATTACGTACTCGTAAAGAATAGCGAGGTTCGCCAGCATAAACAGCGTCGGCTCCGTAAGCAAAAGCATAACGCATATTTTTTATACTACCAGCTGGAGATAATAATTCAATTTTTTTTTGCATTAAGATTAAGAGCCTTGTTGGTTTTTAATAATTTAAATTTTACCTAAAAAAAATATTTTCCTATATTATATAATGGTAGAATACAATTTTTTTATTTACTTTTATAATAATTTATAATGAAAGCATCAGATTTATTAATAAAGTCTCTTGAAAATGAAGGAGTTAAATATATATTTGGCATCCCAGGTGAAGAGAATCTTGATTTACTTGATTCGTTAAAAAATTCTAAAATTAAATTTATTCTAACAAGACATGAACAAGCAGCAGCTTTTATGGCAGCAACATATGGTCGTTTGACTGGCAAAGCAGGGGTTTGTTTGTCAACTCTTGGCCCTGGCGCTACTAATTTAGTTACAGCTGTTGCTTATGCTCAATTAGGAGCAATGCCGCTAGTAGTAATTACAGGTCAAAAACCTATTAATGCAGGTTTGCAGGGTAAATTTCAAATGCTTGATATTGTAAGAATGATGGAGCCACTTGTTAAAGATTCTGATCAAATTATTTATAGCAGGCAAATTCCATCATTAGTGCGAGGTGCTTTTCGTATTGCAGAGGAAGAAAGACCTGGTGCCGTGCATTTAGAATTACCAGAAGATGTTGCTGCAGAAGAAGTTAGCGATGATAGTGTGTTCATTAAACAAACTATTCATAGAGTATTTGCTAGTGATAAAGCAATAGCTAAAGCTATAAGTGCTATTAAAGCAGCTAAAAGACCACTATTATTGGTTGGCGCTGGTGCTAATCGTAAAGTTGTTAGAGAGCCGTTATCTAATTTTGTTAACAAAACTAAAATGATGTTTTTTAATACACAAATGGGCAAGGGTGTATTAACTGGAGACGGTGATTATTTTTTAGGAACTGCAGCATTTTCATCTGGAGATTATGTGCATGAAGCAATTAAAAAAGCTGATTTAATTATTAATGCAGGACACGATATTATAGAAAAACCACCATTTATTATGCATGGCGATAAACAACAAGTTATTCATATTAATTTCCATTCAGCACAAATAAAAGATATTTATTATCCACAAGTAGAGGTAGTTGGTAATATTAGTAATTCTATTAACAGACTTATAGACGAATTAGATGATTATAGTTGTGATAATAGTTGGCTTACCTCTATTCGTAATAAAATATCTTATGCAGTGCATCATTTAGATAATGATAATTCTTTTCCTATGTTGCCACAACGCATTGTTAGTGATGTTCGTAAAGTATTAGATGATAATGGTATTGTTTCTTTAGATAATGGTATGTTTAAATTATGGTTTGCTAGGCATTATCATACTTTAGAGCCAAATACATTGTTGCTTGATAATGCTCTGGCAACTATGGGTGCTGGACTTCCTGTAGCTATGGCTGCTGCTATTATTTACCCAGATAGGCAAATTATAGCAGTATGTGGTGATGGTGGTTTTATGATGAATTCTCAAGAACTTGAAACAGCAGTAAGGCTTAAATTAAATCTTGTAGTTATTGTTTTAGTTGATAATAGTTATGGCATGATTAAATGGAAGCAACAAAATAGTGGTTTTAATGATTTTGGACTAGATTTTAATAATCCTGATTTTATTAAATATGCTGATAGTTATGGTGCTATTGGCCATAAAATAACAGCAAGCAGTGAATTTATACCAACTATAAATAATGCCTTTAGGCAAAAAGGAGTACATTTAATTGATGTTGCTATTGATTATTCACAAAATGATAAAAATTTAATTATGAATTAATAAGAAAAATAATGTCTTTAACAATAAAACAAAAATATAGCGGTAAAATCCTGCAAGAATTAACGTTACACAATGAAAATGATGTAGAAAATATGTTGTGTGTGGCGGATAATTTATATAAAAATCATTATTTAGCTAAGTATGAACGTATAAAAGTTTTAGAAAAATTAAAAATCTTATTACAACAACATAGTGGTGAATTCACACGTTTAATTGCTGATGAAGGTGGTAAACCTTTAAAAGATGCTAAGGTAGAGGTAATAAGAGCCATTGATGGTATAAGAATTGCCCTAGCTGCAGTACAAAATATTAAAGGCGTTGAAGTGCCAATGGAATTAACTGAAGCATCGCAAAATAATATTGCATTTACTACAATGGAGCCAATTGGCATTGTAATAGCAATTAGTGCTTTTAATCATCCCCTTAATTTAATTATTCATCAGGTAGTGCCAGCTATTGCAACTGGTTGTCCTATTATCATAAAACCGGCTGCCAACACTCCTTTATGTGCATTATTGTTTGCTAAATTAGTTATGAAAACAGGTCTTAAAAATGGCTATTTACAGGTTGCATTAGTTGATAATTATTTAGCAGAAAAATTAGTAACAGATAAAAGAATTGCATTTTTTAGTTTTATTGGTTCTAGCAAAGTAGGGTGGATGTTAAAGGCAAAGTTAGCTAAAGGAGTGCGTTGTGCATTGGAACATGGCGGTGTTGCTCCAGTTATTTTTGATAATTACAATGATGTGAATGGTTTTGTTACAGGCTTAGTTAAAGCAGCTTTTTATCATGCAGGTCAAGTTTGTGTATCAGCCCAAAAAGTATTTATTAATAAAAATCAAGCTAAAAAAATAGCTATTAAAATTGCTAATGAAGCCAATAAGTTAATTATAGGAGATGCTGCAGATGAAAAGACTGATGTTGGTCCACTGATTAGTAGCACGGAAGTAGATAGAGTAGAAAAGATAGTAAATGAGGCTATAGCAGAAGGTGCAGAGCTTATAACTGGCGGCAAACGTATTGGTAATGTTTGTTATGAACCCACTGTATTGCTTAACCCACATAAAAACTCTAAGGTATCTATTACTGAGATTTTTGGTCCAGTTATATGTATTTATAGTTATAATGATATAAATAACGCTATTGCTATTGCTAATAGCTTAGATGTTGCTTTTCAGGCTAGTGTTTGGACAGATGATATTAAATCAGCAATAAAATATACAAAAAAAATTCAAGCATCAGCAGTAATGATAAATAACCATACTACTTTTAGAGTTGATTGGATGCCATTTGCAGGTCGTAAACATTCTGGTTATGGTATTGGCGGTATTAGTTATACTATGCATGATATGCTTGAGCATAAAATGATTTTAATAAATTATTCGTAATTTTTATTAATTTTTTAACTGTAATAATATTTTTTCTACAATTAGTATTCTATTAATATCAGCAGGCATTTTATTAATATAAATTAAAGTAGAATTATTTTTTAATTTATAATTTTGTGTTTGAGTTTGAATAATTGCAATCATTTTATTAAAATTTATAGCTGTATGTTCGTTAAAAATAATAATTACTCTATCTTTAAACATATTAATATTATGCACTCCAATATTCAAGCATATATTTTTAAGTAAATGTTTGGCAAATAGATTTTTTACACTATCTGGTAGCATACCAAATCTATCAATTAACTCCATTTGTAAATCTTTTAACTCTTCATCTTTTGCCGTATTTATTTTTCTATAAAATGATAATCTAATACAAATATCAGCAATATAACTATCTGGAATAATGCAAGAAATTCCAGTATCTATAGTAACTTTATTATTAGATAAATCTATATCTTTTCCTGCTTTAAGGCTTGTTATTGTTCTATCTAATAAATCATAATATAAATTAAAGCCAATTTCACTAATTTTACCACTTTGTTTTTTACCTAAAATATCTCCAGCACCACGAATTTCTAGATCATGATTTGCTATCATAAATCCTGAACCTAGCTCTTCTAATGACGAAATAGCATCTAAGCGTTTTTTAGCTTTTTCATTTAAATTATAAAGAGATTTTACTAACAAATAAGCATAAGCTTTATGATGACTTCTACCAACTCTGCCACGTAATTGGTGTAATTGAGAGAGGCCGAAATTATTAGCATCATTAATAATTATTGTATTAGCTGTTGGTATGTCAATTCCTGTTTCAATTATTGTACTACAGACAAGTATATTAAATCTTTGATGATAAAAATCATCCATAATAGCATTTAATTCATTATTTGGCATTTTTCCATGAGCTACTCTAATTTTAATATTGCCATTGAATAATTCTGTTAAATAATTAGCAATATTATTTATAGAATTAATGTCGTTATGAAGAAAAAATACTTGACCATCTCTATGTAGTTCCCTATGTATAGCCTCTTTTATTATTTTTTTATTAAATTCACATAATAAGGTTTTAATAGCAACTCTACCTTTTGGTGGAGTATTAATAATAGATATATCTCTAAGCGAACCAAGAGTTAAATTAAGTGTACGAGGAATAGGGGTAGCGCTCATACTTAAAATATCACATTGATAACGAAGACTTTTTAATTGTTCTTTTTGACTAACACCAAAACGATGCTCCTCGTCAATTATAATTAAACCTAAGTTTTTATATTTTATATTTTTTTGTAATAGTTTATGGGTACCAATTATAATGTCAATTTTGCCATCAGCAAGTTTTGTTTTTATTTGTTGTTGTTCCTTTACGCTTTGAAAACGAGATAAAACAGCTATATTAATAGCATAGTTATTAAATCTATCAATAAAAGAGTGATAGTGCTGATTAGCAAGTAAAGTGGTTGGCACTAATAATATTACCTGTGAATTATTTTCTACAGCTATAAAAGCACTGCGCATAGCAATCTCTGTTTTACCAAAACCAACATCACCACATATTAACCTATCCATAGGTTTTTTGTCTAACATGTCAGCTAAAACTTCTGCTATTGCTGTTGTTTGATCTTTTGTTTCTTCAAATTTAAAATTAGCAACAAAATTATTATAAGCATCAGTTGGTTTTTGATTGGCAAAACCATTACTTAGTTCTCTATTAGCATATATTTCTAATAATTCACTAGCAATATCGCGCATTGATTCTACCGCTCTTTTTTTAATTTTTGCCCAAGCTTGTCCGCCTAATTTATGTAACTGAGTATTATTGCTATTATAATAGCGAGAAATTAAATTTATATCATCAACTGGCAGCATAAGTTTACTACCACCATCATATACTATACTAATAAAATCATTTTTTACAGCATCAATTTCTTGTATTTGCAATCCTAAATATCTACCAATTCCATAATATTCATGAACTACTAAGTCATTTTTTTTAATTTCAATAATATTTGCTATTGCTTCATTAAAATCTTTATGTTTAGATTTTTGTCGTGTTTTCTGGGTAGTTACAGTATTACCAAATATATCATTTTCAGTAATAATTACAATATTTTTAGTAATAAAACCACCATTAATATTATGTGCAATAATATTAATTTGCGCTGTACTTAAATTAAATTCTTGGTAGCTTTGTACCGGTTTAATAGCTATTTTAAGTAAGTTTAATAATATATTTGTTCTAACTATTGAGTTACATAATATTAGCACTTTTTGTGTAATATTAGTAAGAAAATTTTCTAATTTTATCAGCGAATTATGTTGCACTAAAAGAGATGGTAATATTTTATTGGAAAAATTATTACCATTTTCAGTTTTATTAGTTTGATATATTATTTGTTTAAATTTATTAAGAGTGGCAAATAATTCATTTTTTTTATAATAAACATTATCTACCTTAAGAATATTGTTGCTTGCAATAGACTTTGCATTCAGATGGGCAGCGTTAATTTGTTGTAATATATCATCTACTTTATTGCTTAAATATTTTTTATAATAAATAAGACTATTATCTGGCAAATAATCTAATAGTGAATTAGTATTATCAAAGAATAATGGTAGATAAAATTCAATCCCATTTGGAATTCTATTATTATCAATAGCATTATAAACTCTATCTTTAGTGTTAAAATATTGATAATAATTTTTTAAAAACTTATTTCTTGCTGCCATATCAAAAGGAAATTCTTTAGCATTTAATAGGCAAATAGTTTTAATTTCTTTAATTGATAATTGTGTACTTATGTCAAATAGATTTATATTTTCAATTTCGTTATCAAACAAATTTATTCTAATACCATTTTTAGCACTAACTGGATAAATATCAATAACTTCACCTCTAATGCTAAACTCTCCTTTATTGGTAACAGTATTTACTTTTAAATAAGTAGAGTTTATTAATGCAGTACTAAAGGTAGTTAAGTTTAAAATGTCGCCAACTTTAAGATGTAAATTATTTTGCTGGATAAATTCTTTAGGACTAAGTTTTGTTAGCAAAGATTCAATTGTAGTAACTACAATAGTATTTTTAGTCGTATTTGTTAGTGTGTTTAATGTTTTAATTCTATTACTAATTATATCTTGATGTGGTGCTATACTATCAAATGGCAATATTTCATAATTAGCAAAATGCAGAACCTTTAAATCACCTGTATAAAAATTTAGCTCATTTAATATTTGATGTTCATCTTTAATATTATCAGCTATAAAAAGCACTACAGAATTATTTTTCTTACAAAAATTAATAATTTCAAGTGTTTTATTAGAGCCACATAACTCCCCCCAGTATATTTTATTCACTATTATAAATAGCGCCAAGCGTGGTTGTGTTTGTAGCGCCAGTTACACTTGGTATATTTGCTGTTTTATTTTCTAAACGTAATTTAGCAAAATAAGCAAAAGCAACTGCTTCAACAAAATCAACATTAACTCCTAAATCATTAGTAGTTAATATTTTATATTTTTTATTTAATATTTTTAATCTTTCTACTAAAAATAAATTATGTACACCACCACCACATAAATATACATCATTATTTATGTGATAGCTAATAGTTAAAGCAGTTAGTTCAACCAAAGTTCTAATAATATCTTGTTTTTTATATTTATTTTTTAGAAATTTATTTAACCATGTTAAATTAAAATATTCTACTCCTGTGCTTTTAATGTCAGTTATAGCAAAATATTTATCAGCCAATAATTTTTGTAACAATTCATTGATAATAATACCACTTTTAGCAAAATCACCATTTTTATCAAAAGTAATTCCTGTATGCTCAAACATGTAATTATCAATAAGAGTATTTGCTGGACCACTGTCAAAGCCTATTATTTTATTATTTTTAATTTTAGTTATATTGGCAATCCCCCCTAAATTAATTATTATGCCATCATTATTTTTTAATAAATATGCATGATATTTTGGAGTAAGAGGCGCGCCTTCGCCACCAAGAGCTATATCTGCCCTACGAAAGTCAGATACCACTGTAATATTAGTTTTTTTAGCAATTATATTAGCATCGCCAATTTGCCAGCTATATTTTCTGCCATGATGATAAATAGTATGACCATGTGACCCTATTGCTATAATTTGTTTAGTATTTATATTTTCTATTTTAAGTAAGTCAATAATGGTATTAGCAAAAATAGTAGCAATCTTATTGTCAATAGTAGCTATTTTTTGTAAAGAAATATTATTATTTATAGTGCGAATTATGGTTTTAAATTCCGCACTATATTGTTGATATTTTGTAGCAATAACTTGATTATTAGCAAAATCAACTATAGCACAATCAACGCCGTCTACGCTGGTACCAGACATAAGGCCTATATAATAATTATAGTTATTTTTTTTTAACGTTTGTAATGACATTTTTTATATTTTTTACCAGAACCACAAGGACAAGGGTCATTTCTACCAACCTTAGTATTTTTATGATTCTGATTAGTTATATTGTTATCATTATTGTAACTTAATTTTTGTTCTTTTTCTTGTGGCTGCTCTGCTTCATTGACATTAACTGTAGATAAAAATTTTACAGTTTCAGTTTTAATAGTTAATAATAGTTCTTCAAACATAATAAAAGACTCCTCTTTATATTCTTGAATTGGATTTTTTTGTGCATAACTACGAAGATTAATACTTTGTCTAAGATAATCCATAGAATTTAAGTGCTCCTTCCAGTTATGATCTAATATTTGTAACATTATAGCTTTTTCAAATAAACGCATTTGCTCTTCACCCACCAATATTTCTTTTGTTTTATATATTGCAGATAGTTTATTTAGAATGTTATTTATTATTTCTACTACTTCAGCTTTATCGTCTAAATATTGTTGTAGTGATATATCAATAGCAAAGTCTGCTTTAAGAGAATTATACAAACCTTCGATATCCCATTCATCTTCTGCAATATTAGTATTTAAATAACTATTAACTAAGTCACTAACACTACTATTACGCATCTTAGTAAATCTATCATAAATATTATTAGATGTTATTATTTCATTACGCAAAGAATAAATTATTTTACGCTGGTCATTAGCTATATCATCGTATTTAAGCAGATTTTTTCTATTATCATAATTCATTGCTTCAACTTTTCTTTGAGCACCTTCAATAGCACGATTAATCATTTTATGCTCAATAGACTCACCTTTTTTCATACCAAGTTTTTGCATAATTGCTGCCATTTTTTCTGAAGCAAATATACGCATTAAATTATCCTCTAAGCTTAAATAAAATCTTGTAGAACCAACATCTCCTTGTCTGCCGCTACGGCCTCGTAATTGATTATCAACTCTACGCGATTCATTTCTTTCTGTACCAATAATATGCAAACCACCAGCATCAATTACTTGCTGATGTAGTTCTTGCCATTTATCTTCATTATTTTTAGTTAATTTACCACCTAAAACTATATCAGTTCCTCTGCCTGCCATATTAGTAGCAATGGTAACAGAGCACGGTGCTCCAGCTTTAGCAATAATTTCTGCTTCTTTTTCATGTTGTTTGGCATTTAAAACAGCGTGTTTTATTTTATTTTTAGTTAATAATCTAGAGATAATTTCAGAATTTTCAATACTACTAGTGCCAATTAATACAGGCTGGGATTTTGTATTACAATAGATTACATCCTTAGCTATAGCAGTTAATTTTTCTTCAGCAGACATATAAACTAAATCACTATGATCAGCTCTTTTTGATGGTTTATTTGATGGTATTATTATAACTTCTAACTTATAAATATCATTTAATTCAGCAGCTTCAGTTATGGCTGTTCCTGTCATGCCACTTAATTTTTTATATAAACGAAAATAATTTTGAAAAGTAATAGAAGCTAAAGTCTGATTTTCTTTTTTAATACTAACGTTTTCTTTAGCTTCAATTGCTTGATGTAGGCCGCCAGACCATCTTCTACCAGGTGTTGCTCTGCCTGTAAATTCATCTACTATAACAATTTCATCGTCCTTAACAATATAATCTGTATCTTTTTGATAAAGTATATGCGCCCTAAGAGCAGAGTTTAAATGTTGTACTAAAAGAATATTTTTGCTATCATATAAATCATCATCACTTAATAGCACACCTTGTTTTATAAGTAACCTTTCTGCTTTAATGTGCCCATCATCAGTTAAGAATATATTTTTATGTTTTTCATCTTTAATATAGTCACCAGCAATTTCTACCACTAAATCTTTGCCAGTGCCGCTTTCTATTTGCTCACTAAACTCATTAATAATTGTATTAATCGCATAATAAATTTTAGAATAATCATCAGCAGGACCAGATATTATTAGAGGAGTTCTAGCCTCATCTATTAAAATAGAATCTACTTCATCAATAATAGCAAAATTAAGTACCTGTTGATTTTTTTGGTCTAAATCAAACGCCATATTATCACGTAAGTAATCAAAACCAAGTTCATTATTTGTAGCATATATAATATCAGACTTATAAGCTAATTTTTTATCATTATCATCCATATCTGCAGTTACAATACCAACAGAAAGTTGCATAAATGTAAATAATTGCCCCATTTCATTGCCATCTCTTTTTGCTAAATAATCATTTACAGTAACAATATGAACGCTATTGCCAGTTAGCGCATTAAGATAAGCTGCTAAGGTAGCAACCAATGTTTTTCCCTCACCAGTTGCCATTTCTGCAATTTTGCCATAATGCAATGCAATGCCTCCTAATAATTGTACATCAAAATGACGTAAATTTAGAATACGAGAACTAGCCTCACGGATAACAGCAAAAGCTTCAGCTAAAATATTGTCTAATGTTTCACCATTTTTAAGTCTTTTTTTTAAAATAGTAGTTTTTTCTAATAATTCCTGATTGCTAATAGTTGTTAATTTATCGTTATAAGAATTAATATTTTCTACAATTTTGCTATATTCTTTAAGGACTCTATCGTTTCTATTGCCAATAATTTTGCTAATAATTTTAATAAGCATAATTTATATTATATATATAATAAACACAATATTTTCCCATAAATTATAAGTTTAAAATGATGTTTGATAGAGTAAAATTTGAAATTTTTATAAATAGTATTTTATATGGGTGATTATAACAAGGAAAAAATTAAGCAACTTTTAACTACAATTAAAGATGATTACACCAATGAAGATATAGCTAAAAATATTGATAGTATTGATATAAATAATGGTGAAGTAATTATTAATTTAATTATTAATTACCCATGTGATAGTTATCATAAAACATTAAAAAACAAGATATTAGATAAAATAACTAATGCTAAGATTAATATAACTACAAAAATAGCTAATTATGTAACACAAAAAGGGGTTGATAAATTAGCAGAAGTTAAAAATATTATAGCTATAGCTTCTGGCAAAGGTGGCGTTGGTAAATCAACCACTGCAGTAAATTTAGCATTAGCGTTACAAAAAGAAGGAGCTAAAGTTGCTTTACTGGATGCTGATATTTATGGACCAAGTTTGCCAAAAATGTTAGGTGTTGATAAGATTAAACCAGATAGTACAGCTGAGGGTAAATTATTGCCAGTTTTGGCGCATGGCTTGCAAGTTATGTCTATAGGTTTTTTAGTGCCAGAAGACTCGCCTATGATTTGGAGAGGACCAATGATAACACAGGCTTTAGAGCAATTATTGCGTGATACTTTATGGCGTAAAATTGATTATATGATAATTGATTTACCACCAGGTACTGGTGATACCCAGTTAACTCTTAGTCAAAAAATACCTGTTAGTGGTGCTATTATAGTTACCACCCCGCAAGATATTGCTTTGCTTGATGCTAAAAAAGGTTTAAAAATGTTTGAAAAAGTAAATATTCCTATTCTTGGTATTATTGAAAATATGAGCATGCATATTTGTAGTAAATGTGGGCATGAGGAGGAAATTTTTGGGGTAGATGGTGGTAAAAAAATGGCAGTCGATGTTGGAGTTAATTTTCTTGGAGCATTACCATTAGAAAAAGGTATTAGAGTAGATGTTGATAATGGTACTCCTAGCGTAGTTAGTAATCCACAAAGTCGTATTAGTGATATTTATAGAGAAATGGCTTGCAAAACAACAGCTAAATTATCTATGGCAGATAAAGATATAGCGGCTTTTCCTAATATTACTATTGAATAGTTTATTTTTTTAATAATTTTTTAGCTTTGGTAATTTTATCGCTATTAATTTGTTTTATATATTGGCTCTTTTTATTTCTTACTAAAAGTAGTGCTGCAAATACTATAAAAATAAGCGGAGCAAACCATAATAAATAAGTGTAAACATTTATTGGTGGTTTAAAGGAAACAAAATTACCATATCTAGTAGTCATAAATGTAATTATTTCTTCATTTGTAGCATTATTATTTATCATTTTTGCAACTACATTACGCAGGTCTTTAGCAAGTGGCGCATTAGAGCCAGCAATGCTTTGTCCTTGACAAACAGGACAACGAATAGTATTGGTTAAATATTTATATCTACTTGAGCTTATTTTATTTTTAAAATCATGAAACTCTATAGTTTCAGTAAAAATAATATTGCTAATTAAAAATGCGCTAATAAATATTAATATTCTCATTAAAATTAAAATAATTTTACCCTATAATATTTTTTATTTTTATCAATTAATATACCATGTATCAGAATAAAGTTATTATGCTAATGGGCATGACAGCGAGTGGTAAAACAGATTTAGCTATAAAAATAGCAAATTATTTAGATGTTAGTATTATTAGTGTAGATTCTGCAACTATTTATCGTGGTATGAATATTGGTACAGCTAAGCCAAATAAATCGTTACTTAAAAAATATCCGCATGAGTTAATAGATATTTGCAATCCAGACGATAATTATTCTGTTAAAAACTTTATTAATGATGCCAATACATGTATAAAAAATGCTCTTGCAAATAATAAAATACCTTTGTTTGTAGGCGGTAGTGCTTTTTATTTTAATGCATTGCAGTATGGTTTATCATCCTTGCCGGCTTCAACAACACAATCAAGAGAGTATTTTAATAAATTATTACAACAATTTGGCTCACATGTACTGCATGAAAGACTTAAAAAAATTGATAAATTAAGTGCAAATAAAATTCATAAAAACGATAGTCAAAGAATAACTAGAGCATTAGAAGTATATTATTTAAGTGGTAATATAATTAGCTCTATGCAAGGTAATAAACAAAATAAATTAGATTATGAGGTAAAAAAAATAATGCTATTTTTACCAAAAACTGTAGTACATAATCGTATTGAAGAAAGATTTAAAACTATGGTAACAAATGGTTTGATAGAAGAACTCATTCACCTTAAACAGCAATATAATTTACATAAAAATTCAAATTCAATGCGTATTATAGGATATAAAGAGGCATGGCAATATTTAGCCAAAGAAATAGATAAAGAAATGATGATTACTAAAGCAATAAGTGCTACAAAAAAATTTTATAAAAGACAAAATACTTGGTTTAAAAATGAACAAAATATTTTTATTACGGACAGTAATTTTAATAAAATAATAAAATTTATTACTAATGATTAGATAATTATTAAATACTAATTTAGCAATGTATTTATTTATTTTAATAAAGAGGAGTAGTTTCACTAAAGCTATAGTTGCTTGATTGTTGCGTGAAAATAATAAAATAATAACTTTAATAGTATCTTTAGTTAAATCTACTTGGTGTTTTATTGTGTGTTATTAAATATTTCAAGCATTCCCTGTGCTTTGTATCTGCTTTCTTGTAATTCTTTTTCAGCAATACTATCATCTACAATACCACAACCAGTCCTAAAATTAAGAGTATTTTTTTCTTTAATTATAGTTCGAATTAAAATGTTAAAGTCCATCTTACCATTATTGCTTATATAACCAAGACTACCAGTATATGCCCCTCTATAAGTATTTTCTAATTCACTTATTATTTGCATAGAACGAATTTTAGGACAACCAGTAATAGTGCCGCCTGGGAAAATTGCCATTATTATATCTTTAAAATTAATATTGTTTTTTAATTCTCCTTTAATATTTGATACTATATGATGAACAAATTTATAACTTTCAATAGCCATAATTTCATTAACTTTAATACTATTATAACGACAAATTTTACCTAAATCATTACGCTCTAAATCAATTAACATTAGGTGCTCAGCCTGCTCTTTTAAATCTTTTTTAAGCATATTTTTTAATTTATAACTAGCATAGGTGCCAGCTATAGGTCTAGTTTGTATTATGTTATTATTTAGGCTAAATAAACGCTCAGGCGATGAAGAAATAATACTAAAGTCACCTAAATTAGCATAAGCAGCAAATGGTGCTGGATTTGATTGTTTAAGTAAATTATATATAACACTACTACTTACATTGTTAGTTAATTTATACTGCCATTGTCGTGATAAATTTGCTTGAAAAATATCACCAGCTTTAATATATTTTTTTATGCTATTAATATTTTTAATAAATATATCATCGCTATCAACGTTTAATTTCCCTGTTAAATTAATTTTATTATTAACAGTTTTTTGTATTTTTTTTATATCTACTAATATATCTTTTGTTCTATTTTTATTATTACTTATATCAATTATATAGGTTTTATTTTGCTGATAATCTTTAATAATAGCACAAGGAATAAATATAGCATATGCAATAATTTGGTTATTTTTATGCATATAATTAATTAAACTATGCTCTAATTCTGCTGTTAATTCGTATGATAAATATACAAAATAACCGCCAGAAAACGGTACATCATAATTATTACCTGGTTGTTGTATTATTTGATTGTTTAATATAGTTAAAAAATTATCATTTGCATGTTTTGCTGTAATTTTATCTTGCGGATATGCAAATAAAATAGAATAACGGTTGTTAGCATCATTTATTACGCTTTCTAATAGAAAAGGGTAGCGTTTTTTATTAAAACAACATAATTTTGATAAGTCAAAATTACTAGTTTGCGTTAATATCACTGATAAATAAACTCAACTCTACGGTTTTTATTAAAATCTTTTGCTATAGGTTTTTCTTCACCAAAACTTATAATTTCAATTATTGTATTAAGAGTTTTTAATCGTTTAAGTAATTCTTTTTTAACCATAATTGCTCTATTTTCCCCTAAAGAGAGATTATATTCTCTAGTGCCTCTTTCATCAGTATGACCTTCTAATCTAAGCTTAAGAGTAGGATTTTTTTGGATAAATTGTTGATGAGAATGTATGATATCTAAACTACTTTTATTTAGCTTGGTACTATCATAAGCAAAATAAATTACAAAATCTATGTTATGATTTTTATTTTTATTTATTAAAATAGCTTTTTTGGCTGCATAACTACTTCTTTTTGATAAGCCACTTTGTGTATAAATAAAATTATTGTCTAAATTAAAATCTTTATTAGTAAAGTCGCCTTCTATATTTTCTATTTCAAAATTGTCTTTTGTTTGTGTGATGATTTTATCTTCATTTTCAATCTCTACTTCCACTGTTTTTTTTGCTTTATGATTGAGTTGATTAACAATATTAGTTTGATTGTTTTTATTTAAATATTCTTGTTGCTCTATATTATTTTCTTCTTCTATTGTCGGTTGTTTTTCTTTAATTAGAATTGTTTCTTGAGAACAAGAATTTAGTAATAATACAAACATTAACATTATAATCTTATACATAAAACTCCTTTATTTATTAAATTTTTTATTAATTTGACCAATTAGGATCTCTTATTTGTGTAGAGTTAGTAGAAATATTAAAGCTATAATTAACGTCTACAGCTGCTACAGATAAAATGTTACGGTCATATTTTTTACTAGTAAAAATAACTAATTTACCGTTAGGAGAAAAACTTGGTGATTCGTCTAAGGCATTATCAGTTAGAATTATAAAATCATTATTATAAATATTTAATACAGCTATTTTATACTTATCATTTTCCTTATGTACAAAAGTAATTAATTTACCATCAGGTGAAAAACTTGCATCAGCATTATAACTACCTTTATTTGTTATTTTTTTTATATGATTATTATTAAGATTTTTACTATAAATTTGCACTCCACCTAAACGGTTTGATGTCCATATTATATATTTACCATCAGGAGAAAAGCTTGCCTCAGTATCAATAGCACTATTTTTAGTAATTCTTTTTAATTTACCATCTAGATTATACTGATAAATATCTTTATTGCCATCTTTAGACAAAGTTAATAATAAGCTTTTTCCATCTGGAGACCAGCTAGGACTAGAAGATATACCATCAAAACTTGGTAATTTTATTATTAATCGTTTATATAAATATTGAATATATACTTGTGAACGATAATTCTTAAATGATACATAAGCTATTTTTTTATTATCTGGCGACCAAACAGGTGATAGCAGTGGTTCTTTGGACGAAAAAAGTACTTTAGTATTATTACCATCAGCATCGGCAATCTCTAAATTATATTTAAGTTTTTTATTGTCATTAATACTAATATAAGTTATGCGAGTATTAAAATAGCCTTTTTCTCCTAATAATGAATCATAAATATTATTACTGATATAGTGATATATTGTACGAGTTAAGGTATTTTTATATTTTATTTTTTGTGCTAGTAATATTTTATCTCTCCAAATATCATATAGATAAAATTTTACTATAGAGTTTTTAACTTCACCATATACTACTGCTTCAATATTAGTTTTTTTTAATTCATCAAAATCAATCTGATTATTTACAATCATTACTTTAAAACGCCCAGAACGAGTCAAATCATTTTTAATAGTAGTGGCAATATCATGATGATTTGCAAAGTCAACAACAGCTATAGGAATAGAGTTAATATTTTTTTTATTAATATCTATTTTAAGCAATGCATAGCTATTATAAGTAATTAATAATAAAACAATAAGTATTTTATTTTTCATTTATCCAGTGCATTTGTATGGCTTCTAAAATTTTTTCACCAACTTGCTCTTTGTTGTCATTAAACCCATTTAATTTAATTACCATATCATATAAATCAACAAAATTAACACTAAACGGGTCCATGTCTGGAAATTTTTCGTCTAAACATATTGCTATTTCAAGAGAATCTATCCATTTCATTATTATTTTATATCCTATCTACTGTTTGTACAAAATTACATTTAAGAAGTTTTTTTATCACCATATTAATTGATTTTATATTATTAACATCGACTGTTATTATCAAAATAGTATTATTATTTGTCTCATTAATATTTATATTAGATATATTAACGCCTAATTTGGCAATTATACTGGCAATATCAGCTAATACACCTCTTTGATTAGTAATATTGATGCCAATTTTAGCATTAAAAAAACTATCATTGTCAGGCGACCAATCAACCTTTATTCTTTGAGTTTTTTTATTTTTAACATTTATACAAACAGATCTATGTAATAAGATGCCATAATTAGTTACAATGCCAAAAACTCTCTCACCAGGTACAGGGCTACAGCATTTAGCAGGCTCTATTTTAGTATTATTCTTTTTAGCATCAGCAGCATTTATTATTTCTTTGTATTCATAACCAATAATTACACTTAAAAGATTAGATAATAAAATTTCCTTTAAAGCTATTTTAGCAAATAATTGCTCTTTATTTTTTAGCCCTAATTTATTTAAATAGTTACTCCAATCTTTATTATTTATTTTAATATTATTATAAGATAATAATTTAGTAAGTAACTTTCTACCTTCATTTTCTAAGGAATTTTTAGCATACTTATGTAAACAATTTTTAATAGCAATTTTAGCTTTATTAGTGATTGTTATATTTAACCATTTAAGATTAGCATTTATGCTTGCAACTGTAATAATTTTTATCATTTGCCCAGATTTAAGTTTTGTATTTAGAGGTACTTTATTATGATTTATAATTCCATTATAAGCTTTATTGCCAATATCTGTATGCAGTGCATAAGCAAAATCTAATACTGTTGATAAATACGGTAATTTAATAATATCACCTTTAGGGGTAAAAACAAATATATCATCAGTAGTGAATTCTGTACTAATATGTTCTAAAAAATTGTTTTCACTACTTTGATTCTCTAAAATATTACCCAGCCAGTAAGGAGTTATTTTACTATCATTATTATTTTTATAATACCAATGAGCGGCTAAGCCATATTCTGCTACAAAATCCATTTTTTTGGACCTAATTTGTATTTCAATAAATATTTGATTATAAGCAAGAATAATTGTATGTAGTGATTGGTAGCCATTATTTTTTGGTAAAGCAATATAATCTTTAAATTTACCTGGAATTGGTTTGTATGAGTTATGTACAATGCCAAGTGTTTGATAGCAATTATTTATATCATCAACAATAATACGCATAGCATATAAATCCATTACTTCAGAAAACTTTAAATGCTTATTTTTCATTTTATTATAAACACTAGATATTTCTTTTCTTCTACTGCTAATTGTGGCAGTTATATTTAGTTCTTGTAGTTTTTCATTAAAAACATCTTGTGTTTGTTTTAAGATATTTTTGCTTTTTTGATATTTACTATTAATTTTATTAACTAATACTTTATATTTAAAAGGAGCTATAGTTTGAAAGCATAAATCTTTTAATTCCTCTTTAATGCCATTAAGACCAAGTCTTCTAGCTATAGGAACATAAATATTGATTGTTTCTTTTGCTATTCTAATTTGTTTGTAACGTTTTAAGTGTGAAATAGTATACATATTATGCAATCTATCTGCTAATTTAATAATGATTACTCTAATATCTTTAGAGGCAGCTAACAATAATTTACGAAAATTTTTTGCTTGTTTTTCATTGATACTGTATTTTTCTAGCCCATCTAATTTAGAAACACCTTCCACTATATAGGAAACTTCATTGCCAAATTTTTCTTCAATTTCTTGCTTGGTAACAGTTGTATCTTCCAAACAATCATGCAAAATAGCTGAAATAATACTAATATAATCTAATTTTAGTTTAGCAAGAATAATAGCAACAGCAACAGGGTGATGCACATAAGCTTCTTTTGAAACTCTATATTGGCCGTCATGAGCATTTGAAGCAAATAAGTAAGCATCATAAACTTTTTTTATTTGTTCTTTAGGTAGATATGATTGTAATATTACACAAACATCACTAATTAAAACTCTTTTAGTTAGCAAGATGTTACGCCTAACTGACTAAATAATTCATCATCATTTTGAGTATTAATATTATCTGTGGTTAATAATTGCTTGCCGTAGAAAATTGAATTAGCTCCAGCAAAAAAACAAAGAGCTTGCATAGCATCATTCATAGTATTTCTACCAGCTGATAATCGTACCATTGATTTTGGCATTAGTATTCTAGCAACAGCAATTGTTTTAACAAACTCTATATTGTTGAATTGGGTTATATTTGCCATAGGGGTACCGTCAATAGGTACTAATAAGTTTATAGGAACACTATTTGGTTGTTTATCTAAATTAGATAGACTTTGTAGCATTGAAGCTCTATCTAATTGTGATTCTCCCATGCCTAATATACCTCCACTACAAACATTTATACCAGAACGTTGTACTGTTTTAAGCGTATCTATTCTATCTTTAAAATTACGAGTGCTAACTACATTGGAGTAGTATTCTTTTGATGTATCAATATTATGATTATAATAGTCTAAACCTGCATCTTTAAGTTTTTTTGCTTGTTTATCAGTTAGCATTCCTAAAGTAACACAAGCCTCCATATTAAGGCTTTTAATGGCTTTAATCATAGGAATAATTTTATCTATACTTTTATCAGTTGGGTTGCGCCAAGCAGCACCCATACAAAATCTACTTGAACCATTTTTTTTAGCTTTGGTTGCTGCTATTATAACTTTATCTAATTCCATTAAACTTTCTCTTGTAAGATTAGTATCATATTTAGCACTCTGAGAGCAATAAGAACAGTCTTCAGGGCAAGCGCCTGTTTTTATATTCAGCAGCGAACTTATTTGAATCTTATTAACATCAAAATAGTTGCGAAATACATTATGGGCTTTAAATAATAAGTCATTAAATGGTAATAAAAATAATTTATTAATCTCTGTTAATTCCCAGTCGGTTCTAATTTTCATAAAATTATTATCAATATATAAAAAAGGTATTATACATTTATCAAATTAGAAGTAAATATACTTATATTTTGCGTATTAAATATGTGTGGGACCATTTATCGTGTAAAGCTAAGTTTTTTTTATTAAATAATTGATATAAAAAGCCAAAACCACATAATAAAAAAGATAGCATAGCATATATAAAACGTAAATTAGTTTGTCGATAATTATTATTTATTAGAATAATTTTAAAAGATTTCATACCTAATGTTTGCCCGCCTTTTATCCAAGAATAGATAAAATAAAAATAAATAGCAGGTAGAGTTATTAGCCAAAATATCATATCATCTTTAACTCCTAATAAAGTTATTATACCAATTAGAAAAAATACCAATGAAAAAACTAATAAGCTATCATATAACATTGCTGCAAGTCTGCGCCATAAAGATACATTGCTAGTCATTGTCATTTATAAATAATGTTGGATTTACTGCTACTTGATTAAGGTAAATACCAAAATGCAAATTAACCCCAGTTGTTCTGCCAGTTTTGCCCATTAAAGCTATAGTGTCTCCTTGTTTTACTAGCTTATTCTTTTTAACTAATATTTTATTTAAATGAATATATATGCTAAGCAAACCCATACCATGGTCAATTATAATTGTTTTGCCATTAAAATAAAAATTACCAATTAAGATTATTTTTCCATCATTGGCCGCTACAATTTTTGTATTGAGTTTAGCGGCAATATCTATGCCACTATGAGGCAATCTAGCTTTATCATTAAAAAATCTTCTTAAGCCAAATTTAGAACTAATAACTCCATTAGCAGGCAAAATAAATTTTTTTATTGGTATATAGCGGCTAAAAGTTTGTTTAGCTTTAGCCAATGTTTTTCTCTCTGCTGATATTCTAAGCAAATCTTCTTTAGCAATATCTACATATTTTTTTTTCTTATTAGTTAGTGTTATATATTGCGAAGCATAATTGTTATTTACCACATTAAAATTTAATTTTTTATTGTTAATATTAATATGATGTTTGCCAGTTTTAGCAGTTAAAGGGATGCCGATTAATGCTTGGTAATTATTAGATTTTATTTGTTGTATATAAATTGGTAATTGATAATAATTAGCTATAATATTTTTCTTCTTATCATAAAAATCAATAACAGCAACTCCACCAGGTATAGGGTCATTAGTAATAGATACATTAGCAATTATATTATTTGATATTAATAATAGTAGTAAAAATTTAATTTTCATATTTTTTTATTTTAGCTAATATGCCACGTAAAATTACTAGTTCATCAGCATTTATTTGTGTTTTAGCGAATAATCTTCTTAATCTTCTCATTAATAATTCTATTGGACGATTATTATCAAAATAATCAATATGTATTAAAACTTGTTGTAAATGATGATAAAAATTTTCTAATTGACTAAATTCTGCTAATTTTTGTTGTTTATTATCAAAATTCATATCATAATTACTAATAAAGTTTTGATAAGAAAATACTTGCACACTACTTGCAAGATTAAGTGAGCTATAGTTTTTACTAGTAGGAATAGTCATAAGTATATCAGCCATATCAAGTTGAGCATTGCTTAATCCTGAGTTTTCTGTGCCAAACACTACAGCAACTTCACTGCCAGCTGTTATTTGTTGTTTTATTTTTTCACAGCTATTAACTACATTAAATTGTAAATGTTTATTATGTCTTTGTCTAGCACTACTAGCAACAACTAAATTTACTCCATTTAGTGCTTCTTTTAAATTAGTGCAAATAACTGCTTTTGCTAAAATATCATCGGCACTACTTGCTCTTGCTGTAGCTGTACTGCTAGGAAAATTATGAGGGTTTATTAAATATAATTTAGATAGGGCCATATTTTTCATAGCACGAGCCACACCACCAATATTACCAGCTTCTGTGGTATTTACTAAAACAATTCTAATTTTATTAAACATATGTATCAAGTAGTATTCCGCAAGTAATTATTATTCCCAAATAATTATTAGTCAAAAAAGCTTTAAAGCATAATATTTTATTATAATCTTTAATTAAATATTGATGATAAATCATTAGTAAGGCAACAATAAATAATGATAGGTAATAATAAATACCAAGCATAAAATATTGTGCTATTATTAATAAAAATATTAGTAAAATAAATTGCAAAATGGCGATAATTATTTTGTCATATTTAGCAAATAATATAGCACTTGATTTAATACCAAGTTTTATATCTTCATCTCTATCAGCCATAGCATACATGGTATCATAAATAATTACCCAAATAATGGTTGTTATAAAAATCAACCAAACATTAACTGGTATTGAATTAATACTAGCAGCAAATACCATAGGAACGCTCATAGCAAAAGATAATGATAATAATAATTGCGGCATAAAAAACCATCTTTTGCTAAAAGGATAAATTATTGCTATACATACGGCAATAAAACCTAATTTTATTGTTAGATAATTAGTAAAAAGTAAAAGTAATAAAGCTATTGTTAATAAAATTATAAATAATATAAAGGCAGCTGGCACGGTTACTTCACCGCTGGCAATTGGTCTATTTTTAGTGCGACTTATAAGTTTATCAATATCTTTATCAGCAATATCATTAATGACACAACCAGCTGCACGCATAATAACAACACCAGTAAGAAAAATTAACCAAATTTTAATATCACTACTTTTAACTAACAATAAACTCCAAACAACTGGATAAAGCAATAAATAAATCCCAATTGGTTTATCAAAGCGCATAAGACGTAAATATTTATTCATAATATTTGTAAAAATTTATTTAAATCATCTGCCATCGGTGCTACTATTGTTTGTTGTTTTTGCGTTAAAGGATTAGTAAAAACTAGTTTTTTAGCATGTAAAAATAATCTTGTTAATCCTAATGAACATAATCGCTTATTTAAAATCTTATTACCATATTTTTCATCTCCAGCAATCTTGTGCTTAGCATAGGCGGCATGTACGCGAATTTGATGTGTTCTACCTGTTTCTATTGTTATATTTACTAGACTTAGATCTAATTTATAAGCGGTACTATTATGCCAATTTTTAATAGGGTGAAAATGACTAACAGCCATTTTGCCATCATTATCAACAATAGTTGCGTGGGCAGCATTAAGTAGTGGAGCATCAATAGTATGGCATTTTTTACTCCAAACACCTTCCACTAAAGCAATGTAATTTTTATTTACATTATGATTTGCTATTTGAGAGTTTAATTCTTTAAGTACTAAACGTTTTTTAGCAATTAATAATACACCAGATGTAGCACGATCAAGTCTATGTACTAATTCTACTGGTTTTAGATACATTTGTCTTATTATATCAATTACACCAATACTAATTCCACTACCACTATGTACTGCAAGTTTAGCTGGTTTATTAATAATAACCAAACCATCGTCTTCATAAAGAATTGATTTTGTTATTAGTTGTTTTAGATGCTCTTGTATTATTATATTTTTATTATTTGTAACTCTAACAGGCGGAATACGCACATTATCACCAATATTTAGCTTATAACTGCAGTTTTTTCTGCCTTTATTAACACGCACTTCTCCTTTACGCACAATACGGTATATGTAGGATTTTGGCACGCCTTTTAATTTTTTAATTAAAAAATTGTCAAGTCTTTGATTATGCGCACTTTCATCTATTATTTCAAAACTAACAGGCATATTTTTTTATTTTAAGTAAAGTTTTATTTTAAGTTATTATAAAATTTAGTATTTTAGATATTTAAATAAAATGCATTCTTTTTATTTATCAGCTGCACATAAATCATCTGGCAAAACTGTTATAAGTATCGCACTTAGCGCTATTTTTAGTAAAAACTTTAACGTACAAACCTTTAAAAAAGGACCAGATTATATTGATCCAATATGGCTTAAAGCTGCTAGTAATAATAATTGTTATAATCTTGATTTTTATACTATGACAATAGTTGAAATTAAAGAGTTATATTATAATAATTTAAAGGATGTAAATATAATAGAGGGCAACAAGGGTTTGTATGATGGTATTACTACACTGGGCGGTGATGCTAATGCTGATTTAGCAAAATTATTAAATATTCCAATTATTCTAGTTATTGATACTATTGGTATTAGTAGGGGGATTGCGCCTTTATTGCTTGGTTATCAAAGTTTTGATAGTAATGTTAATATTGCTGGAGTTATCCTTAATAAAGTAGGTGGCGTAAGACATGAAACAAAATTAATAAATGCTATTAAAGGTTATACAGATATAACAGTATTAGGTAGTGTATATAAATCAAGTGATTTAATAATTGATGAACGTCATTTAGGCTTGAAGCCTGCTAATGAAGATTTAGCTGATAAAAATTTTATTATGAAATCAGCTGTAAATATAACTCAGCAAATAGATATTGATAAGATTTTAGATATAACTAAACAGCAAGTAATTAAGCAAAAAAATATTATAAATACTAATACTAATACTAATATAACTATTGCAGTTGCAAGAGATAGTGTTTTTGGCTTTTATTATGCAGATGATTTAGATAAATTTAAGCAATTAAATGTTAGTATTAAATATTTTAATACTTTAGTTGACAAAAAATTACCAACAGCAGACGGACTATTTATTGGTGGTGGTTTTCCAGAAACAAATCTTACCATGCTTAGCGATAATAAATTACTACTAGTAGATATTAAAAATAAAATAATGGCAGGTATGCCTGCTTATGCTGAGTGCGGAGGAATGATGTATTTAACTAATAGTATTGATAATTATAAGATGGTAGGAATTATAGATGCTGATACTATAATGACTACAAAGCCTATAGGTAGAGGTTATATGCAATTAACATCTACAAAAAATCATTTATGGGGTGTTAAAAATAATATAGCTGCCCATGAGTTTCATTACTCTAAACTTGTTAACCTTAAAGAATTTAATTTTGCTTTTAAAGTTACAAGAGGAGTAGGTATTAATAATAATTTTGATGGTATAATTAAACATAATTTAATTGCTACATATGTTCATCAGCGTAATGTTGGTGGCAATAATTGGTTAGTAGCATTTTGTAATTTTGTAAAATCTTATAAACAATGATAACAATAACAAATAATGCTGCTGAGGAGATTAAATTATCGCTTAATAATCCGGATACAAAAGGAATGTTATTGCGTTTTGCAGTAAAAAAAAATAAAAATAATTGGCGTTATTTAATGGGTTTTGATGAAATTAATAAAAATGATATTCATTTAAAATCTAATGATATTGAATATATTATAGCTTATGAGCATAAACAATTATTAGCTGGTACAACAGTTGATTATGAGAAAATAGATGAAGAAATAGGTTACGGTTTTATTTTTTTAAACCCTAATGACCCAAATTATATTCAACCAACAGAAATTTAATTTTAACTTTTAATTATTAAAATAATATGAATATTGATTTACATAGTGGTATTGAAGCATTTGATGCTAAAAATTTTGCTTACGCATATCAATTGCTTGCTCCACTAGCAAATAATGGTAACGCAGAAGCATTGTGGCGTATTGGTATGATGCAAAGTCATGGTCTTGGTATGGTGACTAATCAAGTGGCTGGTGTTAACAATTTTAAACAAGCAGCTAAATTAGGTCATAACATGGCACATCATATGTTAGGAGTTGCTTATATGATGGGTGAGGGTGTTGATAAAGATATTAAAGAAGCCGTTAAATGGTTTGAAGGTGCAGTTGATATGGGTTTACCAGGTGCTGCTTATTCTTTATCTATGATTTATACTGACATGGAAAATAATCCAAAACTGGCTAAATTTTGGTTAAAAAAAGCCGAAGTAATGGATATATGAGTTCTCGTTTTGCTCCATCACCTACCGGAGATTTACATATTGGTGGTGTTAGAACTGCACTATTTGCTTATTTGTGGGCTAAAAAAAATAAGCAAAAATTTAGGCTTAGAATTGAAGATACAGATAAAAAACGCTCTACACAGCAATCTATTGATATTATATTAACTTCTTTAGCATGGCTTGGACTTAAATACGATGATGATATTATTTTTCAAAGCAATAAATTAAATAGATATAAAGAGGTTATAGATATATTGTTAAAAACAGATAATGCATACTATTGTACTTGTAGTAAAGAAAAATTAAATATAACGCGAGAAAATCTTATTAAATTAGGTAAGAAAGCAAAATATGATGGTAGTTGCCGTTATAAAAAATTAACAAAAGGTGTAATAAGATTTAAAAATCCAGAAAAAGGTAGTGTGGTTTTTAATGATAGTATAAAAGGTAAAATTATTATTGCTAATAATGAATTAGATGATTTAATTATAAGTAGAGCTGATGGCTCTCCAACTTATAATTTAGCAGTAGTTGTAGATGATTTTGATATGAATATTGCTATGGTTATAAGAGGTGATGATCATATAAATAATACTCCAAGACAAATAAATATATACAAAGCACTTAATTGGCAAATACCAATTTTTGCCCATGTTCCTATGATTTTATCAAATGATGGCAATAGGCTTTCTAAACGCCATGGAGCGTTAAGTATTATGAATTATAAAGATCGTGGTTTCCTGCCAAGTGCAGTGCTTAATTATTTAGTTCGTCTTGGTTGGTCGTATGGTGATAAAGAAATATTTAATATAGCAGAAATGATAGATTTATTTAGTATCGAAAATATTAATAAATCACCAGCTAATTTTGATGATAAAAAATTTTTATGGCTAAATCATCAGCATATAAAATTATTAAGTGCTAAAGATATTTATCCGCATTTAAAGTATTATTTAATAGCAAATAATATTAATACTGATAAAAGTATATTTGCAGTTATAGAGTTGCTTAAAAATAGAAGCAAAACATTGCTGGAAATGGCTAATAGTTGTAAGATGTTTTATACTAAAATAATAACATTCGATAGAAATTTAGCCAGCAAATATTTCAATAATACTGAGGTTTTAACAAAACTATTAATTTATCTAACAGCAATAAATACATGGAATCCTGATAATATAAAAGATGTGATAAATAAAATATGTTTTGAGCTTGATCTTGGTTTTGCTAAAGTCGGCCAGCCATTTAGACTTGCAATTAGTGGCGATGGCAATGCTGGAGATATAGCGCAAACAGCTACATTACTCGGTAAATATAGTGTAATTGAAAGAGTTAAGTGTGCTATTAGTTTTACGAAGAAAATATAAATATAATATCTGATATTGCTATTTTAAAAGTAAAAGTTTAAATCGGATAAAACCCTAAGGTATAATTTTTGCACTATGAATAATTTAGTTATTAATTTTTGTGATATTAAGCTTAACTCTCCTATTATTTTATTATCTGGCTGCGTTGGTTTTGGTCAGGAGTACACTCGTATTGCTGGTTTTTCTAATAATGAGGTTGGCGCTGTTTGTTTAAAAGGCACAACTTTAGAGCCAAGACTTGGTAATATAGCTCATAGAGTATATGAAACTCCAAGCGGAATGTTAAATGCTATTGGTCTACAAAATCCTGGAGCAGATGTAGTAATAGATAAAATCTTACCACAATTAGCAACAGAAAATACAAAATTTATTATTAATATAGCTGGCTCTACAGTAAAAGAATATGGTGAAATAGTCAAACGTTTTGATGATAGCAATATTGACGCTATAGAAATTAATATTTCTTGTCCAAATGTAAAAGAAGGGGGTGTTGCATTTGGTAATGATGTAGAAATGAGTTACAAAGTTGTAGATATTTGTAGAAAAAATACTAAGAAAAAAATTATTACCAAATTATCACCAAATCAGACTAATATAACTTTATCTGCGCAACGATGTATTGATGCTGGCACTGATGCTTTAGCTGTTATTAATACTGTTATGGGTATGGCAATTGATATAAATACAAAAACCCCAGTGATTGGTAATAATTGGGGCGGATTATCTGGACCTGCTATTAAACCTATAGCCTTACTTAAAGTGCATCAGGTATATCAGGTAAGTAAAAAATTTAATATTCCAATTATTGGGCAGGGTGGCATTAATAACACAAATGACGCTTTAGAGTTTATTATTGCAGGAGCTAGTGTAATAGGAATTGGTACCGCTCTGTTTTATAATCCACTTATTTGCAAAGAAATAAATTCTGGTATTAGTAAATATTTAACCCTTAATAATTTAAATAGTGTAGCTGATTTAGTAGGGACATTGAAACTTAATAATTAATTTATAAATTTATGCAAGAATACGATTTTAAAAAGATTGAATTAATGGCTCAGCAATATTGGCTTAAACATCAATCTTTTGTAGCTAAAGAAAATACAAATAAACAAAAATTTTTTTGTCTTAGTATGTTTCCATATCCTTCTGGTAAGCTACATATGGGGCATGTCCGTAATTATTCTATTGGTGATGTTATTGCTCGTTTTCAAAGAATGCTTGGTAAAAATGTTTTACAAGCGATTGGCTGGGATAGTTTTGGCTTACCAGCTGAAAATGCAGCCATTAAAAATAAAGTTTCTCCAGAATTATGGACTAAAAAAAATATAGCATACATGCGCAAGCAGCTAATGGAGCTTGGTTTTGCTTATGATTGGAATAGAGAGATTACCACTTGTAAAAAAGATTATTATAAGTGGGAGCAATGGTTTTTTATTAAATTATATGAGAAAGGTTTAGTTTATCAAAAAAAATCAATGTTAAATTGGGATCCAGTTGATAAAACTGTATTAGCTAATGAGCAGGTTATAGACGGTAAAGGGTGGCGTAGTGGAGCCTTAGTTGAAAAAAAAGAAATAAATGGTTGGTTTTTAAGAATTACCGATTATGCTGATGAGTTATTATCATCATTAGATGATTTAAATGACTGGCCAGATTCAGTAAAGCTAATGCAAAAAAACTGGATAGGAAAATCAATTGGCATTGAAATTGATTTTTTAATTAATAATGAAAAATTAACAATTTATACTACAAGGCCAGATACTATTATGGGCGTTAGTTATATAGCTATAGCACCTGAACATAAATTAGCTAAATACGCAGCAAAAAATAATATTAAAGTGGCCAATTTTATTAATAACTGCAAAAAAAATGTTATTAACGAAGAAACTACAGAAAAAAATGGTATTGCTGCTAATCTTAATTGCATTCATCCGTTAACAGGTGAAAAAATCCCTATATGGGTTGCTAATTTTGTATTAATGAGTTATGGTACTGGTTGTGTGATGAGTGTGCCTGCCCATGATCAAAGAGATTATGAATTTGCTAAAAAATATAATATTGCTATTAAAGCAGTAATAAAGCCAAAAAATGAATTATTAGATATTAGCAAATATGCTTTTACCGCTAAAGGTATTTTATTTAATTCACAAGAATTTGACAATTTAGATTATGATAATGCCTTTAAAGCTATTTTAACAAAGTTAGAGTCATTATCGCTTGGACGCAAAACTACTAATTATCGTTTACGTGATTGGGGAATATCTCGACAAAGATATTGGGGTTGTCCTATACCAATTATTTATTGTAATATATGTGGGGTAGTAACTGAGGATATTAATAATTTACCAGTGAAATTACCAAAATATATAGAATTTAATAATAAAGATAAAAATATCTATCAGACACATTGTCCAAAATGTGGTAATGATGCAATGAGAGAAAGTGATACTTTTGATACTTTTTTTGAATCATCTTGGTACTATGCACGTTTTGCCTGTAGTGATAATAAGTTGGCAATGTTAGATGATAGGGTTAATTATTGGCTTGGAGTTGATGAGTATATAGGTGGTATAGAGCATGCAATTCTACACTTATTATATGCAAGATTTTTTAATAAGTTAATGCGAGATATGGGTTTAGTTAAAATTGACGAGCCTTTTAATAGCTTGCTGACTCAAGGCATGGTACTCAAAGATGGGGCTAAAATGAGTAAATCAAAAGGTAATACTGCTGATCCTAAGGCTATGATAGATAAATATGGAGCAGATACTGTACGTTTATTTATTTTATTTGCAGCTCCACCGCAACAAGATTTAGAGTGGAATCAAACAGGATTAGAAGGGGCTAGTCGTTTTATTAATAAGGTTTACCGTTTAGTAATTGATGCAAAAATTAACACTAATAAAATTGATACAGATAATTTATTATTAGCACACAAACAGTTAAGACTTAAAACTTATCAAACATTAACTAAAGTTATTGATGATATTAGTAGAAGAAAAACCTTTAATACAGCTATTGCTGCGCTTATGGAACTTAATAACAATATTATTAAATTTGATGCTAAAGGTGATAATGCTCAGGCAGTTAAATTTGAAGCAATTAAAATTTTATTATTATTACTGTCACCAATTACACCACATATTTGTCATTATTTATGGCAACATTTGGGATATACAACAGCGATTATTAATGAACAATTACCAGTAGTTGATAAAAATGCTCTTATCAGCGATGAAGTGCAAATGGTAGTGCAAATAAATGGTAAGGTGCGTACAAAAATAATAACTAATAAAAGCATAACTAATCAAGAGTTAGAAAAATTAGCCTTGCAAGATAAAATAATTGCAAATTGGGTTGATAATAAAGAGATTGTAAAAATAATTATTATTAGTAATAAATTAATAAACATAGTAATTAAATGATATTATAATTAAAGTAAATATGAAATTTACTAGATAGTATTAATTTTTGTTATTTTTATAATAAACTTGAATAAATACAAATAAAATTATGGATATTGATAAAAATAAAATAAATTGCCAGCAGTGTAGCGTAGTAATTAATATAAATGATTTTTTTGTATCATCAAATAGAAAAAACTTTGCAACAAAAATATGAAACAGCAGTCTTTAAGCTTAATAAATAGCGAGATAAATTAGTAGATAAAAAAATACAAGAAGGAGGTAGTAACAGATCAGGTTAAAGCTGAGCTTAAGCAAAAAGAAGTTTATTTTAAATAAAAAATATAAAATAGAAGCTGAAGCAGAACAACTTGATGCTATTAATTCCTTACTTGATGAGTTACAGGAAAAATCTAATAAAATAAAAAAACTTATTCAAGTATCTATGGAAATTAAAAAAATAAAAAGAGAAAAAGACGAGTTAGCCGATGTAATTAAAATAGCAGCAGAAAAAAAAGTTAAATCAAGAATTAATAATTGCTAAAGGAAAAATAACAAAAGAAATAAATGAACAGAAAGAATTTGAAATTGAGGAATTAAGAAAGAAATTAACAGATCAAAAAAAATAACTATAGAAATGTAAAGGAAACAAGAGCAATGGTCTATGTAAATGTAAGGAGAGGTGCAAGAGTTAAGTGTAGAGCAATGGTTGGTTAATCAATTTTCATTAGATACTATTGAAAAAAATAACTATTAATATTAAATTTTTTGGTAATTTATGTTTATTATTATTCTGGTAAACTATTTATTTAATTATAAATTTATTATTATATTAAAATGATTAATATTTAAAATGAGTATTCGTAATTATTTTTTTATATTATCTGTTTTAGTTTGTATTATTTTAATTTTTACCAAATTATATTATTTATTTTTATTAGTTATTCCAATTATTTTAATAGGTTTTTATGACTTATTACAAACAAAGCATACAATACTACGTATTTATCCTGTAATAGCGCATTTTCGTTATATTTTTGAAAAAATTCGCCCAGAAATTCAGCAATATTTTGTAGAGTCAAATCTTAGTGGTCGTCCGTTTAATCGTGAATTTAGAGATCTTGTTTATCAACGTGCAAAAAATCAAAGAGATACACGCCCATTTGGCACACAATTTGATGTATACCGTGCAGGTTATGAGTGGATAAATCATTCACTTGCTCCTATTAAAATTACTGACAGAAATCCAAGAATTAAATTTGGTAACAGCGCATGTAAAAAATCATATCTTGCATCTCCTTTTAATATATCTGCAATGAGTTATGGGGCGCTTAGTAAAAATGCTATTATGGCATTAAATAAAGGTGCTAAATTAGGAAATTTTTTTCATAATACAGGCGAAGGTGGTTTAAGTCAGTATCATTTAAAATACGAGGCTGATATTGTGTGGCAAATTGGTAGTGGTTATTTTGGCTGTAGAAATTATAATGGAACATTTAATGAAGAGTTATTTATACAAAAATCACAGCTTGATGTAGTAAAAATGATAGAAATAAAGTTATCACAAGGAGCAAAGCCGGGACATGGAGGTATCTTGCCTGCAGCAAAACTAACTCAGGAAATTGCTGAAATTAGGCATGTAACAATGGGTAAAGATGTAGTATCACCAGATACGCATTCAGAATTTAATACACCTATAACTTTATTAAAATTTGTTGATAAATTAAGAAAACTTTCTAACGGAAAACCTATAGGATTTAAATTATGTATTGGTAACAAAAGTGAATTTCTTGGAATTTGCAAGTCTATGTTAGTTACTAATATTATCCCTGATTTTATAACCGTTGATGGTGCTGAGGGTGGTACTGGCGCATCACCAATAGAGTTTACTAACTCTATTGGCACACCACTTAATGACGCAGTTGTTTTTATTAATAATGCTTTATTAGGTATAGGGTTACGTGATGATATTAAAATTATTGCCTCTGCTAAAATTATCTCTGCATTTCATATAACTAGAGTTTTGTCATTAGGAGCAGATACAATAAATTCTGCTAGAGGAATGATGTTAGCGCTTGGTTGCATACAATCTCGTAGTTGCAATACAGATAATTGTCCTACAGGAATTGCCACGCAAAATCCTGCTCGTTATAAAGCATTAAATATTAAGTCAAAAAGTCAGCGTGTTGCTAATTTTCATAATAAAACTATTGACGCATTAATAAATTTGATAGCAGCTTGTGGTATAAATGATTTAAATCAACTAAAACCTAAGTATATTTATCGTCGTATTGGTGGGACAGAAATTGCTAATTATGAAGAACTATATCCATCGTTAAAGCCCCTTTGTTTAGTGAATCATACAAACGTACCTAAACAATGGCAAGAAATATGGAGCATTGCATCAGCTGAGAAGTGGTAATAAAATTTTAAACTAACAAACTAATGATAATTAATCATCACTTTTATTAACAAATATAGCAGGTACCCGTGCATAAAAAATACTTTTATTAATAAAAATGGCAAATTGTAAATAATTAGATTTAGCTATATTAATCTGTTTAGATTGCCATACATTGGTTGAGTTTTTAACTAAATTCATTGATTCAGGTAATATGTTATTTTCTATGTTATCAACTATAGCAAATTTTATATGATTAACAATTGTATCTGATTGTAAATATAAATAATTATTACCATATTTTTGTTTGTTAGTTGTAATAGAAATTTTTAAATTGCCATTTGCTAAATCACACTTACCACTTTGCCAGCGACAATTAGACTTAACTAACAATTTATAAGATTTACCTTGTTTTGCCTTAACTGGCTTTTCAGCTACATAATAATCAACTGAAAAATAACTAATAATAGCCAGTATAGGCGCAACAATTAACGCAGTAACAACATGTTTATTGGTAAGAAACAATTATAATTATTTAGTAGTTGGGGTACGAATATTATCAATCATTTTTTCAATTTTTATAGGTATTTTTGCAGTAATGCTCATTACTGCAAAAGCAACTATAAAATTAATTGCAGCGCCAATAGCACCAAAAGCATTTGGCTCTATACCAAAAAACCAATTAGGCTCCATATCGCCTAAAAATGCTGTTGATTTTACAAACATAATACCTTTATGCTGAAATACATATAATAATGTTATGCTAATACCTGCAAGCATACCAGCGATTGCGCCTTGTTTATTCATTTTTCTAGAAAATATCCCCATCATTAGCGCTGGAAAGATACTAGATGCTGCTAAACCAAAAGCAAGTGCTACTGTACCTGCAGAAAAATCTGGTGGATTAAAACCATAATAACCAGCAACTAAAACAGCCCCAAGCATTGATATTCTTGAGTATAACAACTCTTTTTTAGCAGAAATATTTGGATGCCAAACACCTTTTAATAAATCATGAGATATTGATGAGGCAATAGCAAGTAATAACCCTGCAGCAGTTGATAGTGCTGCTGCCAAGCCACCGGCCGCTACAATAGCAATTACCCAATTAGGCAGCCCTGCAATTTCAGGGTTAGCTAGTACCATGATATCTCTATCAACTTTGATCATTTCATTAGTTTTTTTATTACCAGTATATTGAATAAGACCGTCATTATTTTTATCTTCAAATTTTAATAAACCGGTTTTTTCCCAATTTTTAAACCAAGCTGGACGATCGGCATAAGCTAAATTTTTATCATTAGCTGGTTGCTCAATAGTATTTATTAAGTTAAGCCTTGCCATAGCAGCAACTGCTGGTGCAGTAGTATATAAAATAGCAATAAATACTAAAGCCCAACCTGCTGATTCACGTGCTGCTCTTACAGATTTAACTGTAAAAAATCGCATAATTACATGTGGTAGGCCTGCTGTTCCAATCATCAGCGATAAAGTATAAACAAACATATTTGTAGTACTTAGCCTTGCATGTGTGCTATATTCGCTAAAACCTAATTGAGTAACAATTTGATCTAATTTATCTAATAAATAAGTACCGTCTGCCATTGTACTACCAAGTCCTAATTGTGGAATAGGGTTGTTTGTTAGCATTAGTGAAATAAAAATTGCAGGAATAGTATATGCAATAATCATAATAACGTATTGTGCAATTTGAGTATAAGTAATGCCTTTCATTCCGCCCATAACAGCATAAAAAGCCACAATCATCATACCTACCATTAATCCAATTTCATATTTTACTTCTAAAAACCTAGAAAATGCTACACCAATGCCTTTCATTTGCCCGATAACATAAGTAACTGAGGCAATAATTAAACAAATAACTGCAACAACACGTGCTGTTTTAGAATAATAACGATCTGAAATAAATTCAGGCACAGTAAATGAGCCATGTTTTCTTAAATAAGGCGCTAATAGCATTGCTAGCAATACATAACCACCGGTCCAACCCATTAAAAATACTGAACCACCATATCCATAAAATGCAATTAAGCCTGCCATAGAAATAAAAGAAGCAGCACTCATCCAATCAGCTGCTGTTGCCATACCGTTAGCAATAGGATGAATATCTCCTCCAGCAATATAAAATTCGCGTGTATTAGCTGCTTTTGCCCAAAAAGCAATACCAATATAAATTACAAAAGTTGTGCCAACAAATAAAAAAGTTAATGTTTGTAAATCCATGAGTACTCCTATTTTTTAGTTTTGCTAAATTTTTCATCAATTTGATTCATTTTTTTAGCGTAATAGAAAATTAATATCACAAAAGTATAAATAGAGCCTTGTTGCGCAAACCAAAAACCTAATTTATAGCCACCTAATTTAATTAAATTTAACTCGCTTACAAATACAATGCCAAATAAATAAGAAACTATAAACCATATACTTAAGCATTTGATAATTAAAGTAATATTTGCTTTCCAGTATCCATCATATTCACCCATAGCGCTCCTTTTTTTAATAAATTAGGCTACATTATAGCAATAAAAAAAAGTTTTTTTAAGTATTATGTATTGCTAATATTCACATTTTATAAATTTTATTTCTTTATTTTTTCTTTAAACCTTTTGGTTTGTCACAACAACATCACTGGAATAATATAACTATTTTTGAAGATCAAGGTACGGGTGCTTATTGGAATCATTTAGATGTAGAATATAGCTTAAATGATGATATGCAGGTTAAAGCAGAGTGGAACGAGTATTGGGGTGAAGAAAATTCACAGTTTGGGCAGCTAAAAAATTCCTCAAATGTTCAGCTTAGTTTTAAATATAGTTTTTAAAATTATTTAAAAATTAAATTTTTATATGTTAATTAAATAATGTTATTAGGTATATTAGTATACATTCAATGAATTTTTTAATAAAAATATGAATAATTTTGCCAAAAAATATGCTGATTTTGTTATTAATAACCGTAAGACTTTATTAATAATTACAGGATTATTTACTTTAATAGCTGCTTTTTTTTATTAAAGACTTAGATATTCGTAATGATCCAGATACGTTATTGCCTAAATCTAATCGTTATGTAGCAACTAATACTTATGGTGAGCAAAAATTTGGTTTTGGCAACATTATGGTAGGGTTTGTTTTAAAAAATTGCGTTGGTGGTAATAATGTACCACAAGATACATTTAATAATGCTGAAGTGATGGCAGCGATTGAAAAAACAGAGGACTGATGCGCTCTCACCCATATATTGGCTTTACTGGTTCTTATATTCAGTTTCTAAAAATTGTTAATATGTTAATGATGACTCCTGAGGGTAATGAGCCAGATCTTAAATATTTTCATGTACCAAATACTGCATTTATTGCTAAAAATCTTGCAAGTTTTATTACGCTATTAATAACACAACTTGCTAATACTTGGGCGTTGGCAATTTTTATTTCAGAAGCGCTTATTATTGATGTAGTCATTGCTCTTACAATTATTCCACTACTAATTTATTTAAACCAAAATATGTATTTAATTTAAAGTAAGTATGCAATTAATTTGTGTATTTTAATTTGTTTAAATAAGTAAAAATAATTATAATTTACATAACAACATAGCTCTGGTTGGTCGTTGATAACCTTCTATAGTTTTATTATCTTTTAGAAAATCTATTAAAGATTTGTTATTTACACCTAACCAAGCTGTTGCTTTTTGTTCAACTGGAGTAGTTATAGTTATGTCTATAATTTTAATCTCTTTGAAGCCACAACGATATAACCAGCTTTTAAGAGTTTTAATAGTAGGAATAAACCATATATTACGCATCATTGCATAACGCTCCTTTGGCATAAGGCTATAGCCCTTTTCTCCATCTACAATTAAAGTCTCTAAAAGTAACACTCCATTTTTATTTAACATTTTTTTTAGCTTTAATAAATGATTAATAGGTGATTTATGATGATAAAGTACACCCATAGAAAAAACAATATCAAAGATTGCCATATTAGGAATGCTTTCTAATTTAAGTGGCAAAGTAATAACATTAGTTTGAGATAATTTTTTAATAATTTGAAACTGATAATTAAATAATAAAAAAGGCTCTAAAGCTAAAACTGTTTTAGCACCAGCTATAGACATTTTATAACTAAAATAACCATTACCGCTACCTACATCTAACACTATTTTATTTGTTAAATTTATATGTTTTATTAAACGCTGCCATTTTATATTACCATTCCATTCACTATTTATAGTTTGATTATTAAATTTAAACGGACCTTTGCGCCAAGGGATAAATTCTTGTAATATTTTTTTATCTATATTAGCATTAATTTTTATATAGTCGTCTTCTAAAGTTAATAGATATTTTTGTTGAGTGTTTATTTGTTTAAGTATTTTGTTCCATTTAATGATATTAACATTATTAATATTAATTGCATTGTTACTTAAGTCAATTAATTCTTTACTATATTTAGCAAAAATATCTATAGATAAATCAGCATTAAAATTAGCTAACATTTATAACGCATTAATTACATTACTGTTAATGATTTTTCTTTTTCAATTAATTTATCATCTACTATAGCAATGAATTTATCAGTTATTTTTTGAATATTATCTTCACTATTTTTAGCTTCATCTGTTGAGGTATCTTTATCTTTTAATAATTCTTTGATTTGATTATTACTGTCTCGACGGATATTACGAACAGATATCTTTGCATTTTCTGCTTCTTCTTTTACTATACGCACTAATTCTTTTCTTCTTTCAGCTGTAAGTTGTGGCAATGGAATACGCATAACTTCGCCTTGAGTATTAGGATTAAGTCCTAAATCAGAGGTAATAATTGCTTTTTCAATAGCACCTATCATAGCTTTTTCCCATGGCATTACTTTAAGAGTTCGAGCATCTTCAGCATTAATACTCGCTACTTGTGAAATTGGCACCATAGCACCATAATAATCAACCTTAATATGCTCTAATAATGATGGGTTAGCTCTACCTGCGCGTATTTTACTAAATGATGCTTCTAAGGCTTCAATGCTTTTATGCATTCTTGCATTACAATCATCTTCAATTGTTTTTAACATTTATAATTATATGGTAGAAAAAAATACTAATTTTATAATACTTTAAAATTTAGTTTTTCTTTATTTAAGGTTATTATTAAAGTTTTATTTAAAATATTTACTGGTATATTGTTAAATTTTTTATAAATACCATTTATAGCTATTAATTTTGCTTGAAAATTATAAGTAAAAATCATAGCATTTTTATCTTTTACTCCAGCAATTATACTGCCATAAGAGTTGCCGTATATAGTAATATTTGTATCACTAATAATATCAGCATGACTATCTAAATCACCTAATAACACTATATCTTTATTTTTTATATATATTTGTTCATTAGCTAAAATATTATTTTTTATTACTCTTAAAGGTTTTATTGCTGGCTTATAAGAATCAATTGCTGCTGTTTTAATTGGCTTTATTTTATCAAATATAACTAAATTAGAAAATTTAGCAAATTTAATTATATTGGCTTTTTTGCTACGAATACCTATAGTAATTAATTGCTTTTGACTTAATAACTCAATTATTATAGCTAAATTATTAGCCATAAAATGATCGTTATTGATATCAAGAATTACTGCTCCAGTTAAATTAGTGAGTTTTTTGATTTTTACTGCCAATATAGCCATGTCATCAGTATCTATTATGAAATTATAAATTAATTCTGCAGGTTTATTCACAATTTTATTTAATTTTTCCAATTTTGAGTGCAATCTAAAAAAGACCAAACTTGTTGCATATTTTCAATGCTATTTAGCATGACTACAAGCGGCGCAGTATTATTAAATCTTTTATTTTTACGTCTTAACCATATACTAGCATACTGTGTATTAGTTGGATAACTAGTTTGTAAGGACGAGTAAATGCCTGAGATAATTTTAAAACGTAGAATTAATTCATCGTTAAAATCAAAAACTTTTTCACCAGATTCGTAAGAGTGTAAATATCTTGCTTTTATTTGTTTTGGCAAATTGAGTAGTAGTAATTTTTCTTTATTATCTAAGCCCCAGTTTTTTAATATTTGCATAATTTGTATGTTCACTTGTTTTTTATTATTGTCTATCATGGTGATGCTTTAAAATAAAATAAAATATATTTATCATAAATGCTTTTATCAGCAGCAACTGGTAGTGGTGATGACTTAATAACAGCTCTTTCTATTGAATTTTTAAAGGAAAACAATTGGTTTTTATTATTAATATTACAGCTATCTATTATAATGTTTTTTACTATTCCATTTATATCTTGTGTTATATTAACTTCACAACTCCAATAATTTTTAGCACTAGGTAAGCGCCAATTACTCCTAACTTTAGCTTCTATTTGCGCTTGGTAATTTTTTGCTAAACGCTTTAATTGTTTTTTAAGCTCAAGTTCTCTTATTTTTTTTGCCTTTTCTTCTTTTACTTTTTTTCTTTGTAAGTTTTTTAGTTGTTGTTTTTGTTGTGATATTTTATTATTAATTATTATTTTTTCTTTTTTAGCTAACCGCTCTTGTTTTTTAATTTTAGCTAATTTTAACCTTGATTTATTTATCTCTTCAAGTAATTTTTTATATTTTGTTGATTTAGTATTGGTTGCTTTTTTAATAGATAATAGTTTTTTATTTTGTTTTTTTAGCGCTGTTTCTATATATTTTTTATTTTTTAATAACCTATCAATTTTCTTTTTTTGTATTTTTTTAGTAGTTAATAATTTCTCAGCACTTTTAATATTTTGTTTAATTTTTTTTATTTGCTTTTCAGCACTTTTAATATTTTTATTTATTTTGCCTAATTTATTTTTTATTTTTTTATTAGTAGTTAATAGTTTTTGCCTCTCTTGTTTAATTTTTTTTGTTTCTAATAATAATTTATTTTTTTCTGCTTTAGCTTTAGCTAATTTATTTTTTTCAGTCTTTGTAATTTTTTTAGCTAAGTTTTGCTTTTTTTTAAGTTTAGCTAATTCTTGTTTTTCTCTAACAAGCTTTAATTGTTTAATTTTTTTAAGATTGATTAAGCGTTGTTTTTCTTGTTCTATTATCTTTACGTCAATAACTCTTGCAGTAGTAATTTTATTTTCTGTTATTATTGGACGATTTTTTTTCTTAATTGTAGTAATATTATGGTTTATAAAAATTAAAGAAAATACAGCAATATGTATAATAATAACAAGCAGTAGTGTTATATAATTTTCTTTAATAAAACATGGTATTTTAATTTTCATTAACTGACTCTGTTATTATTCCTACTTTATTAACACCATTTTTTTGTAAAAAAGACATTAAGTCTACTACCACCCCATAATTTACAGCCTTATCAGCACGAATATATATTTGCATATTATTATATATAGCTGCTCTACCTTTAATCATTGCTACAATAGTAGTTAATTTTAAATTTTTATCATCATCAGGCGTCTCATCATCTAGTGAATTAATATAGTATTTACTATTTTTATCAATACTTACAATAGTTGGTCTGTTATTAGAAAAATCTATAATTTCATTAGTAGCTGATTGTGGTAAATTTATTTCAATACCTTGCTCTATAATCGGAGTTGTCATCATAAAAATAATTAACAGCACCAACATTACATCAATATAAGGCACTATATTTATATTAGCATTAACTTTTTTTAGTTGGCGCTGTGGAGCATTTAACATTAGTTGCTTTTAATTTTTATTAGAAATATTTCAGCAAAATAGCTATACTTAGCTGCTATATTTGCTGTTTTAGCAGTTATGGTATTGTAATATATGCTGGCTGGAATAGCAGCAAATAAGCCAAATGCTGTAGCAATTAAGGCTTCAGCAATACCTGGCGCTACAACAGCTATAGTTGCTTGTTTAACAGAAGCAAGTCCTAAAAATGAGTTCATAATACCCCAGACGGTGCCAAATAAACCTATGTACGGACTAGAGTTAGCTATCATAGCTAAGTTAGAAATAGAGTCTTCTAGTTTTTCTATATTATTGTTTATTAATAAATTAATTTTCCTATAAGCTCTTTCTATATTATGTTTGCCAGAATTATTAAGTTCATAATAACTTTTATTAAATATCGTCGCCATAGTTGAATGTTTGTCTACGCTATAGTTATGCATTTCAGTTATATCGCGTACATTATCTAATTTATGGCAAAATAATTCTATTTCTCTATTAGCATGGTTTATTTTTCTTTGACGAGATGCAATTATAGTCCATGAATATATTGACATAATAATTAGTATTATCATGATAATTTGTACTACTATGCTAGCATTTATAATTAAACTTAGTATTGATAGTTTTTCATTCATTAATAAATATCTTAAATTAAATTAAATTATTATTTTAGTTTAATAATCCTTTGTTTTTTAAGATTTTAACAATATTATTATTAATGCATTTATTTTCTTTATGAAGGAGGATATTTTTACTATGTTTAGCTGCTTTAATATATTGCTTCTTATACACATAATAAGCTGCCATATTATTTTCTACTATACAAGAATATCCACTGTATTTTATAAATTTGGCGTAAAGTATATCTATATATTTAAAAAGCACAGGAACTTGCATTGCATAAGCAATTAATATTTGTTGTGCATATAAACTTAGTTTTAATTTCTGTTCTGCAATAGATGATAATTTTATGAAAGCTTTTATACCATTTTTAGTATCACCCATAGCATGATAAATTTGTATAAGTAAGGCTTGATTGCTATACATACCATAACCTGATGACTTAACCCCAATTTTAGCAATTTTTAATGCCTTATTATATTGTTTTAATTTATACAAAGAAAAAGCATAGCGATATAAAGAGTTAGTTGAATTGGGCCAATAATTTGTAAGATGTTTTTCTATTTTTAATACTTGATTATATTGTTTTTTATGCAGATAATCATTAGATAAAAACGCTAAAATATTTTGTAGTTCTAAGTGATATATAGTTGTTTTAAGTTGTTGTAATCTATTAAAATTTTCATATTTATAAAATTTATTAAGTCTAGTGTAAGTTGCAATCCACTCTATATAAAACCAACTAATTATTAAAAATATAGTGATAAAAAAACTATAAATAATTTTTTTAATTAAAGCATTTAACTTTATAGTAATTTCTTTAATTGGTATTATAAATAACTCTGATTGTTTGGCAATAAGCCCTGCATATAAACCAAATAAAGTAGCTGGTACTGCTAACTGATAAGGAAAACTAAATTGCATATTAGTAAAAGAGCCAGCTAATGCTACTGTAATAAAAAAATAAAATACAGATAATTTATTGTTTTGACGGCAAATAACAATAACAGCTTTAACCAAACTAAGTATTGTCATTAAAAATATTAATACACCAAGGCTACCAAGCTCAACTCCTAATTCTAATACATCATTGTGTACTCGTTGAAAAGATGCTACTTTATAAGTATTGTAACCTCCTTCTACTTCATTATGAAACCAAGTTCCAAGCCCGCTACCAAAAATCGGACTGTCTTTAATCATATTTATAGCACTATCATAAATATGATAACGAATATAATTATTATTAGTTATATCTGTACTTAATTGCATTATCTTATGATCAATTGTATGCCAAAATGGATTAAAACCGTTAACGTCAAAATTTATAAAAACCAAAACAGTGGTTAGCATAATAACACTAACAATAGTTTTAATTTTATTCCAGCTAATGTAATTTTTAATTTGTTTTCTTTGACTAGTAGCAAAAATAATAATAAATATTATTTCAACTATTATAGCAAGCCAAGCTGATCTAGTTTTAGTATAAAAAATAAAAATAGCTATAGTAGTAATCATAACTGCAGTTAAAATAATTTTGGTATAATTTTTAAGAGAGATAAATAAAAAAAATGTCAATGGTAGTATTAATATTAATGGCTGTGTTGCCATGTTTTTATTGCCAAAAGTAGAAGAGGGAGGAGCTGCTTGAGTTAATAAATCAAAGTTAAATAAATGCTGCCAAATCCCAATTATAGCTATAATGAATCCAGCAATAGTTAGATACATAGATAATTTAACTAAATTGTTGTAATTCATATTTAAATTATATGCAATATTAAATATAAAAAAAATATTAAGCCAAATTAACCATTTATTAATACTAAAATCAATATTATTGCTCCACAGAATACTTAAAGTTCCTAGCATAAATAATGCTAATAAAGTTATTTTTATATAACTTATGCGTAATACAAGCTTATCTTTATTGACTATATTAGTTAAAGTTAATAAAAATAGAAACCCACTACCTATTCCAGCTATATAACTTTTAACAAATGAATGATTAGAAACTGTTGTATCAATCCACGGCGCTGAAATTGATAGTATTATTAACAAAAACCCTAATAATGTTAATTGTATATTTTTATTAACTAACATTTTTTAATTTTAAAAAATAATGCACTATATAGTACCTAAATATTTTTTTTTAACTCTATGAGTTATTCTACAAATTAATTCATAGCTAATAGTATTTGCAGTTTGTGCCAATTGATTGATATCTATATTAGCGCCAAATAATTCAACTATATCACCTATTTTAGTTGCTATATTTGTTATATCAATTATAAGGCTATCCATAGATACGACTCCTAAAGTATTAGTATGTTTATTGTTTAAGTAAACAGGAGTTGGTTTGCTAATGCGTGGATAACCGTCACCATAACCAATAGCAACTATAGCAATAGTCATATTTTTTTTACTAATGAATTTTCTGTTATAACCTACGCTATCTCCACTTTTAATAGTTTGAATAGCAATAATAGGGGCGCTTAATGTCATAGACATTTGTAATTTTTTACTATACATAGCAATAGGGGATATACCAAATAACATAATTCCAATACGATTATAATCAAAACAGCTACTTTCCCAATGCAATATACCAGCAGAATTAGCTAATGATTTTGCTAGTTTTGATGTTGTAGTTAGATGATTAAATTTTATTATTTGTTGTTTAGTAAAATCACTATTAATATCATCAGCACAAGCTAAATGACTCATTAAAATTATTTTAATATTTTTATTACTTTGTAATTGTGTTAAAGCATTTTTAAATTGATGTGCGTTAAAACCTAGGCGATTCATACCAGAATTAAATTTTAACCATATAGTTAATTTATTATTTATATTAGCTAATAATTGTAATTGTATATTGTTGTGCACTACAACATTAAAATTATTTTTTATACTAATTATTAGCTCTGCTGCAGTAAAAATACCATTTAAAATTATAATTTTATTATTTATACCAATGTTTCTAAGCTGCATAGCTTCGTCAATATTAGCTACAGCAAAACCATCAGCAATTTTTGCTAATTTATTAGCAACATAAACGAGACCATGACCATAAGCATTTGCTTTAATTACTGCTATAATTTTATTTTTTTTGGCTAAAAATTTAGCATATAGATAATTATTATAAATTGCATCAAGGTTAATAGTTGCAGTGCATTTTTGCATAGTTTTTTAGGTTAAAATAGTATTTTATATTTTATATTTTATATTATGTTTAATAAGAGTGATAGTTTAGAGTCATTTGATAATGATGTTTTTTCTGCTATTGAAAATGAGAAAATAAGACAAGAGGAGCATATAGAGCTAATTGCATCAGAAAATTATTGTTCATCATTAGTTATGCAAGCACAAGGCAGTCAGCTTACTAATAAATATGCAGAAGGTTATCCGCATAAAAGATATTATAGTGGCTGTAAGTACGTGGATATAGTAGAAAATTTAGCAATTAGTAGAGTAAAAAAAATATTTAATGCTGATTATGCTAATGTACAGCCTCACTCTGGCTCTCAAGCAAATGCTGCTGTTTATCAGGCATTGATAAAAAGTGGTGATACTGTGCTTGGTATGGCTCTTAGTGATGGCGGGCATTTAACACACGGCGCCAAACCTTCTTTTTCTGGTATAAACTATAATGCTGTGCAATATGGTGTTGATAATATTACTGGCGAGGTTGATTACAATAATATAGAAGATATAGCGCTTAAAAATAAGCCAAAATTAATTATTGCTGGATTTTCTGCCTACTCTCGTACTTTAGATTGGCAAAAATTTCGTGATATAGCAGATAGAGTTGGTGCTTATTTATTAGTAGACATGGCACACATTGCAGGCTTAGTAGCTTGTGATCTTTACCCATCTCCAGTCAACATTGCTGATGTGGTTACAAGTACAACTCATAAAACATTACGCGGACCAAGAGGAGGGTTGATTTTGGCTAAAGATAATGCTGAAATTATTAAAAAATTAAACTCTGCTATTTTTCCTGGTATCCAAGGCGGTCCATTAATGCATGTTATTGCTGCTAAGGCTGTAGCATTTAAAGAGGCAATGAGCGATGATTATAAACAATACCAAAAACAAGTAATAATTAATGCTAAATCTATGGCTAAGGTATTTATTAGTAGAGGTTTTGATGTAGTTTCTAAAGGCACTGATAACCATCTATTCTTAGTAAGTTTTATTAAGCAAAAATTAACAGGCAAGGCAGTGGATAAAGCTTTAGGTATGGCAAATATAACAGTTAATATGAATAGCGTGCCAAACGACCCTAATTCTCCTTTTGTAACTAGCGGTATTCGTATTGGCACTCCAGCTGTTACTACCCGTGGCTTTAAAGATAGTGACTGCATTCAATTAGCAAATTGGATGTGTGATATTTGTGATAATTTGGATAATAAAGAATTAATTATAGCTATAAAAAACAAAGCATTAAAATTATGTTCCTTGTATCCTGTTTATGGATAAGATTATAATATATACAGATGGGGCATGTAGGGGCAATCCTGGCATTGGTGGCTGGGGAGTGTTGTTGGAATATAAAAATAAAAAAAAATCTTTAAAAGGAGTGAGCAATTATACTACTAATAATCAAATGGAGATAATAGCTGTTATTAAAGCGCTTGAAAATGTAAAAAATACTAAGATTAATATTGATTTATATAGTGATTCTAAATACGTTATAAATGGCATTACTAATTGGATTTATAATTGGAAAAAGAATAACTGGCAAGGTAGTAATAAAAAGCTTATTAAAAATATTAAATTATGGCAAGAATTAGATATCTTAAATCAGAAATTTAACATTAATTGGCATTGGGTTAAAGGGCATAGTAATAATGTTGGTAATAATACGGCAGACTCTTTAGCTAATCAAGCAATTGATGAATTAGCTTAATGGAATTATTTGATAATAATACCAAAAATATTGACAATACCCAGACAGCATTGCTTATTTATGTAGAAATTTATCAAATTGAAGATAATGGCAAAGAAGAATTTATTGATTTAGTTAATTCCACTGGAGTACAAATTTTTGCAACTAACACTGTAAAAATTACTACACCAAAAGCTAAATATTTAATTGGCGAAGGTAAGGTTATAGAGTTAAAAGAGATTATTGCAATTAATAAGATAGATACTATTATTTTTAATGCTGATTTAACACCTTCGCAAGAGCGAAATTTAGAAAAATTTTTAAACTGTCAAGTTTTAGATAGAGTTGCTTTAATATTAGATATATTTGCCTTAAGAGCTAGGTCTTTTGAAGGTAAACTACAGGTAGAATTAGCGCAACTTAAGCATTTATCAACTCGATTAATTAAAGGATGGACACATTTAGAAAGACAAAAAGGAGGTATTGGGCTACGTGGTCCTGGTGAGACTCAACTTGAAAGCGATAAAAGACTTATAGCAGTTAGAATAAAAAATATTAAAAAAACTTTAGTAAAGGTTAGTAAAAGAAGGGCTTTATGGCGCAAGTTAAGAAAGAAAAATAATACCCCTGTTGTAACTTTAACTGGTTATACTAATGCAGGAAAATCAACATTATTTAATAAATTAACTAAGGCAGATGTATATGCTGATGATAGACTTTTTGCTACTTTAGATGCTACAATTAGGCAAGTAATATTACCAGCTTTAGCTAAGGTTGTTATGATTGATACCGTTGGTTTTATTAATAATTTACCAACAGATTTAGTTCAGGCGTTTAGTGCAACATTAGAGGAGAGCGTAGAAGCTGATATTTTATTGCATATAGTTGATAGTAGCGATTATAATAAATTAGATAAAATATCGCAAGTTAATACAATATTAATGAAAATTGGTGCTGATAAAATTAATACATTGCTGGTTATGAATAAAATTGATAATTTAAATAATTTTAACCCACGTATAGATAGGGATAAAAACGGCTCTCCATTTAGAGTATGGATTAGTGCTAAAAATAGTATTGGTATTGACTTATTATATAGCGCAATATCTGAAAAATTAAGCACTGTAATTAGTAAAAAAGTTATTCATTTAAAGCCTTTTGCTAATTTTGTACGCAGTCAAATTTATGAAATTGGTTATATTAATAGCGAGAAAGTTAATGAATTTGGTGAATGGATACTTGAAATTAGCGTAACTAAGCACTATTTAGATAAACTGTTAAACATTAAAGGCGTTGAATTATGGCAAAAAAAATAATTATTACAGATGACATTGTTATACCAGTATTACCACTTAGAGATGTGGTTATTTTCCCACATACCATAGTACCATTATTTGTTGGCAGAGTTACTTCTGTTAATGCAGTTTTAGATTCTCTTAATAACAATAAAGAGATATTTTTAGTAGCACAAAAGAAAGATAAAGCAGATAATATAATAAAAAGTGATATCTACAAAATTGGAGTTGTAGCAAAAATATTACAAATGACTAAACTACCTGATCGTTCGATTAAAATCTTAATAGAAGGGGAATACAGGGCAAAAATAATATCTTTTAAGAAAAATAATAATAATAATTTTTATTATGCAGGTATAGAAAAATTAGAAAAATTAACTAACGATTCTTTAAAAACTATAGCCGTGCGTAGACTAGTTAGTGATAGTTTTGCATATTACGCTAAAATTAGTGATAAAGTTTCTAGCGATGCTCTTAAAGTTATTGAAAAAATAGATAATTGTGAACATTTTATTAACATTATTATTGCTAACTTTAATTTAAGTATTAACAAAAAACAACAACTACTTGAAAGTAATGATGTTAAATACATATTTAATCAGTTGTTATTATTACTTAAAGATGAAATTGAAATATTAAAAGCTGAAAAAAAGATCAATACTAATGTGCGTCAACAAATGGATAATAATCAGCGAGAGTATTATCTTAATGAAAAATTAAAATCAATTAAAAAAGAACTTGGTGTAGTTGGCGATGAAAGTGAAATTAATAATTTAAAAAAAGCAGTAAAAAAAGCAAAAATGTCTAAAGAAGCGCTTAAAAAAGCTAATGATGAAATTAAAAAGCTAGAAAGAACTCTATCTAGTTCTTCTGATTACTCTGTTATTCAAACTTATGTTGAAACTTTATGCAAGGTTCCATGGCATAAAAAAACTACTATTAGCAAAGATTTAAAACAAGCTAAAAAAATCTTAGATAGTTATCATTGTGGTCTAAATAAAGTAAAAGAAAGAATTATTGAATATTTAGCGGTACAAACACGCACTGATAATAAAAGTAATATTTTATGTTTAGTAGGGGCGCCAGGAGTTGGTAAAACATCACTTGGCAAGGCAATTTCAGCTGCTACTGATAGAAAATATGTGCGTATGGCTCTTGGAGGGATTAGAGATGAGGCAGAAATCCGTGGTCATAGGCGTACTTATATTGGTGCTATGCCTGGCACTGTTATACAAAAAATACAAAAAGCTAAGGTAAAAAATCCATTATTTTTATTTGACGAAATAGATAAATTAGCGGCAGATGTCCGTAGTGATCCATCATCAGCTTTACTTGAAGTGCTTGATCCAGAACAAAACCATACATTTAATGATCATTATCTGGAAGTAGATTATGATTTATCTGAAGTTATGTTTGTAGCTACGGCTAATTCTCTTAATATACCACCAGCTTTACTTGATAGAATGGAGATAATTCATTTAGAAGGTTATACAGAAGATGAAAAATTAGATATAGCAAAAAAGCATTTAATTAAAAAACAAATAAAAAGCAATGGTTTGAAAGAAAAAGAAATTAGCATTAGCGATAGTGCTATTTTACAAATAATTCGTTATTATACTCGTGAGGCTGGTGTAAGAGATTTGAGTCGTAATATAGAAAAAATTTGCCGTAAAGTTTTAACAGAATGGATAGTAAAACAAAGAAATAAAAAAGCATTAATTAGCAGTAAAAATTTAACTAAATATTTAGGTATTAAAAAATATCGTTTTGGTTTAGCTGAAGATAAAAATCAAATTGGGGAAGTAACAGGACTTGCCTGGACATCTGTAGGTGGTGATTTATTAACTATTGAGGCAAATGCTTATAAAGGCAAAGGAAAGTTAAATTATACTGGGCAATTAGGCGATGTTATGAAAGAGTCTATTCAAGCAGCTATGAGCGTTATTCGTGTTAGAGCAGATAAATTAAATATAGAGACTGATTTTTATAAAAAATTAGATATTCATATTCATGTGCCGGATGGTAGTACTCCAAAAGATGGTCCAAGCGCAGGGGCTGCTATGTGTGTTGCGATGGTATCTGTTTTAACAAATCGTAAAGTGAAAGCAGATGTAGCTATGACTGGAGAGATTACTTTGCGTGGTGAAATTACTCCTATAGGTGGTTTAAAGGAAAAGTTATTAGCAGCACTTAGAGGTGGAATAAAAACAGTTATCATACCATCTGAAAATGACAGAGAGCTTACAGAGATTTCAAATAAAATAAAAGATAGTTTAAATATTGTTAAAGCAAAATGGATTGATGAAGTATTAGATATTATATTAGAAAAATAATATTTTCGTAAAACCTTTTTTAATAAAATTAAGTATAATTAGAACACTTGTTTAATTACATCTTTCAATAAGTAATAATAAATTATGTCTAATATGATAAATAATAGTATGAAAACAGCAAAAGAATTACAATTTTCTGCTATGGTTGCTTCTAAAAATTTGCAACAAAAAATAGTGAATGTTGATGCTAAAAATAGCAAAGAAATTATTGCTATATATGGTAATTATTATGTTGTTGACTTAAGTAAAAATACTAAAATTGCAGATAATTTTATTATTAAAAAAAATGATACTACTTTAGAAATTTTATTAGATAACAATAGTTCTATTAAATTTTATGATTATTTTAGCATGTGTTCTGACATGTCTTGTATGGTTGCTATTAAATATGATAATAATAACTTATATGGCGATGATTATATTTATTATATTACAGACTATAATTATATAAATCTTATAAATAATGTGCAAATAGGTTACATGCATGGCAATGAAAAAGATATTTTAGCCATTGCCAAAGGTGCTGGTACAGAAGATTTTTTTGATAGTTTTAGTGAGGCTTATATTGCAAGCGATTACACCAATGTTAACTATAATATCCCTATTTATGGAGCTACAGCAATAGCTCTTTTAGCAGCAGCTTCAATTTCTGGCGCTAGTATTATTGCTACTAATACAATAAATGGTATTGTTGTTCTTGGTCCAGTAATAAAAAATAATGGACTTAGAGCATCAATATACAATAGCAATGGTAAATTATTAGCAGATGATATTATTATTGATAGTGAAGGTAAATTTAGTGTTAATATTGGTAGTTATAGCGGTATGGTTTTAATTAAGGTAATCGATACTAATGATAATCCTGATTATATAGATGAAGCTAAATATAGTAAAATAAACCTAACAACTACCCTTACAGCATTAGCTAATATATCAAATGACACTACTGTTGTAATTACTCCCGTTACCACTATAGCTGCTAGGATAGCTGGTATTGGTTTAAATGGTTCATTTGATGGCTTAATAAATACTATTATTGCTACAAATGCTAATAAGAAAGTTGCAACAGCATTTAATTTGAATATAGACATAACAAATGATTCACCAGATACTATAGTTGAAGAGTTAGTAGGCGGTGATTTTAATGTTAAAGTTGGCAACGAATACGGGAGAATATTAGCAGTATTGTCTGCTATTGATAAAATTAACAATGGCAGTAGCAGTAAAACTATTGCAGATTTTGTAACGCAAATAGAAAATAATGATAATAATGTTATTAAAGCTAAACTAGCTGCAGGGGCTTTATTATTAACCAGCTCTATTATAAATAACAAAGATCAGGTTGTAGTAACTGATATTATTAATAAAGGTAGAAACTTTATTAATACTACAACTTTAATTCTTGACAAAGATAGTGGTGATAGTAAGATAGATTCTATTACGAATGAAGGTAGTATTAAAATTATTAATGCACCTGCAATATGGCAATGGAGTGCAAATGCTACAGCTGATAATCCAGTTTGGATAGATGGTATATCGACAACTCAAAATGCTGTAAAAGACACTTTTTCTTTAGCAGAAGGTAACTATAATAAAAATGATATTAGAGTACGTGATGCAAACGATTTTACTAAAGAATATGTTTTAGATGATACTGGAATTATAACAATAGATAAATCAATATTAAAGCCTGTAATTAACAACCTAATATATGGAATTATAACTGTTGATTTAGAGTCTAATGCAACTTGGCAATATTCTATTGATGCCGGCATAAGTTGGCAAGATGGTAGCGGTAATAGTTTTAGGTTAGATGCTGGCAATAGTTATGTTATTGGCGATATAAGAGTTAAACAAATTGATAAGGCAGGTAATATTAGCGAAGTTACAAGTAATGCAAATAATATAGAGGCAACAGAAATTATATTAACGCTAAATGATACTGGAATAAGTGCTATTGATGGTAAAACTAGTGATAATAAGATAAATGTTAGTGTGAATGCTAATAAAAACTGGCAATATACTTTAAACGCTACAGATATTAATCCAATATGGACTAATGGTAGTGATAATTATTTTTTACTAAGCAGTAATAACTCATATCAAACTGATAATATTAGAGTTAGAGTTGTAAATCAACCAGATACTGAAGTAGCTTTAAAACATAATTCTACAACTATAACTACTTCAATATTTAAGCCAGAGACACCTATTATTGAATTATCTACAAGATCTTTAGTAAATAGCAATTTAGTTATTGCCGAAGATACAGGTATAAGTGGCATAGATGGTATAACAAGTAATAATAGTATAAATATTATTAACACCCCAACTGCATGGCAATGGAGCTCAAATGCTACAGCTAACATACCAGTATGGGTAAATGGCAATGGTACAACATTTTCTTTAATAGATGGCATATACAATAAAAAAGATATTAGAGTGCGTGATGCTAATAATATTAATAATGAGTATGTTTTAGATTATAGTGGCACAATTGTTATTGACACAGTAGCAACAGAGCCTTTAATAATAAGTAATTTGGGAGTGATAAATGTAGGCTTATTAGAAGACAATGCAACTTGGCAGTATTCTATTAATGCTGGTGCAACTTGGCAAGATGGCGTTGAAAGTAGTTTTATGTTAGTAGCAGGCGCTAATTATAGACAAGGTGACATCAGGATAAAGCAAACTGATAAAGCAGGTAATATTAATGAAGTAATTAGTGAAGAAATTATAACAGCACCAAACATTGTGTTAAAACTTAAGAGTGATACTGGTTTAAATAATGCAGATAATTATAGTTATAATGGAGATATAATAGTTGATGCAGGTATAAATAAAAGTAGAGATTGGCAATGGAGTGCAAATGCTACTAGAGCTAATCCAACATGGACTGATGGTAGTGGTACAACATTTTCTTTAGCAGCAGGCACATATGATCAAAATAATATTAGGGTGCGTTATTTAGGAGATGATAGCGGCAAGGAATATTTATTAAGCAAAGAAGGTGTTATTGTAATAGATAAATCAGTAGCTGTACCTAATATAGTAAATAATGCAGGAATTATTAGCATTACAAATTTAGAAGAAGGTGCAACTTGGCAATATTCTATTAACAATAGTAGTTGGCAATATGGTAGCGCTGATAGCCTTAGATTAGACTCTAATAATACTTATAATGTAGGTGATGTAAAAATTAGACAGTTTGATAAAGCAGGTAATGTTAGTGAAACAATAACTAATAGTGAAATAATAGTTACCACTAATATTACTAATAAAACAACTGTTACAATTAATAATTTATTAGCAGATAATTTATGGCAATATTCTACTGATGGTGGTAATAGCTGGCAAGACGGCATAGGAGCATCTTTTGAAATTACTGCTAATACTTTTTATACAGCTGGTGATATTAGAGTGAAACAAATGACTGTATATGGCATTTATTCTGACGAATCTATATTAAATTTTGATATAGCTGTTGATACTAAGGCGCCACAATTAATTAATACAGAGTTTAATATTAATGAAAATAGTAGGATTGTTACAACATTATCAGCACAAGAAGATGGTATTATTTGGTCATTATCTTCTACGGAAGATAGTAATTTATTTACTATTGATGATAACGGAGTTCTTAGCTTAATAACTACTGCTAATTTTGAAGTTAAAAATACTTATAATTTAGCCGTGAGCGCTATAGATATAGCTGGCAATAGATCTGTACAAGATATTATTGTTAATATTCTAGATATAAATGATGCTCCTCAGTTGTTAAATCCTGTTTCATTGACAGTTACTAAAAGCGAAGAATTTACTTATGATATATCAGCAGATGTCAGTGATGATGATAATGATGTTATTTTATATTACTTATTAAATGCACCTACATGGGCAACTATAGATAAAGATAGTGGTATTATTGATATTTTAACACCAACTACTATTGCTAAAAGTCGTAGTAATTTAGAGATTAGAGCAATCGATGATAAAAATGCATTTACTGATAATGTAATAGCTATAAGTTTTAATGAAAAACTAAATTATACGACTGATGACATTAATAAATCTTTTGTTATTAATAGTTTTAGCGATGGTTTTGATAAAATTAGTTTAAATAATTTGCTTATTGATTATGATGTAGACGCTAGTTTATTTAGTGATTTTATTAAAGTATCAAAAAGTAATAATAATGCTGATATTATGATAGATATTAATGGTGCAGTAGCTAATGATCAGGGAAATATTCATATTACTATTAAGAATATAAACTACGAAGATATTACTACAGCTGATTTTATTTTATAATAATGAAAATAAAACCAATAAAGTGTACAGCTACTAATAATCAAATAATTAGTATTCCTGATAATAGTAAAAAAATTATATTATATTTTTATCCTAAAGACAATACTCCTGGTTGCACCAAAGAAGGAGAAGATTTTCGTGATAACCATCATAAATTTATAACAAATAATTGTATTATTTATGGTGTTAGCCGTGATAGTCTTAAAAAACATGAAAATTTTAAGAAAAAATATAATTTTCCTTTTGAATTAATTAGTGATGAGCAAGAAAAATTATGTAATATGTTTAATGTTATTAAATTAAAAAAATTATACGGCAGAGAATATATGGGAATTGATAGATCTACTTTTATAATTGACAGAGATGGTAGTATCTTAAGAGAATGGCGTAAGGTAAAAATAACTGGTCATATTGATGAAGTTTTATCAGCCATTAAATTATTGTGAATGTAGATAATAGTGAAGTTAAAAAATTTAATGATTTAGCTTCACGTTGGTGGGATAAAGAATCAGAGTTTAAACCTTTACATCAAATTAACCCACTGCGACTTAAGTATATTAAAAAAAAATGTAACAATAATTTATATGGTAAAAAAATTTTAGATGTGGGTTGTGGCGGTGGTATTTTAGCAGAATCTCTAGCAAAAGAAGGAGCTATAGTTAGTGCTATTGATATAGGAGCATCAACTTTAGAAGTGGCAAAATTGCATTTATTAGAATCAAAATTAGATATTGATTATAAATTAATAACAGTTGAAGAATTAGCTAAGCAACAAACAGCATCTTTTGATATTATCTGTTGTTTGGAAATGTTAGAGCATGTACCAGATGTAGCTTCTATTATTCAATCTTGTGCAAAATTGCTAAATAATAATGGTATGATATTTTTTTCTACTATAAATCGCAATATAAAATCATATCTATTTGCTATAATAGGTGCTGAATATATTCTACATTTATTACCAAAAGGTACACACGATTTTAATAAATTTATCAGACCAAGTGAATTAGATGTTTTTGCTAGAAGTGCTAATTTAAGATTAATAGATATTACAGGTATGACTTATAATCCAATTATTAAGAAATATAAAATATCTACTGATATTAATGTTAATTATTTAACTTATTATCAAAAATTATAATTTATTTTAGTGTTTAAATTATTATTATTATTTTTAATAACAAGCATTACTTATGCAGATGTTGTTAAGCCGCATTTAATTGAATTAAGCGTGTTTGATAGTACGATAGAGTTGCGATTAAATGTAAGCATAGAAGCTATAATCACAGGTATTGGCACTAATTATAAAAACACCAAAGAGGCTCCGACTGCTAAACAATATGATTTTTTAAGAAAACTATCAGCTCAAGAGTTATTAGTAGAGTTTAATAAATTTGAAAATAAATTTTTAGCTGATATATTATTTAATATAAATGATAATAGAGTAGATTTAATACGTAAAAAAATAAAAATTAATAATGTTGGTTATACTAAAAGACCACGATCTAGCGTTATTATTTATTCTGCTAAATTTAAAACATTAAAAACTATTAGCTGGCAATACAACCAACCATTTAATAATGCATTTAGATTTAGATTTTACCAACAAGATAAATATAGTTGGCAAAGCTGGTATTGGCTTAAACCTAATGAAAAATATAATATAAATATAGCAGAATTTAAACCAGTAACTATAGTACAAAATTTTATTAAATTTATTTCAATTGGCTTTCAACACGTTATACCACTTGGTTTTGATCATATTTTGTTTATTATTGCTATGGCACTTTCAACTATTAATATTTTCAATCTAATAACTCTTGTAAGTAGCTTTACATTAGCTCACACTATAACTTTAGCGCTTGCAAGTTCAGATATTATTCAAATACCTACTACTTTTGTTGAGCCATTGATAGCTATTTCAATTGCTTTTACTGCTATAGAAGTATTGTTTTTTAAATACAAGCATTTAAGGCAATTAATAATAGTTTTTTGTTTTGGCTTATTACACGGACTTGGTTTTGCTACTATGCTAAAAACTTTTACCAGCGATGATTTTATCAGCACTTTAATTGGTTTTAATGTTGGTGTAGAATTAGCGCAAATTATCATAGTCAGTATTATTTTTTCTATTGTATTTTTGCTAAAAAAATATAATTTTAAATATCAAATTTTATTTGTTATACCTATAGCTAGCATTATAACTTTAATAGCTTTATATATGACATTTACCAGAATACTTTAATGTATGATTTGAGTTTTTATCAATTAATTATAATAGCTATTATTTTTATCTGGACAAGCTTTGTGCGTACAGGTATTGGTTTTGGCGGCGCTGCTTTATCGTTGCCATTTTTATTATTATTTAATCAGTCAGCATTGTATTGGCTGCCAATCATAGGCATACATTTATTATTTTTTACTTCACTTGCCTTAAGATCGTCACTTAAAAAAGTTGATTGGTCTTATTTAAAACAGGCTATATTATGGATGTTTGTGCCATTTTTTATTGGCATTTTTGGTATTATTTCTTTACCAGACCTATATATTAGTATTTTTATTTATAGTATTACTATTTTTTATAGTATTTTATGGCTTTTTGATAAAACAATAAATTCTAATAATAATAATATAGATAAATTTTTACTGATAATAGGGGCTTATATAGCAGGTACATCTTTAATAGGAGCACCACTACTTGTTAGTGTTTTTATGCGTAATGTTGCAGCAAATTTTTTACGTAATACATTATTTGTTTTATGGTTTATATTAGTTAGCATTAAAATGAGTACTTTTATTATTGTTGGAGTAATAATTGATTGGAAATTTTCACTAATACTTATACCGATTGCTGCTATTGGCCATTTATTAGGATTAAAATTACATAATAGTATTATGCAAAATTATCAAATTTTTAAAAAAATTATTGCTATTACACTGATTACTATTAGTTTGTTTTCATTAGTAAAAATTATACAACTATATTTATAATGTGTATTGTATATTTTTTTGCGTAAAATAAGAATTTTATTTTTTTAGTAATAAAATTATGGATGTTTTAGATAGAATTAAACTTCAAGTTGAAAGCGCGCCAATTGTACTTTATATGAAAGGTACACCACAGTTTCCTCAATGCGGGTTTTCTGCTAAAGCAGCGCAAACTTTGACAACTACTGGCGTTAAATTTTCTTTTGTTAATATTTTTGAAGATCAAGAAGTTTTTCAGCATTTACCAGAATTTGCTGATTGGCCAACTTTTCCGCAAATTTATATGAATGGCGAGTTAGTTGGTGGCGGTGATATTATTGTAGAAATGGCAGAAAATAATACTCTTAAAACAGCAATGGAACAAGCAGTAGAGAAATTTAAACAAAATAAATAAAATTAATTTAGCTATTAATTGAATTATTTTAATCAATGCCTAATTCTTTTAAGTTAACTGCGCCATTTACTTTAGCTGGAGATCAATTAGGAGTAGTAAAAACATTAACTAATGGTCTTAAAAATAATGAAAAATTTCAAACTTTATTAGGGGTAACAGGTTCAGGTAAAACTTTTACTATTGCTAATGTAATTGCTGAAATTGCAGCCCCAGCACTTATTATGGCGCCTAATAAAACTTTAGCAGCTCAACTTTATAGTGAAATGAAGGAGTTTTTCCCACATAATGCTGTAGAGTATTTTGTATCTTATTATGATTATTATCAGCCAGAAGCATATGTAGCAGCTTCTGATACTTACATTGAAAAAGACGCTAGCATTAATGAACAAATAGAACAAATGCGTTTAAGTACTACTAAGTCATTACTTGAACGTAAAGATGTAATTATAATCTCTAGTGTTTCTGCTATTTATGGCTTAGGAGATGTTAGTAGCTATATGCAGATGTTATTGCATCTTAGTGTAGATGAAAAAATTGACCGCAAAGAAATATTAAAAAAATTAATTTCTATGCAATATAATCGCAATGACATGGCTCTTATAAGAGGTTCTTTTAGAATTAGCGGTGAAGTTATTGATATTTTCCCAGCAGACAGTGATAAATTATGTGTTCGTATCGAAACATTTGATGATGTAATTGAAAATATTTATTATTTTGATCCTTTAACAGGACATAAAGAAAAAAGTTTGCGCAGGGTTACTATTTACCCGCAAACACATTATGTTACCCCTAAAAATACTATTTTAAATACATTAGATGATATAAAGATGGAGTTAAAACAGCGCAAGGAGTATTTTATTAAACATAATAAATTAATAGAAGCACAAAGAATAACAGAGCGTGTTAGGCTTGATATGGAAATGATGAGAGAGCTTGGATATTGTACTGGAATTGAAAATTATTCTAGATACTTATCAGGCAGAAAACAAGGTGAAGCCCCGCCTACATTATTTGATTATTTGCCACAGGATGCAATTGTTATTTTAGATGAGTCACATGTTAGTGTAGGGCAAATTGGTGGTATGTATAATGGCGATAGATCACGCAAGCAAACTTTAGTAGATTATGGTTTTAGACTGCCTTCTGCGCTTGATAATCGTCCTCTTAAATTTGAGGAATTTTTGACCAAAATAAATAGATGTATTTTTGTTTCAGCTACACCTTCAAATTTTGAGTTAGAAAAATCTAGTATTATTGCTGAACAAATAGTACGTCCTACTGGTTTAATTGATCCAAAAATTCAAATAAGAAAGGCTAGCAGTCAAGTTGACGACATAATAGAGGAAATACATAAAGTAGTCAAAAATAAAGAAAGAGTATTAATTACTACTATTACTAAAAAAATGGCTGAACAGTTAAGTGATTATTTATTAGAATATAATATTAAAGCTCGTTACCTTCACTCGGATATAAATACCGTTGAAAGAGTTGAAATTATTCGTGATTTACGTTTAGGAATATTTGATGTATTAATTGGCATTAATTTATTACGTGAAGGCCTGGATATTCCAGAAGTATCTCTTGTAGCTATTTTAGATGCTGATAAAGAAGGTTTTTTGCGTAGTGAAAGATCGCTTATTCAAACTATAGGGCGTGCAGCTCGTAATATTAATGGTAGAGCTATTTTATATGCCGATAATATTACTAAATCTATACAAAAAGCGGTTAGTGAAACTAATAGAAGAAGAGCCAAACAACAAGATTATAATAAAAAATTTAATATTACCCCTAGAGGAATAGTTAAACCTATTATTAATATTTTAGAAACAGATATAAGCGAAAGTGATAAAAAAGATAAGAAGCAACAAATAGTTGAAGAAAATTTATTATCACCAGTGCAATTAACTAAAAAAATTAAAAAATTAGAAAAAACAATGTATAAATTATCAGCAGAACTTAAATTTGAACAAGCAGCTGATTTACGCGATAACATTAAGAGTTTAAAAGAACAAGTATTTAAGTTATAAAAAATTATGAAAATAAATTTACTAGTAAATAACATATTATAATTGTGTTAATGACTAAACTAAATATTAGTGAAATTTTTTATTCACTGCAAGGTGAGGCGGCTGAAGTTGGTTTGCCGACAGTTTTTATTCGTTTAATAGGATGCCCATTACGTTGTAAATATTGTGATACTAAATATGCTTTTTATGGTAATAATTTAATGACTATTGCTAATATTTTACAAATAGTTAAAAAATATAATACCAACTATGTTTGCATTACTGGCGGCGAGCCATTAGCGCAAAAAAATATTAGCTTATTAATTGATAAACTAATAGTCAATAATTATAATTTATCTATTGAAACAAGTGGTAGTATTGATGTTAGCTGGATAAATAATAAAGCTATTATTGTTATGGACATAAAAACACCAAGTTCAGGTGAAAATGATAAAAATTTGCTTAATAATTTATCATTACTTAAGAATTATGATCAAATAAAATTTGTTATTGGCAATGAAAATGATTTTAATTGGAGTTGTAATTTTTTAACTAAATATCAAACTAAAGCTAATATTTTATTTTCTCCTGTAGCCGATAAATTGGCTCCAAAAATATTAGCTGATTGGATTTTATCTAAACAGTTAACAGTTAGATTACAATTACAATTACATAAAATATTATGGGGAAACTTAAGGGCTAAATAATCACCAAAGAGCAGAAACCATTGCTACAGCATCACATTTTGTTGCCAATACTTTATTTATATTATTAAAATTAATACCACCTATAGCAACTATTGGTATATTTATTTTATTTTTAGCTTGTTTAATAATATCAAGTTTACAACGAGGAGCATTAGTTTTTGTTGTAGAGTTAAAAATAGAGCCAAAAGCACAATAATTAGCGCCATTTTTTTCTGCATTTATAGCTAAATTTATTTGATTATAACAAGATATACCTATAATTGCATCAGTACCTAATATAGCTCTAGCTGCATTAATATCTGTGTCATTTTTACCAAGATGAACACCATCAGCATAAATTGTTTTAGCAAGCATTATATCGTTGTTTATAATAAATAAAATATTATTTTTTTTGCAAAATTGTTGTAATTTATGCGACTCTATAATCTTTAATTCTTTGCTATTGTGATTGCGTCTATATTGTAAAATTTTTATATTATATTTATTAATTATTTGCGTTATTTGTTTAAAATCAAATCTGGTATCATTTGTAATGGCATAAATACCATTTATCTTAGCAGTCATAATGAAAAAATCAACAATAATAAGCATTATTATAATTATTTTATTAATTGTATTTGTAATAAATAGTTTTAAGCGTAATAACAAAACAAATAATGCTACAATTAATTTAACTAATAATGTAGTTAACTATATTGAAAAAATAGACAAATTGAGTATTAATAAATTTAGTAAAAACAATCAATTGTTAGCAAATATTAAGGCAGAAAGATATATTAATACTGATAAAAATATTTTACTTATAAAGCCAAATGTAACAGCATACGCTAAAGGTGTCACACGTAAATATAATATTAAGGCGAATTTTGCTGATTATATTAATAATAAAATTAAATTTACTAATAATATTAAGATAAATACATTTGATGGTAGCATACATAATATTCAAACTAAAGAATTAATTTTTGTTATAGATAAAAAATATATCTTTAGTGATAATGAAATTTTTTATAGTAACGGCAATTATTTGATGAAAGCAGAGGGTATAGATATATTTAGTAAAAAATTACTAAAATTAAGAGGAAAAAATACTATATTTTTAAGTAATAATAATAAAATAATAAGTAAAAATTTAGCTATAAGTAGTATTGGTGTTAGCAAAAATTATTATTCTTCATATAAAAGTAGCTATGTGGGAGATAAGATGATTATTACAGCAAATAGAGGTGTAAATTTTAATAACAATATATTGCAGTTACTTGGACAAACAACCATTAAGCAAAAAAAATTTATATTAAAATCCATAGATTTAACTGTAGTTGATAATATTTTTAGCACAAATAGCAATAGTAGCTATAGTAGTAAAAATATTAAGATATATGCAAATAAATTTATATATAATAAGGATAAAAAAATTATTGAATTAAAAGGTGGGGTTAGAGCTTATTATTATTAAAAGTATAAAATATACATTATTAACATTATTTTTTATTAATACTGTTGTCGCTAAAGATAATCAAATTAAAGTTATAGCTGATAATGTAACGATTAATGAAATAACTAATATTAGTCATTATAGTGGCAATGTAGGTTTTTTTTATACTAATATCTCCATAACAGCAGATGAGGTTTATATTACTAAGCGTAGTAAAAAAGAAAAGGATTATGAAATTGTTGCTACATCTAAAGAAGCTGTAATTTATAAACAAGGTATTAATATTACAGCTAAAGCCAATAAAATCACTTATTTTTTCATAAATAAAATGTTGCAGTTAGAAGGTAATGCCAGTATTTATCGCAATAATGATAATTTTAGTGGCGATAAAATTAGTTATAATATTAACCAAAATAAAGTAAAAATTAATAGCGATACAGGTATTAGGGCTAAAATAAAAATTAATTTATAATTTTCTCTATTTCATCAAATAAATTACCAGCAATATTTAAGTTAAATTCCTTATCAAGCTCACGAATGCAAGTCGGGCTAGTAATATTTATTTCAGTAATATAGTCTCCAATTACATCAAGACCTACAAATAATAAACCTTTTGCTATTAATGTTGGGGCAATTTTTTGACATAAATACTTATCTCTATCGCTTAATTTTTGTCCAATTCCCACAGCACCTGCTGCTAAATTACCTTTAAAATTACCTTTGGCTGGTACTCTTGCTAAGGCGTATGGTATAGGTTTTCCTGCAATTATTAAAATTCTTTTATCCCCTTCACTTATTTCTTTAATAAATCGTTGTGCCATAATTTGTCTTTTACCATTTTGTGTTAGATAATCAACAGCTGTATTTATGGTATTTACATTATCTATCTTAAAAATATCATTACCACCCATACTATCTAATGGTTTTAATATAATAGTTTTATGTTGTTGATAAAATTTTTTTATAAGATTTTTATTAGTTGTAACTAAGGTATTTGTTATTAAATGTGGGAAATTTAAAGTAAATAATTTTTCATTACAATCACGTAAACTAGATGGTCTATTTATTACTAAAACACCTTGTTGTTCTAAAATTTCTAATAGATATGTGGCATAAATATATTCCATATTAAAAGGCGGGTCTTTGCGCATTAAAATACATTTTATAGTTGACAAATCAATAATTTTTTTATTTTTTACAAGTAAATAATCTTTTTTATCAAACACATCTATATTAATTGCAGTTGCAAATACTTGATTTTTTTCACTAAACATATCAGTACTATCAAAGACCCATAATTCATAATTTCGCCTTTTTGCTTCTAATAACATAGCAAAACTAGAGTCTTTATTAATATTTATTTTTTTAATATCATCCATTAGAAATGCTATTTTTTTTGACATAGATAAATTTAATGGTTATAAAATTTAATTTATTTTACCCTTGTAAAGAGTTATTAGTTAGCGTAAAATGACTAAGCTTAGTGCGGGGTAGAGCAGCATGGTAGCTCGTCGGGCTCATAACCCGAAGGTCGTTGGTTCAAATCCAACCCCCGCTACCAGATTATAGTTTAACCCCCTTTTTTTGGGGGTTTTTATTAATTAAATATGATAACAAGTGAGGTTGCAGCAGCGATAGAAACGAATATAAACGGCCTTGGTTGCAAGCTATGGGGAGTGGAATATACAACTAGCGGTAAATATAGCGTTCTTAGGGTATATATTGATAACGATAAGGGTATTACTGTTGATGATTGTATAGTTGTTTCAGAGCAAATTAGTGCTATTTTAGATGTAGAAAATTTAATATCTACAAAATATACTTTAGAGGTGTCTTCACCTGGAGTTGAGCGTAGATTATTTAAAGTAGAGCATTATTGTAAATTTTTAGGACATAAAATTAATTTAACTTTATTTAGAAGTATAAATAATAAAAGAAAATTTACTGGGATAATTAAACAAATACAGGATAATAATGTAATTTTATCTACTTTATCAGGGGATGAAATTATTAGTATAGAATTGATAAATAAGGCAAATTTAGTTGCTAATTTTTAAGGAATAATATGGAGATAAAAGAGTTGTTTTTAATGGCGGAGGGTATTGCTAATGAGAAAAATATTAGCAAAGAAGACGTTTTGCAATCATTAGAAGAAGCGCTTGCTTTTGCTACTAAAAAACAAAATAATATTGATGCTAAAATAGTTCTTGATAGGGAGACTGGTAAATTTAATACCTTTAGAATATGGGAAATTATTGCAGATGGTAAGGAATTTATTGATAATGAAGGAGAAATAGAGTTTAATCCAGAGTTGCATATTTATGTTAAAGATGCAGGTGCTTTAAAAGTTGGTGATTTTAAGGAACAAGAAATAGATTCAATAAAATTTACTAGAATTGCTAGCCAAACAATTAAACAAATCATAATTCAAAAAGTTCGTGAAGCAGAAAGAAGTGCATTAGTTAAAAAATTTAATTCTCGTGTAGGTGAAATTATTAGTGCTATTGTAAAAAGAAGTACTAAAAATGCTATTTATATTGATTTAGGTGGTATTGATGGCATAATAGTTAGAAATGAGTTGTTGCCGAATGAGCAGTTTAGAAAAGGAGATAGGATTCGCGCTTATATAAAAGAAGTTAAAAGTAATAATAATTATGGCCCACAAATAATTCTATCAAGAGCTGACAATGAAATGCTAACTAAATTGTTTGCTATGGAGGTACCAGAAATTGCAGAAGGAGTAATAGAGATTATGTCTTGCAGTCGCGATCCTGGCTTTAGAGCAAAAATAGCGGTTAAAACTAAAGATAAAAGAATTGATGCTATCGGCTCTTGCATTGGTATAAGAGGTACTAGGGTACAAGCTGTAACTAATGAATTTAATGGAGAAAAAATAGATATTATTTTATGGGATGCTGATTTTGTTAAATTTGCTATTAATGCTATAGCGCCAGCACAGACTATATCTATAGTTGTTAATGAAAATACTAAAGTTATGGATTTGGCGTTTGATGATGATCAATTAGCGCAAGCCATAGGAAGAAATGGACAAAATATTAAATTAGCATCAAAATTAGTTGGATGGAGGTTAAATGCTGTTAGTACTGCAGATGCAGACAATAAGCAAAAAAAAGAAGATGATAAAATAGCTATTAAACTTGCCGAACAATTAGGCATTAAGGCTGATGTAGCAGGTGTTTTAATTGCAGAAAATTTTACCAGTATTGATGATATTGCAGAAAGTGGTATTGATAAATTAGTAAAAATAGAGGGCTTAAGTGATGATTTAGCAGCTGATTTAAAAGAAAGAGCTGTTGATGCGCAATTAGTGCAAGCACTAAAAGACGCTGATGTAAATGAAGCTTTACAAGTAATTGACGATATTGACAATGAAGTCATAGATGCTTTAATACAAGCAGATATAATAACTGTTAATGATTTAGCAGAATTAAGTGTTGATGAATTATTAGATATTTATCAATTACCTAAAGAAAGAGCATCTAAGATTATTTTAGCTGCACGTGAGAAAGAAGGTTGGTTTAACTAATAAATAAATATGGCACACACAGTAGAAAGTTTAGCTAAATTATTAAAAAGAACTACAGATGAAGTAATTGTGTTATTATCATCTGCAGGTATTAATAGTAAAAAAAATACTTCAGAGATATCTGTAGAAGAAAGAAAATTATTAATGCAAAGTATTAGTAATAAAAAATCAGCAGCAATAAATCTTAATATTAAGCCGAGTGAAAATAAAGCTGCAGAGTATGGCGTTAAAGTTAAAGTTAAAGTTAAACGCACGGCAAATAGTGTGCATATTACTAGTCAAGAAGCAGAGAGAGCTAAATATGCATTAGATGAAGGACACAGAAAAACTCAGCAAGAGCAAAAACAAGAGCAAGAGCGTAAAGAGTTATTTAAAAAAATAACAGCAGAAAAAGCAACAAAAAAAAATGAAAATACAGCTAATGTTAATGATAAAAAAGCTGTAGAGAAGAAAAATAATAAAGATACTAAGAAGCCGCAATATACAGCAAAAAAGGATTACAAAAAAGCGTTTTCTGTTAAAAATACTACCAATAAATTTTCAAACAAAACTAAACATAAACTTAAAAAAAGAGATAAAACAAAATTATCACAAAAATTACGCGAAGAGCAACAACATGCCTTTATTAAACCTGTTGATAAAATAACAAGAGAAGTAGAGATACCAAAAATGATAAAAGTAGCTGACTTAGCTCTTAAGATGACAATAAAAGTTAGTGAGGTATTAAAAGTTATGATGAGTATGGGTGTTATGGCTACTATAAATGATACTATAGATCAAGATACAGCAGTGTTGGTAGTAGAAGAGATGGGACATACAGCTATAATAAATAAAACTAAAACTATAGAAGATAGTTTAGTGCGTAAAAAAGATAAAAATATAGGTGAGATTCGAGCACCAATTGTAACTATTATGGGGCATGTTGATCACGGTAAAACTTCTTTACTTGATTATATTCGTAGTACAAAAGTAACTAATGCAGAAGCGGGTGGAATTACTCAACATATAGGCGCTTATCAAGTTAAATCTAATACTGGAGTAATTACTTTTATTGATACACCAGGGCATGCCGCTTTTTCTAAAATGCGTAAAAGAGGAGTGCTGGCAACTGACATTGTAATATTAGTTGTGGCTGCTGATGATGGAGTTATGCCACAAACTATTCAATCAATTAAATATGCTAAAGAAGCACAAGTGCCAATTATAGTAGCTATTAATAAAATAGATAAAGAAGGCATAGAAATTGATAAAGTTAAACAAATGTTATCAAACCATGATGTGATTGCTGAGGATTGGGGGGGAGATGTTATTATTTCCCCTGTATCTGCTAAAACTGGAGCAGGAATTGATGATTTGTTAGATAATATTAGTCTTACAGCAGAAATGTTAGAATTAAGAGCAGAGATAGAGGTTCCAGCTGAAGGAGTAGTGCTTGAAGCAAGAATAGATAAAGGTATAGGTAAAATTGCTAATATTCTTATTCAAGACGGTTCTCTTAAAAAAGGCGATATTATTGTAGCTGGACTAGAATATGGTAAGGTTAAAAAAATTATTGATAGCGGTGGTAATAGCATTAAACAAGCATTACCATCTATGCCAGTAGAAGTACTTGGTCTATCTGGAGTACCTGTTGCTGGAGAAAATGTAGTTGTAGTAGATAGCGAAAGAAAAGCACGTGGAGTGGTAGAATTTAGGCGCACTCAAGCAAGAGAAAAATTATTACAAAAACAACAATCAGAGAAAATGGAGAATTTTCTTAAGAAGATGGAGAATAGTGATGTAACCATTATCAATATTATGATTAAAGCAGATGTATATGGCTCTATTGGCGCTTTAAATGATGCACTTGAAGAGTTGTCTAATGATGAAGTTAAAGTAAAAATAATAGCATCTGGAGTTGGAGCTATAAATAGCACTGATGTTGTTATGGCACAAACAGCAGATGCTATTATTTTTGGCTTTAATGTACGTGCTGATAGTATGGCAAAAAAAGAAGCATTAACTTTAGCAGTAAAAATAGAATATTATAGTATTATTTATAATTTAATTGATGATGTTAAAGCACTTATGAGTGGTTATTTGAAGCCAGAATTAAGTGAAAAAATTATAGGTATAGCAAATGTAAAAGATATTTTTAAATCACAAAAATTTGGTGATGTTGCTGGTTGTATTGTAACTCAAGGAGTGGTGCGTAAAGATAGTCCTATTCGCGTATTACGCAATAATATTGTAATTTATGAGGGAGAGTTAGAGTCTCTTAAGCGTTTTAAAGACAATGTGGCTGAGGTAAAATCAGGCACAGAATGTGGTATAGCAGTATTAAATTATACTGATGTAAAGGCTGGTGACCAAATTGAGGTGTTTGAGCGCATTGAAACTGCAAAAACATTATGATAGAAAAAAGTAGCTTTAGGGTACAAAGAGTTAATGAGTTAATTTTTCGTGAATTAACTATATTAATTAACTCAAAATTAAACGACCCTAGACTGCAAAGTATTAAAATAACAGAAGTAATAACTAATCAAAATCTTTCTTCTAGTTTGGTTTTTTTTAGCATTGATAAACAAAAAAAAAATAAGATAAAAAAACTGCTTGACCATGCAAGTAGTTTTTTGCGTAAAGAATTAGCAGCAAATCTTAAGTTAAGATACACACCACTATTACAATTTAAATATGATGATGTACAAAATAGCGCGTATAGAATTGATAATTTATTAGCTAAGTTGTAATATGCTGTTAAATGAATATATTAAATACATTAAAATACTTAGTTTTTAAATTACAGGATAAGGTTTGTTAACAATTGTTCTACCAGATGGTAGTAATAAAATATTTGATACAGCTGTTAGCGTTGTATTTGTTGCTAAATCTATTAGTAATAGTTTAGCTAAAAGTATTATTTGCGCTAAAGTTGATAATAAATTGGTAGATAGTTCGTATATTATTAATAAAAATTGTAATTTACAAATTATTACCACTAAAGATCAAGAGGCATTAGAAGTAATAAGACATTCTTGCGCTCATTTATTAGCACAAGCAGTAAAAGAATTATTCCCAACAACACAAATTAGCATTGGTCCTGTTATTAAAGATGGTTTTTATTATGATTTTGCCTATAAAGCAGGTTTTTCTGATAAAGATTTATTAAAAATTGAACAAAAAATGCAAGCTTTAATTAAAGAAAACCTAACTATAAGCAGAGTTACAATGTCTCGTAATGAGGCAGTTAGTCTTTTTACTGATATGGGTGAGAATTATAAGGTTGAGATTATTAAATCAATTGCAGAAAATGAAAAATTATCTTTATACAAACAAGGTGATTTTATTGATTTATGTCGCGGCCCTCATTTATCGTCAACAGCTAAAATTAAAGCATTTAAATTAACAAAATTAGCTGGTGCTTATTGGCGAGGTGATAGTAATAATGAAATGCTGCAAAGAATTTATGGTGTTGCTTTTACTACTAAAGAAGAATTAAAAAATTATTTAATTAAAATTGCAGAAGCAAAAAAAAGAGATCATAGAGTTATAGCAAAAACACAAAATTTATTTCATCAACAAGAAGAAGCCCCAGGCATGATTTTTTGGCACGAACAGGGTTTTGTTATGTATCAAATTATTGAAAGCTATATGCGTAATATTTTTTATAATAATAATTATAAAGAAGTAAAAACACCGCAATTAATTGATAGAAGTCTATGGGAAAAATCTGGTCATTGGGATAAATTTTCTGATCATATGTTTGTAACTAATAGTGAAAATCGTCAATATGCTGTAAAACCTATGAATTGCCCAGCACATATACAGATTTATAATCAAGGTTTAAAATCTTATAGAGATTTGCCATTTAGAATTTGTGAATTTGGTAGTTGCCATCGTAACGAACCATCTGGTACTTTGCATGGTATTATGCGTGTAAGAAATTTTACCCAAGATGATGGGCATATTTTTTGTACTAAAGAACAAATAGCAGATGAAGTTAGTAAATTTATTGATTTAACTTTTTCTGTATATAAACATTTTGGCTTTAATAATATAAGTATAAAATTATCTACTAGACCAGATAAAAGAGTAGGTAGCGATGAAATATGGGATGAAGCAGAGCAAGCATTAGAAGATATTTTAAATATTAAAAAAATAAATTGGCAGTTACAACAGGGAGAAGGAGCTTTTTATGGGCCTAAAATTGAATTTATATTAGAAGATTGCTTAGAAAGACAATGGCAATGCGGCACTTTGCAAGTTGATTTTTCTATGCCAGAACGTTTAGGGGCTAAGTATATTGCAGAAGATGGAACCAAACAGGTTCCTGTAATGTTACACCGCGCTATTATTGGTTCTTTAGAGCGTTTTATTGGTATATTAATAGAACATTATGCTGGGTCTTATCCAATATGGTTAGCGCCAACTCAAGCAGTAATTTTAAATATTTCACAAAAACAACAAGATTTTGTCTTAAAAATTGAAAAAAAATTAAAAGAATCTGGGATAAGAGTATTTTCTGACTTGCGTAATGAGAAAATAGGCTTTAAAATACGGGAACATTCTGTCAAGCGTTATCCTTATATAATAATTATTGGCGATAATGAAGTTGAGAATAATAAAATTACTGTTAGAGATAGAAATGGTAAGAATTTAGATCAAATGTCTGTTGGTGATTTTGTTGCTTTGATAAAAAATAAATAGGAGTAGAAATTAGTAAAAATAAAATTCAAATTAATAGTGATATTAAAGCTAGCAGAGTGAGATTAATTAAAGAAAATGGTGATCAGGTTGGTATAGTTGCTCTTAATGAGGCAACAAAAGCAGCCAAAGATGCTAAATTAGATTTAGTAGAAATATCGCCAAATGCTAATTACCCAGTTTGTAAAATTATGGATTTTGGTAAGTATCTATATGGGATTAAAAAACAAAAAAATGATGCTAAGAAAAAACAAAAAAAAGCTCAATTAAAAACTATAAAATATCGTCCTGGAACTGATGAAGGTGATTATCAAATTAAATTTAAAAATTTAATGAAATTTTTAGATAATGGGCATAAAGTTAAAATTAATATTTGGTTTCGTGGTAGAGAAATGCAGCATAAAGAAATTGGTATGCAAATGTTAAAAAGAATTGAGGAGGATGTAAAAGAATTTGCTGTAGTTGAGTCTATGGCAAAATTAGAAGGTCGTCAGCTAGGCATGATGCTGTCACCTCTGTCAAAGAAAAAATAATTATAAAAGGAGAAATTATGCCAAAAATGAAAACTAATAGAGGAGCTGCTAAAAGATTTAAAAAAACAGCATCAGGCGGTTATAAATGTAAGCAGTCACACTTGCGTCATATTCTAACTAAAAAATCAAGTGGTAGAAAAAGATCACTACGTGCACCAGATAGTGTTGAGAAAGTAGATGTTCCAATGGTAAAAAAAATGTTACCTTATAGTTAATTAGGAGAAATGATATGGCAAGAGTAAGTAGAGGAGTGCAAGCAAAAGCGAAGCATAAAAAAATATTAAAAAAAGCTAAAGGTTATTATGGCGATAGATCAAAAGTATATAGAGTTGCTAAACAAGCAGTAATAAAAGCAGAACAATATGCTTATCGTGATAGAAGACAGCGTCGTCGTCAGTTTCGTCAGCTTTGGATTGTACGTATCAATGCTGAAGCTAGAAATAATGATATTAGCTATTCTAAACTTATAAATGGTTTAAATAAGGCTAGCATTAAAATTGACAGAAAGGTATTAGCTGATATTGCGGTTTTTGATAAGGATGGTTTTGCTAAAATTGTGCAAAAAGCAAAAGCAGCCTTAGATATTTAAGACAATATATTAGTTAGTTAATGTTAGAGTTAGACGCAATATTAAAATCTGCAATTAATAATATAAATAATATTTCTACTTTAGCAGGTTTGGAGCAACTTAGAATAAAATTTTTAGGTAAGTCTGGTGAGTTGACTCTTATTTTAAAAACTCTTGGTAAGTTAGATGCTTTAAAACGTCCACAAGCAGGAGTAAAAATAAATAAAGCTAAACAACAGCTACAACAACTAATAAAACAAAAACAGCAGCAGTTATTAGAGTTAAATATTAAAGAAAAACTAATTAAAGAAAAAATAGATATAACTTTACCAGTTGAAGACAATAGCTTTGGTACGCTGCATCCAGTTACTCAAACACTAAAGGAAATTGAAGATATATTTTCTGCAGTTGGTTTTAATATTGTTTTTGGCCCAGAAATTGAAGATGATTTTCATAATTTTAGTGCACTTAATATCCCTGCGCACCATCCAGCAAGAGCTATGCATGATACTTTTTATTTTGCTGACAATAAAGTACTTAGAACTCATACATCTTCTGTACAAATAAGAACTATGCAGGATAAGAAAGCCCCTATTCGTATTATAGCTCCTGGTAAAGTATATCGTTGTGATTATGACATAACCCATAGTCCTATGTTTCATCAAATAGAAGGTTTAGTAGTAGATAAAGACGTTAATTTTGCTGAATTAAAAGGTTTATTGATTGATTTTGTACATGTATTTTTTGCTAATAATAAATTAAAAATTCGTTTTCGTCCTTCATATTTTCCTTTTACTGAGCCATCAGCAGAGCTTGATATATCTTGTGTAATGTGTAATGGGCGTGGTTGTAGAGTATGCTCTAATACTGGTTGGCTTGAAGTTTTAGGATGTGGTATAGTGCATCCTAATGTTTTTAAAGCAGTTGAGGTTGATAGTGAGAAATATACCGGACTTGCTTTTGGTATGGGGATTGAACGCCTTAGTATGCTTAAGTATGGCATTGATGATTTGCGTTTATTTTTTGAAAATAATTTATCTTTTTTAAAGCAATTTAGGCAATGAAAATATTAAGCAGTTGGCTACGTGAATGGATAGACATAGATGCAAGTGATAGTGATATTGCGAATAAACTTACTGCTTCTGGTTTAGAAGTAGATAATATAGAAAAAATTGCTAATGATTTTAAAGGAGTGGTGGTTGGTTATGTTGTTAATTGTGTTAAACATCCAAATGCTGATAAATTAAGTTTATGTGAGATTGATATTGGCAGTGAAATTTTATCAATTGTTTGTGGTGCAAAAAATATTCGTAGCGGTATTAAAGTTGCAGTAGCAGTAGTTGGAGCAAAATTAACAGAAAATTTTAAAATTAAAAAAGCAAAAATTCGTGGCATTACATCTTTTGGTATGGTTTGTTCTGCTGCTGAGCTTGGTATTAAGCATCTAATAGATAAGAATGATGGTATTTTAGAGCTTAATAATAAATTTATAATTGGGAATAATTTACGTCATGAAGTAAATTTAGATGATAATGTTATAGAGCTTGATATTACGCCAAATCGCGGTGATTGTTTTTCTATATTAGGCATTGCACGCGAACTTAGTGTTGTTTATGATATAACATTAAAAAACATTAATACTAATTCTAAATTAGAAAAAATACCGTATTTTAAACATAATATAAATATTGATGTTGTTGCAAAAAAACATTGCCCAAAATATTTAACTCAAATGATAACTGGAGTCAATAATGCAGTTAATACTCCAGCATGGATTGCAAATAAATTATTGCAGTCAGGACAGAAACTTAATTCAGCTATTATTGATATTACTAATTTTGTTTTGCTTGAGCTTGGGCAACCGCTACATTGTTTTGATAGTGATAAATTATTAGGCGGTGTAACTATTCGTTTAGCTAAAAATGAGAAAAATATAACTTTGCTTAATAATAAAAGTATTAATCTTGATGATGATACTCTTATTATTGCTGATGAAAAAAATATATTAGCTGTAGCTGGAATTATGGGAGCAGCAAATAGTGCTGTGCAAAAAAATACTACTAATATTTTATTAGAAGCAGCATTTTTTGATAATGTATTGATTGCTGGTAAAGCTAGAAAATATTCTTTACATACAGAAAGTTCTTTAAGGTTTGAAAGAGGAGTAGATTTTAATATAACAGAGACAGCTATAAATAGAGCCGCTGAACTAATAATAGAAGTTTGTGGTGGCAAGTTATCAAATATTAAAACTAATACAGCCGTAGAGTATTTACCAAAATTAAAAAAAATTAACCTTAAATATCATAAAATAAAAAAAATATTAGGTTTTGAATTAAATAAAAAATGGATAAAAAAAACAATATTAGCACTTAACTTTATTATTTTAGAAAATAATGATAGAGAGATTATTGTGCAACCTAATAGCGCAAGGTTTGATATTAATCTTGATATAGATATAATTGAAGAGTTGGCTCGTTTATATGGTTATGATAATTTACCTACTAAAACACTTAAATTTAATACTACTTTAGTTAAAAATAATAGCATTGATAAAAATAATTTACGCTGTATTTTAGTTAATAGAAATTATAATGAAGTTATAAATTATAGCTTTGTTAGTGATAATATAGCTAGTTTTACTACTGATGATAAATTAAAAATTGCTAATCCTATATCAAATGATATGTCAGTTATGCGGAGTAATATTATTGTTAGTTTGCTTAAAACTGCTGCTTATAATATTAATCAAAATAACAAAAATATTCGTATTTTTGAAATAGGATCTTGTTATTATAATGATAAAATTGGACAGCAAGAGAAAATAGCTGCCATTATTACAGAAAATAATGAAAATAATTGGTTTAAAAATAATAAATTTAATTTTTATACTATAAAAAAAGATTGTAGCGTTTTAATTGGCAATAGAAATATACAGTTTATTCCAACCAAACATGCATTATTGCAAGAAGGACAAAGTGCTAAGATTTTAGTTGATAATAAAGAGATTGGTATTATAGGAACTATATCGCCATTTATACAAAAGAAAATGTCGCTTAATAAATGTTTTGCATTTGAACTAGATTTATCTGTTTTTAAAATTAAAAACACTATAAAATATAGTGGTTTTTCTCGTTATCAGATATCTAATAGGGATATTTCATTTTTAGTTGATAAAAATATTAATTATAGTGAAATTTATAATACAATTTTTAGTTTAAAACAAAAGTTTTTAATTGGGTTAAAGCTATTAGATGTTTATAACAACAATGAAATTAGTAATGATAAAAAAAGTTTTACCATAAGTTTGAGTTATCAAGCAAAAAATAAAACTTTAACTGATGATGAAATAAATAACGCAACGAATAAGGTATTACAATTGTTAATTAAAAAATATAAAGTGGAGCAAAGATAACTATGTCAGTTACTAAGAAAAAAATAACACATGAATTAATTAAAAAGACTAATATGACTGATGCTAAAGCATCGGAGATTGTTAATATTTTTTTTAGTACTATAAAAAAAGTATTAGCAAATGGTGAAGATGTTAAATTATCTGGATTCGGCAATTTTATTTTAAATGATAAAAAATCAAGACCAGGAAGAAATCCTAAAACAGCAAAAAGTTATATTATATCTGCTCGTCGCGTTGTTACCTTTAAAGCTGGTAACAAACTCAAGAACATAGTTAATAGTTCTAATTAACTTAAACCACATTTAATTTATGCAAAATATCAGAAATATTGCCATTATTGCTCACGTTGATCATGGCAAAACTACACTTGTAGATAAGCTATTATCTCAGTCACAGACTTTTGACGATAGATTTGTTGTTAGCAGTAGAATGATGGATTCAGGTGATTTAGAAAAAGAAAGAGGAATTACTATAAATAGTAAAAACACCGCTATTAAATACAATGATTACCGTATAAACATTGTTGATACCCCTGGTCATGCTGATTTTGGTGGCGAAGTGGAAAGGGTTCTTTCTATGGTAGATAGTGTATTGCTTTTAGTTGATAGTGTAGATGGTCCAATGCCACAAACACGTTTTGTAACTAAAAAAGCATTTGAACAAGGATTAGTGCCTATCGTTGTTATTAATAAAATAGATAAACCACAAGCACGAGCAGATTGGGTAATTGATAAAGTATTTGATTTATTTGCTGAATTAGGAGCAACTGAGGAACAATTAGATTTTAATATAGTATATAGTTCTGCTACAGGCGGTTATGCTGGTTTAAACGATGATGTTATTGCAGGAGATATGACACCTTTATTTGATATGATAATATCTAAAGTAAAACCACCTAATGTAGATAAAGATGGTCCAGCGCAAATGCAGATTATATCTTTAGATTATTCATCTTTTGTAGGTGCTATTGGTATTGGTAAGATTAATCGTGGTATATTAAAACGTAATATGTCAATGATTTTAATTAATAATAAAGGCGAAAGACGTAATGTAAAAATAGCTCAATTACTTGCCTTTAATGGTTTAGATAGATATGAAGTAAAAAGTGCTATAGCTGGTGATATTGTAGCAGTGGTTGGTATTGAAGATATTAATATTTCTGATACTTTATGTGATGTAAATGCAGTAGAATCGTTACCATCACTTAGTATTGATGAGCCTACTATATCTATGATATTTAAAGTAAATGATTCACCATTTGCAGGTCTTGATGGTAAATATATAAGCAGTAGGAATATTAAAGAAAGACTAGATAAAGAACTTATTTATAATGTAGCTCTTAAAGTAAAAAATACAGATAATCCAAAAGAATTTTTAGTATATGGTAGAGGCGAATTACATCTTGCTATATTGATTGAAACTATGCGCCGTGAAGGTTTTGAACTTTCAGTAGGTAGGCCGCAGGTTATATTTAAGGAAATAAATGGTGTAATTTGTGAGCCTTATGAAAATTTAATGATTGATATTAAAGCTGATAACCAAGGTCTTGTGATGGAAAAACTAGGTGCAAGAAAAGCAGATTTGATAAATATTGTACCAGACGAAAACAATAGGGTGCGCTTAGAATTTATCATACCGTCTCGAGGTTTAATTGGCTTTAGAACAGAATTTTTAACAGCAACAAATGGTACTGGTTTGTTGTATTCTATTTTTGATAGCTATAAGGCTAAAAAATCTGGTGAAATAGGTCAGCGAACTAATGGCTCTATTGTTTCTATGAGTAAAGGTGCTGCTGTAGCATATGCTATTTATAATTTACAAAAAAGTGGTAAATTTTTTATAGGACATGGTGATGATGTATATGAAGGAATGATTGTAGGTATAAATAATAGAACAAATGATTTAGTAGTAAATGTTTTAAAAGCTAAACAACTTACTAATGTACGTGCATCAGGCACTGATGATGCTGTAGTATTAGTTACACCTATAAAATTAGATTTAGAAATAGCATTAGAGTTTATAAATGATGATGAATTAGTTGAGGTAACGCCTCATAATATAAGAATTAGAAAGCGTTTTTTAACAGAAAATGAAAGAAAAAGAAATAAAAGAAAAATAGCCTAGTTGTTTATTAATTATTTTTTTAAATAGTAATATTTCTTGATAATTAAATTATAGACCTTATATAAATACTATATTTATATTTAAGGAAAATAGTTAAAAATGATAAACAAGTTAACCAATCAATTTAAAGAGGCTCTTAGCACTGCTCAAATGCTAGCTGTTAGTAATGATAATTCTACCATAGAAGGCATACATTTACTTAAAGCAATGTTAGAGCAAGATAGTATAGGCCCATTAATTAAAAAATCTGGTGGTAATTTAACAGCAATTAATGATGATTTAGTTAAGGAATTAAATTTATTAGCAAAAATAAATAATCATAATGGCGATGTGCAAATATCAGCAAACTTAAATAAATTATTTAATATATGTTATAAAATCGCTATTAAGCAAAATGATAAATTTATTGCTAGCGAGGTATTTTTAATAGCTGCCATAGATAGTAATGACAAAGTTGGCAATGTTTTAATTAATAATAATGTCAATAAAAGCGTCTTAAAGGCAGTTATAGATAAGCTTAGAGGCGGTGAAAATATAAATAATGCTGATGATGAACAAGTAAGAGAATCTTTAGCTAAATATACTGTAGATTTAACTGCTAAAGCACTGGCTGGTAAAATTGATCCTGTTATTGGCAGAGATAATGAAATTCGTCGAGCTATTCAGGTTTTACAACGCAGAACTAAAAATAATCCAGTATTAATCGGTGAGCCAGGCGTTGGAAAAACCGCTATAGTTGAAGGTTTAGCGCAAAGAATTATTAATAACGAGGTGCCAGAAGGAGTAAAAAATAAGAAAGTTTTGTCGCTTGATATGTCAGCACTTATTGCTGGGGCTAAATATCGTGGTGAGTTTGAAGAAAGATTAAAGGCAGTATTAAAAGATTTATATAAAGCAGAAGGCTCAATAATTTTATTTATAGACGAAATACATACTATAGTAGGTGCTGGCAAAAGTGATGGCGCTATGGACGCTGGTAACATGTTAAAACCTGCTTTAGCAAGAGGAGAGTTACATTGTATTGGAGCTACTACTTTAGATGAATATAGAAAATATATAGAAAAAGACTCTGCTTTAGAACGTAGATTTCAAAAGGTTATGGTGTTAGAGCCAAATAAAGAAGACACAATTACTATATTACGTGGTTTAAAAGAGCGTTATGAAGTGCACCATGGTGTTGATATTACTGATAGTGCAATAATTGCTGCTGCTACTTTATCAGAGCGCTATATTACTGATAGACGCTTACCAGATAAGGCTATTGATTTAATAGATGAGGCAGCTTCTATTATTCGTATGGAAATTGATTCTAAACCAGAAAGTATGGATAAGTTAGATTGTAAATTAATCCAACTTAAAATTGAACAAGTAACACTTAAAAAAGAAAAAGATAAAGCATCAAAACAAAGATTAAAAGAATTAGAGGAAAAAATAGATAAATTAGAACAAGAATATGCTAGTTTAGATGAAATTTGGCGTAGCGAAAAAGCTTCAGTACAGGGTTCACAAGCACTTAAAGAAGAATTAGAGCAAGTGAAAATAGAGCTAGAAGATGCTAAAAGACAAAATAATTTAGAAAAAATGGGTGAGTTGCAATATGGCAAAATACCTAAAATAGAACAACAAATAATTGCTACAGAAAAAAATGAAAACAAAAAAATGACACTATTAAGAAATAAAGTAACTGAAGTAGAGATATCAGAGGTAGTGTCAAGATGGACTGGTATTCCTGTGAATAAAATGCTTGCTAGTGAAAAAGAAAAATTACTCACTATGGAACAAGAGTTACAACAAAAAATTATAGGACAAACTACAGCAATTATAGCAGTATCAAATGCTATTCGTAGAGCTCGTAGCGGTTTATCTGATCTCAGCAAACCAGATGGTTCTTTTTTATTTATGGGACCTACAGGAGTTGGTAAAACAGAACTTACCAAGGCGTTAGCAACTTTTTTATTTAATACAGAAGATGCTATAGTTCGTCTTGATATGAGTGAATTTATGGAAAAACATTCGGTAGCACGTCTTATAGGAGCGCCTCCTGGTTATGTTGGTTATGAGCAAGGAGGAGCTTTAACAGAAGCTATTAGACGCAAGCCTTATTCTATTATTTTATTTGATGAGATAGAAAAAGCCCATGCAGATGTTTTTAATATATTGCTACAGGTTTTAGACGATGGTCGCTTAACTGATGGTCAGGGTAGGTTGGTTGATTTTCGTAATACTATTATTATTATGACTTCTAATCTAGGCTCTGATTTAATTCAAGATAAAGATAGAAAAAATATTAAAGATGATTTAATTACGATTGTATTACAGCATTTTAGACCAGAATTTGTAAATAGAATAGATGATATTATTGTATTTGATAGCTTAACTAAAAATAATATCAAAAAAATAGTTTTGTTGCAAATTGATATTTTAAGAAAACGTTTAGCTGAATTTAACTTAGCACTTAAAATCACTGATAATGCTTTAGATTTTATAGCCAATAGTGGTTTTGATGCTAATTATGGTGCTAGACCCATTAAAAGAGCTATTATTCGTTTATTAGAAAATCCATTAGCACAAAAATTAATAGCTGGTAATTTATCCTCTAAAATTATTAATGTTGATATTGTAAATAACAAATTAACTATAAATTAAGCACTAAATTTTTTTCAGTAATTTATTAGTTTATTCAATTAATACATATTATTGTATATAATAAATATTTTTTATATAACTGGCATAAATATGATTAAAAAAATTTTCTTATCAACAATATTAATTTTTATTATTTGGTCAATATTAGATTTTTTAATACACGGGATTTTGCTAAAAAATACTTATGAAAATACAGCTAATCTTTGGTGCAATACAGCAGATATAAAAATAATATTAGCATATTTTATTAGTTTATTAGCAGCTTTTGGTTTTGTTTTAATTTATAAATTTTTTATTACCACCAAATCTATTGTTATAGCGCTTAAATTTAGTTTAATTTATGGATTAGTAGCTGGAATTAATATGGGTTTTGGCACATATGCCTATATGCCTATATGCCTATATGCCTATCCCTATCTATTTAGCATTTATTTGGTTTATTGCCACTATAACTAATAGCTTAATTGCTGGATTGATCGTTACATATATTATTAAAGATTAATTCTACTATAATTTTTTTAGTGTTAATTTTATAAAATTATTATTTATATTTTATGAGTTGTTATTAGCTAAATAGCAAAATAAATTTTTATCACCATATAGATTATCTACACGTTTTACTGGTGGAAAGTATTTATTTACTATTAAATAATCAAGCGGATATAATGCTTTTTTTCTACTATAAGGATAATGCCAATTAGTCATCTCAAAAGCAGTGTGTGGGGCGTTTTTTAATACATTATTTTTTTTATCAACAGTAGAGTTTTTTACTTCCTGTATTTCATGATAAATAGCTATCATAGCGGTTATAAACCTATCAATTTCATTTTTGTTTTCACTTTCAGTAGGCTCTATCATTAAAGTTCCTGCTACAGGGAAACTCATTGTTGGCGAATGAAACCCATAGTCAATTAATCTTTTAGCTATATCCTCTTCATTAATTGTAGTTTGTTTTTTGATTTCTCTTATATCAATAATACATTCGTGAGCAACAAGTTTGTTGTTATTATAATAAAGAATAGGATAATAATTCATTAATGATTTAGCAATATAATTGGCATTTAAAATAGCAATTTTTGTCGCTTTAGTAAGTCCAGCATCACCTAGCATTTTTATATATGACCAAGAAATAGGCAGCACCATAGCATTACCATACATAGTGCCAGCAATAGCGCCAGAATCTTTTAATACTGGATCAGTAGGTAAAAATTTTGCTAAATGCTTTTTTACTCCTATAGGTCCAGCACCAGGACCACCACCTCCATGAGGTATGGCAAAGGTTTTATGTAAATTAAAATGTGAAACATCAGCACCTAAATCTGCAATTTTTATAATGCCAACCATAGCATTTAAATTAGCGCCGTCTAAATAAACTTGACCGCCATATTGATGAATAATCTGACAAATTTTTATAATATTTTCCTCAAATACACCATGAGTTGATGGATAAGTTATCATTAGACATGATAACTTGTTATTATATTTTTTTACTTTAATAAGCAAGTCATTCATATCAACCTCACCGTATTTAGTGCAATTTACTATAATTATCTGCATGCCAGCCATTGTTGCGCTAGCTGGGTTAGTACCATGAGCAGAAGCTGGAATTAGACAAATATTACGTTTATGTTCGCCAATAGATTTATGGTAATTACTAATTGCTAGTAAACCAGCAAATTCTCCCTGTGAACCAGCATTAGGCTGTAGGCTAATATTATCATAACCACTAATAGTTAACAAATCTTGTTTAAGTTCATTTAATAAGTTTAAGTAACCTTTGCTTTGCTCAGCAGGTACATACGGGTGTAATTGCATAAAACCAGCAAAATTAATAGTTTGCATAGAAGTACTTGGGGTAAGTTTCATTGTGCAAGAGCCAAGTGCTATCATAGAATTATTTAGCGCAATATCTTTATTTTCTAAGCGTTTTAAATAACGCATCATAGCTATTTCACTATGATAAATTTTAAAAATATTATTAGATAAAAAACCACTAGTTCTAATTAATGATTTTTTAATAGCTATATTTTTAATAGATAATTTATTAATATTAAAGACAGTTAATAATTTTAATAATTGTTGATTAGTTGTGCCTTCGTCAATAGCAATTGTTATATGATTTTTATCAAGTAAACGTAAGTTAATTTTTTTATTTTTTGCTTGTATGAATATTATTTTAGCACGACTAGTTCTAATGGTAATAGTGTTAAAAAAATCTTGACTAACTAAACTATAATTATTTATCATTAAACTATGAGCTAAATTTACTGTTTTATTATGTATTTTTGTGGCAATATCTTTAAGGCCTTTTTCTCCATGATAAATAGCATAAGCTACTGCCATGATAGCAGGCAATACTTGTGCAGTACAAATATTACTAGTTGCTTTGTCGCGACGAATATGTTGTTCTCTTGTTTGTAGACTCATACGCATTGCTATATTATTATTAATATCTTTAGAGATACCAATTATTCTACCAGGGAGATTGCGTTTGTATTTTTCTTTAGTAACAATGAATGCAGCGTGTGGCCCGCCAAAACCTAAAGGCATGCCAAATTGTTGTGTAGTGCCAATAGCAATATCTGCCCCCATTTGCGCTGGATCTTTAATAACGCTAAGAGCAAGTATATCGCACACCATAATTGCTAAGAATTATCATTATGTATTGTTTTAGTTATTTTTGTATAATCTGTAATAACACCATTAGTAGCTATAGGCTGCATAATAACTGCAAAATAATTATTAAAGTTTTTAGTGTTGTTAATATTATCAACATTTAATATAATGCCAAGCGCCTTACTTCTTGTCATTAGTACTGATAAATGTTGTGGATGAATATTTTTATCGACTAAACAATGTTTTAAATTATTATTTATTCTAAATGCCATCATCATAGCTTCACCGCAAGCACTAGATTCATCGAGTAATGAGGCGTTAGCAATGTCAAGCCCTGTAAAATCAATAATCATTTGTTGAAAATTAAGTAGCATTTCTAAGCGACCTTGTAATATTTACGCTTGATATGGAGTATATGGTGTATACCAGCTTGAATTTTCTAAAATATTTCTTTTAATAACAGTAGGAGTGATGCTACCATAATAACCAGTACCAATAAAATTAGTATATAACTTATTTTGATTGGCAAATTTTTGTGCTTTTTGTAATATTTCTGTTTCAGTTAAAGCCTTGCTGAGTTTAATAACAGTAGTAGGAATGCATGCTGGTATAGCTTGTTTAATTAGTTTATCTACAGAAGGCAATCCTATTTTTTTTAACATAGTTTGTATTTCTGTATTATTAAGAGCTATATGTCTATTAATAAAATCACTCATATTATTTGTAAAATAAAAAATATTTTAGTATATTTTAATTTACAAAAATATTTTTAGTATAAAATATAATTATTTATTAAAATAATGACTAATTACTATTGGCTAATATTATTATTTAATACTATGTTTTATATTAATAATACGTTAGCATTAAATGATACTATAGATAATGGTTTGTTTTTTGTTGCAGAAAAAACACAACAACCAATAATCTTATATAATGCCATAAACTCTAATAATTTAATTAATCTTGATTTTATTAAATTAGCTAAGGATTATATTAATAATAAAACTGGCATAACAAGCAATGAGTTAAATTTTATTAGCATTAATACTGATAGTGACAACAATCAGCATTTACGTTTTTATAAAACATATAAAAATATTAGAATTAGCAAGGCAGAAATTATAGCTCATATTAACAATCATGGTCAAGTTTTTGCTATGAATGGTTATATGGCTGGTATCAGTGCTGAAGTTCAAAATATTATAGATAATAAAATTAAAAATTACAAAATTAATCAAGAAAAATTAATAAATATTATTGTTAAAGACTTATCTGCTAATGTAGAAAATATTGATTTATTGTCAATTACAAAAAATATTATAAATAAAGAGCCTTATTTAATATGGCAAATAAATATTAATGTTTTTAATATGAAATATTATTATTTAATTTCTTATAGTAATAATCCAGTTATTATTAATAAAAAAAATCTTAGTTATGTTGGGCATTAAAATAAAAATTATTATTTTAATAATGCCTTTGTCTTTATTATTGTTTTCTTGTGGTGATGATAGTAAGATAGAGATAGCAATAAACAAAGGTGCAAACGAGGTTGTTGATACAAAATTAGTACTTGATAAAAATGTTAGCAATATAGGTTATTCTTTAACTTATCCTAGAGTTATAACAAATCAGTTTTTTAGCAACACTGATATTGATAAATACTATTTTAATGCTATAGCTACTAATACCTATGTAGTAAAAGTTAAGATGAATAATTGCCAACTTACAGTTAATGCTACTAATGATAAAAAAGAAGCTATTAGTTATGAAGATAAGATAGTTGATGTTATTATTGATGATATTGCTAATGTATCTAACTCAATGAGTTTTACTATTAAACCATTTAATATTAATAATTGTATTTATGAAAAACCAATGGTTATAGCTCAAAATACTCAACAGACTCAGGCTAAAGTTAATTTAAGTGGGCAAGCTATAGCAACTGCTGCTCAGCCATATTCATTAGATGTTACTAAGGTTAATAGCGTAATTTATTTGCGTAATACTAAGATTAGAAAAAATAATAGTAGCTTGGTTATAGAGGTAAATAAGACATTAGTTGATAATATAAAAAACGAAACAATAAAATCAATTGCCAATATAACAAGTAATGAGATAAATTCATTAGACAAGGTAAATAAAGCAGCTATTGATGCTTATGCTAATGCCACTATAACTTATAATTTTTTTAAAAATGTTTTACAATTAAATAGTTATGATGATAATAACGCATCAATGATAATAAATGTTAATATTCCTATACCAAGCAGAGCTACTTATACTTGTAATAAACTTTATAATAAAGGAAGTTTATATAATGCTTATTGGAATGGGAAAAGCATTAATTATTCAACTCCACAAATAGATAGATCATTTTCACTTGCTGCCTCTTTAGGTATTAGCGCTCATGAATGGGCGCATGCTATTACTAGCTCTTTTGCTAATTTAGTCTACTCTAAAGAATCTGGGGCATTAAATGAGGCATTTTCTGATTGGCTAGGAGTTGCTGTACTTGATTCTATAGGTAAGAATGAGTGGCTTATATCTTTGGGTAAAAGAAATCAAGAAAATAACTGGATTTTGCGCTCTTTAAAAAATCCAACATTATATAAACAACCAGATATATATCGTGGAGAATTTTGGCAAGATGTTAGTGAAGCTTGTACTCCAAGCACTTGTAACGATCAATGTGGAGTGCATACTAATAGTGGAGTTGCTAATAAAATGTTTTATTTATTAGTAAATGGCGGTACGCATAATAATATAATAGTTACAGGCATAGGTATGCAAGCAGCCATTAAAATAGCTTTAGCTGCTATGCGTAATTATTGGACAGCTGCCACTGACTTTCACAATGCTAAGCTAGGAATGATAGCAGCAGCAATTTCTTATGATAATACTCATACAACTAATACTAAAGAGCAAGTAGAAAAAGCTTGGAATGCTGTTATGGTAGTTGATTAGTTATTTTTTTATAAAATATAATATAAAATAAAAACTATTTATAATTTATATATTGCTATGTTAAGTAAAAAACTTATAATAATTGGTTCTGGACCTGCAGGTTATAGCGCTGCTATTTATGCTGCTCGTGCTAATTTACAGCCAGTAATTATTAGCGGACCGGAAGAGGGCGGGCAACTTATGAGCACAACTGATGTTGATAATTGGCCTGGAGATAATAATGGAGTAGACGGGCCTAAATTAATGGAGCGTATGAAAAAACATGCGTTACGTTTTGAAACTGAAATTATAAATGATTATATTAAATCAGTTGATTTTAGCAATAAAGCATTTATTTTAACTGGTGATAATAATATTTACCAAGCGCAAAGCGTCATTATTGCCACTGGTGCTTCTGCTAAATATTTAGGGCTTAAATCTGAAGAAAAATTTAAAGGCAAAGGAGTTAGTGCTTGTGCTACTTGTGATGGATTTTTTTATAGAAATAAAAAGGTAGCAGTGATAGGTGGCGGAAATACTGCAGTAGAAGAAGCGCTATTTTTAGCTAATATAGCATCACATGTTACTATTGTGCATAGAAAAGATAAATTTTCTTGTGAAAAAATATTAGCAAAACAATTGATGGAAAAATCAAAAAATGGCAATATTAGTATTAAATGGAATACTAATTTAGATGAGGTATTAGGCAATGATGCAGGTGTTAATGGATTACGTCTTAAAACTAATGATGGTAAAAAATATGAAATTGATGTTTTTGGGGTGTTTATTGCTATAGGTCATAAGCCAAATACAGATATTTTTATTAATCAATTATTTATGAGTCATGGTTATATTGATGTTAAAGGTGGCAATAATGGTGAGGCCACTAAAACTAGCCTAGCAGGAGTATTTGCTGCTGGAGATTGTGCTGATTATATTTATCGCCAAGCAATTACTTCTGCTGCATCTGGCTGTATGGCAGCTTTAGATGCTGAAAAATATTTAGATAATTTATAGATTAGATATTAATAAGTTTATTAATTTGTATTGTTTTTAATATTAATATTTGGTTAGCACGCAAGTTATGAGGCATAGCTATATTAGCAAATTTAATTCTAATTAAGCGTGATACTTTAAAGCCTAATTTTTCCCATAACCTTCGTACTTCACGATTTTTCCCCTCTGTTAAGCTGACTTTATACCATTTATTAGCGCCTTTATCATTTAACATTTTAATATTATCAAATTTAGCAAAGCCATCATCTAGCTCTATACCATTTTTAAGTTGTTCGGTATCTTCTTTTGATACATTACCAAGTACACGCACACTATACTCTCTTGCAATATTTGATGATGGATGCATAAGTTTGTTAGCTAAAGCACCATTATTAGTAAATAATAATAAACCAGAACTATTTATATCAAGCCTGCCAACCATTATCCAATTAGTATTTTTTGGCAACAAACTATAAACAGTAGGACGATTTTTTTCATCTTTTTTAGAACAGATATAGCCAATTTTTTTGTTAAGCATAATAACTTTTATCTCTTGCTCGTAATAACGTTTTAGATTAATAACTCTACCATCTATTCTAACTACATCATCTATAGTTGCTTGTTGTCCTAAAATAGCAATTTTATTATTTAAGATAATTCTTTTTTCGCTTATCATTTTTTCAACACTACGCCTGGAACCGTAACCAGCAGCAGCTATTATTTTTTGTAATCTTTGTTTCATAAGTAGTTTGTAAAATCATAAAATGGCAGATGCCCAGTTGGGATTATTTTAGTAGTTATATTATGTTGTTGGTACCAATTTTTAATAATATATGGCACAATTATATCTTTTTTCCCTAAAAAAACTTTAATTTTTTGCGCATCAATCGATAATAACGTTTGACGTAAATCTGTAGTGAGTAAGATATCTAACCCACAACTAAGAGCCCTATTATTATTGTTTTGTATTTGTTTTAAATATTTATTATTTATACCTTGCATAAGTAAAAAAGAGTTAAATGTTTTTTGTGGATTTAAGTTGAAATTATTTCTAAATTTTTCTAAATTATCGTTGCCATACAGCCAACTATAACTATTTAAAAATTTTGGCGTAGTAGCCACTAAAATTAGCTTTTTTATCTTTATTCTACTCGCAATTTTAATTGCTAATAAGCCTCCTAATGACCAAGCTAAAATAATAGGATTTTTAGGCATAACTGCTAATATTGCTGTTTCCCATATAGCTATATCGCATTTATAAAGCTCAGCTCCATTATGACCTGGCAAGTCAATAATAGTTATTTTGTATTGTTTGCTATAAAGACTAATTAAATTATTAAAAATACAATTATTAAAGCCCCAACCGTACAACATAACTAAGTTTTCGCCATGACCAACTACTTTATAACTTAACAATTAATGCCTCTGCTAAAGATTTAATTTGTTTTTCACTATGATCTGCATTTATAGTTATTCTAAGTCTTGCGCTATTTACTGTAGGTTTACGCACAGCACCTACATAAAACCCACATTTTAATAAATAATTGCTGATTGCCAAAACCTTTTTATTATCACCTATTATTATGGGATGAATAGCTGTATTTGAATCTGTTTTGATTAGTTTTTTAAAAAAATTAATATTATTAAATAGTTTTTGTTGTTTTTCATTAGTTTTAATTATTTTAAGAGCTGTTAATGTTGCTATACAATAAGCTCTTGGCGGGGCAGTAGTATAAATATAGGGACGTGATTTTTGTACTAAATATTCAATAAAATCACTATCTCCAGCCACAAAGGCACCAACACTTCCAGCTGCTTTACCAAAAGTTGCCATATATATAGATTTTTTTTTAAAATTTGTTTTAAAAATACCAAAACCATGTGCATCGTCTTGTAATAATATAGCATTATTATTATTAGCAATTTTATAAAGTTCATCAATATGCGCCTTATCACCATCCATGCTAAATATATTATCGGTAGCAACCATACCAAAACCTTGTTGTTTATTTATCTTTTTTTGCAAAGAAAGCATATTATTATGCAGATAACGTTGAACAGGTATGTTTATCATATTATTTGCATCAATTAGCGAGGCATGATTAAGTTTATCTTGTAATATCCATTTAACATCATCTTTAAGAGTTGAGAAAATTCCAAGGTTTGCCATATAACCAGTAGAGAATAATACAGCTTTTTCTGCTCCAATATAATCTGATAATTCTTCTTCTAATTGCTGATGATTTAAACTATAACCGCTAATTAACTGGGATGATGAAGAGCTTGCACCATATAAATCAATAGCTTTTTTTAAGCTTTTTTTAATTCTTTTATCATTTGCTAAAGATAGATAATCATTAGAACAAAAATTAATAACTTTTTTATTATTTATAGTTGTCTTTATCCTATTATTTGCTAATATTTTTCTGCTTCTATATAAGTTTTGTTGTTTTATGTCTATTAATTTATTTTTATAATCCACATTATTATTAAAAATAAGAATTGAATAATTTTATCATTATTTATCATAATTTTTTAAGGTATCATATTACTTTCCAATTATATGTTTTTAAATGACTAAATATATTTTTATAACTGGTGGCGTAGTTTCTTCTCTTGGTAAAGGCATTGCTTCCGCTTCTCTTGCTGCTATTTTAGAGTCTCGTGGCTTAAAAGTAACTTTATCTAAGTTAGATCCTTATATTAATATTGACCCAGGCACTATGAGCCCATTTCAACATGGAGAGGTTTTTGTTACTAAAGATGGAGCAGAAACAGATTTAGATTTAGGACATTATGAGCGTTTTATAAATACTGAGTTAACTAAAAAAAATAATTTTACTGTAGGTAGAGTTTATCAAAATGTTATTAAAAGAGAGCGTCGTGGTGATTATTTAGGAGCTACTGTGCAAGTTGTTCCTCATATTACTGATGAAATTAAGAGATTAACTATTGCCAGCGCCAAAGGTTTTGATGTAGCATTAATAGAAATTGGCGGTACTATTGGTGATATTGAATCATTGCCATTTTTAGAAGCTATTAGACAAATGCGAATTAACTTAGGTTGTAAAAATACCTTATATATACATTTAACATTATTGCCTTATATTAAAGTAGCAGGAGAGTTAAAAACTAAACCAACACAACATTCTGTAAAAGAGTTACGCGGTATAGGTATTTCTCCTGATATTTTAATTTGTAGAAGTGAAAAAGAATTAAGCGAAGCAGAGAAAGATAAAATAGCACTTTTTACCAATGTAGAGAAATCTTCAGTATTTACTTCTATTGATGTTGATAGTATTTATAAAATACCACAAAAACTATATAATCAGGGTTTAGATGATGTTGTGGTCGATAAATTAGATATCAAATGCAAAAAAGCTGATTTATCTGCCTGGCAACAAGTAATTTATAAATTAAAAAATACTAGATATAGCGTAAATATAGCTATTGTAGGAAAATATATTGAATTAACAGAATCTTATAAATCATTATCAGAGGCTTTTGTCCATGCAGGTATGCACACTTCTACAAAAATTAATATTATTTATATAGATTCAGAGGATATAGAAAAAAATGGTATAACTTGTATAAAGGATATAGACGGTATTTTAATTCCTGGTGGTTTTGGAGTTAGAGGTATTGAAGGTAAAATTAGTGCAGTTAATTATGCGCGCTTAAATAATATTCCATATTTAGGTATTTGCCTTGGTATGCAAGTTGCTGTAATAGAATATGCGCGCAATGTAGCTAATATGTTAGATGCAAATAGTAGCGAATTTAACAAAAATACTAAGTATCCAGTTATTGCTCTTATTAGTGAATGGGAGGATGAAAATGGCAAAAATAAAAGAGACAACTCATCTAATTTAGGTGGCACTATGCGTCTTGGCTCTCAAGATTGTTTGTTACATAAAAATACAAAAATATATAATATATATAAACAAAATATAATTTATGAACGACATAGACATCGTTATGAGCTAAATAATACTTTTGTTGAGCAACTTAAAGAGAGTGGTTTAGTAGTTTCAGCAGTTTCAAATGATAAAAATTTAGTAGAAGTAATTGAGTTAAAGGACCATAAATTTTTTATTGCTACCCAGTTTCACCCAGAATTTACTTCAAATCCGAGAGAAGGTCATCCACTATTTAATGCTTTTATCAAAGCATCTATAACTAAAAATTAAATGCATAATCTTAAAGACCCACATTTTAAAAAAGAATCATTAAAATATAAAAACCCTATTCCGTCTAGGAAATATATTCTAAGTTACATAAAAGAACAACAAATATCTAAAGCAGAGTTATTCAAATTATTATCTCTTAGCGAAAATAAAAGCAAAGCATTTAGTAATAGATTATCTGCTATGGTGCGCGATAAACAGCTAAATTATAACCTTAATGGAACTTATTCTATTTTTGACAACACATTATTAGCAGGTGAAGTGATAGCAAATCGTAGGGGTTTTGGCTTTATTAAACTTAGTAATAATGATAATAATAGTAAAGATTTGCGACTTAATTACAAACAAATGCATTCCCTTTTTAGTGGAGATAAAATCAAGGTTCGTTTATTAAACAATAAATTAGATGTAGAAGTGGTTGAGATTATAAGTAATGCTAAAAATCTAATAGGTTTGCTTAATATTAAAAATAATAAAATAATAATAAATGTTTATGATAATAGCATACAACGCACAATAGAAATTAAAAAAACCAAACAAAAATATCCTGATAATAGTATGGTGTTAATTGATATTATAAAAAGGGCTACTGCAGATAATAATGCTAAAGCTAATATTATATCTGTTTTAGGAGATTCTTATGATTACAATACACAAGTAAAAGCAGCGTTAAGACGCTTTGATATTCCATATAATTTTAATAAAAATATTATTAAAAAAGTAGAACAATTAAGCGATAATCTAACTAAAAAAGATAAAAATAATAGAATAAATTTATGTGAAATACCTTTTATAACTATAGATGGAGAAGATTCTCGTGATTTTGATGATGCAGTTTTTGCCGTAAAAGATAAAAATAAATTTAAATTGTATGTAGCAATAGCAGATGTTGCTCATTATGTAAAACAAGATGATGCAATTGATTTAGAGGCATTTAATAGAGGTAATTCTGTTTATTTTACGCAGTCAGTAGTTCCTATGTTGCCAGAAAAATTATCTAATAATTTATGTTCTTTAAAGCCTAAAGTAGATAGGCTAGTTGTTATTTGTGAAATGCTTATAAGTGGCAAACAAGTAAATTATAAATTCTATAATGCAATAATTAAATCTCATGCTCGCCTTAGTTATAATGAAGTTGATAAAATTATAAATAATAATTTAATAGTTGATAAAGCCATCAAACAAAATATTGATTGTTTATTTGATTTATATAAAAAATTAAAAAATAATAGAAAAATGATGGGAGTTATTGATTTTGATAGGGCAGAAAGCAAGATTATTTTTGATGATAATAATAAAATTAAATCTATTGTTGCTATTAAAAGAGGTGTATCGCATAAAATTATAGAAGAATGTATGTTAATTGCCAACCAAAGTTCTGCTAATTTTTTAAATCAATTAAATAAAAAAAATCATACTTTATATAGAGTTCATCCAGCTCCTACCATAGAAAAAACAATAACTATACGTAAATTTTTAGGCAAAATTGGCGTAGAGTTATCAGGAGGAGAAAAGCCAACAACTATGGATTTTGCTAATGTTATTAAAGATTCTTATAATAAAATAGACGATAATCTTATCAAAAGCATGATTTTAATGTCTATGCAGCAAGCTTTTTATACTACTGATAATATAGGTCATTTTGGACTTGCTTTTGAGAATTATGTACATTTTACTTCACCAATACGCCGTTATGCTGATTTGATTACACATAGAGCGATCAAAAGCATTATTGCTAATAATAATTATACTAATAATAATATAAAAGCTATTAGTCAGCATTTATCAATTACTGAAAGAAAGGCAGATAAAATAACAAGAGATATTGATAAATGGTTAAAATGTGAATATATGCAAACAAAAATTAATCAAACTTTTACTGGAGTTATCACAAAAGTAAGTAATTATGGTTTGTTTGTTGAATTAGCTGATATTTTTATCGAAGGGTTTGTATCTATTAGAGATTTAAAAGATAATTATTACATATATGACGAAGTTAATATGCAATTAAAAGGCAGTACAAATAATATTACATATAAATTAGGGAATAAGATACGTATAAAAATTATTGCTGTAAATACAGATAATAGGCAAATTTCATTGCTTGTTTATGAATAAAATAATAATAAGATTCATCGCTTTATTGCCGCTTAGTTTTTCCCATTTATTAGCAAAAATTATTGGCAATATAGCATATAAAGTTAACAATAAAAGCATAAAATTTATTCGCAGCAACATTAATACATATTTTCCACAATTAAGCAACAAACAAAAAGAAATATTAATAAAAAACAATACTATTGAGATTTTGAAAACCTTAATAGAAACTGCTAAATTATCTATTAATTCCTTAAAGGATAATGCAAAACTAATCAAGCATTCTCAAGGATTAAAGCATATAGATAATGATAAAAAAACTATTGTTTTAGCCATTCACCTTGCTTCATTTGATATAATATTTAGAACAATATTCAGTATGCGTCATGCTTATTTATTTAGAAAACTAATGAAAAATAATGAATTAGAGCAATTATTTTTTTCTAATAAAAAACAACAGGAAGCTAATTTAACTATTATTCCTATTATAAAAAATAAATTAACAGCTGCTATTAAAATTCTGGTTAAAAAATTAAAAAATAATGGATTAATAGTGATAATGCCTGATCATTTTCCTAGAGATAATGGTTTTATAATGGCACCTTTTTTAGGAATACCAACTAAAACAACTACTTTATTACTTAAATTAGCCAAAAAATATCAAGCGCAAATTATAATTGCTTATAGCTATAGGGTAAATGGAGGTTTTAATTTAGTTGTAAAACCAGCTAAAATTTCAGTTAACGATACTATAGAAAAAGCTGCAATACAAATGAATGATGAAATTGGTAAAATAATAAAAAAATATCCAGAGCAATATTTATGGAATTATAGAAAATTTTAGTTAAAAATAATTATGAAATTTAATAAAGAAATAGAAAGCATTTTTAATAGAGACCCATCTGCTCGTAATAAATTTGAAGTAATTACTTGTTATGCCGGTGTACAAGCAATGATATTTTATCGTTTTAGTAATTTTTTATGGAAAAAAAAGCTAAAATGGCTAGCTCGTTTTATTACTGCAATCGCTAGAATCTTAACTGGTATTGAAATTCACCCAGCTGCAACTATAGGAGATAATTTTTTTATTGATCATGGTTTTGGAGTAGTAATAGGTGAAACAGCAATAATAGGTGATAACTGCACCATTTACCATGGAGTTACTCTTGGCGGCACAACTTGGAAAAAAGGCAAAAGACATCCAACTTTAGGTAATAATGTGGTAATTGGTGCTGGCGCTAAAATACTTGGTCCCATAACAATTGCAGATAAGGCGAGAATAGGCTCTAATGCTGTTATTGTTAAATCAGTTGATAAAGGTAGAACTGTTATCGGAGTTCCTGGTAGAATTTTACCTTATAGTAAAAAAGAACATAATTCTTTTGATGCTTATGGTGCCAGTGATGCTGATGATCCAACTGTAAAATCTATTCAACTAATCTTTAAAAATCTTGAAAAAATTGATAAACAGATTAAAGAGTTAAAAAAATAAAATAAGAAGAATTTAGCAGTTATTTATAGCAATACATAGCTATTTTTTATAACCATTATCAATAGTAAAAATTCATATACTTTATTCGTAGCGTAGTCTTAATAGCTCAATATACAAGTTTTAACATTAATTGGTAATTTAATTGCAGTTAGTATTAAAAATAATGGTTTTTTTATCTCATCTTTGGTTAATCACAAGAATATTAGTTTTTTCTGTATAATAATTATAATGTCTTAAGTAGATTTTATCTTGCACAACTGTTAGTAATGTTTTAGCTATAAAGTTTAATTTATATTGTAATAAATAGTATTGTATAAATTTTATATAAAATATAAAATTATTTTAATTTATCTTGTTTTTTGTTTAAATTTTTTAGCAACATAATTGTTATGAGCGTATAATAATGATATTAATAAATAGTTAGGCATTAAAGTGGTTGATTGGAAAAAACAATTATCAAAAATAAAAAAACAAACTAAAGCCTCTACAAATAGATTCTGTAAAAACAAAAGATAGAGTTGCTGGCATTTCACCTGATGAAATATTAGTAAAAAACGAGAATGTTAAGCCGTCAAAGATTGAAATTGATTTTAATGTCAAGAAAAATATCGTCCTGCCTACTCCTACCATTCGTCAAAATGTAGTAAGAAACAAAGACAAATTAACAGAAGTTCCGCTATTTTTTGACTATGTTTTTCATATGACACACATTGACAATTTAAGAAATATTTTAAAAAATGGATTGTTATCACATAATAATCATTATAAAAAAATTGATATAAGCAATCAGAGTGTTAATCAAAATAGAGACAAAATAGAGACTGTATATGAAAATAATTTACACGATTATGTGCCTTTCTATTTTAACTGTCGCAATGCAATGCTTTATAAAACCCAGAAGGAGTTTGATAAAAATATAATCATTTTGTTGTTTAAAAAGGATATTATGCTTGAAAATGGCACGATTTTTACCAATAAAAATGCGGCGACAGATGATGTTGAATTTACGAATGATATAAAAGTTTTGTTAAATAATGATTTTATCAATTGGAATGATGTCAATGCAGAAAGTTGGAATAATTATGGCAATCCAGAAAAGCAAAAGCATTTAAAACGAACTATGATGGCTGAAGTTTTAGCGTTAGATAAAGTGGATGTAAATAAAATACACACTATTTGTTGTCAAACTGACTATATTAAAGATTTTATAACAAATTGTTTTGCTATTAATGGCAGTGAAATAAATGTTTGCAGAACTGATAAAATATTTTTTAAAGGTTAAAAAAAAATGATAACAATAAAAAAAGGTAATATTTTTACCACTGATTGTCAAACAATTGTTAATACAGTAAATTGTGAGGGTGTTATGGGGGCTGGAATTGCTTATGAATTTAAATTAAGGTTTCCTGAAATGTTCAATAAATATCAAAAATTTTGCAATGATAAATCCATAGATATTGGTAAATTATGGGTGTATAAAATGACAGAGAATCATCACGAATCTTATCAGTATATCTTAAATTTCCCTACTAAAAAAGATTGGAAATTTCCATCAAAAATTGAGTATTTAGAAAAAGGTTTGCAAAAATTATTAGATACCTACCAACAAAGAAAAATAAAATCCATTGCTTTCCCATTACTTGGTGCAGATAAAGGAGGATTGAGCAAAGAGAAATCTATTAGTATTATGAAGCAGTATTTAGAAAAATTAGATATTCCTGTAGAAATTTGGTATTTTGAACCAAATGCAAAAGATGATTTATATGAAAACTTTAAGAAAAGTTTTTTACATTTAGATATTGATACTATTAAAGAGCGGTCAAAGTTAAGAATAGATTCTATTAATAAAATAAAAAATGCTTTAGAAAGGGATGATATTAATAGTTTAAGTGGGTTGCTAAGAGTCAAAGGTATTGGGGCTGTATCTCTTGAAAAATCATTTAATTTTATAAAAATGCCTAACAAATCATTCCAGCCGACCGCTAACGCGTCAGCTGAATTCAAGCGTTAGGCTAAAAATAGTATCGCAAGGATTTAGCATGAGTAAAATTATCAGTTGTCCAAACTGCGGGCAAAAAAACAAAATAAACGAAAGCAACAACAGCACTCAGGCAATCTGTGCAAAGTGTTGGACAAGGTTGAATGTGCCTCAAAAAAAGGTACAGGCACCTCCACCACCAAAAGAGCCATACACACCGCCTCCACCTACAAATAAAACAGATTCAGGCAAAGGTGGTTCTAGTTTTGGTTGGATTGGTGGGTTGCTCGTTATGGGTGGATTCATCTGGTGGATTGTAACTCTTAATTCAAATAACAGCCCATCAACAAAATCTACAGGTACAAACTATACGAAAGCAAATCCTGCTCCAAGTTATCCCGAATTAACTATGCCATATAATGGAAAAATCCAGATGTATTCAACCGGAGAGCGGGTCGCTCCCTTTGAAATTCGAACATCCCGAGGTTCTAACTATCTCGTAAAGCTAGTTCCTAAATATTCAAAAAAACCTGTAATGACTATTTTCATTAGAGGAGGTAATACCGTATCAACAGAAGTACCGCTAGGAACATACGAAGTTAAATATGCCTCAGGTAACAAATGGTATGGCTACAAGCATCTTTTTGGTCCCGAGACAGGATACAGTAAAGCTGAATCAGTATTTACTTTTGAAAATACTGGGTATCAAATTTCTGGTTACACAATTACTTTGTACCGAGTATCTAATGGCAACTTACGCACTTCAACTATAAATCCTTCACAATTTTAACTATTTGTTCAAATGTCTAAGAAAAAAAAACCAATTATCATTTCAGAATCAAATCCACTCGAAATTGGAAAACTCACGATATATCCGAAAAAACTCCAATACAAGAATGTTCGGTGTAATTTTCTGGATATAGAGCATATCGGTTGGTATTGGCTATCGCAAACAATTAATATTATAAAGACACAAGATGTTCGGCTAAGCTTGTATATACGAGGTCGTCAAAACCCAATAATTATTAAAAAGCAAACAATGTACGTCACTCCAAAAATAGTGACAGCCTATAATTTTATAGCTAAGAAAACATTTCAGAACAGGTTGAGTTTTTACACAAGCCAATTAGAACAAACTGGTGGGTTCACCTATGATGATTGTAATATTTATTCAGATGGTAGAGTTGTTTCAAATGGAAAAACATTCAGCCTTTCAAAGGCTAATATTGAAGCATTCGAAATCACGATTAAACAAGGAGGGTTATTTAGTCCAAAAATAAAAATAGACCTTAATTTGGATAGGGATATAATTCTAATACTTATAGACTTTATTTTACAAAATCCGCAAGACCCGTCAGCATATGTGGAAGGACACAAACACCAAAAAGAAGCAGAAGAACGCTCGTCATATTTTCTGAGAGACATCGTATCTCTTATGGCTAAATTATCAGGCGCTGATGGTCATGTTAGCCCCGAAGAAATTAAAATAGTAAAAAGTTTTTTACTGAAAACTATGGAATTGGAAAAGGATGCTTTTTCAGAAGCAGTCTCCATTTTTAATAAAGCAAAATCTTCTCCGAGTTCATTTGGACATTTCGCTGAAAGTTTATCGTCACGATTTAAAGATGATAAAAATATGCTCTTATTAGTACTTGATTTGCTATTCTCTATCGCAATTGCAGATGGTGTTTTAAGTGCAGAAGAAGAACTATTACTTTTAGAAGCTGAAAGTATTTTTGGTATCAAGGGACGGGAATATGGCAACTTCAGAGCAGAGGTGCATGCTTCAAAAAGCAGTAAAGAAGAATATTATTGGACTCTATTGGGATTATCATATGGTGCATCTAAAACTGAAATAAAAATGGAATACAAACGATTAGTAATGAAATTTCATCCAGACAGAGTTCATCATCTAGGAGATGATTTTGTGAAAGAAGCTGGAAATAAAGATGAAGGAAATAAATCAAGCGTATGAGTATTTGTGCAAACAAAAAGCCTAACAATAGTTTGCAGCTGACCCCAAGCAGCGCGGTTTTGCAAATTAACATGGTAGGTTCTTCGAGCTCATGGCTTCGTATAACCTTCGTCGGTAATAAGGCTTGGGTCAGCTGAAACAGGTCGTTAGAGCCGACCCTACGGGTCGGCTCTAACGGTGCGAGTTAAACATTTCAGTAATAAGGGGACGCTACCCTTTTTATGCTAAAATATCCAAATGCCAAGACAACCAAGAAGTGTATTTGCCAATATTCCACACCATATAACCCAAAGAGGTAACCGTGGTAACGATGTTTTCTTTGGTGATAGCGATAAAGATTATTATTTAGAATTATTACAAATTTACACTACAAAACATCAAGTTGATGTTTTAGCTTATTGTTTGATGATAAATCATATTCATCTTATCTTAAAACCAAGGAAGGAAGGATGGTCTGCAACAAGTTTTAAAACCTCTACATATGCGTTATAGTCAATATATTAACAAACAGCAAAAAACCACTGGAATTTTATGGCAAGGGCATTTTTTCTCATCGGCACTTGATGACAAATATAATTATTACGCTTTTGCCTATGTTGAAAACAATCCAGTGAAGGCAAAAATGGTAGAAAAAGCAACAGATTATATTTATTCAAGTGCCAAGCATCACGCAGGAATGACAGTTAATAAAATGATAACTAATTATAATATTGGCATCAAGCAAAGTGAATACTTAGTGTATTTGCAAAATATGTTTCATCAAAATAATGATACTTTAAAAACTAATACTAGAAAAGGATTGCCTTGTGGAAGCGATGCTTTTATTAGTAGGCTTGGTGATATGGTTGGTAGAGATTTGAGCTTTAAAGGTATTGGTAGGCCAAAAAAAAAGGTAGCGTCCCCTTATTCTCCAAAAAAAAGGGTAGCGTCCCCTTATTCTCCTAAAAAAAGGGTAGCGTCCCCTTATTCTCCCCTTATTCTCCCCTTATTCTCCAAATGGTACTAGTTAAACTCTTCAAGTATAGATAAAAAACTAATAGGACGCTGTGGCTGTAGTGCTGTTATCTAAAACAAGACTATGATACTTTGCTTAATAATAATTTCTCTTTTGAATATTTATTTAAAATCATAAAAATTTGTAATAGGGTAGCGTCTTTCTTTATCAAATGATTTTTTAGTTATCTTAGTCCCAATAGCGCTTTGATTTCTTTTATATTCAGAGCTTGTAACCATTTTAATAACCTTTTTTACTATATTTTTATCAAAACCACTATTTATTATTTGTTCTATTGAATTGTTTTCTTCTATAAATAGTTGTAGAATTTTATCTAATATATTATATGGTGGCAAAGTATCACTATCTAATTGATTGCTACTTAATTCTGCTGTTGGCTCTTTATATAAAATATTTTCTGGAATTACCAACCCTACATTATTGCGGTATTTTGCTAATTTGTATACTAATGTTTTATAAACATCTTTTATAGGGGCGTAACCACCAGCCATATCACCATAAAGAGTGGTGTATCCAACTGCTATTTCAGATTTATTACTAGTTGCAAGTAATATTTTTTGTTGTTTATTAGCTATAGCCATAACTATATTAGCACGTATTCTAGCTTGTATGTTTTCAGCAGCAATATTATTAATTATATCTATATCTGCGTTAGTTATAATTGTAGTTAAATTATCTATTATATCGTTTATTATAATTTCCTTATAAGCTATTTTATTAATTTTAGCTTGCTCCCTTGCATCCTTTAAACTATTGATAGAAGTGTATTTTGAAGGCATCATAACAGCTAAAATATTTTCCCTGCCAACAGCGTCAATAGCTATAGATAGGGTAAGAGCAGAATCAATACCGCCAGAAAGAGCAATAATTATTTTATTATTAAAGCAAGGATTTTTATAGATGTATTCCTTTAATCCTACTACTAAGGCTTTATATGTAACCTCAATACTATTATAATTATTATTAATTTTGCTAGTTGTAGAGTATAAATTATCATTAAAAAAAGGCAATTTATTGCTAATAATTCCATCATTATTAATTACAAAAGAAGCGCCATCAAAAACTATTCCATCTTGTGCTCCTGTAGCATTCACATAAATTATATTGACATTGTATTTTTTAGCAATTTTAGTAAAATATTCTAATTTAATTAGATATTTACCTTGGTAAAATGGCGATGCATTTATGCTAATTATAGTATCAACCCCTAAATCGCTATTTTTTTTAATAAAATCCTCATGCCAGCTATCTTCACATATAGCTACAGAAAATATTTTATTATTTAATGGAAAAATAAATAGTTTATTGCCTGGTTTAAAATAACGTTTTTCGTCAAATACCCCGTAATTCGGCAAATAATGCTTATTATAAATACCATATATTTTTTTATCTTTAAAGATAAAAGCACTATTATATAAATTATTATTTTCAATGTTAGGTGCACCAACTATAACTATTATATTTTCTGCATATAAGGCTATCTCATGTAATTTTATATTTATTTTTTCAATAAAACCATTGTGATTTAATAAATCTTCTGGCGGATAACCACAAATAGCTAATTCAGGAAAAATAATTAAATCATTATTAGCTGCCTTGGCAATTAATATTTGTTTTATTAATCTATCTGTATTATCATTTATGGCGCCAACAATAGGGTTAAATTGAGAGATTATTATTTTTTGTTCTCTATATATAGGTTTTATATTTTTTTGCTGTTTTAACCAAAATTTACCCTTCTCGATATTTTTATTTTTGTTAGCATGTTCTATTCTAGTATTTATTAATACTTCTATTGGCTCTAAATTTAGAATATTTGCTATTAAAAAAGCATGTGTTTCTGATAGAGCAGATTTACCAGAACTATATTTACTAAAATTTGATTGATTTATATTATATTCTTTTGCTACTTTATAGTCTGACAAGCCTGTTTTTTTGCGTACTTTATCAATATATTCTTTAGTATTAATCATTTAGTATTGGTTGTTTTATTCTTAAAGTTATTGTTAAAGAAATTATTTTAGTTAAAAAATACTAATACAGGTAAAAAATAACTAATATATTTTTATACACAGGTAAAAAATAACTATATTTTATTTAACTAGTTGATTTAAAATAGTTTTTTAACTTTATTTTGAGGTGATTTTCCTTTATAAACTTTAATATATATATTATTTACAATAAATTAGATATATTTTAGTAAAATACTAGCTTAATTTAATAAATTTTATATATTTATGGGGAATAGTATTTTTGGAGTTGCTTATCAAAAGTCAAAAAAAAGAATAAATAGTAGACGAAGAACAAGTACTAAAAATAAAAACAAAACACCTTTAATTAATTATATAAATAACGAATATGGGACTAAGAAGGGACTAAGTTTAGAACATATAAAAATTCTTAAAAAATGTAATATAGAAAATACTTTATTAGATTTAATGGGTATTTTAAAAAGAACTAATAGAACTAAATTTAGACAAAAAATATTAAATCCACTACTTAAATTTGGTTATTTAGTAAGAACTGAACCACATAAAATAAAAAGTCCAAAACAAAAATATAGGTTAACTAATAAATTTGTTAGAGCTAAAAAAATATAATTAAAGTTATTTTTAATAAAAAGCATTCTATTAATAGTGTAAATATTATTTATATTGTTATTAGCATTATAGTATTTACTAGTAAATATTTAATTAAATAACTATTAAAGGCTTTTAAATTAGCTTTTTAAGTAAGGGAAAGTTCTTTAAGCATGCTTAAGGCATGCTTAAACAAGTAAGTTTTAAGTAAGGTCTAAATTTTTGTAAAAAACAAATAACTAACTTCGTATAATCTATATTATGTTAAATTATGTAATTTAGCTATATTTAAATATACCCTATCTGCGTAATTTATTATTTGTATTCAAGCTACACTATAACCCACACTATAGCAATCTTTTCTATTATTGAAATTGTTATCAACCTTATTTATTAATCAAGCTAAATTAATAAGTATTTTCAAGTATTATAAGTAGATATATGGGTTAGCTTAGTTTGTGTTATGTAATATGATAATTAAGTTTATATTTGTTTTATTGAGATATATTGTCATGTTAATATATTTTTAAAGTGACATTAATTTTTAAGTAATTTATCTATTTTTCATTTTTAACAGTATTTGTTTGCTTCTTTGCCAATCTTTTTCCTTAAGAACTTGACGTTTATCATAATTTTTTTTACCTTTAGCTATAACAACTTTTAATTTAATTTTTCCTCTTACCCAGTAAAGGCTTAATGCTAAAGCTGTTAAACCCTTCTGCCCTATTTTATCTTTAATTTTTTTTATTTCTATCGCATGCAATAATAATTTTCTGCTACGTACTGGGTTTGTATCTATATGATTAGATGCAGTTATTAATGGAGAAATATGAGCGCCAATTAAAAATAATTCTTTACTGCTAGTGTTAATATAGCTTTCCTTTAATTGTATTTTCTTGTTACGTAAACTTTTTACTTCCCAGCCTAACAAACTAATTCCAGCTTCAAATGTTTGTTCTATAAAATAATCATGTAAGACTTTTTTATTAAGAGCAATTGTATTATTATTTTTAACCATTATTTTAAAGCATGCATCATATTTCAAAAACAGCTATACTACCATATTCTTGTTTACAAATGTTTAATTTAATAATTGATATAAATAGCTATCATCAGTTTTTAAATTGGTGCAGTGATAGTGGCATATTAACACAAGTTGAGAATAAGATTACTGCATATCTTATGATTAATAAGTCGTTATTTAAGCAAAAATTTATTACATTAAATACACTAACTCCTAATAATGAAATAATAATGGAACTGGTAGATGGTCCTTTTAAGGAATTATATGGTAAATGGAGTTTTTTAGAGCTTAATGATACTTCTTGTAAAATAATTTTTGAATTAAAATTCTCTTTTAAGTCAAAATTTACAGATCTTGCGCTTGCACCTACTTTTAGGATAATAGCTAATTCTCAGTTAGATGCTTTTGTTATTAGAGCAAAACATGTATATGGATAATTATAATATATTTAACTTAAGCTTTAATGCTTTAATGGAAAAATCACATATTAAAAAAATTATATTTATAAAGCAGATAATAAAATTAGCAGAAAATAATAGCCTAAACTTTAAACCAATAAATGTTATAAAAATAAATAAGCCAGGTATGGGTGATAAGCCTAATTTGGTGCCTTTTGTTACAATTAATAATAAGTCAAATAGTTGTATTGGTTTAATTAGTACTATACATGCTATTTGTCATATAGAATTTAATGCTATAAACTTAGCTCTTGATGCTATTTACCGTTTTCAAAACATGCCTAATAAATACTATATAGATTGGTTAAAAATAGCAGCAGAGGAGGCAAAACATTTTAATCTAATTCGTAATTATTTATTAGAAATTAATTATGATTATGGTGATTTTGACGCGCATAATAATTTATGGGAAATGGCAGTAAAAACTGATTACGATATATTAGCTCGTATGGCTTTAGTACCAAGAGTTTTAGAGGCTCGTGGCTTGGATGTTACTCCTAATATTATTAAAAAATTCACTAAATCTAAATTTAATAAAATGGCTGTTATACTGCAAGTAATTTATGAAGATGAAATTGGACATGTAAAAATTGGCAATTATTGGTATAAGTATTTATGTGATGAAAGAAATTTAGATTATATAATTACTTTTAAAAAATTAATTAATAAACATTTAGCTAATATAAAACCACAACACTCTACTTCATTTAACAAAGTCGCTAGATTAAAAGCTGGTTTTAGCAAAGAAGAATTAAATATTTTTTTTAATTAAATTTTATTATGCCAATTATTGTTAATCGTTTTTGTAAAATTTTAGGTACTTTTATTAAGATATTTAGCTATATTTTTTATTTTATTTTTCCAAAAGTTAGATTTACTATTCCTTGTAAATCAATGCCTTTATTAAAAATAAAAAACCAACATAGAATACCTAAAGTTATTTGGCAGACTAATTTTACTGATAAAGTAAGCTTACCAATTTATGTAAACTATCTTTTTAATAGATTAATGAGTTATGATTATGAATATCGCTTCTTAAATACTGCAAAAAGATATGAATTTATGCATAAATACTCTTCAAAAAAGATTTTTTCAGCTTTTAAAAAAATAAATAATGGAGCAGCTCAAGCCGACTTATGGAGGATTTTTGTATTAAATTATTATGGTGGAGTATATATAGATATTGATGCTCATGTTGTTTGGCCTATTAGTAAAATGATAAAAAAACAAGACAAAGAATTAATTGTATTTAATAAACAGCATTATACAAATTATTTTATTGCTTCTGATAAAAATAATGAAATTCTACAAAAAACTATAAATATTATTATTAAAAATATTGAACAAAAAAATATTGATGGTGGTGTTTATGCTTTAACAGGGCCAATTACTTTAAATAAAGCTATTGGAGTCACTAAAGTTAATTATAGATTTTATCGTAATACTTGTATTCAGGGTAGTTTTACTAATGAGTTTTTTCAATATATTGATAGACCAAAAAGTAAATGGACTTATATTGATAATGAAGATATATTGTTTTGGTTAAAAGGATTTTTTAGTATTATTGTTTGTTCGCGGTCTGGTCCAGTAGAGATAATATCAACTGGTAAATTACTTAATTCTTCAATTTTTTGGATATATTTTTTTGCATTAACTGGTAATTTATCAAACTTATTAATACCAATTGTAGAAGAGCACCAGCCATCTATTTCTAAATAAATAGGTTTTGCTTTATAGTAATTTTCTGCACTAAAAATAGGTGCAGTAGTTTTAACTCCATCTATATTGTAAGCAATACAAATTTTTATTATTTTTATAGTATCTAGTACATCAAGTTTTGTTAAACAAATACCAGTTAAGCTATTTATTTTAAAAGAATAATTAAGCGCTACCATATCAAGCCAGCCACATCTTCTGGCCCTACCTGTTGTGGCGCCAAATTCATGCCCACGATCAGACAGCTCTTTACCAATCTTATCTCCTTTATTGGTAGTTACATCGTATAGTAGCTCTGTAGGAAATGGACCACTACCAACTCTAGTAGTATAAGCCTTAGTTATGCCTAAAATATAATCGATATCTTTAATGCCAACTCCAGAGCCTATTAAGGCTCCAGCTGATACAGTATTTGATGAAGTAACAAAAGGATAGGTACCATAATCTATATCAAGTAGCGTTCCCTGCGCTCCTTCAAATAATATTTGTTTATTAGTAGCAATTAAATTATGTAGATAATTTATGCTATCTATTGCCATTGGTTTTATTATTTCAGCATATTTTAAATATTGTGTTAATATCTCATTGTAATTAAAAGTTTTTTGTTTATAAAAATTACCTAAGATAAAATTATAATACTCTAACGATTCTTGTAATTTTTTTGCTAATATTTTTTCATTAAACAAATCAATAACTTTAATTGCTCTTCTTGCTACTTTATCTTCATAGCTCGGACCTATACCATTTTTTGTAGTACCAATTGCATTTTTACCTAATACGCCTTCTCTTGCATTATCAATAGCAATGTGGTATGGCATAATTAAAGGAGACAAGTAGCTAATTTTTAAGTTATTTGCTACATCAATGCCAATATTTTTAAGTTTGTTTATTTCTTTGAGTAATGCAGGGATAAAAAGTACTACTCCATGAGCTATTATACATTTTAAATCATTTCTTAAAATACCCGATGGAATTAAATGTAATATGGTTTTTTTACCATTTATTACAATAGTATGACCAGCATTATGTCCGCCTTGAAAACGTACAACTGCAGTTATATTTTTAGTAATTAGATCTACTATTTTGCCTTTACCTTCGTCTCCCCATTGAGTGCCAACTACAATTATATTTTTTGCCATTACAATAAAAATTTAAGATCAAATGAAAAACCAGTCGCTGCCCTATTATTAATTAAATCATCATATCTACCGCCTCTTGCTATTGCTTTAGTATAATTTTTATGATATGCTGAAAATATAATGCCACTATGATAAGTATAAGCATTAATATCGCTAAAATCACATACAACATTACAACTTAATTTAGCTGCTAATTTTTTAACCTTATCTATTTCTTCAATACAAATATCTTTGTTAATTTTAGTTATATCATTATTAATAAGAGCAGTTAAATAACCTTGATCTCTAATATTATTATTTTTTATAATTGATATTAAATCAGGTATAGATTTACGTATAAATATGTCTATAAGTTCTGCTTTATAAGAATCTAGCGTTAAATATTTAATAATATTATTAAATACTGCAATATTACTAATAGTTATAGTGATATTTTTTTTATCTAAAATTAGTAAGCTTTTTATCATTAATGTTATAATATCAAAGTCAGCTGTAATGTGTTTGTCGCCATAAATTTCTGCTCCAACTTGAATTGGATTTCTAGATGAATAAAAATCATCGGCATATGGTTTAGTTATTTGGTTGATATAACAATATTTAGCTGTATTTTTTTTATATTTAGCGTCAATTATAGCAATTTTTGGCGTTATATCTGCAATTATTTCTAAGGTGTTATCGCTTTGATTATCGTTAAACTTAAAACTATCGTTAGTAAAGTCAGCAAAGCCAACTATAGGTAACATGACCAACTCATAAGAATTTTGTAAATATAAATCAATAAGCTTTCTTCTTATTTTTTCTATTTTTAACGCTTCATCTGCAATTACTTCACTTATTCTATAGGGAAAATCCCATGTAGCCATTGTTATTTAGGATTAAAGTTATTGAAAAATTTATTATCAGAATTTAATAATAAGATATCACTCTTACTATTAAAAGATTTTTTATAAGACTCTAGTGAGCGATAAAATTTATAAAAATTATAATTTTTATTATAAGCTTTAGCGTAATTGTTAGTTGCTTTAGCATCTCCTTCACCGCGAATTTTTTCAGAATCTCTATAGGCATTAGCAATAATAATTGTTTTTTCTTTATCTGCTGATGCTCTAATTCTCTCTGATTCTTCGCGCCCTTTTGACCTATGTTCTTTAGCTTCTCTTTCTCTTTCAGAACTCATTCTATCAAACACTGATCTACTTATATCTTGTGGCAAATCAATTCTTTTAATGCGCACATCTATTATTTCAATACCAAAGTCTTTAGAGCCATTTTGAGTTAATTGAGTTATTTTGCTCATAATTGTATTTCTTTCTCCTGATACAACTTCAGCAATAGTTCTTTTAGAAAACTGTCCTTTAAGCCCAGTAGCAACTATTTGAGATAAACGATTATTAGCTCTTATAATGCTACCGCCTGTTGATTTATAAAACTTCTCAACATCACTAATACGCCATTTAATATATGAATCTACAATTAAATTTTTCTTTTCTCCAGTTAAAAATAAATCTGGGGCTTCATCTAATGTTTGAATTCTCTTATCAAAACGCACAACATTATTAACAAAAGGCGTTTTAAATTTAAGACCAGGTGTTGTTTCTATAGCTACTATTTTACCTAAACGTAATTTAATGGCAATTTCTCTTTCATCAACCACATAAAGAGCAGAAGTTAAGATAATAAATATAATAATTATAGCTACTGGTGTGATAATTTTAAACATTATTGCCCTCCTCTATTGCGAAAAACATTTCTAACATTTACATTTGTTGTTTTGTCTTGGTTATCATTTGCCATATCATTAGCTGTATTTTTTGTTGTATTGTTTTTGATTATTTTATCTATAGGTAAATACATAAGTGAGTTATTTTTTGAATCTAATACTATTTTGCTTGTTTTAGAAAAAACTTCTTCCATAGTTTCTCTATACAATCTTTCTTTTGTTACTTTTGGTGCTTTACTATATTCTATTAAAATATTGTCGAATCTAGCAGCTTCACCTTCTGATTTAGAAATAACCTTAGATTTGTAAGCATTAGCTTCTTCAATAATTCTAGCACTTGCGCCACGTGCTTTAGGCAAAATATCATTTTTATAAGCTTCTGCTTGATTTATATAGCGTTCTTTATCTGTTTTTGCTTTAGTTACATCGCTATAGGCAGCTTGCACCTGATCTGGAGCTTGTGCTGAATTAAAGTTAATAGTTTTTATATGTAACCCAATATTATAATAATCTAATAATTTTTGTGCAGTTAATTTTATTTCTTGTGCTATATCTGCTCTACCTTCTGTAATAATATAATCCATATTATGTTTGCCAATTACCTCTCTAATAACGCTGTTTGCTACCTGCTCTAAGGTTTTTTCTGGGGAATGTACATTAAATAGATAATTTTTAGCATCACTTATATTGTATTGAATCTCAAATGTAGCATTTACAATATTACTATCTTTAGTTAGCATTAACGATTCTGACGCTATATTTCTAACAAATTTTCTTGTTCTAGAATTAACTTTTCTAAAGCCAATTTCTATTTTGCGGATTTCAGATACATTTACAATGGTAACATTTTCAATTGGATATGGTATATGCCAATGAGGACCTTCTGTAGTTTGTTCTACAAATTTACCAAAACGCTTTATTATGCCATTTTCTGCTGGATCAATAATATAAATACCAGAAAATAACCAAATAATAATAGCCAATAATACTAAATATTTTATTTTACTGGTATTAAAATTTTTATTATTTATAATTTTTGCGTTATTAGTTTTACCGTTACCACCAAACATATTACCGAATTTATTTTTTAAATCACCGATAACTTCATCTAAATCTGGCGGAGTTTGGTTGTTATTTCCCCATGGATTCTTATGCTCACTCATCTTTAATTATAAATTAATAAAAGGCGATATTATATACTAAAAAAATAATTAATAAGTAGATTGATATATTATTTTTTATAGCATTTTTATTTGTTTTATTTTTATTTTTATTTTTATTTTTTTAACTGGATTATTAAATTTTAGTAATAGATTTTTTTTTGTAATCAACCAATCTTCCACTGCAATTTTATTTTTTTTATTAAAAAGTATATTTTCTAAATGTTTTAATGGAAATACCCAGCCATATTTAATTAACATCCAATTAGTAAAGCTTTGTTTTATCTCTTTACCATCCACGCTAAGATAATTATTGTAGATGTTAATATTGCTAACATATATACCAAGGGTAGAAATTATGTTTAATTCGTAAGTATCATTTTTTTTTATCAATTCAAACTGACTATTATCATAATTATTATTATTATAATTAATTCCTACTTTACCAATAATTTGATAGTTTTTAGTACTTGTTGTATTAATTGCTTTATTTATGGTACAACCATTTAATGCGGTTAATAATATAAGTAACGGTATTAATTTTTTCATTTAGTTATTTTAATAAATATATTGTATAATCAGCAGTTTTATTTTAGCTTTGTAATGCATATAGCAATTTTAAGTATTAATCATAAACTTGCAGGTGTTGAAGTTCGTGAAAAAATTGCATTTAATAACGAAGAAATACACTTAGCTACAACCAAATTAAACGCTATGAAAGATATAAATGGCAGTCTTATTCTTTCTACTTGCAATCGTTTAGAAATTTATATTAGCAGTAAAAACAATAACGAACTTAAAGATATTTTATATAAATTTTTAATTAGTTTTCATAATATAAAGGACGATATATACAATTATTTAGATTATTTTACAACTATTACAGCTATAAAACATATTTGTAAAGTAGCATCTGGTCTTGATTCTTTAGTTTTAGGCGAGCCACAAATATTAGGACAATTAAAAGATGCTTATGCTGTCGCTAAACAGAATAAAAGCTTAGATAAAGTATTAGAAAAATTATTTCAATATGCTTTTGCTTCTGCTAAAGATATAAGAACAACAACTGATATAGGTAAAAATCCAGTGTCAATTGCTTATTGTGGCATAAAGCTAAGTGAAAAAATTTTTACTGATATTAGCAAGCAAAATGCATTGTTAATTGGTTCTGGTGAAATGATAAAACTTAGCGCACAGTATTTAAGACAAAAAAATATTAATAATATAGTTGTAGCTAATCGTACCAAAGAAAATGCAGAAAAAATTACTAATAAATATGGTGGAACTGCAGTAAGTTTAAAGCAATTGCCATATCATCTAGCAAATGCAGATATAGTTATTAGCTCAACAGCGGCTAGTGTTGCTATTATAGGCAAAGGTATGATTGAAACTGCTATTAAAAAAAGAAAACACAAGCCTATTTTTATTTTAGATATTGCTGTTCCTCGTGATGTAGAGACTGAAGTTGTTCAATTAGATGATGTGTTTTTATATACTGTAGACGATTTAAAACAAGTTATTAACAATAATACAAGTAGTAGAAAACAAGCAGCTAAAATAGCTCTTGAGATTATTAATAAAAAAGCTATTGATTTTATGAATTACTTAAATACTATACCTAAAGAAAATCTTATTAAGAAATATCAACAAAATGCAGAAAAAATAAAAAATGATGCTGTTTTAAATGCTATAAAAGCAATAAAATCAAATAAAAATACTAAAGAAGTAATACAAAAATTAGCGGACCAATTAACTAATAAATTATTGCATCAAAATTTAATTAATATTAAAAAACAAGAAGAAATTAACAAGTGTTTTAGTTGTATCCCTGTTATTAAAAAATGATAAATAATTCTCTTTTAAATAAATTAGAACAATTAGTTTTGCGCGTGGAAGAAATAAATTTATTATTAACGGATATAAAAATAATAGCTGATCAAAAAAAATTTAAACAACTTTCTATAGAGTATAAAAAATTAAATCCCATTTGCAATAAATTTAATTCTTATCAAAAAATTATAGCTGAAATAGAAGATGCTAAAGAAATGTTATTAGACGCTGATATAGAAGTAAGAAAAATGGTTAAAGATGAAATAAATTCTTGTGAAAAAAAACTAAATAAATTAAGCATAGATTTAAAAAGAGAATTATTACCTAAAGATGAGCTTGATAATAGAAATATTATTTTAGAAATTAGAGCTGGTACAGGAGGAGATGAGGCAAGTATTTTTGTTGGTGATCTTTTTAAAATGTATTCTCGTTATGCAGAGAGAAAAAAATGGCAAGTAGAAGTTATAAGCAGCAATGCTATAGAGCGAGGAGGATTTAAAGAAATAATTGCTAGTGTAAGTGGTGATAATGTATATGGTAAGTTAAAATTTGAATCAGGAGCACACCGTGTGCAAAGGATTCCTGAAACAGAATCACAAGGTAGGGTCCATACTTCTGCTTGTACTGTTGCTATTATGCCAGAAATAGAAAATATAGCAGAAGTTAATATAGAGATGAAAGATGTGCGTATTGATACATTTAGAGCAAGCGGCGCCGGTGGACAGCATGTAAATAAAACAGATTCTGCTGTGCGCGTTACTTATTTACCAACAAATACTGTAGTGGAATGTCAAGACGGGCGTTCGCAACATAAAAATAAAGCTCAAGCATTAGCAGTGTTAGCCAGTAGAATTTTTGATGCTAATCAGCAAAAAATTCATAAAGAGCAAGCAGATAAAAGAAAAAAATTAGTTGGTAGCGGAGATAGATCTGAAAGAATACGCACTTATAATTATCCTCAAGGGCGAGTTAGTGATCATAGAATAAACCTTACTTTATATAAGTTAATTGAGATTATGCAAGGAGAGCTAGATTATATAATAGAAGCGCTTATAATTGAAGAGCAAACTAAGCAATTAAAGGCATTAGATAACAATGCTTTTATATAGTATAATTAGTGTTTTAATGATAAAATACAATATATTTATAGTTATACATTTAAAATGAAATACATTTATCTATTTATTATTTTTGCAATTAGTCATGTTAGTATTGCTACTGATAAAAATACCCCATATAATAAGTCTGCCAATGCTTTAGAAATAATGCAACAGGTATATTTTGTTAATCATTTTTATTCCTTTAAAAATTATGGTTTTGGTAAAAAAGGTCAAAAAATAGCCACACTTGTTATGCGAGATAAGGGCTCTAAAAGGCCAGTTACTATAGCTTTTGAGCGTTATTTAAATAACAATATTAATAAAGAAGCTATAAACTCTAAAGATTTAGTTATTTTTCGTTCTGGTAGGCTTAAAAAAATGGGAGTTTTAATTACTGATTATATTGATAATAATAAAACCCAATTATATGAGATATTTATGCCATCTATCCGTAAAATTCGCAAGCTGTCAAAACCAGCACAAAACGATTCTTGGGGAGGTTCTGATTTTACTTTAGGCGATATTATGCTAAGAAAACCAAAAGATGAAACACATGAACTTCTTGATACAGCTATTTTTAATGGTTGTATACATTCTATTAAATTACCAAAAGAACAGCGTAATAAATATACTAGAAAAATTAAAATTAAAGACGATTGTGCTCTTGATAATAAAAAAGTTTATCGAATTAAATCAGTTTATAAATTACCAAATTGGTGGTATGATTATAGAATTAGTATAATTAATGCAGAAACATTTGCTGATAATAGAATTGAGTTTTTTAAAAATGGTAAAAAAATTAAAATTATCGAAAAAAGCTGGATTCCACATAAAAATAACAAAGAAAAAAGAGCAAATTTAATGAAGTATTGGTATGCTAAAACATTGGAAACTGGTCATGAGACCTTTATTTATATTCCACAAAAAACTATTAAAATTAATTATAAATTTAAAACTAAAAATTTATGGTCTAGTAAAACCTTAAAAAAACTACCTAAAGTAGTTAAATAAATTTTTAATTTTTACTAATAACTTTAACTGCTATATTAAATATAAGTAACTTATAATATATTATATAAATAAAAAAATAATTTATATAATAAAATATTATTCTAAATTTATAAGTAGTATAATTTTTCATTTTTATATAAATATAGTTAATGATTGAATTACAAACTTTTATATTATGGTCCATTCCTATATTATTTGCTATTACCTTACATGAAGCAGCACATGGTTTTGTAGCAGAAAAATTAGGAGATGGTAGCGCAAGAATGATGGGGCGTATAACACTTAATCCCATAAAACATATAGACCCTATCGGCACTATTGCTCTGCCTATAATTTTATATTTTACTACTGGCTTTGTATTTGGTTGGGCAAAACCCGTGCCAGTTAATTTTAATTCTTTGACACCACATAAATTAGGGGTTATATTGGTGGCAATTGCAGGTCCTGGTGCTAATTTATTAATGGTTTTCTTATGGTTATTGGTATTTAAAATAGCTGATGCTAATCATATACAATATTTAGTGACTATGGCAAATATAGGTATGCAAATAAATATAATTTTAATGGTATTTAATTTATTGCCTCTACCACCACTTGACGGTTCTCGTGTTTTAAGCGTTATGTTGCCAAATAAAATTTCTTATTTATATAATCAATTAGAGCAATATGGTTTATATATTTTAATTGCTTTATTATTTCTTGGTATTTTTGATTATTTAATTTTACCAATTAACAAAACAATATATGCTTTTTTAATCAGCTAATTACTTATATAAATGATGATTTAAAGTATAATTTAATAATTTTTAATTATATTTTGCATACAGATGAAAGACTATAAAGATACCTTAAATCTACCTAAAACAGATTTTGCTATGAGAGCAAATTTATCACAGAAAGAACCGTTGTTATTAAAAAAATGGCAGCAAGATAATCTTTATCAAAAAATACAACAAAACAATAAAACAAAAGAAAAATTTATATTACATGATGGACCTCCTTATGCAAATGGTGATATTCACCTTGGTCATGCAGTTAATAAAATTTTAAAAGACATTATTATTAAAAGCAAAAATCTTAGTGGTTTTAATGCGCCTTTTATTCCTGGTTGGGATTGTCATGGCTTGCCTATAGAGCTTAATGTGGAGAAAAAAAAAGGCAAGGTTGGTAAAAAAATAGATAGCAAGACTTTTAGAAAAGAATGTAGAAAATATGCTGAAAAACAAGTAAATAAACAAAAAGAAGATTTTAAGCGTTTAGGAATTTTAGCTGATTGGGATAATCCATATCTTACTAAAAACTATAAATTTGAAGCAGATACTGTGCGTGCTTTAGGGAAAATTATTGATAACGGTCATTTAACTAACGGTTATAAGCCAGTACATTGGTGTTGTGATTGCGCTTCATCTTTAGCTGAGGCTGAAGTTGAGTATAAAAATAAACAAAGTGATGCCATTGATGTAGCTTTTAGAATTATAGATAATAATATTTTACCAGCTAATACGTTTGCAATTATTTGGACAACTACACCTTGGACTTTACCAGCTAATGAGGCAATTGCACTTAATCCAGATTTAGAATATAGTCTAATTACTAAAAATAATAAATATTATTTAGTTGCTACAAAATTAAGTATAACTTTATGTGAAAAATATAATGCTAAAACTACTAAATTTAACTTTAAAGGAAATGAGCTAGAAAACATAACAGTTAAACACCCTTTTTATGATAAAGACGTAGCTATTGTTTTTGCTGATTATGTTAGCGCTGATAATGGTACAGGTTTAGTGCATATAGCCCCAGCACATGGGCAAGAAGATTACCAAGTAGGTATTGAATATAATTTAGCGCTGAATTGCCTTGTAGGCAATAACGGCGTGTTTTTAGAGAATACAAAATTTTTTGCTAATGAATTTATTTTTAAAGCCAATAATAGCGTAATTGATAAATTAAAAGAAAATGGCGCTTTAATGTTTAATGAAAAAATTGAACATTCTTATCCTCATTGCTGGAGACACAAAAGCCCTATTATTTTTCGTGCTACTCCTCAATGGTTTATAGCTATGAATAAAAATAATTTACAAAATAAAGTATTAAATGAAATTAATAATATTAAATGGATGCCTGATTGGGGTAAAAAAAGAATAGAGATTATGGTAGAAGGTAGGCCAGATTGGTGTATTTCTCGTCAACGATTTTGGGGAGCACCAATCGCACTTTTTGTACATAAACAAACAGGAGATTTGCACCCAAAAACTATTAGTTTAATAGCTAAAATTGCTAATGAAATTGAAAAATATGGTATAGATATTTGGTTTGATAATGATAATAATTATTTTAATGTAGACGATCAGTACGAAAAAATAACTGATACATTAGATGTTTGGTTTGATAGTGGAATTTCACATTTTGCGGTGCTTAATAATAGAAAGGAATTATCATTTCCAGCTGATTTATATTTAGAGGGCTCAGATCAACATCGTGGATGGTTCCAGTCATCTATACTGACAAGTGTTGCTATCAATGGAGTTGCCCCTTATAAGCAAGTGTTAACGCATGGTTTTACAGTTGATACTCATGGCAAAAAAATGAGTAAATCTTTAAAAAACACCACAAGCCCGCAAAAAATTACTAACTCTTTAGGCGCAGATGTTTTGCGTTTGTGGGTGGCTTCAAGTAATTACACAATGGAGATGAGTGTATCTGATGAAATATTTAAAGGCAGTAGCGATTCTTATCGTCATTTGCGCAATACAATTAGGTTTATATTGGCTAATATGCATGGCTTTGATAATAAAAAAGATATTGTAGATTTTTCAAAAATGCTTGATTTAGATAAATGGATTGTTAGTAAAATGGCTGCATTAGAAAAATTAGTAATAAAGCAATATAATAATTATAATTTTCATATAGTTGTGCAAGATATTATTAATTTCACTACTAATGATTTAAGTAGTTTTTATTTAGATATTATTAAAGATAGACAATATACTACTAAAAAAGATTCTTTAGCGCGTAAATCAGCGCAAAGCGCTCTTTATTATTTAAGTAATTGTTTGGTTAAACTATTAAGTCCTATTTTATCTTTTACTTGTGAAGAAGCATGGGGAGTTATGGGTAATAAAAATAGTATTTTTTTAGAAAAATGGCAAAATTTAAATTTAAATTTTGATGCAAGTGCTATTGAAACAGCAAGAGAATTAAATTCAAAAATTAAACAAAATATTGAAAGCATGAGAAAAAATGGCTTAGTTGGCTCTTCTCTTGATTGTGAGCTTGATATTTATTGTAATGATAAAATATATAATAATTTAGCAAGTTTTGCAGATGAACTGCGTTTTATTTTTATTACTTCGGTAGTTAGAATTCATAAGTCTGAAAAATTAAAAATTATGACTAAGGTTAGTGATAATAAAAAATGCATACGTTGTTGGCATAAAAGATTAGAAGTTGGTAATAACAATAAACATCCAGAATTATGTGCTCGTTGTATTGAAAATATTGACGGCAATGGTGAAATAAGAAAATACTGTTAAAATAATATTATTATGAATACAAATTTAATTTTTAAACCACTTTTTGAAAAAAATAGTTCTACTTGGACTTATTTATTGGCTGATAAAGTTACTCTTGAAGCTATAATAATTGATGCTGTTGATGATACTATTGAGCGTGATATAGCTATGATTGATGAACTTAATCTTAAATTAAAATATATTATAGAAACTCATATACATGCTGATCATGTAACAAGTTCTTGCCCACTTAAAAATAAATATCCGCAAGCAAAAATTGTGATGAGCAAGGAAAATAAAATAAATTGTGCAGACATTCTGCTTACAGATTACGAGATGTTAAAATTTGGAGAATTTAATATTCAAGCAATTGCAACACCAGGTCATACTATCGGATGTATGAGTTATAAAATAGAAAATATGTTATTTAGTGGCGATGCTTTACTTATTAGAAGTTGTGGTAGGTGTGATTTTCAGCAAGGCTCAGCTAAAAACCTTTATTTTTCTTTACAAAAATTATTTACTTTAGATGATAATACTTTAGTTTATCCAGCGCATGATTATAGTGGAAGAACTGTTAGCTCTATTTGGGAGGAGAAAAAATATAATGAAATGATTGGCGGTAAAGTAGAACTTGATGAATTTATTAAAAGAGTAGGTAATATGAAATTATCCTTACCAAAAAAAATTCATATAGCTGTACCAACTAATCAAGTATGTGGAGTAAAAATTATTTCTACCATAGACTAATATTTTATAACATAGTTAAATCTTTTTAAAATTTACATTTAGATAAATTAAGTGATTATTATTTTTTAATATTTTATGTCCAATATTTATTTCTTATAATTTTTGTATAATAAACTAAAAATATCGCTATTATAATCGGAAGTACTATCATAATAAAAATTTCAATAATATTAAAATTAGCTACAGAACTAATAATTCTAATAGTATGAGTCATCGTAACTAGGATGCCTATTAATGATATTATAAATAAATAATATGCAATTTTATTTTTAAATAATAATAATAAACAACCACAACTGCCACTAATAACACCTACACCAAAAGCAATAGTAGCTAACACAGGTCTTTCTATAATTATTGCTTGATGTGTATGAGATAAAGATTTTATTGACGCTATATCAGTAGTAATTTGCCATAAAAAATTTATACTACCACTGATATTCCATAATAAAAAAATTGATGTTATTAAGTAAAAACTCCAACCTAGATTAATTTTATTTTTCATAATTTTTTAATTCTTTAATTTATTATATACTTTTTTTAAAAATTTAATTTTACTTTTTATTAAAATAATTTTTTTTTTAAAAACTAATAGATAAAATATATTATTAATGATAATAATAGACAGTAGCCAGCAAATATTAAAATTTTATAATAAGATTTATTTAGTTAGCACGGCAAAAAATGGTTTGGGTGATAAGGAAAATAGCTTTTGTACGCCAATAGGAAAACATAAAATAATTAGTAAAATTGGCAATAATATGCCAAAAAATATGCTATTTATCAATAGAAAGGCTACTAGTATTTATGTAGGTAAAAATAATAATGATGATCTAATTTTATCAAGAATTTTATGGCTTAATGGCATTGAAGAGCATAATTTTAACAATAAAAATAGATACATTTATATTCACGGTACAAATGATGAAAAAAATATTGGTAAAGCAGTATCAAAAGGCTGTATTAGAATGAAAAATAATGATATTTTAGAGCTGTTTAATTTAGTTAATATTGGAGATATAGTATTAATAAAATAATTAAAAAAAACTTTAATATTTTTATCTATCCTAAAAATATTGCTATGTTATTTTTAGGTTTTTCTGCTGGCATACCAATATTATTAATTTTTTCTACACTAGGTTTATGGCTAAATGAAGCTAATATTGATAAACACAATATAACTTATTTTTCTTGGGCAGCACTGGGTTATTCGTTTAAATTTATTTGGGCACCACTAGTTGATAAATTAGAAATACCAATTTTAAATAAACTTTTGGGACGAAGACGTAGCTGGATGCTAGTTGCACAGCTAGCAATTATTATCGCAATTTTGCTAATGGCAAATGTTGACCCATTAGATAATTTAACGTTGCTTGCTTATGGTGCTGTATTACTTGGCTTTTCATCTGCTACACAAGATATAGTTATAGATGCTTATCGTATTGAATGTGCTGATAGTAAAAAACAAGCAATGTTATCAGCAACTTATGTAGCAGGTTATAGAATTGGTATGTTAATAGCTGGGGCTGGTAGTCTTTTTTTAGCTAGCTATTTAGGTAGTAGTAAAAATTTATATTCACTAGAGGCATGGCAGCAAACTTATATGATTATGGCATTTGTAATGCTGATTGGTGTAGCTACTACCTTAATTATAGATAAAGAGAAAACCAACATAAATACTAAATTTAACTTAACAAAAATGAACTATATTAAGTTTTTTTTATTATTTATTATTGTTATTAGCATTTTTATTAGCGTATTTATTCTTACTAATGATTTTAATAAAGCAAAATTAATATTAACTGATATAGTTGTAAATAAATATTTAGCATCATTTATTATTGAAAGTGTACGTTTATTTAGCGCTTTAATTATTAGTTTTTTAGTTGCTAAAATTTTGATAAAAATTAATTTTATTGATAACAAAATTTTAGATGAAACTTATATTAACCCTATTAAAGATTTTTTTATTCGTTATGGGACAAAAAGTGCAATTTTATTATTAATTGTTATTGGCTTTTATCGTATCAGCGATATAACTCTTGGTGTAGTTGCTAATATATTTTATCAAGATATAGGTTTTAATAAAATTGAGATTGCTACTATAAGTAAATCTTTTGGCTTGTTTATGACCATTACTGGTAGTTTTTTAGGTGGAGTATTAGCTAATAAATTAGGAGTATTTAAGGTTTTATTTATAGGCGCTTTATTATCAAGCATTAGTAATTTATTATTTATAATATTAGCAAAAATAGGTTATTCCCTTTTTATGCTTTATATAACTATTATTATGGATAATTTAGCTGGAGGTTTGGCTATAGCAGCATTTATTGCTTTTTTATCTAACTTAACTAATGTATCATTTACTGCTATGCAATATGCAATATTTTCATCTGTTATGACTTTATTGCCAAAAATATTTGCTGGTTATTCTGGTTCTTTAGTAGCAAATTTTGGTTATAGTAATTTTTTTATAATAACTACTATTATTGGCCTTCCTGTACTATATTTGCTTTATAAAATAAGAGAATCAATCAAATGACAGGTAGAATTATTACAGATATAGTTGGTTTTGAATTAACTAATAGAGAAAAAAAACTACTAACTAATAAAAATTTATTTGGCATAATTTTATTTAGTAGAAATTATCAAAATAAACAGCAAATTGTTAAATTAATTAATGATATTAAGTTAATAAATAATAAATTATTACTTTGCATTGATCATGAAGGTGGTAGAGTTTGGCGTTTTAAAAATGGCTTTACTCATTTACCATCTATGAGAAAAATAGGAAATTATTATAAAGAAAATAAAAATGATGCGCTAAAAGCAGCATTTGCTTGTGGTGTTATTTTAGCTAACGAGTTGCTGGAAATTGGTATAGATTTTTCTTTTGCACCGGTGCTTGATATTGATTATCAAAATTCATCTGTTATTGGTGATAGAGCTTTTAGTAATAATGCAGATGTAATAAGTATTCTAGCATCCCAATTAATAGATGGTATGCATTTTGCAGGTATGAAATGCGTTGCTAAACATTTTCCTGGCCATGGTTTTGTGTCTGCTGATAGTCACCTTGAAACCCCAATAGATAATCGCTTGCGTTTAGCAATCAATAATGATATTTTACCTTTTAAAAAATTAATTAGTAAAATAGATGCTATTATGCCAGCTCATATTATTTATAGTAAAATTGATAATAAACCAGCTGGATTTTCATCTATATGGTTAAAAGATATCTTAATTAAAGAGTTAAACTTTAAAGGTATTATTTTTAGTGATGATTTGTCTATGACAGGTGCTATAAATATAGGAAATATTAATATTAGAATAAATACAGCCTTTAATGCTGGTATTGATATTGCATTAATTTGCAATAATATGAAGGATTTAGATATAGCTATTGTTGGTGATTTTCCTGTGCTTAAAAAACTACAAATAATGCAACCATTAGTTAAACAAAATTACGATAAAATGTTTTATTTAGTTTTAGTAAAAAAAATTCTATGATTAAACAAAATATTGAAATTAGATTATTAAGCATAATACGTAAAACTTTAGTTGCTGTAGCCAAAGATACAATGACGAAGCCAGGTCTTAAACACCCGCTTAATAAAGAAACTATAACAATGATAACAGATTGTTTTGATTTAATAGCTTTACGCCAACAAGAAATAGAGCAAGATGTTGGAAATAGTAGTGTTATGCGACCAAAATTTGCAGACGAACAAACAACTAAAACATTTTCGGTAAATGATTTAAAGAATACAATTAAATAAGTTATGTTATATATTATGGTTGTATTATTTTTATTATAGGCTTATACAAAAAATAGAAAATTTAATTGTATTTATATATCGTTACGCCACTCTTCAGAATAAAAATTAATAGGAGAATTTGACTTTTTAAAATTTTTAATTTCCCAGCTTTTTTTATTAGCTAATACTTTAGTTAATAATTTATCATTTAAAAAATGACCTGATTTGTACCCTTTATAATAACCTACCATATTATGACCTAATAAATACAAATCCCCTACTATATCTAATATTTTATGTTTAACAAATTCATTATGATAGCGCATACCATCTTCATTTAGCACGTCATCATCGCTAAGTGCTATAGCATTTTCCATACTAGCCCCTTTAGCTAAGTCTTGTTTTTGTAATTGCTCCATTTCATCTACTCTGCCAAATGTTCTTGCTCTTGATATTTCTTTTAAATATGATTCTTTAGCAAAATCTATAGTTAATTTTTGCTCACTATTTTTAATTTTTTTATGAGAAAAATCAATCTCTAGGCTAACTTTAAAGCCATTATATGGTAATAATTCTGCCCACATATCATTGTGCTCTATTTTAATTTTTTCTTTAATAATAAAAAATTTCTTATCCTCTTTTTGTTCTGCAATACCAGCTGATTGTAATAAAAATATAAATGGAGCAGATGAGCCATCCATAATAGGTACTTCAAAAGAATCAAGTTCTATTAATAAATTATCAACGCCCATGGCAGATAACGCACTCATTAAGTGCTCTATAGTTGATACTTTAACATTATCTCTTTCGATACTAGTTGACAATACTACTTCATTGACAAATGCACTATGCGCTTTAACTAATTTTGACCCAGCATCTAAGCGCTTAAAAACTATACCATGATTACATTCTGCTGGAATTAGCTTCATATTTACTATTTTTCCATTATGAATACCAACTCCTCTGGCTTTTACTTCTTGTGTTATTGTTTTTTGTTTTATCATTTTTAATTAAAAATACTATTTATTTTTTTTAAAAAACCTTTTTTTTGTATTATTTCTTCTAAGTAACTATTATCTTTTTTATATAATACCAAAGATAGAGCATTGTAATATACATCATCTTTTAATTCATTAATATCATTATTAATATCATTAATTTTATGGGTGTTAATAGTAGCATTATTAATACTATGATTTAGTTTTTTTAACGCTAAATCTCTTAAATAAGGGATTTTACTACTTCCGCCAGTAAGTATGATACCAGATTTTATTTTTTTACTTAATCCACTTGCGGTTAATATTCTTTTTATTTCCTTTAAAATGTTGTTATAACTATTTGTTATAACTTCAGCTAATTCATAACTAGATAATGAATGTAGAGTAGTATTGTTATAAAAATCAATTAACTTTTCTTCTTCATTATTAATAGATAAAATAAAACCGCATTTTTCTTTTAATTCTTTAGCCTTAATTATACTACAATCATAAGATAAACTAATATTTCTATCTACATCAATTCCACCTATTTCTAAGGTAGTGTTATACGCTATATCGCCATTAATAAATATAGATATATCAGTTGTACCGGCGCCTATGTCTATAATAACTACTCCTTGTTGTTTTTGTTCATCAGTTAAAAATAAATCAGCTATAGCAATAGATGAAACAATTTTGTCAATAACAGTTAGTTTTGCTTTAGCAGCTGTTATATTAATATTATTTATAACATCTTCATTAACTCCTATAATATGTTTTTTTATTTGTAAGGTACTGGCTTTTTTACCAATTGGATGATTGGTTTTTTTAGTATTATTAATAATAAATTCAAAGGGCTCAACAAAACATATTTTTTTATTTTGTGCTTCTAAATCAATAGAATGAGTATTTGCATACAAATTCTGCTCAATTATTTTTTTTGTTATAGTGCCAACAGCATTTATAGCTATTTTATTGTTAATACTTGTTATAGATGCAGATGATATATTAGTAATAATTGTTTTAATAGTTTTTATATTATTTTTATTACTTAATTTTAAAATTTTTCCTAATTCATTAGCGCAAAGATCTGTGTTAGTTATTTCACCTCTATTAATAGAATTAGTAGCAGTAATTCCTTTAAATATAATTTTGTTAATTGCATTTTCTATTTCTTGCACCACTATAATTTTAATATTGCTGCTACCAAAATCTACTGCAGTTTTAATATCATGTAATGCCATCAATAAATTCCTTTAAATCTTTAACTAATACTATTTTTTTACTTAATAATTGTTTAAATTTTTTGCTATATTTTTGGCCATAATACAACCCTAATATATGTCTTGTCATTGATTTTATAGCCACACCATTTTTAATATTTTCTTCTATATATTTAATATAATTAATTAATACTTCATCTCTAGTAATTATAGTATTATTTTTATTATAAATTTTATTATCAACTGTAGATAATAAATAAGGATTATGATAAATTGCACGACCTAACATAACACCGTCTACTTTTTTTAGATGTATTTTACTTTGCTCTATTGTAGTTATTTGCCCATTTATTATAATATTTAACTGAGGAAAATCTTTTTTAATATCATATACCATTTGATAATTTATAGGTGGTATAGTGCGATTTTTTTTTGGACTAATACCATTTAATAATGCTTTTCTAGCATGAATAATAAAAGTGCTACAGCCTGCTTGATTAATAATTTTTATAAAATTTGATAACTGTTTATAACTATCTATATCATCAACACCAATTCTATGTTTAATACTAATATCTACTAGTTTAGTATTACTTTTTAGTGTATTTATGCAATCAGCTACTAAGTATGGATTTTTCATTAAAGAAGCACCAAAATTACCTTTTTTCACCTTATTAGATGGGCAGCCAATATTTAAATTTATTGATTTATAACCAAAATCAATAGCTATTTTTGTACTTTCAAGAAGCTCTTGTGGATCGTTACCACCTAATTGTAATATTAAAGGCTCTTCTTTGTTATTAAATTTTAATATTTTTTCTTTATTGCCAAATAGTATTGATTTATCAACAATCATTTCTGTATATAAGGTTGTATATTTAGAAATTAAGCGGTGAAAATATCTGCAATGTGTATCAGTCCAATCTTGCATAGGGGCAACAGAAAACTTCATTTTATTTGTGCTAAACAATAAAAAATATTAGAGGCTTTTTTTTGCTTAAGAATTTTTAATTGTAAATTTTTTTTAAATTCAAATTCACTTTCTATATAAAATTTGGTTTGTTGATTTACACAATTAATATTAATTAAAAAATTAACAGCTTTATCAATTAAATTTTTATTAAAGGGGGGGTCTAATAGTATCAAATCAAAAATAATATTATTAAAAGTTAGCTTAAAAATATCATTATTTATAACTTTAATATTTTGATCAGCCAATAATGTTATGTTATCAGTTATTTTTTTAGCAGATATTGGATTTTTTTCAATTAAAACTACTTTTTTTGCTCCTCTGGAGATAGCTTCAAAGCCAAGTGACCCACTACCTGCAAAACAATCAAGCACGACTTTATTATTAAGTTCAAATTTTAACCAATTAAATAAAGTTTCACGCACACGAGATGGAGTTGGTCTTAAATATTTATCATTAATAAAGCTAAATTGTAAACGACGATATTTACCAGCAATAATTTTAAAATTATTAGTAAGTGGCACTTATAGCCTTATTGTATAGAATCTATAATAATTTTTTTAGCAACAGTTATATCGTCCCAACCATAAATTTTTACCCATTTACCCTTCTCTAATTCTTTATAGTGAGTAAAAAAATGCTCAATTTGTCTTTTAAGTAAATCAGCTATATCAATTATATTTTTAATATCATTATATTCAGTAGTAATAGATGCAACTGGCACAGCAAGTATTTTGCTATCTATGCCACCATCGTCTGTCATTTTAAGTACACCAACTGGGCGAGATTTAATAATAGAATTGTGTACTAATGGATATGGCGTGATAACTAATACATCAACTGGATCACCATCATCTGCCAAAGTATTAGGAATAAAACCATAATTACAAGGATAGAACATAGGGGTTGCCATAAACCTATCTACAACTAAAGCATTATTTTTTTTATCAAATTCGTACTTAATTGGACTTGAATTAGCCGGTATTTCAATAATAACATTCATTTCATGCGGCAAACCACCGCTATTTATATCTGACATTTTATCTCCTTAATTAAAATTTTTTTACGCCAAGTAGTCTTAAATAATTCACTGCTATCTCCACGAATATAATTTAAGATAGACTTTTTATTGGCAATTATCTCAGGCATTAAATTATACTTGTTTGCAATATTAATTATAATTTTTTGTATATTTTTCATTTGTTTTGTTTCTTGAATATCTACTGGATGATGCTTTTTTGTTGTTTTAACAGTATTACAGAAATCTAGTTTAATATAAATAGATTTTGCTATATTGGTTTTATCTTTAACATAACTAATTAATTGTTTATCGCTTAAGATCCATTTACGTGGTTTATTTTTTTTTTATTGCTATTTTTTCTCTATAAATAGCAAGGGCATTTGCAAGTTGTAATTCGCTCACATTTAGTGCTCCCCAGCCTTTTATTTTTTGATAAATTTTATGCATTTGTAATTTATATATATTAGCATTTAATAGTAGTTTAGTGTCTTCTAGCACCCAATTTAAATAGTAATAATTTTTAAATTTACTAAATAATTTAAACAAATAATAAATATCATCTTTAGCATATTCAATAGTTTGTTTAGGTAACGGTCTTATGCGCCAATCAAATCTATTATATTTTTTATCTAACTTTACTTTAAGTATATTATTTACTAATTCTTTATAAGATATTTGATTAGCAAAACCTAAAAAATTAGCCATAATTTGTGTATCAAATAATTGAGTTGGTAGTTTTTTTGTTAAATAAAATAATACCTCTAAATCAGCCCTACCACTATGCATAATTAATAACGTTTGCGGATCATATAATTTATCAAATAGCCCTTCTAAATTACTTATTTTTAGTACATCTATACATACGGTTGCATTTTTAGTAGCAATTTGTATTAAACATAATTTAGGATAATAACTATCAACTCGATAAAATTCAGTATCAATAGCTAAAATATTTTCATTTTTAATAGCTACTAGAAAGTCTTTTAATTTATTAGCAGAATCAATCACACTCTAGCTATATATTCTTTAGTTCGTGTGTCAATTTTAATTTTATCGCCAATATTTACAAATAAAGGGACGTTTATTATAAGCCCAGTATTCATGGTGGCTGGCTTACCGCCTGTGCCAGCTGTATCCCCTTTCAAACCAGGATCAGTATTAGCTACTACTAAAACAACATGATTAGGTGGCATAACGCTAATTGGATTATCATTCCATAAAATAAGAGTACATATATCCTGCTCTACTAAGAAATCTATTGCACCGGTAATTATTATATTATTAACTTCATATTGTTCAAAAGTATCTGTATGCATAAAAATATAATTATTACCATCATTATATAAATACTGCATATCTAATTCTAATACATCAGCAGCTTTAACACTTTCACTAGACTTAAAAGTCTTTTCTAAAACTTTATTAGTAATTAAATCTTTAAATTTAACTCTATTAAAAGCTTGTCCTTTGCCTGGCTTTATAATTTCATTATTAATAATAACGCAAGGATTATTATTAATTATTAATTTAAGTCCGTTTTTAAATTGATTTGTTGAGTAAGTTGCCATAATATTATATTAAAATATAATCAAATTATTTTACCAAATAAATATAGATGAATATACATGAATATCAGGCCAAAGAAATACTAAAAAAATATAACATAACTGTAGCAAAATCAATTATTATTAATAATGTTAATGATGTAGATAATGCTTGTAATATCTTAGGTGGTAATACTTGGGCATTAAAGGCGCAGATTCATAGTGGGGCAAGAGCAAAAAGTGGTGGTGTTATAATTTGTGATAATATTAATAAAGTTAAAATGCTAACAGCTAAGTTATTGGGCAATAAACTTGTTACTACACAAACTGCTGCTACTGGTTTGCCTGTAAATAAATTATTACTTGAATCTTTAGTAAAAATAGATAAAGAGTTATATTTAAGTATTTTAGTAGATAGAAATATTCAAAAGATAATTATTATTGCTACACAAGAAGGCGGGATTGATATTGAGCAGTTGGCGCAAAATAATCCAAAAAAAATTATTAAATTGATAATTGATATTCAAACTGGGTTAACAATAAAACAAGCCATAATTATGGCAAAAAAATTAATGGTAGATGAAAATGAGTTTAGTTTAATGTTATTAAAATTATATGATATTTTTATTGATAAAGATGCTTCTTTAATAGAAATTAATCCGTTAGTTATAAGTAATGGTAAATTAATAGCGCTTGATTGTAAAATGGAATTTGATGATAATGCGCTTTATAAACATATAGATATTAAGGCACTACATGATGATAGTCAGGAAAATAGTAAAGAGTTAGTGGCAAAAAAATATGGTTTGAGTTATGTGGAATTAGATGGTGATGTAGGTTGTATGGTAAATGGAGCTGGTTTAGCTATGGCAACTATGGATTTAATTAAATATTATGGCAAAGAGCCTCTTAATTTTTTAGATGTAGGCGGTAATATTAATAGCGATAGAGTAGTTAAAGCCTTGGAACTCATACAGCAAAATAATAAAGCCAAGGCCATTTTTATTAATATTTTTGGTGGTATTGTGCGTTGTGATTTAATTGCTAATGGTATTGTAGAAGCAGTAAAAAAAAGCAAACCAAAAATACCTATAATTATTAGATTAGAAGGAACTAATGCTGATATTGCCTTTAAAATATTAAATGCAGCAAATATTAATATTATTAGTGAGAATAATTTAACATTAGCAGCAAAATTATTAATAGGATTAACTAAATGAGTATTTTAATAAATAAAAAAACTAAAGTAATTTGCCAGGGATTTACTGGCAAACAAGGTACATTTCATTCAGAGCAATCTATTTTATATGGTAGTAATTTTATTGCAGGAGTTACTCCTAATAAAGGCGGTCAAACTCATTTAAATAAACCGGTTTTTAATACAGTTTCTGAATTAAAACGTACTATAGGTGGTGACAATATGGCGTCAATGATTTTTGTACCACCACAATTTGCTAAAAATAGTATTATTGAAGCAATTGAAGCAGAAATTGAAATTATTGTTTGTATTACAGAAGGTATTCCTATTTTAGATATGTTAAAGGTGGTAGCAGCTTTAACAGGCACTAAATCAAAGTTAATTGGCCCAAATTGCCCTGGTATTATTACTGTAGATGAGTGTAGAGTAGGAATTATGCCAGTTAGTATCCATAAAAAAGGCAATATTGGCATTATATCTCGTTCTGGCACTCTTACTTATGAGGCAGTAAAGCAAACTAGTGATATTAATTTAGGGCAAAGTACTTGCATAGGTATTGGTGGCGATCCTATTATTGGTATGAATTTTATTGATTGTTTGGCTTTATTTGAAAAAGACAAAGAAACTAAAGCTATTATTTTAATTGGTGAGATTGGCGGTAATGCTGAAGAAGAAGCAGCTCATTATATTAAAAATAATGTCTCCAAACCAGTTATTGCTTATATTGCTGGGGTATCAGCGCCTGTAGGTAAGCGTATGGGGCATGCTGGTGCCATAATAAATTCTGGTAACGGTAAAGCAATTGATAAAATTAATGCATTAGAAAAATCTGGAGTATTTATGGCAAAAACCTTAGATAGTATAGGAAGTAGTGTTATTTTAGCTTTAAAAGAATATAAAAATTTATAAAAACTATGTTCTTAAAAACACTCATCATCATATAATTGATTATTGTAATCACACTGACAAATATCATAATTATAACTACTATCTTTATAATGACACACATCAACAGTATTATTAATTTTTATTATATCTTCTTTAGCTGTAAACAAATGAAATATTAAAGATAATGCGCTTATATTTATAATAAGAGTTATTATTATAAAAAAGATTTTTATAAATTTACGTGTAAGACTCATTTTTCTAAATTTAACAATATAATCTTTTCTAAATTTTTTACTTAAAATAAAACGCCAAATTTTAAATAAATTAAAAATTAGTATTAATAACCTATACATATTATAAATTTGTTTTAATGCTAAATAGAGCAATACCAGTAGCTACGGCAACATTTAGACTATCTACATTATTATCAATTGGAATTTTTACTAAATAATCGCAATTTTCTTTAACTAATCTCCTTAGCCCCTTACCTTCTGCACCCATAATAACTGCTAATTTAGTATTAATATTTTGTTTATTTATATCATTTGTAGCATTAGCGTCTAAGCCTAATACCCAAACATCATTTTGTTGTAATAATTTAATGCTACGGACTAAGTTTACTACCTTAAAAATTTTTAAATTACTAACAGCCCCAGTTGAACTCTTATAAACTATTTCATTAAAATCAGCGCTACCATTTTTAGTTAAAATAACACAATCAACAGCAAAAGCATTAGCGCTACGTAAGCATGCTCCTAAATTATGTGGGTCAGTAATACCATCTAAAATTAAAATTAACTTTAATTGTTCTGTTTTTATAAAATCTTTTAGCTCATTAAAGGTTGCAATATTATTGTTAATTATTCTTGCTGCAATTCCTTGGTGACTGGCATTTTTTGTTAATTGATTTAATTTATCCTTAGAAACTCTATGTAGAGTTATTTGAGTTCTTTTAATTTTTGTTAATACGTTATTGATACGTATATCATTTCTATCTTTATTGATAAAAATTTCAATAATATTGTTGCTATTATTTAAAAGTACGCCGTTAATTGCATGAAAGCCATTGATAATCATTTTATAATTTTGGTAAATAATTAGGAATTTCTTTTTTAATTTTTTTAATAAAAGACCTACCAGTAGAGCTAAAACCCTTTAATACTAGTCTAATACTAGTACGATTATTATAACTATTATCTGGAGTATGTAATTTTTTAAAATGAGCTATTATAATAGAAAAACAACAAGAATTATAAGTATAACCAAAAGTAATGCGATTAGTTTTATTAGTATCTAACGATTTATTTATAGTGCCAAATATATGGTTATTATTTTGCATTGGGTATGAAGCATATATTTCTATATTTTTATCGTTATTTTTTTTAGTATGGTGATAAGCTATACCAGCAAATTTAATGCCATTTTTTTTATAATCAATCACGCTATGCTGCTCTAATATAACATTATTAAATTCTATGGTATTATTAATAGTTATATTATTGATAAAAAAATTAGCAGTTAATAGCATATTAGATTTATTATTATTTTTAATATTAAACGAACGAGCTAATTTTAAAGTTGCATAAGTATTACCATTATCATCATCAATAAAATCAGAGCTAATCCCTAAAGCTATATTATTTTTTGCATTTATTCTATCTATGCTAGAGAAATCTCTATTAGAAAATAAATTATCATAACTAAGTATTAACTGTTCAGAATCAAAATTAGGTAGTGTTTGTTGATCTATTTTTGGAGTATATAGATATGCAATTTCTGGCACTAAGTTTTGTTTTATTTTAGTATTAAATAATGACATTTTTTTAATAAAAAATAATTTACTATCTAACTTAAAGCTATAAATAGTGCGTTTTTTATTAGTATTATTTGCTAAATTATAGTATGCAGTATTAATATTTATACTTGGATTTAACCAATAATTTAAATTAGTAATTTTTTTATTAAAAGTTATATCAGCATAACTTCTAATACCTGTTTGACGAGAATTATCTTTATGAGAAAATTTTACAGTAGAAAAAACTATATCAGTATTAATAAATTTTTTAAAAGATTGTTTAGCATACAAATCTAAATCTTTTATATAATAGTCTTCTCCATTATTTATAGTTTGTGTAGTGTTAGCACTTATATAAGCTGATGTTTGGTTATTATTATTTTTATATGATAGAGTTGCATTAGAATACAAATATCTAATATCTGTGCCACTATTTTCAATTTCTTCAAAATATAATTTATCAGATATTTTATTTAAATTTAAGTTAATTTTTATCTTATCAGTGATTTTTTTATTAAATTTTATTTTACCAAGCCACCTTTTTTTATTATTTATTTTATCTTTAATTAATCTAATATCACTTTCTAAATAACCATCGGCTTTATTTTTAGCTAATAACTGCCTATATAAACTATTAATTCCTAATCCTCTACTAGATAAATATTTAGCAGTTAAAAGCAAATCTTTATCAGGTGCTATATTAAAGTAGTAAGGTATCTTTAACTCATAACCACTATCTTTGTTATTACTATAATTACTAAGTCCTGGCAATAAAATACCAGTAGTCCTACCCTCTAACGCCCAATAAAAAACTGGAAAATAAAAGATAGGAATATCAAAAAAATTAAATCTAACATGTTTTATTTTGCCCTTGTTATTTTTTTTATCCAGAATAATTTCACTGGCTTTGATTTGCCAATCCTGTTTTTTATTTATGGCGCATAATGAATAACTAACATCTTTAAGAATTAATACATTGTTATTAAGATTAATATTTTTTGCCTTACCATTTTCTCCGGTTTTTAAATAATTATATTTGGCATCATCAGCCTTAAATGACATATCGCTGGCATTAATAGATAAATTATTTGTTGTTAATAAAAAATCACGTAATTGTAATTTAACATTACCTGATGCTTGAGCTATTTTTTTCTTTTTATTAATATTAATATTATCAGCATTAATAATATAATTTTTTAGCATAATTTCTACATCACCATTTAAATAATAAATATTATCTTTAATAGAACTATGCTTAGCACTAGCATTTATTTTATTATTTGTGCTATACTTTTTTTGAAAAGTAAAAAGATTTTTTTTATTATCACATGTATAACTATTATCTGCAAGAGTCAGAGATATGATTAAATAAAAAAATATAAACCTATACATATAAAATCTTAATAAAAATAAAACACAATCATTTTAATGTAATTAATTTTAATAATTCTATTTAGTTCGCCAGCTATTATAAAATAGCACAATGATAGATATTAAATTTAGATTAAAAAATATACATTTTATTGGTATTGGCGGCTCTGGTATGAACGGCTTAGCTGAGGTGTTATATAATTTGGGCTATAAAATTAGCGGTTCTGATTTGTCTATAAGCGATAATACTAAAAGGCTTAGCGAACTAGGTGTTAATATTTATTATCATCATAATATAAAAAACTTATTTAATATTGATGCTGTGGTATATTCATCGGCTATTGATAATAATAATATTGAATTAGAATACGCTAAAGATAATAAAATACCTGTAGTTCCAAGAGCAGAAATGTTAGCAGAAATTATGCGTTTTCGTTTTGGTATTGCTATTAGCGGTACACACGGAAAAACTACAACAACTAGCTTAATAACACATATTTTAACTCAAGCAAAATTAGATCCTACTTATATTATTGGTGGTATTCTACATACCTACGGTAGTAGTAATAAATTAGGAGATAGTAATTATTTAATAGCTGAAGCAGATGAAAGCGATGCTTCTTTTTTATATTTACAACCAATGCTAAGCGTGGTAACTAATATTGACAGAGATCACCTAATTGCCTATGATAATAGTTATCTGAAATTACAAGAAGCTTTTATAAAATTTATAGCTAATTTACCTTTTTATGGTTTATGTGTAATGTGTGTTGACGATACTGGTATTAAGAAAATTATCAATAAAGTAAATAGACAAATTATTAGTTACGGTATTAATAATAAAGCAGATTACATGGCTAATAATATTTGTTATAAAAAAAATACTACTGAATTTTTATTAATAAATAAAAACCATAGTTTTATAGTGAAATTAAATTTAATTGGCAAACATAATATACTTAACTCTTTAGCAGCTATTGCTATTTGTTTAGAGTTAAAAATAGCAACAAAAATTATCGCTAAAGCTTTGGCAAATTTTTCTGGCATAAAGAGAAGATTGGATTATAAGGGAAGTATTATTATAAGTAGAAAAAATATAATTATTTTTGATGATTACGCACATCACCCAAATGCCATTTCTATGGTAGTAAATACTTTTGAACAAGCATATGCAAATAATAGATTGGTAGTTATTTTTCAGCCGCATAGGTATTCAAGATTACAAGATTTATTTGATGATTTTGCTAAAGAACTTAGCCAAATTAAAGTATTAATTTTATTGCCAGTTTATAGTGCAAAAGAACATGAAATAGCTAATATTAATTCTACTTCACTGGCAAATTTAATTAGAGCACGCTCTAATAATAAAGTAATAGTGGCAAAAAATTTAATCGATAGTATTAATATTTTTATAAATATTTGTCAACATAATGATATATTGCTTACTATGGGTGCTGGAGATGTTGGCGATATAAGCAATAAATTTATTTATAAATATGCAAATAATAATTGAAGAGTTAAGAAAATATACTACTTTTAGAGTTGGCGGGTATAGCAAAATATATTTAACTGATAACTATCAAGAGTTAACACAAATTTTACAAGATAACGATAAAGAGATTTTATTACTTGGTCTTGGCAGTAATTTATTAGTCAAAGACAAAGGATTTGACGGCATAGTTATTCATACTAAACTACTAAATAAAATCACTGTTGCTAATAACATAATCTCAGCACAGTCAGGTGTTTCTCTTGCAAAATTATCTAAATTTGCTGGACAACATAAGCAAAATGGAGCAAATTTTATAAGTGTTATTCCAGGTACGGTTGGAGGGGCTTTACAAATGAATGCTGGTTGTTTTAATAAAGAAATATGGCAGTTTGTTATCGCAGTAAAAACTATGGATAAAAATGGCAATATTCACAATAGAAATAAAAATGATTTTGTAATAAATTATAGAAAAATTATCCCTAAATTTAAAGATGAATTTTTTTTTATCAGCACAATTTATTTTTGATAATAATTCAATAATAGATATTAAGCATAAAAAATATGCAAGACAACCAATAGGTAGTGCTAACTGCGGTAGTGTTTTTAAAAATCCTGTAGATAATTTTGCTGCTAAATTAATTGAAGATTGTAAACTTAAATCTTTTTGCATAGGAGGCGCTTGTGTATCATCTAAACATGCAAATTTTATTATAAATACTGGTACTGCTAGCAGTCAAAATATAATAGATTTAATAAGTCATATACAAAAAATAGTGTTAAAAAAATATAAAATACTACTTGAAACTGAAGTTGTAATTATTAAATAAAAATGAAAAAAAATAAAGGATTGATAATTGTATTAATGGGTGGTAATTCTAATGAAAGAGAAGTATCATTAAATAGCGGCAATGCTGTGCTCAAGGCGCTTAAAAATAAAGGCTTGACATGCCAATCATTTGATTGGTATGGTAATAATTTAGATAAATTATGGAGTTATAATATAAAAAAAGTATTTATTGCATTGCATGGTAAAGGCGGAGAAGATGGTTTTATTCAAAAAGAATTAGAGCAAAGAAATATTAATTATACTGGTAGTAATGCTACTACATCTAAAAATTGTATGGACAAGTCTATTACTAAAGAAATTTGTTTAACGCATAATTTGCCAGTAATAGAGTCTATAATTTTAAATAAAAATTGCAATATTCCAGATATAAATTTTCCACTACCTTGGGCAGTTAAACCTACTACTCAAGGATCTAGTATTGGTATTAGTAAAGTTTGTAGAAAAAGTGAAATAAATAAAGCACTATCTATGGCTTTTAGTTATGATAATAATATTATTATTGAACAATGGATAATAGCTAAAGAATATAGCGTCTCTATTCTCAAAGAACAAATACTGCCAGTAGTTGAAATTGTAACTCCTAACGGTTTTTACGATTATAATGCTAAATATATTAATAATGATACAAAATATATTTGCCCTGCTGTACTATCTAATGGCATTTTAAATAATTTAATAAAAATTACAAAAAAAATATCTAAAATTATGCAAATAAAAGACTGGGCTAGAGTGGATTTTATAATAAAAGATGATAGCACTTATATATTAGAGGTAAACACTGTGCCGGGCTTAACTACTCATTCTATAGTGCCTATGGCAGCAAAAGAGTGTGGTATTGATTTTGATGATTTAATAGTTAAAATCTTAAATGGCTAAAATTAAAATATTAAAGCCTAAAAAACAAAGATATATAAAAGGTATTATTACTGATAATATTAAAAAAATAGTTGTATTTTTGCAAAAAAAAATAGCTCTAATATTATTATTTATAGTAATAGTTTTTATTTTTTATAAATCAATAAATTTTTTATATATAGATAAGATAAATATAGTTTATGCTAATGAAAATTATACTAATATTGAGCAATTAAAATTATACGTTAAGCCTTTAGTTAAAAATAAGATATTTCTTAATTTATGGCAAATAAAAAATGATATTCTGCATTCATTTAAATTTATTAAAAAATTAAAAATAAATAGAAAATTAAACAGTATAAATATAACTATAACTAATTTTGAAATAGTGGCTAATTACTTAAGCGATAACAATAAGACCAAGGGATATATTACTAAAACAGGCAGACTAATAATTATTAATAAAACAATCAAAAATAACAAGTATTACATTATCAGCAATAAAAGCCAAGCAATAATAACTTATAATAACAGTAAAAAGTATTTTAATATATTAGGTATTAAAATTAAAAAAATTATAAATAATAATAAAATAGATACTATTGTTTTAAATAATGGCGCTAAAATTATAGTTGCTATGCCTAATAAATTTATAAGATTAAAAAAATTAAAAAATATTTATTATAAACTTATGATAACTAAAAAAACTATTATTGATTTACGTTACAAAGATGCTTTTGTAAAAATTAATTGATATATTTTTATATAAATAAATATAGTGTTTTAATTCGTTAAAATAATATGTATTATTTATAAAATATTTTTTTATGACTAAAAATCAACAAAAAACAAATTTAAAAAATGAAATTTATAATTTATTTAATTTAGATTTAATTAAAAAATATAATCGATCTGGTCCTAGATATACCTCTTATCCAACAGCTAATAACTTTAAATTATTTACACCAAAAGATTATGAAAAACATGTTTTAATTAGTAATAATCGTCAACAGGATATATCTTTATATTGCCATATTCCATTTTGTGATACTGTGTGTTTTTATTGTGCTTGTAATAAAGTAGTTACCAAAGACAGGACTAAAGCAAAACAATATCTTAATAGATTATTTACAGAGATTGATATGCAAAGTATATTATTTGATCATACACGTAAAGTTAAACAAATGCATTTTGGTGGTGGCACACCTACTTTTTTATCAAATACAGAGATTCTAAGTTTAAGTAATAAACTACAAAGTTCTTTTAATTTTGTAGACGATGGTGAATATAGTATAGAAATTGATCCTAGAGGAGTAAATAATACAACTATTAAAGTATTAGTAAAAGCGCGTTTTAATCGCATTAGCTTGGGCGTACAAGATTTTAATTTTACTGTACAACAAGCTGTTAATCGCATTCAAAGCTTTAAACAAACTAAAGAAGTAATTAATAGTGCTAGAGGAAATGGCTTTAAATCTATTAGTATTGATTTAATTTACGGTCTACCAAAGCAATCAGTAATTACCTTTAAAAACACATTAGAGCAAGTAATAGATCTCAATCCTGAACGTATTTCTTTATTTAATTATGCACATTTGCCAAAATTATTTAAACCACAAAGACGTATTAATATTTTAGAGCTACCAACAGCAAATGAAAAATTAGCAATTCTTAAATACTCAATTAATTTTTTACTTGCGCAAGGTTATATTTATATTGGTATGGATCATTTTGCCTTACCTACAGATTCACTTGCTATTGCGCAAAAACAAGGAAATTTATATCGTAATTTTCAAGGTTATGCTACTCATGCACAATGTGATATTGTTGGTCTTGG